>NZ_CP049989.1:2400000-3600000 GCF_011388215.1 Hydrogenophaga crocea
ATCGGCGGCTGGGTGATGGTGCCGATCGCGCCGCACACGCTGTCCAACCGGCCGGTGGTGCTGCCCTCGCACAGCGAGATCGCGATGGAGATCGTGGCCGGCCGCGACGCCAGCGCGAGCTTCGACATGCAGTCGTTCGCCAGCCTGCTGCACGGCGACCGCGTCGTGGTGCGCCGCTCCGAGCATTCGCTGCGCCTGCTGCACCCGGTGGGCTGGAACTACTTCGACACGCTGCGGCGAAAACTGCACTGGAACGAAGGGGCCTGAGCGCCCGGTGACAATCGCGTTGTTCATTCACCGCCCTTGCCATGAGCCTTCGCCGCATCGCCCTGCGCGACTTCGTCATCGTGCCCTCGCTCGACCTCGAACTGGCCGCCGGCTTCGGCGTGCTCACGGGTGAGACTGGTGCGGGCAAGTCCATCCTGATCGACGCGCTGCAGCTCGCGCTCGGCGCGCGCGCCGAGGCCGGCGTGGTGCGCGAAGGCGCGGCGCGCTGCGAGATCGCGGCCGAGTTCGACCGCCCCGCCGCGCTGCGCCCCTGGCTCGACGAGCAGGGCTTCGCCGACGACGACACCCTGCTGCTGCGCCGCGTGGTCGACGCCGAGGGCCGCAGCCGCGCCTGGATCAACGGCAGCGCGGCCACGCTGACCCAGTTGCGCCAGGCCGGGGACGCGCTGGTGGATATCCACGGCCAGCACGCCTGGCAAGGCCTCACGCGCGCCGATGCGGTGCGCGGCCTGCTCGACGGTTTTGCCGGCATCGACACCGCGCCGCTCGCCAAGGCCTGGGCCGGCTGGCGCGAGGCCCAGGGTGCGCTCGAGCGCGCGCGCGAGCGCCAGTCCACGCTGCGCCAGGAAAGCGAACGCCTGGCCTGGCAGATCGGCGAGCTCGACAAGCTCGCGCCGCAGCCCGGCGAATGGGACGAGCTCAACACGCGGCACGGCCGGCTGGCGAACGCGCAAAGCCTGATCGACGCCACCCAGGCCGCGGTGCACGCGCTCGACGAGGCCGACGACAACGCGGTGGGCCTGATCAACCGCGCCATCGCCGCGCTGCAGGCCCAGGCCCACATCGAGCCCGCCTTCGCCCAGCCGCTGGAATCGCTACAGAGCGCGCTGGCCCAGGTGCAGGACGCGGTGCACGAGCTGCACCAGCACCAGCGCCACGCCGAACTCGACCCCGAGGCGCTCGCCGAGCTCGACCAGCGCCTGTCGCAGTGGCACTCGCTCGCGCGGCGCTACCGCACCCCCGCCGAAGAACTGCCCGCGCTGCTCGCCCAATGGAAGGCCGAGCTCGCGCAGCTCGACCAGGCGCTCGACATCGACACCCTCGAACGCACCGAGGCCAAGGCCCGTGCGGCCTTCGACGCGGCCGCCAAGGCCGTGAGCCAGCAGCGCCAGAAGGCCGCGCCGCGGCTGAGCCAGGCCGTGACCGAAACCATGCAGACCCTGGGTATGGAAGGCGGCCGCTTCGAGGTGGCGCTGCTGCCGCTGGACACGCCACACGCGCACGGCCGCGAGCAGGTGGAGTTCCGCGTGGCGGGCCACGCGGGCAGCACGCCGCGGCCCGTGGCCAAGGTGGCCTCGGGCGGTGAACTGTCGCGCATCGCGTTGGCGATCGCGGTCATCACGAGCCGGCTCGGCCACGCGCCCACGCTGATCTTCGACGAGGTCGACGCCGGCATCGGCGGCGCCGTGGCCCACACCGTGGGCCGGCTCATGCGCCAGCTCGGCAAGGACCGCCAGGTGCTGGCCGTGACCCACCTGGCCCAGGTGGCCGCCTGCGCCGACCACCACCTGCTGGTGGCCAAGCAGGTGCGCGAGGGCCGCACGCAAAGCACGGTGCAGCCCATCGAACACGACACGCGCGTGCGCGAGCTCGCGCGCATGCTGGGCGGCAACGAGCGCTCCGACGTGTCGCTGGCGCACGCGCGCGAACTGCTCTCCGCCTGACCATGACCGCCGCTCCCGCCGCCGCCGTCACCGAGCTCGTGGTCATCACGGGCATGTCGGGCTCGGGCAAGTCCGTGGCGCTGACCGCGCTCGAAGACGTGGGCTTCTATTGCGTCGACAACCTGCCGCCCGAGCTGCTCGAATCCTTCGTCGAGCTCGAACGCAACCACAGCACGCCCAAGGTGGCCATCGCCATGGACGTGCGCAGCGCCTCATCGCTGCCCGGGCTGCCACGGCGCCTCGCGGCGCTGCGCAACGCCGACCTGCACCTCACCACGCTGTTCCTCGACTCGACCACCGACACCCTGGTGCGCCGCTTCTCGGAAACGCGCCGGCTGCACCCGCTGTCGCTCAACAGCGCGCACGACCAGCACCGCGCGCTCACCGACGCGATCGAGCACGAGCGCGAACTGCTCGCCGAACTGCGCGAGCAGGCCCTGGTGCTCGACACCAGCCTGGTGCGGCCCGCGCAGCTGCGCAGCCAGGTCAAGGAGCTCGTGGGCGCCACGCACACGCCGCTCACGCTGGTGTTCGAATCCTTCGCGTTCAAGCGCGGCATTCCCATGGATGCCGACTTCGTGTTCGACGTGCGCATGCTGCCCAACCCGCACTACGAGCCCGAACTGCGCCCCATGACCGGGCGCGACGCGCCCGTGGCCACCTTCCTCGCGGCCAGCCACGAGGTGGTGGCGATGGAAAACCAGATCCACGCCTTCCTCGACCACTGGCTGCCGCTGATGATGCGCGACCACCGCAGCTACGTCACCGTGGCCATCGGCTGCACCGGCGGACAGCACCGCTCGGTCTATCTGGTGGAGCGCCTGGCGGGGCAGTTCGGCACCCGGTGGGTGACGCGGGTGCGCCACCGCGAGGCCGATCACTGGGGCAAGGGCTGATCGCGCAGGACCTGCAGCAGGCCGCGCACCGGCGCGGGCAGGCCCAGGCCCAGGGCTTCGGTCCACGGCACCCATTGCCCGGGCACGCCGGGCGCGGCGTCGGCCGGCAGCGGCAGCCGCTGCGGCAGCAGTTCGAGCTCGCGGTGCGTGAGGCTGTGCGACACCGGTGAGCCTGGCTCCAGCCGCGCGGCCCGATCGCCGAGCGCCGCGTGCAGGGCGTCTTCGCTGGCGAACACCGGCGGCGCGTAGAGCCCGGCCCAGATGCCGCGCTCGGGCCGGCGCTGCAGCCAGACCGCGTCGGCCCGCACCGCCAGCAGCAGCCACCAGCGCTCGAAGCGGCGCACCAGCTTGCGCGTCTTGACCGGGAAGCGAGTCGGGTCGCCGCTCATGCGCGCGGCACAGAGATCCACCATGGGGCAGACCACACAGGCCGGCTTGCTGCGCGTGCACAGCGTGGCGCCCAGGTCCATCAGGCCCTGGGTGTAAGCGGCCATGTCGTCGCCCTCGGGCGCTTTGGGCAGCAGGGCCTGGGCGTGTGCCCAGAGCGCGCGCTGCGCGGCCGTCTCGGCCACGTCGCCCTCGAAAGCCAGCACGCGCGAGAGCACGCGCCGCACGTTGCCGTCGAGGATGGACACGCGCTCGCCGAAGCAGAACGCGGCGATGGCGGCCGCGGTGGACGCGCCGATGCCGGGCAGCGTCTGCAGTTCGGCCGCCGTGCGCGGAAACCGCCCGCCGTGCTGCGCCACCACCGCCTGCGCGCAGCGGTGCAGGTGGCGCGCGCGGCTGTAGTAGCCCAGGCCGCTCCAGAGCGCCATCACATCGTCGATGGGCGCGGCGGCCAGCGCAGCCACGTCGGGGAAACGTTCGAGAAAACGCGGGTAGTAGCCCAGCACCGTGGACACCTGCGTCTGCTGCAGCATGATTTCGGACAGCCACACGCGGTAGGGATCGCGCGTGCCCTGCCAGGGCAGGCCGTGGCGGCCCGAGGCGCGCTGCCACGCGATCAGGCGCGGCGCAAAGGCCGACGGCAGCGCCGTCATGCCACCAGGGCTTCGTCGGCGGGTTCGTCTTCGGAGGCCGCCATGAGCTGCTCGGTGAGCTCACCGAACTTCGCCTCGAGCTGGTTGAGCGCGGCCTGCTGCGCCTGCAGTTCGCGGATGCGCTCGTCGAGCCCGCTCGCGGCCTGCTGGATGCGCGACACCGCCTCGATGCGGCGCGTGAAATTGCGGCGGCGCTCGCGCAGCTGCGCGTCGAGCTGGGCCGCGGCCGACTTGTTCCAGAGCTCCACCTCGTTGACCGCGGTGTCATAGACCACGCGCAGGCGGCTCATGAGGGCGCGCGCCAGGCGCTCGGCGAACTCGGGCTGGGCCAGGCGCAGCGCATTGCCCAGGCTCAGGTACTGCAGATGGCTTTTCTCGATCAGGTCGAGGTCTTTGCGGTAGGCCGCGAGCTGCGGGCCGCTGGGCGCCTGCAGCGAGAAGCCGTACTCGGCGTTGAGGCTCTTGAAGCTGCCTTCGAGCATGGACTGGATCTCGCCCGCCATGCGGTCGGCCTTGTCGAGGTCTTCGCGCAGGCGGTCGAAAGTGTGGTCGTAGGCGCGGCGCACGCCGAGCTTGATGCCCGGGCTCTTGAGCTGCTTGGCCAGCGCGGCCACTTCGGCCTTCAGGTGCGAAGGGCTCAGCAGCGCGAACAGGTCCTTGAGCAGGCGCAGGTGAACCGAGCGCACGGCCTGGATCTTGGCGCCGCTGGCGTCGAAGTCGGCCTGCTCCTGCTCGATGCGCAGCCGCATCTGCTTGATGACGCCCGCGTTCTTGCCGCGCAGGCCGTCGAGCTCCTGGATCTGTTCGACCAGGTCGCGCAGGCGCGCCCGCACCATGCGGCCCGCTTCACCGCGCAGTGCGTCCACGCCGGCCGACACGGCCGCGCTCAGGATGCGGCGGCGCTGGGCGAGCAGACGGTCGCCCAGCGCGTGCTCGAGGTCGAGCAGCTGGCTGGCCTTGAGCAGCTCGTCGTCGCGGTTGACCTTGGCGAGCAGGCCCTTTTGCGCCGACACCGCGAGCACCTGGTCCATCGGCACGCCGAGGATCTCGGCCGAGTCGGCGCGCTGGGCCGCGATCTGCAGTTGCACCTGCTCGGGCGAACTCAGCGCGTCCCACAGGGTGTCGATCTTGTTGAGCACCACCAGCCGCGAGGCCTGGCCATCGCCCAGCGAGCCCAGGTGCTGGCGCCATATGCCGAGGTCGGACTTGGTCACGCCCGCGTCGGCCGCGAGGATGAACACCACCGCGTGCGCCTGCGGCAGCAGGCTCACCGTGAGTTCGGGCTCGGCGCCGATGGCATTGAGCCCCGGGGTGTCGAGGATGACCAGCCCCTGCTTGAGCAGCGGGTGCGCCATGTTGATGAGCGCATGCCGCCAGCGCGGCACCTCGACCAGGCCGTCGGCGCCCGGCAGGGGGTTGTCTTCGGGGATCTCGTCGTGCCAGAAGCCCAGGGCACGGGCCTCGTCCACAGGCACGCGGCGCACCTCGGCCACCTTGTGGATGGCCTTGGCGAGCTGTTTGGGGTCGTTGACGTCGAGATCGACACGCTCCCACTTGTTGGGGGCGTTGCGCCAGTCGAGCAGCGACTGCGGCTGCAGGCGCGTTTCGATGGGGAGCAGGCGCAGGCAGGGCGGCAGCTCGGCGTCGTAGGCGAGCTCGGTGGGGCACATGGTGGTGCGCCCGGCGCTGGCCGGCATGATGCGGCGACCGTAGCCCGCGAAAAAGACCGCGTTGATGAGCTCGGATTTGCCGCGCGAGAACTCGGCCACGAAGGCCACGGTGATCTTGTCGTTCTTGACCTGGGCGTGCAGCTGGTCGAGGCGCTCGCGAACGCCGGGCTCCATCAGCTCGTGATCGATCAGCCATTCGGACAACAGCTTGAGGCGCAAGGCAAACTGCTTGCGCCATGCACCGTGTTGATCGAGGGCCTGGATGAAGCTCATGGGCGGGTGGTTGGGGCGATTGGCCAATATAGCACCCGGCTTTTCTGCCGAGGCCGGGCGGTCAGACACAAGGTCAGGGGCGCTGACAGAGCGGGCAGTAATAGGTGGAACGCTGGCCCTGGCGCAGGCTGCGGATGGGCGTGGCACACACCCGGCAGGGCTGGCCCGCACGGTCGTACACCATGGCGTCGAGCTGGAAGTAGCCGCTCTGCCCTTCGGCGCTCGAGAAGTCGCGCAGGGTGCTGCCGCCCAGGGCCAGCGCGCGCTGCAGCACGTCGACGATGGCGCGGTGCAGCCGGGCCGCGCGCGGCCGGCTGATGCGATCGGCCCGCGTGGTGGGGCGGATGCCCGCGAGGAACAAGGCCTCGCTGGCGTAGATGTTGCCCACCCCGACCACGATGTCGCCCGCGAGCAGCACCTGCTTGATCGACGCGCGGCGCATCTGGAGTGATCGGTGGAAGGCCAGCGGGTCAAAGCCCGCTTCGAGCGGCTCCACGCCCAGGCCGTCGAGCAGCTTGCGCGCGCGGGTGTCGTCGAGCGAAGGCACGTGCACCACGGCGCCGAAGCGGCGCGGGTCGTGCAGGCGCAGCAGGCCGCGGCTGGTGTGCATCTCGAAGTGGTCGTGCGCGCCGGGCGGTGGCAGGGCCGCGGCGAACTGCAGGCTGCCCGACATGCCCAGGTGCAACAGCAGCCAGCCCGCGTCGAGCTGCACCAGCAGGTATTTGCCGCGCCGCTGCACGGCCTGCACGCGCCGCCCGACCAGGCCCTCGGGCGCGCAGCCCAGGGGCCAGCGCAGCGGCTTGCCCAGGCGCACGCGCTCGACGCTGGCGCCGGCAATGCGGTCCGCGAAACTGCGGCGCGTGACCTCGACTTCGGGCAGTTCAGGCACAGGACAGACAGGGGTTGGTCCGCCGGGGAACGCGGCGGTGGGGAATCGGATCCAGAGCCCCAAAGCCCCGGAACCCAACGATTATCATGGCCCGATGAAAGCCCTCCAGCGTCCTCGACGTGCCCGTCCTTCCCTGCTTGCGCTGGCCCTGGCGGCCGGCCTGGGCCTGAACCAGGGCGCCCAGGCCCAGGCGCCCGCAGCCGCCGCCGCAGCGGCTCCGGCCCCGGCGCCGGCCAACTCAGCGCTCGACGCGATGCTCTTCTACCAGTTGCTGCTGGGCGAACTCAACGTCGCGGGGGGCGATCCGGGCGCCGGGTTCTCGCTGATCCTCGATGCCGCACGCCGGCAGAAGGACCCCGATCTCTTCAAGCGCGCGGTGAACATCGCGCTGCAGGGCCGCTCGGGCGAATCGGCGCTGGCCGCAGCGCGCGCATGGGCCCAGGCGATCCCTGGCAGCAACGAGGCCGACCGCTACCTGCTGCAGATCCTGCTCGCGCTCGACCGGTCCGCGGAAACCGCCACGGTGCTGCGCTCGGTGCTGCAGTCCACGCCGGCCGAGGGGCGCAACGAGGCCATCAACGCCATTCCCCAGACCTATGCGCGCGCCAGCGACAAGGCGCAGGCCCTGGCCGCCGTGCGCGAGGCGCTGACGCCCTTCCTGACCCAGCCCGCGTACGGCGCTTCGGCCTGGACCACCATCGGCCGCATGGAGCGCGCGCAGGGCCGCAACGCCGCCGCGGTGGACGCCGCGCGACGCGGTCACGCGATCGAGCCGGCCTCGCCGTACCCGGCGCTGCTGGCGCTCGAACTGCTCGAAGACGGGCAGGCCGAGGTCGAACCCGTCATCCGCCAGCAGATCGACGCGTCGCGCAACGCCACGCCGCGCGACTTCGGCGTGGCCGTGGCCTACGCGCGCGTGCTGCTCGACCTGCAGCGCCTGCGCGACGCGCGCGTGCAGCTCGAACGGCTCACCACACGCGCCCCTGAGCAGGCCGAGCCCTGGCTGCTGCTGGGCACGCTGCAGGTGCAGGACCGCGCTTACGACGCCGCCACGCTCTCGCTGCAGACCTTCATCGGCCTGGTGGGCGCGAGCACCGACGAGCGCACGCAACGCGGCCTCACGCAGGCCTACCTGCTGATGGCCGAGATCGCCGAGAAACGCGAAGACTTCGTTGCCGCCAACGCCTGGATCGACCGCATCGACAACCCCGAAGACATCATGGCCGCGCAGCTGCGCCGCGCCTCGGTGATGGCGCGCCAGGGCCGCATGACCGAAGCGCGCCAGATGCTGCGCGCGCTGCCCGAGCGCCGGCCCGCCGACGCGCGCCTCAAGCTCATCGGCGAAGCCCAGCTGCTGCGCGAATTCAAGGACTACAAAGGCTCGTACGAGGTGTATGGCGAGGCCTTCAAGCGCTTTCCGCAGGAACCCGAGCTGCTCTACGACCAGGCCCTGATGGCCGAGCGCGCCGGCCTCAACGACGAGATGGAGCGGCTGCTGCGCCAGCTCATCGCCGTCAAGCCCGACCACCACCACGCCTACAACGCGCTGGGCTACGCCCTGGCCGACCGCAACGAGCGCCTGCCCGAGGCCCGGCAACTGATCGAGAAGGCTGTGTCCCTGGCGCCCGACGATGCCTACATCCAGGACAGTCTGGGCTGGGTCGAGTTCCGCCTGGGCAACACCGAACGCGCGCTCGGCATCCTGCGCAACGCGTACACCAAACGGCCCGATGCCGAGATCGCCGCTCACCTGGGTGAGGTGCTCTGGGCCCGGGGCCAGCGCGAAGAAGCGCTGAAGGTGTGGCGCGAGGGCCTGCTGCTGGCGCGCGACAACGAGACGCTGCAAAACACGCTGCGCCGCTTGAACGTGCAGCCGTGATCCGCACCGCCACGCTCGATCGCAGAACCTGGCTGCTCGGCCTGGCCGCCCTGGCGGGGGGCTGTGCCACGCCGCCGCGCCCCGCGGTCGGCGAGACCTGGAGCGGGCGCCTGGCGCTGCGCGTCGACAGCCAGCCGCCGCAGGCCTTCTCGGCCCTGTTCGACCTGCAGGGCTCGGCCCGCGCGGGCGAGTTGCGCCTGGCCTCGGTGCTGGGCCAGACCCTGGCCACGGTGCGCTGGTCGCCCCAGGGCGCCGAGCTGCAACGCGGCACCGAACTGACGCGCCGCGGCAGCCTGAGCGAACTCACGACCGAACTCACGGGCGCGCCGCTGCCCATCGCCGCGCTGTTCGACTGGCTCGACGGCCGCGGCACCGAAGCCGAGGGCTGGCGCGCCGACCTCTCGGCCCAGGCGCAGGGCCGGCTGGTGGCGCGGCGCGAGCAGCCGGCCCCGACGGCCGAACTGCGCGTGGTGGTGCAACAGCCATGAGCGCCGCCGGGCCGCTCCCAAGGCGCTCAGCCCCGCAGTGCGCAGCACGGAGGGTCGTTCAGTGACCGGTCTGCAGCGCCTGTACGACCTGCCCGCGCCGGCCAAGGTCAACCTCTTCCTGCACATCGTGGGCCGTCGCGCCGACGGCTACCACCTGCTGCAGTCGGTGTTCATGCTGATCGACTGGTGCGACCGCCTGCACATCGAGCGCAGCCACGACGGCACCATCGCGCGCGTCGACCTGCAGGCCGGCGCGCTGCCCGAGGACGACCTCTGCGTGCGCGCCGCGCGCGCGCTGCAACAGGCCACGGGCTGCACACAGGGCGCGCGCATCACGCTCGACAAGCGCCTGCCTACGCAGGCCGGCCTGGGCGGCGGCTCGTCCGACGCCGCCACCACGCTGCTCGCGCTCAACCGGCTGTGGGGCCTGAAGCTGCGGCGCCCCGAGCTCGCGCGCATCGGCCTGGGCCTGGGCGCCGACGTGCCGTTCTTCATCGGCGGGCGCAACGCCTGGGTCGAGGGCATAGGCGAGCAGATCACACCGATCACCCTGCCCGCGGGCCGGCTCGTGGTGGTCAAACCACAAGGCGGCGCGTCCACGCCACAGATCTTTGCGTCGCCATCGCTCAAACGCGATTCAGAAACTGCTACAATGCGAGGCTTCGCTGCAAACAGCTTGTTGGATTTGAAAGCCTGCATGGCTTTTGGTCGCAACGACCTGCAACCGGTCGCGCAAACGCTCTGCCCCGAGGTGAGCGACTGCATCGACTGGCTGGCTTCGCAAGGTTTGTCCGCTCGCATGAGCGGGTCCGGCACCGCGGTCTTCGCACCGCTCGCCCCGGGCACCACAAGCCTGAACGCGCCGCCAGCGGGTTGGCAGGTGCAGGTCTGCAGCAACATGGATGTGCATCCATTGGCCGATTGGTGCGAGGACTGAGTCCAGCCCACCCAGCAGTCGGTCCTGCGGTTGCGCAACCTGCGACAATTCGGTGGCACGTGTCTTGTGGCACGGGCCTCCTGCGTAGGGGAGTCGCCAAGTTGGTTAAGGCACCGGATTTTGATTCCGGCATGCGAGGGTTCGAGTCCTTCCTCCCCTGCCACCGTTTTTCTGACATCACTCACACTGGCCATCCCTGATGGCCGTTGTTTTTTGATCGCGGCCCCGCCGGTGGCCGCCAGACCGCTGGGATTGCCATGAACGTTCAGCCCCCGGAATTCATGCTCTTCACCGGCAATGCCAATCCGGTGCTGGCGTCCGAGATCGCCCAACACCTGGGCACCCAGCTTGGTGCGGCCAATGTGGGCCGCTTCTCCGACGGCGAAGTCACGGTCGAGATCACCCAGAACGTGCGGGCCCGCCACGCGTTCGTGATCCAGTCCACCTGCGCGCCCACCAACGAGAACCTGATGGAGCTGCTCATCATGGTCGACGCGCTCAAGCGCGCCTCGGCCGAGCGCATCTCCGCGGTCATCCCCTACTTCGGCTACGCCCGCCAGGACCGCCGCCCGCGTTCGAGCCGCGTGCCGATCAGCGCCAAGGTGGTGGCCGACATGCTGCAGACCGTGGGCGTGAACCACGTGCTCACCATGGACCTGCACGCCGACCAGATCCAGGGCTTCTTCGACATCCCGGTCGACAACATCTACGCCTCTCCCGTGCTGCTGGGCGACCTGCGCACCAAGAACTACGAAGACCTGCTGGTGGTCTCGCCCGACGTGGGCGGCGTGGTGCGCGCGCGTGCGCTGGCCAAGCAGCTCAACTGCGACATGGCCATCATCGACAAGCGCCGTCCCAAGGCCAACGTGTCCGAGGTCATGCACGTCATCGGCGACATCGAAGGCCGCAACTGCGTGATCATGGATGACATGATCGACACCGCGGGCACGCTCGTGAAGGCGGCCGAGGTGCTCAAGGAGCGTGGCGCCAAGAACGTCTATGCGTACTGCACGCACCCGATCTTCTCGGGCCCGGCCATCGAGCGCATCGCCAAGGGCACGGCGCTCGACGAAGTGGTCGTGACCAACACCATTCCCCTGTCGCAGTCCGCCCAGGCCTGCGCCAAGATCCGCCAGCTCTCCGTGGCGCCGCTGATCGCCGAGACGGTCGCGCGCATTTCCTCGGGCGAGTCGGTCATGAGTTTGTTCGCCGATCAGGACAACCTGTTCTGAGGCAGCAAGAAGCCGGTCGCCCCCGCGGCGGCCATCGTTGAAACAGAGGCGTTCTGGTCGCGGAACCCCTCAACTGGAGTCAGTCATGCAATTCGTCGCTTTCGAGCGCAGCAAGCAGGGCACGGGTGCGAGCCGCCGCCTGCGCATCACCGGCCGTGCGCCCGGTATCGTCTTCGGTGGCAACACCGCCCCCGCCACGATCGAACTCGATCACAACGCCCTGTGGCACGCCCTGAAGAAGGAAGCCTTCCACGCGTCCATTCTCGACATGGAGCTCAACGGCAAGGTCGAGAAAGTGCTGCTGCGCGACGTGCAGTACCACCCCTACAAGCCCCTCGTGCTGCACGTGGACTTCCAGCGCGTGGACGAGAAGACCCGCCTGCGCAAGAAGGTGCCGCTGCACTTCACCGGCGCCGAAGAATCGCCCGCCGTCAAGCTCGACAAGTGCCTGGTCAACCACGTGGCCAACGAGATCGAGATCGAGTGCCTGGCCACCGCGCTGCCCGAATTCATCAGCGTCGACCTGAGCCAGGTCACCAAGGGCGCCACCGTGCACTCGGGTGACATCAAGCTGCCCAAGGGCGTGAAGATCGTGACCCACGGCCGCAAGGACATCACCGTGGCCACCGTGGTCGAGCCCGTGGAAGAAGTGGTGGCCGCACCGGTCGCCGCCCCGGCCGACGACAAGAAGAAGGCCAAAGGCAAGAAGTAAGTCAGGCCCCCACGCTCCGCCGCTGCGCGGGTCGCTGCCCCCCAAGGGGGAGCGTTCCGGCTTGGGGCGGCCCGGCGCCGGAACCCTTCTGCCTTCGCTGAACAAGGCCCGCCGCGTGCGGGCCTTTTCTTTGGCCACATTTGGGACAATCCCGCCCCATGATCAAACTCATCGCCGGCCTGGGCAATCCCGGCCCCGAGTACGAACACACGCGCCACAACGCCGGCTTCTGGTGGGTCGACGACGTGGCGCGCCAGCTCAAGGTGTCGCTGCAGATGGAGCGCTCGCACTTCGGCCTGGTGGCGCGGGCCAACGTGGGCGGCCACAGCGTGTGGCTGGTTGAGCCGCAGACCTACATGAACCTCTCGGGCAAGTCGGTGGGCTCGCTCGCGCGCTTCTACAAGATCGCACCCGAAGAGGTGCTGGTGGTGCACGACGAACTCGACCTGCCACCGGGCGAGGCCAAGCTCAAGAAAGGCGGCGGCCATGCGGGCCACAACGGCCTGCGCGACATCCATGCCCAGCTCGGCAGCGCGGACTACTGGCGGCTGCGCATCGGCATCGGCCACCCGGGCAACAAGAACGAGGTTGCGAACTGGGTGCTCAAGAAGCCCTCGCCCGACGATCGCATCGCCATCGCGCAGACGCTGGACCGCTGCCTCAAGGCCCTGCCCCATCTGATCGCGGGCGAGATGGACAAGGCCACGGCCCTGATCCACACCAGCAAGCCGCCGCGGCCCAAACCGCCGCGCCCGGCGCCGCCGCCGGCTCAGGCCGAAGGCGCCTCACCCGCGGCCGACGACAAGCCCTGACCGGCCTTCTGCAGCCGCTGGTACTTCTGCCACAGCGTTTCCTTCGACTCGACGTGGTTCGGGTCGACCGGGATGCACGACACCGGGCAGACCTGCATGCACTGCGGCTCGTCGAAGTGGCCCACGCATTCGGTGCAGCGTGCGGGGTCGATCTCGTAGATCTCCTCGCCCATGTAAATCGCCTGGTTCGGGCACTCGGGCTCGCAGACGTCGCAGTTGATGCACTCGTCGGTGATCATCAGGGCCATGGCGCGTTCCTCAGGCCTGCAGGGGCGGGGTCACGAGACTGGCCGCCACGGCCGGGTTCACCATGGTCGACACATCACCGCCGAGCTTGGCGATCTCGCGCACCAGGGTGCTGCTGATGCACTGCAGCTCGGCCTGGGGCAACAGGAACACGGTCTCGACGCCCGGGTGCAGCTTGCGGTTCATGGCCGCCATCTGGGCTTCGTAGTCGAAGTCGGTGAGGTTGCGGATGCCGCGCACCACGGCCTGCGCCCGGTGCTCGCGGCAGAAGTCCATGATCAGGCCGTCGAAGGGCAGCGCGCGCACGCGGCCCGGCAGGCCCTGCACCGCCTGCTCCACCAGCGCCACGCGCTCGTTCAGCGAGAAGCGGGTTTTTTTGTGGTGGGCCACCGCGACCGCGACGATCAGCTCGTCGAACAGGCCGGCGGCGCGCCGGATCACGTCCTCGTGGCCGAGGGTGATGGGGTCGAAGGTGCCGCTGTAGACGGCGATGCGGGAGGCAGCCATGGGCCGGATTATCCCGCCCGCTCAGCCCGCCAGCGGCCGCAGCAGGTGAAAGGCCACGGCGCCCGCGCGGCCGTGGCGGTGCAGGGCCAGGCCCAGCGCGGCCAGCTCGGCCTCGCTCCAGGGCCGGGGTGCTTCGAGGTACACGAAGCCCTCGGGCCCGATGGCCGCGGCTGCCGCGCGCAGCGCAGGCTCGAACAGGGCCGTGGCGTCGAACGGGGGGTCGAGGAAGACGGCGTTCCAGCCCTGCCCCGCCGCGGCCCGCAGCGCCGCCAGACCGTCGCCGCGCTGCACACGCACGGTCTCGGCCTTCAGGCGCGTGCGCACGGCCTGCAGCTGCGCGGCCAGCGCCGGGTCCTGCTCGAGCAGCAGGGCCTCGTGCGCGCCGCGAGACGCGGCCTCGAAGCCGAGCGCGCCGGTGCCCGCGAAGGCATCGATCACGCGCCAGCCTGTGAGGTCCTGGCCCAGCCAGTTGAACAGCGTCTCGCGCACGCGCGAGGGCGTGGGCCGCAGGCCCGGGCGGTCGGCCACGGGCAGCTTGCTGCGTTTCCACTGGCCGCCAAGGATGCGCACCTCCTGCGGCGGCGAGCCGGCCTGGTGTTTCATGCGCCGAGCTTAACGCGCGGCCGGGGCCTGAGCGCCCACCACCACGGTCACCATGCGATCGGCCTGCAGCGCGCGCCGCATCGCGTCGCGCACCTGCTCGCGCGTGAGGCGGCGGATCTGTTCGGTCCAGGTGTCCAGGTAGTCGAGCGGCAGCCCGTTCCACGCGATGTTGGCCACGTTGTCCAGCAGCTTGCGGTTGCTGTCGATGCGCAGCGCAAAGCCATTGATGAGGAAGTCCTTGGCGGCCTGCAGCTCGGCCTCGGTCGGGCCGTCGGCGAGGTAGGCGCTGAGTGTCTCGCGCACCACGCGCACCGCCTCGTCGGCCTGGTCGGGCCGGGTGGTCATGCCGATCTGAAACGCGCCCGCGTGGCGGCCCGGCGAGAAGTTGCTGTACACGCCGTAGGTGAGGCCGCGCTGCTCGCGCACCGCGAGCGTGAGGCGCGAGGTAAAGCCGCCGCCCCCGAGCACGTGGTTGCCCACCAGCAGCGCGAAGAAGTCGGGGTGGTTGCGCGCAATGCCGGGCTGGCCGATGAGGATCTGCGCCTGCGCGGCTTCGAACGGCAGGCGCTGCTCGGCGGCGCGCGCCAGCGGCCGAACCTCGGGCACCTCGCCGAGCGTGGCGCAGCCGTGGGGGGCGATGGCGTTGAGCAGCGGATCGGCGATGGCCTGCGCACCCGCGCGGTCCACGGCGCCCACGATCACGACCTGCGCGCGGCAGGCGTTCATGTGGCGGCGGTAAAAGGCCTGCATGTCGTCCACCGAGATCGCCTGCAGGCTCTCGGGCGTGGTGTAGCGGCCGTAGGGGTGATCGCCGTACACGGCGGGCAGGAAGGCCTGCTGGGCGCGCGTGCCGGGGCGGTTGAGCGCCTCGCGCAGCGCGGCCACGCTGCGCTCGCGGTCGCGCTGCCAGACACGCTCGGGCCAGGCCGGTGCCGCGAGCTGCTGCGCCGCGAGCGCCACCGCACGCGGCAGGATCGCGGGGTCGGTAAGGCTGCGCAGCTGCACCGTGAAGCGGTCGCTGCCAGCACTGGCGCTGAACTGCGCGCCCAGGTCCACCCAGGCCGCGGCCAGTGCGTTCTCGTCGCGCGCGGGCTGACCGGCGTGGGCGCGCACGCCGCTCTGGAACTGGCCCGCGGTCACGCCTGCCAGGCCGGTCTTGCCCGCGGGATCGCGCCGGCTGCCGCCGTCCACGTTGATCTGCACGTCCACCATGGGAATGCTCGGGCTCTGCACGAGGTAGATGCGCGCGTCGCTGGCATGCGCCCACTGCTCGATCGGGATCGCGGCCTGGGCCACGCCAGCGCAGACCGCGGCCGCCACGAGAGCGACGCGGCAGAAGAAAACGAAACGCCCGCTCATCGCGCACCCTCCCCGTTCCTGGCCTCTGGCAGCAACACGCCGGTGTTGAGCGTGCGCTCGATGAAATAGCGGCCCGCCACCGCGCGCACCTGCTCGGCGGTGACCGCGCGCAGTTGTGCGATCAGGCGTTCGCCGGCGTCCACCGGCAGGCCGTTGACCCAGTAGGTGCCCAGCTCCTGGGCCTGGCCCATGATGGAGTCGAGCTTGTAGACCTCGCTCGCCGTCCATTGCGTCTTCACGCGCTGCAGCTCGGCCTCGCTCACGCCCTCGCGCGCGATGCGTTCGACCTCGAGCTTGAGCGCGGCCGCCGCCATCTCGGGCGTGACGCCGCGCGCCGGCACGGCCGACAGCGTGAAGACCTGCGGCCCGCGGCCGATCAGGCCGTAACCCGCGCTGGCGCTGTCGGCCACGCGCTTGCCCGCGTTGCCCTCGCCCTGCACCAGCGCACGGTCCAGGCGTGCGCCAGGGTAGCCGTCGAGCAGGCCCGACAGCACCGCCAGCGCGAGCGCGTCGCGGCTGGCCTCGTCGTCGCGGCCGCTGTAGCGCGGCGCGTGCCAGGCCAGGGTCACCAGGGGCTGCTCGGTCACGCCGCGGTACTCGAGGCGGCGCGGCCCCTGCTGCGGCGGCTCGGTGCGCGGCTTGCGCTCGGGCACGGCCGCCGCGGGAATGCGGCCGTAGTAACGCTCGGCCCATTCGCGCACGCGCTGCACGTCCACGTCGCCGGTGATCACCACCGCGGCATTCGCGGGCACGTACCAGCGGCGGTGGAAGTCGCGCGCGTCCTGGGGGGTCATGGCGTCCAGATCGCTCATCCAGCCAATGATCGGGCGGCGGTAGGGGCTGGCCTGCCAGACCATGGCGTTGAAGGCCTCGTACATGCGCGCGCGTGGCGATTCTTCGGTGCGCTGGCGGCGCTCCTCCTTGATCACCGACATCTCGCGCGCGAACTCGTCGTCGGACCAGCGGTTGGTGGCGAAGCGGTCGGCGCCCAGGCGCATCACCTCCTCGAGGCGGTCGGCCGGCACCTGCTCGTGGTAGGCCGTGTTGTCGCGGCTCGTGAAGGCATTGAGCTGCCCGCCCAGGGCCGACACGCGCTGCGAGAACTCGCCGGGCTTGAGCAGTGCGCTGCCCTTGAACATCATGTGTTCGAGCGCGTGGGCCACGCCGGAGGTGCCGTCGACCTCGTCCATCGAGCCCACGCGCACCCACAGCATGTGAACCGCCGTGGGCGCGCGCCGGTCGGGGCGCACGATCAGGGTCATGCCGTTGGACAGCGTGTACTGCCGCGCCAGCGTCGCGGCCGGGTCGGGCGAGGCGGTGGAAGGGGGGGCTGTTTGCGCGGTCGCCGGCAGGGGCGCGCACAGGGCCAGCGCCAGGCCCAGGGGCATCAAAAGGCGTTTCATAGAATCCCAAGGATTCCAGAGATTCACAAATGTTCTCGTTCTTTCGCCGGAAAAACCCTGAAGCCGCACCCGCGCCCGCGCCGGTGAGCGCCCCGGCGCCCGCTGCGGCCCCCGCTGCGGCACCCGCTGCGGCACCTGTTGCGGCACCTGTTGCGCCCCCCGCCCCCGCCCCCGCCCCCGTGCCCGCCGCCCCAGCCACGGCAGCGCCGGCCGAGGCCCCCGCCGCTGCCCCCGCGCGCCAGGGCTGGATGGAACGCCTGCGCGCCGGCCTGCGCAAGACGGGCGGCAGCATCGCCACCGTCTTCACGGGCACGCGCATCGACGACGCGCTCTACGAAGAGCTCGAGGCGGCGCTGCTCATGGCCGACACCGGCGTGTCCGCCACCGAGTTCCTGCTCACCGACCTGCGCCGCCGCGTGAAGGAACACAAGGCCACCGAGCCCGCGGCCGTCAAGGCCCTGCTGGCCGACGCCATCGCCGACCTGCTGCAGCCGCTGCAGCGCCCGCTGGTGATCGGGCAGCACAAGCCCACGGTGATCATGGTCGCGGGCGTGAACGGCGCGGGCAAGACAACTTCGATCGGCAAGCTCACGCGCCACCTGGCCGACGAAGGCGCGAGCGTGCTGCTGGCGGCGGCAGACACCTTCCGCGCCGCGGCGCGCGAGCAGCTCGCGGTCTGGGCCGACCGCAACACCGTCGACATCGTCACCCAGGAAGGCGGCGACCCGGCCGCCGTGTGCTTCGACGCCGTGAGCGCGGGCAAGGCGCGCGGCAAGGACGTGGTGCTGGTCGACACCGCCGGCCGCCTGCCCACGCAGCTGCACCTGATGGAAGAGCTGCGCAAGATCCAGCGCGTGGTCACCAAGGCCGAGGCCACGGCCCCGCACGAGGTGCTGCTGGTGATCGACGGCAACACCGGCCAGAACGCGCTCGCGCAGGTGCGCGCCTTCGACGACGCGCTCAAGCTCACCGGCCTCATCGTCACCAAGCTCGACGGCACCGCCAAGGGCGGCGTGCTCTGTGCCATCGCGCGCGAGCGGCCGGTGCCGGTGTACTTCATCGGCGTGGGCGAGAAGCTCGAAGACCTCGAAACCTTCGACCCGCGCGAGTTCGCGCAGGCGCTGCTCGGCTGAGCACGGCCGGGCCCGCCATGCGCAGCGGCATCACGCGGCTGGTCCTGGTGGGCGCGGGCCCGGCGCACCTCGCGGTGCTGGGGCGGCTCGCGGCGCACCACCCGGGAGACCTGCAGGTCACGCTGCTCACGCGCTGGCCGCAGCACACGCCCGCGGCCCTGCTGCCCACCCTCATGGCCGGCGGGCGCACGCCCGAGCAGGCGCGCATTGCGCTGCCCGCGCTGCTGCAGGCCGCGCATGCACGCGCGCTCGCGGGCCACTGCATCGCACTCAACGCCGAGGCCCGCCAGCTCACCTGGCAGCCGGCCGACGGCTCGGCCCCGCAGACGCTGGACTTCGACCTGCTCTCGCTCGACCCCGCGGCCGCGCTCGACCGCGAGCGCCTGGACACGCGCTGGCCCGGCGCGCGCGAACACGCGCTCGCGCTGTGGCCACTGGAAGGCCTGCTGGCGCTGTGGCCCGGGGTGCTGGCGCTGGCGCAGCGCCAGCCCGTGTCGCTGGCGGTGATCGGCGGCAACACGGCCGCGGTGGAAGCCGCTTTCGCCGCGGCCGAGCGCCTGCGCCGCGACGGCGCGCCGGGCAGCACCTTCACGCTGGTCACGGGCGGCCCGGAACCCGCTGCCGAACTGCCCGCGCGGGCGCGCCAGCGCGTGCGCCAGCGCCTGCGGCGCGCCGGCATCCAGGTGCTGTGCGAGCCCTGCACGGGCTTTACCGCCGAAGGCGTGCGTCTGGGCAACGGTGCGCTGCTGCGCTGCGACGTGCCCCTGCTGGCCTGCCCCGGCGACGCGCCCGCCTGGCTCGCGGACAGCGGCCTCGCGCTCGGCGACAGCGGCCGCGTGCGCTGCGACGACCATGGCCGCAGCCTCAGCCACCCCGCGGTGTTCGCCAGCGGCGAGGCGGCCGAACACGGCGTCCACGCACCCGACCACGACGCACTCGCCCCGCTCCTGCTCGCCGCCCACGCGGGCACGCCGCTCAAGGCGCGCCAGCCGCCGCGCCAGCCGCCCACGCTGGTGGCCTGCGGCGAACACCATGCGCTGGCCGTGTGGGGCCCGTGGGTGCTGCAGGGCGCGTGGGTGCGCCGCTGGCGCGAGCGCCGCGACCAGCGTGCGCTGGACCGGCACGCACGCCCCGCCCCGTAGACTCGAAGCCCTTTCAACCGCGCTCCACCGCCATGCCCACCCGCCGCGCCATCGCCGCCCTCGGCCTGCTCGGCTGCCTGATCCTGGGCAGCGCCGCCGCCCAGACACCACCGGCCGCAGCCGCGCCGCTGCACCCCTGGCAGGTGCCGCCGCCGCGCCTGTCGGCCGAGGCCTACTTCACCAACCTCAAGGACGGCGACCGCATCGAAACGCCCTATCTGCTCAAGTTCGGCCTCTCGGGCGGCTGGGGCCTGGCCCCGATCGCGCAGGCCGGCCAGGGCAAGAGCGGCCACCACCACCTGCTGGTCAACCGCGACCTGCCGCTCGACTTCAAAAAGGCCCTGCCCTTCAACGACCAGTACATCCACTTCGGCAAGGGCCAGATGGAGACCGTGCTGACGCTGCCGCCGGGCGAATACACGCTGCGCATGCTGCTGGCCGATCAGCAGCACCTGCCGCACTTCGTGTTCAGCAAGCCCGCGAAGATCACCGTCACGCGCAAGTCCGCCACCGACCCGGCCACGCTGCAGAAGAAGGGCCTGGAGATCGGCCTCGACGCCCCGGCCGCCCGCCCGCCGATCCGCGTGCGCTTTCACGCCTCGCTGCTCAACGTGGCGCAGATGGCGCAAAAGCTTGCAGACACCGGCCACTTCCGGCTCACGGTGTCACCCGAATCGGGCAACGGTGCGCCGGCGGTGATGGACTTCATCGATGGCCAGACCGAGGTGTGGCTGGCACCGCCGGCGGGCCGCTACACGCTCAAACTTGAAATGCTCGACAACCTCGACGGCCGCAGCGCCCGGGCCGAGCCCGTGACCGCGCGTCTCGAGGTGCGCTGAACCCGCGCTTCAGCAGCCGAGCTGCTCCGCCAGATGCACCAGGTCGCGCGCGTGCCACTGGTTGGCGGGCACGGGCGACACGTCCTTCACATGCCCCGCGCCGAATTCGAGCGGGCGCTCGATGTAGGCCGTGCCCAGGCCGCAGGCGCGTGCCGCGGCCAGGTCGTCGTGGTGGGCGGCCACCAGCATCACCTCGGCGGGCGGCACGTCGAACACGGCGGCCGCGCCCAGGTACACGCGCGGGTCGGGCTTGTAGGCGCGGAACACCTCGGCCGAGAGCACGCAGTCCCACGGCAGGCCGCCGCGCTTGGCCATGTTGGTGAGCAGGCCGATGTTGCCGTTGGACAGCGAGCAGATGGTGAAGCGCTGCTTGAGCCGCGTGAGGCCGGCCACGCTGTCGGGCCAGGGAGCCAGGCGGTGCCACACGCGGTTGAGGTGGGCGCGCTCGGCGTCGTCGAGGTGCTGCAGGCCGAAGCGCGGCAGGATCTCGTCGAGGATGCCGCGGTGCAGTTCGTCGAGCCGCGTCCAGCCGGTTTCGCCGCCACGAACGCGCTGCATGGCGGGCTGGTAGCCCGCGCGCCAGGCCAGCGCGAAGGCGTCGGCGTCGACCTGCGGGTACAGCGCCGCCACCTCGCGCACGATGCTGCCGTGCCAGTCGACCACGGTGCCGAAGATGTCGAAGACGAGGATGGACGGCATGTCAGCCCACCCGCAGCCGCGCGCCACCGTCGGCCGGCACCACCTCGCCGATCTCCGCGGCCTGCGCGAAGCCGTGGCGCTGGAACACCGCAAGCACTTCGGGCACGGCCTCGGCGCTGCACGACACCAGCAGGCCGCCGCTGGTCTGCGGGTCGCTGAGCAGGGCCTGGTCGCTCGCCTGCAGCGCCGCGCCCAGTTGCACCTCTTGCCCGTAGGCGGCCCAGTTGCGGCCCGAGGCGCCGGTGACCACACCGGCCGCGGCGAGCTCGCGCACGCCCGCGAGCAGGGGCACACGCGACCAGTCCAGGCGCACCGCGGTGTTCGCGCCGCGTGCCAGCTCCAGCGCGTGGCCGGCCAGGCCGAAGCCCGTCACGTCGGTGAGCGCGTGCACGCCCGCGAGCTTCGCGAGCTCGGGGCCGGGCGTGTTGAGCTTGGTCGTGTTGGCGATCATCTGGGCGTAGCCCTCGGCGTCGAGCCGGTCTTTCTTGAGCGCGGCCGACAGCACGCCCACGCCCAGCGGCTTGCCCAGCACCAGGCGGTCGCCCACGCGCGCGTCGGCGTTGCGCTTGACGCGCTCGGGGTGCACCAGGCCCAGCGCCACCAGGCCGTAGATGGGCTCGACCGAGTCGATGGTGTGGCCGCCCGCGATCGGAATGCCCGCGGCCTGGCACACGTCCTGCCCGCCTTTGAGGATGCGGGCGATGGTTTCGGTGGACAGCACGCTGATCGGCATGCCCACGAGCGCGAGCGCCATGATGGGCGTGCCGCCCATGGCGTACACGTCGCTGATGGCGTTGGTGGCCGCGATGCGCCCGAACTCGTAGGGATCGTCCACGATGGGCATGAAGAAGTCGGTGGTGGCGATCAGCGCCTGCTCGTCGTTGAGTCGGTACACCGCTGCGTCGTCGGCGGTCTCGATGCCCACCAGCAGTTCTTTGGGCATGGGCATCTGCGTGGTGCCCTTGAGGATCTCGCTGAGCACGCCGGGGGCGATCTTGCAGCCGCAGCCGCCGCCGTGCGAGAGGCTGGTCAGGCGCGGCTCGGTGGCGGCGCCGGGGGTGGGGGCGTTCATGGGGTTCTCCGTGTCAGTGGCCAGGGCGCAGCTCGCCCAGCAGGTCCAGCAGCGCCTGCCGCTCGCGCTCGGGGTCGAACAGCGGCGCGCGTGCGCGGCATTGTGCGGCCAGGCCGGCGAGCCTGCCATCGGCGGCGTTCATGCCCTCGCGGCAGTCGCGCAGCAAGGCCGCCAGGCCGGCCGCGTCGCCGGGCGCGAAGTAGCCGCCATAAGCCTCGCCCAGCATGCCCAGGTTGCCGTCGATGCGCGAGGCCAGCACCGGCGTGCCGCAGCGCACCGCTTCGAGGATCGCGTGCGCGCCGCCTTCCATGCGGCTGGTGTGCACCAGCAGGTGCGCGCGCTGCAGCCGGCGCAGCACCTGGGCGTGCGGCAAGGGGCCGAGCCAGCGGTAGTGCGGACAGGCCGCGGCGGTGGCGCGTGCGGCCTCGCCCAGCGCCGCGTCGAGCGCACCGCCCACGTGGTCGATGCGGATGCCCTCGTGCGGCGCGATCGCGCGCGCGGCCTCGAACAGGGTCTGCGGCCACTTCTCGTCGCGCAGGTGGCCCACCATCACGGCGCGCAGAAAAGTGCGCGGCCGGGGCAGCGGCGCACGCGCCGGGCACGACTGGAACACCACGCGGCAGCGCGCGCGCAAGGCCTCGGGCAGCGCCAGCGGCGCGCGCTCCTGCAGCACCACGAGCCGGTGCGCAAGCCCGATCGAGCGGCGCGCGTCGGCGTCGTGCGCGATGTCGCGGTACAGGTCGGTGCCGGTGAGCACCACCACCAGCGGCGCGCCGCCGGCTTCGCGCGCCCAGTCGGCGATCGCCGGGGCCGAGCGCCGCGCGTGCAGGGCGATCAGCGCGGCCGGCCGCTCGGGGCCCTCGAGTTCGGCCCAGTGGCGCGCGAGAGCCACCCGATAATGGCCCGAGAGCAGCCGCTGCCAGCGCCGCGCGGTCTGCCAGTTGCCGTTGTTGGCGTCGGCCATCGCAGGGGTGGCGATGCACAGCAGGGGGCGTGGGTCGGCGCGCATGAAGGCCAGCATTGTGAGCGAGCAGGCAGCAACCGATGAAACCGTGGGAGAAGCCGCGCGCCGCGCCGGGCCCGCGGCGCTGGCCGCGCTGCTGCAGACCACCCGCACACGCACGCTGCGCCTGCTCGACGCCTACGAGGCCGCGCTCGGCCCTGCGCTGGCGGTGCCGCGTTCGCCCGAGCTCAACCCGCCGCTGTGGGAGCTGGGCCACATCGCCTGGTTCACCGACCGCTGGATCGCGCGCCACCCCGGGCGCAACCGCGGCGCGCAGGCCGACCCCGAGCACCCGCTGCACCCTGCGCGCCAGGCCGCGCGCGGCCTGGACGCGGATGCGCTGTACGACAGCAGCGCGGTGCCGCACGCCAAGCGCTGGTCGCTGCCGCTGCCCACGCTGGACCAGACCCGCGCCGACCTGCAGGCCAGCCTCGACGACACCCTGGCGCTGCTCGCGCGCGCCGACGACCACGACGACGCGCTCTACTTCTTCCGCCTCGCGCTGTTCCACGAAGACATGCACGCCGAGGCCTGGGTCTACATGGCGCAGACCCTGGGCATCGCCCTGCCCGCCGAACACCTGCCGCCCGCGCCCGCCGCGCCGCGGCCCCCCCTGCGCCTGCCCGCGCAAACCTGGCGCCTGGGCCGGCCCGGCCGGGGCTTTGCGTTCGACAACGAGCTGCCGGGGGCCAGCGTGGCGCTCGCGGCTTTCGAAATCGACGCCCAGCCCGTGCATTGGGCGCGCTACCTGCCCGCGGTTGATGCGGGTGCCGTGCCGGTGCCGCGCCACCTGCGCCGCGCCGGTGGCCAGTGGCAGCGGCACCGGCATGGCGTGTGGCAGCCCCTCGATCCCATGGCCCCGGCCTGCCACCTGAGCGCGGCCGAAGCCCGGGCCTGGTGCGACTGGGCCGGCCGGCGCCTGCCCAGCGAGGCCGAGTGGGAATGCGCCGCGCTCGGCGTGCCCGGCTTCGCCTGGGGCCAGGTCTGGGAATGGACCTCGAGCCCCTTTGCGCCCTTCCCGGGCTTCGTGGCCCACCCCTACCGCGATTACTCGCGCCCCTGGTTCGACGGCCGCCCGGTGCTCAAGGGCGCGAGCCACGCCACGGCCGCGCACCTGCGCCACCCGCGCTACCGCAACTTCTTCAGCGCCGAACGCAACGACCTCTTCGCGGGCTTTCGCAGCGCGGCCGGGTTCTAATGCGGGCCGTGAACTTCGACCTCGACCACGTCAGCGTGCGCCACCGCACCGCACGCCCCGGCCTGCCCCCGGCCCTGCAGGGCCTGAGCCTGCGCATCGCCGCGGGCGAGCGCCTCGCGGTCATCGGCCCTTCGGGCGCGGGCAAGACCACGCTGCTGCACCTGCTGGCCTGCGCGCAGCCGCCCTCGGCGGGCCGCTTCGGCGTCGGCGGCAGCGCGCCGTGGTCCTTGCCGCGGCGCGAGCTGCAGCGCCTGCGCGGGCGGCTGTTCCTCGCCCCTCAGGTGCCGCCGCTGCCGCCGCGCCAGCGCGTGGTCACCGCGGTGCTCGCGGCGCGCCTGCCTGCCCTGGGCCTGTGGGCCAGCGTGCGCTCGCTGTTCTACCCGCACGACATCCCCGCCGCGTTCGACGCCCTCGACCGCTTCGACCTCGGCGAAAAGCTCTTCGAGCGCGTGGACCGGCTTTCGGGCGGCGAGCGCCAGCGCGTGGGCCTGGCGCGCGCCCTGCTCGCGCCGGCCCAGGCCTGGTTCGTGGACGAGCCGCTCTCGGCGCTCGACCCCACGCGCTCGCGCCAGGCCGTCACCACGCTGATCGCGGGCGCGCAGGAACGCGGCGCCACGCTCGTGGCTTCGCTGCACCAGGTCGACGTGGCGTTGGAACACTTCCCGCGCATCGTGGGCCTGCGCGACGGCCAGCTCGCCTTCGACCTGCCCGCGGCCGAGGTCACGCGTGAGCGCCTCGCGCGGCTCTACGACCGCTTCGAGCACGAGCTGCGCGGCGAAGGCGCGGCCGCGCCCGACGCCCCGGTGGTGCAGCCCGTGGTCATGCACTGCCGCTGAGGGACCGCGCGTGAACACCCTCGCCGCCCCCCGCCCCGGCGCGCCCGCGCGCGACCCGGCCTGGCTGCCGCGCCTGTTCTGGATCACGGCCACGCTGGTGCTGCTGTGGCCCCTGGGCGTGGCCACGGAGTTCCGGCCCTGGGTGCTGT
This sequence comes from Hydrogenophaga crocea, assembly GCF_011388215.1. NCBI lineage: Bacteria > Pseudomonadati > Pseudomonadota > Betaproteobacteria > Burkholderiales > Comamonadaceae > Hydrogenophaga > Hydrogenophaga crocea. The sequence continues at coordinate 2,424,970 of NZ_CP049989.1, forward strand.
TCGAACCGAAGAACCTCAAGGTCACGGGCCAGTTCCTGAGCAGCTTCGTGCCGCTCGCACACGACGCCGAATTCCTCAAGATGGTCGCGCGCGAAACCTGGCGCACCGTGGCCATGGCCACCGCGGGCGTCACGCTCGCGCTGCTGCTGGCCGTGCCGTTCACGCTGGTCGGCACGCGCGTGCTCTCGGTGTCGGCGCTGTCGGGCCGCATGGCCCCGCTGCCGGCCGCGCTGCGGCAGGCGGTGCGCTGGCTGCTCATCGTGCTGCGCAGCATTCCCGAGCTCGTGTGGGCGCTGGTGTTCGTGCGCGTGGTGGGCCTGGGGCCCACGGCCGGTGTGCTGGCGATCGCGCTCACCTACGCGGGCATGCTGGGCAAGGTCTACGGCGAAATCCTCGAAAGCGGCGAACCCCACGCCACCCAGACCCTGCTGCGCAACGGCAGCGGCCGGCTGCAGGCCTTTCTGTACGCGCTGCTGCCGGCCAATGCGGCCGAGCTCACGAGCTACACCGTCTACCGCTGGGAATGCGCAATCCGATCCTCGGTGGTGCTGGGCTTCGTGGGCGCGGGCGGCCTGGGCCAGCAGCTCGACAACTCCATGAAGATGTTCAACGGCGGCGAGGTCGCGAGCATGCTGCTGGTGTTCATGGCCCTGGTGGCGCTGGCCGACCGTGCGAGCGCCTGGCTGCGAAAGGCCCTGGGATGAACCCGCGCCGCCCCGCCGCCGCCAACCCGCCCTACCGGTTGCCGCCCGGCCTGCTGAGCCTGCGCCACCGCGGCGGCTGGTTCGCGCTCGGCGTGCTCGCGCTGATCGTGGCCAGCTTCTGGTCGCTCGACCTGCAATGGCGCCAGTTCCTGTCGTGGGAAGCGGCGCAGAGCATGGGCCGCTTCGTGGGCGAGTTCTTCCCGCCCGACACCTCGCCCGCTTTCCTGCAGCGCGTGGCCACCGGCGCCTGGGAAACGCTGGCCATGTCGGCGCTGGGCACCGGTCTGGCCGCGCTCGCGGGCCTGGCGCTCGCGGTGCCCGCGAGCCGCCTGCACGACGGCGACGCCGCCTGGGCGCGCGGCCCCACGCGCTGGCTGCTCAACGCGCTGCGCAGCATCCCCGAACTCGTGTGGGCGGCGCTGCTGCTCATCAGCGCGGGCCTGGGTCCGTTCGCGGGCACGCTCGCGCTTGCGCTGCACACGGCCGGCGTGCTCGGGCGGCTGTTCGCCGAGGCGATCGAGAACGCCCCGCCCGGCCCGGGCGATGCGCTGCGCCAGCAGGGCGTGGGGCGCGCGCGCGTGTTCCTCTACGCCACGCTGCCGCAGGTGCTGCCGCAGCTGCTGAGCTACACGCTGTACCGCTGGGAGAACAACATCCGCGCGGCCGCCGTGCTGGGCGTGGTGGGCGCGGGTGGCCTGGGCCAACTGCTGGCCTTCCACATGGGGCTGTTCCAGATGGGCAAGACCGCCACCATCCTGGCGGCCATGCTGCTGCTGGTGGCGCTGGTGGACGGCGCGAGCCATGCCTCGCGGCGCTGGCTCACGCGCTGAGGCGCTGCCGGGTCGCCTGGTTGACCTTGTCGGTGAATGTGCTCAGGCGGGCCTTGTCCGTGCCGTCCAGCAGCTCATGGGCCCGGGTCTCCATGATGGTTTTCAGCAAGAGGGCCGCTTGCTGCTGTCCGGTGACGGCAGGCTGAACGTGGTGAATGGCTTCGCGCCGGTCCCACAGATCGAGGGCCACCGACAGGGCCTCTTGCGCAAACCGCTTCAGCGCCTCGGGCGAGCAGCCACGGGGCGGCAGCATGCCCTGCGCCATTTCGGCCGCGAGCGACCGGGTGTGCGGACCGAAGGCAATCACCGGTGAGCGGAGCACGCTGCCCAACAAGGTGGGCTGTTGCATGGCCTGCGCATAAAAGGCCGTCCGGAAGGCGCTCAGCAGCGTCGTGTCGAGCCAGTCGGTGGTCACCTCCGCGGGCGCCTCGGCCAGGAAGCGACGCTGCACCAGCTTCGCGAAACCGGCCAGCACCGAGGCCCGCAACCCGTTCGACGGCTGAGCGAGCTCGTCCTTGCGTTTGGCAGCCAACTGGAACGAACAACCCAGCGAGCCGATGGTGGCGTCGACCAAGCCGGTGAAGTTCACCGCGACACGGTTCTGCAGCGCTGGCAACAGCCGATCGTGTTGCTCCGCGGCCGTCATCAGCGCAGACGCCAGGGCACGCTCGAGCACCTCGTCGCTCAGGTCTTCGTTGTTGTCGAACCAGGGCTTGAGCGCGTCTTGAAGCGCGGCTTTCACCGAGGCGCGAAACGCGTCTTCGGGCGCCCTGAGCGCCTGGACCATGTTGTGCCTCGCTTCGCCCCGAAAGAGTTCTGCCAGCCGCCCATCGAGCACGCTGAACACGTTGACCGGCCCCGCTTCTGAAAACACCTGGTCGACCGCCACTTGATGGGCATAAGAGGCCAGGTCGAGAATCTTTCGGGCACTCAACGTTGGGCTCCTGTAGCCGCCCAAGCGTTGCTCGACCGCCGCGACCACCGTATAGCCATAGGCCCGCTTCGTGGCGTTCAGAAGCTGCTTCCGGAGGTCGGCGTTGGCCCGGCCCGAGGCGCTCAGGCCACGCAGACGGTCCGCCACCCGCGCGGCGATGTTGCCCTTGTACACGGCCAGCCGGATGCCCCCCGGCTTCTTGCTCAGGCGCAGCGCGCCGCCTTGTGCCGCCCGAGCGACGAAATGGCTGAATGAAATGGATGGCATGGGGTTTCCTGTCTCGACACGTCCGGAAGCGGACACGCCGAATGCGTCACCAGGAGGCCTGCCATGTTCCCGCGGGTGGTGCGCCCCGTCCAACGGGGCTAGGGCGCGCCGGCCGCCCGACCAGGCCCCCCGGCTGCCCCGCCGGCCACCCCTCAGCGGGGCCGCAAGCGGATCAGCTGCCCGTCGCGATCGTCAGTGAGCAGGTAGAGCAGGCCGTCGGGGCCTTCGCGCACGTCGCGCACGCGCTGGTTCAGTTCGCCGAGCAGGCGCTCTTCCTTCACCACGCGGCCGCCCTCCATCTGCAGGCGCACCAGCTGCCGGAACTTGAGCGAGCCCGTGAACAGGCTGCCCTTCCAACCCGGGCCGTAACGGTCGCTGCCCAGGAACACCAGGCCCGAGGGCGCGATCGACGGCACCCAGTACTGCACCGGCTGCTCCAGGCCCTCGCGGCTCGTGATGCCCGCGCCGATGCGGCCGCCGCCGTAGTTCTCGCCATAGGTGATGACGGGCCAGCCGTAGTTCTTGCCGGCCTCGGGGCGGTTGAGCTCGTCGCCGCCCTGCGGGCCGTGCTCGATGGTCCAGAGCGTGCCGTCGGCCGCGAGCGTCGCGCCCTGGATGTTGCGGTGGCCGAGCGTGTAGATCTCGGGCCGCGCGCCCGCGCGGTTGACGAAGGGGTTGCCGGGGTGCGGCTGGCCGTCGGGCAGCACACGCACCAGCTTGCCCTGGTGGTTGTCCAGCGTCTGCGCGTCCTGCATGCGGTTGTAGCGGTCACCGAGCGCCAGGAACAGGCTGCCATCGGCGGCCTGCGCGATGCGGCAGCCGAAGTGCAGCCGGCTCGCCACCTTGGGCTTCTGGCTGAACACCACGCGCAGGTCGTCGAGGCGGCTGCGGTCGTCCGACAGCCGCGCCGAGGCCATGGCGGTCGAATTGCCGCCCAGGCCGGGCTCGCTGTAGCAGAAGTGCAGCGTGCGGTTGCGCGCGAAGTCGCGGTCGGTGATCACGTCGAGCAGGCCGCCCTGGCCCACGGCGTCGATCTCGGGCAGGCCCTTGAGTGGCGGGCCCAGGCGGCCGTCGGCCTCGACCACGCGCATGCGGCCGGGGCGCTCGGTGACCAGCATGCGGCCCTCGCCGATGAAGGCCAGGCCCCAGGGGTTCTGCAGGTCGCGCGTGAGCACTTCGGGGGAGAGGCCGCTGGCGCTGGCGCCGCTGGCCAGGCCCATCAGGCCGGCGGCCAGCGCCAGGGCCCGGCGGGGAAAAGCTCGGGTCATGTGATCTCCGTCGTTGGGGGGGCTGGCCGATGGAGGCGTGGTACCCCGCGGCGGTTCCCGGCGCTCAACCGAAGGGGCGCACGCCGATCAGGAAGCCGTGCAGCCAGAAGGCGAACACGGCATACACGGCCAGTCCGCCCACGAGCGCGATGGCGTCGTTGGCACGGCCGGGCGAGGCGCCGTGCACCGGGCGCAGCAGGCCGGCCGCGGCGCGGCGCTTGACCGAGATGCGGTCGGCGACCGCCCAGGCGAGGAAGGCGCCGAACAGCACCACGTCGGCCAGGTTGCCGTTGGCCAGCAGGTGCGCGAGCGCCCACAGCTTGGTCGCCACGAGCATGGGGTGCTTGGCCGCGCGCTGGATGCGTCCGGGCAGGTAGGCCGAGAACAGCAGCACGAACACCGGCAGCATCAGCAGCGCGGCCACATGGCGCATGGCCGTCGGCGGCGTCCAGAGCAGCACCGGGTCCTGGCGCGCGGCGCTGTAGCCGGCCACGATCAGGCCGAAGCCCGCGAGCGCCACCAGCGTGTACAGCCCCTTCCAGGGGCCTTCGCCGATGCGGTGCGCGATGGCGTGCCGACCGCGCGGCGCCACGATGGATACCGAATGAATGCCGAGAAACAGCACCAGTCCGAGAACGAGCCAGGTCATGGGGAGCTCCAGAAAGAGGCCCAGACTCTAACCGCCCGCTGTCGAATCTCGCTAACGCCTGAACCCGATGAACTGGCGCATCAAGGACTTAGCTCGCTCGTAGTGCGGCAGTCCTGAATTCGAAGAGCGCTGAGTTTTGAACTTTCGGACTTGAGCACCGCTGAGTCGTGAACTTTAGTGCAGCTCAAAAAATTCCAGGCAACTTCAGCCAAACGTGAACTCGGGATCCTCAATTTGAAGGATGCCAAAAGCAACGCTTAGTCGTATGTTCGGCAACGTCACGCCCGGAGGGATGATATGAGCTATCAACGACTCGCCGCAGCCGTCGTGTTGCTATGCGCAGTTCTGCTTGCAGGGTGCGACACCGAAGAGGAGTTGCTCAAGCAGCGCCTTGAGATGCTCAAGGCTGAGGAAGCCTCGCTCCAGGAGCTGAAAACCACGCTTGCCTCCAGCGCCACCCCGCTCGAAGGCCCAGGCAAGGCAAGCGTCTTCCTCTCTGACGACCTCATCAACGGTGTGCTGAAGGGTGCTGACGGAGTCGTCGTGCCCGTGCCTGGCGTTAATGGCGCCACAATCACGGTGAAGTCGATCCGCACCCAATTCAGAATGGGTTTGACCTGCCCGGTTTCTTCGGTCCAATAGTTTCTAGGAAGATGGCTCCCAACCTGCGAGGAGCCCATGAGGAAGAGCCGATTCAGCGAAGAACAGATGGTCGCGATCCTGCGAGAAGCAGATCGCACCAGCGTGGCCGAGGCCGCCAAGAAGCACAAGGTCAGCGAGCCCAGCATCTACGCCTGGCGCAAGCACTTTGGACAGATGGACGTTGCTGACGTCAAACGCCTGAAGACACTGGAGGTCGAGAACGCGCGGTTGAAGAAGCTGCTGGCCGAGCGCGATCTGGACATCGAGGTTCTCAAGGAGATCAACGCAAAAAAATGGTGAGCCCGCAGGCCCGACGCGAACAGGTCGCGCTCGCTTGCGAGCGTGGCCTGTCTGAGCGGCGGGCCTGCGGGCTCATCGGGCTGGCGCGATCGGGCTTGAGGTACGAGCTGCGCCTGCCGGCCAAGGATGCCCCCGTCATCGCGGCCATGCGCGCGCTCTCGGCGCAGTACCCACGCTACGGCTACCGGCGCATCCGCATCTTCCTGGGCCGCCAGGGCTTCGAGTTGAGCTGGTCGCGCACGCATCGCCTGTGGCGCCAGGCTGGCTTGCTGGTGCCCAGGAAGAGGCCGCGCCGTCGCGTGGCCAGCTCGCGCCCGCGGGCCTACACGCCCTTCAAGGCCAACGCGGTGTGGGCCTACGACTTCGTCTTCGATACCACCGCCGAGGGGCAGCAGATCAAGTGCCTGACCGTCATCGACGAGTACACGCGCGAGTGCCTGGCGATCGACGTGGCCGGCTCCATCCGTTCACGACGCGTGGTGGAGGTGCTCTCGCGCCTGGTCAGCGTGCATGGCGCGCCGCTGTTCATGCGCTCGGACAATGGCCCCGAGTTCGTCAGTCAAGCGATCCTGGAGTGGATCTCCAAGTCCGGCATTGGCACTGCCCTGAACGACCCTGGCAAACCTTGGCAGAACGGCGCCGACGAGAGCTTCAACGGCAAGCTGCGCGACGAATGCCTCTCGCTGGAGTGGTTCCGATCACGTCGAGAAGCCGCCGTCGTCATCGAGGCCTGGCGCAAGCACTACAACACCGTGCGCCCCCACAGCAGCCTTGCCTACATGACCCCTCACGAGTTCAAGCAACACCAACTGCACAATCCACCCATTCCCAACCGGGCCGTCTTACAGGAATGAATGGTCCGAATATGCCGAGCAGGTCAGGTTACCCACTGCTCAACATCGATGCCACTGCCAAGAAGGAAGGTCTGGACGCCGAGCTCACTGTGGTCGGTGTGGCGAGGTTGATGTCAACTATCGTTCCGAGCGCCGCGGGCAAGCCCCCGCAGCTCGAGCTAACGATCCACGTAGACAGCCTGGTGCCTCGAGCGAAGTGGGGATTCTTCGACTTCGGCATCCGCGGCTTTGTGCGCGACCTGGCACAAGTGCGGTTCAATAATGAGCTACGCACTGCCGGCGTGATTCGCATACCTGTCGAAGTCGACATCCCGCTCAAAGTGCCTGCGAAGCAGACCCCTATCTCGTTCACGGGTGCCAATGCTGCAGTGGATACGCCAGACCTTTCAATGCACGGAAAGGTGTCTGTCACTAAGGTCATCGTCTTGCCTGACGGCCTTCATGTGTACGGCCAGGTCAGCGTCACCTCGGGGAGCTAGATATGAAGAAACTAGTCCTTAAAGCTGTCTTGGTGGCTTCGACGCTGCTGGCGGCCCCTTCTTGGGCAGGCCTCAAGGAAGACGTTGCCGCGAAGGAATTCGAGGTTTCGAAGCTACGCGCGGAGGTCGAGCCATTGGCTAGGTCCATTATTGTTGTCAGCAATGATCTACGAGTCTTCGCATCTCTATCTCCCTTTGTTGATGCGGTCAAGACGATCAATGATCGACTGCAAGACAAGCGAACGATTCGTGTCCAGTCCACAGCTAGAAACGGCAAGTTCTGGGAAGACGGGCCTACTTGGTGCAACAGCTACGTTGAGCTAGACAACCCGGACAGCTTTCGAGCAAATGCCGTGCTGAGCAAGGTTTCAGCAGATGTTCGAGATGATGGAGCGATCACCTTGGGCAGCCGCGCGGAAATCGATGGTAGGGTGCAGCTGAAGTTCCAGTTCAAAGGCGCGCGCTACCAGCAAACTATCGGGATCTGCCCGGTCTGTGTTCGGACCAATGTATGTCCACCTGGTGGAGGAGTTGGTACTTCAATTGGCGTTGGCTTTCAGAAAAACTTCGACTTGCAGTTGCTGATGGCCTTTGCACGTTCGGCCGATGGACGCTCTGTGGATTACAAGGCTGGCTTCGTGAGCCCGAAGGACATAAGCATCACCGCACAGATCGGCTTGCAGGGTATTGGGACGATTGGTCACCCGATGTCTTTCGATCTCCCGCAAGATCCGATCGCCAGCGGCTCGTTCCCGCTGCTAGTCACCAACGAAGGAGAGTTCAAGCTCCCAGGCGGAGCCGGTGAGCGAACATACACATTCGTACTTACGCCGACCGAGTTCGTTGCAAACAAGAATGGGATCACGGCGACCTGGAAGTCCACCGTCCAGTTCAAGCCATAACTCATCATGGGTGGGCCTACCTACGTCACAGTCGAGGGGCCCAACTGGCAGTGGTCAGAGACTTACATCTATGCGATGGCCACATACGTTGTGGCATGCCCGCCTGACCGACGTGTTCAGGTCGGTCTAGGCGTCATGCTTTGGGGTCAACCACGAGGCGAGAAGGTCAGGTTCTCGGGGGAGCTCCAGATCAACGTGGTCGGCGCCGGTGCGGTGTACTTCCGCGTCGACGACGGCAAGGGGCCGTGTCGTGTCGGATTCACGCAGAAGTCGAACTCGCCGATCAAGTGGACGTGGAGCATCTGACAATCTCCGGCTGCAGCCCAGTTGCTACCCCGGACTTGGTGGGACCCGAAGTTTAGGCTTCTTTGAAGCCCCATCGAGTTCTCGAGGCAATTAGAAGTAGCGATTGGGGAACAGTTTGACACCCACTGTGCTAGTGCATGGGCGATGAATTATTGGCCATTGTCCTGGCGATTCGGCAGCGGCGCACCGCCCCCCCACAACTCGTTGTGCGCCCGTATGACGCACGCATCGGCAGGCTGGTATCGACCTCAATGCGCAGGAATTCGCGGTTGAACTCGTCGATGACGGTGAACGCGCGCTGCCCGACTAGGATGATGGTGATTCGACGGCTCGGAAGGTGCGTGGCAAGACGTCCGCGCCCTCGCGATCGAGGATCCGGAAGCCCATGGCCGTGCACCCCGCATACACGTCTATCGGCCCAGTCTCGGTCAGTAGTCACGCGTCGAACACGCGCTTTCGGAACTCGCTTATGTACATCGCACCCCCGCAATTTTTCGAGCGAGAAGTCCATTTGATTCCCTCATCCTTAGAAATCGCCGAGTTGAACTCTTAAGCACAAGGAGAGTTCGCACTCCCAAAACTGAGGTCAAGAACGCCGAAGATTGATTGATCTCGCCCTTGATTCTTAGCGCGGGTCATTCTTAATATAGCTGTGGGAGAGTCGTAGCTAGCGTTCTCCTCTCTTTGGTCCCAGAATTACTGAGAGTTCGATCACCGAGCACAAGGGGCAACGAGCATGGCTTCATTCGATTGAAGTCCCCTCGAATTCCTGAGCCAGTCAGAAGTAGAGGTTGGGGAACAGTTTGACACGGTACTCGACCGGTGGGATTCGGCCGAGGGACTCATGGGGGCGCTGGTGGTTGTAGCGATGCAGCCAATCGGCCGTCATGTCACGTACTTCCTGCAGTGACTCGAAGACGTAGCAATCGAGCACCTCGGTGCGGTAGGTCTTGTTGAATCGTTCTACATAGGCGTTCTGCGTGGGCTTGCCGGGCTGGATGTGCTGCAGGGCGATGCCTTTGCTCTGAGCCCACTGGGCCAGGGCGTGAGCGATGAACTCAGGGCCATTGTCCAGGCGAATTGACAGCGGCGCACCTCCACCAGTTCGTTGAGCGCCCGTATGACGCGCGCAGCCGGCAGGCTGGTGTCAACTTCGATGTGCAGGCCCTCGCGATTGAACTCGTCGATGACGTTGAAGGTTCTGAAGCGCCTGCCGGACCACAACGCATCAGACATGAAGTCACAGCTCCAGCCCTGGTTGGGCTGGCCTGCTGCGTGTAGTGGTTGCTTGATGCGCGCAGGCAGCCGTTTCTTGCCCCGCCGTGGCAGGTTCAGCCGCAGCTCGCAGTAGACGCGCCAGAGCACCGTCTTGCCCCAGGGCTTGTCTTGGTGACGGGCGCTGTCGTACAGCAGGCCAAAGCCGTGGCGTGGGTTGAGCGCCATGTGGGCTTGAACGAAGGCAATAACCCCGGAATCGTCGCGTGCGACAGGCTGGTAGCGCAGCGTGGAGCGAGCAATCCCGCTGGCAATGCAGGCCCTGCGCTGGCTCATACCGTGCTCGGCCATGAGACTTTGAACAACCGCCTCGCGACGCTCCGGGGTCAGAGCTTTCGATCAACGACGTCCTTCAGAGCGTGGTGCATCAGCGCCAGGTCGGCGTACATGCGTTTGAGCTTGGCGTTCTCGTCCTGCAGCTGGCGAAGCTGCGACAGGTGTGAGACCGTCATGCCCGAGAACTGGCTCTTCCACTTGTAGTACGTCGGCTCGCTGATGCCGTGCTTCCTGCACGTCTCGCCGACCTTCGCGCCCATCTCGACTTCCTTGAGGATGCCGACTATCTGCGCTTCACTGAATCTGGATTTCTTCATGTAGAGACTCCGTCTTAGGGAATTCTCTACCTCCGGCTGGTTCAGGTTTTCGAGGGGACTTCAACTCGTGCGCCATGGTGCCGATGGGCACCAGGCCGTACTTCTTCGCCAGGTACACGTTGGACGTTCCCTTGAAGTACCCGGGCACTTCGTGCGCCAGCGTGGCCACCACCTCTTCCTGCCAGGCGGCAGAGAAGCGGCGCCGCACGCCGAAATCGAAGAACTCGAAGGGGTGCTGCCGCTGGATGCCACGATCGCCGAATTCGCGCAGCCGCGCGATCTTGACCCGCAGGCGGCGCCGGCCTTCATTCAGTGTGTCGGGGGTGGCGAGCCGGCGGAAGTACACCTCGTTCACGATGGCGAGCACGAAGATCTCGAACAGCATCACATGGATCTGCGGGCCCCGGGCCACGATGCTCAGCGCATCGCCCGCGGCCGCCACCGTGATGTAGCGCTGTTGCAGGTGGAAGATGCGCAGGAAGTCGACGAAATCCGACTTGATGTAGCGCAGGCCGCCCAGGTAGGCCAATTCGTCTTCGCTGAAGCGCAAGGAACACAGGTGCTCGATCTGGCGCTGCACCTCGTCACGCAGTTCGCTCAGGGGGTAGGCGGGCTGGTTGCGGCAGACGAAGCGGTACTCGGCTTGGTTGGCCGGCATGGAATGCAGCAGGGGCTGCAGCATGGTGAACTTGTAGAGGTCGGTGCCCAGCAGCGACGTCACGACGGGTGTGAACCCCGCGGATCTGTCGGCCGAGTGCACAGCCCGGGCGGTGGTGTCGATGGGTTGGCCCATGGAGTTCTCCGGAGGGGAATGCAGTGTCAAGCCAGAGACCGGGCGAACGCCTCGACGCTCATCACCTGGGTGCCCGCCGCGCGAGCACGCTCGAACAGCGCCTCGGCCAGCGGCTCGAAGCCGTGCACCGGGCTCATGCAGTCGCGCAGCAGTACCACGCGTGGCGCGGCGGGCTCGTGCGCCAGGAAGCGCATGAACGGGTCATAGCTGGCCGCCACACAGTGGCTCGAGGCCTGGCCTGCGATCGCGATCACGTCGGCCGATGTGGCGAGCGAACTGGCCAGCGCGGTGTTGAACTGCGTGGCTGGCACCGAGGCCACCGGCGCATCGGCCTCGAACACGCCGAAGTGTTCGGTGAGCGGGTATTCGCCCTTGAGCACCTTGGTGATGGCGCGCTGGTGGGCCAGCTCCCAGGCCGCGAGCGCGCGCGCCACGTCGGCGTGGATGTTGTGGCCCCAAGTGCCGGTGACGCAGTGCACCGGCCACACCACCATTCCGGCTTTGCCGGCGGCGGCCAGTTGTTCCAGCATGCCCAGCACCTGAAGCGTGAGGCCGGCGTCCCTGGGCCGGTAGACACCGGAGCTGACATGGTCCGCGGTGATGAAGGTGAACGGTGGCACCGCTTGACCGTCCGGACCGAGCCAGAAGGTGGTGCGTTCGACCGCCACGCTGGCGTGCGAATCGAGCGTGACCGTGATGCCGCTCAGGCGCGGCAGATTCGATTCGACGAACCCGGCCAGGCGGCGCAGGTCGGCGTGGGCGCCGGCCACCGGCAGCGCCGCGCCCTCGATGTCGCAGAAGTCATTCTGCGGGTCGATGATCAGCAGGTGGGTTCGCATGTCAGTCCCTTGATGATGGCGTCTCGATGGCGCGAAAGGTGCGCGGGAACACGGCGGCGCGCTCACGATCGAGCACCCGGTAGCCCATGGCCGTGCGCCCCGCACCCCCTTCGATCGAGCCAGTCTCAGCCAGGAACTGTGCGTCGAGCATGCGCTTTCGGAACGCGCTCTTGTCCATGGGCCGGCCCAACACGATCTCGTAGGTACGCTGCAGCTGCGGCAGGGTGAACGGCTCGCTCAGCAAAAACGCGGGCAGCGAGGTGTACTCCACCTTCCCGCGCAGCCGCTCCACCGCCGCCGCCAGGATCTCTGCGTGGTCGAAGGCGAGGCGCTTGCGCAAGGCGGCTTCCACCTCTACCCACTGCGACGCCTCAGACCCGGGGGCCCCATCGTTTGGCGGTGGTGGCACCAGCGCGAAATAGACGTGCGTGGCACACCAGCCTCGCGGATCACGGCTCGCGCTGCCCCAGCTGCCGAGCTGCTCCAGGTAGGGCGCCTCAAAGCCGGTCTTCTCTTCCAGCTTGCGCAGGGCGCAGTCGTAGAGGCTCGCATCCAGCGCCACGTTGATGAAGCCGCCGGGCAAGGCCATGCGGCCCGGGAAGGGGTCGCTCGCCGTGTCCGGACGGCGCACCAGCAGCACCTGCAGCTGCTCGTCCCTGACGGTGAAGATCACGACATCGACTGTGACCAGCGGTCGCTCGAAGTCGGGTGCGTGTACCGGTGCGCGCGGTGTGGGTTTTCTGGTGACCATGCTTGACATCTCCTGTCTGGGTTGTACTATACAACTCATAAGGTTGTACTGTGCAACTTACAAGGAGCCTCAAATGCTTGGTATCCGCTTCATCAAATCGCAGCCCACCACCCACCTCATGCAGTTCCGCGGGGGCAAGCTGGTGCGCCAGGGGGCCGGGCTGTCCTTCTTTTACTACGCGCCCACCACCTCGCTGGTGGCGGTGCCGATCGCCAGCCGCGACGCTGGCTTCATGCTGGAGCTGGTCACCAGCGACTTCCAGGGCGTGACGGTGCAGGGCGAGGTCACCTACCGGGTGGGCGACCCGGGCCGCATCTACAAGATGATGGACTTCTCGCTGGAGGCCGACGGTGTCACCTACGCCTCGGAGGATCCCGAGCGCCTGCAGGACCGGGTGGTCATGCAGGTGCGCGCCATCGTGCAGCAGGTGATCCAGGCGCTGCCGCTGCGCAACGCCCTCAAGGCCACGGCCGAGGTGGCCCGGGCGGTGCAGGAGCAGCTGGGCAAGCAGCCCGAGGTGCAGGCGCTGGGCCTGGAGATCCTGGGGGTGGCGGTCGTGGCCATCAAGCCCACGCCCGACATTGCCCGAGCGCTGGAGGCCGAAGCCCGCGAGGCCAACCTCAAGGCGGCCGATGACGCCATCTCGCAGCGGCGCATGGCCGGCGTGCAGAACGAACGGGCGATCCGCCAGAACGAGCTGGACACCGAGATCGCGGTGGAGGTGAAAAAGCGCGAGATCCAGGAAACGCAGATGGAGGCCCGGGCCGCGGCCATGCGGCGCCAGAACGAGTTGCGCGCCGAGCAGATGAGCGCCGACATCGTGCTGGAGAACCAGCGCAAGGAGTTCGTGGCGAGCGCGGCCGAGAACACGCGCCAGGAGGCCGAGGCCCAGGCGCACAAGGTGCGCGCCGTGATGGACGCGCTGGAGAAGGCCGACCCCCGGGTGGTGCAGGCGCTGGCGGCCGTGGGCATGCAGCCCGGCCAGCTCATCGCCCAGGCCTTCGGCGGCATCGCCGAGCGAGCCGAGCGCATCGGCCAGCTCAACATGTCGCCCGAGTTGCTCAGCTCTTTGCTGGGTGCGGGCGGTGGCACCACCGGGGTTGCGGCGGCGCGGAGGCCGGTGTGACCACCGCCGCCAGCGATCGGCGGGTGGTGCTGGTGACGCGGCGCACTCGGTTGGACACCCTCATCGCACGCCACAACACGCTCGGGCAGGCGAAGTTCTATGTGGAGCACCTGGGGGCCGACTTCTCCGACTACCTCAAGGAGAGTGAAGCCTATGCGGCGAGCCTGCGGGTGACCGTGCAGGCACTGCAGGCCTGGGGGCGTTACCAGATCGTCGACCGCTCGCTGCTGGCCAACTTCGTCTTCGCGCCGAGCGACATCGTGGTGGCCCTGGGCCAGGACGGCCTGGTGGCCAACACGATGAAGTACCTCGAGGGCCAGCCGCTGGTGGGGCTCAACCCCGAGCCCTCCCGCTGGGACGGTGTGCTGCTGCCGTTCCAGCCGGCCGATCTCGCCGCCATCCTGCCGGGGGTGGCCGCCGAGCACCGCAACACCCGCTCTGTGACCATGGCCGAGGCGCGGCTGAGCGACGGCCAGGTGCTGCGCGCGGTGAACGATCTCTTCATCGGGCCGCGCAGCCACACCTCGGCGCTGTACGACCTCTCCTACGGCGGCCAGACCGAGTTCCAGTCGTCCTCGGGGCTCATCGTCTCCACCGGTCTGGGCTCCACCGCATGGCTCAAGAGCATCGTGACGGGCTCGCTGGCCATCGCGCGCAGCTTGGGCGCCAGCACTGATGAGGAGGACTACCAGCCCATGCCCTGGGAAGAACGAGCCCTTGTGTTCGCCGTGCGTGAGCCGTTCCCGACGCGGACCGCGAAGGCAACGCTGGTCCACGGGCGGGTATTGGCAGGCGAGCCGCTGCGGGTGCGCTCGCGGATGCCGGACAACGGCATCATCTTTTCCGACGGCATGGAGGCTGACTACCTCCAGTTCACCGCAGGGATGGAGGCCATCATTGCGCCTTCTGAAACGTGCGGCAGACTGGTACTCTGAGCCAGCGTCGAGCCACAAAGATCCGTATGCCCTGACGCTGCTTCAGGTCAGCAGAAGATCTCTCTGCAGGAGAACACACCGAACGAATGAGCGCCTAGAGGCAAGGCGAAAGCGGCGATAAGCCTTGAACGACCAAATGACCTTTGCTCCCATTGGAAAGTCCGCACTGGCGACAGATAAGGCTGGACTCGTACCGCACTTTCGGGTGGTCGGCCGCTTCTATGAACACCTTGGCACGAATGGGCTCTTTCCGTCCCGATCTGTGCTTGAGATTGCACGAGCGGCGCGAGATCCTGCCAGCGGCGCAACACCCTGGTCCGAAGCATGCGACGCGATATTTGTCATGATGAACCCGGGAAAATCAGAGCCGCTGACTGCGCAAGCTCCAACATCTCTAGCTGCTTCCCGGTTGGTTCCGACCGAACCCGACATGACGCAGTACCAGCTCATGCGCCTGATGCTTGCAATCGGATGGGGTCATGTGCGCGTGTTGAATCTTTCTGATCTGCGCGAAAAGGACAGCTCAAAGCTGCGCGGCCATGTGAAGCGCTTCGAAGCGCAGCACGGACACGATGGGCACTCCATCTTCTCCCCCATCCGTCAGAAAGAGCTCAGTGGGGCACTTCGTCGAAAGACCGGTGCGCCCATCTTCTTGGCCTGGGGTGTCAGTCCTTGGCTAAAGATCCTGGCCAGTCGTGCACTGTCCGTACTCAGCGAAACAGGTGCTCATGCAACAGTGGGGTGGCAGCACCCATTGCGATCATGGGCCTACTATCACCCGCTTCCCCGAAAAAAATCGATCGAGGTCATGTGGCGGCTCAAGGCCTTCGAGCTTCTGGCACTAGGCGCACTCTGAATGTTCGCCAGGTAGAGGGCCCCGAGCTACCATCACATTCGATGCCAGACGCCTTCAATCCTGTGTCTCAACATGAAGTCCAGCGGCAGCTTGGCCGCTGTCTGCTGCGGATTCAACAGTACGAGCGCCTGTTGAAGAGCATGCTCAGCCTGCATCGATTCGGGGAACCTGCCGATGAACTCCAGGCCATCCGCGAGAAGAACATCAAGCAATTTGGTGGGAAGACGCTTGGCCAGCTCGCCGAAGTGCTTTTTGACACTTTTGCAGTTCGCGAGGGTACCGAACACCCTGTCTTGGATGAATCCAGGATTGCTGGCGATCAGATGTTGATGTCCTTCCAGTTCCAGATGCAGATGAAGGAGGAAGGCCTGGATCGCATGCGATCAGCAGTTGAGGAGCTCGTGCGTCTGCGCAATGAACTCGTACACCACCTTATCGAGCGGTTCAATGTGTGGACAGATGCGGGGTGCGACGCTGCACTTCAGCACCTGAAGACCACCTACGCCGTCATTGATTCTCGCTACGTGGAGTTGTGTGAATGGGCCGAAAACTTGGACAAGGCGCGCGAGGCCGCTGCCGCCTTCGCTCAGGGCCCTGTTTTCACCGACTGGATAGTCAACGGCATCGCACCGGACGGATCCATCGATTGGCAGGGAGCGGGCATCGTCCGAGCACTACGGGAAGCCCTCAAGCTCATGGCGAACGACGGCTGGCTGCAGCTTGATGCTGCGAAGCGCTGGATGGCTGCGCACCACCCAGACCAAACCCCTGAGCGCTACGGGTGCAAGTCTTGGCCGCACGCACTACAAGAGTCCAAGGCGTTTCAGCTCGAGTACCGCCAGCACGAAGAAGAGCGCGTAGCGTGGTTTCGTGAACTGACTTGAGCGGGCATGACGCTCGTGTTGCGAACGTAGCGGACAGGTCAACGAGTTTGGGGAGAGCGACAAGCCGACCAACGGCTACGCGTGTACTTGCGGCCGTCAGGTCCCCTACAGATCAACAACTTGCGATTCCTCGCGGATATTTCATACACAAGCGGGTGCTGCGTAGACGATATTCGCGTGCAGATGCAGTGGCTTGACGCGCCCGTTCGCGTGCGGAACAGTACGCCCACGGCGGGCCTCAAGGCCCATTTCCGTTGCTCTCCGACAGCCGCCCGCCTTGCTCCCAGGCCCGCAGCTTGAACCGCAACTTCACTTGCGGAGAGCAGCATGGATACCAAAGACGCGACCTGTGTGGCGATCCCCTCCAAGGATCGACTCTTGTGGCTCACTGAGTGGGCGCGCCAGCGGGGCGCAACGCATCCCGCTTTCGATTTCAATACCGACGATGCGCTGAGCGGGCCGTTCGTACGCATCGTATTGGGAATCGACCCGGATAGAACGCCCGAGAGCCGGGCAGCCGCACTGCTCGGCTTCTCCAGTCACCTGAAACGCCACCTCGAAGAGGTTCCCTCGCGCGCGCAGTTCGCTGCAGACCTGCGACGTGTGCTACCCCGGGGGCTCGCGATCGAGGAGATGCATGCGTATGTTCACGTGTACTACGCCCTACATGAACATCGAGCCGAGACCGCATCACTGAGGCATGGGTCGCACACTGGCTTCGAGCTCACGTTCAAGGGGGAGCCTGTGGCCACCGCCCAGACCATGGGCATCGCGAGCACCGTACTCGATGAGGCCTATGGCCTGCTCGTGAGCATGAGCAGATCCGACTTCGACGCCATGAGTCGCTTTACGCGGCTGCGGGCTGCTGAGCTGCTGTTGACCTACTTCCTCCACGGTACTGGGCGCGTACAGAGTTGGACCATCGAGGATCGCCGTCAGCTTTTGATGTCAGAGGGTTGTCGGATCTGGCGACTGCTCAATCCACAAGACTTCTTTCGGCTGGAGAGTGGCGCGACGCAGGCCGTGCCATTGCGTGATGCCGCGCTACTGGCCGTGGTTGATCGCCTGGCGTCAGAAGACAAAGTGCCGCGCACGGCAGTACCGTCCGGCAATGCCGGCCATGACGATCTCGGGCGCTCTGAGCCGACGCAGAGGAAGAGGGGTGATTCGCCATTTCCGATGCACGTCGTGATCCCAGGCGACATCCCTCCTGCCAGGGACGCCGACGATTCCGCAAAGATCAACCGCTATCGGCCTCTGCAGGGGCCTCTGGCAGTCGAGTTATTGCCTGACCTGACCAGCCTGTCAGCCATTCAGCAGCGGCTGGAAGATGAGTTTCCCTGGGCGCGCGGCGCCGTCGGCGAGGTGCTCGGCGAACTGCGACTGAAGCGTCGATGTGGGGCGCTGAGATGTCGGCTCACACCAGTTTTGATTGCTGGCGGCCCGGGTGTTGGCAAAACCCGGTTTGCCCGACGACTCGCTGAGGAACTCAATCTGGGCTTCCGGGCGATCAATGTCGGGGGCATGCACGACTCGAACGCGCTCCTTGGCACCAGCCGAGGGTGGTCAACCGGCCAGCCCTCACCATTACTCGATCTGCTTCTTCAATCGCAGAGCGCCTCGGGGTTGGTGCTCCTGGATGAAGTGGAGAAGGCTGCAAACAACACCGTCAATAGCCCGCCGATTGCGAGCGCCCTGCTGGGTCTTTTGGAGCCTGAATCCAACCGCAATTGGTACGACCTTTTTCTGCAGACCGAGTGCGATCTGTCCATGATGAGCTTCATCCTGACATGCAACTCGCTGCAGTCGCTTTCGAAGCCGCTGCTGTCTCGTTGCCGCCTGGTGTACTTCGATCAACCGAAGCGCGAGCACATTGAGGCGGTGGTACCCCACGCGCTCAGCGATCTCGCTCGCGAATGGGGGCTGCCTCAGGACGTCTTCTTGGGCTATGAGTTGATGGTGCGTGCGCTGCCAGTGGGCAGCATGCGCGAACTCAAGGCGGTGCTGACGTATCAGCTCAAGTCAGAGCTGATCGCGGGCCAATCGAAGTGGCTTCAATGAACCCCTGCATGGAGCGCAGTCATGTCAACCGAACAAACCAAGACGATCCCGGACGATTTTCCGAGGCAAGGCTCATTGGGTGGAGTCAGCGGAGTGCAGACCAAGTTGCTGGCCCGAAAGATCGACGGCAGGTTTCTGGCAGGGCCGACGGAAGCTGAGTTCTACGCACGATTCGACAACTGTGCGGACCTAGTGGTCCAACTGACGGAGTACATCCGGCGCAAGTTGGCTTCGATGCCGGGTACGTCGGTTGAGGATTTGTTGCCACGTGTGCGCCAAGCAGTCGAGTTGAAGAGCTGGGACGTCTCTCGAGCTGAGATGGACTGGATCTTCACGAAGATTGCCCGAGAGCTAGGCGCCGAGTCGCCATAGGCAACCCACCATCATGTGGTGGTCACGCGTTCAGGCCGCTTTGCTCACGTGACCGTTGACCAATCCAGGCTGATATTCACGAGCGCCCGATGCTGCCCACGAGCCTGAATGCCTGATCCGCCCTTCGCCGCTCAAGGGTGCACGCTCACTCGCAGCTTCACCAACCGCGAGCGGATCTTCTTGCACTCCGTTCCCAAGGCGTCAGCCGTCAAGCGTGCCACGCCTGCCCCTTTGCGATACGTCTCAGCAGATCGAGTTAGCCTATTTGATATCTTAATCGCCGTGTTCGTCGGCACAATGATGATTAGTGCACTCATCAAAAGCAGAATTGAATTAGATATCTGATACGCACACCGAATTTATTCGATATCTGATACGCCCCGCGGCGGTCAGTCGACGACGCCCAACACGGCTCCCTCGTCAACAGGCTTTGACCGCAGGCTGCATGACCCGCGTACGACCGTGATTTGCATTTTTAGGTCGGCCTTGCTAGCATCTTTGGAATTCGTTGGAATTCCCGAGCGACCAATGCCAAAGCCTCTGACCCCAATCACCCGAACCGCAGACGCCGTACGAAGCGAGTTTGCAGAGCGGGGCATCACTATTCGAGACTGGGCCCGAAGTGAGGGCTTCTCGGACAAGCTGGTCTATTACGTATTGACAGGGAAACGCATACCCCGGCGCGGCACCAGCTATCGGATCGCCCTTGCTCTGGGGATGCGCGCGCCACAGCCAAGTGCCTCAATCACCACGAAATGAGTCATTAAGCACTAAATCAACGACTGCTTGCCCCCTGCCACCACCACACACAAGGAGATCCTATGACATAAAAAAAGCCGATCAATCTTTCGACTGACCGGCCGGAGTGCTGATAAAAATCAGCTAGCACCGTCAGTTTCCTCCAGCGCTCCCCGGTTGTCAAGCACAACTCCCTTTGTTGTTACAGAGGGCCAGCACGTTATCGCCTGGAGAAAACATGGCTCGATCCGCCAGGAAAGTGGTTACCCGATCGCCTGCCAGATCGGTTCGCTTAATCAATCTCCCCCACCTGCAATCAGAGGCTATTGAGGCAGAGTCGTCTGTCGAGCGCGATTTCGCCCATCTGGCAGCGCTCTACCCATTTACGAGGCGAATCCTGCACCAGCCATTTCGACTGGACTTGGACGACCGTAAGTACACACCGGACTTCTTGGTGGAATTCGATGACCGAAGCAGCATCGTCATTGAAGTCAAGGTGGAGTCGAAACTGGAGAGGTTTGAGTCCGTGTATCAGGCAGCGAAGGCAAAACTCGCGGCCCACGGTGTGTGCTTGAAGATCGCACACGACCAGATGATTCGAACAGAGGGCCGCGCGGAACGCGCACTGCTCATTCGCAGGTACAGCAAGGACCACTGCAATGAGGGCGAGGCGCAGGCCATTCTTGGTTTGGCGCAAGAAAGCCAGACCGGCGTGCGCATGAGCGAGTTGTTGTCACGCGGCTTCGCCCTACCAACGATTTATCACCTGATTGCTCGTCGCCGAATGTGCACGGACAGCGCACTGGACATAAGCCGCGGCGCAGTACTCGCCAGCATCAACAACCTCATCACGGAGGGTCGTCATGCAGATCACTTTGATCGCTGGCTTGATGCTTAAGCATGGCACGAGAGTGCTGGAGGTTGTGAGGGAGCTCGAAGATGGCGAGTTCATACTGGAAGACGTTCTCACGCGAAGACCTCATTCACTTACGCGCACCGAACTGCTGAAGAGGATCTACGCGAACCAGCTCGTGGTTGTTTCTGGCGATCGGCAGCTCCCAGGCGAACGCCCGATACTGACAAACGCCGTAGTCGACCTGACCACCCTGTCAGAGGGCGAACGGAATCGGTTGGAGAAGCGGCTTGCATACGTCAAGGCAGCGCACCGGATGCGAGTTACTCGCGGGCAACGCAAGCGGATTTCGAAGCTGATTGAAAGCGTGGCGATGCGCCTTGGAGATCAAGAACCGCCCTCTGCATCGGCACTCATGCTGTGGCTCAAGAACTATGAGAAGAGCTCCCGTAACCCACTTGCGCTGGTCGACAGGCACCGGTTTCGCAAAGCGGTCAAACGCCTTTCATCAGTGGTCGAGGCGCTGGTTTGGAGGACTCTCAAGCGCCACTACTTCACCAAGGACAGACACACGCTCAAGCATGCCTACAACCAGCTGACGCTGGGACTGAAAGAAGCTGTCAGTGAGGGAGCAATTCCTGCAGAAGAGGCACAAGTCAGCATTGCCACCCTTCATCGGCGAGTCAAGGATGTCGACCTGTATCAGCGAGTGGCCTCGCGGGAAGGAGCCGCTCGGGCTCGCATGGTGTGTAGAACCGCCTTTCCTGACGGCGTGGCGGAGTACCCACTGCAGCGCGTGGAGATCGATCACACGCCGCTGAACTGGGTAGTTATTTGCGACCGCACGGGGCTTCCACTGGGTCGGCCAACCTTGACGGTCATGATCGACGCTTACTCAGGCTACATCCTTGGCTTTTACATCAGCTTCTACGGACCGGGATTGACATCCGTGGCGGGAGTTGTCCGCAACGCGGTCATGCCCAAGGACGAACTGACCACCGGCCTTGGGTTGACCTCTCGCTGGATCGCACATGGTCTCGGAGACGAATGGGTGATCGACAACGGTCTTGAATTCCATAGCTTTGGGTTCAAGGCAATGGCTATGGCACTGGGCGTCGATGTCATGTACTGCCGGGTCCGCACCCCCTGGCTGAAACCCCATGTGGAGCGCTTCTTTTCAGGATTGAACACATTGACTCTGGTAAAAGGTCGGGTCAGTCGGGTGACACCAAACATCGTACGCATCGACCCATACAAGGATGCGGCCATCACCTTCAGCGACCTCGTACGTGGACTTCTCCAGTATGTGACTGACGTCTACCCACATCAGCCTAACTGGAGAAAGATGGCAACACCGTACGAGCTGTATGCCGACGGAGTTGAACGCTGCCCGCCCGCTCGATATCCCGGGAGCTTCTCGCAGTTCATGCTCGCGTCGGGAATGTCACAGATGCTGACGTTCTCGCAGGGAGGCCTCCAGATGCTCGGCCTTCCCTACGGCTCATATGATTTCCAACCCATGGCCGACAAGTATGGCACCGGCTACAAGGTACTGTGCAAATGGGATCCTGATGACATCTCAATGCTCCATGTCCAGACTCCCGACAAGCGCTGGATTGAGGCGCAATGCAGATGGTCTACATACGCTCAGGGCCTGAGCTTCAACCAGCATCGCCTGATCCGCAACTTCAACAAGAAGCAGCTTCAGGCCCCGGATCGTGAAGAGCAGTTGCTTCTAGCGCAGCAGCGCCTGCATGAGCATTGGCTGGACTCAACAGTTCTTCGCAAACGCCAAGACGCGCTACTGGCAGCACGCTCACAGGACTTCACCTCTGCAAAGGTTCTCTCCTGGTCAGAGCGAAGCAACACATGGAGGCCTGATCCCCTGCCCGCGAACAGACTCATTGCTGCAGAGGAGATTACTTACGCGGAACACGAAGTCCCGAGTTTCGACTCTTTCAGGTTCTGACCATGGCCAAAGACATACCTGAGTTCACCCATTCCCCGCGTCTCGACGGCATATCGGACAACGCGCCGGAGGGCCTTGAGCGGTGGATGAAAACATACTCCGTGGAGGCGGTCCGCGTCGGAATCGAGGTAGACAGGCTCATTGTCCGTCATCCCGGTTACGTTAGTGCGTTGAAATGTGTCGATCGTCTGTTTCAGCTCGGAACCGAGATGGAAACACCGCACGGCGCAAGGATCATTGGCAGTTCGGGGACTGGCAAGGCTGCTTTGCTTAGGTACTTCGTCCGATCCGTACCTCGTTCATCGCTGTTTTCCCAAGGCTTGGGGGTGATAGCACTACGAGTGCCTGCCAGGCCGAGAACCGGCGAGTTCATTGGCCACCTCTTGAGATTGACAAGGTACCCCTTCGTCATCGGATCTGCGAAGCAGCTCTACCAGAAGCGGCCACTGGTAGCAGAAGCACTGAAGGGCGTCGGTACCAGACTCATTTGGCTACGCAAGGCCGAGAACCTTATGGAGTCTGAAGCACCGCGAATGTCTCACGGGGAGAGCAAAAGCAGCATGGAGGTCATCGACTTCCTACTTGAGCTTGTAGACGAAAGTCAGGTCAGTCTCGTTCTGAGCGGTTCTGAGGCTCTAGAAAAACTTGATGCCGTCTCAGCCGAGCTCGCGGCTCGTACACCCACCATCGAGCGCCTGACGTCTTTTCCAGACGATGTCTCCTGGCTTGGCTTCGTTCGTTCCTTCGTCGATGGTTGCAAGCCGTTCGACTTGACTTTTCTCAAGGACCCAAGGGTTGCCAAGCGACTGCACATGGCGAGCAATGGAAACCTGCGGCAGTTCAAGCAGTTGATCACGGAAGCCACGATGCTCGCCGTAAACCAGAATCTGCTGACACTAAACCAGAAGCTGATGTCAGAGGCTTACACGGCGGTCTGGGGTACAGCCTCACCACGGAGCAATCCGTTTGCTTGATTCGAGGTTTCCCGTCCGTAGAGGCCCATACCCGGGCGAGTCAGGGTTGGGCTTCTGCCTGCGATCAGCCTCTGAAAACGTATCCTCCCTCAGTCAGATTCGCAGACTGCTGGGCGTAGGTGAGAACGAACAGTTCAAGCAATCACATGCGGCTCGCCTAAGTCGGCTCACCGGCGCCTCAGAAGCGTGGCTGATTTATGCACTACCGGAGCGCGCAGGCAAGGGGGCAGGTAGACGATACCGATGCTATGGGCACGCATTCCGCACGCCGACCGCGCTGCGAGCGAGAAACCCGCAGGTGTGTCCACTCTGTATCCACCACCACGGATACGCCATGGCCGTCTGGGACCTTGGTATGTCGACGACATGCCTTGAGCACGGCATTTGTCTGGTAGACCAGTGCCCTACGTGTCACCGATTGCTGCGCTGGGATCGACCGAGTCTCCTTTGGGGGCACTGCGCTCACGCAATCTCTGCCAACTTTATCGGCGCCGAAGCCCCAGGAGTGACAAGATCCTTTCAAGCTTTGATAGAGACCTCATTCAAAAAGGAGAGCACGAATTCACTCCTTGAAGAGTTCCAGCTGCCACGATGGTTGGATGGGCTGTCGCCAAGCGGGTGGACCGACCTCATGCTGGCCTTTGGCACCATTGAAGAAAGATTTCAGGTACCCGCGGACGGCACCTACACCCGACTCCATCGCAGCGAGAGTGCGCTTTCTATCGTGACACGGGGCTTTGAACGCTTGATGACTTGGGCGAGAACCTGCGCGTCACCATCAACGATCACTGATCTCATCGCATTCGCTCCGCTCCAAGGGCTGCTGCTAGAACCTGCCGGTGATGCAGATCTCCAGATAGGTCAACGCCTATGCGAAGCCGTCTACGGCGTGGATATTTCACAGAAGCTTCGTACAAGAAACCCAGCGCTAGCTCAAATGAGCTTGTTTTAGGACAGCTGCCTTGCCACTCGTAGGCGTTCCGTTCCCCGGTACTCACGAGAGCCCCGCATCATGGCTCTCGCGCCTGGCTCTCACTCAGGGTGCGACCATCAAAGAGGTCTACTCGTATTTGGGCATTCAAACTAAAGAGGACTGTGATGTTGTCTTCACTGGGCATCGGCTCAGACGGATCTGTCAGCTTACTGAACTACCCATAGGGTGTTTCTCATTTGTCCAACACATGTCAGTTGGGGTTCGCCAGGTCGACAAGTACGGACATGAGCTCTTCTTGCGCCATGATGGTCAACCGCGCTATAGATTCTGCAGCGCATGCCTTGCCACGTCCAAGTTCAAGCTCTTCCCTCTGCACTGGCGCTTCAAGGCGTGGCGATGGTGCCCCAAGCACATGTCGATGATGACCGACAAGTGCCCTCACTGCAAATCCCTCGTTCTGCTCCCGGGCGAACTGCTTACCGCGGGTCGAAAGAAGGAGGGTGTTGACCACCTCGCGCACTGTCTTACTTGCGCGGGGAAGCTCACTGTGAACTGGAGGCAAACCATCGGTACCTTCAGTTTTTCGCTGCTGACCCCCTGGGAGGAAGTAGTGCTCAAGAACGGTCGCGCGACCTTGGCGGCGTTACTGCATCGGAAAGTGCGTATTGAGGGAAACCCAGCGCACTTTTCGCTGGGAGGTCTGCGCCGAGTAATGAAGATGGGGATCCTTCCGCATGACCATTTCACCCTCGATCACGATGAGATGCTCCGTCGACGATCAAAGGCTGAGGAGCTGGGAATGCTGCTAAAGCAGACGCAAGGGGTGAGCGAGACCAAATGCTAACGACTGCCCAATCCCTGCCCGATTTCACATGCCTCAGAGTCACTTCTGCTGGGGTGTCAAGGCAACTGAGCTAGCCTAGTCTGTTTAGTAGCCCAGGCGACAGCTCCCATGGTCAACCAGCAAGAGCGCAGCGGCCTCGGACATTGGACGTCCAGGGCCGAACTGCGGCTCCCGGTCGATTGCAGCTGTCTGTGCTGCTGGAATCTGGCCACTCATTGACTTCAGGGTCTAAATAGCCACCAACAGAGCGACGACTGCTAGCCGGCAGCACGCCAACGCGCTGGGGACAGTCCCGTCCTCTAACGGCATGCGCGCGCTGCGTTGAATACAGTGTCGTAGTATGCACAGATCATCGGCCTAGCCCATCGACACCGCTGAGCTCAAAAGCCTCCTGGTCGATGAAGCGCTCGGTGCTGCGCAGCAGCGGGAGCAATTCGTTGTCTGCGTAGGAACAACCCGTGTGTCCAGGATCCGTTTGCTGGGCTTTGGCAGCCAACTCCGGTTGATGGCCTGCACCGGTCGCCAGCAGCCTCGCAAGTTGATCGTAGCCTGGGCGCCAGGCGACAGCTTGAGGAAACACCTCGCGCAGGCTTGCAAGAATCTGCATACCCGCATGGTCGAGGTCGCCGAAAAAGTACACGGGTACTACCCGCGAACCTTCCGACTTGTCTTCCTGTTTATGGAAAAGCCAGCTCTCGATCTCCGGTAATGACGTGGTGGGCGCTGGTGCGCGCAGGTATAGGCGACACCCGGCCCGAGAACGCAACCTGCGGGCGCTGCCCCGGAAACCCGCTGCATAGACAAGCAAGCTGCCCGCCCAGGCAGTGGCACGTGCGTCGGCCATGTGTTCGAAGGTCACAAGGTTCTCAATGAACAGCACGTCCTTGAATGCGCGGCCACCGGCATCACTGCTGCTGAGGTTTGGAATCCAGCGCGGCGGCGCCAGCAGCAACTGGATCGGGGCCTCGTAAAACTGACCAGAGGTCGCCCCGAGCAGCCTCAGCAGTTCCTCGCGGTGGTCCAACACTTTGGAACGTCCCTGGAAGGCGCGTGCAGAGGCTTCGCGCAGGGCCATCGCTTGACCCGTCTGGCACAAACTGGTCAAGGTGGCGAGGCTGTGGGTGGCCTCTTCCACAGGAAGTCCTTCCACATGGACCAATGGGCTTCGGGCTAAATGGTCCAACACGGCGGCCGGTTCGTCTGGTGACTCCATGGGATTCGCTGCCCAGTGTGCGGTCAAATGCAGGCGCCATTGCTGCCGCCAACCCTGGGCCTGTGGGGTGTAACCGGCCCACTTAGCCAGGGCGTCGAAATCACAAAGTTCCAGCCTAGGTTTTCGGTCGACGAAGCCAGCGAACGCGCGAGGCGCTTCCAGTAGTAACGCGACCCAGTGCGTGGAACAAAGGTCGTCGAGTTGCATTCGCAGCAACTGAATCTGGTCGGCATTCACGGCATCGTGCAACTCTGGCGCAGCCTTTCGGTCCAGCGGCAGTCGGACTGGCCCCTGGGCCATGCTGCGATCAGCCTTGGCTAGGAGCAACCGGGCTAGGCGCAGCAAGAAGGGATGCTGCGAAGGCGGGTCGGTCGACATAGACGATTCGGGTTCGGCCATGATCAGGGCGAGGGCCTGCGTTCATCCTGGCCTACGTGGACATCTTCGGCCGTCGGCCCCAGGGGCTGCTCTCGGGCCTGTTGAGCAATCCATTCGGCGCGAGCGGCCTCGCGGGCCTGATCGGCATGCGCCTCCCACAGCCGGGCAAGCGCTGTGCGGTTGAGAGTCTTTTCCTGCGCATCGCTGATAAAAAGTTCCTGCCCATCGCGCCGCGCCATCACCTTCGAGAAGGTGAACTCCTTGTCAAACTCTGGCTTGACCGCGCCCGACTTGGAGGTGGGCATCGCCACGACGAGCTGCAGCCCCAGCGTCCGCGACAGGAACTGGAGCACGTTGCGCGAACGTGTTTCATCCATCTTGGAGAACGCCTCGTCGCTGAGCATCAATCGCAGGGCAGGCGCCTCGCGACGGTCGCGGCCGAAGTGCCCGAGCGCATGGGCCAACACGGCCGAGCGCACCACGTAGAACGGCGTTTCCAGTTCGCCGCCGGAGCCTGTGCCCCAGGTTGACAGGCGTGTCGTGCCCACCGGGCTGGTGCGCACGATGTCGTAGCGCCTGTAGTTTCGGTAGTCGGCCAGTTCGCGCAGCGCGCGTTCGCTGGCACCCTGGTCGTTGGCCAGCAGCAGGCGGCGGATTTCCTCAGCGGTGGCGCGCTGCTCGTCGTTGAGCCGGGGCGAGGTGAAGATGGAGCCGCGGTCATGCTCCAGCCCTTCGACCGCACTCTCCACCGCCTCGAAGAACTCCTGCACCTTCTGCATGCGCGGCACCCAGTCCCAATCCAGTCGGAAGCTGTCGTGGCCGAAGCGGATGTCCTGCAGATGGCGGTTGAGCCGCTGCAGGGTGAGGGCCCCCTGCTTGACATCGTCGCGCACTTTGAAGCAGAAGCTACTGGTGAAGACGTGGTTGAACTGGCCTTCTGCCTCGCGCAGGGCGCGCGCGTTGTCGGCCAGGCCAATGGCGCGCTGGCGCTGGGCCTGCTCGGCGATGGCGGCGCGGGTGCGCTCGACCAGGGGGAGCAGTTCTTCCAGCCGGTCCACGCTGCGCGGCGGGTCGATCCAGGCGAAGCGCTCGCTGTCGTCGCGCGCGCCGGACAGGTAGCTGCCCACGGCCTGGGCCACTTCTCGCAAGGTGCGAGGCAAGACTTCGCGCAGGCTCTGCACGCGGTGGCGCAACGCATCCAGACTGGTTTCATGCTCGGCCGCCAGTGCCTGGGCCTCGTCCAGCAGTTGGGGCTCGGTGGCCAGGGTGGGCACGGCCCCTGCGAAGCGCGAGGCCCATACCGTGGCGTTGTTACAGGCGATGTCGAGATCGGGCAGGCGTTCGGCCAGGGCCTTCTCGCGGCGGCGCAGTTCCCCCAGTTCCTTGTCAGTGGCGCCGACTTGCTTCAGCTCCTCGTTGCGCTGACCGGTGACGTTGCCGATGCGAGTCTTCAGCTCTGTCTGCTCGGCCAGCAACTCGTCGATGGCCGACAGGTCCAGCGCCTTGAGCGCCTGCTCTGCATGGGCGTGATGAGCCTGGCTTTCCAGCACGGCGAGTACCAACGGCGTCAGCGGCGTGAACACGGGGCCATTGAACATGCGGGTGATCGCCAGCAGCGACTGGCGCAGAGCCTCCATTGCACGGGACTCCGACGCCAGCCGCTTCAGTTCGTCCTCGCACCACCGCCGGCGCCGCTGGCGCGCGGCTTCGCCGAAGGCCAGTTCGCCATCGGGCGCGCGGCAAGCGAACATGCCGTAGCCCCGGCTGCCAAGGCCTTCTTCCATCAGGCCCTGCGGGGTGCGGGCCAGTTCCTCTTCGGTGTCCACCTTGCGCACGCGGCCGTACTGCGCCATCAGGAACGCTTGCGCCACCGGGTGCTGGCAGACCAGCTCATGCAGCACGGCCCGGGCTTCCAACTGGCGGCCCTCGGTGTCTTCCATCGCCTTGCGGCCCTGCACGACCTTGGGTGAGCGCACGCGGTAGTGCTGCTTGACCAGCCGGGCACACCGCGCTTCCATGCCGGCCTCGACAATGATGGCGAAGCGATCGCCCCCCATGTAGCCCTCGATCGCGTTCTGCCAAGAGCTGCCGGATCGGGGCTCCACCAGTTGAGCCAGCAGGTGGGGGCGGGCCGAGGGGATTTCCTGCTCGATGAGCGCCACCGCGTCGTGCGCATCCTTCGGACCTTGGGCTCGGCCGGACTGCAGGCGGCGCAATTCGGCATCGCGCTGCTCGGTGTCGTCTTTGACTTGGTTCAACCGCATGCCCACGTCGGTCAAGGCTTGCAGCACCGCCCCTTGTACCGAGGCATCGCCATCGTGGATGCCCTGGCGCAGGGCGGCCAGTTGTGCGTCGAAGGCTTCCAGCTCGAAGGCAGGCAACTCCACGTTCAGAACGCCATCGCGCGCGTAGGCTTTGGCCATGGCGGGCCAGGGCTGGAGGATTTGCTGCGCGGCAGGACGCAGGGCCTCCACCGCAGCAGCCAGGGCCGGCACGGCCGACAGGTCCAGGGCCAGCAGTTGTTCGAGCTGCACAGCCATCCCGCCGATGCCGCGCACTGCCTCCTGCACGCGGCCCCAGTGCAGGCGGAACTGGTCGGCTTGCAGTCGGATCTGGTTCTCCAGTGCCTGCTTCTCGCGTGCCACGTCGCTGTCGTCCAGGCGCTTTTCCACCCCGCGCAGTTGTTCGCGCAACTGGGTTTCCTGCGCTTCGAGCGAGGCCAGCTTCTCCTGCAGTTGCGCCTGCTTCCTGTCCTGCGTGGCGACTTGGCGCAGCACGGATGCCAGTTCATCCTGGGTCTCGCTGCGCGTGCGCAGGGCATGGGCGATGGTGGTGGTGACGAAACGCCGCGCCTCGTCCAGCACCTGGTCGGCGCTGGCCTGGGCGACGTTGAGCCGCTCCAGATTCAGCGCCAGGCGCTCGGCCTCCAGCTTCAGGCCGGCGATGGAGCGCATCAGCTCGCGCATCTTGTCCAGGTCCTTGCTGAAGTCGTGCGGCTCCAGGATTTCGTCGCGCACCAGGTCGTTGACGTTGCCCAGTTCCTTGTAGGCCATGGCCTTGACGAGCGACTTGGCCGCGCGCGTGGCGTCGTGCTCGCCCACCGCGGTCTTGCCCATCAGCGCGCCGTACAAGTGCTGCAGGTAGCCGCCCTTGTCGGGGAAGCGTTGCACCAGCGCGCCGGACTTGCCGGCATCGGCTTGCAGGCGGTGCTGGAGCTGCACGTACAGCTCCTTGAGCGGCAATGGCGATGCGCCGAGCACCTCGCCTGCGCGGCGGGCCAGGTGGTCCAGCGACATCGGGCGGCGCACGATGAAGAACTGAGGTGAACCTTGCAGTACGGCGCGCCGGCCGTCCTCGAAAGCCTCCACCCCCACCAGCGCGGTGAAAGGCTCGGCCTGCTCGCCCGCCTGTTCGGAGGACTCAAACACGATGCCGGCATAGCTGGTCGAGCGGGCGCGCAGGAACACGCCGTCAGCCTGCTGCCCGAGAGAGTAGGCGGCCAGCGTGCGCGGCTCCTTGCCGCCACGCCGGCTCTGCGTTGATTCGTCCTGGCCGATGTTGAACTGCACCACGTGCTGATGCGCGGCAGTCAGAACGGTCTGGATGGCATCGAGCAGCGTGGACTTGCCCGAGCCGGATTCACCCGTCAGCAACACGGCGTCGGCGAAGATCCATTCGCGGTCCTCCAGTGAGCCCCAGTGCCAGGTGAGCAGCTTGGCGATCTTCATGCACCGTCCTCGGATGCCGATTCAGCAACCGGCGAGGCAGTGGATGAAGCGGGCATCTTGCGCCCCACCAGCCGCAAGGCCTCTTCCAGGGCCTCATCGCTGACGAAGCTCATCACCGGCCGCAGCACGGCCAGCCCCATCTGCATGTCTCCGGCGTCATCACCCTCGACGAAATGCAGCACACGGTGTTTACGCAGTTCGCGCAACAGAACCATGCGCTCACTGGCCGCATTGGGTAGCTTGTGCGCCAACAGTGACACCACCGCTTGTGACAGCTCTTCCAGGCTAACGGCTAGGCGTTCGTCCACCAGTGGGCGGCGTCCGGTGAGCGCCTCGGTGTAGAGGAAACGCAGGGCGATCACCGCAGCCACGAAATCACGCGACAGTCGTGCGCGCAGGCGGCGCACGCCGTCCTCCCCGTCGTCACCACCGCCTTCGCCGGGTGGGTACAGCCGCAGCAGGCGGGCATCGCTGTCGTGGACCAGCACGAATCCGATGCAGGCAAACCATTCGCGCAACAACTGCTCGCATTGCATGGCGTCGTCGTACAGCGCGGCCTCGGGGCGGGAATGCTCGCGCCACACAACACCGCTGGCCAGCAAGCGCCCGGCCAACTCGGCGAAGCGTGTGGCATTGACGGTGGCAACGCCTTCGGTCGCCAGCCGCTGTTCGATGTATTGGGCCAGGGATTGCAGCATGGTGTGTTCAGTGCCTCCTACTAGTGCTGCTGGATATCTCGTCCATCCCATCCTGCGGTTCGACGCGCAACTCGTAGTCGTCGGCTTGGAAGTAGGTTGTTCTAACCTGGCCTGCCATCTTGCGGGCCTGTATCAGGCGACGCCCTTCGGCGGAACGTGCCGCGCCCACGGCATGCAGCACACGTACCGCGTCCTCGGCGGTGTCCACTGGCAATGCCGCCAGCGTGATGGGGCCACCCTGTAGGTGGGGCAAGAGGCCATGCAGCACCTGTTGATCGCTGAACGTGAAAGCCTCAGCTTCAGCCCGGCGCAGCAGAGCATTCAGGCGGCTGGTTTCATCCACAATCAGTGGTGCATGCGCAACGGCCTCAGATTCACGATCGCGCACGGTCCAACGCAGAACGCCACCGGGCAGGCGGATCTCGGCGGTGGCGAGGCGGCGGGCCAAAACGTCGAGCAGTCCTTCACGGGCGGGCTCTGGCTGTTCCTTCAGCCAGGCCATGGTGCGGCCCAGAGGAGACTCTGCACCATAGTCCAGGGATAGCGCCTGCCGCAGCAGGCTGGTGAATCGGCGCACGTAGTTGTTCATCTCCGAGCGCAGCATCGGCAGCTTCAGGCCGCAGGCAGCATCGACCATGCTCTCGATGCGATCAGCGAGCCACAGCAAGGGGCTGCGGCCCTGCGCCGTCTGTTCCAGCCAGGGTGCGCGCTGCAGCAGGTGGGCATCTACCCCGGCGCGTTGCTCGCCGTCGAGTGCGCGCACATCCTCCAGCGCTTCGTTGATCTGGCCGCGATGGCGCTCGGCCGAGTCGGCCACCAGGCGCACTGCGTACTCGCGCGCGAAGCGCTTCTCAATGAAATCATTGAACTCGTTCCATGCGATCTTCTGCGCCAGCGCCTCGCGCGTCAGGCTCTGGATCAAATGGCGGAAGTACTCAATGTCGTCCTGCAGGTCCTGCACCACGCGGCTGGCGAACTCGTGGGCGTCCAGCAGTTCATCGGCATCTCGGGTAGCGATGAAGGCCGCCAAGGCTTTGCGGGCCGAGCGCATGTTGCGCTGGCGGGTCTTGGCGCGCGAGTCGTCTAAGTTGGCGAAGGTTTCGCTGAAGGCCTTGCCTGCGCGACTGAGCTTGAGGGTTGGCCGTAGGTCAATGGGGTCACGGTAGTCTTCCAGCCAGCCATGCTCCTTGAGCTTGCGCAGCAGGTCGCTGGCGTAGGTACGCTCTTCCTCAGCGCGTACAGTTTGCCCGGCTTCGAAGGCCATATCCCGCATCGCTGGATTGGCCAGAGCATGCTGGATCACCTCCAGCACCAGCTCGCGGGTCAGCACCTCAGCATAGTCGGCGTTGGCTCCGTGCACGCGCTCGTGCAAGGCACGTAAGACGAACGAACACAGTTCTCGGTTCTCATGCGTGAGTGGGCGAAAGAAGTTCTCACGTGGAGGAATGAAGAACTGCATGCTCGGTATTCCGTCTTTAGCTCAAAAAGACTTTCACTCGTTGCACCAGATCGGCGGAGGTTGTACGAGTAGTTGGCATGGATACGATGCCTGTCATGGAGGTTGCTGCAACAGGCCCCGATTCAATTCCCAGTGCCGCGCCGATCGCGTCTACGACTTCACCTCGAACCGAAGATAGTCTGGGAACTGCTTGGATTCATTTACCTCGTCGTGAGGTATCAGCACATACCTCCAAGGCTTGGCGCCAACGCTCGCAGCATGATCGGATGCATACTTGCACCAGCGCGTTGCAGCCGCAGCTTTGGCCTGAACCTCCTGAGCGTTGACATCGGAACGTGCCTTGGTCTCCACCATGTATTTGGCCGCGTCCATCTCTGCCACGAAATCGGGGACGTACTCTGGCTGCTCGGTGCCGAGCTTGTAGTAGATCTGAAACTGCCCCTTTGCGGGCTTGAACCACTTCAGGGCATCGCGCTCCAGGATGATGGCGAAGCGCCGTTCGGTATCCGAGTCGAACTTCTGCAACGGGTACAGACAACGCGCGAATCCACCGAAGAGCATCTGCTTGATGCGACTGGTCTCGGTCACGGTCTCCCGGAAGTGGTGGGCCGTCTGACCTGCCGTGGCGGTGTAGTTGCAAGGCTTGAGTTCGGTGAAACCGCGACTGACCTGCACCTCGTACTCCGTCGCCTCTTCCCAGAAGTGGGCCATCATCTGCGCGTGGATTTCCCTTGCGATCAAGCGGCGGTCACGATCGAGGACGCTGATGGCTTCGTCCTCGGACAGATAACCGCGCAGATGCTGCACCATCTGGCCTGCGAGCTCGTAGAGGAGGTCGGCGTGGGTGAAGTAGTCGATGTCATCGAAGTCCACGAGAGCGTGGACGATGTAGTCCTCCGGGCGCTGCTCCTTGAGCCCAACTTCGGCGGCCAGGGTGTCCTGCTCGTTGGTACGCAGGTTATGGATGACGATCTCGCGCTCACCCGGCTGGAGATGGAGCTGGCTCACATCCAGCTTGAAGGCGTGGAAGCCCGTCGTAACCTCGCCAGTCGGCACCACCGCGATACGCGGGATGTCGATGGTCTGCTGCACCACGATCTCGGTGGTCTTTGCCACCACGGCGGACAAGTCAAGTGCGGGGACTGATTCATCCACGCCCGCGAGCAGTTCGCCTTGCAGCGGCTTCAACCGCTCAGCCACCTCCGCGATGATTTCCTTCTGCACTTCGGGTTTCAGCAGCGCGCTGCTGGTGGGCACCAGATCGCGCTTGACCTCGTACTTGCCGATGACGTCCATGACCACACGCGCCGCCTGCTTCTCTGCCTCCGTGGTGAACACCGGCTTGGGCGCGGGGACTTCCGCTTCACTGTCAGTGGCTGAAGCCCCTGTGATCACGACCGGTGCTTCCGTCAAACCGAGACGCGCCGCAGCCCCGGACTCGACCTGCACGCTGACCTTCTTATCGTCGGCGCTCGGCGCATCGAGGATGACCTGCCTCAAGCGAATCGGCGAGTCGCCACGGTTGGCCTCGTCGAGGATCTCCTGGAACTTGTCG
Source organism: Hydrogenophaga crocea (assembly GCF_011388215.1). Taxonomy (NCBI): domain Bacteria; kingdom Pseudomonadati; phylum Pseudomonadota; class Betaproteobacteria; order Burkholderiales; family Comamonadaceae; genus Hydrogenophaga; species Hydrogenophaga crocea. Next base: position 2,458,933 of record NZ_CP049989.1, read on the forward strand.
TGCGCGACGATGTTCAAGCGATCCACCGACGCGACGCCCGTGCGCTTGCCGTAAGGCAAGCGCAGGCCGCGCCCGATGGACTGCTCGATCAGCGTGCGGGCATTGGCCGCGCGCAGCGGAACGATGGTGTAGAGGTTGGTCACGTCCCAGCCTTCCTTCAGCATGTTGACGTGAATCACGATCTCGGTCGGCTCGTCCACGCTCTCCACGGCTAGCAGGCGCGTGATCATCTCTTCTTCCTCCGCGCCGGTACGGCTGGAATCGACCTGAATCACCTTGCCCTGGTAGCGCCCCTCGTAGAAGGCTTCCGATTCCAGAAGGGCCAAGAGTTGCCCCGCGTGAGTGGTATCGCGAGCGATGACGAGCATGAAGGGCTTGACCGGCTTGACGCCGTTCTCGCGGGCGTAGGTGAGCAGCTCGACCTTGGTCGTCTCGTGCAGGCGCACGCCGTCTTCCAGCTTCGTCTTCTCGATCTCCTCGGGCGTGTGCGCCTTGGCGTCGAAGTTGCGCTGGGTGACCACGGCAGGCTCCTTGACGAAGCCATCCTCCATCGCCCGCGCCAGGGGGTAGTCCATCACCACGTTCTTGAACGGCACCGGCCCACGACTGGACTCTATGAACGGCGTCGCCGTCACTTCCAGTCCGAATAGCGGCTTGAGCTCGTTGATAGAGCGCACCCCGGCGCTGGCCCGGTAACGGTGCGACTCGTCCATCAGCAGCACTAGATCAGACAGGTTCGCCAGATGGTTGAAGTAACTGTCGCCCAGCACTTCCTTCATCCTCTTGATGCGCGGTTCCTTGCCGCCTCGCACCTCGGAGTTGATCTTGGAGATGTTGAAGATGTTGATGCGCACGTCGTGAGCGAAGCCCATCGACTGATCATCCACCGCCGCGCCCGTCTGGTCGTAGTTGTCGCCGGTGATGATCAGCGGTGGCTGCTGCGCGAACTCGGCGATGCCCTTGAACACGTACTTCGGCGTGTTGCGCGTGAAGTCCGTGATGAGCTTGTTGTAGATCGTCAGGTTGGGAGCGAGCACGAAGAAGTTGTTGATGCCGTGCGCCAGATGCAGGTAGGCGATGAAGGCGCCCATCAGCCGCGTCTTGCCCACGCCCGTGGCCAGCGCAAAGCACAGCGATGGAAATTCGCGCTCGAAATCCTCCAGCGTGCTGAACTCGCCTTTCAGTGTGGAAAGGATAGCCGGGACATCGCGCTCGTGGTCCAAGAGTTCGGGCGCGGCATCGAGCGCGCGAACCAGCTTGATAAGCGATTCCGCCTGGGGCGGACGAAGGGACAGGCGACCGGTGACGGCGTGCAGGACGCGGGCGTTCATTATTCGTTCTCCCCAAACAGGCCGCCCTGTCCCGCGTTGGCGAGGGCCGCTTTTCTGCTCTTTATGTTCTTGGCGCTATTGCCAGAGACAGCAGGCTCGGTCTTCTCAATCTCCGCCATCGGCAGGTTGGTCACATTCAGGCTGTAGTCGTCACGACCCCAATGGCAGCGGGCCAGCACCATCTTCGGAATCTTCTTCAACGTCAGGTTCGGCCAGCGCTCCGCCGCTTTGGCCGCCGTGACTCCGTGGAAAGCGGCGCAGCACACCAGTAGGCTCCGCTCCGGGCCGACTTCATCGGACAGCGCCTGCAACTGCTCAGCGGACAGGTTCTGGGTGGTGACGTAGATGAAGTCTCGCTCGCTGGAGTGGCCGTGCTGCCACCAGTGCGTTTCCGAGGGAGCGTAGGCAAAGCCCTCGAGCTTGGCCAGCGCTTCGGCCAGCTGCGCAGCGTTGTATTCGGGATTGATGACAGGGTTGCCCCAGCGGTCGTTGACGATCAGGCTGGGGGCAAGGCGGTAATAGCGGAAGCCGCCGCCGCCTTTCCAGTTCATCGCTGCAGTGACACCTGCCGGGTCTTCGCCATCGATCACCCTCTTCAGGCGGGGAATCACGTGGGAGTGACAATGCTCGCCCAACTCCACCATGATCCAGCGGCGTCCCATTTTGTGGGCGACTGCCCCAGTGGTTCCAGACCCAGCAAAAGAATCAAGAACGATGTCGCCAGGCTTGGTCGTCAGATCAAGACATCGCTTGATAAGCCCCTCGGGCTTCTTCCCTTTGGGGAAGTCGATCCCGCCTTCGTTGTGGAGATTATTGGAGAGAATGTCATCCCATAGGCTGGTCAAGGGCTCACCAGCCACGTACTTCCCGTCAATGAACTTGAGCTTATCCGAGTAGAAGAGAATTCGCTCTCCATTGACGAAGTACATATTGGAATGAGATTCGCGCTCTAGCAGCAAGACTTCGCCGGATCGAGCCTTCGATCTGTCAATCATCTCCCTCGCTTCACTGCTAACGGCGTTGTAGTCTGGCCGTGCGAGACGAACTACACGCTCCGCATTCTTCATCACAAACTCGGAAAGCTGCTCCTCGTATAGATCCCCCAAGGTCTTCTTGAGGCCACGTTCAGGCATACCGAGACTCATTGCGAACGCGCTAGCAAGTGTGATGAATCGCCAACGAGAGAAGGGCTCTTCGTAGCTTTCGATGAATTGTCCATAGCGCTTGTCCCGCTCGGCACGGGCCGTGAAGACTCGATTGGGCGTCCACAGCGATTTGTTCTTTGCGTAGACCAGAATGAAGTTGGTAGTGCTCACAACGCCTGGATTGATTGCCTTGTGGCCGGTAGCTGATCCTTGCTTGAAGGTCACCACTGAAACCCGATTCGCCCGCCCGAACACTTCGTCCAACAACGCGATCAAGTATCCGAGTTCGTTATCGTCGATGTGCACAAACAGCGTTCCGTCATCGGACAGAAGTCGCCGAAGCGATTCGGCGCGATCACGAATGAGTCCAAGCCAGATGGAGTGCTCGTATCCATCGTCGTAGTGCTCAAATGCCTGTTGCGTATTAAAGGGTGGGTCGATGTAGACGCACTTCACCTTGCCGGAGAACTCCTGCTCCAGCGCCTTGAGTGCTAGCAGGTTGTCACCGAAGATCAACCGGTTGTCGAAGATGTCGTTGTCCGACACGCGATGCTTGGCGTGATATGACTCCTCTGGATTTTCGAGCAGGATGCGCGGCTCCAGCTTGGGCCGCTTCTCCTTGCCGATCCAGGTAAGTTCTAGTTTTTGTTTGCTCATGACATCGCTCTCATAGTTGTTGCGCCTTGCCCGACAAGTAATCAAGCAGGCGTTTGCGCGGATATGCATCCGTCGCATTATTGATATTGCGCAGGTTGGGCAGCACCGGGTCGGCGGTCAACGCGAAATGCGTTTCCATCAAAGCGGCCAAGAATCCCGCGACGCTGCCCTGATTGCGAAAATAGGCCAGCGGCCCTTCGCCCAGCAGGCGCTGCTGCCCCAGGTCGAAGGTTTGCTGTCGGAGCTGATCGAGCGGCTGGCTGATCAGGCCGGGAATCGCCGCCCCGTCGATGGCTACTGCCGCGCCGATCCGCTGGCGCAGGCGCTTCATCATGACGGCCGTGATGACATGCAGCGCATGACGGTAAATCAGCTTTTCCAGACTGCGCGCCGCAGCTTTCTGCTCGTAGTCCACCACCAGCTTGCGAATTTCCCGGTGACACAGGACGGCGTTGACCAGCGCCACCCCCGACAACGTCGCGGGGAACAACGCCTGGTATTCGGCGGATTCCGGGTTGGCCAGCCGCGCCGGCTCGCTCTTCAACCAGACCGCGTAACGCGGGTCGTCCTGCTGCGAGGCCTGCACCCGCAGCGCTTCGTCGAGTGAGATGGCCGTGGAGCCGGTTGCCGCCGCCTCCGGGCGATAGTGGTAGGTGTAGCCGAGATGGGCAATTTCCTGCCGCAGCCGTTCCTGATTTTCATCGAGCGAAGCGAAGTTCGCCGTCTGCACGGGGTTCTGGTGGTTGCGGGCCTTGGTGACGCGCTTGCCGAACGGGCCGTCCGCAGGTGCCTTGATCAGCGTGAGCATCACCTTCGCATCGTCGATATTGCTGTCCGGGTGTTGGGCCACGAACTCGGCTGCGGAGGCGACGGTCTGTGCGCCGTTGATGATGGACAGGCCGCGCACTTTGAACTTCCGCAGGCCGTTGTTCGGGTTCTTCCCCTTCGGCTCGATTTCGTCGCAGACCGCCGTGACGCCGTTGTTGAGATAGAAGAAGCTGCCCGGATCGTCGCGCAGGGTCGTCTTGATCGCTTTGTTGACGTCCGACCGGCTGCCGAGGAAGTAGCGGATGTTGCGCTCGTACAGCGCCTTGTCGTGCGTCCGGTGGAGAGCTACAAGGTCGGCCAGCCGCGCGATGCCGTAGTACGTGGCACGCGGGCTTTCGACCTTGGCGTGCTTTTGCAGCGCGATCTCGGTGTGAACCGGCCTGTAGGCCTGCTCCGCAAGCAGATCGCGCACGATCTCGGCTGCGGTGTAGTACTGCACTTGCTTTTCGAGCCGTTCCTCGTCGAGGTCGTCATCGTCGAGCAGCACCTGCATGGCGTCGATGGCGGATTGGGAAACGCCGTCGCCCGTGTAGGGCACGACCAGCCTGATGTGGCTGCACGCATCCAGCACGCCTTCGATTTCGGTCTTCCGGTTCAGGACGTTCGCATTGAACCCCGTGAAGTCCTGCTTCAGCAGCAAGCGAATGCCCGTGCAGAACGACTGCGCCTCGTCCTGCTTGAACTGCTCCGACTCCTTCAGCTTGGTTTGCAGCAGGTAGAGCGTTTCAGTCGGCGCGTGGTAGTAGATAGCATCAATGCCCTTGTCGTTGAAGTCATCCACCACGGTGGCAGCTGCATCCTTCGGCGCAAGACCGAGCAGCTTGTGCAAGGCGAATGCGCTGAACGCACGAGAAATCTGCTTTGCGGCCTGATCGGCGGGATTTGCCTGACCGAGCAAGGGCGGCAGGAACGGCACGAAACGATCTGCCAGCACCTTCTTCAGAATGGTCATGTACTGAGGTTCGAGCGCCGGCATGTCAATGGTACTTCCCGGATCGGTTCTCGAATGCGGGCTTGGTACCTTCAAGTACGGTCACGACGGCGCCGTTGAGCTCCGTGTTTTCGATCGCCCCCGAGTCATAGTCGATGGTGGAGTCCGATGCTCGATCGAACCTCGCATGGATGATCTGCTCTGCATCACACACAACCGCCAAATTGGGGTTGTGTGTGACCATGATGATTTGCCGCTGTTTCTTGGCCTCCGACAGAACGGGCACGAGCAGGCGGAACACCGTCTCGTTGTCAAGGTTTTCTTCCGGCTGGTCCAAGATGATGGGCGTCTTTCCCTTGTCCACCAGCAAGTAGAAGATCAACAATAGTGCACCGCGCTGCCCGGGAGAGAGCTGCTCGATCTGCGTGTCTTGGAACAGCAAGGAGTATCGCGGCTCAAGGAAGTTCAGCCCGAAGATCAGGTCATACACTGCCGCTGCGGACTGTCCCTTTTTCACCAAGTTGAAGATGCCAGCAGGCGACCCGGATGCTCTGGCGGCTTCCAAGACCTTCTCCTGCAAGGTGCTAACGAAGGCCAATGCCCCGTCTCTGGTGTTCGGGTCATGACTGTCGAACAGCTTTCGGATTGTCGAAAGTGCCTCGTCCTGCCCACGGAAATCACCCCAAGTCTGCTTGATCAAGGCGAACAACTGATCCGCGATGGCATCCGCAGATGCCGCAAGAGTCGCCTGGAACTGCAACCTGTAGTCTTCCCGTATCAGGCCGTTCTTCTGGATCAAGTCCTGGACAGGTTTGAACAGTTCCGCACGCGCCCTTCGCTGGGCATTGAGGGTGTCAAATATTTCACCTGACAGCTGCAATCGCTTTGCTTCCAACTCCTTGAGCTGTTCAGGCAGCGCCTCGATCTGCTTAATACGGGTCTCTAGGCCAACCTTCGACTCCGGCTCGGTGGGTGAGCCGATCAATTCATCCCGCTTCCTGTTCCATTCTGCAAGCTGACGGTGGTAAGACTCGAACTGTTGCTGAGGCGCGTTCAGTTTCGCGGTGAACCCTTGCTGCGTCTCCGTGTAGGTCTTCAGGTTTTCAGCCAGCTGCTCGGACTCGGTCTTCAACTCGCCCTGCTTTGTCGTGAGCTCAGCTGATCTCTTGTCGAGAGCACCTGTCTTGATATCGATGGCTGCAAGATCGGACCAGGCGAACCCAAGCAGCTTGAGGTCATCGGACACTGTATTCTGTGCTTGGTCAAAGGTCCGCTGGAGCAATCTCAACTGCTCACGAATGTTTGCTATCGCCTTCTGCCGCTTGGCTAGTTCGGTGGTCTCGCCGGCGATCTCTAGCGTGCGCTTTTTCGCAGCTTCTATCTGCTGACTAGCCGCTGCCAAGCCCTCCGCAGCCTCCTTTTGCTCGGGGCTCAACGCTTCTGTGGGCGCGGCAACCTCCGCTGGCTTTAGCTTGTCATGTTCTTCAATTTGCTTGCCCTTCAGCAGAAGTAGGTCGGTGAGCTTCTTCAGCTCTATGGGCTGAAGCTGCTCTTCGATACGCACGATTGATGCATTGGCCGAGGCCAGTTCCTTGCGATACTCACCCAAGCGGTTCCTGAGCGACTGCTCCTGCTGCTCCGTCAGTTGATCGAAGTCGAGTGCGCCCAACCTCATGTCTTCACTCGCGTGAGAGAAGATCACTGACCGCAGTTCCTTCTCGAAAGCATCCGACTTGCCCGACACATGCTCGTTGCAAAGCTCCTCGAAGTAGTGCTGTGGAATGTAGCGAACAAGCTCCGCCTTCTCTTCGGATGGAGGCACATTGAGAGGTCGGGCTTCAGTACTCTCGTCGCACCAGGTCAGCGTCCCGGTGAAGTGTCGTGCGGGTTCGCCGGTCTTCCCTAGGAAGCGATCCCGCCGGAGAAAGCTGAAGTGCTTGGACTGTCTGGAATTACCAAGCGTCGCGATGACATCGGCCAACGCGCTTTTCCCGCTTCCCTTGTTCCCGATGATGGCAACAAGGTCGGGGTTCAACGGGATGTCGCAGCCGTGGAGCCATTGTCCTACGCCGGCCTTGTCTCCTGTCTTGGTGATTTCAATGGATTCGATGTAGTAGGTCTTGTTGGACTCAACTTCCAGCACCTTGGGTGGTTTGTCACCAATGTAGGAGCGCTTCGCCGGCTCAAGAATGGCTTGTTTGAGGCCACGGAACGTTGGGTCGGCCTTGATCCACGTCTTCTTGCCAGAGGGGAAGTCGCCATAGCCCCGCTTGTCGTCATTCCCGGCAGCGCCAACAAAGCAATGAGCGTCACTGCCAGCCACTACAAGCCTAGGGATACCCTTCAACCCGTGCCTGAAGTTGTCGATCCAGGCGTGGTTGGTCAATGTCTTCTCGCACAAGAACGCTGTTCTCAGCTCCATATTCCTGGACTCGAAGATCGGCGACGATTCAAAGAGCCCGAGGAAGTAGGAGTAGTGCTGCTCCCATTTCACCTCGGTAAGCCCGTCGCTCGTGTCGTATGGCATGAACCCAATCGCGAGTTCGTTTGGGACACTGGCAATGGCTTTCCTGTAGCTCTCAGTCTTTACTTCAGCCAACTTGTACCCAGCCAACAGCGCATCCGCGTAGTCACTTTCGACCACTTCCTTCTTGTGTCCCTTCTTTGCCAGCATATCGGCGGCAGTCCCGCGAGCGAGATCAACAAGTGCGTCCTTGGAAACCGAACGATCAAGGCGCTCGATCTTGAGGTTGGCAAGAAAATCCTTTAGATGCTGATCGGCGATCTCGTCTGAGAAGATGACATGGGCGTTAAGCCGCTTTTCGGTAGGCGCTGACAGCCGCAGCTCAATCCCGGGAAAGACCTTCTTTGTGAGCTTCGGCGCGTCCGCTTCAGAGAGTCGCTGCTTCAGCGCGAACCAGCCATCGAAAGTCCAGTAGTCCATGATCGCGAACACAGCAGGCTCAGCCTTGTTCATGGCTTCGATCATTTCATCGACCAGCTTCTTGCTCGTCGCAGAGGAGAGGTCGCCGTCGAACCTCTCTCCCGACCAATGGAACGACGCGGGCGTATGGACATGCAAGTCCCACTGCCTCCAAAGTGCGCCCCGGGAAAGTTCTCTTTTAGTAGTCATTTCAGCTCCCATTCGACGGTGAACAGCGTGCGCTCCTCCACCTGCTGCTGGAGCTGCACTTCCAACTGACTGATAAGGTCATTTCGCTGGGCTTCAACTTCGTCCTGCCGGGCAAACAGCTCGCGGCGCAGCTTGCTGCGCTTGCCTTCCAGTTCACGCTGCTTCTTCTGCCATGACAGCTTTTCTTCTAGCGTCGGCGAGGTCGCTGCGGTTCGGCGCACCTCCTTGATCTCGCGGTCGATCTCCTTGATCTCCTGCTCCAGACCGAGCTTCAGGTCGTCCGCCCAGGCATCCAGCTTCTGGACTTCCTGCTCGAAGTAGCCGAGGTTGCGCTCGTTGACGTCGCGCAGGAGTGCGGTCTTGCGGGCTTCCACGTCGGCCAGCAGGGTGGCGTCAGGGGCGTTGAACAGACTGGCCGCCTGCGTGGCCGCGGGCAGGCGCAGCAGTTTTTCCGGGTCTTCTTCCGCGAGCACGACGCCGTCAGTCGTGCCCGCGGCAACCAGCAGATGTTGCTCCTGGTTGCCGAGTGTCTCGACCGTGACCAGCTTCACGGTGAGCCATCCGGCCTTGCCGCGCCAGGCTTCAAGCGTGCTGATCTTTGAACCGTGGGCGTTGTAGTCGAAGACGAGACGAGCCCCGTTGAGTGCGCGCGCCTTGGCCTGCTCGATGCCCCATCGCGCCAGCGGATGATTGATGCGGTATAGGTGCGCGTCGCCGGAGCGGCGGGGCAATTCGTAGCGCCCCAGCTCGATGCCCGCAGGGCCGGCATGCTCGATTCCAGTCGGTATGTGGCGGAGATCGAAGCCGTCGTCATCGAACGCGGCGCAATGGACCAGTTCGGCGCGGGTCAAGTCCATTAGCATCCGCTCGAAGCGGTTGCGCGCGTTGCGGCTGTCGTCGGCCCGCATGCGCAGCTTCTCCTGCACCTCCTCGTCAAAGTTCTCAAGCAATACCTGGCGCGTCTTGACCATCGCCTCGTTGATCTCGCCGGAGAGATCGAGCTGGAGTTGCTCAAAGCTGGACTTGATTTCCTCGGGCTCTCGGCAGTTCTGGTAGATCTCGGCGATACGCCGCTCGAAATCGACACCGGAGCCGATGGCACCCAGCACTTCGTCGCTAGCCCCAAACACGCCCTCGAAGAGCTGGAACTTCTGCGACAGCAGCTCGTACACCCGTGCATCGGCCTCATTGCTGCGGTCGACGAAGTTGACCACCACCACGTCGTGCTTCTGACCGTAGCGGTGGCAGCGCCCGATGCGCTGCTCGATGCGCTGCGGGTTCCACGGCAGGTCGTAGTTGATGACGAGTGAGCAGAACTGGAGGTTGATGCCTTCGGCTCCGGCCTCGGTGGCAATCATGACCTTGCCACGCTCCTTGAAGTGCTCAACCAGTGCCGCACGGGTGTCGGCAGTCTTGGAGCCGGTGATGCGGTTGGCGCCTTCGTGGCGCTTCAGCCAGTCCTTGTAGATCGCCTGCGCACGCTGGTCGCTATTGGTGCCGTTGAAGAGCACGATGCCGTCGCCGTATGGCGTGTCGGCCAGCAAGTTGAGGAGGTATTCCTGCGTGCGCCTGGACTCGGTGAAGATGATGGCCTTCCTGGGCGCGCCTAGCCGATCCAGTTCAGCGAAGGCGCGATCCAGCGCGGTGAGCAGTGCCTTGCCCTTTGCGTTGTCCCGGATGTTGGTTGCCAGGGTTTTGAAGTGGCGAAGCTCCTCGATCTCCTCCGCGATGCCATCGCGCTCCAAGCGGCTCGGTGCTGAGACGTCTGAGCCTTGGTCGTTCAACTCATCGGCGGTTTCGTCGAGCGACTCGTAATCCTTGTCGAGTTCATCGACCAGATCGGGAGCTTCGGTGACTTCGTCGAGCACACTCTGGAGACGCTTGGCCATCGTCTCCAACGCACCCGCAATCGCATGCGTGCTGGAGGCAAGCAGCTTCCATAGTACGAGTGAAATCAGTTGGCGCTGCCCCTCGGGCAGGGCCTTGAGGTTAGGGCGGCGCAGGTATTCGGCGACGAGCCTGGAAAGTTCCTGCTCTTCGCGCGACGGCGTGAACTCCTCGACTATGGCCTTGCGCGATGTGTACGACACGTAGGGCTGAACCTGTTTGCGCAGGGTACGCTTGCAGATGGGGGCCAGCCGGTCACGCAGGCTGCTGAAGGATTGCTCTCTGCCAGTGAACTGCGAGCGGAAGCTATCAAGGTCTCCGAACACACGGTCATCGATGAAGCTGACCAGCCCGTAGAGTTCGAGTAGCGAGTTCTGCAACGGCGTCGCGGTCAGCAGCACTTTGGAGTGAACGCGCGACAGCGCCTCCTTGAGGGTCTTGGCGATGACGTTGCTGGTCTTGTAGACGTTGCGCAAGCGATGCGCTTCGTCGAGGACGACCAAGTCCCAGTCGATGCTCTTGACATCGTCAGCTTTGGCCTTCGCAAACTGATAGGAACAGATGATCGGGCCGGAGCCGAACAGGAACGGGTTCCGCTGCTCTTGCTTACGAATCGCGTTATAGCTCTTGGCTTCGAGGATCAGCCCTTGCAGGCCGAACTTTTCCTGCAGCTCCTGGTGCCATTGCTTGCGCAGGTTCGCCGGAACGATGATGAGGACCTTCCGCCGCCGTTCGGCCCAACGTTGGGAGAGGACTAGCCCGGCTTCGATGGTCTTGCCCAGACCAACCTCGTCAGCGAGGATCACGCCGCGTGAGAGGGGGTTGCGGCAAGCGAAGAGCGCGGCCTCGACTTGATGGGGATTCAGATCGACTTGCGAATCGACCAAAGTCGAAGCCAGCGACTCCACGGAGTCGCCTGCTGCACGCCTAGTCAGCAGCCAAGCAAAATACTGGCTCTGATGTGGCGTAAGAAGCTGCTGGCCCGTCAACGGCAATCCCTCCCTGTCAACCTTGCACCAACCGCACTCTGTGCCTCGGGCCGCAAGCGCGTGCCTCCTGCCACCCCCACTACGCCTATACGGGGATTCGACATTCGCGTCATTGCGAACGGCGATCTTGTTCGTATTCGAACGCGGAGAAAGCGAGGCGGTTTACTTCATAAGCTTATCTGAAGCCGCACCCGTCCCACTCATACACGGCAGAGGGAGTCTTGGGTACCGCGATTCGACGTTCAGACGCAATTGGGGAGTGCGCAGAGTGCGCTCTGGCTGAAGAATGAGCAGTCCGTGCTGGGAGCGCTTGCCGCGAGAGAAGCTCTGGGGAAAGCGAGCGGTGCTGCGCCGCTCACTGCTGTTGACCCGGGCGCTTGACCGATCTTCGTCAGGCTTTTCGGCATACCAACCAACCATGCAGGCAAACCGGAAAAAATATATATAAATCAACTACTTATATCGCTCCTCCGCCCTGATGCGTTCAAAACTCAGTGAGAAAAATTCAATACTCACCGGGAATCGACACCCGCCATGGCCCACCCGTGGCGGCGGGATGGAACTTCTGCTTTAGCACTCTCTCCAAGCGAGTGCTAATATTTCGGCCGATTTCCCGAGGAGGTCATCCATGTCCCCATCGCTTGCTGTCGCGCATCCCGCCGCCCCTGGTGCCCTGGCCGTTGCCAGCCCCTGGAGCCGCTCGCTCACGCTGCCGCCGCTGGGCAACCTGGACGCGTACATCTCCGCGATCAACCGCCTGCCCCTGCTCACCCTCGAGGAAGAGCAGGAAGCCGCCCGCCGCCTGCGCGACCACAACGACCTCGAAGCCGCCGGCCGGCTCGTGATGTCGCACCTGCGCCTGGTGGTGTCCATTTCGCGCCAGTACCTGGGCTACGGCCTGCCCCACGGCGACCTGATCCAGGAAGGCAACGTGGGCCTCATGAAGGCCGTCAAGCGCTTCGACCCCGACCAGGGCGTGCGCCTGGTGAGCTACGCCATCCACTGGATCAAGGCCGAGATCCACGAATACATCCTGAAGAACTGGCGCATGGTGAAGCTGGCCACCACCAAGGCCCAGCGCAAGCTGTTCTTCAACCTGCGCTCGCGCAAGCAAGGCCTGCGCGCCGAAGCCCTCGACGGCGACACCCACCGCGAGGTGCTCAGCGACGCCGAGATCGGCGTGGTCGCGCGCGAGCTCAAGGTCAAGCCCGAGGAAGTGCGCGAGATGGAAACGCGCCTGTCGGGCGGCGACGTGGTGCTCGACCCCGCGCCCGGCGACGATGGCGAGGAGGCTTTCGGTCCCATCGCCTACCTCGCTGACGCCTCGCACGAGCCCACGGCCATGATCGAGTCGGCCGAGCGCGACCACCTGGCCACCGAAGGCATCGCGCGCGCCATGGGCGAGCTCGACGAGCGCTCGCGCCGCATCGTGAGCGAACGCTGGCTCAAGGTGAACGACGACGGCTCGGGAGGCATGACGCTGCACGAACTGGCCGCCGAGTACGGCGTGAGCGCCGAGCGCATCCGCCAGATCGAAGTGGCGGCCATGAAGAAAATGCGCAAGGCGCTCGCCGCCTACGCCTGATCCGGCCGGGGCGATTGCACAATCGCCCCCTATGCCCTCGTCCCCCACAGTGTGGCAGCGCCTCGGCGCTGCCCTGGGTCTGTGCCTCGCCCTGATCGCACCGCCCACGTCCACCGCCCTAGCCGCGATCGCCGCCCCCAGCGCCGGGGAACCCTCCAGACCCATCGTGCTCGACGACCGGCACGGCACGGTCGATCTGGCCGGGCGCAGCGAGCAATTGCTCGACCCCAATGGTTCGCTGGGCATCGAGGAAATCGAGGCCCATCGCCACACCGGCGTCTGGACCCTGCGCGCGGCCGGTGACCGCACGCGCCTGGCCAACGACGCCGCGCTCTGGATCCGTTTCGAGGTGATGCAGCGCAGCACCGACGCGGCCTGGGAGCTCGAGCTCGCGCGTTCGGGCACCGACTTCATCGAGCTCTACCACCGCGACGCCCAGGGCCGCTGGCGGGTGCAGCGTGCGGGCGACCGCCTGCCGGTGCGCGACTGGGCCCATCCCGACCGCTACCCGGTGTTCGGCCTGGATGCCCGCCCGGGCGAAGCGGTGCGCTACTGGGTGCGCATCGAACACGCGCGCGTGCCCTTCTCGGGCGAGCTGCGGCTGCACGACCACAACACGCTGCGCGAGATGCGCATCCACCAGCAGTTCGGCCTGGGCGTCTACTTCGGCATGGCGCTCCTGCTGACCCTGGTGGCGCTGGTGCACGTGGCCGTGTACCGCGACATGGCCTTCGCCCTCTACGCCGTCTACACCACCCTGCTCGGCCTGGGCATGGCGGCCTCGCTCGGCGTGGGCGGACAGTTCCTGTGGCCGGGCCAGGCGCGCTGGAACCAGGTGGCCGAGTTCGTGCTGCTGCCGCTCATGGGCGTGGCCGGTCTGCTGTTCGTGCGCCAGGTGGCCCAGCCGCGGCGCCTGGGGCGGCTGCTGGACCGCCTGTGCCTGGGCCTGGCGCTGCTGTGGCTCGCGACGGTGGCCTGGGACCTGATCGCGCCCAGCCGGCTCTCGCTGCAGGCGGTCACGGCGCTGGGCACGGCGGCCATGGCCACCATCGCGGCCATGCTCTGGCGCGCCTGGCGCAGCGGCGATGGCTGGCTGCGCTGGTTCGTGCTGGGCATGCTGCCGGTGCTGATCGCGGGCGCACTGCCGGTGATGCGCAACTTCAACCTGATCTCGTCGGGCTTCCTCTCGCAGTACGGCATGGTGATCGCGGCCACGCTCGAAGCGCCCGTGCTGGTCTATGCGCTGCTGCAGCGCTCGCGCATGCAGCACGAATCGCAGATGCGCGCCCGCGCGCTCGAGCGCACCGAGCCTCTGACCGGGCTGATGGTGCGTTCGCACATGATGCTGTGCCTGCACGACAGCCTGGTGCGCGCACAGCGTTACCACCATTCGAGCGCGCTGCTGCTGGTGCGCCTGGACAACCACGCCGAACTGCTGGAGCGCCACGGCCGCGAGACCGCGGACCGCGCGCTGGTCATCACGGCCTCGCTGCTGCGCTCGCAGGCGCGTGACGTGGACACGGCCGCGCGCGTGGACGACCAGGATTTCGCGCTGCTGATGGAAGGCCCGGTGAAGGACACGCAGGCCGCGGGCGTGGCCACCAGCCTGGTGGCCGCGGGGCTGCGCTCGCCCGATCGCCTGCCCCCGGGCACCACGCTGCGCCTGCGGGTGGTGGTGGCCCTGCTGCCCGACGCGCGCGGCGAACACGGCCAGGACGCCGAGGCCCACCTGCGCTGGATGCACGAGGGCCTGCGCCTGCTCGGCCAGGACCCGCGCAAGGCGATCCTGCGGCTGAACTTCTGAGGCTTCAGACCTCGCGGCGCAGCGCGGGGAACAGGATCACGTCGCGGATGCTGGGGCTGTCGGTCACCAGCATCATGAGGCGGTCGATGCCGATGCCGCAGCCGCCCGCGGGCGGCATGCCGTATTCGAGCGCGCGGATGTAGTCGGCGTCGAAGTGCATGGCCTCGTCATCGCCGCCGTCCTTGGCCGCCACCTGCGCGTGGAAGCGCGCGGCCTGGTCCTCGGCGTCGTTGAGCTCGGAGAAGGCGTTGCCGAATTCGCGGCCCGTGATGTAGAGCTCGAAGCGCTCGGTGACCTCGGGCCGCGCGTCGTTGGCGCGCGCCAGCGGCGAGATCTCGGTCGGGTGGTCCATGATGAAGGTCGGGTTCCAGAGCTCGCTCTCGACCTTCTCCTCGAAGTACAGCACCTGCAGCGAGGCCAGGCTGCGGCCGGCGAGCTGGTCCTTCTCCTCGCTCAGGCCGAGCTTGCGCAGCTGGGCGCGCAGCCAGTCGGCATCGTCGACCTGGGCACCGGCCTCGGTGTACTTGACGATCGCGTCGCGGATGGTCAGGCGCTCGAAGGGCGCGTCGAGGTCCACGGCGCGGCCCTGGTAGGTGATCTCGCCATCGCCGCGCACCGTGCGCACCACGTGGCGGATGAGCCGCTCCACGAAGTCCATGAGGTCGACGTAATTCCAGTACGCCGCGTAGAACTCCATCATGGTGAACTCGGGGTTGTGGCGCACCGAGATGCCTTCGTTGCGGAAGTTGCGGTTGATCTCGAACACGCGCTCGAAGCCACCCACCAGCAGCCGCTTGAGGTAGAGCTCGGGCGCGATGCGCAGGAACATTTCCTGGTCGAGCGCGTTGTGGTGCGTGATGAAGGGTTTGGCGTTGGCGCCCCCGGGAATGGGGTGCAGCATGGGCGTCTCGACCTCGAGGAAACCGCTGTCGACCATGAACTGGCGCAGCGCCGTGACGGCCTGGCTGCGCGTGACGAAGCGCCGGCGCGCCGACTCGTCGGTCATCAGGTCGACGTAGCGCTGGCGGTACTTGATCTCCTGATCGGCCACGCCGTGGAACTTGTCGGGCAGCGGACGCAGGCTCTTGGTGAGCAGGCGGATCCTGTCGGCGTGGATGGTGAGCTCGCCGGTGCGGGTGCGGAACAGCACGCCCTCGGCGGCCACGATGTCGCCCAGGTCCCAGTGCTTGAAGGCGTTGTGCTGCGCCTCGCCCACGCTGTCGTTGTTCAGGTAGATCTGGATGCGGCCGCCGCTCGGGCCGAAGGAGGCGTCCTGCAGCGTGGCGAAGCTGGCCTTGCCCATCACGCGCTTGAGCATCATGCGGCCGGCCACGCTGGCGCGCACCGGCGTGGCTTCGAGGTCTTCCTTGCTGGTCTCGCCGTGGCGTGCGAACAGCGCGGCGGCCTGGTCCTGCGGCTTGAAGTCGTTCGGGAAGGCCACCCCTTCGCCGCGCTGCTGCGCCTCGCGCAAGGCCTTGAGCTTCTCGCGGCGTTCGGCGATCAGCTGGTTCTCGTCGTGCGCCACGGGCGCGGCGGTGTCGGGGGTCTGGGCTTGGCTCATGAATGAAAAAGCGGGTTGGGCGCCGAACGGCGCGCAACCCGCGATTGTAGGTTTGCGAGAAGCCGGGGTTATTCGCCCAGATACGCCGCGCGGACCTTGGGATCGGTCAGCATCTGCTTGGCGTCGCCGCTCATGATGATCTCGCCCGAGTCCATCACGTAGCCGCGGTCGGCGATCTGCAGCGCGCGGCTGGCGTTCTGCTCCACCAGCAGGATGGTCACACCCTGGGCCGACACGTCGCGCACCACCTCGAAGATCTTGTCGACCATGATGGGCGACAGGCCCATGGACGGCTCGTCGAGCAGCAGCACCTTGGGCTGGCTCATGAGCGCGCGCGCCATCGCGAGCATCTGCTGCTCGCCACCGCTCATGGTGCCGGCGAGCTGGTCCTTGCGTTCCTTCAGGCGCGGGAAGATGCCGAACATGCGCTCGATGTCCTGCGCGATGCCGGCCTTGTCGCTGCGCACGTAGGCGCCCATCTGCAGGTTCTCGGTGATGGTCATGCGCGTGAAGACGCCACGGCCTTCGGGCACCATGGCCAGGCCCTGTTTCACCAGGTCCCAGGCGCCCTTGCCGCGGATGCTCTGGCCCAGGTACTCCACGTCGCCGTCTTCCATGCCCAGCGAACCGGTGATGGCCTTCATGGTGGTGGTCTTGCCGGCGCCGTTGGAGCCGATCAGCGAGATCAGCTCGCCTTCCTTGACTTCCAGGTCGACGCCCTTGACGGCCTTGATGCCGCCGTAGGAGACCTTGAGCCCTTTGACTTTGAGAAGCGTGTTTGCCATGTGGGGTCTCCTGCTCAATGCCCGCCGGTGCCGAGGTAGGCCTCGATCACCTTCGGGTCCTTCTGCACCTCGGCCGGCGTGCCCGACGAGAGCTGCTTGCCGTAGTCGAGCACGGTCACGCGGTCGCACAGGCCCATGACCAGCTTCACGTCGTGCTCGATGAGCAGGATGGTGCGGTTGTCGTTGCGGATGCGGTCGATGAGTTCGCGCAGCTGCACCTTCTCGGTGGCGTTCATGCCGGCCGCGGGCTCGTCGAGGGCGATGAGCTGCGGGTCGGTGGCGAGCGCGCGCGCGATTTCCAGGCGGCGCTGGTCGCCGTAGCTCAGGGTGCGCGACTTGTAGTCGGCGAACTTGCCGATGCCCACGTAGTCGAGCAGCTCGCGCGCGCGGTCGGTGATCTCGCGCTCTTCGCGCTTGAAGCGCGGCGTGCGCAGGATCGCGCCCAGCAGGCCCGATTGCGTGCGCACGTGGCGGCCGACCATCACGTTCTCGAGCGCCGTCATCTCGGCGAACAGGCGGATGTTCTGGAAGGTGCGCGCGATGCCCGCCTTGGCCACCTCGTGCACCGCGGTGGGCGTGTAGGGCTTGCCCGCGAGTTCGAAGCTGCCGCTGTCGGGCGTGTACAGGCCGGTGAGCACGTTGAAGAACGTGGTCTTGCCCGCGCCGTTGGGGCCGATCAGGCCATAGACCTGGCCGCGCTGGATGTGGATGCCCACGTCGCTGAGGGCTTGCAGACCGCCGAAACGCTTGGAGACGTTGGCGACTTTCAGAATGGTTTCGCTCATGCCGCGCTCCTCACTTGGTCGCCAGGGACTTGCCGTGTTCCGGGGCGGGCCACAGACCTTTGGGTCGCAGCAGCATGATGACGATCATGGCCAGCGCGATCAGCAGCTGGCGCAGGATCTCGGGGCCCAGGCGGCCGTCGGTCATGGCCGTGAGCGGGTGCGCCACATGGCGCAGCAGCTCGGGCAGGCCCGCGAGCACCAGCGCGCCGAGGATGACGCCCGGGATGTGGCCCAGGCCACCGAGCACCACCATGGCCACGATCATCACCGACTCCATCAGGATGAAGGACTCGGGGTAGACACCGCGCATGAAGGAGGCAAACAGCACGCCCGCGACGCCGCCGAAGGTGGCGCTCATGCCGAAGGCTGCGAGCTTGAGGTTGCGCGTGTTCAGGCCCATGGCCTTGGCCGCGATCTCGTCTTCGCGGATGGCCATCCAGGCGCGGCCGATGCGCGAGTCCTGCAGGCGGTAGGCGATGCAGATCGCCACCACCACGAAGAACAGGATGAGGTAGTAGTACAGCGTGACCGACTGGAAGGTGTAGCTGAAGCCGCCGATGGACACGTCCAGCCGCTGGCTCATGCTGTGGCCGAACACGCTCACCGCGTCCACGTTGCTCAGGCCTTTGGGGCCGTTGGTGAGGTTGATCGGGCGGTCGAGGTTGAGCATGAAGATGCGCACGATCTCGCCGAAGCCCAGCGTGACGATGGCGAGGTAGTCGCCGCGCAGCTTGAGCACCGGAAAGCCCAGGATCAGACCCGTGACGCCGGCCAGGATGCCCGCGATCACCATCACGATCCAGAAGTTCATGTGCAGCCCGTTGGGGAACGTGGCCGCCAGCCAGGCGAAGGTGTCGGTGAGGTGCGGCGAGGCGAGCAGGCCGTAGAGGTAGGCGCCCACCGCGAAGAAGGCGATGAAGCCGAGGTCGAGCAGGCCGGCGTAGCCCACCACGATGTTCAGGCCCAGCGCGAGCAGCACGTAGAGCAGTGCCACGTCGACGATGCGGACCCAGGAGTTGCTGCCGGTGGCCTGCAGCACGAGCGGCAGCACCAGCATGAGGATGCCCACGATCACGAAGGCGATCAGCTTGACGGGTTTGGTGTTCGTCATGGTGTTTCTCCCCGTGGCCTCAGGCGCGGTCGGCCACGCGTTCACCCAGCAGGCCCGACGGGCGCAGGATCAGCACGAAGGCCAGCACGATGAAGGCGAAGATGTCGGTGTACTGGCTGCCCAGGAAACCGCCGGTGAGCTTGCCCAGGTAGCCGGCGCCCAGGGACTCGATGAGGCCCAGCGCGATGCCGCCGATCACGGCGCCCGCGAGGTTGCCGATGCCGCCCATGACCGCGGCCACGAAGGCCTTGAGGCCGGGCATGAAGCCCATGGCGTGCTGCACCGTGCCGTAGTTCGACGCCCACATGATGCCGGCGATGGCCGCGAGCATGGCGCCGATGATGAAGGTGGCGGAGATGACCACGTCGGGCTTGATGCCCATGAGCGCCGCGACGCGCGGGTTCTCGGCGGTGGCGCGCATGGCGCGGCCCAGGTTGGTGCGGTTGACCAGCCACATCAGCAGCGCCAGCACGATGGCGGTGGTGGCGAGGATGGTGATCTGGGTGACGGAGAGCACGGCGCCGAAGAACTCGATGGGTTCGCGCGAGAGCGTGGCCGGGTAGGACTTGGGGTTGGGCTTCCAGATGATCATCGCGAGCGTCTGGAGCAGGATGGACACCCCGATGGCCGTAATCAGCGGGGCCAGTCGCGGCGAGTTGCGCAAGGGCCGGTAGGCCAGCTTCTCGATCGTGAAGTTGAGCGCGGCGCACACCACCATGGCGATGAGCGTGGCCACGATGAGGATCATCCAGCCCGCCATGTCGGGCGAGGCTTCGCGCATGGCCGTGATGATGGTCCAGCTGGTGAGCGCGCCCACCATGAGCACGTCGCCGTGGGCGAAGTTGATGAGGCCGATGATGCCGTACACCATCGTGTAGCCCAGGGCGACCAGGGCGTACATGCTGCCCAGCACCAGTCCGTTGAGGATCTGCTGTAGCAAGACTTCCATGAAAGGTTCTCCGTGTTTTTGACCGGCGGGGTGGTGACACCGCCCCTGTTTCAACCTAGCAAAAAACCCGCCAGAGGCGGCCTCGATAAAGGCCTGGGGCGGGTTGGTGGTGCGCGATTGTAGCGAGGGGTATCAGGGCTCCATCGGGGGCTTCGCCCCTGAAATCAAAGGGTAAACCCGGGACGCAGCCCCCCGTATCAGTGCGACTACGGACGCATCAGTTCTTCTGATCCTGGCCGTTCAGGCGGCGCAATTCGCGCAGCTTTTCGCCGATGCGGATTTCCAGCCCGCGGTCGACGGGCTCGTAGAACGCAGGCGCTTGCATGCCCTCGGGCCAATAGTTCTCGCCCGCCGCGAAGCCGCCCGGCTCGTCGTGCGCGTAGCGGTAGCCCTTGCCGTAGTCCAGCGATTTCATGAGCTGGGTGGGCGCGTTGCGCAGGTGCATGGGCACGGGCCGGGTGCCGTCGCGCTTGACGAAGGCGCGCGCCTGGTTGAAGGCCTTGTAGACCGCGTTCGATTTCGCGGCCACCGCGAGGTAGACCACGCATTCGGCCAGCGCCAGCTCGCCCTCGGGCGAGCCCAGGCGCTCGTAGACCTCGGCGGCGTCGAGCGCGAAGCGCAGGGCCCGCGGGTCGGCCAGGCCGATGTCTTCGGCCGCCATGCGGATCAGGCGGCGCGAGACGTAGCGCGGGTCCACGCCGCCATCGAGCATGCGCACGAACCAGTACAGCGCGGCGTCGGGGTCAGAGCCGCGCACGCTCTTGTGCAGCGCGCTGATGGTGTCGTAGAACTGCTCGCCGCCCTTGTCGTAGCGGCGCATGCGCTCGCCGAGCACGCGCAGCAGCCAGGCGTCGGTCACGGTCTCGAGCTTCTCGCGCCGAGCGGCCACGGCCAGGGTTTCGAGCGTATTGAGCAGGCGGCGCGCGTCGCCGTCGGCGTAGCCGATCAGGCGCTCGAGCGCAGGGCCTTCGATCTCGGGGACGGCGTCGATCGCGCGCGCCTTGGCCACGATGGCGCGCAGGTCGTCTTCGGTGAGCGGCTGCAGCACGTAGACCGCGGCGCGCGACAGCAGCGCCGAGTTCACCTCGAACGAGGGGTTCTCGGTGGTGGCGCCGATGAAGGTGAACAGGCCGCTTTCCACGTGCGGCAGAAAGGCGTCCTGCTGGCTCTTGTTGAAGCGATGCACCTCGTCGACGAACACGATGGTGCGTTGCGCGTGCAGGCCGTCGCGCGCGAGCTCGGCCTGCTCCACCGCCTCGCGGATGTCTTTCACGCCGCCCAACACCGCGCTGATGGTGATGAACTGGGCGTCGAAGGCGTCGGCCATGAGCCGCGCGATGGTGGTCTTGCCCACACCCGGCGGGCCCCAGAGGATGCAGCTGTGCGGTTGGCCCGACTCGAAGGCCAGGCGCAGCGCCATGCCTTCGCCCAGCAGGTGCTGCTGCCCGATGACCTCGCCCAGCGTGCGCGGGCGCAGCCGTTCGGCCAGCGGGGCGTGGGCAGCGGTGTTCAAGATCGGATCGGGTGTGCCACGCGGCCGTTCACTGGCGGATCACATCGGCGCCCGCGGGGGGCTCGAAGCGGAACTCGCCGCCCTTGAGCGCGGGGTTGTTCTGCCACTGCGAGAAGCGCAGCACCGAGCGCTGGCCCAGGCCGTCCTCGATGTCGAGCACCGAGAGCTGGGTGCCGGCAAAGCCCAGGCGCACCTTGCGCAGCTGGCCGTCGCGCTGTTTGGGCGTGGCCTCGGCCCACTGCAGGCCGTCGGCATCGGGCGCGGCGCGCAGCTCGAAGCTGGTGCGCAGCGCGGCGAGGTCGGGCGCCGACGCGATGATGGCCGCGGGCGTGCTGCCCAGCGCGTCCTTCTGCGCGCGCACCGTCACCTGGTTCAGGTCCACGTCGTGCAGCCAGAGCTGGCGGCCGTCGGCCACGATGGTCTGCTCGAAGGGCTTGAGGTAGTCGAAGCGGAAGCGGTCGGGACGCTGGAACACGAAGCGCCCGTTGCTGGTGCGCTGGCGCGGCGTGGCCTCGTTGGCGCGCGCGGGCGAGGTCACCACCTGGGTGAAATCGGCGCGCGCGCTGCTGGCCTCGCGCAGGAAGGCCTCGAGCGCCTTGAGGCCGTCGGCATGGACCGGCAGGGCCGCCCAGCACAGGGCGGCGGCGGCAAGCAGGGATCGGATGTTCATGACACTCGGAGCCTCGAGGGCGGCGGGAGTTGCACCGGAGGGTTGCCGGCGGTCATTCGGGGCGGCCACCCACCAGGATGTCGCGCTGCCCGCTGCTGGTGAGCGCGCTCACCAGACCGGCGTTTTCCATGTCTTCGAGCAGGCGCGCCGCGCGGTTGTAGCCGATCTTGAGCTTGCGCTGCACGTAGGAGATGCTGGCCTTGCGGTCCTGCAGCACGATGGCCACGGCCTGGTCGTACAGCGGGTCTTTTTCACCCCCGCCCTCGCCGCCACCGTCGCCAAAGGCATCGCCGCCCTCGCCGTCAGCGGCGCCGCCATCGAGCACGCCGTCGATGTAGTCGGCCTCGCCCTGCTCTTTCAGGTAGGCCACCACACGGTGCACCTCGTCGTCGCTCACGAAAGCGCCGTGCACGCGCGTGGGAAAGCCCATGCCCGAGGGCAGGTAGAGCATGTCGCCCATGCCCAGCAGGCTTTCGGCGCCCATCTGGTCGAGGATGGTGCGGCTGTCGATCTTGCTGCTGACCTGGAAGGCGATGCGCGTGGGGATGTTGGCCTTGATCAAGCCGGTGATCACGTCCACGCTGGGGCGCTGCGTGGCGAGAACCAGGTGGATGCCGGCGGCGCGCGCCTTCTGCGCCAGGCGCGCGATCAGCTCCTCGATCTTCTTGCCCACCACCATCATGAGGTCGGCGAGTTCGTCGATCACCACCACGATGTAGGGCAGCCGTTCGAGCGGCTCGGGCTGCTCGGGCGTGAGCGAGAACGGGTTGCCGATGCTCTCGCCGCGGGCCTTGGCCTCGTCGATCTTGGTGTTGAAGCCAGCGAGGTTGCGCACGCCCAGCTTGCTCATGAGCTTGTAGCGCTTCTCCATCTCGGCCACGCACCAGTTCAGGCCGTTGGCCGCGTGCTTCATGTCGGTCACGACCGGCGCGAGCAGGTGCGGAATGCCCTCGTAGACGCTCATCTCGAGCATCTTGGGGTCGATGAGCAGCAGACGCACGTCCTTGGGGTCGGCCTTGTAGAGCAGCGACAGGATCATGGCGTTGATGCCCACCGACTTGCCCGAGCCGGTGGTGCCGGCCACCAGGCAGTGCGGCATCTTCGCGAGGTCGGCCACCACGGGCTGGCCGCCGATGTCCTTGCCCAGGCCGATGGTGAGCAGCGACTTGGCGTCGTTGTAAACGGCCGAGCCCAGGATTTCGGAGAGGCGGATGGTCTGGCGCTTGGCGTTGGGCAACTCCAGCGCCATCAGGTTCTTGCCCGGGATGGTTTCGATCACGCGGATCGAGACCAGCGAGAGCGAGCGCGCGAGGTCGCGGCTCAGGTTGACGATCTGCGAGCCCTTCACGCCGGTGGCGGGCTCGATCTCGTAGCGCGTGATCACCGGGCCCGGCGCGGCCGCCACCACCCGCACCTCGACGCCGAAGTCCTTGAGCTTCTTCTCGATCAGGCGGCTGGTCATCTCCAGCGTCTGCGCGTCCACCGTGTTCTGCTGGCCCGAGGCGGCATCGAGCAGGTCCACCTGCGGCAGCTTGCTGTCGGGCATTTCCGAGAACAGCGGCTTCTGGCGCTCCTTGGCCACGCGCTCGCTCTTGGGCACCTCGACCATGGTGGGCTCGATCACCACCGGCACCGGGTGGTGTTCCTCGATCTCCACGCGCTCGGTCTGCACCACCACCTCGCGCTCGCGCGCGGCCTGGCGGCCGATGCGTTCGTCTTCCACCGCCTCGCGCTTCTCGCGCCGCGCCTCGAACCAGCCGTCGAGGTGCTGGCCCACGACCTCGGCCCAGTGGCCCCACGAGAAACGGAACACCAGCGGCAGGCAGGCCAGCACCAAGGCCAGCAGCGCGAGGGCAGAACCCGTGAAGCCCAGCCAGCGCAGGGCCAGCGGCCCGAGCGCATGGCCCACCACGCCGCCCGCATGGCCGGGCAGCAGCGGCTCGAGCCGGTACAGGCGCGTCCATTCGAGCGCGCCGCTGAACGCGAGCAGCGCGGCCAGGCCGACCCAGAACGCCACACGGCGCACCAGCAGGCGCTGCCACCAGCGCGGCCCGTCGGCCTGGGGCGCGGCGCCGCGCAGCCAGCGCGCCAGGCCCGACAACCAGGCCCGCACCCCGGCGGCAAACACCCACCAGACAGAAAAACCGAAGAGGAAATAGCTGGCGTCGGCGACGATGGCGCCCAGTCGCCCGCCCCAGTTGCCCACGTCGGCGCGCGAGCCGGTGGTGCTCCAGGCGGGATCGGCCAGCGAGTGGCTGAGCAGGGCCAGCAGCCAGAAGGCCAGCGCAGCGGCACCCAGCACCAGGCCGATTTCCTGGGCAAAACGCGCGATGCCGCCGACCGCGGGCGCTTCGCGGCGGTCGGCATTGAGGGTGTTCAGGGAGTAGGTCATGTCCGGGGGGAAGCAAGCGCAAGCTTACCCCAGCCCGGCACCCGTCCCGGCGCTCAGCCCAGGGTGCTGAGGCGCTCCTTGATCAGCGTGGCGCCGTCTTCGGTGACCTCGATGAAACCGCGGTCTTCGAGGTCCTTCATCACGCGGCTGACCATTTCGCGCGAGGCGCCGATCATCTTGGCCACGTCCTGGCGCGACACGCGGTCGCGGATCATGAGCACGCCGTCGCGGTTGGGCTGCGCCTGCTCGAGCAGCGCGCGCGCCACGCGGCCGTACACGTCGAGCAGCGCGAGCGATTCGATCTTGCGGTCGGCGTGGCGCAGGCGTTGCACCAGGCCGCGCATGACGGCATACGCCATGGAGGAGTTCTCGGGCAGGCAGCGCGCGAACTCGTTGCGACCCAGGATCAACACGTCGGTCTGCACCTCGGCGCGCACCGTGGCCGAGTGCGGCTGGTTGTCGATCAGGCTCATCTCGCCCACGTAATCGCCCGGGTTCATGGTGGCCAGGATCACCTCGCGGCCGCGGCTGTCGGTGGTGACCACGCGCGCCCGGCCCGTGAGCACGATGGCCAGGCAGTTCGATTTCTTGCCTTGCTCGACGATGCACTCACCGCGCTTGTAACGGCGCTTGACGACCGCGTCGGCCACCGATTCGGCTTGCGCCTGCGTGAGGGTGGAGAACAGCGGAACGCGGCGGATCAGGTCGAGATTGGACAGGATGGACATGCGTGTATTCCCAGACAGCGGGGGGCAAAAGGGCCCGCTTCCCTACAATCCCGGCGGATCACGGGCCGCGGCTCGGACCGCTGGCTCTTCTCACATCGACTCACATTGACTATCGCGCCGGGTATCTCCATATACCCCCGCGACTCTAAACCAATTGCCTCGTTTCTCGATGGGGCCACGCACCATGAAACACGCGAAAGTCTTGATTCTCGGCTCGGGTCCGGCCGGCTACACCGCGGCGGTCTACGCCGCGCGCGCCAACCTGAACCCCGTGCTCATCACGGGCATCGCCCAGGGTGGTCAGCTCATGACCACGACCGAGGTCGACAACTGGCCCGCCGATGTGCACGGCGTGCAGGGCCCCGAGTTGATGCAGCGCTTCCAGCAGCACGCCGAGCGCTTCAAGACCGAGATCGTCTTCGACCACATCAACAAGGTCGACTTCTCCAAGCGCCCCTTCACGCTCACGGGCGACAGCGGCACCTACACCTGCGACGCGCTGATCCTGGCCACCGGCGCCTCGGCCCAGTACCTGGGCCTGCCGTCCGAAGAAGCCTTCATGGGCAAGGGCGTGAGCGCCTGCGCCACCTGCGACGGCTTCTTCTACCGCGGCCAGACCACCTGCGTGATCGGCGGCGGCAACACCGCCGTCGAAGAGGCGCTGTACCTCTCGAACATCGCGAGCAAGGTCTACCTGGTGCACCGCCGCGACAAGTTCCGCGCCGAGCCGATCCTCGTGGACAAGGTGATGGAGAAGGTCAAGGAAGGCAAGATCGAACTCAAGCTGTTCAAGACCCTCGACGAGGTGCTGGGCGACGACACCGGCGTGACCGGCATCCGCCTCAAGGACACCCAGACCGGCGCCACCGAAGACCTGAAGCTGCAGGGCTGCTTCATCGCGATCGGCCACCGTCCCAACACCGAGATCTTCCAGGGCCAGCTCGAGATGAAGGACGGCTACATCGTCACGAAGTCCGGCCTCAACGGCATGGCCACCATGACCAGCGTGCCCGGCATCTTCGCGGCCGGCGACGTGCAGGACCACATCTACCGCCAGGCCATCACCAGCGCCGGCACCGGCTGCATGGCCGCGCTCGACGCCCAGCGGTTCCTGGAGCAGCAGGCGGGCTGATCCCGCCGCCCGCGCCCCGTCCGGCCCCCGGGCGTGACAGCCGGGAGCCGGCATGGGTATAATTGCGGGCTTTGCTGAATGTCCGGCCTCGGCCGGTCAAACCGCGATCCCCCGGGTTACCGCCACCCTTTATCTGGCGAGGTGAGGCTGGACGCCAGTCGCAGGATGCTCCTGCGGCCCGCTGCGAACAGCCGTGTGAATGGATCGGAGTGTCCTCATGGCACGCGTCTGCGACGTCACGGGCAAGAAGCCCCAGGTCGGGAACAACGTTTCCCACGCCAACAACAAAACCAAGCGCCGGTTCCTGCCGAACCTGCAATACCGCCGTTTCTGGGTCGAGAGCGAGAACCGCTGGGTTCGTCTGCGCGTGTCGGGCGCTGCCCTGCGCCTGATCGACAAGAAAGGCATCGACGTCGTGCTGGCCGATCTGCGTGCCAACGGCCAGGCTTAAGGAGAACCACCATGGCAACCAAAGGCGGTCGCGAAAAGATCAAGCTGGAGTCCACCGCGGGCACCGGCCACTTCTACACCACGAACAAGAACAAGAAGACCACGCCCGACAAGCTGCTCTTCAAGAAGTTCGACCCGGTCGCGCGCAAGCACGTCGAGTACAAGGAAGTGAAGCTGAAGTAATTCGGCCGAGCCCAACAAAAAAACCCGCTGTGAACACAGCGGGTTTTTTGTTGCCTTGAGCAAAGCGGCCCACGGGCCGCTTTGGCGTCAAGCGTGCGCCGAGCGCAGGCGGATCGAGAAGTCGCGCAGGGCCGCGATGCCGCTCTCTTCGGCGCGGTGGCACCAGGCCTGCAGGTCGGCCGCGAGCTGTTCGCGCGTGGCGTTGGTGCTCGACCACAGGGCGCGCAACTCCTCGCGCATGGTCACCATCTTGTCGAGCACCGGGTGCTCGGCGCGTGCCTGGGCCAGCTGCGGCTTGACCGACTGCGGCACCTTGTCGTCGTCGCGGTGCAGCCAGCGCTTGGCGGCCTTGAGCACCGAGGCGTCGGCCTGGCGGGCCTTGAGCGCGGCGATCTCGGTCTTGCAGGCCTCGCGCATCTCGCGCGCATAACCGGCCATGACCTCGTAACGGTTGGCGATGATGGCCTCGAGCGTCTTCTCGTCGGCCACCGGTTTCACGGCGCCGAACGCCATCTTGGGCGGCAGCTTCTTCGCCTTGGCCAGGCCCACCGCCTGCAGGATGCTGATGTACATCCAGCCGATGTCGAACTCGTAGGGCTTGACCGAGAGCTTGGCCGAGGTCGGGTAGGTGTGGTGGTTGTTGTGCAGCTCTTCGCCGCCAATGATGATGCCCCAGGGCGAGATGTTGGTGCTCGCGTCCGTGGCCTCGAAGTTGCGGTAGCCCCACCAGTGGCCGATGCCGTTGATGATGCCGGCGGCCGTGATCGGGATCCAGGCCATTTGCAGCGCCCAGACCGCCAGGCCCAGCGCACCGAACAGCAGCACGTCGAGGATCAGCATGAGGCTCACGCCCAGCGCCGAGTAGCGGCTGTAGACGTTGCGCTCGATCCAGTCGTTGGGCGTGTTGTGGCCGTAGCGTTCCAGCGTTTCGGTGTTCTTGGCTTCGGCGCGGTACAGCTCGGCGCCTTCGTAGAACACCTTCTTGATGCCGAAGATGTGCGGGCTGTGCGGGTCACCCTCGTGCTCGCACTTGGCGTGGTGCTTGCGGTGGATGGCGGTCCACTCCTTGGTGACCATGCCGGTGGTCATCCAGAGCCAGAAGCGGAAGAAGTGCGATGCGATCGGGTGCAGGTCGAGCGCGCGGTGCGCCGAATGGCGGTGCAGGTAGATCGTCACGCTGGCGATGGTGATGTGCGTGAGCACCAGGGCCACGATCAGCACTTGCCACCAGGCCAGGCCCAACAGGCCATCGGCGAGCAAAGCCACGGCGCCATCGAAAAAGGCAGACAGAGAGCCGGTAACGGAAGGATTCATCAAGGTCCAATCAGGACTGCCCGAACACACAACGCAGGAACGTCCGCGCGCCCGGGGCAGGCAGGCGCGACAGCCGGGATTTTAGGTGGGGGGGGTGGCCCCGACCAAGCCCTTTGGCCCGTATAGGCCCCGGAACTGGGCGGAAGTTCAGGGCCAATTGATCCCGATCAAGCTTTTTTCCGCCAGACGGCAGCGAAAAAGCCGTCGGTGCCGTGCCGGTGGGGCCACAGGCGCAGAAAGCGCCCACCCTCGCCGGCGCACAGGGATTCGGCCCCGGACACCTTGGCCGCCTGGAGCAGGCCCGCGACCGCTTCGGGCTCGAAATCCGGGTGGGCCTGACCGAAGGCCTCGGCCACCGCCTCGTTCTCGTCGACCAGCAGGCTGCAGGTCGCGTACACCAGCCGCCCGCCGGGTTTGAGCAGGCGCGCGGCGCTGGTCAGGATGGCCTGCTGCAACGCGGCCTGCGCCGCGACGGTCTGCGGCGTCTGGCGCCATTTGAGGTCGGGGCTGCGGCGCAGCGTGCCCAGGCCCGAACACGGCGCGTCCACCAGCACGCGGTCGATCTTGCCGGCCAGCCGCTTGATGCGCTCGTCGCGCTCGTGCGCGATGGCCACCGGGTGCACGTTGGACAGGCCGCTGCGCGCCAGCCGCGGCTTGAGGCCGTCGAGGCGGTGCGCCGACGTGTCGAAGGCATAGAGGCGGCCGCTGTTGCGCATGGCCGCACCGATGGCGAGCGTCTTGCCGCCCGCGCCGGCACAGAAGTCGACCACCATCTCGCCGCGCCTGGCGTCGAGCAGCAGGGCCAGCAGTTGCGAGCCCTCGTCCTGCACCTCGACCTCGCCGTTCGCGAACGCGGGCACCTTGGCCAGCGTCGGCTTGCCCTGCAGCCGGATGCCCAGCGGCGAATGCGGCGTGGCCTCGGCCTTGAGGCCCGCTTCACGCAGCGCGGCGAGTGCGGCCTCGCGCTTGGTCTTGAGCAGGTTCACGCGCAGATCGAGCGGCGCGGGCTCGAGCAGCGCCGCCGCCAGCGCGTCGAAGCCCTCACCCACCTGGGCGCGCAGCGCCTCGGCCAGCCATTCGGGCAGGTTGTGGCGGTGCGGCGCGAGCCATTCGTCTTCGCGCACCTTGGCGCAGGCGTCGAGCCAGACTTTCTCGGGCTCGCTCAGCGCGCTCTTGAGAAAGTCGCGGTCGCCCGGAAAGCCCAGGATCGCCAGCCGGCGCCACTTGGAGCCGCTGCCCGAGCGCGCGAGCCATTCAAACTTCAGCCGCTCGCGCAACGCGGCGTACACGGTGTCGGACAGGGTGGCGCGTTCGCGCGGGCCGAGCGAGCGGTTCTCGCGAAAGTGGCGTGCCACCACGGCATCGGCCGGGTGGTCGAAACGGAACACGGCCTCGACCAGGGCCGCGGATTCATCGAGCAGGGCTTTGGGGTGCATGGGGGCTATTGTCCCAGCCTCGATAATCCCGGCCTATGTCTGAGATCCAGGAACAGGTCCGGCGCCGCCGCACCTTCGCCATCATTTCCCACCCCGACGCGGGCAAGACCACCCTCACCGAGAAGCTGCTGCTGTTCTCGGGCGCCATCAACATCGCGGGCAGCGTGAAGGCGCGCAAGGCGGCGCGCCACGCCACCAGCGACTGGATGGAGATCGAAAAGCAGCGCGGCATTTCCGTCGCCTCCAGCGTGATGCAGATGGAATACCGCGACTGCGTGATCAACCTGCTCGACACGCCCGGTCACCAGGACTTCTCCGAAGACACCTACCGCGTGCTCACCGCGGTCGACGCCGCGCTGATGGTGATCGACGCCGCCAACGGCGTGGAGCCGCAGACGCGGCGGCTGCTGCAGGTCTGCCGCGCGCGCAACACACCCATCATCACCTTCATCAACAAGATGGACCGCGAGGTGCAGGCCCCGCTGGACCTGATGGACGAGATCGAGCGCGAGCTCGGCATGACGGTGGTGCCCTTCACCTGGCCGGTGGGCATGGGCAAGACCTTCCGCGGTGTGTACGACCGCCGCGCCGACCGCATGCGCGTCTTCACGGCCGGCGAAGACACCCGCGGCGGCGATGAAGAGGTGCTCGAAGGCCTGGACAACCCCGAGACGGCGCAGCGCTTCGGCAGCGAGTTCGCGCAGGCCAAGGACGAACTCGAACTCGTGGCCGGCGCTTCGCCCGCGTTCGAGGAACAGGCCTTCCTGGCCGGCCACCAGACGCCCATGCTGTTCGGCTCGGCGGTCAACAACTTCGGCGTGCGCGAGGTGCTCGACGCGCTGGTGGACCTGGCCCCGCCGCCCGGCCCGCGCGCCGCCATGCAGCGCACGGTGGAGCCCGACGAACGCAAGTTCAGCGGCGTCGTGTTCAAGATCCAGGCCAACATGGACCCGGCGCACCGCGACCGCATCGCCTTCGTGCGCGTGGCCAGCGGCCACTTCGAGCGCGGCATGCGGCTCAAGGTCGTGCGCAGCGGCAAGGAGCTGCGGCCCAACACCGTGGTGAGCTTCCTCTCGCAGCGCCGCGAGCTGCTCGACGAAGCCTTTGCGGGCGACATCATCGGCATTCCCAACCACGGCGTGCTGCAGCTCGGCGACACGCTCACCGAGGGCGAGGCGCTGCAGTACACCGGCCTGCCCTTCTTCGCGCCCGAGATCATCCGCAGCGTGGAGGTGGCCGACCCGCTGCGCAGCAAGCAGTTGCGCGCCGGCCTCACGCAGCTCGGCGAAGAGGGCGCGATCCAGGTGTTCCGCCCGGTGGCCGGCAGCGTGCTGCTGCTCGGGGCCGTGGGCCAGCTGCAGTTCGAGGTGGTGGCGCACCGGCTCGAGCACGAGTACGGCGTGAAGGCGCGCATCACGGGCAGCTCGTACAACGTGGCGCGCTGGGTCACCTGCGCGCCCGAAGACGGCGGCGAGCAGGAGCTCAAGCGCTTCATCGACGCCAACGCCCACCGCGTGGCGCTGGACGCGGTGGACGCGCCCACCGTGCTGCTCGATCACATGGCCACGCTGCGTGCGGTCGAAGCCAACTGGCCCAAGATCAAGTTCCACGCCATGCGCGAGCACGCGGGCCTGGTGTTCGCCAAGTCGATGTGACGTGAAGAGCACGGTGCACCACGCCGCCCTCTGGCGCGCCCCGCTGCCCGGGGTCCACGCCGTGCTCATGCGGTCCGACCGCGGCTTCGGCCGCCACTGGCACGACAGCCACGGCTTCGGCGTGATGGAACAGGGCGCGCACCGCTCGGCCAGCGGCCGCGGCCCGGTGCTGGCCTCGGCGGGCCAGATCGTCACCGTCAACCCGGGCGAGGTGCACGACGGCCAACCGCTCGACGGCCAGGCGCGGCACTGGCGCATGGTGCACCTGGCGCCCGCGCAGATGGCCGCGCTGGTCGGGTGCGAGAACCTCGAATTCACCCGGCCGGTGCTCGATGACCCGCCGCTGCGCCACGCCATCGAGCACCTGTTCCACGTCTGGGCCGCGCTGCCTGCCAACGGCGGCGTCGCGGCGGCCAGCGCCTGGGAAGAAGCCCTGGCGCAGGCCGCCGGACTGCTGCTGCAGCGCCACGGTCACCGGCGGCTGGCCGACGACACCGGTGCACCGCTCGCGCGGGTGTGCGAGTGCCTGCTCGACCGCCTCGACGACCCGCCCACGCTCGGCGAGCTCGCGGCGCTCGCGGGCCTGTCGCGCTTTCAGCTGGTGCGCCAGTTCGCGCGCGCCCACGGCCTGCCGCCTTTCGCCTGGTTGCAGCAGCACCGGTTGCGCCGCGCACGCGGCCTGATCGCCAGCGGCCTGCCGCTGAGCGAGGCCGCGCAGGCCTGCGGCTATGCGGACCAGAGCCACCTGCACCGCCACTTCGTGCGCAGCCTGGGCTTCACGCCGGGCGCGTGGCAGCGCGCCAGCGGCCGGCCGCTGCAATAAGGTTCAAGACCGGCGCTGCGGCCCGCGTCAGCATGCGGGCCTTGCCCCATGCCGGAGAACCGCCCTTGATCAGCCTCGAATTCCTGCTCACCTGCGCGGTGGTGGTGGTCACGCCCGGCGCGGGCGTGCTCTACACCGTGTCCACCGGCCTGTCGCAAGGCCGCGCCGCCAGTGCCTGGGCCGCGCTGGGATGTACCCTGGGCATCGTGCCGCACATGGCCGCCACCGCGCTCGGCCTGGCCGCGGTGATGCACGCGGGCGCCCTCGCCTTCCAGGTGCTCAAGGCGGCCGGCGTGCTCTACCTGCTCTACCTGGCCTGGGCCACCTGGCGCGACACATCGGCCTTCGGCGCCGACGCCGCGGGCCGGGCGCGCCCCGTGCGCGAACTCGTGGGCAAGGGTGTGCTGCTCAACCTGCTCAACCCCAAGCTCACGCTGTTCTTCCTGGCCTTTTTGCCGCAGTTCATCGACCCGGCCGCCCGCGCGCCCATGGCGCAGTTCGGTGCCCTGAGCGCGGTGTTCATGGCCATGACGCTCGTGGTGTTCGTGGGCTACGGCGCGCTGGCGCACGGCTTTCGCCAACGCGTCATCGCCTCGCACGCGGTGCAGAACCGCCTGCGCCGCGGCTTTGCGGCGGCCTTCGCCCTGATGGCCGCGCGGCTCGCGGCCAGCGAGCGCTGAACCTCAGCCCGCCGCGAGCAGCCGCTCCACCGCGCGCGGGTAGATCAGGTGCTCCTGCGTGAGCACGCGCGCGGCCAGGGCCTCGGGCGTGTCGCCGGGCAGCACCGGCACCACGGCCTGTTCCAGGTACTCGCCGTGGTCGAGCTCGGCGGTCACGCGGTGCACCGTGGCGCCCGCGAAGCGGCAACCCGTCTCGATCGCGCGCTGGTGCGTCTTCAGGCCCGGGAAGGCCGGCAGCAGGCTGGGGTGGATGTTGAGCAGCCGCCCCTCGTAGTGCCGCACGAAGCCCGGCGTGAGGATGCGCATGAAGCCCGCGAGCAGCACCAGCGCGGGCCGGTGGGCGTCGATCGCGGCCATCAGCGCGGCGTCGAAGGCCTCGCGGTCGGCGTGCTGCTGGTGGTCGACCACCGCGGTGGCCAGGCCCTGCTCGCGCGCCCAGGCCAGGCCGGCCGCGCCGGGCCGGTTGCTCACCACCGCCACCACACCGGCGCCGAAGCGCGCGGCCCAGCGCCCGTGGCGCGCGGCCTCCACCAGGGCGGCCATGTTCGAGCCACTGCCCGAAATGAGGATGACGATCGGACGGGCAAGCGGCGCAGGCATGGGCCGGGAGTGTAATGAGGCGGCCGACCGGAACACTCGGCTTGTCGCCGCCTGGACAGCCCAAAAACGAACGGTCGTGCGAAACTGATCCGGATTGCCCAACCCGCCGTCCCGCCGCAGCGCGGGCCTTGAAGGAGACACGACATGGACCTGGCTTTCACGCCGGAAGAACAGGCGTTTCGCGAACAGATCCGCACCTGGGTGCGCGACAACCTGCCCGCCGACATCAGTCACAAGGTGCACAACGCGCTGCGCCTGTCGCGCGACGACATGCAGCGCTGGGCCAAGATCCTCGGCAAGAAGGGCTGGCTCGGTTATGGCTGGCCCAAGGAATTCGGCGGGCCGGGCTGGAACGCGGTGCAGAAGCACCTGTTCGAAGAGGAATGCGCGCTGGCCGGCGCGCCGCGCATCGTGCCCTTCGGCCCGGTGATGGTGGCGCCCGTGATCATGGCCTTCGGCAACAAGGCGCAGCAGGAGCGCTTCCTGCCCGGCATCGCCAGCGGCGAGGTCTGGTGGAGCCAGGGTTACAGCGAGCCCGGCTCGGGCTCCGACCTCGCCTCGCTCAAGACCCGCGCCGAGCGCAAGGGCGACAAGTACATCGTCAACGGCCAGAAGACCTGGACCACGCTGGGCCAGTACGGCGACTGGATGTTCAACCTCGTGCGCACCAGCACCGAAGGCAAGCCGCAGACCGGTATCTCCTTCCTGCTGCTCGACATGAAGTCCAAGGGCGTCACGGTGCGCCCGATCAAGCTGCTCGACGGCGAGTGCGAGGTCAACGAGGTCTTCTTCGACAACGTCGAGGTGCCGGCCGAGAACCTGATCGGCGAAGAGAACAAGGGCTGGACCTACGCCAAGCACCTGCTCAGCCACGAGCGCACCAACATCGCCGACGTCAACCGCGCCAAGCGCGAGCTCGAGCGCCTCAAGCGCATCGCCAAGACCGAGGGCGTGTGGGACGACGTCCGCTTCCGGGACCAGATCGCGCTGCTCGAGGTCGACATCGTGGCGCTCGAAATGCTGGTGCTGCGCGTGCTCTCGGCCGAGAAATCGGGCAAGAACTCGCTCGACATCGCGGGCCTGCTCAAGATCCGCGGCAGCGAGATCCAGCAGCGCTACAGCGAACTCATGATGCTGGCCGCCGGCCCCTACAGCCTGCCCTTCATCCACGAGGCCATGGAAGCCGGCTGGCAGGGCGACTTCCCGGGCGGCGTGCTGGCCAATGCGCCGCTCGCCTCGACCTACTTCAACATGCGCAAGACCACGATCTACGGCGGCTCCAACGAGGTGCAACGCAACATCGTGGCCCAGACCGTGCTCGGCTGACCAGGAGACGAACAACATGGACTTCGATTTTTCCGACGACCAGATCGCCCTGCGCGACGCCGTGCAGAAGTGGGTGGAAAAGGGCTACGGTTTCGAGCGCCGCCGTGCCATCGTGGCCGCGGGCGGCTTCGACCGCGGCGCCTACGGCGAACTCGCCGAGCTGGGCCTGGCCGGCCTCTACGTGGACGAGGCCCACGGCGGCCTGGGCATGGGCCCGGTGGAGGCCATGGTGGTGATGGAAGAACTGGGCCGCGGCATGGTGCTCGAGCCGCTGGCGCAGACGCTGATCACCAGCGGCGTGATCGGGGCCTACGGCGCCGACGATGTGAAAGCCGCCTGGCTTCACAGGATCGCGGGCGGCGAGGCCCTGGTGGTGCTGGCCCACCAGGAGCGCGGCGCGCGCTACCGGCTCGACCGCGTGGCCGCCACCGCGAGCAGCACGGGCAGCGCCTGGAGCGTGACGGGCCACAAGCACCTGGTGCCCGCGGCCGACCAGGCCCAGGCCTTCCTGGTGCCGGCCGTGGCCAACGGCAAGACCGCCCTGTTCCTGGTGGAAGCCGGCGCCAGCGGCGTGCGCACCACGGGCCATCCCACGCAGGACGGCGCGCGCGCGGGCGACCTGGTGCTGGACAAGGCCCCCGCGGTGCTCGTGAGCGCCAACGGCCAGGCCGCGCTCGAACACGCGGTGGACATCGGCATCGCCGCCACCTGCGCCGAGGCCGTGGGCCTGATGGACGCGACCCTGGCGATCACCGCCGACTACCTGAACACGCGCAAGCAGTTCGGCGTGCCGATCGCGAGCTTCCAGGCCCTGCGCCACCGCGCGGCCGACATGAAGATGCAGCTCGAACTCGCGCGCTCCATGAGCTACTACGCGAGCCTCAAGCTCAACGCGCCGGCCGACGAGCGCCGTGCCGCGATGGCGCGCGCCAAGGTGCAGCTCGGCCAGTCCATGCGCTTCGTGGGTCAGCAGGCGGTGCAACTGCACGGCGGCATCGGCGTGACCGACGAGTACATCGTGAGCCACTGCTTCAAGCGGCTCACCCAAATGGAAATGACGTTCGGCGACACCCTGCACCACCTGGGCGAGGTCTCGGCCCGCATGCAGGACACCGCGGGCGTGTTCGCCTGATGCAGCGCCGCCTCGCCCTCTCGCTGCTCGCCAGCGCCGCCCTGCTCGGCGCCTGCGCGCACCCGCCCGCGGGCACCGATCGGCCACCCGTGGTCTTCGTGCACGGCAACGGCGATTCGGCCTCGATCTGGCAGACCACCGTGTGGCGCTTCGAGTCCAACGGCTGGCCGCGCGAGCGGCTGCACGCCATCGACCTGCCCTACCCGCTGGCGCGCGACGACGACGCCAAGCCCCAGCCCGGGCGCAGCTCCACCGCCGAGCACATGGCCTTCCTGAAGGCCGAGGTCGAGCGCGTGCTGCAGCGCACCGGCGCGAAGCAGGTGGTGCTGGTGGCCAATTCGCGCGGCGGCTATGCGGTGCGCAACTACGTTCAGAACGGCGGCGGGGCGGCCACGGTGAGCCACGCCGTCCTGGGCGGCACGCCCAACCACGGCGTGTGGGCCATCCCGGGCTTTCGCGAAGGCAACGAGTTCTCGGGCACCGGCCCCTTCCTGCGCGCGCTCAACGCGCCCAAGAATGCCGCGGGCGACGAGGTGAGCGGGCCGGTGCAGTGGCTGACCCTCCGCTCGGACAACAACGACAAGTTCGCCCAGCCCGACGGCCTGTGGATCGGCGCCCGTGGCACGGCCACGAACGTGGGCTTCGACGGCCCCGCGCTCAAGGGCGCGACCAACGTGGTGCTGCCGCGCGTGGACCACCGCGAGACCTCGTTCTCGCCCGCCGCCTTCGAGGCCACCTACCGCTTCATCACCGGCCGCGCGCCGCAGACCACCGAGGCGGTGGCGGCGGGGCCGGTGGTGCTCGACGGACACCTCACCGGCCTGGGCCTCACGCCCACCGATCCGGCCTCGGGCAACTACGCCAACAACCTGCCGCTGCCCGGCGCGCAGATCGAGGTGTACGCGGTCGACCCCGCCACGGGCGAGCGCCGCGGCGCCGCGCTGCACCGCAAGACCGTGGGCGCCGACGGCCGCTGGGGCCCGTTCACCGCGCCCGCGGGCACGCCGCTGGAGTTCGTGCTCAGTGCCGCGGGCTACGCCACCACGCACATCTACCGCAGCCCGTTCCCGCGCAGCAGTGCGCTGATCCACCTGCGCGCCGAGCGCCTGGCCGACGCCGACAAGACCGCGGCCTCGGTGCTCACGCTCACCCGGCCGCGCGGCTACTTCGACCTCGCGCGCGACCGCATGGCGCTGGACGGCCGGCCGCTGCCGGGCGTGGGACCGGGCGGCGCGGGGGTGTCGAGCGCCAAGCTCGTGTTGCGCGAGACCGGCGTGCGCGCCGTGACGGCCGAATTCAATGGCGAGCGGCTGGTCGGTCGCAGCTGGCCAGCGGCCGAGAACCGCGTGGTGGTGCTGGAACTGACGAACTGAGCCGCCCGGCGCCGCAAGGCGCTAGGCGTGCAGCCGCGAGCTCTTGGGCAGGTGGGCCATCAGGAACTCCATCTGGTCCGCCAGGATGCGGCGGTTGCGCAGGATGAAGTCCTCCCACAGGCTGGGCACATACGGTGCGTACAGCAGCGGCATGTGGGCCTGCTCGGGCGTCTTGTTGCCCTTGCGGTGGTTGCACGACTTGCAGGCCGTGACCACGTTCATCCACAGGTCGCGCCCGTTCTGCGCCAGCGGCACGATGTGCTCGCGCGTGAGCTCGTCTTCGTGGAAGTGGTCGCCGCAGTAGGCGCAGACGTTGCGGTCGCGCGCGAACAGCTTCTGGTTGGTGAGCGTGGGCCGCAGGTCGAAGGGGTTGATGCGTGGCACGCCGTGGGTGCCGATGATGGAGTTGATCCGCACGATCGACTGCCGGCCCGTGATGGCGTTGTGCCCACCGTGGAAGACCGCGATCTCGGCGCCCATTTCCCAGCGCACCTCGTCGGCCGCGTAGTGCAACACGGCTTCCTCGAGGCTGATCCAGGACTGCGGCAGTCCCTGGGCGGAGAGCTTCAAGACCTTCAAAACGGGCTCCTTCACACGGTCGAGACACTGGAAGAACCCGGTACCGCACGGTCACATGGACCCGGCCCCGGGGCCTGCGTTTTCGTGTGCCAATATAACAACCTTCCACGGCTCTTTTGCGTCCATGCGGGACATGCCCCCGCGATGTGACACACCACCCCGCCCCATGCAGATCCTCCGCGGTCCCTGGACCCGCTCCCACGGCACGCCCGGCGCCCTGCGCGGCTGCGCGCTGACCATCGGCAACTTCGACGGCGTGCACCGCGGCCACCAGGCCATGCTGGCGCTGCTGCAGAACGAGGCCCGCCACCGCGGCGTGCCCAGCTGCGTGATGACCTTCGAGCCGCACCCGCGCGACTATTTCGCCGCGCTGCACCGCAAGCCCGAACTCGCGCCGGCGCGCATCGCCACCCTACGCGACAAGCTCGAAGAGCTGCAGCGTTGCGGCGTCGACCGCTGCGTGATCCTGCCCTTCAACCACCGCCTGGCGAGCCAGACCGCGCAGTCCTTCATCGAGGACACCCTGGTGCGCGACCTGGGCGTGAAGTACGTGCTGGTGGGCGACGATTTCCGCTTCGGCGCGCAGCGCGCGGGCGACTACGCCATGCTCGATGCCGCCGGTGCGCGCCTGGGCTTCGACGTGGCGCGCATGCAGAGCTACGAGGTGCACGGCCTGCGCGTGTCCAGCTCGGCGGTGCGCGAGGCCCTCGCCGAAGGCCGCATGGACGACGCCGCCGCCCTGCTCGGTCGCCCCTACGCCATCAGCGGCCACGTGGTGCACGGGCGCAAGCTGGGCCGCCAGCTCGCCGAATCCGCCCCGGGCCGGGGCGACGGCTTTCGCACCCTCAACCTGCGCTTTGCGCACTGGAAACCCGCGGCCAGCGGCATCTTCGCCGTGCAGGTGCACGGGCTCTGGCCGGAGCCCCTGGCCGGCGTGGCCAACCTGGGCGTGCGGCCCTCGCTCGACCCCGACGACGTCAACGGCGGCCGGGTGCTGCTCGAGACCCACTGCCTGGATTGGCCCGCGGGCCTGGCCGAGCGCCTGCCCGGCGGGGAGGCCTACGGTAAAATCGTGCGCGTGGAACTGCTGCACAAACTGCACGACGAGCTGAAGTACGACAGCCTCGACGCCCTCACGCAGGGCATCGCCAAGGACGTCGCCGACGCGCGTGCGTTCTTCGAGGCCATGCACGGCCGCACCCACCGGCAGACCACCCGCGACCGAATTTGACGGGCCCAGGCCCCGCTCGCTGCCCTTCGACAAGCTCAGGGCGAACGGCTGCTGAACCTCTCGCACATCCGCTCCCCCGCTCGGGCTGAGCTTGTCGAAGCCAACACGCGAAACACCATGTCCGAGAACAAGAACGCCTACCCCGTCAACCTGCTCGACACCCCCTTCCCCATGCGCGGCGACCTGCCCAAGCGCGAGCCGGGCTGGGTCAGGCAGTGGAACGACGAGGGCCTGTACCAGCGCCTGCGCGACGCCCGCCGCGGCGCGCCCCTGTTCGTGCTGCACGACGGCCCGCCCTACGCCAACGGCCAGATCCACATGGGCCACGCGGTGAACAAGGTGCTCAAGGACATGATCGTCAAGAGCCGCCAGCTCGCCGGCTTCGACGCGCAGTACATCCCGGGCTGGGACTGCCACGGCCTGCCGATCGAGAACGCGATCGAGAAGAAGCACGGCCGCCACCTGAGCCGCGACGACATGCAGGCCAAGAGCCGCGCCTACGCCACCGAGCAGATCGACCAGCAGCGCAACGACTTCAAGCGCCTGGGCATCCTCGGCGACTGGGAGCGCCCCTACCTCACCATGGCGCCCGCCAACGAAGCCGGCGAGATCCGCGCCTTCAAGCGCGTGATCGAGCGCGGCTTCGTCTACCGCGGCCTGAAGCCCGTGTACTGGTGCTTCGATTGCGGCAGCTCGCTCGCCGAGTTCGAGATCGAGTACGCGGACAAGCAGAGCGACACGCTCGACGTGGCCTTCGAGACCGACGACGCCGCCCGGCTCGCCGCCGCCTTCGGCCTGCCCGCCCTGCCCGCGGGCAAGACCGGCTTCGCCGTGATCTGGACCACCACCGCGTGGACCATTCCCGCCAACCAGGCGCTCAACGCCCACCCCGAGCTGGTGTATGCCCTGGTCGACACGCCCAAGGGCTGCCTGGTGCTGGCCGAATCGCTGGTCGAGAAATGCCTGGAGCGCTTCGGCCTCGAGGGCACGGTGATCGCCACCGCCCAAGGCGAGCGCCTGGGCGGCCTGAACTTCCGACACCCGCTCTACGACGCCGACGCCGGCTACCGCCGCCTCTCGCCCGTGTTCCTGGCCGAGTACGTGAGCGACAGCGACGGCACCGGCCTCGTGCACTCCTCGCCCGCCTACGGCCTGGACGACTTCAACTCCTGCATCGCCAACGGTTTCACGGTCGACACCATCCTCAACCCGGTGCAGGGCAACGGCGTGTACGCGGCCGACTTCCCGCTGTTCGGCGGCCAGCACATCTGGAAAGCCGTGCCGGTGATCATCGCCGCGCTCAAGGCCGCGGGCCGGCTCATGAGCACCGTGGGCATCACCCACAGCTACCCGCACTGCTGGCGCCACAAGACGCCCGTGATCTACCGCGCCGCCGCGCAGTGGTTCGTGCGCATGGATGAGGGCGAAGGCGTGTTCACGAAAGACAAGGCGCCCAAGACCCTGCGCCAGCTCGCGCTCGACGCCATCGACCACACCGGCTTCTACCCCGAGAACGGCCGCGCCCGCCTGCGCGACATGATCGCCAACCGGCCCGACTGGTGCATCTCGCGCCAGCGCAGCTGGGGCGTGCCGATCCCGTTCTTCCTGCACAAGGCCACGGGCGAGCTGCACCCGCGCACCATGGAGATCCTCGACCAGGCCGCCGACATCGTCGAGAAGGGCGGCATCGAGGCCTGGAGCCGCGTGACCGCCGAGGAAATCCTGGGCGCAGCCGACGCCCCGCACTACGACAAGAGCAGCGACATCCTCGAGGTCTGGTTCGACTCGGGCTCGACCTTCTCGCACGTGCTGCGCGGCAGCCACGCGCACGCCTACCCCAACGGCGCCTTCCATTCGCAAGGCCCCGAGGCCGACCTGTACCTCGAAGGCCACGACCAGCACCGCGGCTGGTTCCACAGCTCGCTGCTGCTGGGCTGCGCGCTGTTCGACCGCGCGCCCTACCGCGGCCTGCTCACGCACGGCTTCACGGTCGACAGCCAGGGCCGCAAAATGAGCAAGTCGCTCGGCAACGGCATCGACCCGCAGGAGGTGACCAAGAAGCTGGGCGCCGAGATCATCCGCCTGTGGGTGGCCGCGAGCGACTACTCGGGCGACATCGCGGGCGACGACAAGATCCTCGCGCGCGTGGTCGACGCCTACCGCCGCATCCGCAACACGCTGCGCTTCCTGCTCGCCAACCTGAGCGACTTCGACGCCGCGAAAGACGCGCTGCCGCTGGGCGAGCTGCTCGAGATCGACCGCTGGGCCCTGGCGCGCACCGCGCAGTTCCAGGCCGAGGTCACGGCCCACTACGACCGCTACGAGTTCCACCCCGTGGTCGCCAAGCTGCAGGTGTTCTGCTCCGAAGACCTGGGCGCGTTCTACCTCGACGTGCTCAAGGACCGGCTCTACACCAGCGCCCCCGCCAGCCGCGCGCGCCGCAGCGCACAGACCGCGCTGCACCACATCGCCCACGCCATGCTGCGCTGGATGGCGCCCTTCATGAGCTTCACCGCCGAAGAGGCCTGGCCCATCCTCGCGGGCGCGAAGAACCAGGGCTCGATCTTCTTCGAGACCTGGGCCGACCTGCCGCCCGCCGAAGAGGGCCTGCTCGCCAAGTGGGCGCGCATCTGCGAGATCCGCGACCTCGCGAACAAGGAGATCGAGGCCGTGCGCACGCAGGGCGCGGTCGGCTCCTCGCTGCAGGCGCTGCTCACCATCACCGCGCCCGCCGACGACGCCGCGCTGCTGCGCTCGCTCGGCGACGACCTGCGCTTCGTCACCATCACCTCGGCCGCGCGCGTGATCGACGGCGACGCGCTCGCGATCGCGGTCACGCCGGCCACGGCCGCCAAGTGCGAGCGCTGCTGGCACTACCGCGACGACGTCGGCCACGACGCCGCCCACCCCACGCTCTGCGGCCGCTGCACCAGCAACCTGTTCGGCGCGGGCGAGTCGCGCTCGGTGGCCTGATGGCGCGCGCGGGCTGGCGCGAGATCGCGCCCTGGCTGGGCCTGGCCGCGCTGGTGTTCGCGCTCGACGTGGTCACCAAGTGGCTGATCCTGCTCAACTTCCAGCTCGGCGACAGCGTCACGGTCACGTCCTTCTTCAACCTGGTGCGGGTGCACAACCCGGGCGCGGCGTTCTCGTTCCTCGCGGGCGCGGGCGGCTGGCAGCGTTGGTTCTTCACCGCCATCGGCGTCGGCGCGTCGGTCTTCATCGTGTGGATGCTGCGCGCCCACCCGGGCCAGAAGCTGTTCGCCTTCGCGCTCGCCAGCATCATGGGCGGGGCGCTGGGCAACGTGGTCGACCGCCTGGTGCACGGCCACGTGATCGACTGGCTCGACTTCCACTGGCGCTTCCTCGAAGGCCTGTTTCCGGGCGGGCACTTCCCCTCGTTCAATCTGGCCGATACATTCATCTCCCTCGGCGCCGCCTGCCTGATCCTCGACGAGGTGCTGCGCATGCGGCGCGCCCGGCGCGCGGCCTGAGGCCGCCGCGCCCCCACAACACCAGGAGACATTCATGCCCGGCCTGCTGCCCGACGTCGACCCCGACGGCCTCTACGAGTTCTCGGTGGTCTACACCGACCGCGCGCTCAACCACATGTCGCGCCGCTTCCAGGGCGTCATGACGGGCATCTCCACCCTGCTCAAGCGCGTCTACGGCGCGCACTCGGCCGTGCTGGTGCCGGGCAGCGGCACCTTCGGCATGGAATCGGTGGCGCGCCAGTTCGCGCACGGCAAGCACGTGCTCGTGATCCGCAACGGCTGGTTCAGCTACCGCTGGACGCAGATCTTCGACATGGGCGCGATCCCCGCGAGCCACACCGTGCTCAAGGCCCGCCCGGTGCGCGCCGGTGC
Organism: Hydrogenophaga crocea; assembly: GCF_011388215.1. Taxonomy (NCBI): domain Bacteria; kingdom Pseudomonadati; phylum Pseudomonadota; class Betaproteobacteria; order Burkholderiales; family Comamonadaceae; genus Hydrogenophaga; species Hydrogenophaga crocea. Next base: position 2,501,494 of record NZ_CP049989.1, read on the forward strand.
GCAGGCGCCCTGGGCGCCGGCGCCGATCGACGAGGTGGTGGCCACCATCGCGCGCGAGAAGCCCGCGCTGGTGTTCGCACCGCACGTGGAAACCGCGGCCGGCATGATGCTGCCCGACGCCTACCTCAAGGCCGTGGCCGACGCGGTGCACGCGGTGGGCGGCCTGTTCGTGCTCGACTGCATCGCCTCGGGTGCGATGTGGGTGGACATGCGCGCCACCGGCGTGGACATCCTCATCAGCGCGCCGCAAAAGGGCTGGAGCAGCTCGCCCTGCTGCGCCATGGTCATGCTCAGCGAACGCGCGCGCCAGGCCATCGACGCCACCCAGAGCACCACCTTCGCGATGGACCTCAAGAAGTGGCTGCAGATCATGGAAACCTACGAAGGCGGCGGCCACGCCTACCACACCACCCTGCCCACCGACGCGCTGGCCCGCCTGCACGCCACCATGCTCGAAACCGAGGCCTATGGCTTCGAGCGCGTGCGCGAGGAGCAGATCGCGCTGGGCCAGGCGGTCCGTGCGCTGGTGGAACGCCACGGCTTTGCCAGCGTGGCGGCCGAGGGCTTCAAGGCCCCGGGCGTGGTGGTGAGCCACACCACGAACGCCGAGGTGCAATCGAGCAAGGCCTTCCTGGCGCTGGGCCTGCAGACCGCCGCGGGCGTGCCGCTGCAGTGCGACGAAGGCGCCGACTTCAAGACCTTCCGGCTGGGCCTGTTCGGCCTGGACAAGTGGCACGACGTGCCCGCCACCGTGGCCCGGCTCGAAGCCGCGCTGCAGCAGGTGGCGCCGATCGAAGCGGCCCGCAAGGCCGCCTGATCGCGCAGCGGGCCCGGCGCCGGGCCCGCGTTCAGCCCATCAGGGCTTCGCGCACCGCCGCGAGCTGGCGGCGCGACACGGCCAAGCGCTCGTCCACGCCATCGAGCCGCACCATCCAGCCTTCGCCGTCCACCGGGTCGGTGTGCTTCTCAACGGCGCGCACCGCGCGGCGCGACACCAGCGCGTTGCGGTGCACGCGCACGAACAGGTGCGAGTAACGCGCTTCGAGGTCGCTCAGCGCGCCGTCGTAGATGTGCTCTTTTTCGGCCGTGCGCACGGTGATGTACTTGAGCTCGGCCTTGAGGTAGATGATGTCGGACAGCGCCACGCGCTCGCTGCGGCCGCGCTCCTGGATGATCAGCGCCTCGGGCGGGCCGGCGTCGGGCGAGCCGCCGTCCTTGCCGGCGCGCGCCTTCACCACCTTCTGCAACGCCTGCTGCAGCCGCTCGCGGCGCACCGGCTTGGTCAGGTAGTCGACCGCCTCGACCTCGAACGCGCTCACCGCGTGTTCGGCATAGGCCGTCACGAACACGATGGAGGGCGGCGCCGCCATCTGGCGCAGGGTGTTGGCCAGGGTGATGCCGTCGACCCCGGGCATGTGCACGTCGAGCAGCACGAGCTCGCAGTGGGTGCGCTGGATCATGTCCATGGCCTGAACGGCATTGCCCGCCTCGCCGACCACGTCGGTGCGGGGCTCGGTGCATTCGCTCAACAGCGTGCGCATGCGCGAACGTGCGAGGACTTCATCGTCGACGATCAGTACCTTCAGTGCCATGTGTTGCTCCGTGATCGGCGTCTTGCCAGCCGCGCTTATACCGGGATTTCCAGCCGCACCTGGAACACGCCGTTGACCAGCGCGCTCTGGAAGCGACCCTGCACATCATGCAACAAAGACAGGCGCTGCCGCACGTTGTCCAGGGCCAGGCCATTGCCCCGCTTGCCGGTGCCCGAAGGCACGGTGTTGGTGACCTTGATCACCACCACGCTGCCGCGGCGCTGGGTGCTGATGCGCACCGTGGCGCCCGTGGGGCTGGGCTCCACGCCGTGCTTGATCGCGTTTTCCACCAGCGGCTGCAGGATCAGGGGCGGCAGGCGCGCCTTGGACGCGGCTTCGTCGATCGACCACTCGATCTGCAGCCGGTCGCCGAAGCGCACGTGCTCGATCGCCAGGTAGTGCTCGGCCAGCTCGAGCTCCTGCCACAGCGGCACGGCCTCCTTGGGGTCGGCCAGCGCGTGGCGGAACAGCTCGCTCAGGTCTTCGAGCAGGGCCTCGGCCTTGGCCGGCTCTTCACGCACCAGCGCGATCGCGCTGTTGAGGGTGTTGAACAGAAAGTGCGGCCGGATGCGCGCCTGCAGCTCGGCCAGCCGCGCCGTGGTGCCCGCGGGCATGCGGGCCTTGGCGCGCCAGACCAGCCCGGCCACCAGCACCGCCGCCACCAGCGCGCCCGCGGCCGCGCTGGCCAGCCAGCGGTTGTGGTCGATGATGCCCAGCCAGGCCACCAGCCCGCAGCCGTAGAGGCCCGCGAGCGCGCCCAGCGACACGCCGATGGTCCACTGCATCGGGCCGGCCATGCGGCCCAGCGGGCGCTTGATGGCGCAGATCACCAGCAGCCAGGCCAGCACCGCGGGCAGCGCCGCGCCCGTGAGCACCGCCATGCGCGTGCCCCAGTCGATGAAGGTGTCGGCCTGGAACAGCGCGGCCACCGCCACCGAGGCCTGCACGCAGAGCACGGCGCGCAGCACCACACCCACCTGGCAGGTGTCGAAGACCTGCACGCGGGCCCGCGCGGGGTCGGGCATGTCGGAGAGGCCACGGGCGCCCGCCGCGTGGGGCAGCTCCTGGAAGGTCGATAAAATCCGCGAATCTTTCATGGGAAGCGATGCCGTTTTCCATCCGGTCGGCCACCCAGGCCCGCGCATGGTCGCCCAGGCGCTCGAAAAACCCCCCATCCAGCCGCTGACAACACCATGTCATCCAACCAACTCGACAAGAAATCCGAAGCCTGGTCCGCCCTATTCTCGGAGCCCATGAGCGAGTTGGTCAAGCGATACACGGCCAGTGTTTTCTTCGACAAACGCCTCTGGCAAGCCGACATCCAGGGCAGCCTCGCGCACGCCGAGATGCTCGCGGCGCAAGGCATCATCGGCGCGTCCGACCTGGCCGACATTCAGCGCGGCATGGCGCAGATCACGAGCGAGATCGAGGCCGGCACCTTCCAGTGGCAGCTCGACCTCGAAGACGTGCACCTGAACATCGAAGCGCGGCTCACGCAGCTCGTGGGCGACGCGGGCAAACGGCTGCACACCGGCCGCAGCCGCAACGACCAGGTCGCCACCGACGTGCGCCTGTGGCTGCGCGGCGAGACCGACCTCATCATCGGCCTGCTCACCGACCTGCAGCGCGCGCTGGTGGAGGTGGCCGAGCGCAATGTGGAGGTGATCCTGCCCGGCTTCACCCACCTGCAGGTGGCCCAGCCCGTGAGCTTCGCGCACCACCTGCTGGCCTACGTGGAGATGTTCTCGCGCGACGCCGAGCGCTTCGCCGACGTGCGCCGCCGCACCAACCGGCTGCCCCTGGGCAGCGCGGCCCTGGCCGGCACCACCTACCCGCTCGACCGCGAGCGCGTGGCGAAGACGCTGGGCATGGAAGGCGTGTGCCAGAACAGCCTCGACGGCGTGAGCGACCGCGACTTCGCGATCGAGTTCACCGCCGCGGCCTCGCTGTGCATGGTGCACATCAGCCGCCTGAGCGAAGAGCTCATTCTGTGGATGAGCCAGAACTTCGGCTTCGTGAAGATCGCCGACCGCTTCACCACCGGCTCGTCGATCATGCCGCAGAAGAAGAACCCCGACGTGCCCGAGCTCGCGCGCGGCAAGACCGGCCGCGTGGTGGGTCACCTCATGGGCCTGATCACGCTCATGAAGGGCCAGCCCCTGGCCTACAACAAGGACAACCAGGAAGACAAGGAGCCGCTGTTCGACACCGTGGACACGCTCAAGGACACGCTGCGCATCTTCGCCGAGATGGTGGGCGGCCAGGTCAACCCGGCCACCGGGGCCAAGGAAGGCGGCATCACGGTGAACGCCGCCGCCATGGAGGCCGCGGCCAACAAGGGCTACGCCACCGCCACCGACCTCGCCGACTACCTGGTCAAGAAGGGCCTGCCCTTCCGCGACGCGCACGAAACCGTGGCCCACGCGGTCAAGGCCGCCACCAGCCACAACTGCGACCTGTCCGAGCTGCCGCTCACGGTGCTGCAGGGCTTCCACCCCAGCATCGAAAAAGACGTGTACGGCGTGCTGAGCCTGCGCGGCTCGCTCTCCGCGCGCAACACCCTGGGCGGCACCGCGCCGGCCCAGGTGCGCGAGCAGATCGCGCGCCACCGCACCCGCCTGGGCTGAGGCCGCCCCAGCGCCCCGCGCATGCACGAGCCCATCGACCTCGGCACGCTGCGCGTGGTGATCGCCGCGGCCGACCACGGCTCGATCAGTGCGGCCAGCGAGCGCCTGCAGCTCGCGGTGGCCGCAGCCAGTTCGCGCATCACCGCGCTCGAAGAATCGCTGGGCTTTCGCATCTTCGAGCGCTCCTCGCGCGGCGTGCAGCTCACGCCCGCGGGCCAGATGCTGGTGCAGCGCAGCCGCGCCCTGCTCACCGACGCCGACCGCCTGGCCCTGCACCTGCGCGGCTACAGCGAAGGCCTGCAGGGTCAGGTGCGCGTGCTCGCCAACACCTCGGCGCTGCTCGAGGTGCTGCCGCAGCGCCTGCAGCGCTTCATGGACTCGCACCCGCTGATCCGCGTCGACCTCGAAGAGCGCGGCAGCCCCGAGATCCCGCTCGCGCTGCTCGAAGGCCGGGCCGACTTCGGCGTGGTCGACCTGCCGGTGCCGCCCGCGGGCCTGGGCTTCACGCCCTTTTTCCGCGACACCCTGGTCCTGCTCACGCCGCGCGGCCACCGGCTGGCCGGCCGGCGCAAGCTGCGCCTGGCCGAGGCGCTCGACGAGCCCTTCATCACGCTCAGCGACGGCACCGCGTTGTCGAACCGGCTCGTGGCCTCGGCGGCCGACGCCGGGCGCCCGCTCAACGTGCGCATGCGCATGCGCGGCTTCGACGCCGTCTGCCGCATGGTGGCCGCGGGCCTGGGCGTGGGCGTGCTGCCGCTCGAAGCGGTGGCGCCGCAGCTCGCGCACCTGCCGCTGGCCGCGGTGCCGCTGGCCGACCCCTGGGCGAAGCGCACGCACCACATCGCCACGCGCACCGACGCGCCGCTGGCGCCGGCCGCGGCCACGCTGATCCGCGCCCTCACGCGCTGAGCCCGCGCGCACGGCTTTCGCGAAACGCGAAAGCCGCGTTTGGCGCACGCCATTGCCGCGCGCGCCGGGCGCTTCCTACACTGGCCGCCCACCCCCGAAACAGCCGCCGCCCGAGCGGCGCAGGAGACCCCATGAAGATCGCCCACGTGCGGGCCACGCCGCTGAACCTGCCCGTTACCGTGAACGCGGCGCGCGGCACCAAGAACACCAGCCTCTCCGTCTGCCTGGTCAGCATCGAGACCGACACCGGCCTGGTCGGCACCGGCATGACCGCCATCACCGAAGAAGAGGTGATCGGCAGCATCGTCAACGACATCGCGGCCCACCACCTGGTCGGCATGGACCCGATGCGCCACGAGCAGATCTGGGACCGCCTGTACTGGCTGCTCACGCCGCGCGGCCAGTCGGGCTACGCGAGCCACGCGATCGCGGCCATCGACCTCGCGCTCTGGGACATCAAGGGCCAGGCCCTGGGCCAGCCCTGCTGGCGGCTGCTGGGCGGCGCGCGCGCCGAGGTGCCGGTCTACGCCACCTTCGGCTTCGCCTTCTTCGAGCGCGACGAACTCGCCGCGGCCGCCCAGGACTGGGTGGCGCGCGGCTTCACGCGCCTGAAGATGACCGTGGGCCACCACGCGCTGCAGCGGCGCGACGAGCCGCGCCCGCTCGATCAGGTGATCGCCGAGGACGTGCAGCGCATCCGCGCGGTGCGCGAGGCCGTGGGCCCCGACGTGCAGCTCTACATCGACGCCAACTGCAGCCTCGACTACTTCCACGCCCACGCGCTGGCGAAGAAGGTCGAGCCCTACGACATCGCCTTCTTCGAAGAGCCCGTGTCGCACAACGACATCCCCAACCTCGCCAAGCTGCGCGCCAAGACCGGCATTCCCCTGGCCGCGGGCCAGAACGAGGGCCTCGCCTCGCGCTTTCGCGATCTGCTCGTGGCGCAGGCGGTCGACGTGGTGCAGCCCAACGCCTGCATCAGCGGCGGCTTCACGCAGTGCACGCGCATCGCGGGCATGGCCGCGGCCTTCAACACGCGATTCGCCAACGGCGGCGCCTGGCCGCACCACAACATGCACCTGCACGCGGGCCTGGCCAACGGCTCGCTGGTCGAGTACCACTCGGTGGCGGTGCAGTGCTGCGAGCTGGTGTTCGACGACCTGCCCAAGCCCGAGCGCGGCGTGCTGCGCCTGCCCGAGGCACCGGGCCTGGGCTTCAGGCCCAACCCCGAGCGGCTGGCCGAGTACGCGCGCCGGCCGCTCTCGCGCGGCGCCGGCAAGGCCTGAAACGCATTCCCCCAGAACGACAGGAGACAGACATGAACCAGCCCCCCACCCCATCGACGGGCCCGCAGCGCCGCGCGCTGATGACCGGCCTGCTCGCCGCCCTGGCCACCGCCGGCCTGGCCGGCCCGGCGCAGGCCCAGGCCTGGCCGGCGCGCCCGATCCGCCTCGTCGTGGGCTACTCGGCCGGGGGCGGTGTGGACGCCATGGCGCGCCTGCTCGCGCCGCGCCTGTCCGAGCTGCTGGGCCAGCAGGTGGTGGTCGAGAACCGCACCGGCGCGGCCGGCCTGATCGCGGGCGACACGGTGGCGCGCGCCGCGCCCGACGGCTACACCCTGATGCTCGGCGACAGCTCGCTGCTGATCGCCCAGCACCTGCAGCCGCGCATGAGCTTCGACCCGCTCAAGGCCTTCACGCCCGTGGCCAGCGTGTTCACGCTGCCGCTGATCATCGTCACCAGCAACGATTTCCCCGCGAAGACGCCCGCCGAATTCGTGAAGCTGCTCAAGGAGCAGCCGGGCCGCTACTCGTTCGCCACCTCGGGCGTGGGCACGGTGCACCACCTGGGCTTCGAGATGCTCAAGGGCCAGACGCGCTCCTTCGTGGTCCACATCCCCTACCGCGGCGCGGCGCAGATCGTGCCCGACGTGATGAGCGGCCAGGTGCCGATCGGCGTGGTGAGCGCGGCCTCGGCCATCGCGCAGGCGCGCGCCGGCAAGCTGCGAGCGCTCGCGCTCATGAACCCGGTCAAGCTCGCGGGCGCCGAGGACGTGCCCGCGCTGTCCGACGCCCTGCCCGGCTTCTCGGCCGTGCCACGCCTGTACGTGCTCGCGCCCACGGGCACGCCCGCGCCCATCGTCGAGCGCCTGAGCGACGCGATCCGGCAGGTGATGGCCGCGCCCGACATCGCGCAGGTGGCGGCGCAGCAGGGTGCGGTGCCGGCCTACCTGGCCGCGGGCCCGATGGCGGCCGAGCTGCCGCGCGAGTCGGCCGCCTGGGGCAAGGTGATCCGCGAGCAGAAGATCTCGAACCAGTGAGGCCGCGGCCTCAGCGGCAGGGCTGGGGCTGCGGCAGTTCCTGGCAGTAACGGAAGGCGTCGGGCTTGAGGCCGCCGCCCACCACGCGGAAGGCGTCGAAGCAGGCCTGGTTTGCGCGGTAGCGGTTCCAGGCCGCGTCGCAGGCGGTGGTGCCGGGCGGCAGCGGGGCGGAGGCCGGCTCGGCAAAGGCGCGGCGCTCGGGCGGGATGTCGATCTTCGGCGTGTAGTGCAGATGGCCGAAGCGGTCGGTCCAGCGCCAGATGTCGGGCGCGCCCGCGGGCGGCGCATCGGCCGCGTTCGCGGGCGCACCTGCGCCCAGCAGGGCCAGCGCGAACAACAGGGGAGCCAGGGATCGGGTGTGCATCACGCCGGCACTGTACGCCGGCGCGGCGCGCCCGGCCAGACCCGGCGCCGCTTGACCTGGGTCAAGCCCTGCGGTGCTGCACGCCCTTAAGCTGCCGGCCCATGCACCCCACCCACCCCCACCTGCCCGAGGGCATGCGTACCGGCGACGAGCGCATGGACAGCACGCACGACGGCTTCATGGACCTGATGCAGACGCTGCGCGACACGCCGCCCACCGAGCGACTGCCCGCCTACGACGCGCTGGTGCGCCACACCGAAGCGCACTTCGCGCAGGAGGAGCAGTGGATGGCCGAGCTCGGCCTGCCCCCGCAGAACTGCCACGCCGGCCAGCACGCCAACGTGCTCGAGACCCTGCACGAGGTGGGCAAGCGCGCGCGCCAGGGCGACCTGGGCCTGATCGAGCGCATGCTCGACGCGCTCGACGAGTGGTTTGCGCTGCACGTGGTGGCCATGGACAGCGCGCTCGCCGACGCACTGCGCGCGCACGCGGCCGCTCAGTCCGAGGCGGCGCGTGCGCGCAGTTCGGTCTTGAGCACCTTGCCGTAGTGGTTCTTGGGCAGGGCCGGCAGGAACACGTAGCGCTTGGGCCGCTTGAAGCGCGCGATGTGCGCGAGGCAGTGCGCGTCCAGCGCGGCCGCATCCACGGCCGCACCCACCGCCGCTGAGGCCTGAGGCACCACGAAGGCCACCACCGACTCGCCCCACTCGGCGTCGGGCGCACCCACCACCGCCACCTCGGCCACGCCGGGCGCGGTGAGCAGCACCTCTTCCACCTCGCGCGGGTAGATGTTGGAGCCGCCGCTGATGATCAGGTCCTTGCTGCGGTCCTTGAGCGTGAGGAAGCCGTCGGCGTCGAGCGCGCCGAGGTCGCCGGTCCAGAGCCAGCCGCCGCGCAACGCCGCGGCCGTGGCCTCGGGGTTGCGCCAGTAGCCCGCCATCACGGTGTCGCCCTGCACCAGCACCTCGCCGATCTCGCCGGGCGGCAGCGGCTCGCCGTCGGGGCCGGCCACGCGCACGCGCACCGGCGTCTGCGCCACGCCCACCGAGGCGATGCGCTCGGCGTGCCGCGGGTGCGCCGCGTCGGCCAGCACCGCGCGCGACAGCGCCGTGCCCGTCATCGGCGTTTCGCCCTGGCCATAGATCTGCACGAAGCGCGGACCCATCACGCGCAGCGCGCGCTGGATGTCGGCCGCGTACATGGGCGCGCCGCCGTAAACGATGGTCTTGTAGGCACGCGCGCAGTCGCTCACCGACAGGCCCTGCGCCTCGGCGTGATCCACGATGCGCTTGACGATGGTGGGCGCGGCGAACAGCGACAGCGGCCCGAGCGCGAGGCCCAGCGCGTGCAGCTCGGCGGCATCGAAGCCGCCCGAGGCCGGCACCGCGTGGCGGGCGCCCGCCATCAGGTGGGGAATGGCGTAGATGCCTGCGCCGTGCGACATGGGCGCGGCATAGGCGATCACGTCGTGCGCGGCGATGGGGTCGACGTCGTTGAAGTAGGTCAGCCCCATGGTCATGAGGTTGCGGTGCGTGATCATCACGCCCTTGGGCCGGCCGGTGGTGCCGCTGGTGTAGAACAGCCAGGCCGTGTCCTCGGGCGCGCGCTCCACGATGGGCGCGCCCTCGCCGTCCTCCAGCAGCGCCGTGGCCTCGGCCGATTCGGCGTCGATCACGGGCACGCCGGGCAGGTCTTCGCCCGCGGGCCAGACGTCGCGCGTCACGAAGGCGATCGAGGCCTGGGCGTTGTCGGCGATCCAGCGCACCTCGGCCGGGTGCAGCTTGGCGTTCACCGGCACCACCACCGCACCGGCCCACCAGGCGCCGAACAGCAGTTCGAGGTAGCGCGGGTGGTTGCGCATGAACAGCAGCACGCGCTCGCCCGGCTGCACGCCGCGTGCGCGCAAGGCCGCCGCCAGGCGGGCCGCGCGCGCCGCCCATTGCGCCGCGCTGGCGCTGCAGCGGCTGCCGTCGAACAGGGTGGGCCGATCGGGCGCGCGCAGCGCGTCGCGCGCCAGCAGGTGGGCCAGGTTCATGGGGCTTGTCTCCTCGTGGTCGCGGCATGGTAGCCGCGGCTCTGAAAATCTTTCACGCCGCGCTGTCGCACATTCACGTGCCCGGGCGGGGGCGGCTCGCTACCATCGCGCGCATCGTCCGAACAAGCGCCCGAGGAGACCTGGCATGACCGTGATCACCACCATCGAAGACCTGCGCGTGCTGGCGCAAAAGCGCGTGCCGCGCATGTTCTACGACTACGCCGATTCGGGCTCGTGGACCGAAGGCACCTACCGCGCCAACGAGTCCGACTTCCAGAAGATCAAGCTGCGCCAGCGCGTGGCCGTGAACATGGAGAACCGCAGCACGCGTACCACGATGGTGGGCGTGGACACGGCCATGCCGCTGGCGATCGCGCCCACCGGCCTCACGGGCATGCAACACGCCGACGGCGAGATCCTCGCGGCGCGCGCGGCCCGCAAGTTCGGCATCCCGTTCACGCTCTCCACCATGAGCATCTGCTCGATCGAAGACGTGGCGCAGCATGCCGGCGAGGGCTTCTGGTTCCAGCTCTACGTGATGCGCGACCGCGCCTTCATCGAGCGCCTGATCGACCGCGCCAAGGCCGCGAACTGCGGCGCGCTGGTGCTCACGCTGGACCTGCAGATCCTGGGCCAGCGCCACAAGGACCTCAAGAACGGCTTGTCGGCGCCGCCCAAGCTCACGCTGGCCAACCTGATCAACATCGCGAGCAAACCGCGCTGGGCGCTGGGCATGCTGGGCACGAAGCGGCGCCAGTTCGGCAACATCGTGGGCCACGTGCAGGGCGTGACCGACATGGCCAACCTCGGCGCCTGGACCGCGCAGCAGTTCGACCCCAAGCTCAACTGGGGCGACGTGGCGTGGATCAAGGAGCGCTGGGGCGGCAAGCTGATCCTCAAGGGCATCCAGGACGTGGAAGACGCCCGCATGGCCGTGGCCAGCGGCGCCGACGCGCTGATCGTGAGCAACCACGGCGGCCGCCAGCTCGACGGCGCGCAGAGCAGCATCGAGGCGCTGCCCGCGGTCGTGGCCGAGGTGGGCTCGAAGATCGAGGTGCACATGGACGGCGGCGTGCGCAGCGGCCAGGACGTGCTCAAGGCGCGCGCGCTGGGCGCACGCGGCTGCTACATCGGCCGCGCCTTCCTCTACGGCCTGGGCGCCATGGGCGAGGCGGGCGTGAGCAAGGCGCTCGAGATCATCCACAAGGAACTCGACCTCACCATGGCCTTCTGCGGCCACACCAACATCGAGACGGTGGACAAGTCCATCCTGCTGCCGGGGACGTTTCCGACGGCGTGAACCTGGGGGGCGTCTTCGCGCTGACCACCCGGGGAGCGAGGGCCTGGGGTTCGGTGGCGGGGGCTTCGGTGCGCTGCCCTTCGCTGCGCGAAGGGTCCCCTGCGATGCTCGGCAGCGCACAGGCGCCCCCACCACCGAACCCCAGCCCCTCGCCACAGACTGGCAGGCACGCGCCCCGCAGATCGCAACGCCGGTTTGGCCACGTTCGTGTACCGGGCGCGCAATGCATCAGCCACCCGAAACGGGCTCACTGGCGGTGGTGCGCCCACCCTGTCTCGGGTCGGGCCTGCGCCCCTGGCCGCGCTGGCGCCTGTGCGCTGCCGAGAAGCGCAGGGTGATCGGCCTGCGCGCGCAGCGCGCTTCGTCATCTGACTGGCGGCAGCTGTCTGAGCGGAGCGCCTGAAAGGCGCGCAGCGAGTTCTGCCGCCTGGCCGCTCACCCGAGCATCGCAGGGAACCCCTCGCGCAGCGAGGGGCAGCGCACCGAAGCCAGCGCGGCCAGGGGCGCAGGCCCGACCCCGCCAGCCAAGCCGGCAAGCACGCGCCCCCAGTTAGCGCAATTCGTACACGAACGTGCTCACCACGCGCAGCCGCTTCACGCGCGAGCCGTTGCTGTCGTGCTCGTTGCCGTCGGCGCCGCTGATGCTGATCACGCCCTGATTGGCCACCTTCAAGGGCCCCAGCTGCGCCCCCGCCTCGGCCGCGAACTTCTCGGCCTGCTCGCGCGCGTTGCGCGTCGCCTCGCTGAGCAGCGGGGCCTTCACGTCGTTGAAGCCGCGCAACTGGTAGGCCGGGCCGGTCTGTCCCTCGCCGCTGATCTGCACGCCGGCCTGGATCAGCGGATCGACCGCGAGCGACGCGGCCTGCACCTCGGTCACCCGCGCCGACTTCACCAGCACCTGCCCCGTGCCGTTGAAGCGCAGCGGCTGCTGGCCACCGCCGTACTCGCGCGCGAACAGGTCCTGCACGGCCAGCGGGCGCACCTCGATCTCGTCGTCCTTGAAGCCGCGCGCCTTGAGAAAGGCCACCACCGCATCGCGGTCGCCGGCCAGCGCCTTCTGCACTTCGCCGAAGGCATTGCCGCCGCGGCGAAACGTGAGCATCCAGATCGCGAAGTCGCTCTCCACGTCCTTCTCGGCCAGGCCTTTGACGGTCACGCTGCGGTCGGCGAGCCGGAAACGCTCCAGGCCCTGGCCGATGGTGAAGCCGGCCAGCGCCACGCCGGCGCCCACCAGGGCCGCCGCGAGCAATCGGGTGAGGGGATGGGTCATGGGAGTCCTCCGCATCGGGCCGACCACGGGTGCAATCGGCATACCCGGGCATGGTAAGCGGGCTACGATCGCGGCGTGACCCTGCAGCGCCGCATCGCCCACCTCGACATGGACGCCTTCTTCGCGTCCGTGGAGCTGCTGCGCTACCCGCAGCTCAAGGGCCTGCCGCTGGTGATCGGCGGCGGCCGCCGGCGCGAGACCGAGATGTTCGAGCGCCTGCGCGCGGCCTACCCCGAGACCGACTGGGGCCCCGATTCGCTCGACCGCATCCCGGTCGACTTCTTTCCCCTGCTGCGCGACTACGTGGGCCGCGGCGTGGCCACCACGGCCACCTACGCGGCGCGCCAGTTCGGCGTGGGCTCGGCCATGGGCCTGATGAAGGCCGCCAGGCTCTGCCCGCAGGCCATCCTGCTGCCGGTGGATTTCGACGAGGTGCGCCGGCTCTCGCGCACCTTCAAGCGCGTCATCACCGAGATCGCGCCGGTGATGGAGGACCGCGGCGTGGACGAGGTCTACATCGACTTCACCGAGGTGCCCGGCGGCCAGCGCGAGGGCGGGCGTGTGCTCGCGCGCTTGATCCAGAAGAGCATCTTCGAGGCCACCGGCCTCACCTGCTCGATCGGCGTGGCGCCCAACAAACTGCTCGCCAAGATGGCGAGCGAGTTCAACAAGCCCAACGGCATCAGCATCGTCACGCCCGACGACCTCGAGCGCCTGATCTGGCCACTGCCCTGCCGCAAGATCAATGGCGTGGGGCCCAAGGCCGACGCCCGGCTGCAGTCGCACGGCATCCACACCATCGGCGAGCTCGCGGCGCGCGAGCGCGACTGGCTGGTGGCCCACTTCGGCAAGAGCTACGGCGCCTGGCTGCACGAGGCGGCCTGGGGCCGCGACGAGCGGCCCGTGGTGACCGAGAGCGAGCCCGTGGGCCTGAGCCGCGAGACCACCTTCGAGCGCGACCTGCACGCGGTGCACGACCGTGCCGAGCTCGGCGCCATCCTCACGCGGCTGTGCGAGCAGGTGGCGGCCGACCTGCAGCGCAAGGGCTACCTCGCGCGCACCATCGGCGTGAAGCTCACCTATGTGGGCTTCAGCAAGGTCACGCGCGACCTCACGCTGGACGCGCCCACCAACGACGCCGCCGCCATCCGCCGCGCCGCCGGCCTGTGCCTCAAGCGCGTGGACCTGACGCGCCGCTTCCGCCTGCTGGGCGTGAAGTCGAGCAAGCTCGTCAAACCCGGGACAGCCGAGGCCGCGCGCGGCGACCAGAATGGCCCGCTTCCCAAGCCCCGAGACAAGGCCCACCGCGATGAACGCACCGACCTGCTTTTCCCTGAGCTGGACTGAAGACCACGTGGCGCACCTGGCGCTGAACCGGCCCGACACGCTCAACACCATGCACCCCACGTTCTGGCGCGAGCTTGACGCGCTGCTGCGGGGCATCCACGACGAGGGGCGGGCGCGCGCGCTCGTGATCAGCAGCACGGGCAAGCACTTCAGCGCCGGCATGGCGCTCGAGACCTTCGGCGGCGCCATCACCATGGACGACCAGAGCCCGGAGGGCCGCGCCGCGGTGTTCGACCTGCTCACCGACATGCAGGCCACCTTCACACGCCTCGAAACCCTGCGCGTGCCGGTGATCTTCGCGATCCAGGGCGGCTGCGTCGGCGGCGCGGTCGACCTCGTCACCGCGGGCTGCCTCCGCTACGCCTCGGCCGACGCCTTCTTCTGTATCCAGGAAATCAACATCGGCATGGTGGCCGACGTGGGCACGCTGCAGCGGCTGCCCAAGCTGATCCCGCTCGGCGTGGTGAAAGAGCTCGCCTACACCGGCCGGCGGCTGGGCGCACAGCGCGCGCTCGCCGTGGGCCTGGTCAACGAGGTGTTCGACAGCCACGCCGCCACCGTCGACGCCGCGCTGAAGTGCGCGCGCGAGATCGCGGCCAAGCCGCCCGTGGCCATCTGGGGCACCAAGCAGGCCGTGAACTACGCGCGCGACCACTCGGTCGACGACAGCCTGCGCCAGATGGGCTGGCTGCAAGGCGCGATCTGGAGCAACGCGCACGTGCGCGAGGCCATCGCCGCGGCCCAGGACCGCCGCCCCGGCCGGTTCACGCCGCTCGCGCCGCTGCAGTCCTTCATGGACGCCGGTCAGGGCTGAGGCGCTGGCGTTAACCTCGCCGGCATGCTGACCCTCATCAACCCCCACCACGCCGAACACGCGGGCCGCCAGGAAATGTTCCGTGGCCGCCTCGTGGACTGCCACGAAGTGCCCGACCGCCTGCACTTCGTGCGCGACGAACTCCAGCGCCGCGCAATCGGCCCGCAACGCCCGCCCGAGGTCGGCGACGCCGTGCTCGACGCGGCCCTGGCCCGCGTGCACGAGCCGCGCTACCTGCACTTCCTCGCGAACGCCTGGGACGACTGGGTCGCGCTGGACCCCGCCAACGCGCAGCGCGACGCCCTGCCCTCGGTCTGGCCGCTGCCCCAGGCCCACGCCTTCCGCCACGACCGCTCGCCGCTCAATGCCGCGGCGCGGCTGGGCCTGTTCGCCTTCGACTCGGGCACCCCGCTCATGGCCGGCACCTGGCGCGCCGCGCGCGCGGGCGCGGCCTGCGCGCTGGCCGCGGCCCACGCCGTGCTGGCCGGCGAGCGCAGCGCCTTCGCGCTCACGCGGCCGCCGGGGCACCACGCGGGCCCGGGCTTCTATGGCGGCTACTGCTTCCTCAACAACGCGGCCATCGCGGCCCAGGCGCTGCGCGACGGCGGCCATGCACGCGTGGCCGTGCTCGACGTGGACTACCACCACGGCAACGGCACACAAACCATCTTCTACGAGCGCGCCGACGTGCTCACGCTCTCGCTGCACGGCGACCCGCACACCGAGTACCCGTTCTTCCTCGGCCATGCCGACGAAACCGGCGCGGGCGCGGGCGAAGGCTTCAACCGCAACTGGCCGCTGCCCCGCGGCACCGGCACCGCGGCCTGGCGCGCGGCGCTCGACGAGGCCCTGCAGGCCGTGGCCGGCTTCGGCGCCACCGCGCTGGTGGTGCCGCTGGGCCTGGACACCTACGAAGGCGATCCGATCTCGGGCTTCAAGCTGCGCTCGGGCGACTACCCGGCGATCGGCGCGGCGCTGGCCGCGCTCGGCCTGCCCACTGTGTTCACCTTCGAAGGCGGCTACGCGGTGGCCGAGGTGGGCGTGAACGCCGCCAACCTGCTCGAAGGCTTCGAACGCGCGGCCTGAAGCGGACGCGCGTTCGAAAAAGTGCCCTGCGACGATCCATCGTTCGCAGGGCCTAACGACCCCCCGCCTGATGGAGAAGGGGGCCGGATCAGGGGACCTTGGAGAAAAGAAGCCGGCCGATCAGATGGCCTTGTAGAGGATGTAGTCGGCCTGGTACTGCATGATCTGCTTGGCGCCCACGTTGCCCGCGGCGCAGGCGGTGGCCGGGGCCACGCCGCCCTTGGTGGCCACGCGCTGCACATAGGTCACGCCCTGGTAGGCGCCCATGCCGGTGGCCGGGTTGGCCTTGACCAGCTGCAGCGGGATGTTGCCCGCGGGCGCCGGCGACACCGCCACCTGCGCGCCGGTGAACTTGGAGCCGTCCATGGATTCCCAGGTGGCCGGCGGGCCGTAGTACTTGCCCACCTGCTTGCCCGCGCGGTCGAGCAGCTTGGCGTCGGGGCCCACGAACACCCACTCGAACTGGCCGGCCGCGTCTTTCTTGGCGCGGCACTCGTAGGTGATCTCGCCCACGCCCACGGTCTCCATGGCCACCTTGTGGCCGGCGGGCACCTTCACGGCGTCGGGCAGGCCGTCTTGCGAGAACATGGGCTTGGCGCCCATGCCGGTGGCGCAGGCGGTCATGGCGAGAACGGCCGCTGCGGCCAGGGTCGATTTGAGGATCATGGAAAAGCTCCGTTGAAAGTGAAGGAAGGGTTCTGCGATCGGTGGCGCCGGTGCATGGCCGGCGCCTGTTGTGCAAGGCACGCTCCGGGTACGCAGGGCCGGCCAGCGCCGGATTCGAATGCCCGAGTAATCCGCTCGGTGATGGACTTCACGCCGCGGCCCGCCGGGGCGGTGAATCCGGCGGCGCGTCAGCGGCGTAAAGGAAAGAGCCAGCACAATGCGCCGCATGAGCGCGAACCCCGACGACCTCCTCATGACCCTGATCGACCGCATTGCCCAGCGCGACGAAGCCGCGCTCAAGGCGCTCTACGACCTCTGCGGGCGCAAGCTCTACGGGCTGTCGCTGCGCGTCGTGGGCACGGCCGAACTGGCCGAGGACGTGCTGCAGGAAACCTTCCTGCAGGTCTGGCGCAGCGCGGCCGACTACCGCGCCACGCTGAGCCCGCCCATGGCCTGGCTCGGCCTGATCGTGCGCAGCCGCTCGCTCGACTGCCTGCGCCGGCGGGCGGCCGAACGCACCCACCTCACGCAGGAGATCGACGAGACCCTGGCCGAGACGCTCGAAGGCGATTCGCCCAACCCCATGGACACCAACCTCGCGAGCCAGCAGGCCTGGGCGCTGCACCAGTGCCTGGGGCAGCTCGAGAACAAGCAGCGCGAGGTGATCAGCCTGGCCTACCTGCGCGACCTCAGCCATGGCGAACTCGCCGAGCGGCTGGCGCTGCCGCTGGGCACGGTCAAGACCTGGATCCGCCGCGGCCTGGACAAGCTGCGCGACTGCATGAAGCAGTTCGCCTGAGGGGAGCGCCATGCAATTGCACAAACACCCCGAGCTGACACAGCGGCTGGCCGCCGCCCATGCGCTGGGCACGTTGCGCGGCGGCGCGCGGCGGCGCTTCGAGGCCATCGCGCGCGAGCAGCCCGCCGTGCGCGCGGCCGCCATCGAGTGGCAGATCCGCGTCGGCAGCCTCAACGAACTGCAGCCCGCGGCCGAGCCCGGGCCGCAGGTGTGGACGCGCATCCTGAACCTGGTGCACGCCGAGCAGGAACAGGCCGCACTGCAGCGCCAGCGTGCGTCGGCCGCGCCCGCCACGCCGGCCTCGGCGCGCGGCGGCTGGTGGAACCACCTCGCGCTGTGGCGCGGCGCCGGCCTGGCCGGTGTGGCGGTGGCCGTGCTCGCGGCCCTGCTCGTGCCCGGCCTGCAGCGCGACGCCGGTGAGCGCGCGGCCCAGGTGGCCGCGCTGCAGCAGGACCTGCAGCAGCGCGACGCGCGCGTGGCCCAGCTCGAACGCGAGCTGCAGGCCGCGCCCGAGGTGCGCTACGTGTCGGTGCTCACCGACGACAAGAACCAGCCCGCGGTGCTCGTGACCTTCGACGGCCGCAACAACCGCCTGAGCCTGCAGCGCGTGGGCAACTTCCGCGAGGCGGCCGACCGCTCGCTGCAGCTCTGGGCCGTGCCGCCCGGGGCCACGCCGCGCTCGCTGGGCGTGCTCACGCCAGAGCGGCTGCTGCAACTCGCGTCGAGCGAGAGCGCGGTGCGGGAGATCCCGCTGCTCGCGATCAGCCTGGAGCCGCTGGGCGGCGTGCCGGGCGACCGCGGCCCCACGGGCCCGGTGCTGTTCCACGGCGCGCTGATCCAGAAGCAGATCTGAGCGCGGCGGGCAAAAAAAAGCCGGCACAGGTGCCGGCTTTTTTCATGGGCGTGACCGCCCGGGGCTGCGCTCAGTAGCGCGGGCCGCTGCTGCGGTAACCACCGCCGGTGCCAGCCTCTTTGGGGCGCGACACGTTGACGACGATCTGGCGACCCTCGACCGACTGGCCGTTGAGGCCGTTGATGGCGGCCTGCGCCTCGGCTTCGGAAGCCATTTCGACAAAGCCGAAACCCTTGGAACGGCCGCTGTCGCGATCGACCATGACCTTGGCGGAGGCCACGGCACCGTATTCGGAGAAGTTGTGACGAAGCGAGTCGTCGTTGACGGAGTAGGGCAGATTGCCCACGTACAGTTTGCTGCTCATGACTGAGCCTTTCGAAGAAGCGGGACGGCCTGCAATGGGCGCGGACCCGCGAGAGAAGGCGGTGGCCGCGTGAAGGCGGGCCGCCTGAGGGGCCGCCCCGCCCCGCAAGGGACCGGACGGCCAGTGATCGACCGTGCAGGGACGGCGAAGCGTGCGATGCTACGCGCGAAGTGTCGAATCACCTAGGCATTTCGCGATTTCGCGGCGCGGGGTGACCGACGGTCACTGCCGCGCGGTGCGCACGTTGGCCGGCGGCTGCTGTGGGTGGCTGCTGCGCCAGGGGTTGATGTCCAGACCGCCGCGCCGCGTGTAGCGCGCGTACACCGCGAGCTTGGTGGGTTTGCAGCGCGTCCACACGTCCATGTAGATGCGCTCCACGCACTGCTCGTGGAACTCGTTGTGGTTGCGAAAGCTCACCAGGTACTGCAGCAGGCCGGCCTGATCGATCTGGGGGCCGCTGTAGGCGATCTGCACGCTGCCCCAGTCGGGCTGGCCCGTGACCAGGCAGTTGCTCTTGAGCAGGTGGCTCACCAGGGTTTCGCTCACGGGCTGCTCGTCGAAGGCGGCGCCGAGCAGTTCGGGCGCGGGCTGGTAGCGCGTGCACTCCACGTCGAGGCGGTCGAGGTTCACGCCGTCGAGCTCGTGGATGGGCTCGGCGTCGAAACGCTCGGGCGCGATCAGCTTCACGCCCACGCCGCTCTGCACCGCGCCGCCGTGCCACACGGCGGCGCTGAGGTCGGCACGCAGCCGCTCGCGCACCGCGTCGGCGCTGTCGAAAGGCGTGTTGTTGAAGCTGTTGAGGTAGAGCTTGAAGGACTTGCTCTCGACGATGTGCGTGCTCTCGCAGGGCACGGTGATGTGCGCCAGCGCCACCTGCGGCTTGCCGCGGCGGTTGAGCCACGAGAGCTCATAGGCGGTCCAGAGGTCGCAGCCCATGAAGGGCACGCTGCCGGTGATGCCGATCTCGCGCCGCTTGGTTTCGCGCGGCAAGGGGTACAGCAGACCGGGGTCGTAAAGGTCGACGTAGGCCGAGGCCTTGCCGAGCTGGGACTGTTCGGGGGTGTTGGCGCTCATGGGAGAAGGCTCAGGCGAACTCGCGCTCGCGCAGCCATTTGGTGGCGACCCACTTCTCGCCCTCGAGCACGGGCGCGCCGCCGTGCAGCGTGCGGGTCGAGGGATGGGGCCGGTCGTAGCTGAAGAACACGGCGTGGCCGCGCACCGGGGCCACCTCGAGGCCGACGTCGGGGAAGGTGGTGCCGCCGCCGCGCGTGGGCTCGTTGAGGTACATCACCAGCGTGGCCACGCGCTGGCCGCCGCGCTTGAGGATGGTGGGCGTGCCGGGCTCGGCGGGGTCGAAGTAGTCGTAGTGCGGCTTGTACTCGGCGCCCGGGCGGTAGTGCAGCACCTGCACGCCCTCGCCGTTCTCCACCGGCCAGCCCACCAGGCGCGCGATGCGCGCTTCCACCGCGCTCACCTCGGGCGTCTGCCCGCGCGCGAAGAACATGCCGTTGCTGGTGCGGTCGGGGTTCATCTCTTCGCCGCCGGTGGTGGTCTGCACGGTGAGCGAGCGCGCCATGCGCGGCTTGGCCGACTCGATGATGGCGTCGCACTCCTCGGGGCTGAGCAGGTTGCCCAGCACCACCACGCGCGGGTGGTTCAGGTGGGTGATGACGTCGACCCAGCGGTCGCCCGCGTCGATGCGGCGTGGCGAGCCCGAGAGGTCGATGTGCGGCATCTGCGCGCTCACGCCGAGCGCGGCGTTCACCGCCTCGCGCACCTCCGGCGCGGCCTGCGCAAGCTGCTGCGGCGTCACCGAACCCAGGTGTTCGAGCAGCGTGCGTTCGAGCGCCTGCTCGGCCACGGGCTGCTGCCAGCCGGCGTCGAGCATGGCCTTGAGCACGGATTCGGGCGAGAAGCCGGCGCTGGCCTGCTCGATGATCCAGCGGCGCAGTTCGGGGGTGACGGTCTGGCTCATGCGGATCCTCCGGGGGTCAGGCCTTGGCTTCGCGGCGGAAGACCAGGCGGTCGGGTTCGGACAAGGCGGCCTCGAAGCGGTAGCCCTCGAGGTCGAAGCCCTTGAGTTGTTCGGGCGTGCTGACGCGCTGCTGCACCGCCCAGCGCACCATGAGGCCGCGCGCGCGCTTGGCCATGAAGCTGATCACCTTGTAGCCCGCGCCCTTGCGCTCCTCGAACACGCAGCCGATCACCCGCGGCTGCAGCGCCTTGCGGTCCACGGCCTTGAAGTACTCCTCGCTCGCGAGGTTGACCACCACCGGGCTCTTGTCGGCCCGGGCGCGCTCGTTGAGGTACTCGGCGATGCGGCTGCCCCAGAACGCGTAGAGCGTGCCGCCGTGCGCGGTCTTGAGGCGCGTGCCCATTTCAAGCCGGTAGGGCTGCATCCAGTCGAGCGGGCGCAGCACACCGTAGAGCCCGCTCAGGATGCACAGGTGCTGCTGCAGCCAGTCGAGGTCGTCGGCCGACAGGGTTTTGGCGTCGAGCCCGCCGTAGACGTCGCCGTCGAAGGCCAGCACCGCCTGCTTGGAATTCTTCGCGCTGAACCGGGGGCTCCAGGCCTCGTAGCGCGCGGCGTTCAGCGCCGAGAGCTTGTCGGACAGGTCCATCAGCGTTGCAATCTCCTGCGGCGACTTCTCGCGCATCACCGCCACGAGCTCGCTGGCCTGCGGCACGAACAGCGGCTGCGTGTGCGTCTTGACGTGGGGCGGGGTCTCGTAATCGAGGGCCTTGGCGGGCGAGATGAGGAAGAGCATGCAGGGCTTCGGGGAGAGGGGGTATCCGGGGCAGCGGTGATTATCGGTGCGCGTCCGACGGACGGCGGGCCGAAGGGTCGCCCCACCCCAGGGTCAGAATTACGCTTTGGGAAATTGATTTCGCTATGGTAAATTTCGTTCACCGTTTCCGGAGACCGCCATGACGCCAGCCACGCCCCTTGCCGACCTGCCCGCGCCGGCCCCGATCCAGCAGTTGCACCACTACGCCTACCGCGCGCGCGACGCGGAGGAAACGCGGCACTTCTACGAAGACATCCTGGGCCTGCCGCTGTACCACATCATCCAGAGCGACTACGTGCCCAGCACGGGCGAGTACTGCCCGTACACGCACTTCTTCTTCCGGCTGCAGGACGGCTCGTTCATCGCGTTCTTCGACCTCGGCGACGACGAAGCCGCCCTGCCCAGCCCCAACACGCCCAAGTGGGTCAACCACATCAGCTTCCGCGTCAACAGCGTGCAGGAGCTCGAGAACACCAAGGCGCGGCTGCAGGCCCACGGCATCGAGGTGCTGGGCGTGACCGACCACCACATCTTCAAGAGCATCTATTTCTTCGACCCCAACGGCATCCGCCTGGAGCTCACCGCCCAGCTCGCCGACGAGTTCCAGATGCTGCAGGAAAGCAAGACCGCGCACGCGCGCCTGAACGAATGGACGGCGCGCAAGGAGCAGTGGCGCCGCGAGCGCGCCGAAGGCAAGTCGAGCGCGCCGCTCAAGCCGCAGCAGAACGACCGTCCCGAGGTGGCGGCGCGGGCTGTCAAGGGTTGATCTTTCTCCGGCGGCACCGGTTGGCGGCGCCAGGGCGGGAGGGCTCCGCGAATGTCCCCCGGACGGCTGCGCCGTCCTCCTCCTTTATTTCGCTGCGCCCTCCCGCCCTGCCACCGCCCCCCTCCCAGGCATTCGACCCATGAAGACAACCACGCCACTTCAGCCCGCGAGTGTGGGGTGCTTCGCGCAGCGGCATAAAGGAGGAGGCCCTGCGCAGCAGGGCCGGGGGACAGCCGCGGAGTGGAGTACCCCGCGATCGCGGGCGTGCGCGAGGTGCAACGCGCGAAGCGCCCGCATGACGACCCGAGGAACAAGGACATGACGTACAAGGAAGTCGCCCACACCAACGGCTACGAGTTCACGCAGGGCGGCGGCTACGAGCTGCCCACCTACCCCTTCGTGCCACCGCCCGAAATCGGCAGCGGCGCGCCCGCCAGGCACCCCATCGTGATCGTGGGCGGCGGCATCACCGGCCTCACGCTGGCCTGCTCGCTCGCGCGCCTGGGCGTGCCGGCCATCCTCATCGACGAAGACGACACCGTGGGCGTCAAGGGCGCGTCCTCGCGCGGCATCTGCTACACGCAGAAATCGCTCGAGATCTTCGAGCGGCTGGGCATCTACGAACACATCGCGGCCAAGGGCGTGCAATGGAGCGTGGGCCGCACCTACGCGGGCCACGACGAGGTCTACAGCTTCGACCTGCGCCAGCAGGGCGGCTACCGCCTGAGCCAGCAGCCGCCCTTCATCAACATCCAGCAGTTCTACATCGAGGCCTTTCTGGTCGATCGCATCAACGCGCTCGGCCACGTGCAATTGCGCTGGCGCAACCGCCTCACGGCCTTCGAGCAGGACGAACATGGCGCGCTGCTGAGCATCGAGACGCCCGCGGGCGCGTACCAGGTGCGCGCCGAGCACGTGATCGACGCCACCGGCTCGGCCAGCCCGCTGCGCAAGTGGCTGCAGGTGCCCTTCGACAGCAAGCGCGGCGACGACCGCTGGTGCATCGCCGATGTGCGCTTCACCACCCGCCCGCCGCAGGAACGCCACACCTGGATCGAAGCGCCCTTCAACGAGAACCGCGCCGTGTGGCAGCACCTCATGGGCGATGACGTGTGGCGCATCGACTACCAGATGGCGCCCAACGCCGACCCGGCCTACGTGAGCCGCGAAGACGTGGTGCGCGAGCGCCTGGCGCGCCAGTTCGGGCCGGAGGTCGAGGTCGAGATCGTGTGGGTCGGCCCCTACGCCTACCGCAGCGAGTGCGTGCACGCCATGCGCCACGGCCGCGTGTTCTTCATGGGCGACTCGGCCAAGGTGGTGAGCCCCTTCGGCGCGCGCGGCGGCAACACCGGCGTGGCCGACGCCGACAACCTGGCCTGGAAGCTCGCCGCGGTGATGCGCGGCCGCGCCGCGCCCGCGCTGCTGGAGAGCTACGGCGACGAGCGCCTGGAGGCCGCGCGCGAGAACGTGCGCGTGACCAACCGCACCGCGCGCTTCCTGCGCCCGGCCGACGGCATCGAGCGCACCTACCGCAACGCCGCCATCGCCCTGGCCAAGCGCCACGCGTTCGCGCGCCCGCTGATCAACACCGGCCGCATGGCCGTGGCCAACCCCTACACGCGTTCGCGCGCCTGCCTCTACGGCGAGGGCAGCGCGGCCGGCCAATCGGTGCAGAACGTGGCCTTTGCCTGGGCCGACGGCCGCGAGGGCCGGCTCAACCAGCTGCTCGACTGGGCCGCGGGCGACCTGCTGCTGCTGTGCTTCGGCCCGCTCTCGCGCGCCGACCGCAAGCGGCTCGCGGGCCTGAGCGCGACCGCGCCGCTGCGCGTGGTGCAGGTGGTGGGCGCGGACGACGCCGCCCAGTGCCTGGAGCACGTGCGCGACCTGAAGGGCGCGCTGCGCGACGCCTGCCAGGCTGCCGCGGGCGGCTGGGCCCTGGTGCGGCCCGACGCCTACCTCGCGGCCCATGGCCGCGCCGTGAACGCGGATCTGGTGCAGGCCATCGGCCTGGCGCTGGGCCTCACCGGAGTGAACGCATGATCACCACCCCGAACTGGCAGGACGCCGACACCTTCTACGAGCAGCTGCTCGACGCCCAGGCCGATCTCTCGCCCGAGCAGATCCAGGCCTTCAGCGCGCGCCTGATCCTGCTGCTGGCCAACCAGATGGGCGACGCCCGGGTGCTGGCCGACTGCATCGCCGCGGCCCGCGAAGCGCTCTGAGCGCAGCGGCCGGGCACAGGGGCGGCCGCTAAAATCGCCGCTTCCCCCGTCTCATCCAACGGCATCCCGCGGGATGCCGTTGTCATTCTGGCGCGTCCCATGACCGACACCGTGCAGCAACCCGGCCTCGCTTCGCTGGCCAAATCCTTCGAACCCGCACCGATCGAGGCCCAGTGGGGCCCCTGGTGGGAGCAGCGCGGCGTGGGCCGCGCGGGCTTTCGCGGCACCGGCGCGGCGCGCGAGGGCGCACCGGCGTTCTGCATCCAGCTGCCGCCGCCGAACGTGACCGGCACCCTGCACATGGGCCACGCGTTCAACCAGACCATCATGGACAGCCTCACGCGCTACCACCGCATGATGGGCGCGAACACGCTGTGGGTGCCGGGCACCGACCACGCGGGCATCGCCACGCAGATCGTGGTCGAGCGCCAGCTGCAGGAGCAAAAGACCAGCCGCCACGACCTGGGGCGTGACGCCTTCACGAAAAAGGTCTGGGAGTGGAAGGAGAAGAGCGGCAACACCATCACGGGCCAGATGCGCCGCATGGGCGACACCGTGGACTGGTCGCGCGAGTACTTCACCATGGACGACAAGCTCTCGGCCGTGGTCACCGAAACCTTCGTGCGCCTGTACGAGCAGGGCCTGATCTACCGCGGCAAGCGCCTGGTCAACTGGGACCCGGTGCTCAAGTCGGCCGTGAGCGACCTCGAGGTGGAGAGCGAGGAGGAGGACGGTTTCCTCTGGCACATCCGCTACCCGCTGAGCGATGGCAGTGGCTCGGTGGTGGTGGCCACCACCCGCCCCGAGACCATGCTCGGCGACACCGCGGTGATGGTGCACCCCGATGACGAGCGCTACACCGCGATCGTGGGCAAGACCGTGAAGCTGCCGCTGTGCGACCGCGAGATCCCGGTGATCGCCGACGATTACGTCGACCGCGCCTTCGGCACCGGCGTGGTCAAGGTCACGCCCGCGCACGACCACAACGACTACGCCGTGGGCCAGCGCCACGGCCTGCCCGTCATCGGCGTGCTCACGCTCGACGCCGCGATCAACCAGAACGCGCCCGCGAAGTACCAGGGCCTGGACCGCTTCGCCGCGCGCAAGGCCGTGGTGGCCGACCTCGAGGCCCAGGGCCTGCTGGTGGAAACCAAGAAGCACCGCCTCATGGTGCCGCGCTGCGCGCGCACCGGCCAGGTGGTGGAGCCCATGCTCACCGACCAGTGGTTCGTGGCCACCACCAAGGTCAGCGAGCAGGACCCCACGGGCAAGAGCATCGCGCAGAAGGCCATCGACGCCGTGGCCTCGGGCGAGGTGCGCTTCGTGCCCGAGAACTGGGTCAACACCTACAACCAGTGGATGGGCAACATCCAGGACTGGTGCATCAGCCGCCAGCTCTGGTGGGGCCACCAGATTCCCGCCTGGTACGACGAAGAGGGCCGCATCTACGTGGCGCGCAACGAGGCCGAAGCACAGGCCCAGGCCCCGGGCAAGACGCTCACGCGCGACCCCGATGTGCTCGACACCTGGTACTCGTCGGCGCTGGTGCCCTTCAGCACCATGGGCTGGCCGAACACCGAAGGCGGCGCCACCAGCGACTACGACCTCTACCTGCCGAGCTCGGTGCTGGTCACGGGCTACGACATCATCTTCTTCTGGGTCGCGCGCATGATCATGATGACGACCCACTTCACCGGCCGCGTGCCGTTCCGCCATGTCTACATCCACGGCCTGGTGCGCGACGCCCAGGGCCGCAAGATGAGCAAGAGCGAAGGCAACGTGCTCGACCCGGTGGACCTGATCGACGGCATCGCGCTGCCGCAACTGCTCGAAAAGCGCACCACCGGCCTGCGCAAGCCCGAGACCGCGCCGCGCGTGCGCAAGGACACCGAGAAGGAATTCCCCGAGGGCATTCCCGCCTACGGCGCCGACGCGCTGCGCTTCACCTTCGCGGCACTGGCCTCGCTGGGCCGCAGCATCAACTTCGACAGCAAGCGCTGCGAGGGCTACCGCAATTTCTGCAACAAGCTCTGGAATGCCACGCGCTTCGTGCTCATGAATTGCGAGGGCCACGACTGCGGCCTCAAGGAGCACACCAAGGACGAGTGCGCCGTGGGCCAGCCCTTCCACGGCTACCTGAGCTTCAGCCAGGCCGACCGCTGGATCTCGTCCACGCTGCAGCGCGTGGAAGCCGAGGTCGCCAAGGGCTTCGCCGAGTACCGGCTCGACAACGTCGCCAACGCCATCTACGACTTCGTCTGGAACGAGTTCTGCGACTGGTACCTCGAGATCGCCAAGGTGCAGGTCCAGACCGGCGATGCGGCGCAGCAGCGCGCCACGCGCCGCACCCTGATCCGCACGCTCGAGGCCATCCTGCGCCTGGCGCACCCGCTGATTCCCTTCATCACCGAGGAACTCTGGCAGAAGGTCGCGCCCGTGGCCGGCCGCGCGGGCGAATCGGTGGCGCTGGCCGCCTACCCGGTGAGCCAGCCCGAGCGCATCGACGAAACCGCCGAGGCCCACGTGGCGCGCCTGAAGAAGCTGGTGGACGCCTGCCGCACGCTGCGCGGCGAAATGGGCGTGTCACCGGCCCAGCGCCTGCCGCTGTACGCCGTGGGCGACGCCGACTTCCTGCGCGCGGCCGCGCCGGTGCTGCAGTCGCTGGCCAAGCTGGCCGAGGTGCGCGTCTTCGACGGCGAGGCCGCCTGGGCGCAGGCCGCGGGCGCCGCGCCCGTGGCCGTGGTGGGCGAGGCCCGCCTGTGCCTGTTCATGGAAATCGACGTCGCCGCCGAAATGGCCCGCCTGGGCAAGGAAGCCACGCGGCTGCAGACCGAGATCGCCAAGGCCCAGGCCAAGCTCGCCAACGAAGGCTTCGTCGCCCGCGCCCCCGCGGCCGTGATCGAGCAGGAAAAACAGCGCGTGGCCGACTTCAGCGCCACGCTGGAGAAGGTGCAGGCGCAACTGTCACGCCTGAAGTAACACCACCCAGAGATGCCGCGGAACCGGCTTCGCCGGGCCGCAGGCATCGCCCCCCCTGGGGGGGTCGCGCGCAGCGCGGCGGGGGGGTGTCTAGTCCCTATCCAGCGCCGCCAGCGACGCCCACTGCGAGGGCGTGGCCGCCTGCGGATCGCCCGACTCGGGAAAGCCCGTGCTGTCGAGCGCGGCGAAATCGCTGCTGTTGTGGTCACGGCGCGCGTCTTCGGGCGAGAGCGTTTCGTGGATGCGGCGCGCCAGGTACCAGCTCGCGCGCAGCTTGGCCTCGCGCGTGTGCGAACCCAGGCGCGGCGTGAGGTGCAGGTTGGGAATGCCGTGCAGCGGCGAGCCCGGTGCGGCGAACTGCGGGTTGGCGCCGTCGAGCAGGCAGGCGTCGATGCGGCCGTCGCACAGCGCCAACGCCAGAGCCTCCTGGTCGAACAGCGCGCTGCGGCTCACGCCGACCCAGAGCTGGCCGGGCTTGCAGTGGTTGAGCAGGCGCTCGTTGATCCAGCCCTTGAAGCGCGAGGCATAGACCATCTGCAGCGAGATCGCGTCGGAGCGCTCCATGAGCTCGGGCAGGGGCACGGGCTCCACACCGAGCTTGTCCCAGAGCTCGGCCGCGTGGTGCACGGCCGGGTCGTAGCCGATCACGCGCACGCCCAGGCTGCGCAGCATGGGCGCCAGGGTGTGGGCCACGGGCGCCAGGCCCAGCAGGCCCACGGTGCTGCCCGCGAGTTCGCGGCCCATGCGCACCTGCGCGAGCTTGCGGCCCAGCAGCGCGCTCACCATGCCGCGGCGGTACAGCATGAGCAGGCCGTAGAGCAGGTATTCGGCGTTGGAGCGCACCGTGGCGCTGCGCGCCTGCAGCACGCGGATGCCGCGGCGCGAGCAGGCCTCGAGATCGGTGTTGTCGCTGGAGATCTGCATGCGCGCGACCATTTGCAGGTTCTGCGCGTGCTCGAGGAACTCGGCCGAGACGATCACGTGTGGCGGCACCACGATGGCGCGCGCTTCGGCCACGGCCTGCCGCAGGGCGACAGGGTCGTCAGCGAGTTCGGGTTGGTAGACGACCTGGTAGCGCTCCTGCAGCCACGCCAGGGCCTCGGGCACCAGCGGGTCGACAAGCAGGACGTCCATGGCGCGTCTCACCGGCGCTTGAGCACCGAGATGTGGTCGCCGCCCACGGTTTCCTGGTGCACCAGCAGGTTGCCGGTCTGTTTGGCGAAGGCCTGGAAATCGCGCACGGAGCCGGCGTCGGTGGCCACGACCTTGAGCGTCTGGCCGCTGAGCATGTCGGCCAGGGCCTTCTTGGCCTTGAGGATGGGCAGCGGGCAGTTCAGGCCCCGGGCATCGAGTTCTCGGTCAGCGGCGATCATGGAAGTGGAGGCTCCGTCGGGTAACGCTGCATTTTAGGCGGCACGCGCGTTCGGCGTGTCGTCCAGGAATGTCGGGGTGATGCCGCGTGACAAAAGCCACTGTGCCAGGGCCAGACCGGTGCCGGCCCGCCAACAACGCACCTGTTCGGGCGCCAGCAGCCGGTATTCGGCGAGCTCGGGCGACAGGCGCACCTGGCCGCGACAACGCGCATGGTAGGTGATGATGACCTGGTTCATGCGCTGGAAATCGTGCACCGCCACCAGCGACAAGGCCTCGGTCTGCAGCGCGGTCTCTTCGGCGATCTCGCGCCGGATGCCGTCCTCGGGCGTTTCGCCGGCCTCCATGAAGCCGGTGATGAGCCCGAAAAAGCGCCCCTGCCAGGCGGCGTTGCGCGCCAGCAGCACCTGGCCGTCGAGCTCGACGATGGCCGCGAGCACCGGCGTGGGGTTGTTCCAGTGCGTGTAATCGCAGGCCGTGCAACGCAGGCGCTGCTTCTCGCCGCCGTCTTCGAGCTGCGTGACGGGCTGCAGCGGCGTGGCGCACTGCGGGCAGAAGCGGAAGTCGCCGGCCATGGGCTGCGCGCTCAGGCCGGGAACACGCCGGTCGAGAGATAACGATCGCCGCGGTCGCAGACCACGAAGACGATGGTGGCGTTCTCGACCTGGCGCGAGACCTGCAGCGCGGTCCAGAGCGCGCCCGCGGCCGAGATGCCGCCGAAGATGCCTTCTTCGCGTGCCATGCGGCGCGCCATGTCTTCGGCGTCGCCCTGGGTCACGTAGATCAGCTCGTCCACGGCCTTGGGGTCGTAGATCTTGGGCAGGTATTCCTGCGGCCACTTGCGGATGCCCGGGATGCGCGAGCCTTCGCTGGGCTGGGCGCCCACGATGCGCACCGCGGGGTTCTTTTCCTTGAGAAAACGCGACACGCCGGTGATGGTGCCCGTGGTGCCCATGGCGCTCACGAAGTGCGTGATGCGCCCGCCGGTCTGCTCCCACAGCTCGGGACCGGTGGTTTCGTAGTGGATGCGCGGGTTGTCGGGGTTGGCGAACTGGTCGAGCACGCGGCCCTTGCCATCGGCTTCCATCTTGTCGGCCAGGTCGCGCGCCGATTCCATGCCGCCGCTCTTGGGCGTGAGGATGAGCTCGGCGCCGAAGGCCTTCATGGTCTGGGCGCGTTCGATGGACAGATCCTCCGGCATGATGAGCACCATGCGGTAGCCCTTGATGGCCGCGGCCATGGCGAGCGCGATGCCGGTGTTGCCCGAGGTGGCCTCGATCAGCGTGTCACCGGGCTTGATGTCGCCGCGCTCTTCGGCGCGGCGGATCATGGACAGCGCGGGCCGGTCTTTCACCGAACCGGCGGGGTTGTTGCCTTCGAGTTTGGCCAGGATGACGTTGCCGCGCGCCTGGTTTTCCGCAGCACCGATGCGCTGCAGCGCGACCAGCGGCGTGCGGCCGATCGCGTCTTCGATGGTGGGGTATTGCATGGGTGCACTGTGCCATAATCCGCCCCCTTCCCTCCGGCCGGGGTGGCGAAATCGGTAGACGCAGGGGATTCAAAATCCCCCGCCGCAAGGCGTGTCGGTTCGAGTCCGACCCTCGGCACCATGGAGACGCAACAGCCCGGCCCCGCCGGGCTGTGCCGTTTCTGGCGCCGCCTCAGGCCCTCAAGCCCTGCGCCACCGTGGGGTAACGCAGGCGCAGCCGCAGCTCCTGCTTGAGCCGGTGATTGCGCAGCCGGCGCGACTCGCCCATGAAGCTCAGCAGCATCAGCGGCAACTGGTCCTGGGCCGCATCGCGCGCCACGCGCGGCGGGCGCGGCAGGCCGTACACGTCGGCCGCGAGGTCGAAGTAGTCGCCCATCCTGAGCTCGGTGTCGTCCACCGCGTGCACCACGCGCTGCGCGCGGCCGCGCCAGAGCGCGAGCGCGCAGGCACGCGCCAGGTCGTCGGCGTGCACGTGGTTGGTGTAGACGTCGTCTTCGGGCCGCAGCACCGGCGTGCCGCGCAGCAGGCGCTCGCGCGGCGTACCGCCCGCGCGGTCGTTGGCGTAAATCCCCGGAATGCGCAGGATGCTCGCGCGCACCGACAGGGCGCGGCCCAGCCAGCGCACGCGGTCTTCGGCGTCGACGCGGCGCGCGGCGCGCGGCGTGTGCGGCCGCACGGGCTGCGATTCGCTGGTCCAGGCGCCGCCGCGGTCGCCGTAGACGCCGGTGGTGGAGCCATACACCAGCGACAGCGGCGGTGTGCGCTGCGCGAGCACCCGCACCAGGGCGCGCGTGCGGGTGTCCATGCGCCAGTCGCTCATGTCCTGCGAGGGCGGGGGCGCCAGGTGCAGCACGCGCGAGGCCAGGCCCGCGAGACGGCGCAGGCTGGCCGGCTCGTCGAGGTTGCCCACCAGCGGCGTGAGGCCCGCGCCGCGCAGTTCGTCGGCGCGGCCCGGGCTCGAGGTGAGCGCGATCACGCGCGCGCGCCGGCCCTGGGCCGCGCCGAGTTCGCGCGCGGCCCGCAGGCCGACGTCGCCACAACCCACGATCAGCACCCGTTCACGGCGAAAGCGTGCGGGCAAGGCTCCGAGAAAAGGCATGCGGAATGGTTTTTGCGACAATGCGCGGTTGCATTTTCCGGGGCGCGCTGCGCATGCGGCCCCGTCCGAACGAGCCCGCGAGTATGACATTCACCATCACCGTGCAGCCCAGCGGCCGCAGCTTCTCCGCCACCTCCGACGAGTCCCTGCTGGCCGCCGGCATCCGCCAGGGCATCGGCCTGCCCTACGGCTGCAAGGACGGCGCCTGCGGCTCCTGCAAGTGCAAGCTGCTCTCGGGCAGCGTGGTCCACGGCCCTCACCAGAGCAAGGCCCTGAGCGCCGACGAAGAGGCCGCGGGTTACATCCTCACCTGCTGCGGCAGCGCGCAGAGCGACGTGGTGATCGAGTCCCGCCAGGTGACCGAGGTCGGCGCCTTCCCGATCAAGAAGATGCCCGCGCGCGTGAGCAGCCTCAGCCGCGCCTCGCACGACGTGATGGTGCTGCGCCTGCAACTGCCTGCGAGCGACACCTTCCAGTACCGCGCCGGCCAGTACGTGGAGTTCATCCTGCGCGACGGCGACCGCCGCAGCTACTCGATGGCCAACGCGCCGCACACCCAGGCCGAACAGCCGGGTCTCGAACTGCACCTGCGCCACATGCCGGGCGGCAAGTTCACCGACCAGGTCTTCAGCACGATGAAGGAGAAGGACATCCTGCGCATCGAAGGGCCGTTCGGCAGCTTCTTCCTGCGCGAGGAGAGCGACAAGCCCATGATCCTGCTGGCCTCGGGCACGGGCTTCGCGCCCATCAAGGCCATCGTCGAACACATGCGCTTCAAGGGCATCAACCGCCCGGCCACGCTCTACTGGGGCGGCCGCCGCCCCGGCGACCTGTACCAGAGCGCCTGGATCGAGGAGCAGCTCGCGGCCATGCCGAACCTGCGCTACGTGCCGGTGGTGTCCAACGCCGAACCCGAAGACGCCTGGACCGGCCGCACCGGCTTCGTGCACCGCGCGGTGCTCGAAGACCATGCCGACCTCAGCGGTTTCGAGGTCTATGCCTGCGGCGCGCCCATCGTGGTGGAATCGGCCAAGCGCGACTACGTGGCGCAGGCCGGCCTGCCCGAAGAGTGCTTCCACGCCGACTCGTTCACGAGCGCCGCCGACAAGGTTTGAGCGCCCCCACTACAGGAGACACGCCATGATCAACCGCCGCCATGCCCTGGCCCTGGCCACCGCCGCCCTCGCCCTGCCCTCGTGGGCCCAGGCGCGCACCACACGCATCGTGGTGCCCTTCGCGGCCGGCGGCCCGATCGACGTGACCGCGCGCATCCTGGCCGACGCGGTGAAAGACACGCTGGGTACCGTGATCATCGAGAACCGGCCCGGTGCGGGCGGCAACATCGGCGTGAGCCAGGTGGCCAAGGCCGCGCCCGACGGCCTCACGCTGGGCATCGCCACCACGGCTTCGCACGGCATCAACCCCTGGCTGTTCAAGCAACTGCCCTACGACCCCGCGAAAGACTTCGCGCCCGTGACGCAGATGCTGCGCGTGCCCAACGTGCTCGTGATGAACGCCGACACCGCGCAGCGCCTGAAGATCGCCAGCGTGCCCGACCTGATCCGCTACGCCAAGGCCAACCCGGGCCGGCTCAACTACGGCTCGGGCGGCAACGGCAGCGCGGGCCACCTCGCGGGCGAGCTGTTCAAGAACCAGGCCGGCATCTTCGCGGTGCACATCCCGTACAACGGCGGCAACCCGGCGCAGCTCGGCCTGCTCTCGGGCCAGGTCGATTTCAACTTCGACAACCTCGCCACCGCCGCGGCCAACATCCGCGCGGGCAAGCTCAAGGCCCTGGCCGTGACCACCGCGCAGCGCAGCAGCGTGATGCCCGACGTGCCGACCGTGGCCGAGGCCCTGCCCGGCTTCGAGATCGACACCTGGTGGGGGCTGGTGGCGCCCGCGGGCACGCCGCCCGAACTGGTGGTGCAGCTCAACGCGGCGTTCAACAAGGCGCTGCAATCCGCCGACGTGAAGGCCAAGTTCGCGGCCCTCATGGCCGAACCCACGCCCACCACGCCGCAGGCCTTCGGCGATTTCATGGCGCGCGAGCGCGCCAAGTACGAGCGCGTGGTCAAGCTCAGCGGCGCGAAGGTGGACTGACCCCCGCGCGGGTCGGTCAGCCCTTCAGCAGGATCTTCAGGTCGTCGGCCAGCGCCTGTGCGCCGCTGCCGTAGCGGTGGTACAGGCGGATGCGGCCCTGCGGGTCGTACACGTAGCTGCCCGCGGAGTGGTCCATGGTGTAGCTCGTGGGCGTCTTGCCTTCGACCTTCTTGTAGTAGACCTTGAAGCTCTTGGCCACGGCCTCGAGCTCGCCCGGTGCCGCGTACAGCGCGAGAAAGCTCGGATCGAAGTTGGCCACGTACTGCTTCATCACTTCGGGCGTGTCGCGCTCGGGGTCGACGGTGATGAACAGGCCCTGCAGCCGCTCGCCATCGGGGCCGAGCATCTGCTTGGCCTGCGCGAGTTCGGCCATGGACGTGGGGCACACGTCGGGGCACTGCGTGAAGCCGAAGAACACCACCACCGCCTTGCCCTTGAAGTCGGCGAGCGTGCGCTTCTGGCCGTTGTGGTCGGTGAGCGAGAAGCCGGTGGCGTAGTCGGCGCCGGTGATGTCGATCGCCTTGAAGGCCTTGGGCGATTCGGAGCACGCAGCCAGGGCAAGCGAGCCGGCGGCCGCGAGCACCAGGCGGCGGCGCGAGAGGGTGTTCACCATGGCAGGTAGTGGTCGATCAGCAGCGCCGCGAACAGCAGCGACAGGTGGATGAGCGAAAAGCGGAAGGTCTTTCGAGCCAGCGCGTCGGAATAGGTTCGCCAGAGCGCAAACGCGTAGCCGCAGAAGCCGATGCCCAGCGCCAGCGCGCTCACCAGGTAGAACCAGCCGCTCATGCGCATCATGAAGGGCATGAGCGTGGCCGCCAGCAGCACGAGCGTGTAGAGCAGGATCTGCAGGCGCGTGAATTCGGAGCCGTGCGTGACCGGCAGCATGGGCAGGCCGGACTTGCGGTAGTCCTCGACGCGGTAGAGCGCGAGCGCCCAGAAGTGCGGCGGCGTCCAGAGAAAGATGATGAGGAACAGGATCAGCGCCTCGGGCGCGACCGTGTTCGTCATGGCGGCCCAGCCCAGCACCGGCGGCATGGCGCCCGAAGCCCCGCCGATCACGATGTTCTGCGGCGTGAGCGGCTTGAGGATCACGGTGTAGATCACCGCATAACCCACGAAGGTGGCGAAGGTGAGCCACATGGTGAGCGGGTTCACCGCGAACCACAGGATGGCCGAACCCGCTGCGCACAGCAGTGCCGAGAACGTGAGCGTTTGCGGGTTGGTCAGCTCGCCCTTGGCGGTGGGACGCCACGCGGTGCGCTTCATCTTCGCGTCGATGTGCTGCTCGACCACGCAGTTGAAGGCCGCGGCCGCACCGGCCACGAGCCAGATGCCGAAGCAGGCGATGGCCGCCAGCCGCACCTGGGCCCAGCTGGGCAGGCCGGGAACGGCGAGCACCATGCCGATCAGGGCGCAGAACACGATGAGCTGGATCACGCGCGGCTTGGTGAGCGCGTGGAACTGGCGCCAGGTCGAAGGCATGGGCAGGGGAGCGGTACTCATCGGGACACCTGGGCGCGCGAGGACGCAAGGGCGCCGGTGAAGGCGATCACCAGCGCGGCGGCGCCGCCGGTGTGGCTCACCGCCGCCAGCAGGGGCCAGTCGAGCACCACGTTGCTCAGGCCGGTGAAGAACTGCCAGGCGCACAGGGCCAGCAGCACACGCGCGAAACGCGCCATGCCGGGCACGCGCCACAGCGCCCACGCGAGCGCGAGCAGCAGCGCGAACACCGCGTAGGCCATGAGCCGGTGCACGTAGTGGATGGCGGTGAGCGCAGGGAAGGTGATGGCCTCGCCCACGCGGTTGCTGCCGAGCTCGCGCCACAGCGTGAAGCCCTCGCGCAGGTTCATGGGCGGCCACCAGCTGCCCTGGCAGGTGGGGAATTCGCGGCACGCGAGCACCGCATAGTTGGTGCTGACCCAGCCGCCGAGCGCGATCTGCAGCCACAGCAGCGCGAAGGCGCCCACCAGGGCCCAGCGCTGCGCCGGGCTCAGGGCCACCGGCCCCGGGCTGCCGGGTTCGCCGAGGCGGTAGGCCACCGACTGCGCGCGCAGCAGCGCCAGCAGCACCAGGCCGCCGAGCAGGTGCATGGTGACGATGGCGGGAAAGAGCTTCATGGTCACCGTGAGCGCGCCGAACGCACCCTGCAGGCAGACCCACACCAGCGTGACCACCGGCCACACCCAGTGCACATGGATGCGGCGGCGCTCGATCCAGCTGCCCACCGCGAGCACGATGATGAGCACGCCCACGCCGGTGGCGAGGTAGCGGTGGATCATTTCGATCCAGGCCTTGGAAAACGTGACCGGGCCGGTGGGCATGGCCGATTGCGCGGCCGAGATATCGGCGTGCGCGCCGATCGGGCTGGCCGCGCCGTAGCAGCCGGGCCAGTCGGGGCAGCCCAGGCCCGAGTCGGTCAGGCGCGTGAAGGCGCCGAACAGCACGAGATCGAAGGTGAGGAAGAGCGTGACCAGCGTGAGCACGCGCAGGCGCTGCGCGGGGCTGGCGCTGCGGTGCTTGAGGCCGATCCACAGCAGCGGGCCGAGCGCGATCACGATGCCGAGCAGCATCATGCGCGTGATCGGCGCGAGGTCGACCAGGGGTTGGGCGGCGTCCATGTCAGATCGGAAAGCTCAGTTCTCGCGGCCCGGCTTGTCCCACGACGAGGACGCGCGCAGCAGGCGGTCGAGGTCGCGCTTGGCGCGCGAGGGGTCGATGTTGGCGGGGAAGCGCATCATGAAGTGGCCCATCGGGTCGACCACGTAGAGGTGGTCCTCGAGGCGCTGGCCCGGGGCCGGCTGCAGCCATTGCGCCAGCGCCGCGGCATCGCCCACGTGCAGCACGGTGGCCGCGGCCGTGGCGGCGCGCAGCGGCTCGCGCAGTTCGGCCGCGCCGGTGCGCAGCCACACCCAGTCGAGCCGGTCTTTCTCGCGGCCCAGGGTTTCGCGCAGCTGGCGTTGCAGGTAGAGGTGCTTCTCGCAGGCCGCGTCGCAGGCGCTGTCGGCCACACTGAGCAGCAGCCATTGCCCCTTGAGTGCGGTGAGCGGCACCGGGCGGCCCTGCGCGTCGGTGGTGGCGAGCGCGGGCAGCAGCGGCTGCGCCTCGATGAGTTCACCGTAATTGCGCCGGCCCTCGGGGCGGATGACGTAGTAGGTGAAGTACGAGGCGATCACGGGCGCGGCGCACACCAGCAGGATGAGGAACATCTTCCAGCGCCCGCTGCGGGTGGCCGCGGCGCGCTCGGCATCGCCGCGGTCGGGCGTGGGCAGGCTGTGCACCGTCAGCGTCAGGGGTTCATCGGGCGTCTTCTGGGCCATTGCGGCGATTGCTCTTGCGACGGGGTTGGATGATCTGGAACCAGAGGTAGAGGCCGGCCACCAGCGTGCACAACGCGAACCACTGGAAGGCATATCCGTGGTGCTTCTGCACGTCGGTGGCGGGCAGCGGCCAGTGGCGGCGCAGCGGGCCTTCATCGTCGCCGGTTTGCTGGACCGAGAGTTCCAGCAGCGGCAGGCCGGTTTCGAGCCGGTAGGCGGCGAGCTCGATATTTTGCCGGATGGGTCCGGTGCCGGCCTCGCCGAACTGGTAAAGCCGCCCGGGCGGCGGGGCCAGCCGGCCTTGCACGCGCACCTCGCCCGCGGGCGTGTCGACCGCGGGCACGCGCAGCCGGTCGTTGAAGTCGCGTGGCACCCAGCCGCGCTGCACCAGCACGGTCTGCTCGCTGCCCGACAGGCGCAGCGGCGTCACGAGGAAAAAGCCGGTGCGCCCGTCCATCTGCCGGTTCTCGAGGAACACGTTGTGCTGCGGCAGCCAGCGGCCCTGCAAGCGCACCGGGCGGTACAACGCGGCACTGCGGTCGGGCGCCGCGAGCAGCTCGCCGTTGCCCCAGGCCGGCAGGTCGGCGCGGGCGCGGATCGAGGCCTCGAGCGCGGTCTTCTGGGCGGCGCGGTCGAGCTGCCACAGCCCGAGCGAGGCGGTGGCGGCCATGGTGAGCGCCGTGGCCACGCTCACGACGACGAAGCGGACCCGGCTCATGGACACACCACCCTGCGGCCATCAGGCCCACTGCCGCACCGGATAATCGCGGGCATGAAATACGTGGTGATCGTGGCCTTCGTGGCCATTCTCGGCAGTCTCGCGGCGGCCCTCGTGTACATGATGCGCGGCGGCGTGCAGGACGAAGGCGAAGCCCCGCGGCAGCGGCGCATGGCAAGGGCGCTGGCCTTCCGCGTGGGCTTCTCGGTGCTGCTGTTCTTGGTGGTGCTGGTGGCGTACTTCATGGGCTGGATCCAGCCGACGGGCCTGCCGCTGCAGCGCTGAGCGCCGCCGCCGATCCCATCGGTGGCTCCGAAACAAAAAAGCGCCTCGCGGCGCTTTTTTGCTGGGGCGGACCGTCCCGGACCTTGCATCACATCCAGTAGACCAGGATGTACAGGCCGAGCCAGACCACGTCCACGAAGTGCCAGTACCAGGCCGCACCTTCGAAGCCGAAGTGGCGCTCTTTGGTGAAGTGGCCCTTGTGCAGGCGCAGCGTGATGAACAGCAGCATCAGCATGCCCACGAACACGTGGAAGCCGTGGAAGCCGGTGAGCATGAAGAAGGTCGAACCGAAGATGCCCGAGTTGAGCTTGAGGTTCAGGTCGGCGTAGGCGTGCGCGTACTCGTAGCCCTGCACGCCCAGGAAGACGATGCCCAGCAGCACGGTCATCCACATGAAGGCGATGGTCTTGCCACGGTTGCCCACCTGGAGCGCGTGGTGGGCGATGGTCAGCGTGACGCCCGAGGTCAGCAGCAGCGCGGTGTTGATGGTGGGCAGCCAGAACGGGCCCACGGTCTGGAAGGGCTCGACGATGCCGGCCGGCGACGCGGTGGCACCGGCCTGCACGCTGGGCCAGATCGACGCGAAGTTGGGCCAGATCAGCGCGTTCTCGATGCTGCCGAGCGCGGGCACCGAGTGCGAACGGGCCCACCACAGCGCGGTGAAGAAGGCGCCGAAGAACATCACCTCGGAGAAGATGAACCAGCTCATGCTCCAGCGGAACGAGAGGTCGATCTTGCGGCCGTACAGGCCGGTTTCGCTCTCGCGGATCGCGTCGCCGAACCACTGGAACAGCACGAAGGCCCAGAAGGCCAGGCCGAAGGCCAGCGACCATGCGCCCCAGCCGTGGCCGTTGATCCACTGGCCGGCGCCCAGGATCACGAAGAACAGGCCGAAAGCGGCCATGGCCGGATGGCGCGACAGTCCGGGGACGAAATAGTAGGGCGTCGAGCCGTGGGATGCTGCGGACATGCTGCTCACTCCTGTTGTGCTGCTATCGCTTGGTCAATGTCAAAAAATCGGTCGCTCGGGGGGCCGCCCTCAACCGGCCACCCAGTTCACCAGCGCGATCAGCGCGCCGACGAACACAAACGCCATCACCATGCCCACCACCACGAGGTGCAGGGGGTTCAGGCGCTTGATGTCTTTCTCGTACTCGGCGCGCTGGCGCACGCCGAGAAAACCCCAGAGCACGGCCTTGACCGTGCCGAGGAGGGAACCGGAACGCTCGGGCGCTGCCATGGCCATCACACCGCCCCCGGGGCCTGCACGGCCTTGGCCTGCGGCGGCACCGTGGACTCGGGCGCGGGGGGCACGCCGCCACCCACTTCGAAGAAGGTGTACGACAGCGTGATGGTGGTCACGTCCTTGGGCAGGCGCGGGTCGATCACGAAGGCCACCGGCCATTCCTTCTTCTCACCGGGCGCGAGCGTGTACTGCGAGAAGCAGAAGCACTCGAGCTTGTTGAAGTGCGAGCCCGCCTGCTTGGGCGCGTAGCTCGGAATGGCCTGGGCCGACATGGTCCGGTTCTGGATGTTCTGGAACTCGTAGATCACCGTGGCCAGCTCGCCCGGATGCACCTGCAGCGAGCGCACGGCCGGCTTGAAGTGCCAGGGGCCACGCACGTTGGTGTCGAACTCGACCGTGATGGTGCGCGTGAGATCGACCTGCGTGTTGGCCGGCAGCTTGGCCGCCGCCCCGGGCACGCGCGTTTCGGACACCGCGAGCACGTTGATGCCCAGGGCTTCGCAGATGTGCCGGTAGATGGGCACGAGTGCGTAGCCGAAGGCGAACATGCCCAGCGCGATCACGGCAAGCTTGCCGACGATCTTGAGGTTTTCCTGGCGCAGACCCATGGCGTGTGGCGTTCGATCAACCGCCCAGCAGGACGAGCTTGGCCACGAAGCCCGCGAAGAAGGTCAGCGCGACCGTGGCCAGGATCAGGCCCAGGCGGACGTTGTTCTTTTTCTGTTCGGGCGTCATGCGTGTGCCTGCCGTGCGATCAGCCGATCACCTTGGTGGCGGTGGCGTCGAGCTTGGGCGGGTTCTCGAAGGTGTGGTGGGGGGCCGGCGACGGCACTTCCCATTCCAGGCCCTCGGCACCTTCCCAGGGCTTCTGCACGGCCTTCTCGCCCTTGCCGCGCATGGCGGGGACGATCACGGCCAGGAAGAAGTACACCTGCGCGAAGCCGAAACCGAAGGCGCCGATCGACGCGATCATGTTGAAGTCGGCGAACTGCATGGGGTAGTCGGCGTAGCGGCGGGGCATGCCGGCCAGACCCAGGAAGTGCATCGGGAAGAAGGTGATGTTGAACGAGATCATCGACCACCAGAAGTGGATCTTGCCGCGCGTTTCGCTGTACATCACGCCGGTCCACTTGGGCAGCCAGTAGTAGATGCCCGAGAACATGGCGAACAGCGAGCCGGCCACCAGCACGTAGTGGAAGTGCGCCACCACGTAGTAGGTGTCCTGCATCTGGATGTCGATCGGGGCGACCGACAGGATCAGGCCGGTGAAGCCGCCCATGGTGAACACGAAGATGAAGCCCACGGCCCACATCATCGGGGTCTCGAAGGTCATCGAGCCCTTCCACATGGTCGCGATCCAGTTGAAGATCTTCACGCCCGTGGGCACGGCGATCAGCATGGTGCTGTACATGAAGAACAGCTGGCCGGTCACCGGCATGCCGGTGGTGAACATGTGGTGCGCCCACACGACGAAGGACAGGATGGCGATGGAGCCGGTGGCGTACACCATGGAGGCGTAGCCGAACAGCTTCTTGCGCGCGAAGGCGGGCACGACCTGGCTCACGATGCCGAAGGCCGGCAGGATCATGATGTAGACCTCGGGGTGGCCGAAGAACCAGAAGATGTGCTGGTACATCACCGGGTCGCCGCCGCCGGCGGGGTTGAAGAAGCTGGTGCCGAAGTGGCGGTCGGTCAGCGTCATGGTGATCGCGCCGGCCAGCACGGGCATCACGGCGATCAGCAGGTAGGCGGTGATGAGCCAGGTCCAGCAGAACATGGGCATCTTCATCAGCGTCATGCCGGGCGCGCGCATGTTCAGGATGGTCACGATGATGTTGATCGAGCCCATGATGGACGAGGCGCCGAGGATGTGCATCGCGAAGATGCCGGCGTCCATCGAGGGGCCCATCTGCAGCGTGAGCGGCGCGTAGAGCGTCCAGCCCGCGGCGGGCGCGCCGCCGGGCATGAAGAACGAGGCCACGAGCATGAGGGCGGCGGGGATCATCAGCCAGAAGCTGAAGTTGTTCATCCGCGCGAAGGCCATGTCGGAGGCGCCGATCTGCAGCGGGATCATCCAGTTCGCGAAGCCCACGAAGGCCGGCATGATGGCGCCGAACACCATGATCAGGCCGTGCATGGTGGTGAGCTGGTTGAACAGCTCGGGGTTCACAAGCTGCAGACCCGGCTGGAACAGCTCGGCGCGGATGCCCAGGGCCAGCACGCCGCCGACCATGAGCATGGTGAACGAGAACAGCAGGTACAGCGTACCGATGTCCTTGTGGTTGGTCGCGAAGACCCAGCGGCGCCAGCCGGTCGGCGCGTGGTGGTGGTCGTGATCGTGGGCGTCGTGGTGGTCGAGCACTGCACTCATCGTCGTTTCCTCAGGTTCTCAATCTCGATGCACGCGGATCACTTGCGCGCGGCCAGCACTTCGGCGGGCTGCACAAGGCGCTGGGTCTGGTTGCTCCAGCTGTTCTTCGCGTAGGTCATGACCGCCGCGAGGTCGGTGTCGGACAGCTGCTTCCAGGCCGGCATGGCGCCGTTGTTCTGGCCGTTGAGCAGCACGTTGATCATCTTGGACTTGTCGGCGTCGACCACGATGGCCGAGCCGTCGAGCGGCTTGATCGGGCCGGCGCCCTTGCCGTTGGCCTGGTGGCAGGCGGCGCAGTTGGCGGCGTACACGCCTTCGCCGCGCTTGATCAGGTCGGCCAGGGTCCAGACCTTGTTCGGATCGTCGGCGGCAGCGGCCATGACCTTGTACTTGTCGGCCACCCAGGCCTTGTATTCCTCGGCCGACACCACCTTCACGTGGATCGGCATGTAGGCGTGTTCCTTGCCGCACAGCTCGGCGCACTGGCCGTAGAAGTCGCCGGTTTTCTCGGCGCGGAACCAGGTGTCGCGCACGAAGCCCGGGATCGCGTCCTGCTTGACGCCGAAGGCCGGCACCATCCAGGCGTGGATCACGTCGTTGGCGGTGGTGATGATGCGGATCTTCTTGCCGACCGGCACCACGAGCGGGTTGTCGACCTTGAGCAGGTAGTCGTCGGTGGCCTGGGGCTTGCCGCTGTTGGACATGACGCGGTGCGAGGTGTCCAGCGTGGACAGGAAGCCGATGCCTTCGCCCTCGCCCTTGATGTATTCGTAGCCCCACTTCCACTGCATGCCGACGGCCTTGATGGTCAGGTCGGCGTTGGTGGTGTCCTTCTGGGCCACGAGCACCTTGGTGGCGGGCAGCGCCATGCCGATCACGATCAGCAGCGGCACGATGGTCCAGCCCAGCTCCACCCAGATCGGCTCGGCCAGCTCCTGCGACTTGTGGCCCACCGATTTGCGGTGCTTGAGGATGGAATAGAACATCACGCCGAACACCAGCACGAAGATGACGGCGCAGATGCCCATCATGAACCAGTGCAGCCAGTGCTGTTCTTCGGCGATCTTGGTCACGGGCGGCGCGAAGTTCAGCTGGTTGACCGCCGGGCCACCCGGCAGATCGTTGACCTTCTGAGCGGCCACCGAGGTCCACACCCCGGCGCTCAGCAGCGTCAGGCCCATCGCGTTGCGCACCGCCTTGAAGCGGTGGCGCAGGCTTTGCAGCGTCTTCGTCGTCTTACTCACTTGTTGCGCCTCAAATATAAGCGTCGATTGATATCGACCCCGATTACACCAAACCCATCGGCCCTGCGCCACGGCCTCAGCCGCCGCGCAATGCCTGTGAAATCTCCCGGGCCAAGGCCGGTCGCAGGTCGGGCCGCAGGTAGCGCCCGATGTGCACCGACTCCCCACCGCCCCTGACCTCGATGAGGTTCGGGGACTTTTCCTGCGGCGCCACCCGCACCCATTCGCGTGCGAATTCGCGGCAAACCAGCCGCCCGGCGACCTCCTGCTCGACCAGCAGCGCGCGGCCCATGAGGCGCACGCGCTCGCCGTCGGCGGCGTGGCGCGCGTACACCAGGAACGCGATGCCCACCGCCAGGATCTCCAGCACCGCGAACGGCAGCACCAGCGTCGCGCCATGGGCCCAGAAGAACCCGGCCACACCCAGTGAGACGACACAGAGGGAGACGTACAGGAGGCCGAGCTGGGCCGGTGTCACCGAGCAGTTGCGACGCAGCCGCCACTCCATGCCCGCATCGGACAGGGTTGCAAAGCGGTACGCGCTGCTGGACGGACTCACACCCACACCACGGATCGGTTGGCACCCGGCCCGAAAGCCGCGCACCCGCGCAGGGAAAATGCCCTTCAACTCAAAACCGCGGGATTGTAGCCGGCAGCCGGGGGCG
The DNA here is from genome assembly GCF_011388215.1 of Hydrogenophaga crocea. Taxonomy (NCBI): domain Bacteria; kingdom Pseudomonadati; phylum Pseudomonadota; class Betaproteobacteria; order Burkholderiales; family Comamonadaceae; genus Hydrogenophaga; species Hydrogenophaga crocea. The sequence continues at coordinate 2,544,504 of NZ_CP049989.1, forward strand.
GGTTGCCCTGCATGCCGGTGCCCTACTCGGGTTCTCGGGTGGCCAACGCCCGCTTCAGCCCCGGCCGCGCCGCAATTGCCGGCGCACATCGTCGAGCGGGACCGCGGTCTGGCCGGTGCGCGCGCGCGGCTCGGCCTTCACCGCGTGGCCGTAGACGATTTCGAGGCCCAGCCGCAGGCGGCCGTCGGCGTCGCGCGCGCCGTGGCGCTCGATGGCGTCCATCAGGGCCGCGCGCCAGCCGCGCCCGCGCAGCGCCGCGAAGCGCGCGCTCGACAGGTTGCGGCCCATGCCGCGCAGGTCGTCGAGCAGGGCCTGTGCGCTGCCGTAGGTCAGCGTGAGGCGCTCCATGTCCATCACCGGCTCGGCGAAGCCCGCCTGCACCAGCATGTCGCCCCAGTCGTGCATGTCGGTGAACGCGTGGGTCGGGGTCGGCCAGCCCAGGCGCGCGTACACGGCGCGCAGCTCGGCCAACGAGTCGGGCCCCAGGCAGGACATGAGCAGGAAGCCGCCGGTGGCCAGGTGCGCGTGCCAGCGCGCCAGCAGGGCCTGCGGGGCGCTCTCGGCGTGCAGGCCCATGTTGGCCCAGAGCAGTTGCACGGGCTGGCGCGGGTCGGCCGCGTCGGGCACGCGGTCACGCGCGCGGCGCAACGGGTTCCACGACCGCGCGGCCGCTTCGCGCGTGAGCGCCTGCGCCTGCGCCAGGTCGTGCGACCAGACCTGGCAGGCCGCGTCGGGCAGGGCCGCGCGCACGCGGGCATGCCCCTGCAGCCCGCCCAGCAGTGGCTCCCAGTGCAGCCAGCTGGTCGGGGCATCGCGGAACACCTGCAGCCGTTCGACCATGCGCGAGGCCACCTCTTCGTGCAACCAGGGGCTTTCGGTGCGCGGCAGGCGCTGCCAGCGCGCGGCCGCGCGCGGATCGAGGCCGGGCACGCGATCGGCGGATTCGGGGGACATGGGGTTCAAGGCGCTGCACCGGCGCAGACCGGTGCCGGTATCGGCAGGGGGCGCTCAGTATATTGACCGGCCATGCCCCTCGCCGCGCGCGCCACCAACGCCCTGCGCCACCTCGTGGCCAGCGCCCCGGTGTGGCCGAGCGCCTGCCAGGTGTGCGGCCTGTGGCCATCGCGCCCGCTGTGCCCGGCCTGCCTGGCGCGTTTCGCCCCCGCCGCCGAGCGCTGCCCGCGCTGCGCCGCGCCCCACGCCGGCGGCTTGTGTGCCCCCTGCCGGGCCCGCCCAGACCCCGAAGCCGGCCCCGCCGCCCGCTTTGTGGCGGTCGACTACCGCTTCCCCTGGGACGGCCTGGTCGCGCGCTTCAAGTTCCGCGGCGAGGCCGGCTGGGCCGGGCCCTTCGCCGAACGCCTGCTCGCAACGCCCGGGGTGGTCGCGGCCCTGGACGCCGCCGACTGGATCGCCCCCGTGCCCCTCACGCCCGCGCGGCTGGCCGAGCGCGGCCACCACCCGCCCTGGGAGCTCGTGAAGGCGCTGCGCCAGCGCCACCCGCGCCCGGTCTGCGCCGACGCCCTGGTGCGCCTGCGCGACGGCGCGGCCCAGCACCGGCTCGCGCGCACCGAGCGGCTGCACAACCTGCACGGCGCCTTCGCGGTGCCGCCGCCGCGCCTGTCGGCGCTGGCCGGCGCGCGGGTGCTGCTGGTCGACGACGTGGTCACCACCGGGGCCACGCTGCAGGCCGCCGCCCAGGCCTTGCGCGCCGCGGGCGTGGCCCGCGTCGACGCCCTGGTGTTCGCGCGCACGCCCGCCCCGGGCGACGCCGCGCCCTGAGCGCTGGCTATGATCCCGGCCCCATGTTCAACGTCGTGCTGGTGCACCCCGAAATCCCGCCCAACACCGGCAACGTCATCCGGCTGTGCGCCAACACCGGCTGCCAGCTGCACCTGATCGAGCCCCTGGGCTTCTCGATGGAAGACAAGCTCATGCGCCGCGCCGGGCTCGACTACCACGAGTACGCCGAGGTGCGGCGCCACGCCGACTGGGCCGCTTTCCTCGCCGCCGAACGACCGCGGCCCGAGCGGATGTTTGCGCTCACCACACGCGGCAGCGGCAGCGTGCATGGCACGGCCTTCGAGGCCGGCGACTGGCTGCTGTTCGGCTCGGAGTCGAGCGGCCTGCCCCCCGCACTGCGCGACAGCCTGCCCCCCGCGCAGCGGCTGCGCCTGCCCATGCGCGCGGGCCAGCGCAGCCTGAACCTGTCCAACGCCGTGGCCGTGGTGGTGTTCGAGGCCTGGCGGCAACACGGCTTCGCCGATTCCGGCCCCGCGTGAACCACATCACACGAATCGCCGCTGTGTCACCCCCCAACTGTTGGATGTGGGCCACCATAAGCGCATGGACCGCCAACCGCATCACGCCGCCGGCCGTGCGTCCCCCCCGGGTGGGTGGGCCGTGGCCCTGCTCGCGCGCTGCCTGCATCTGGCCCTGGGGCCACGTGCCCGGCCAAAGGCCGCGCACCTGAAGGACGTGATGGCGATCCGCGCGCAGTTGCTGCACACCATCGAAGACTGCTCGGGCGTGGCGGCGCTGCGCCTGCGCCGCCAGATCGAGCGCGCGCGCACGCCACAGGAACTCTGGCTGCTGCGAAACGACGCCTTCCAGCTCATCGCGCAGCGCCACGACCAGCGCACCGCGGCGCAGCGCATCGACGCGCTGGTGAAGACTTTCGACGGCTGGCTCGACCCCAAGCAGCTCGCGCGCATCGGCTGAACCCGGTGCGCCGCGCCGCGCCCGCTAGGGGTACTGGCGCACCAGCGATTCGATCAGGCAGACCGGCTTGTCGCTGCCCTCGCGCTCCACCACCACCGCCCAGGTCATCTGGCGCCCGCCGTGTTCGATGGGCTCGATCGCCTGCAGCGTGAGTTGCGCGCGCAGGCGGCTGCCCACGGGCACGGGCGCGGTGAAGCGCACCCGGTTGAGCCCGTAGTTCACGCCCATGCGGGTCTGCTCGACCGCGATCGCCGACTCGAGAAAGCGCGGCAGCAGCGAGAGCGTGAAGAAGCCGTGTGCGATCGGCGCACCGAACGGCCCGGCCTTCGCGCGCTCGACGTCGACGTGGATCCACTGGTGGTCGCCCGTGGCGTCGGCGAAGCGGTTGACCTGCTCCTGGGTGATCTCGATCCAGTCGCTGGTGGCGACGGCCTGGCCCACGCAGGCGTCGAGTTCGGCAAGGGTATGGAAGGTGCGCATGCGGCCACTCTAGGCCGGGCCTGCGCGGGGCGCTGTCGGCGCGGCGACAGCGGACGGGCTCAGCGATCGAGCCAGTCGCAGATGCCCTGCCACTGCTGCAGGTCCTTCTCGACGCGGCCCGGGGCGACGTCGAAGAGCGAGAGTCCGCGCGCGGCCAGGTGGATGTAGTTCTGCGTGTCGCGCAGGTGGCCCAGCACCGGCAGGCCCAGGCCGCCCACGAACTCGGCGAGCTTGTCGGCCGCGATGGTGCGCGGGTCCACGCGCATGCCCACGATGCCCACGTCGAGCTTGCTCGCACGCCGCGTTTCGGCGAGCTCGTCGAGAAAGGCGCGCGTGGCGTAGATATCGAAGATGCTGGGCTGCAGCGGCACGATGACCTTGTCCGCGAGCTTGAGCACGTCCTTGAAGCGCCAGCCGTGCAGGCCCGCGGGCGTGTCGAGCACCGCGTGCGTGGCCTCCTTGGGCGGGCGCACGATCAGGTCGTTGGAGATCTCCCAGGGATGGACGGTGCGGGCAGCGGCCGGGCGCAGCTGCAGCCAGAGCCCGGCGGACTGCTGGCGGTCGATGTCGCCGAGCACCACGTGGTGGCCCTGGCGCGCGAAGTAGCCCGCCACGTTCGTCGACAGCGTGGACTTGCCCACGCCCCCCTTCGGATTCGCAACCACCACGATCGGCATGTCTTCTCCTCGGTTCGGTTGCGCGCAATCTTACTGATTCAGGCCCAGGCGTCCCAGACCAGCTTGCAGCCCGTGAGGAACATGCCGATGTGGATCAGGCGGTAGAACAGCACCGGCTGGATGCGGTGCGCGATGCGCACGCCGATCCATACGCCGACGGGCGCCAGCGGCAGCAGCACCAGCGAGGTGCTCATGTTGTTGAGGTCGATCAGGCCCAGCCAGGCATAGGGAATCCACTTGGCCAGGTTCACGAAGAAAAAGAAGAAGGCCATGGTGCCGGTGAACAGCACCGGCGACAGGCGCAGCGGCACCACGTAGGCATTGATCGGCGGCCCGCCCGCGTGCGCGATGAAGCTCGTGAAGCCCGAGGCCGCGGTGAGGATGGCGCCCAGCCAGCGCGGCGGCGGCGGGCTGTCGGGCCGCGGCGGGAACACCAGGCGCTGGGCCAGGAACAGCAGCGTGAGCACGCCCACGATGCCCGCCACCACCGCGGGCGAGAGCCACTTGAACATCAATGTGCCCACGACCACGCCCAGCAGGCCGAAAGGCAGCAGGAACTTCAGCAGCGCGCGATCGACGTGCTGGCGAAAGGCCGCCATGCCCAGCAGGTCCATCACCAGCAGCACGGGCATGAGGATGGCCGCGGCCTGCGGCACCGTGACGGCCAGCGCCATGAGCGGCACCGCGAGCGAACCGAAGCCGGCCCCGAAGCCGCTCTTGCTGATGCCCAGCAGGATCACGGCGGGCACGGCGACGGCGTAGAAGTGGGGGTCGGTGATGATGGGCAGCGAGGACACAGGGGACAATCCGGCGATGCAAAACGCGACATTGTGGGGTGAAACCCTGAGGCTGCTGGTGGAGCTCGCCGCCACCACGGCGTTCGCGCTCTCGGGCATCCTCGAAGGCGCGCGCAAGCGGCTCGACGCCGTGGGCGTGGTGGTGGTGGCGTTCCTCGCGGCCTTCGGCGGCGGCACGCTGCGCGACCTGCTGCTCGACCAGCGCCCGTTCTTCTGGGTGCGCCACGTGGAGCTGCTGTGGGGCGTGCTGGCCCTGAGCGTGCTCGCCATGCTGTTCCTGCGCACGCGGCATTTCGAGGTCACCGAACGCGCCATGCAGTGGCCCGACGCGCTCGGCCTGGGCCTGTTCACCGCCACCGGCGCTCACCAGGCGCTGCTGCTCGACATGCCCGCCCTGGTGGCCGTGCTCATGGGCATCGTCACCGGCGTGGCCGGCGGTGTGCTGCGCGACGTGGTGTGCAACCAGATCCCCAGCGCCTTCCACGACCACCGTCCCTATGCCGTGTGCGCCTTCGCGGGCGGCTGGGCCTACGTGGGCCTGACGGCCCTGCAGGCCCCGGGCTGGGTGGCGCTGGTGGCCTGCGTGGGCCTCACCGCAGGCCTGCGTGGCCTGGCGCTGTGGCGCGATTGGCAACTGCCGCCGTGGCGTCTTTGAGCCCGCGGGACAATCGCACCATGTTCAACCCCTCCCAAGCCGATGTGCGCCGCTTCTTCTGCGGCGCCTTCACCAAGCAGCGCGACGGCCAGCCGCTGGACGCGCTCGAAGCGCTCGCCGCGCAGTGGATCGCCGAGCACCCCGAGTACCACGCCGAACTCGCCGATGCGGAGGCCGCGGTGGCGCGCCTGAGCCAGCCCGACGCCGCGCGCGAAAACCCGTTCCTGCACCTGTCCATGCACCTGTCCATCAGCGAGCAGTGCAGCATCGACCAGCCGCCCGGCATCCGCCAGGCCGTGGAGTTGCTCACCGCGCGCCGCGGCGACCTGCACGCGGCGCAGCACGAGGTGATGGAATGCCTGGGCCGCATGCTCTGGGAAAGCCAGCGCGCGGGCCGCCCGCCCGACGGGCAGGCCTACATCGACGCGGTGCGCCGCCGCGCGACGCAGGACTGACGCGCCACGGCAAGGGTGTTAATCAGCTGATGGCCCTGAGTATTCACTAACCAGCTATCCCGGGGCCGTTTTGCTTAATTCGTAGGCAGCCTGATTCGCTTGACTTGGATATGGTCCTCGAGGACATCCATGAGCGAATCAAATCACCCCCTATCCGCACGTCAAAGACGGCACACCTCCCCGCAGGCCAAGTGGCTCCTGAACGAAGCTGCCGCGCTCCGTGGTGAGCTCGCCCGTGTCGTGGCTAAACAGGCGCGCCTGGCCAAGCGAGAAGCCGAACTCCGCAAGACTCTGGCGGCGCTGGAGTTGGTGGCAGCACCTCTCCCCGTTCCGGCCGGCATAGCCGCGCCAACAGTTGTCAACGCGCACAACCGGTTCGGGCCCAGAGGCCACTTGACCAAGCTCATCCTAGTCCGCTTGCAGAGCGCCTGGCCCAAGGGTGCCGACATCCATTCCCTGGTCGATTGGGTGGCTGCATCCTGCGGCATCGAGTTCACCAACACAGCGGAGCGGACTGATTGCAGGCACTCGGTTCGCCGCCGTCTCCACCACCTGGCTGAGCAGGGAAAGGCCGAGCGCTTGGAGAGCATTGGCTCGGATGCAAATGGCGCAGGAGTCTGGCGGTTGGTCCGCAAGAAAAACGTCTCGCTCGGTGAGCTCGAGCATTTGGCTACTAAGGCCAACCTTGCGGAGCTCGAGAGCCAGAGCGACAAGGGGAACGTCTGATGGCCCTGACGATGACCCGCTACCGCCGCCAATCGACGCTGACATTTCTCGCGGAAAGGCTGGCGAAAACCACCGGTGAGCATCAGCGCCTTGCCAACCGGAAGCGGCGGGGACCCACCGAGAGGCAGCGGATGCAGCAGCTGGAGGCTGAGATTCAGGCCTTGGAGCAAACCATTCGCCAGTTCGACCCCGGCTTGGACCCTTCGGTGATTGCGCCCTCTACCCGGACGTCCAAATGACGCGCAAGGACAAGGAGGAGCGCGGGTTGGCCGGAGCAATCTCCCGAGGACGCGCCGCGCGTGAGGCGTGGGTACAAGACGGCGTTCTAGTCAGCCGAGAGCAGTTCGCTGACCGATGGGGTGTCTCAGTCGAGGAGCTGGCTCAGATGGTCGCCAAGGGTGAGCTGTTCGAGCTCGAGGTGCAAGGTCAGATGTGGATGCCTGCAGTCCTTCTCGAGGTTTCCAAGGAAGCTGTTGTTGAGGTGAACCGGGCTCTGACTTGGGCCGGCGTAGACGCGGCTACGGCGCTCGTGTTCTGGCATCGCCGGCATGGGGCGTTAGGGGAGACGACCGTGGTGGACGCGCTGCGAACCGGAGGTCTGATGCTAGTGGTTCAAACAGCCCATCTCGTGGCTCGGCAGGTACCGCGCTAATTCGTGCAGTGGTGTTCAGCGGAGGTATGGCTCTTTCGCGCGTTCCCACTCTGCCGCCCGTTTCCGAGCGTCTTCCGCCAACTGACGCCTCATTTCTGAGGTCAAAGCAGCTTGCTCTTCCTCAAGCTTGCGAAGCATTTCCGCGTACCTGGGCTGCTCCTTCACGTAATCCCAGTATGCGGTTTCGACCCAGTTCTCGTAAAGCGGGCCGTACAGGGAGCCACATTTGTCTCTCGCCTCGGAGAGACCAGGGAACATCGGCAGCGATGTCAAATGCTCAATTTGGTAGGCGTCATCCCTATTTGGTGTCGTGCGATAGCACTGGGTCTCTGAAAAACTGTTCGGCACAACATCACAATGAGGGTACCCCTTGCTTGCCTTGTCTTGCTCTTTTTCGGCCCAAACGAGGGCTGGTAAGCGGCTTTTGTTGATGACGAGAATTCGAAGACCCTTATCTGAAAGAGCATCCACCAAACACACTGCTTGGGTTCGAGCTTGCGCCCGAATGGTCTCCACCTCTCTGGCTCTCTTCTCTCTTTTTTCGGTTGCATCTTTTTCGGCAAGGGTGGTACCGATGAACCCTATGCAAAGTGCAAGGAGACCGATAACTGACGCAGAGATAAACAGAATTCGTAGTAGTCGTGCCATGCTGGGTGTAGGCAACAGCGGCAGTTCTGTTTAACCGGCGAATCGCGACCGACCAGACCAGCTCAGGCCGGGGTCGTGAAGAACCCTCCTCCAAACCCACGCTGACGTCAATCTCGCTCGTATTCAACAAACTTCCCGTTGAACCCAATCTTTCGAGTGACGCGCTGCCTCCCCACGTTGACCACCACTCCGACTGGCACCTGGGTCGTCCGTCCAGCGTTGTAGTCGCGGTACCGTCGCGCTGGTTGCACCTTCACACCAAGCTTGCGCAGCGCGATTGGCGCCAAGACCTCGAGCGGCTCAACAGGGATGGGCCTTCCAGACAGGACACTGGGTTTGGCCTTCGCATAGATGCCTGTCCCGATGCGCACGAGCACGCCCTGGTCGATGAGCGTACGCAGGGCGGCAGAGAGACTCGAGGAGCTGTAGCCGAGCTTGCGCAGTTCGGAGCGCAGTACGACTGGGCTGCGGGTTTGGGAGAGGTGGCGCTTGGCGCGTGCTCCTAACGTCATGCAACCTACAGCCGACTACTTCTTGAGGTATGTCGGCCGCCTCCAAGCAACCGTGGAAACGAAGCTGTTTCTACACAGGGTCTTCGCAGTCCACGAGTAAGCAGCAATGTCTCCAGATACAAAAGAAGCACTTGGCTATCTCCTCATCTTTGGCGGATTTGTTCCCGCAGTAGTTGTCAGCTGGATAGCAAACCATGCAGCAGGAAAACGCAAACAAGCAACAAAGGGGACCCGGAGATATCGGGTCTTGTTGACGATTGAAGTCATATCAACCGTGGTCACCCTCATTGCTGTGTTCATAGTTGCCGCTTTATCGATGATTCCGCTCGGAACCCGGTAGGCGTATCGGCTGCTTGCATAGTTTTACTCTCAACCGGCACCTACCTGGGCGGCCTCTCCTGCCACCCCTTTTTCTTCCCACGCCCCTTGGCCGGCTTCGGCCCCTCGACCAGCAGCTCTTCAAGTCGATGCTTGCCCTGGTGGTACCCGCGCCACCACAGCGACAAGCCCACCCGCAAAGCGACGCCCAGCACATGCCTGAGCTTCTTGCCCGTTGACAGCCGGCGAACGTCCTCCCTCCACGCCGCCTCCACGGCGTAATCAATCAAGTACTTGTTCGAGGGGCTCAGGTAGATTCCCTCAAGTAGCCGTCGCATCCGCCAGTTGAAGCTCTCCGCCTGGTTGTTGCTTACGCCACCGGGCGCGCTGTAGGCCTTGCTGTGGTTGATGGTCTTGTGCTCCGCGAAGAGCAGCGAGAACTTCGCGTACGACGGGTCCTCGTCCGACATCACGGCCGACTCTGCAGAAGCGAACCTCGTCGCCACGGCCGTCACGGTGTACGTTGACTCAGCCAGCGCCACGGCAACCCGAGTGTTCGACGCACCCTTGCCTTTGTTCAGTCCGCGCAGGCGAATCACGTGCAGGATGCGCCGGTCCGGGGGCATGCGGTGCTTCTTGTCGTGCTTGTGGGGCTTGGGCGGGCCCATCACGAGGATTTCACCGGTCTCTGGGTCCACCTCGGGCTTGAGCAGGTGCGCCGGAATCGTCGGCTTGGGGGCGTTCCCGCCGCCCTGGGGCTTGTTTCGCTTCTCCCGGTAGCGCCGGCCGTTCATGTCGGCGCCGTCCATCTCCACCACGCCTGCCAGCACGCCCACGTTGAAGCCGCGCATCAGCCCTTCCCGAAGCTTGTGTGCCAGGGTGAAGGCGGTTCCGTACGCCACGTTCCAGTCGCGCCGCAGCTGCAGCGCCGGCTTGCCGCTCGAGCCATTGACCCACGTGAAGACAATCTTGATGATTTTGGTGAGCGACAGCTTGTGGTCGGCAAACACCGAGCCGGAAGTGACCGAGAAGCGCTTGTCGCAGCACTTGCACTTCCAGCGCCGCTCTTTGCCGAACCAGTAGTGGGTATCGAGGGTGCCGCAGTGAGGGCATGGCATGTAGGTGGTCGAGCCCCAGCGCGCATCGGCCAACATCAGAATGGCCTGGCGCTCGGTCAGCTTGTTGAGGTCGTCGAAGCCCAAGTCCACCGCATCCTTGGACAGGTGGAAGCCAGCCGTACCGGTGGTCTTGCGCAGCGGGAAGTTCGTGCCCGACCTGGATGACCCGCCTGGTGCGGAGCCTGATGGTGAAAGTGCAGCGGCCACCATGCTCAACCCTCCATCAGGAACTGGACGTAGTCCTTGGTGGAGGCCCACTCCACCGGCTTGGCTGTCGGACGCGTAGCCGCCATGTGCCGCGCGAATCCAGTACGTGCAGGTTCTTGCAACGATGCAACATCGAAGCGGTCCTCATTGCCCACCATGACCGAGGTCGGAAGAATCAGCTTCGGGCGCGGGCCGGGCGTGTCCTGCTTGAAGAGAGCCCAGGACAGCGCGCGCATCATCAGGTCCATCGTCTCCATGCGCTTGGTGCCGTACTGGAACTGGGCTTCGCGCTCACCCAGGATGTCCTCGCTCAGCTTGATGGCGTACGAGGTCCGCTCCGGGCCTTGTTGCCAAAGCTCGGCTTGCGCCAGCAGCTGAGAGCGCTCGTCGACGGTGTATCGCTCGATGACGGCACAGAGCTTGGTGGCGTAGGCGCAGCGCTTGTCGGGCTTGTCGGACGGAGGAATCTTGCTGTCGCCATAGAGGCTGCGGGCGATGGCACGGGCCGCCAGGTCCCAGAGGCTGCCGGACCAGCGCGGGTAGTTCTCCAGCGTCTGTGGCTTCTGCTCGCCCTTGTCGCGCACGGTCGCGGCAATCAGGTAGTCGGCCAGAGCCTCCTTCTTTGCGTAGGCGATGTCGACGGTGGCCATGATGTTCTCGGGGCGGCGGTCCGGCAGCAGGCCCGCGTGAATGCTCAGCTTCAGCATGGCATCTGCTCCAGTGCCCAGGTCTGGGCGTACTCGGCGTCCCTGATGCGCTCGGTGCCGACCAGGCGCCACTGGCCATCTTTGACGTACACGAGCCGTGCGTCGTTGAGCTGCGGCAGCACGTCAGTCTCCAAGCCCGAGCTCATGTCGAGCAGCTTGGCTCGCGTGACCGGACGCTCGAGCTGCGGGTCGCGCTCCTCGGCCACTCGCAGCCGGCCGATGTGGGGCGGGCGCGTTTTGAGGTCATCGCTGTTGAGGAGGACGCCTTCCTTGCGGAGGGGACGGACACGGACTTGCATGGGACAAAAGAACAGGGGTTTCAGGGACTTGCAGACCTAGATTTCAACAAACCGCTTCTTCCTAAAAATCGCGCTGCGTTTACTAAAAGAACGCAACACGCGTGTGGACGAGCGTGGATATGGGCTCCGCGCCACTCAGTCGCCAGCTGCACGGGAGGCCTGTTCGCTGCTCAACCGTCCGAGGAACTTGAGCCAGTCATCAGCGAAGAAGGCATCGGGACTTGGGCCTCGAAAACCGCCCAGGTGTCGCAGCAGCCGCTTGCGCGCGTACACCGGGATGTCGAGCTCACGCACGTGGCTAACGCCGGTGTCGTTTCGAACCGGCACTTCGCTCAGCGGGCGAAGGACTGGTGCCTGGCCGCCGGACCACCAAAGGCACGCCACAGCACGTTCGAGCAGTGCCCAGGACGAGCGGCATGACGTCGCCAGAATCCTGGTGGTGCGCTCCTCGAGCTCGTCCGCGAACTCCACCTGCAGCGACACCAGCCCGGTGCTCACCGGGGAGCTGCGCACGACCAGGTGCTCGACCAGGCGCGACTCGTCGATGTTCGGCCCGCGATAGATGCTGAGGCTGGCGTACCGAGCGAACCCGCGCGGCACGGCTTGGTGCGCCTCCCCTTTGGACAGCGCCAGTAGACGCACGACCAGCGCCGAGATGGGCTCCACGCAGACCGGGTGGCTCGGCAGAACCATGGCCCGAGGTGTGTCGCTGTAGGTGCGTGCGACCAGCGTGCATTCGGCGGTCACACCAGTGACGTCCAGACCCAGGACGCCCGCAACCTTGCCGGGCTCGTCAGGGGTATCGCTCAGCGTGACGATGCAGCGTTCAGGAAAGATGTTCATTGAGCTGCCTCCTGAGTCTGACGCTGCAGGTCGCTGGAGACCTCTTTGACGTCTGCTTCGCCCGTGCCGTTGAGGCGCAACCAGTGGCTCCAGACGTACTCCGCATCCGGATGGTGCCCAGTGGGGCCGACGAGCAGGTAGGTGCGTCCGCTGCTGGACCGAGCCGTTCTGGCCACCGGGTCAAAGTCCGAGACCGGCGATGAGACGCGGCCCTCGCCCAGCTGTTGGACGTAGCCGGTCAGATGCAAGGTCCTGTGCTCGGAGCCCGGGCCTGTGATGACAAACGCGCGCCACGCGGTCAGCTCCGTGGTGTGCTCCTTGGCGACTGGGCGCACAGCCCAAATCGAGGGGTTGGTTTCGTTCATGCAAGGCTCTCCCTTGCGCCCGGCGCGTCCGGGCTGCAATGCGTTGAGACAAAGAGGGGCCCGGGCACCTGCTGCGAGCAGCTCGGGCGCCGTGGGCGTTGGGCAGTGGATGCGGCTTAGGCCGCTTGGCTGGAGGCGTTCAGTGGGTCACCTCCGTCGACGGAAAGAGCCGACCACCACACCGAGGATTTCGAGGCCGCCGCTCGGGCGGATGGGTTCGAACTCGGGGTTCGCGGCTTCAAGGAACCAGGTGCCGTCGGGGTCACGGCGCAGGTACTTCACGGTGAGGCCACCGTCGACGACGGCGACCACGACATCACCCGGGCCGTAGGGCGAGTTGTGTTCGACGATGGCAATGTCGCCATCGAGCATGCCGGCGTCCTTCATGGAGTCGCCTTTGACGCGCACAAGGCTCGAGCGCCCCGGGTGGCTCAGCAGGTAGTCGTCGATGCTGAGCACCTCGAACTGGTCTTCCTCCTGGCCAGCTGGCTGCGGCAGGCCCGCGCGCACCGAGCCCAGGATGGGCCGAGCGAAGAACTTCTTGGTGGGCGCCACGCGCCCGTCAGCGCGCTCCAGGTACCCCGCCTCTGTCAGCCGGCCGAGCGCCGCGAACACGGAGCTCGTGGAGGACAGGCCCATGGTCGTGGCCAGCTTGGCCATGGACGGGAAGCTGCGGTGGAGCTTCCAGTGCCGCTGCAGAGCAGCCAGGTGCTTGGCGTCAGGGGTGGAGTGCATGTGCTTCGCCGTCGAATAGGTGTTCGATGACGAAGACTGTACGGGCATCCATTGCGCCGTTCAAGATGTGTAGGCGTTCAAGGTCCTACCGGCGGCTTTGCGAACGAGGCGGCAAACCCACGCCGGGCGGCACGTCGAGATTGATTTCGGGACACCAACAGCGAAGCAACCGTACGAGTTGGCGGATTTTTATGGCCAGCGTCTTCAAGTACCAGGGCAGCGGACACCTGGAGAGAGCCCTGCGCCGACTTGAGAGAGTGAGTCGAAGCTGGTTCGGTCATCAGTTCCTTGCTTCCCGGGCGCGGGGCAAGGCTTCGCTGGATAACTGGAGCGGTCCTCTGTCTGGGGTCTACCGTAAAGGTCGCCTCGCGAAGAACTTCCAAGCACGTTGCAGATGCCTCCGACTCCAACAATGGGCGGCCTGACCGCCAAATAGAGCAGCGCGCAACAGCTGCCCTTTCCGACCTTGAAGCAGCCAACCTTGTAATCACGGTCTTGATGACCGCGTCGTTTATTCCGGCCACGAAATGAGGGGAGAAGGCCGCTTGGAGAGAGGGTGCATCTCCTGAGGCCTTCTGAACGCAAGCAGCCCGTTCGTCCTCGTCAACGACCCACCAAACATCGTTCAAGGCGAGGTCGTAGATATGCTGGCGGACTGCCTCAACCTCAGCAGGCTCACCGCGCACCTCAACCATGAACTCAAACATATCCATGGTTGGGTCTAGCGACGCCTCTGGAGTAGCCTCTTACGAGGCTGGGAGCTTCGCAGACCTTCGAAGGGCATGTCGAGGACGGTTTTGGTACTCTTTTGCGAGGCCGGTAATGTCGGCTTTGTACCGAACATCCGAAATCACAGCGACCGACTCCCCATCAATCGCAGGCGCAGGAATGACTGCACTGGGGATGAAAACAAGCGAGTCTGTGGCACCCGCCAGTTCGAACAGATGCTCATCGGCAGACTCAGCGTCCTCGCCAAGTGTCTGGACTAGAAGGCCCCAAAACTTTGTCTGACGGCGTTCATCGAGGCGCGCGGAAATGAGTCTCGCAAGGTCGAGAACTGTCTTGCCGTTGGAGGACCGCGAAAGCGTCACCGAAGCAATGAGGTCTCCATCTCTGCCAGGGCGTACTTGTTTCAGAGAAAACTCGTGTTGGCGAAGTGCGCGCTCTGTTGATTTCACTTCGATGCGCTGCGTCTCGAACTCGAAGTCAAAAGCATCCGTAGCACGACTGTGCCAAGCATCGACAAAGCTATTGGGGTCTTCGGCCAGATGAATCAACAGTAGCTCGCCCCACAGCCCGACAACAGACTTCTCGGCAGGAGCAGCCATCTTCCTGAACAGTTCAAGCAGAGCCTCAACCACGGCATCAGCCTCTGCTTGGCCAAGCATCTGAGCATGCGAATTGGCGGTTGCGGCCATCAACTCGACAAAGTACCGATGCAAGTGAGGGCTATCGGTCATGCAGGCAAACTTGCAGTAGGTACCTACCTCTGCCAGCCCAGTCAGGTCGTTGACCACCTCAAACTGCTTGTCGAAGGCGACCTGCACATGCTTCAAGCGAATGTCGGCTCTTGGCGAACGTCTTCCTTCGCAAGCCAGAAGAAGCAAAGGCTCCCCGTTGGCGCCCTTCAAAAGAAAGTGCGGATGGCCAGGCCCGCTACGAAGGGCAGTCGCGGCCGCATGTGGGCCAGATGGCGGCAAGTTTTGGTACTGAGACCAGAGGGAGGTACTGTTCAAGAAAGCTCCGATTGCACTAGGTAGTTTTTCTCCAAGCCTTCGGGTATATGCACGCCGTACCAAGGAACATCCATGTCTACTATTCCACCGGTGTGCGCATCACGGAGGTGGAACTTCCGAAGATGCAACGAGACCCTTTCCGGTGCAATGAAACTCCTGTCTCCTCCGTAAGTCAGTTTCTCGCGGTCGTTCGTTCCCGCTGGTGACTTGCCTTGGGCCACCTGATTGATTAGGTTCTTATCTTTTCTCTTTCTGCGCGTATTTGGCTCAAGTTCGGAAATGAGGAAGACGTCCGCACACGTTTGCCCCTCTTCCATTAGCTTCTCAAGAGCTTTGACCGCCGCAATTCGCTCAACTTCCTCTGTCTGCAACCCTAGGCGGAACTCACGAAGGAAAGACAAAACAGAGGTCAGCGGAACCGCTTCGACTAGCAGATTTCGCTTTGAGTCGACTCGCCTATCTATGAACAAGTCTGGGTAAGCCTCCTGCGCGGGCACCACCGAATAGTTCGTTCGAAGCTCAGTACAGAAGCTGTCGAAGACTTCCCGGTTGCTCGCAACGCACGAAGAATCGATGTGTGCTCCGGCCGGCTCTATCCAGCCCTTCGCCAAGAACGCGGTGAGCGGAATTCCGATGACTCCAGCACGAGTCGGCTTCATGCTGCTGTCAAGAATGAACTGACGAGCCCACTCTTTTAGGGCCTTGCCTCGTTGTTCACTCAAGCTCTTGTGTATGTCGAGTTCGTGCTCCACATAGCGCTCAAAGGCAACTCGCACTTGCTGCTGAAGGTAAACCCTGCAGTAGCCGAGGTACTTCTCCTTGTAGCCATAGAACCTAGCCCGCTGTTGGAGGCTGTCAGCGTTGCCTGTCGCGAGGGGCCTTGGCATGTAAGTTACGACTAGGCCCTCGACCGTGAATCCTCGGTCGAGCTTTGCGCCGCCGACCAATATCCAGTACTCACTGGTGCTCCAGTTGATTGGCGATGAACCCGGACTTGTCGAGTTCACCTCCCGGACCATCACGCTTCGCAGCACGAAACGCAGGTGCTTGATAAGTGCTTCAAACGGAGGAAGCGAAGAACCTACGGTTGAGAGCAAGTCAGCGTAGGCTGGCTCGAAAGCCTTGTGCAATGCCTGCACGAGTTCCTCTGCTTTGCTGTCCGCGATTCCTCTCCAAGAAGCCACCAGCTCATCAAGCCATTGCAGATAGTCGTTGTGCTTTCCAGTTTGCTGAGAAGGGTGGACCATCATCGTGCGGTTTGCACGGCTATGCGCCTCTTCTGCAGCGCAGGCACCCAGAAGGTACACGCGTAGGGCCTCAACAAGTGCTGCGGGTGGGCTAGTTGATTGAGCAAGCGACAGGACGGCTTGGTCATCCGGTATGGTCTTGGCATACCCGCTCTTGGGAGCAAAAAGGGTCCTGCCGCCCACGTAGCCAGCGCCAGGAGAGACCAGTTCTGCAAACTCCGGAGAAAGCTCGTCCACCAAGCTGACCAGCAGGTTCGCCTGTGGCGTTGCCGTGTACTGGACGTATGTGTGGTGTGGGAAATGCTGCTTGAGCTCGAGGGCTTCACGGTAATTGGCGCTCTTCTTATCGGCGCCAGTCAGCGTGTTCCGTGCCCCGTAGGTATTGAGCGTCGCTTGGTCCGCCTCATCATCGATGATGAGTGTGGGAATCCTCGAGAGTTCTAGCCCTTTGAGACACTTCCTGAGTTCTGCTAAACGCTTGGGGTGCTTCAGCACCACTGCGATGCACACTCGCTTCTTGTCTCGTGGGTAGTCAGGGTCTAGCCAGTTCCGGAGATGATTCTGAAGAAGCATTCCATCCGATGTGTTGGCTCGGGGCTGGTGGAATAGCGCCCATGGCCGAGTTCTGCCGGGCGCATCGAGTTCGAGGTCCGTCTTTAGGCGCTCTAGCGTCTGCTGCTTCAGGTTCTCCAGCGTGCCCGCAATCAGAACAACTAGCGCGTAACCGTTGTCGTGAGCAAGTGCGGTTACCGTAGTGAACGACAGCGTCTTGCCGCTCTGCACCAGGCCTACTACGAGGCCTGTTGAGGGCTGTGGTGGCGCCTTAGGATTACTGCAGCGCCCAAGGATTTGCTGGGCCTCGAACACAACGGTAGAAAGCGCTTCTTTTGGAATCCCGGCCCTTTCATGCTTGCGCTGTACGAACGCCGTGGTTTCTTCCCCTTGTACTGGCTCCCAAACCAGGGGAGGACGCACATTCTTTAGCTCCCTAACTGTCACCGTCACTGTTTCCTCCCTTCGCAAGTGACTCTCTCAGCAAGCGGTTGAACCAATGCATGGCAATGGTCACAGGATGGCCTGCTCGGTTTGACTTTTCCGCTGCGAGGGCGTACCCAACGGCAAGCCGTAGAAAGAGTTCCGCGTTTTCGTTTTTCGGTCCAATGTATTGCTGCACGAAAGGGTGAGCCATTGAGACATCAACCGTTAGGTCCCTTACAGCCATGCCATCAAGCTGGCTGTTCTCTACCTTTGCCACTCTGACCCACTCTGTAATTGCAGGGTCGATGGACGTGCGAACAAGGACGTTCCACAGTTGCCCGTCGATGTTTATGCTGAACTTGGATTCGGTTGCAACAAGTGTTGGCTCGGGCTCAGAACGAGCGGATGCCAAATATGCTTCCTGCGACAAACCGCTGATGGAGAGCACATCAGAGGCGGTTGCTGTCATATCTGCCGCCAATGAGCTTGACGCCTTTTTCAGGACAGACTGCAACGCCCCTTTGGTTGGACGAGCTCGATAGTTATCCGCCTGCTTTAGCAGGTCTACACCATCGCGAAGATTATCCCGCAGAACTTGAAGGAACTCCTCCTCGAGGTCATCCCACCTAAACCCGTCTTTGGTGTGGCTGACTTCGAAACCTTCAACATTGAGTTCTCCAAATAGCCTTTGATATCGGAAGCTATTGGAGTTGCCGAAGATATCTTGGGGGCGGTAACTCTCATCGTCGCTGCCAAGAATCAGCCGATTCCTTCGAAATAGAGCGAACCCTGCGTGTGCTGTTGACGCTTCTTTTCTGATAGCCGCAAACCCCCAAACACGCCTGCCGTTGGGGAGTTGAAAATCAAGGGGTTTTTTCCACTGCACCGGTAGTGCGGTTGGCGTCGAGTAAGGAGGAGCAACGAGCACTTCCGGCTCGTCAAACTGGAGCGGCTCTCTGTCCTCGTCGAAATAGAGTTCAATTTCACCAGAGCGCAGGTACATCCGGTAAATGCTCGCAAGGTGGTCACGGAGCTTTTTCTGTGTCCTCTTTACGGGGAACTTTTTCCCCAGGTTCTCAAGACGCAAAACCGTGTAGTGGTCTCCTACCCCTGCGGGAGTCTCGACAACCTCGAGTTGCTCAAGCCGTTCATTGACAATCTTGTCCAGGTCGAACCGAATAATTCGCTCGACAGTCTCACCCAGTGCCTTGGTTCGAACATTCCATGTATGGGTAAACCAGCAGGCCGCTGTTTTCATACCCATACCGAACTCCGACAAACCCGTGCGGTCTGTCGGAATCTCAGCCGGCCTAAATGCGCGAGGAAAGTCAACGCCGCGAATCCCAGCGGCATTGTCCGAAATCTCGATTAGGTTGTTGGCTTGGTCCAGCCAAACTCGAATCTTCAGCTTGAACCCAGCGCCGTGGAGTGCTTGAAGAGCATCCTTGTGTGACAAATAGCTTTGAATGCTGTTGTCAACGAATTCTGCTACTGCATACCAAGCCTTGTAGTTGAGATGCGAAAGAACCGAAAGGATTGATGAGTTCGGGCGAATTCCTACTGCTTTGACTTGCTGCGTCGTGGTTTCAGTCAACATGCCTCCGCAACCTCTTCTTTTGTGACGCGAGTCTTAGGTGCTCTCTTGGGCGCTCGTCCCGACTTGATTAGCGCTTCGGCGACCATTTCGACGACGCGCGAGTTGACGGCATTGCCAAGCGCATGAAATGCTCGTGTTTGGCTTTCAGGGAGTGAATTCAGCTCACTCAAGCACTGCAGCCGTGCGCATTCTTTTGGCGTCATGTATCGCTTTTGCCACCCAATGATGGGGACTTGGGTGTCTGTCATCGCGATTAAGCTCGGCGCAGTGTTTCGCCGCTTAATACGGACTCCCGAGGCTCTGAACTGAATGACATAGTCATAGATGTTGCGAGCGCCCCCTTTGACGTTCCACTCAAACTTCTGCAGGCTTGATGGGAACCGGAGTACCTGCTTCAGCCAGGGGTCAATCCACTTCCTGTTGTCGGCGTAGAACTGCCGGTTTTGGCGAATGAAGTCCTGCTTCCACTTAGGAAAGACCAACTGGTCGCGCGCATGGCTGGGCAAGGCGGCAAACCGCTCTTCCTCAGATGCGAACGTCCCCAACTTCACCCCGTGTGAACCGTGCATACCTGCGAGGGCTCTCTTGCCACCACGAAGGAAGGCTCGGCGCGGCGTCTCGTTCTCATAGGGGTAGTCCGCGCCCCACTCCATCGACCACAGCGGGAAAGAAGGGAGCTCGACATCAGCAGGCACGCGGCGGAGAAAGTCATTCCAGACTTCCAGGCAGTCCGCAACTTGAGGAGAGAGTCGCTTCGCGTCGTCTGGCATGGCATCCAAGACGTCTTCGATGGAAGTCGGCTCATTGCTGGTTGCCGGCCACTCGAAACTGTCTAGCGGGTCCAGGGAACCTACGATGTAGACACGCTCACGAATCTGAGGGATGCCGAACTGGTGAGGCGAGAGCTTGGTGAATTCGACGTGGTAGTTGAGATTGCGGAGACGCCTCTCAATCTCCTGGAGAGTCCTTCCCCCGTCGTGCTTGAGAAGATTTGGGACATTCTCCAAGATGAAAAATCGAGGGCGCTTGGCTCGGAGAATGTCCTCTACGTTGAAGAACAAGCCTCCTTGGCTAGTGCATTCGAACCCTTTCTGCTCGCCGGCCTTCGAGAATGGCTGGCAGGGGAACCCCGCTGTAAGCACGTCATGCTCAGGGATATCTTTAGCAGACACCTTCGTGATGTCGCCCACAGGTCGCAGGCCATGGTTCACCTCGTACAGGTCTTGAAGGTGCGCCTTCCACTCTGCCGCAAAGACGCACTCTCCGCCGAGGTGTCGTAGAGCTACATGGAACCCCCCGAGACCGGCAAAGAGGTCGATGAACCGGAACTTTTCCTGCATTTTTACCCTTTGAGTTTTGCTTGTAGTTTTTAGTTATTGTGTTTAGCCACCGGGCGCTACGACAGCGCTTGCTCACTCCAGGCAACACCAAGCCGTGGTCTTGCACACGAGGTGCAAACCGACAAGAGAAGTGGTGCTCGAGTAAGTGCGCGGGGTCTCCCGACGCACTACCTAGTCTCAGCCTAAATGCCTCCCGGCATTTTTAGTGCTAGCTGATTGTTTGTACAGGCTTTACCGTCAGTGGAGGGCCGCTTTTTCACCACGATGACGAGCTGGGGCCAATCACCAGGGGGACGGCCCTTAGTGGCCCGGCGGGCTAGCGCCTGGGCTCTCGACTAGAACCGTCGGGGACTTCCTGTAGGCCGCCTGCAACAGCCCCCTAATTTTGCTCATCCGCTTCGCCAAGGATGGCGTAAGTCATTGATTCGATTGACTTTTGGCCATCTGCACATTAACACCCCACGGCAAATAAAAAGCCGCCCTCGGGCGGCTTTTTGTCCGGGCGCTTCGGCGATCAGCGGAAGCGCGACTGCGGCACGGTCTGCAGTTCGCCGGGCAGCGTGCTCAGGTACTTGGCGATGGCGCGCATTTCGGCCGGGCTGTACTGCTTGGCGATGCCGCCCATGACGCCGTTGCTGCGGCCGATCACGTTGTTGCCCTCGACGGTGTACGACTTGAGCGCCACGAAGAGGTAGTCGGCGTGCTGGCCGCCGATCTTGGGGTAGCTCGGGTCGAGCGGCTTGCTGAAGTTGGCGCCGTGGCAGGACACGCAGGCGCCCTTGGTCAGCAGCGCGGCCACATCGGCGCTCGCGGCGGGAATGGCTTCGGGCGCAGCCGGGCCGGCCTGGCCGGCGTAGAAGGCCGCGAGGTCGGCCATGTCCTGCTCGCTCAGCGAGCCCGCGATGCCGCGCATGGACGGGTGCTTGCGCTCGCCCTTCTGGTAGGCCTTGAGCGCCGACACGATGTACGGGCCCGATTGGCCGGAGATCATGGGCACCTTGTGGATCTCGGGGAAACTGTTCTGGTAGCCCTTGATGCCGTGGCAGCCGATGCACATCTCGGCCTTCTTTTTGCCGGCTTCCACGTCACCGCTGACGCCTTGCGCCTGGGCCGACACGGCAGCGACAAACAACGTCGCAGCGGCGACAAGGGTACGGGCGATCGGGTTCAGCAGTGGGGTCATTTTGCTAGCACAATGAAGAACGGCCGGGAAAGAACAACCGCGGATTATAGGAGCGGTCGCCACCCCCCCGGCACATCCCGAGTCCCGCGCGCGGACAGCCGCGCCGCCACCCCGAGGTCGCCGTTCATGAAATTCCAGGGTTCCGAGAACTACGTCGCCACGCAGGACCTGATGCTGGCCGTAAACGCCGCCATCACGCTCAAGCGCCCGCTGCTCGTCAAGGGCGAGCCCGGCACCGGCAAGACCATGCTGGCCGAGGAAGTGGCCCAGGCCCTGAACATGCCGCTGCTGCAGTGGCACATCAAGAGCACCACCAAGGCCCAGCAGGGGCTGTACGAATACGACGCCGTGAGCCGCCTGCGCGACTCGCAGCTCGGCGACGAGCGGGTCAAGGACATCCACAACTACATCGTCAAAGGCGTGCTCTGGCAGGCCTTCACGGCCGACCAGCCGGTGGCGCTGCTGATCGACGAGATCGACAAGGCCGACATCGAATTCCCCAACGACCTGCTGCGCGAACTCGATCGCATGGAGTTCTACTGCTACGAGACGCGCGAGCTGATCAAGGCCAAGCACCGGCCGCTGGTGTTCATCACCTCGAACAACGAGAAAGAACTGCCCGACGCCTTCCTGCGCCGCTGCTTCTTCCACTACATCAAGTTTCCCGACGCGGAAACGATGCACAAGATCGTCGATGTGCACTTCCCCACCCTCAAGAAAGACCTGCTCAAGGTGGCGATGAAGACCTTCTACGACGTGCGCAACCTGCCGGGCCTGAAGAAAAAGCCCAGCACCAGCGAACTGCTCGACTGGCTCAAGCTGCTGATGGCCGAGGACATCCCGCTCGAGGCCCTGCAAAGCGCCGACGACAAGGTGTCCATCCCGCCGCTGGTGGGCGCGCTGCTCAAGAACGAGCAGGACACCACGCTGTTCGAGAAGCTGGTGTTCATGAACCAGAGGAACCGCTGATGTTCGTGCAACCGGTCGTGCTGCGCGACCGCGGGCTGCGGCTGGAGCCGCTCGCCCCCGAACACGAAGACGGCCTGCGCGCCGCCGCGGCCGATGGCGAACTCTGGACGCTGCGCATCACCTCGGTGCCCGAGCCCGCGCAGACGCGCCAGTACATCGACGACGCGCTGCGCATGCGCGCCGAGGGCCACCGCTTCGCCTTCGCGGTGGTCGACGAGGCCAGCGGCCGCGTGCTCGGCAGCACCAGCTACCACGACATCCTGCCCGCGGTGAAGCGCGTGGAGATCGGCTACACCTGGTACGCGCGCAGCGTGCAGCGCACCCACGTGAACACCACCTGCAAGCTGCTCATGATGGGCCACGCCTTCGACACCCTGGGCTGCCACGTGGTGGGCTGGCGCACCGACAACTTCAACTTCGCGTCGCAGCAGGCCATCGAACGCCTGGGCGCGAAGAAGGACGGCGTGATCCGCGGCCACGCGCTGCGCCGCGACGGCACCATCCGCGACACGGTGATGTACAGCATGCGCGCGGGCGAGTGGCCCGAAGCGCGCGCCCAGCTGCTGTACCTGCGCGCGCGCCACGACTGAACCCGACCGGGAGATCGCCATGCTGATCGACTTCTTCTACACCCTGCGCGCGGCCAAGCTGCCGGTGTCGGTGAAGGAGTACCTCACGCTGCTCGAGGCACTCAAGGCCGACGTGGTCGGCCCGACCAACCCCGACGCCTGCAGCATGGACGACTTCTACTTCCTCTCGCGCACCGCGCTCGTGAAGGACGAGAAGCACTTCGACAAGTTCGACCGCGCCTTCGCCGCCTACTTCAAGGGCGTGGAGATGATCGCGGACTTCACCAAGCCCATCCCGGCCGACTGGCTGCGCCAGGAGATGGAGCGCATCCTGTCCGAGGAGCAGAAGGCCAACGCGCCCAAGATGGACTGGGACGAGCTGATGGAAACGCTGAGGAAGCGCCTGGAGGAGCAGAAGGAACGCCACGAGGGCGGCAGCAAGTGGATCGGCACCGGCGGCACCTCGCCCTTCGGCAACGGCGGCCAGAACCCGCAGGGCATCCGCATCGGTGGCAAGGGCGGCGGCAAGACCGCGGTGAAGGTCTGGGAGCAGCGCAGCTACCGCGATTACGACGACACGCAGGAACTGGGCACGCGCAACATCAAGGTGGCCCTGCGCCGCCTGCGCAAGTTCGCGCGCGAGGGCAACGAGCTCGAACTCGACCTGCCCGACACCATCCGCAGCACCGCGGCCAACGCCGGCTGGCTGGACATCAAGATGATTCCGGAGCGGCACAACAACGTGAAGGTGCTGCTGCTCATGGACGTGGGCGGCACCATGGACGAGCACATCCAGCGCGTCGAGGAGCTGTTCTCGGCCGTCAAGAGCGAGTTCAAGCACCTCGAGTTCTATTACTTCCACAACTGCGTCTACGACTTCATGTGGAAGAACAACCGCCGCCGCTACGCCGAGAAGTTCCCCACCTGGGACATCATCCGCAAGTACAACAAGGACTACAAACTGGTCTTCGTGGGCGATGCCACCATGAGCCCCTACGAGATCCTGCAGCCCGGCGGCAGCGTGGAATACAACAACGAAGAAGCCGGCGCCGAGTGGCTGCAGCGGCTCACGCACGCCTTTCCCAAATTCGCCTGGATCAACCCCGAGCCCCAGGGCGTGTGGCAATACCGGCAGAGCATCGGCATCGTGCAGCAGCTCATGGGGCAACGCATGTTCCCGTTGACACTCAAGGGCTTGGAAGACGCGATGCGCATGCTGTCGAAATAATGGCGGCATGCCCGTAACGCCACCGGCCCGATGCCGCCGGGCCGTCTGCCGCCCGTTCCTGTCCGCGATCCTGTTGCTCATCGGCCTGCACGCCCTGCCCGTGCAGGCCCAGGCACCCGCGCCCGAAGCGGCCGAGGCGGCCGACGAAGCCGACGCCGCCGAGCCCGCCGACACCCGTGCGCGCCGCACCGCCGCGCGCGCGCCGGTGCGTCCGCGCTTCGAACTCCAGATCGACGCCCCCGAGGCGCAGCGCGAACTGCTCGAACGCCACCTCGAGATCCAGCGCTTTCGCGAGCAGCGCAGCCTCGACGCGGCCGAGCTCGAGCGCCTGCTGCTCGAACTGCCGGCCAACGCGCGCCGCCTGCTCGCCACCCAGGGCCTGTTCTCGCCGCGCATCACGCTGGGCGCGCTGCAGCCGCCCAGCGCCGAGGCCGTGGCCGCCGCGGGCGACGGGCCCGCGCCGCTCGGGCGCATCCCGCTGCAGATCGAGCCGGGCCCGGTCACCACCGTGGCCTCGGTGCAGGTCAGCTTCAAGGGCGCGGTCACCGAAGACGCCGACGCCGCCGAGCAGCGCGAAGACATCGAGCGCGACGCCCAGGTGCTGGTGGGCCAGACCTTCACCCAGGACGGCTGGGACCGCGCCAAATCGGCCGCACTGCGACGCCTCACCGCGCTGCGCTACCCGGGCGGTCGCATCAGCACCAGCCTGGCCGACGTGGACGGCGCCACCACCAGCGCACGGCTCTACATCGAACTCGACTCGGGCCCGCGCCAGCGCCTCGGCGCGATCCAGATCGAGGGCGCGCAGCGCTACGACCCGAAAATCAGCGAGCGCATCGTGAGCCTCACCGGCCTCACACCGGGCAGCGACTACGAGCTCGCGCGGTTGCAGCGCGCGCAGCAGCGCCTGATCGACAGCGGCTACTTCGACGCCGCCTTCGTCTACGTCGAGCCCGCCGACGGCACGGCGCCGCTGCCCGTGAAGGTGCAGGTGCGCGAGGCCATGCGCAAGAAGCTGGTGCTCGGCGTGGGCGGCAGCACCGACAACGGCGCGCGCCTGTCCATCGAACACACGCACAACCAATTGCCTTTCCTGGGCTGGCGCGCGCTGTCCACGCTCAAGCTCGAACGCCAGGACAGCCTGGCCCGCACCGACTGGCGCGCTCCGCCCGACAAGGAAGGCTGGGGCTGGATCACGCTGTTGCAGGCCGCGCGCCAGGAAGACGAGCTCGTGAGCACCGTGAGCCAGCGCGCGCGCTTCGGCCGCGCGCAGGATGGCGAGGAATACGACCGCAGCGTGTACCTGCAATACGACCGCGCGCGCACCGTCACGCCGAGCCAGCGCGAGGCCGGCTCCAACGGCCAGATCGAGTCGTCGATCACCGCCAACTACGCCTGGACGCGCGAGCGCTTCGACGATCCCATCAACCCCAACAGCGGCCAGGGCCTGGCGGTGGAGCTCGGCGCGGGCACCACGCTGGGCATCACGCGCAAACCCTTCGGCCGCGTGCAGGCGCGCTGGCTGGGCGTGCTGCCGCTGGGCGACGCGCCGCGCAGCAGCACGCCGGGCGCGCCCTCGCCCGGCCCGCGGCTGGGCCGGCTCGCGCTGCGGCTCGAAGGCGGCGCGGTGATCGCCAACCGCGACACGCCGGTGCCCGACACCCAGCTCTTCCTCACCGGCGGCGACAACACCGTGCGCGGCTACGGCCTGCGCGACATCGGCGTGAGGCAGCCCGACGGCAGCGTGCTCGCGGGCCGCTACAAGACCGTGGTGAGCCTGGAATGGCAGCGCCCCGTGGGCGGCGACGGCCTGACGCGCTCGGCGCTCGAACACGTGCTGTTCGTCGACGGCGGCGCGGTCGCCAACCGCACGCAAGACCTCCGGATGCAATGGGGCGTGGGCACGGGCCTGCGCTACAACAGCCCGGTCGGCCCGCTGCAGGTCGACCTCGCCTATGGCCTGGAGACCCGCAAGGTGCGGCTGCACCTGAGCGTGGGTTTCGTGTTCTGACCATGGAAACACCGCCGCCGCACCCCGTGCATCCCCCTGAAGCGGGCGACCCCAAGGGCCCGGCCAGGCCGCTGCCCTGGGGTCTGACGATGCTCGGTCGCGCGCTCTTGTGGCTGCCCGCGGTGCTGCTGGGCGTGGTGCTCGCGGGCGCGCTCGCGCTGGGCCTGTGGGCCAGCACCGACGGCTCGCTCGCGCAGGCCCTGCGCTGGGGCCTGGCCTGGCAGGCCGACCACGCGCCCGGGCTCGGCCACATCGAGGCCGAGGGCGTGGAGGGCAGCGTTTTTGGCGGCGGCAGCGTGGGCCGCCTGCGCTGGCAGCAGGAAGGCCTGCGCGTGAGCGCCGACGGCGCGCGCGTGGCCCTGGGTGGGCGCTTCTGGCTCGGTCTGCTGCGCGGCGAGGCGCGCATCGCCCAGCTGCGCGCCGAGCGCGTGCAAGTCATCGACGAGCGCCCGCCCCGCCCTGCCGAGCCCGCCACGCCGCTGCAGAACCTGGTGCTGCCGCTGCCGGTCGAGGTCTCGGCCACCGTGGGCGTGCTCGCGCTGCCCGGGGCCGAGCTGCAGGCCATCGACCTCACCTACCGCTACGGCCGCGCCGACCCCGGCCTGGGCGCGACCGACGCGCACACGCTCACGCTGCGCTCGCTGCAATGGGCCGAGGGCCGCTACCAGGCCCAGGCCACGCTGGGCGCCCAGTCGCCCATGCCGCTGCGGCTGCAGGCGCGCGGCGACCTCGCCACCACCGTGCCCGAAGGCGGCACGCTCGATCTGCGCGCACGCGCCACCGCCCAGGGCACGCTCGCCGGGGCCGACGCGGCGCTGGCGCTCACCGCGCAGATCGAACCCGTGCGCAGCACCGACGCCACGCCCACGCTGGCCGGCACCGCGCGCGTGCGGCCCTGGGCCTCGCAGCCGCTGGACGAGGCCGACCTGCGGCTGCACCGCCTCAACCTGGCCATGCTCTGGCCGCAGGCGCCGCAGACCGCGCTCACCGGCACGCTGCGCGCCCTGCCCGACGGCGCGCAATGGCGCGCGAGCGCGCAACTGCAGAACGAACAGGCGGGTGCGATCGACCGCCGCCGCCTGCCGCTGCAATCGCTCGAACTCGCGCTGGTGCAGCAGGGCGAGCGCTGGACGCTCGAACGCCTGGACGCGCGCGCCGCCGGCGGCCGGCTGCAGGCCGAGGGCCAGCGCGACGGTGTGGCCGCGGCCGGTGCAACGGCAGCGCCCGGCGCCTCACCCTCCGCTTCCCCGCTGACCACGCTGGGCGACTGGCAGGCCCGCCTGCGCCTGAACGGCATCGACCCGGCGCAGCTCTGGAGCACGCTGGCCCCGGCCGCACTCGACGGCGAGCTGCGCGCGCGCGCGCTCGGGCCGCGCAGCGAGCGCCCCGGCGTGGAGGTGGACGCGCGCATCGCGCCCGCGGGCCGGCAGCCCCGGCGCAGCGCGGCCGAGGCCTGGCGCCTGCGCGAGCTCGTGCTGCAAGGCCGCTGGCAGCCCACGGGCGCCTCGCTGTCGGCCGGCGAGCTCACGCTGCAGCGCGCGCGCCTGGACGCGCTCGACGGCCGCATCGACGCGCAAGGCCGGGTGGACACCGCGCGGCCGCAGGCCAACGGCCGCCTCGCGCTCGACCTGCCCGGGCTGCAGGCGCGTTTCGAGGGCACGCTGGCCCACGCCGACGGCCAGGGCGCGCTCGATCTCGACCTGGCCGACGGCGCGCGCCTGCTCGCGTGGTTGCGCGGGCTGCAGAACGCCCCGCTGATCGGCGATGCGCTGCGCACGGCGCTCGCGCCCTGGGCCGACGCGAGCCTGGACGCGCGCGCCTCGGGCCGGCTGCGCTGGCAGGGCGGGCTGGGCGGCATTCCCGCGCTCGGCTGGCCCGGTGCGGGCCGCGCCGCGCCGCCGCGCATCGATCTGCAGCTGCAGGTCGATCGCCTGCGGGCCCAGCGCGGCGGCGACGCGCCGATCGACCTCGCGCTTGGCGACAGCCGCCTCACGCTGCAGGGCCCGCCCGAGGCGCTCGCGCTCACGTTGCGCGCGCGCGCCGGGCGCGCGCCCTGGCGCGCCGAGCTCGACACCGCGGGCCAGCTCGCGCTGGGCAGCAGCCCGCTCGACGGCCGCCAGGGCGCGCTGCGGCTCGACCGCCTCGCGCTCAGCGCCACGCCCGGCGACGCCGGCGTGCGCTGGACGCTCAGCCCCACCGCACCGCTGCGCGCGCGCTGGCGCGCCCACGACAAAGGCCTGGACGCCGAGCTCGACGCCGCCGGCCTGCGTGTGCTGCCGCAGCGCGGCGCCAGCGCGGCCGCCGCCCCCATCACCCTGAGCTGGGACAGCCTGAGCTGGCGCGCCGGCGCGCTGCAAACCCGCGGGCGCCTCGAAGGTCTGCCGCTGGCCTGGGCCGACGCGCTCGCCAGCACCGAAGCCAACGGCCAGGGCCCGCTGGCGGCCGCGGGCCTGGGCGGCGACCTGCTGTTCGACGGCCGCTGGGACCTGCTGCTGCCCGCGCAGGCCGGCGAGCCGCCACGCGTATCGCTCGCGCTCGAACGCCGCAGCGGCGACCTGCTGGTGCAGACCGACGGCGCCGCTTTCGAAGACGCCGCGTCGCGCAGCCAGCGCGTACCGGCCGGCGTGAAGACCGCGCAGCTCAGCGTGAACACCGAGGGCGCGCGCGTGAACGCGCAACTGCGCTGGGACAGCGAGCGCCTGGGCGAGGTGAGCGCCGAGGCCGGCACCACGCTGTCGCCGCCCGACGCCGGCCAGGGCGCCTGGCACTGGCCCGAGAGCGCGCCCCTGAGCGGCCGCGTGCGCGCCAACCTGCCCCAGGTGGGCGTGTGGAGCGTGCTCGCGCCGCCGGGCTGGCGCGTGCGCGGCGCGCTGCGCGCCGAGGCCACGGTCGGCGGCACGCGCGCGGCGCCGCAGTTCAGCGGCAGCCTGCAGGGCGACGACCTCGCGCTGCGCTCCAACGTCGACGGCATCACGTTCCGCAACGGCCAGCTGCGCGCCACGCTCGCGGGCGAGCGCATCGTGATCGAACGCCTGCGGCTCGAAGGCCGCGGCGGCGCCGAGCGCGGCGGGGTGCTGGAGGCCAGCGGCAGCGCCGAATGGCGCCGCGTGCAGCGCGACGGCGCCACCGTGCGCGAGCCTGTGATCGCGCTGCAACTGAGCGCCGACAAACTGCGCGCGTCCACCCGCCCCGACCGCCGCCTCACGGTCAGTGGCCAGCTCGACGCGCGCCTTGAAGGCGCGGCGCTGCGGCTGCGCGGCCGCCTGCGCGCCGACGAAGCGCTCATCGTGCTGCCCGACGAAACCGCGCCCACGCTCGGCGGCGACGTGGTGGTGCGCGGCACCGAATACCCGATCGAGCGCGGCAGCGGCGTGCGCGTGGTGCCCGACGTGCAGGTCACGCTCGACCTGGGCGACGCCTTCCAGCTGCGCGGCCACGGCCTGCAGACCCGGCTCGCGGGCCAGCTCGAGGTGCGCAGCGCGCCCAACGACCCGGCGCCGCGCATCGTGGGCGAGGTGCGCACCATGAGCGGCACCTACCGCGCCTACGGCCAGCAGCTCGCGATCGAGACCGGCGTGGTGCGCTTCAACGGCCCCTACGACAACCCCGCGCTCGAAATCCTCGCGGTGCGGCCCAACGCCACCACGCAGCGCGTGGGCGTGCAGATCACCGGCAGCGCGCAGACGCCGCGCGTGCGCCTGTTCTCCGACCCCGAACTGCCCGACAGCGAAAAGCTCGCCTGGCTGGTGCTGGGCCGACCCGCGAGCGGCGCGGGCGCCGAGGCCGCGGTGCTGCAACAGGCCGCCATCGCCCTGCTCTCGCGCAACGGCAACAGCCCGCTCGACGGCGGCCTGGCCTCGGCCCTGGGCCTGGACGCGCTGAGCTTCAGTGGCAGCAGCACCAATGCGGATGGCAGCAGCACGGCCGCCGCGCTCACGCTGGGCAAGCGCATCGCCGACAACCTCTACCTGAGCTACGAGCGCAGCCTAGCGGGCACGCTCAACACCGTGTCCATCTTCTACGACGTGACGCGCCGCTTCACCGTGCGCGCGCGCGCCGGCAGCGAAAACGCGATCGACCTGATCTTCACACTGAGCCGCGACTAGACCGTTGGCACGGCCAGGCCGCACCGACCCCGCCGATACAATCGCCGCTCGCCGCGCCGCCGTAGTTCAATGGATAGAACGAGCGCCTCCTAAGCGCTAGATACAGGTTCGATTCCTGTCGGTGGCGCCAGCCTGCGCCGACCACCGCCCGTCGCCCCGCCGCCCCCGGCGTCGATCCTTGCCGGTCCCATCCGTCGTGCCCTTGAACGCCCCTCCCGGGCGTTCAACGCCCCCCACACGGAGACCCGCATGCCCACCCAACTCAGCCCCTACCTCTCCTACGACGGCAACTGTGCCGACGCCATGCGCTTCTACGCCGAGCTGTTCGGCGCGAAGCTCGAAGCGCTCATCACCTTCGGCCAGATGCCGCAGGACATGCCCTGCCCGCCCGGTGGCGAGCACCGGGTGATGCATGCGCACCTCGTGCACCCGGGCTTTTCGCTCATGGCCGGCGACACACCGCCCGGCATGGCCTATCGGGGCATCCAGGGCGCGATGATGGCCATCAGCTTCGACGAACCGGCCGAGGCGCAGCGCGTGTTCGCGGCGCTGTCGCAGGGCGGCACGGTCACCATGCCGCTGGCCGAAACCTTCTGGGCGCAGACCTTCGGCATGGTCACCGACCGCTTCGGCACGCCCTGGGGCATCAACGGCGGGCCCAAGGCCATGCCCGCGGCGCCGGCCCAGGGCTGATCAGCGCAGCATCGCGTAGCCGATGCCGATCGCCGCCACCAGGCCCACCGCATCGGCGAACAGCGCACACGCCAGCGCGTAGCGCGTGCGCTGCACGCCCACGCTGCCGAAGTACACCGCGAGCACGTAGAACGTGGTCTCGGTGGAGCCCTGCACGATCGCGGCGAGCCGGCCCACGAAGGAATCGACGCCGTGCACCTGCATCACGTCGATCATCAGGCCGCGCGCGCCCGCGCCCGAGAAGATCTTCATCAGGCCCACGGGCAGCGCGGGCAGGAAGTCGGTGTCCAGGCCCAGCGCGGCCACGCCCGCGCCGATGCCCGCGAGCACGAAGTCCATGCAGCCCGCGGCGCGGAACAGGCCCACGGCCACGAGGATGGCGATCAGGAAGGGCACGATCTGGATCGCCACCCCGAAGCCCTCTTTCGCGCCCTCGATGAAGGCGTCGTACACGTTCACGCGGCGCACCGCGCCCGCGAGCACGAACAGCATCACCACGCCCAGGATCACGGCCGCGCCCGTGGTGCCCGCGATGCGCGCGGCCTGGTCCGCGGGCAGCCGCGCGAGCGCCGCCACCGCGCCCGCGAGCAGGCCGCCCACGGCCAGCAGCGGCAGCAGGAAACGCGCGCGCCACAGCGGCAGGCGCTGGCACACGGCCACCGCGAGCACGCCCGCGAGCAGCGCGATGAAGGTGACCATGAGCGTGGGCAGGAAGATGTCGGCGGCGTTGAAATCGGCGCCCAGGCCCTGCTTGAGCGCCACGCTCTGGCGGATCGCGATCACCGAGGTGGGAATGAGCGTGAGGCCGGCGGTGTTCATCACCACGAACATGATCTGCGCGTGGCTCGCCGTGCCCTCGGGCCCGCGGTTGAGCGTCTGCAGCTCGCGCATGGCCTTCAGGCCCAGCGGCGTGGCCGCGTTGTCCAGGCCCAGCAGGTTGGCCGAGATGTTCAGGGTCATCGCGCCCTGCGCGGGATGGCCCTGCGGCACCTCGGGAAACAGCCGCCGCAGCAGCGGCCCGGCGAGGCGCGCGATCAGCTCGATCACGCCGGCGCGCTCGCCCACGCGCATCAGGCCCAGCCACAGCGCCATCACACCGGCCAGGCCGAGCGAGATCTCGAAGCCCGAGCGCGCGCCGTCGAACAGCGCGGTGAGCAGGGCGCCGAGCACGCCGGTGTCGCCGAGCAGCGCACGCACCAGGGCCGTGGCCAGCGCCACGGTGAAGAGCCCGATCCATGCCCAGTTCATCGCCATGGACGGCGATGGTAAGGGCGGCGCGACCGGGGGCCTCAGAGCTGCTGCTGCCCCTCGGTCAGGGTGTCGAGCTGGAAGCGGCCGCTCTGGTCCCAGAGCCAGGTGTCGATGTAGCTCGTGCGGCCCGGCGGCGCGGGAAACGGGGCAGCGTCGCGCACCAGGCGCTCGATCTGCGCCACCACCTCGGGCGCGTGGCTGGGCGCTCGCAGCCAGCGCAGCGAGCCCACGCGGCCGTTGCCCTCGATCACGGTCTCGAGCACGCCGATGGCGTAGAGCATGGGTGGCAGCCGGCCCGGGTAGATGCGGTCCGCATAGCGGCGATACAGGTGGCCCGCGGCGGCGCGCTTGTAGGCCGGATCGGCCGCGGGCGCCTGGCGGCTCGACACGCCCGAGGGCGTGGACGAGCAGCCGGCCACCAGCGCGGCGCCGGTGGCGGCGGCGACCGCGAGCCATTCGCGCCGGCGCACCGGCGAGGGCATGGCCAGGGGGGACGGCAGGGTCTTCATGGGCGCCTCACTTCTGCCGCAGCGTGCGGCTCAACAGGATCACCGGGATCATGCCCACCAGCACGAGCGTGAGCGCGGGCAGCGCGGCCTCGCCCAGGCGCTCGTCGCGCGCGAGGTTGTAGGTGATCACGGCCAGGGTGTCGCTGTTGAAGGGCCGCAGCACCAGCGTGGCGGGCAGCTCCTTCATCACGTCCACGAACACCAGCAGCGCGGCCGCCACGGTGGCGCGGCGCAGCAGCGGCCAGTGCACGCGCGCGGCCAGCGCCACGCCCGTGGTGCCCAGCATGCGCGCCGAATCGTCCAGGCTCGCGGGCATGCGCGCATAACCGGCCTGCACCGATTGCAGCGCCACCGCGGTGAACCGCACCAGGTAGGCCCACACGATGCCCAGCGCCGTGGCCGTGACCCAGTAGCCCACACCGGCCTCGGGCCAGCGCTCCTGCACCCAGCCCACGGGCAGCAGCAGGCCCACCACCACCACCGCGCCCGGCACCGCGTAGCCCAGGCTCGCGAGCTGCGCCACGCCGCGCGTGAGCGGCACGGGCCGCACGCGCACCGCGAAGGCCAGCGTCAGCGCGATGGCCGTGGTGAGCAGGGCCGACAGGCCAGCGAGCCAGATGCTGTTGCGCGACCACTGCACGAACTGGTCCCAGGGCAGCACGTCCCAGCCGCCCAGCAGCGGGCGCAGCATGAACAGCACCGGCAGCACGAAGCCGAAGACGATGGGCGCGGCACACACCGCCACCGCGAGCGCGGCACGCGCGCCGCGCAGCCGCACCGGCTGCGCCTCGGCGCTGCCCGCGCGCTGGCCACGCAGCGTGGCAAAGCGCATGCGCTGCTGCGCGCGGTGCTCCACCCACAGCAGCGCCGCCACGGTGAGCAGCAGCAGCGTGGCCAGCTGCGCCGCGGCCAGGCGGTTGTCCATCACCAGCCAGGCCTTGTAGACGCCTGCAGTGAAGGTCTGGATGCCGAAGTAGCTCGCCACGCCGAAATCGGCCAGGGTTTCCATGAGCGCGAGCGCCACGCCCGCGGCCACGGCCGGCCGCGCGAGCGGCAGCGCCACGCTGCGGATGCGCCGCGCCAGCGGCGCGCCGAGCAGGCGCGCAGCCTCCATGAGCTGGGCCGCGCGCTCGGAAAGCGCGGTGCGCACCAGCAGGTACACGTAGGGATAGAGCGTGAAGGTGAACACCCAGACCGCGCCGGGCGTGCTGCGCACCTCGGGCAGCACGCGCCCGCGCAGCGCGAAGGCCTCGCGCAGCCAGGTCTGCAGCGGACCGCTGAACTGCAGGAAGTCGGTGTACGCATAGGCCACCACGTAGGCCGGCATGGCCAGCGGCAGCAGCAGCGCCCATTCGAAGGCGCGGCGGCCCGGAAACTGGAACAGCGTGACCGCGCTCGCGGTGAGCACGCCCACCACCGCCACCCCGATGGCCACGCTCACGCACAGCACGAGC
Organism: Hydrogenophaga crocea; assembly: GCF_011388215.1. Lineage (NCBI taxonomy): Bacteria > Pseudomonadati > Pseudomonadota > Betaproteobacteria > Burkholderiales > Comamonadaceae > Hydrogenophaga > Hydrogenophaga crocea. The sequence continues at coordinate 2,578,287 of NZ_CP049989.1, forward strand.
GAGGTCAGCGCGTATTCGGGCAGCACGGTCTGCGCCATCTGCGCGAGCACGTCCTGCGCCGCGGCGTCGAAGCCGAACCAGGACGCGCCCAGCGCCAGCACGGGCAGCACCAGCACCGCGGCCAGCAAGATCAACAGCACCTGAGCAAGCCAGCGCGGCATGGGATTGGGCGATCGTTGTTGTGGTGTTGGCCCGGCAGTGTCCCGACCAACGCAAATGAGAATTGTAGATATCTACAATGGTCCCCATGTTCTTGCAGGTCTCGCAACTCGACGTCCGTTACGCGGGCGCCCCCCAGCCCGCCGTCGACGGGGTGAGCTTCGGCCTGGCCGCCGGCGAGATCGGCGTGCTCATCGGGCCTTCGGGCTGCGGCAAGACCACGCTGTTGCGCGCGGTCGCGGGCCTGGAGCGCGCCCAGGGCGGGCAGATCGTGCTCGGCGGCGAAACCGTGAGCAGCCCGGGCGCGCACGTGCCGGCCGAACGGCGGCGCATCGGCATGGTGTTCCAGGACTACGCCCTCTTCCCGCACCTCGACGTGGCGGCCAACGTGGGCTTCGGCATCCACCGCCTGCCGCGCGCCGAGCGCGAATCGCGCGTGACCGAGGTGCTGCGCCTGGTGGGCCTGGACGGCCTGCGCGCGCGCTTTCCGCACGAGCTCTCGGGTGGCCAGCAGCAGCGCGTGGCGCTGGCGCGCGCGCTGGCGCCGCAGCCGCGCCTGCTGCTGCTCGACGAGCCCTTCTCCAACCTCGACGTGGACCTGCGCGAGCGGCTTGCGCACGAGGTGCGCGGCATCCTCAAGGCGGCCAACGCCACCGCCCTCTTCGTCACGCACGACCAGCTCGAGGCCTTCGCCATCGGCGACCGCATTGGCGTGATGCACAACGGCCACCTGCACCAGTGGGACGAGGCCTACGCGCTCTACCACCGCCCGGCCACGCGCTTCGTGGCGGAGTTCATCGGCCACGGCGTGTTCGCGCCCGCGCAAATCCTGCAGCACGGCGCCGAGGTGTCGGTGCAGACGCCGCTGGGCCCGCTGCAGGACATGGAGGAATGCCCGCTGCCCACGGCCTACGAGGCCGGCCTGTGCGACGTGCTGCTGCGCGCCGACGACATCGTGCACGACGACAACGCGCCGGTGAAGGCGCAGATCGTGCGCAAGGCCTTCCGCGGCTCGGAATTCCTCTACACGCTGCGCCTGGCCAGCGGCGAAACGCTCATGACGCACGTGCCCTCGCACCACAACCACGCGGTGGGCGAGTGGATCGGCATCCGCGCCGAGGTCGACCACGTGGTGACCTTCGAGCGCGGCGGCACGGCCTCGTCGCCCCCGGCACCGGGGGTGCCGATGGCGCGCGCCGATCACGCGGCCTGAGCGGCCCGCGCGCTCGCCACGCGACCCGGGCGGCGCAGCCACCACATCACCGCGCCCGCCACGCACAGCAGCACCACGGCCAGGCAGGCGAGCAGGTTGAGGAGCGCGTTCCACCAGCCCAGGTCGCCCTGGTGCAGCGCGATCGCCACCGCCATGGTCCTGGCCAGGCCGTTGTAGTCGGCAAAGCCCACGTCGGCCAGCACGCGGCCGCTGTAGCGGTCCACGTGCACCGTGCGGTCGCCCGTGGGGCGCTGCAGGTCGCCGCTCATGGTGTCGGCCGAGATCGTGAACACGCCCTGCTCGCCCTGCGGCAGCGCGATCTGGTGCTGGCCGCGAAAGCCCAGGGTTTGCGCGAGCGCGGCCACGCTGTCCAGGTTCACGGGCACGCTCGCGGGCACACCGGCCGCGCCGGCCATCGAACCCGATGCCGGCAGGGCCGTTTGCGCCAGGCCCCAGGGCACTTCCTGCAGACCTGCGGTGTTGAGCGCTGCGTGCGTCTGCGTGGAGCGGGGCACGGCGTCCCATTTTTCGGCCGGGAAGCTGCCCCAGGCCTGCAGCCATTTCGCGCCGGTCACGCCGGTCCAGGTCAGGCCGGTGAGCAGGAAGGCGATCAGCATGATCGCGGTCCAGCTGCCCAGCGCGCCGTGCAGCGATCGCCACCAGCCGCGGCCGCGCGCGCGCGGCGCGGTGCGAAAGCGCGAGGCCCAGCCCTGCGCGCCGCGCGGCCACCACAGCACCGCGCCGGTCACGAGCATCACCAGCGAGGCCCAGGCCGCGATCTCCATCAGGCGGTCGCCGAGGTCGCCGATCAGCAGCGTGCCGTGGATGCGTTCGGCCCAGGCAAAGGGCGTGTCGGCCTTGTCGACCCAGCGCAGCACCTCGTTGCGGTAGGGGTCGACCGCGAGCGCGAGCGTGCGCTCGCCATGCTGCACCACGAACCAGGCCGCGCGGTCGGGCGCTCGTGGCGCGGTGTAGCCGATCAGCCGGCCGTCGGGCACCACGGCGAGCGCAGCCAGCGCCTGCTCGCTCACGGCGTGTGCCTGGGGCAGCGGCTGCACCACGGGGTTGGGGCCCAGGCGGGTCTGGAAGCCGGTGAAGAAGACCATCACCGCCCCGGTGATGGCCAGGGTCAGCAGAAAGGGCAGCACGAACAGGCCGGCGTACGCGTGCCAGCGCCAGGCGATGGCGTGCGCGTTCAGGCGTGCTCGTTCGCGGGCGCGCAGCGGCGCGCCCGTCGCGTCGGACGGGATCGACATAGAGGGACCTCGCTCGCGGCGCTCAGTGCTTGTGGGCGCCGTGGCCAGCCGCGCCTGCGGCCGGTGCGGGGGGCGTGACGGCCATGGCGCGTGCCGTGGCCTTCACTTCTTGCGTGAGGCGCTTGCCGTCGGCGCCTTCGAACACCAGCGTGAGCGGCAGGCTGTCACCGGCCTTCACGGGCGCCTTGAGGTCCATGAGCATCACGTGGTAGCCGCCGGGCTTGAGCTCCACCGTCTGGCCCGCGGGCAGCGGCAGCGCGCTCACGGCGCGCATGCGCATCACGTCGCCGTCGAGCTTCATCTCGTGCACCTCGACGATGCCGGCGACCGGCGAGCGCACCTCGACCAGGCGCGTGGCCGCGGGCGCGGTGAGTTTCATGAAGGCACCGGTGGCGGACTGGTTGGCCACGGTGGCGCGGGCCCAGGCGTCTTGCACCTGGACGGGTTGGGAGGACTGGGCCCAGGCGGTGGTGGCGAGGGCGAACGAGCAGGCGATGAAGAGGTGTTTCATGGTCATCTGGAACGGCAAAGGAAGACGCGGCACGGGCCCTTGGGCCGGTACCGGGCGAAGAGCCTTCAGATGACCGCGGGCGGCGCGCGCGCGGGCGCGTGGGCGCTGGGCGCGGCCGCGATGCCGCGCTGGGCCCGGGCCAGCGGCAGCGGGTGGGGCGCGGCCTCGGGCAGGGCCAGCGCGGGGGCCGGCGGCAGGTCGGCGGCACCGGCCGCCACCACGCCCCAGGGACAGGTGATCGCGGCCTCGGCCGGGTGGTCGCCGGCCTCGTCGGCGGCGGCCTGCGGGCCGGTGTCGGCGCGCACCCAGGTGATGCCGCTGGCGCTGCAGATCTGCACCCAGTGGCCGGCGCCGCCGCCGCGCGCCTGCAGCGCGGCCTGCGACAGCGTGGGCGCGAGCGCACCGAAGCAGACCGCCAGCAGGGCGATCCAGGCGGTGGTCTTGCGCAGCCAGCGTTGCAGGGACATGGGGCCCGATTCTACGGGCCGACCCTGGCGCGTCCGGTGCGCGACCGGCGCGCCCGGGGCCGGTGGTTAGCATGCGCGGGCCCATTCCCGGCCTTCCACAGGAGACAAAACCATGCTCACCCTCTGCGGCTTCTCGGCCAGCAACTACTACAACAAGGTCAAGCTCGCGCTGCTCGAAAAAGGCGTGTCCTTCACCGAAGAGCTGGCCTGGGTCGGCGAGACCGACAAGGCCTGCAGCCCGCTGGGCAAGGTGCCCTACCTCAAGACCGAGCAGGGCGCGCTGTCGGAGTCCACGGTGATCCTCGAGTACCTCGAAGACGCCTACCCGCACCCGCCGCTGATGCCCGCCGAGCCCTTCGCCGCGGCCAAGGTGCGCGAGCTCGTGCGCTACATGGAGCTGCACCTGGAGCTGGTGGCGCGCAACCTCTACCCCGAGGCCTTCTTCGGCGGCAAGGTGAGCGACAGCGCCAAGGAAAAGATCGGCCCGCAGCTCGAGAAGAACATCGCGGCCTTCGCGCAGCTGACCACCTTCTCGCCCTTCATCGCGGGCGAGGCCTTCACCATCGCCGACTGCGCGGCCGTGGTGCACCTGCCGCTGGTGAGCAGCGCCACCAAAATCGTCTACGGCCGCGACTTCCTGGCCGACTTGCCGGTGCGCGACTACCTCAAGCGCATGGGCGAGCGCCCCACGGTGCAGAAGATCAACGCCGACCGCAAGACCAACACCGAGCTCATGCTCTCGCGCGCCAAAAAATAAGCCCCGGCACGCGGCCGGGGCGCTTCGCGGGCCCCGGCATGGCGCCGGGGCGTGGCCTCACTTCTTGGGCCGGATTGCGTCGGCCGTGCCCTGGATGAAGGCCTTGATCTTCTCCACGTCGTCGGCGCTGAGCTTGCCCGTGAAGTCGGGCATGCCGCGCGCCACCGCCGGGCCCTTGAACACGAACTTGTCGAGGTTCTCGATGAAGGCCGCGTCCATGTAGCCGAGGTTGGGGATGTTGCCGCCGCGGTCCACGCCGGGCACGCCGTGGCAGAACACGCAGTTGCTCACGTAGAGCGCCGTGCCCTCGGGCACGTGCTGCGGGTTGTATTTCACGCCTTCCACCAGCTTGCTCATCTGGTACGCCACGAAGGCCGGCGCCGGCGCCTTGCCGCCCACCGCGAAGGTGTAGACCGTGCCCGGGCCCTGGCGGTCGGTGGCGCGCGAGGCCAGGCCGTACACACCGCCCCAGCCCACGGCGATCGACACGTACTGCTTGCCGTCGACCATGTAGGTGGTGGGCGCGGCGATCACGCCGGTGCCCGTGGGCGTTTCCCAGAGCTTCTCGCCGCTGGTGGCGTTGTAGGCGATGAAGCGCCCGTCGGCCGTGCCCTGGAACACCAGGTTGCCCGCGGTGGTGAGCGTGCCGCCGTTCCAGGGCGACACGTGTTCCACCGCCCACTTCGCCTGCTGCTTCACCGGGTCCCAGGCCAGCAGGCGGCCGAAGGGCTTGCTGGTGGGCGGCTCGACGTTGGCGAACATGGCGAGGTTCCAGCCCATGTTGCTGTGCGGCTCACCGGGGCGCACGCCGTTGAACGACCAGTCCTTGTTGTCCACGAGCGAGATCGGCACGCCCTGCACCGGCATGTAGACCAGGCCGGTCTTGGGGTTGTAGGACATCGAGTGCCAGTTGCGTGCGCCGTAGGCGCTGGGGATCACCTCGCGCGGGCGGTCGCCCTTGCGCGCGATCTCGGTCTCGATCGGCCGGCCGCTCTTGTCGTAGCCCGTGGCCCAGTTCACGTCGACGAAGTTCTTGGCCGAGATGAACCGGCCGTTGGTGCGGTCGATGATGAAGAAGAAGCCGTTCTTGGGCGCGTGCATCACCACCTTGCGCTTCTTGCCGTCGAGCACCAGGTCGGCCAGGATCATGGGCTGCGTGGAGGTGAAGTCCCAGTTGTCGCCGGGCGTCTCCTGGTAGTGCCACACGTACTTGCCGGTGTCGGGGTTGAGCGCGACGATGGACGCAAGGTACAGGTTGTCGCCGCCCGCGGGGCTGCGCTTCTTGTGCGCCCAGGGCGAGCCGTTGCCGGTGCCGATGTAGAGCAGGTTGAGCTCGGGGTCGAAGGCCATGGCGTCCCAGGCCGTGCCGCCGCCGCCCGCCTCCCACCACTTGCCCGCGGGGTCCCAGGTCTTGGCCGCCTTGGCCATGGACTCGTCCTCGAAGGGCTTGCTCGGGTCGCCGGGCACCGTGAACCAGCGCCACTTCTGCTCACCGGTCTTGGCGTCGTAGGCCGTGACATAGCCGCGCACGCCGTACTCGGCGCCGCCGTTGCCGATGATGACCTTGCCCTTGACCACGCGCGGCGCACCCGTGATGGTGTAGCTGAAGCGGCGGTCGATGATGGTGTCCTTCTCCCACAGGCGCTGGCCGGTGGCGGCGTCGAGCGCCACCAGGCGGCCGTCGTAAGCGGCCACGTAGACCTTGCCTTCGTAGAGCGCCACGCCGCGGTTGACCACGTCGCAGCAGCCCTTGAAGCCGGCCTCGCGCGGCACCTGCGGGTCGTAGGTCCAGATGCGCTGGCCGGTGCGCACGTCGATCGCGTGCACCACGCTCCACGAGGCGGTGACGTACATGATGCCGTCCACCACCAGCGGCGTGGACTCGACGCCGCGCTTGGACTCGAGGTTGTAGGACCAGACCAGGCCCAGGTCTTTCACGTTGCCGGTGTTGATCTGGTCGAGCCTGGAATGCCGGGTCTCGGCGTAGTCGAGGCCGTGCGTGGGCCAGTCGTTTGTGGTGCGCGCGTTGCTGGCGATGAAGCCGCCGTTGACCTTCTGCGTGGCCGCACTGATGTGTGCGGCCGAGCCTTTGGGTGTGGCGGACTGGGCCTGCGCCGCCAGCGGCACGGCGAGCGCCGCGGCCAGCAGCCATGCGAGGCCGCGGCCGGTTCTTCGGGGTGGGGTTGTCATGTTTGTCTCCTCGGTGTGACCAGATTCGCATGTTCCGCAGCGTGCGCTGCAACATCACCCTCGGGATTTCCCGCAGGTGTTCTGTTCCACGATGGAACACGGCGCAGGGATTTCCCGCAATCCCCCGGGGCCCGGCGCCGCCATACTGGCCCGGTCAGCCACCGCCGCGACCATGACGCCGCCCAGCCGCCCCCTGTTCTTCCAGACCGCCGAGCAGCGCACCGCGCTCGCGCGCCAGCGCTTTTTCGAAGAAGGCGAGCGCCCCACGGGCCTCGTCAACGAGGCGGTCATCCAGTCGTGGATGCGCTGCACCGCGGCGCGCCGCAACGCGCAGGACCCGATCGGCTTCGACCCGGTGACGCGCAGCCGCATGCACGCGAGCCTGATGCGCAACCGCCAGCTGCTGCAGGCCGGCAACGAGGAACTGCAACAGCTCGCCACCGCCCTCAGCGGCACCAACTGCCGTGTGCTGCTCACCGACGCGCAGGGCGTGGTGATCCACGCCAGCGCGCCCCTGGGCTCGGTGGCGCAGCCGCTGATGCAGGTGGCCAGCCGCGTGGGCGTGAACCTGGCCGAAAGCGAGATCGGCACCACCGCGCCGGGCATCGTGGCGCGCGCGGCCATCGCCTGCACCGTCAACGGCGCCGAGCACTACCACGCCATGCTGCAGCACCTGCACTGCGCGGCCGCGCCGATCCGCGACGTGCACGGCTGCCTGGCTGGCGTGCTCGACGTGTCCATCGAAGGCGCACCCTTCGGTTTCGACGCCGCCGCGCTCGTGGGCCTTTACGCGAGCACCATCGAGAACCGCCTGCTGCGCATGCAGTCGCCCGCGCACCTGGTGCTGCAGTTCCAGGCCAACCCCAAGGTGCTCGATACGCCGCTCGAAGGCCTGGCGGGCGTGGACATCGCAGGCCGGCTGGCCTGGCTCAACCCGGTGGCCCGGCGCCTCACGGGCGCCGATGCCGCGCTGCTGCCCGAAGCGGCCGAGGTGTTCGGCGTGCCGCTGGACACGCTGCTCGCCCTGCACCGCGAAAGCGTGCCGCGCGCGCTGCGCCTGCCCAACGGCCTCACGGTGTGGGTGCGCGCGCACCTGGGCCAGGGCGACGGGGTGGACTTCAACCGCGCGGTGGCCGCCGCACAACCGGCCGAAGCCGCGCCCGCCCCTGCCGCGCCGGTGGATGCACCGCCCGCGGCCGCCACGCTCGACAACCACCGCGACCGCGTGATCGCCGAGACCGTGGCCGCCTGCGGCGGCAACATCGCGCGCGCGGCGCGCCAGCTCGGGGTGTCGCGCGGCTTGTTGTACCGGCGCTTGCGCGCACACGCCGCCGGCAGCGCGCCGCCCCCCGCAGACGTTTAACCGGGCTGGCGTTCGAGCAGCTGCTGCACCGCCTCGTGCAGCTTTGCCGCCCAGTCGCGGCGGTCAAGACCGTGGGCGCGTTGCGGCGTGCCGAAGCACACCACCGCGCGCACCGAGTCCGAGCGCAGCGTGCGCCACACCGAGGCCACCAGGGTGTCGTCGCCGATGTAGACCGGCCCGGGGTGGCGCTGGCCGGTGCCTCGATCGACGTAGCGCAGCGCCATGGGCAGCGCCGGCGCGCTGGCCGAGATCGCGGCCTGCAGCAGGTTGGCGTGGAAGGGCAGCAGCGTCTGGCCGTCGCCCGTGGTGCCTTCGGGGAACACGGTGATCACGTCGCCCGCGCCGAGCCGCTCGGCCATGCGGTGCACCACGCGCATGGCGTCGCGCCGGCTCGCGCGTTCGATGTAGAGCGTGCCCGCGCCGGTGATGAGCGCGCCCAGCAGCGGCCAGCCCTGCACGTCGGCCTTGGAGACGAAGCGGCTCGGGTGCGCCGCGTTCATCACCAGGATGTCGAGCCACGAGATGTGGTTGCACACCTGCAGCAGCGGGCCGTGCGCGGGCACCTCGCCCTCCACGACGAGCTCGATGCCCATGATGGCCAGCATGCGGCGCGACCACTCGCGCACCACGAGCTGGCTCTGGCTGTGACTGAGGCGGCCGAATTCGGTGCGGATGATCCAAAGGCCGCGCACCACGTGGGCCAGGGCGCGGGCGATGCGGCCGAGGGCGCGCAGCGAGCTCACGGAGCGGTGCTACCGAACGCCACCTGGCCGCCGACCAGCGTGGCGCGCACCGACACCGGCAGCTCGTGGCCCTCGAAGGGCGTGTGCTTGCCCTGGCTGCGCAGCGCCGCGGGCGTCACGGTCCAGGGCGCGTCGGGGTGGAACACCACCACGTCGGCCGCGCCGCCCACCGCGAGCTGGCCCACGCTGGCCTGCAGCGTGCCCAGGCTCGCGCCGAGCACGCGCTGCGGGCCCTGCGTGAGCACGGTCAGCGCCTGCATGAGGCCCAGGCCTTCCTGCTGCGCCCAGGTGCAGGCCAGGCCCAGCAGCAGCTCCACCGCGGTGGCGCCGGGCTCGGCCTCGGCGAACGGCAGGGTCTTGGCGTCGCTGTCGATGGGGTTGTGGTCGGACACCAGCGCGTCGATGGTGCCGTCGGCCAGCGCGGCGCGCAATGCGTCGCGGTCGCGCTGCTGGCGCAGCGGCGGCTGCACGCGGAAGCGGCTGTCGTAGAAGCCGATGTCCACGTCGGTGAGGTGCAGGTTGTGCACGCTCACGTCGCAGGTCACGGGCAGGCCTTCGGCCTTGGCCGCGCGCACCAGGGCCACGCCGGCCGCGCTGCTCAGGCGGCACAGGTGCACGTGCACGCCGCCCTTGATGCCGCGCATGAGCTCGAACAGCGTGTGCAGCGCGATGGTTTCGGCCGCCGCGGGCACGCCCGAGAGGCCCAGGCGCGTGGCCAGCGGGCCGCTCGCGGCCACGCCCTTGCCCAGCCACAGGTCTTGCGGGCGCAGCCACACGGTGTAGCCGAAGGTGGCCGCGTACTGCAGCGCGCGCAGCAGCACCTGGGTGTTCTGAATGGGCACCTCGGCCTGGCCGAAGCCCACGCAGCCGGCCTCGGTGAGCTCGGCCATCTCGGTGAGCACCTCGCCCTGCAGGCCGCGCGTGAGCGCGCCCAGCGGGAACACGCGCGAGCGGTGCAGCTTCTCGGCGCGGAACTTGAGCATGTCCACCAGGCCCGGCTCGTCGAGCACGGGCTCGGTGTCGGGCGGCGTGACCAGCGCGGTGACGCCGCCGGCCACGGCGGCGGCGGTTTCGCTCTCCAGCATGCCCGCGTGTTCCTGGCCGGGCTCTTTCAGGCGCACGCCCAGGTCGACCAGGCCCGGCGCCACGATGCAGCCGCTGGCGTCGATCGTGCGCGTGGGATGGAAGTCGGCCGCGACCTGGCCGATGGCGATGATGCGACCGGCCGCGATCGCCACGTCGGCCATCTCGTCACGGCCGCTGGCCGGGTCGATCACGCGGCCGTTCTGGATCAGGATCTTCATGCTTCATTCCCCGCGACGATACCCATGACCGCCATGCGCACCGCAATGCCGAAAGTGACCTGGGGCAGGATCACGCTCTGCGGGCCGTCGACCACGGCGGAGTCGATCTCGACGCCGCGGTTGATCGGGCCCGGGTGCATCACGATGGCGTCGGGCTTGGCCCACTTCAGGCGCTCGGGCGTGAGACCGAAGCTCTTGAAGTACTCCTGGCTCGAAGGCAGCAGCGCGCCGCTCATGCGCTCGTTCTGCAAGCGCAGGGTGATCACCACGTCGCAGCCCCTGATGCCCTCTTCGAGCGTGTGGCACACGCGCACGCCCATGTGGGACAGGTCGCCGGGCACCAGGGTGCGCGGGCCCACCACGCGCACGTCGGGGCAGCCCAGCGTGGTGAGCGCGTGGATGTCGGAGCGCGCCACGCGCGAGTGCAGCACGTCGCCCACGATCGCCACCGAGAGCTGGGTGAAGTCCTTCTTGTAGTGGCGGATGGTGTACATGTCGAGCAGGCCCTGCGTGGGGTGCGCATGGCGCCCGTCGCCCGCGTTGACCACGTGCACGTGCGGGGCCACGTGCTGCGCGATCAGGTAGGGCGCGCCCGACTCGCTGTGGCGCACGACGAAGATGTCGGCGGCCATGGCGCTCAGGTTGGCGATGGTGTCGAGCAGCGACTCGCCCTTGGCGGTGGAGCTGCGTGCGATGTCGAGGTTGATGACGTCGGCGCTCAGGCGCGTGGCCGCGATCTCGAAGGTGGTGCGCGTGCGCGTGCTGTTCTCGAAGAACAGGTTGAACACGCTCTTGCCGCGCAGCAGCGGCACCTTTTTGACCTCGCGGTTGCTCACGCTGGTGAAGCCGGCCGCGGTGTCGAGGATGTGCGTGAGGATGTCGCGCGACAGGCCCTCGGTGGAGAGCAGGTGGATCAGCTCGCCGTTCTTGTTGAGCTGGGGGTTGCGTCGGGTGGTCATGAGGTCCGGTCCTCCAGCAGGAAGCTCAGCCGCCCGCCCTCGCCTTGCGCGAGCTCGAGCGAGGCGCCCGCGGGCACGGTCACGCGCGCGACGCACAGGTCGGCGGCGATGGGCAGTTCGCGTCCGCCGCGGTCGGCCAGCACCGCGAGCGCCACGCGCGCGGGGCGGCCGTGGTCGTAGAGCTCGTTGAGCACGGCGCGCACGGTGCGGCCGGTGTAGAGCACGTCGTCGACCAGCAGCACGCTGGCGCCATTGACGTCGAAGGGGATGTGCGTCTGCACGCTGCGCGCGAGGCCGCGCTGCGCAAAGTCGTCGCGGTGCATGGAAGACGAGATCACCGCCACCGCGCCGGGGCGGCCCAGGTCGGCGTGCAGCCGTGCGGCGATCCAGGCGCCGCCGCTGGCGATGCCCACGAGCTGCAGCCCGGGTTCGGCCTGCACACGCTCGCGCACCTGGCGCAGCAATTCGGTGTAGAGCGCCTCGGCGTCGGGCGGGGCGGCGGTCTGGGTCAAGGCAGGCTCCTCAGAAACTGTTCCAGGATGATGCAGGCGGCTTCGGCGTCGGCGTCTTTGGCGCCGCGCGCGTGCGCTTCGGTGGTGCTGTAGCGCTCGTCGACCTCGAACACCGGCAGGCGGTGGCGCCCGCGCAGGCGGCGCGCGAACTTCTGCGCCATGGCGGTGTTGGCGTGCGGCGCGCCGTCGGGGTGGAAGGGCACGCCCACCACCAGCGCGTCGGGCTGCCATTCGTGGATGCGCGCGGCCGCGTGTTCGAGCCGCGCATCGCCCTGGGCCACGATGGTGGCCTGCGGCGTGGCGCTGCGCGTGAGGCGGTTGCCGCTGGCCACGCCGGTGCGCTGGGTGCCGACGTCGAAGGCCAGGAAGGTCTGGGCCGTGGTGGTCGCCGCGCTGGCCGCGGCGTCAGGCGTGGCCGGCATCGGGCGAGAGCCTCCAGGCTTGGTGCAGGCCGAGCAGCGCGAGCGCGCGCTCGTAGCGCTCGGCCACCGGCACGTCGAAGATCAGGTCGACGTCGGCCGGCACGGTGAGCCAGCTGTTCTCGGCAATCTCCGATTCGAGCTGGCCCTGCCCCCACGAGGCATAACCCAGCGAAACGAACACGCGGCGCGGGCCCGCGCCCGAGGACATGGCCTCGAGCACGTCCTTGGAGGTGGTCATCTCCAGCCCGCCGGGAATGGTGAGGGTGGACGCGTAGACCGTGTCCTCGGGGCCGCTCACGGCCTCGTGCAGCACGAAACCGCGCTCGGTCTGCACCGGACCGCCCTGGAACACGGGCAGGTCCATGAGGTCTTCGCGGTTGAGTTTGAGGTCGACCTTCTCGAACAGGCGCGGCAGCAGGATGTCGCTGGGCTTGTTGATCACCAGGCCGAGGGCGCCGCGCTCGCTGTGCTCGCACATGAACACCACGCTGCGCCCGAAAAGCTCATCGTTCAAGCCGGGCATCGCGATCAGGAAATGGTGGGTCAGGTTGATCGGAGCAGAATCGGCGGCCATAAAGGCGATTTTAGGATGAGCGAATTCGACAGCGGTTTGATGTGGTTCCGTCGCGACCTGCGGTCAAGCGACAACGCGGCCCTGCACCACGCCCTGCGCCGCTGCCGGCGTGTGTGGTGCGTGTTCGTGTTCGACCGCGACATCCTCGATCCACTGCCGCGCGCCGACCGCCGGGTGGAGTTCATCCGCGAATCGCTGGTGGGGCTGGACGCTTCGCTGCGTGCCCTGGGCGCCGCCCACGGCCACGCCGACACCGGCCTGATCGTGCTGCACGCGCCCGCCACCCGGGCCATCCCCGAACTCGCACAGCGCCTGCAGGTGCAGGCGGTGTTCACCAACCACGACGACGAGCCCGCGGCGCTGGCGCGCGACGCGCGCGTGTTCGGCGAGCTCGCGCACCAGGGCGTGATCCTGCGCAGCTTCAAGGACCACGTGGTGTTCGAGCGCCGCGAGGTGCTGACCCAGGCCGGCCAGGCCTTCGGCGTCTTCACGCCTTATAAGAACGCCTGGCTCAAGGCGCTCACGCCCTTCTACCTCAAGGCCTACCCGATCGAGCGCCACGCAGGCGCGCTAGCGCCGCTGCCCGAGGCACTGAACCGCCCGGTGCCCACGCTGGCCGACATCGGCTTCGAGCCCACCAACCTGTCCAGACTGCCCATGCCCACGGGCGAGGCCGGCGCGCAGGCGCTGTTCGACGATTTCCTGCAGCGCATCGACGGCTACACCGAGGCCCGCAACTACCCGGCCATCAAGGGCCCGAGCTACCTCAGCGTGCACCTGCGCTTCGGCACGGTGTCGGTGCGCGCGCTGGCCTCGGCCGCGCACCTGCTGCACCAGCAGGGCAATGCCGGGGCCACGAGCTGGCTGTCGGAGCTGGTCTGGCGCGACTTCTACCACCAGATCCTGGCCAACTTCCCGCACGTGGTCGAGCGCAGCTTCAAGTCCGAGTACGACGCGGTGCGCTTCGAGCACGGCAAGGCCGCACAGGCGAAGTTCCAGGCCTGGTGCGAGGGCCGCACCGGCTACCCGCTGGTGGACGCGGCGATGGCGCAGATCAACCAGACCGGCTACATGCACAACCGGCTGCGCATGGTGGTGGCGAGCTTCCTCGTGAAAGACCTCGGCATCCACTGGCAATGGGGCGAGCGCTACTTCGCCGAGAAGCTGATCGACTTCGACCTCGCGGCCAACAACGGCGGCTGGCAGTGGGCCGCGTCCACCGGCTGCGACGCGCAGCCCTGGTTCCGCATCTTCAACCCGGTGACGCAGAGCGAGAAGTTCGACCCGCAGGGCCGCTTCATCCGCCGCTACCTGCCGCAACTCGCGGGCCTGCCCGACGCCGCCATCCACGCGCCCTGGACGGCCAACGCGGTGGAGCTCGCGGCCGCGGGCATCACGCTGGGCGAGACCTACCCGCTGCCCATCGTGGATCACGCGGCGGCGCGCGAAAAAACGCTGGAGCGCTACGCGGTCGTGAAAAAGCAGAACCCGGCCTGAGCATGCGCCCCCACGCTCCGCACTGCGTGTCGTCGCTGCCCCCCGAGGGGGCGAGGCCTTGCTTGGGGCGGCCCGGCGCGGCGGCCTGACGGGCTCTGCGCCGTACGGCCGGGCTCAGGCGTCGGCCGTGGCGCGCGCGTAGCGGGCCACGAGCGCGAGCAGTTCCTCTTCGGAGTACGGCTTGCCCAGGTAGTGGTCCACCCCGAGTTCGCGCGCGTGTTCGCGGTGCTTCTCGGCGATGCGCGAGGTGATCATCACCACCGGCAGGTCGCTCAGGCGCGCGTCGTTGCGGATGTTGCGCACCAGGTCGAAGCCGTCCATGCGTGGCATCTCGATGTCGGACAGCACCACGCTCGGGCGCTCGGCCTGCAGGCGTTCCAGGGCTTGCAGGCCGTCGGCCGCGAGCGCCACGCGGTAGCCCTCGCGCTGCAGCAGGCGCTGCGTGACGCGGCGCACCGTGATCGAGTCGTCGACCACCAGCACCAGCGGCACGTGCGCCATCGCGGCGTCGGCGGGGTTGTCGGCGACGGCCCCGGCCTGTTGCGGCAAGGCCTGCTGCGCGCGCACCCAGTCGGCCACCTGCGGGCCGTACACGGTGGACAGCGCCACCGGGTTGTAGATCAGCGCCACCGCGCCCGAGGCGAGCACCGACATGCCGGCCAGGCCGGGCAGGCGCGAGAGCTGCGAGCCCAGGTTCTTGACCACGACTTCCTGGTTGCCCAGCACCTCGTCGACGTGCATGGCCACGCGCTGCGCGGCGCTTCGGAAGATCACCACGGGCAGCGTGCGGTGCGTTTCCTGCGACTGCGCCGACGATTGCAGCAGCGCGCCGCCCCAGTAGAAGGGCACGTCTTCACCGCCGTGCGGCAGCTGGCCGCTCGCGTAGGCGGCCTGCAGCTCGGCCGGCGAGAGGCGGCGCACGATCTCGACCACGTTGGAGGGCACGCCGAAGGCCAGCTCGCCCACGCGCAGCATCACCACCTGCGTCACCGCGGTGGTGAGCGGCAGCACGAGCTTGAACTCGGTGCCCTGGCCGGGCCGGGTGGCGGTCTCGATGCGGCCGCCGAGCGCGAGCACGTCGTTGCGCACCACGTCCATGCCGATGCCGCGGCCCGCGAGCTCGGACACCTCTTTCGCGGTGCTCAGGCCGGGCTCGAAGATCAGTTGCGCGGCCTGGGCGTCGTCGAGCACCGTGTCGGTGGCCAGCAGGCCGGCTTCCACGGCCTTTTCGCGCAGGCGCGCGGTATCGATGCCCGCGCCGTCGTCGGCGAACACCAGCGACACGTCGTTGAGTTCCTGCTGCAGGCGGATCTCGATGCGGCCTTCGGCCGGCTTGCCTTGCTGCTCGCGCCGCTCCGGGGCTTCGATGCCGTGCGCCACGTGGTTGCGCAGCAGGTGTTCGAAGGCGCCGGTCATGCGGTCGAGCACGCCGCGGTCCATTTCGATGTTGCCGCCCGCGATGTCCAGGCGCACCTGCTTGCCGGTTTCCTTGGAGGCCTGGCGCACCACGCGGTACAGGCGCTCGGAAATGCCTTCGAACTCCACCATGCGCGTGCGCAGCAGGTCGCGCTGCAGTTCGCGCGTCTGGCGCGCCTGGGCCACGAGGTTGTCTTCGGTGGCTTCCACCGCGCGCTGCAGGTTGCGCTGCACCGTGGCCACGTCGTTCACCGACTCGGCCATCATGCGGGTGAGCTCCTGCACGCGCGTGAAGCGGTCGAACTCGAGCGGGTCGAACGACTGGTTGACGTCGCGCGCCTGGGCCAGGCGCGACTGCATCTGGCTCTCGGCCTGCAGCTCGATGTCGCGCAGCTGCTGGCGCAGGCGGTCGAGGTTGCCGGTGAGGTCCTTGAGCGAGGTGCGCAGCGTGAGGATCTCGGCCTCCATGCGCGAGCGCGAGATGATCACCTCGCCGGTCTGGTTGACCAGGCGGTCGAGCAGCTCGGGCCGCACGCGCACGGCAGCGCCGCTGCGCGTGGCGAGCTGCGCGGGCGCGACCGGGGCCACGAACTGCGGACCGATCGGCGTGCCCGGCACGGGCGCGGGCGCGGTCTCGGCCGGCGCGGCCACAGGGGCTTCGGGCGGCACGGCCTCGGGCAGCGACTGCACCACCGCGCCGGTGGCGGCGTCGGGGTGGCGCAGCTGCTCGAAGCGCGCGTTGATGGCGTCGAAGATCTCCTGCAGCACCTGCACGTCGCTGGAGCGCTGCACATCGGAGCCCAGGCGCTCGGCCGCGGTCTCCATGCGGTGGGCCATTTCGCCCAGCCGCAGCGCGCCGGCCAGGCGGGCGCTGCCCTTGATGGTGTGCAGCGTGCGCAGCACCTCGCCGCGCGCGCTGGTGTTGTCGGGCCGCGCGACCCACTGGCGCAGCGCCGAGGCCAGTTGGGGCAGCAGCTCCTGCGCTTCCTCGGCAAAGATGGGGAAGAGATCGACGTCGATGGTGTCGACCGCGTCGATGTCGTCGTCGATGTCCTGGTGAACCGAGGGCACCGGCTCGGCCGGTGCGAGCGGGGCCAGGGGCTCGGGCGCCAGCGCCCCCCAGCCGGTCGAGACCGGCTCGGGCTCGGGCGTGGCCAGCGGTTGCGGTTCGGCCGCCAGGGGTTCGGGCTCGGGCGCGCCGTCCTCGGGCGCGTCGTCGTGCGCGAGCAGCTCGACCTCGTCGGTCAGTTGCAGGAACACCGCGTCGTGGCCATTGGCCGCCACGGGCGCCGCGGGGGCCTCGAAGGCCTCGGGCTCGTGCAACACACGCTGCAGCTCGGCGAGCACCTGGGGATCGGCCTCCTTGAGGAAACCGGCCGCGAACTGGTGCAGCAGGCGGCGGATGTCGTCGGCCGCGGCCACGAACACCGCGCCGAGCGCGGGCGCCGCGACGGTGCCGGTGTTCTGCCGCGCGGCCACGGCCTCGAGCGCGTGTTCGAGCGCGCGCGACACGCCCGACAGCGAATCGAAGCCGACCGTGGCCGACGCGCCGGCCAGCGAATGGGCCAGTGCCTCGGCGGGCTCGGGCAGCGGCGCATGGGTTTCGAGCGCCCACTCGGACAGCACGGTGCCGAGCCGGCGCGACCACTCGTCGGCCTCGTTGAGGAAGACGTTGTAGAGCTTGTGCCCGATGCGCAGCGGGCCGATCTCGCGCACCTGTTCGTCGGGCGACTCGGCCGCCGCGGCCTCGGCCACGACCACTTCGGGCGGCAGCGGCTCGACCACGGGCGGCTCGGTGAGTTCGATTTCTTCGATGTCCGCGAAGCCCGACTCCACCGCGTCGCGCGGGAAGTCTTCGATGGCGTCGAACTCGGGCATCACGCGGCTGTCCGGGCCGGGTTCGGCGGAGAGCTCGGGCTCGGGCTCGGCGGCGGACGACAAGGGCTCGGGCTCGGCCACGGACATCTCGGGTTCGGGCTCGGCCACAGGCATTGCGGCCAGCAGGTCGAGGTCGGTGTCGGCGAGCAGCGGCGCGTGTTCGTGATCGGGCGGCGGCTCCGTCGGGGCGATCGCCTCGGGCGCCAGCGGTTCGGGCGCCAGCGGTTCGGACACGACAGGTTCGGCCAGGAGCGGCTCGGACACGGCCGGCCCGTCCGCCACCGGCTCGGGCAGCGGCGCGAACGCGCTCACCGTGGTGCGGATGGGCACCCACACGCCCTGTTCGCGCAGGGCCTCGGCGCTCACGCGGAAGGGGTGCGAACGCCAGGCGTCGGCCTGTTGCGCGCCGATCGCCTGCACCCATTGTTCGAAGCGGTCGAGCGCCTCGCCCGACAGGCCCAGCAAGGCTTCGCTGGCCGATCGCTGTTCGGCCAGCACGGCGTTGAGCAACTGCTCCATGGCCCAGGCGGCTTCGCCGAACTCGTTGAGGCCGACCATGCGCGAGCTGCCCTTGAGCGTGTGGAAGGCGCGGCGCAGGGTCGTGAGGTGGTCGAGGTCGGCGCCGTCGTCGTGCAGGCGGGCAATGGCCTCGCGGCCATTGGCCACGACCTCGCGCGCCTCCTCCAGGAAGATGTCGAGCAGTTCGCCTTCGTCGCCCTCGTCGGCGTCGGCGGCCGGCGCTTCGGCGGGCCCGGCCTGCGCGGCCGAGGCGACCTCGGTCAGGCCCACGAGGGCCTGCGCGGCCTGCAGCGCGTCGTCGCGCACCACGGCCTCGGCGGCCTCACGCGCGGCCTTCGCCATGGACGGCTGTTCGGCCAGCGCGGCCTGATCGGCCAGCGAGCCGAGCTGCTGGCTCAAGCCGCTGAGGTCGTCGATGCCGCCGAAGACGCTGTCGACCACGTCGCGCACGCCGTCCTGCAGGGCCTCGGCGTCGGCCTGGGCCGCGGGCGCGCGGTCGCGACCCACGCTCGCGCGGCCCATGAGCGCCACCAGGCCGCCCTGCTCTTCGTCGTACACGAAGAGCTTCTTGGCCAGCGCCGGCTGGTAGCTGAGCATGTCGACGAGGAAGCTCAGCGAGCTCAGGTTGTCACCGAGCTGCTGGAAGGTGCCGGCCTCGCGCGCGCGGCCTTCGTCGACCTCGGTGTCGAGGATCTGCTCGACCCGGTTGCGCATGCTTGCGACGGCCTGCACTGCGTGGTCCAGCCCCAGCACCGAGAGCACGCCGCGCATCTGCGCGAGCTGCGTGGCGGCCACGTGCAGGCCGCCTTTTTCGTTCGGGTGGCGGAAGAAGTGGTCGAGCGACTTCTCGACTTCGGCCAGCGAGACCTTGAGCTCGTCGACCACGCTGCCCATGGTCTGGCGGTCGCTCACGCGGCGGTAGAGCTGCTCCATCCAGTCGTCGAGCGGGCGCGGCGGCTGGCCGTCGATGACGCCGTTGAGGCGATCGGCCAAGTCTTGCGTGCGCGTGGCCAGCGCGGGATCGGTGGGGTCGAAGTCGTCGAACGCGGCTTCGAGGTAAAGGGTGGTGGTGGCGACTTCCATCGCCAGCTCGGGGCGCGCACCGCCGGGCTCGTTCACGGCGCGGTCGGTGGCCTTCACCAGGGCCGCGGCCAGCGGCGCGCTGGCCGGGTGCAGGCGCAGCAGCGATTCGCCGATGAGGCCGAACTGATCGACCACCTGGCGCGCGCGCGAGCTGTCGCCGCCCGAGAACAGCGACCACGCCTCTTTGGCGGCGTTCATGCGCTTGCGCGCCTGGGCCAGCACCGCGGGGTCGTAGCGGCCCAGCGTGGCCTGGTGGTAGTCGGCCGCGCGGTAGGCGTCGAGGCCGCTGGCCGCGCGCACCGGCCCGAGGTGGGCCGAGGGCTGGCCCTCGCGCACGGGCGTCTGGGCGCAGAAGAACAGCAGGTCGTGCAGCAGGGTTTCCGACACCTGGGCCGAGCCCGAGGCGAGCTGCCCGAACTGCATGAGCAGGCGCGAGGTGGCGCGTTTCGCGTAGACGTCGAAGCCCAGGCCGTGCGAGGCCACGCCCTCGAAGAAGGCCGCGGCCACCCGCCAGAAGGTGCGCTGGCGCGGCTCGCCCGCCCCGGCCGACAGGCCGGCGCAGAGCTTGGAGAGCTGCTGGCAGGCCGCCACGCTTTGCGTCTTCACGGCCAGCAGGATCAGGCGGTCGAACAGCGAGCGCACGGCCGGCGCCGGTTCGAGCGGCTTCACGCCCTCGGGCGCGGGCAGATCGAGGTGGCGCAGGTCGGCGTCCCACAGATCGGCGGGGTGGATGCGTTCGGCGCCCGCCACCTCGAGCACCTCGCGGTACTGGTGGAACAGGGCCACTGGCTGCACCGGCTTGTGGTTGAGGACCGCCTCAAGGTATTCGATCAGCGCGAAGCTCGCGCGCTCGACGCGGCTCGCCGCGTCTTCGTTGCAGGTGTCGGGCTTCTGCACGAAGCGCTGCACCGCCGATTCCATGGCGCGCAGCACCTGGGCCGGCGCCGCCAGGCCCACCACCTCGAGCGCGCCCACCGCCTGGTGCAGCTGCTGGCGCGCGATGCGCAGCGCCGCCGGATCCACGGCCTCGAGGTCGCTGTGGCGCGCCTGATCGTTCTCGCGCACGAAACGCCGGATCGCCTTGTTCGCACCGTCGAGCGACTTGCGCAGTTCCTCGAAGACCCAGGCCAGCGGGCCCAGGTCGGCAACGGGGAGGTCCTGGAGAACGGAATCGGTCGCTTCGGCCATGGTGTGATCAGTGGGTCAGCGGAACACAGGGGCGGGGTGTCAGGCGATCTTGAACCGCGCCACCGACTGGCGCAGTTCCTCGGCCATGGCCGACAGCTCGCGCACCTGCTGGGCCGTGGAGCGCGTGCCCTCGCCGGTCTGCTCGGTCACCGCGAAGATGTGCTGGATGTTGCCCGCCACCTCGTTGGCCGATTCGGCTTCGCGCGAAGCCGCGTTCGAGATCTGTTCGATGAGGTCGGCCAGGCGGCGCGACACGCGGTCGATCTCGGACAGCGCGGTGCCCGCGTTGTCGGACAGCTTGGCTCCCTCGACCACACCCTGGGTGGAGCGCTCCATGGCGGCCACCGCGTCCTGGGTGTCGGTCTGAATGGCCTTCACGAGCGCCGCGATCTGGCGCGTGGCGTCGGCCGAGCGTTCGGCCAGGCGCTGCACCTCTTCGGCCACCACCGAGAAGCCGCGGCCCGCTTCACCGGCCGACGCGGCCTGGATGGCGGCGTTCAGGGCCAGCACGTTGGTCTGTTCGGTGATGTCGGAAATCAGCTCGGTGATCTCGCCGATCTCCTGCGAGGACTCGCCCAGGCGCTTGATGCGCTTGGACGTTTCCTGGATCTGGTCGCGGATGGCGTTCATGCCGCCGATGGCGTCCTGCACGGCCTTCAGGCCCGATTCGGCGGCGCTCAGCGAGGCACGCGCCACATCGGCCGATTCCTGCGCCTGGTTGGACACCTGGTTGATGCGCTGCGCCATGTCGAGCACCGACTGGCCGGTTTCGCGGATCTCGCGCAGCTGTTCGGTGGAGGCGGCGAGCAGCTCGGTCGAGGTGTTTTCCACCGCCGACGTGGTTTGCGCCACGCGCGTGGCCGTGGCCTGCACGTTGCCCACCAGCGAGCGCAGTTCTTCCACCGTGTAGTTCACCGAGTCGGCGATGGCACCGGTGATGTCCTCGGTCACGGTGGCTTCCTGCGTGAGGTCGCCTTCGGCCACCGTCTGCAGTTCGTTCATGAGGCGAAGAATGGCGGCCTGGTTGGCGTCGTTGACGCGCTTGGCTTCCTGCTCCTGCGCCTCGGCGGCGAGCCGCTGCGATTCGGCCACGAGCTGGCGCTGGCGGCTGTCCTGCAGCTGCACGTAGGCCAGGCCGCCGGCGCAGGCGAGCGCGAAGGCCGCGGACAGCGCCAGGGCCAGCAGCGAGCCGGCGCCCAGGCCCGAGCGGCCCGAGAGGTCTTGCTGCAGCTTCTCGAGGCCCACACGCAGCTTCTCGCTGTCGGCCACGATGGCGGCCTGCGCTTCGCGCGCGGACACCAGACCCTGCAGGTTGCCCAGGATGGCGCCGGCCTCGGTGCGGGTGGCTTCGTAGGCCTGCAGCAGCGCGCGCAGGCGCTCGCGCACCTGCTCGTCGCGCGCCGGCGCCAGGCGCAGTTCCTGGCTGCCGTTGAGCAGGCCCTCGCTGACCTCCTTGAAGGTGATCAGGTCTTTGCCGAGCAGGAACACGGCCTCGGGGCTCACGCCTTCGAGCGTGAGGAATTCGTTGGCCGACTTGCCGATGCGCTGCGTGAGCATCACGAGCTGGCCGGAGGCGGAGATCTCGGCCGCGGGCGCGTTCTGCTGCAGCTTGAGCGAAGCGATGGTCTCGGCGATCTCGAGCAGGTCGGACGACTGGCGGTTGATGGTGCGCAGCGCCGTGCCCACCTGGGTCAGCGTGGCCTGCTGGCCCAGCACCGTGGCGGCGTTGCGCTCGGCGTCGTCCACCGGCGCCATCAGCGGCTCGAGCGAGCCGCCCAGCTCGCCACCGAGCGGCTCCAGGCCCATGGTGTTGTCGCCCTGCTTGAGGCCGCGCACGCTGGAGGCCAGCACGGTGGAGCTCTCGCGCACCTCCGGGAAGGCCGAGGGGCTGCCCACCAGGGCCTGCGACACGCTCTTGGCCAGGCGCTGCGACTGCATCAGGGCCTGGCCGCTGGCCGCCACCTGCTGGCTGACCTTGTTGGTCTGGCTCAGGATGAAGAAGGTGATGCCGCCGAGCACCAGCAGCGCCAGCGCGAGCAGCACCGCGAGGGTGCGCTGGTGCTGTTCGGCGGGCTTGCGGCCCAGCAGCGGCAGCGTGACCAGTGCCTCCTTGGGGGCGTCGCCGTCGTCGTCGGTGATCAGCAGGTTGTCACCCAGGTCGCCGCCGTTGTCGTCGGGTGCCAGCCGGGCCGCCGCGATCTCGGCGATGTCCAGGTCGGTCGCCTTCGACAGGTCAGGCTCGTCGGCGTCTTTGCCCTTCTTGGAGAAAAGACCCTGAAAGCGATCCAGCGTGGCCATGTGATTACCTTCCAACTCAGAACGGGTGACGGATACAGGGTGTGCCGTGCGACGGCATCGACATCAGGCCGCTATGGCCAGGAACTCGGGCTCGTTGACGAGCAGTTGCAGGTCCAGTTCGAGCCAGGACTGCCCGCTCTCATCGATCAGCACGCGGGTGGCGTACGGCGGCGCGTCCGCCGGCCGGTCGGCGACCGCGCGGAAGGCGCCGGGGTTGCGCAGGCCCAGCAGGCGGTCGATCCACAGCACCGCATTGAGGCCCAGGGCGCCGTGCAGGCTCACCAGGCGCGAATCGGAAGTGACACGTTCGGCGGGCCGCACGGGACTGCGCGCCGCATCGCCGCGCAGCAGGGCCGCGAGGTCGATGACGCCGTGCACGCCGCCGCGCAGGTTGGCCACGCCGACGTACCAGGGCTTGGTGTACGGCACGGGCTGCACCGTCGACCAG
The DNA here is from genome assembly GCF_011388215.1 of Hydrogenophaga crocea. Classification (NCBI taxonomy): domain Bacteria; kingdom Pseudomonadati; phylum Pseudomonadota; class Betaproteobacteria; order Burkholderiales; family Comamonadaceae; genus Hydrogenophaga; species Hydrogenophaga crocea. The sequence goes on from NZ_CP049989.1 coordinate 2,601,044, forward strand.
GGAAAGATCTCGCCCGACTGCACCAGGGGCAACAGCAGCCGCTGACCGCCGGCCTCCAGGGCCAGCCAGGTCGCGGTCACGGACTCGGTCTTGGCGGCCGTGAGCCGTTGCGCCAGGCGTTCCTGCAGTTCCTTGAGCGACTGTCTTTTGGGCATGCTGGGTGGATCGGGTTCCCGTGGGCGCTCAAGCGAGCGCGCGGATCTTGGACAGCAGCTCTTCGCCGTTGACCGGTTTGGTGACGTAGTCGCGAGCGCCCTGGCGCATGCCCCAGACCCGGTCGGTTTCCAGGTTCTTGCTGGTGCACATGACGATGGGAATGCTCGAGAACTGCGGGTCGCGCGTGATGGCACGCGTGAGCTGAAAACCATTCTGGCCGGGCATCACCACGTCCATCAGGATCAGGTCGGGCTTTTCCTCGCCAAGACGACGGAAGGCCTCGTCGGCGTTCTCGGCGGTGCGCACCGTGTAGCCGTTTTTGCTCAGCAGGTCCGAGAGCACCATGAGTTCGGTTTTGGAATCGTCGACGACGAGGATCTTCTGGATGGGCATCAGGACACTCCGTTGAATTGCACGCCGAACTGCTGCACGGCCTGCAGCAGCTGGTCTTTGGTGAAGGGCTTGGTGAGGTAGTCCTGCGAGCCGACCATGCGGCCGCGGGCCTTGTCGAAGACACCGTCCTTGGAGGACAGCATGACGACGGGAATGCCGGCGAAGCGGGCGTTGCGCTTGATGATGGCGCAGGTCTGATAGCCGTCGAGGCGCGGCATCAGGATGTCGCAGAAGATCAGATCGGGCTGGTAGTCGTTGATCTTGGCCAGGGCGTCGAAGCCGTCGTCGGCCAGCAGGACCTCATGGCCGCCCTGCTTCAGAAAAATCTCGGCACTGCGCCGGATGGTGTTGCTGTCGTCGACGACAAGAACCTTCAGGGCGGACGTTGCGCTCACGATGGACGGGCTCCTCAAACCATCCGTGACGGCGTGGCCAGCCCACCCCGTCACACGGAAAACCGGTTGTCGAGCGAGGGCCCGTCAACCGGTCAGATCTGCACCATTTCGAAGTCTTCTTTTCGGGCGCCGCACTCGGGGCAGGTCCAGTTCATGGGCACGTCGGCCCATGCGGTGCCCGGCGCAACGCCGTGCTCGGGTGCACCCGCGGCTTCGTCGTAGATCCAGCCACAGATCAGGCACATCCAAGTCTTGCTATCGGTCATGGTTACTAGAGGCGGTATCGTAGAATGCAAGAATTGTATCTAGCCTGTTCAAGCGCTCTGCGGCGCAATTTCTCAGGCGAATGGACGCGACACTGACGCGTGCTCGGCACGCCACGGGTTGAGCCACCCCGGCCCACGATCCCCCACCATGTCCTCCTCCCCTTCCGAACCCGACTCCCCCGACCAGCCCGGCGAGGCCTCGCTGCCCTGCGTCATGAGCTTCAACGCCAACGACCCGAGCGGCGCGGGCGGCCTCAGCGCCGACCTCACCGCCATGTCCAGCGCCTCGGCCCATGTGCTGCCGGTGGTCACCGGCACCTATGTGCGCGACACCACCGCGGTGCGCGACCACATCGCCTTCGACGAGGAGGCGGTGCTCGATCAGGCGCGCTGCGCGCTCGAGGACATGCCCGTGCAGGCCTTCAAGGTGGGCTTCGTGGGCACGCCCGAGAACCTGAGCGCGATCGCCCAGATCACGAGCGATTACGCCGAAGTGCCGGTCATCACCTACATGCCCGACCTCTCCTGGTGGGACGAGCTCGAAATCGAAACCTACCTGGACGCCTGCACCGAACTGCTGCTGTCGCAGACCACGGTGCTGGTGGGCAACCACAGCACGCTGTCGCGCTGGCTGCTGCCCGACTGGGAGGGCGACCGCCCGCCCGGCCCGCGCGAGGTGGCCCGCGCCGCCGCGGTGCATGGGGTGTCGTACACCCTGGTGACCGGCTTCAACGCCGCCGACCAGTTCCTCGAAAGCCACCTGGCCTCGCCCGAAACCGTGCACGCCACCGCGCGCTACGAGCGCTTCGAAGCCACCTTCAGCGGGGCCGGCGACACGCTGTCGGCCGCGCTGTGCGCGCTGATCGCGGGCGGCGCCGACCTGCAGAACGCCTGCGCCGAAGCGCTCACCTACCTCGACCAATGCCTGGACGCGGGCTTCCAGCCCGGCATGGGCAATGCCGTGCCCGACCGCCTGTTCTGGGCCCACGACGACGACGAGGAGCCCGGGGGCGCCCCGGCCGCCGAACCCGCGTCGGACAGCACGCTCGACGCCGACGACTTCCCCCTCGACACCACCCGCCATTGACCGACCGCCCATGACCGACCGCAACGCCGAACTGTTCGAGCGCGCCAAGGCGCTGATCCCCGGGGGCGTGAACTCGCCCGTGCGCGCCTTCCGCGCGGTGGGCGGCACGCCGCGCTTCGTGCAACGCGCCCAGGGCGCCCACTTCTGGGATGCCAACGGCCGGCGCTACATCGACTACATCGGCTCCTGGGGCCCGATGATCCTGGGCCACGGCCACCCCGCGGTGGTCGAGGCGGTGCACAAGGCCGCGCTCGACGGCTTCTCGTTCGGCGCACCCACCGAGCGCGAAGTGGCGTTGGCCGAAGCCATCGTCGAACTCGTGCCCAGCCTCGAGATGGTGCGCCTGGTGAGCTCGGGCACCGAGGCCGGCATGAGCGCCATCCGCCTCGCGCGCGGCGCCACCGGCCGCAAGAAGATCGTCAAGTTCGAGGGTTGCTACCACGGTCACGCCGATGCGCTGCTGGTCAAGGCCGGCTCGGGCCTGGCCACCTTCGGCAACCCCACCAGCGCGGGCGTGCCCCCCGAGGTGGTGCAGCACACCCTGGTGCTCGAATACAACAACCTCGAGCAGCTCGAGGCCGCCTTCGCCGAGCACGGCGCCGACATCGCCTGCCTGATGATCGAACCGATCGCGGGCAACATGAACTTCGTGCGCGCCAGCGTGCCCTTCATGACGCGCTGCCGCGAGCTCTGCACGAAGCACGGCGCGCTGCTGGCCTTCGACGAGGTCATGACGGGTTTCCGCGTGGCGCTGGGCGGCGCGCAAAGCGTCTACGCCAAACTCATCCCCGGCTTCGAGCCCGACATGACGGTGATGGGCAAGGTCATTGGCGGCGGCATGCCGCTGGCCGCCTTCGGCGGCAAGCGCGCGGTGATGGAGCAGCTCGCGCCGCTGGGCCCGGTCTACCAGGCCGGCACGCTCTCGGGCAACCCGGTGGCCACGGCCTGCGGCCTGGCCACGCTGGCCGAGATCCGCAAGCCCGGCTTCTTCGACGCCCTGTCGGCGCGCACACGCGCGCTGGTGGACGGTCTCAAGGCCGAGGCGCGCGACGCCGGTGTGGCCTTCAGCGGCGACAGCGAGGGCGGCATGTTCGGCTTCTTCCTCATGCCCGAGCTGCCGCAGAACTACCAGACCGTGATGAAGACCGACGGCGCGCGCTTCAACGCGCTGTTCCACGGCCTGCTCGATCGCGGCGTGTACATCGCCCCGGCGCTGTACGAGGCCGGCTTCGTGAGCGCGGCCCACAGCGAGCAGGACATCGCCGACACCCTGTCGGCCGCGCGCGAGGCCTTGCGCCAGTTGCCGCGCTGAGCGCCGGCAACCGCGGCGCGCTCAGCGCGCCAGCCGCGTGAGGCTGAAAGCCCCGGCCAGGCAGGCCAGGCCGGCGGCCAGGCCCAAGGCCACGAAAGGCCCGTGGCCCTGCGCGGGCGGCCACAGGCTGAACACGGTGGCCGCGGCCATGGCCCCGATCAGGTGACCCGTGAGGCGCGCGGCGCTCTGCATGCCCCCGGCGCCGCCGCTGCGGTGGGCCGGCGCCGAGGTCACGATGGTGTGGTTGTTGGGCGACTGGAACAGGCCGAAGCCCGCCCCGCACAACAGCAGGCCCGCGACGATGCGCGGCACGCCTGCGGTGTCGGGCAACACGGCCAGCAGGGCCAGGCCCAGCGACATCGTGCCCAGGCCGATGCCGCCCAGCAGACCGGCCGGGACACGCCCGATCAGGCGGCCCGCGAACGGCGCCACCGCGATGGTCGCGACCGGCCAGGCCATCATCAGCAGACCGGTTTCCCAGTGGCTGCGGCGCAGCAGGTCGAGAAACAGGAAGGGCAGCGACACGTAGGCCAGCATCTGCGCGCTGAATGCGCTCACCGAGGTGCACATGGACAAGGCGAACACGCGGATGCGCAACAGGTCGAGTGGCAGCAGGGGCGTGGCCTGCACCAGTTGCCGCCGCACATAGACCGCGCCCACCAGCAGGCCCGCGGCCAGCAGGGCGGCGGCCAGGTCGCCGCGCAGCCAGCCGCCGTGCGCACCCTGCCCCGTGGCCAGCGCGTCGACCCCGAGGAACACCAGCCCGAAGGTGAGCACATTCAGCACCACATCGAGCGGGCCGACCCGGCTCGCCACCGCGCCGGCATGGTCCGGCAGCGCGTGCGCGCCCATCCACAGCAGCCACAGGCCCACGGGCACGTTCACCGCGAACAGCCAGGGCCAGTCGGCCACCGACAGCACCGCCGCCGCGAGCGAGGGCCCGAGCACCGAGGCCGAGGCCACCACCATGGAATTGAGCGCGATGCCGCGCCCCAGCAGCGCACGCGGGTAGGTGGCGCGCACCAGCGCGAGGTTGACGCTCATCATGCCGGCGGCCCCCAGGCCCTGCACGAAGCGCATGGCCGCCAGCCAGAACAGGCTGGGCGCGAGCGCACAGGCCAGCGAGGCCAGCGTGAACAGCGCCGTGCCCGCGAGGTACACACGCCGGTAGCCCAGACGGTCGCCGAGCGAGGCCAGCGGCAGCAGCACGCACAGCACCGCGAGCTGGAAGGCGTTGACCACCCAGATCGCGCTCTCGGGCGGGGCGCCGAAATCGGACGCCAGCGTGGGCAGCGCGAGGTTGACCAGGGTGCTGTCGAGCACCGCCATGGCGATGCCCACGAGGATCACGAGCACCGCCCAGCGGCGCTGCGGCTGCGGCAGGCCGTCGGGCAAGGAACGCTCAGTGGCGGAAATGGCGCACCCCGGAGAACACCATCACCACGCCGCGCTCGTTCGCGGCGTCGATGACCTCCTGGTCGCGCATGGAGCCGCCGGGCTGGATCACGCAGCTCGCGCCCGCGTCCACCACCACGTCGAGGCCGTCGCGGAAGGGGAAGAAGGCGTCGCTGGCCACCGCCGTGCCCTGGAGCGAGAGCTTGGCGTGTTCGGCCTTGATGCTCGCGATGCGCGCGGAATCGAGGCGGCTCATCTGGCCCGCGCCCACGCCCATGGTCATGCCGTCCTTGCAGAACACGATGGCGTTGGACTTGACGAACTTGGCCACCTTCCAGGCGAACATGAGGTCGTCGAGCTGCTGCGCCGTGGGCTGCAGCTTCGTGACCACCTTGAGGTCTTCGCGCTGCAGCACGTGGTTGTCGGCGCTCTGGATCAGCAGGCCCGAGCCCACGCGCTTGACGTCGCTCAGGTTCAGGCCCTTGTCCCAGGCCGTGGGGCCGCCGGGCGGCAGATCGATCTGCAGCACGCGCACGTTGGCCTTGGCCTTGAACACGGCGAGCGCCTCGGGCGTGTAGCCGGGCGCCATCAGCACCTCGACGAACTGCTTGCTGATGGCCTCGGCCGCCGCGCCGTCGAGCGGGCGGTTGAGCGCGATGATGCCGCCGAAGGCGCTCGTGGGATCGGTCTGGAAGGCCTTCTGGTAGGCCTGAAGCGGGCCCTCGCCCACGGCCACGCCGCAGGGGTTGGCGTGCTTGACGATCACGCAGGCCGGCGCGTCGAAGCTCTTGACGCATTCCCAGGCCGCGTCGGCGTCGGCGATGTTGTTGTACGAAAGCTCCTTGCCCTGCAGCTGCTTGGCGGTGACCAGCGAACCGGGCGCGGGGTACAGGTCGCGGTAGAAGGCCGCGGTCTGGTGCGGGTTCTCGCCGTAGCGCAGGTCTTGCAGCTTGATGAAGCGGCCGTTCGACTGGCCCGGGTAGGCGCTGCGCGTGGGCACCTCGGCGGCCTCGTCGAATTCGATGGCCGAGAGGTAGTCGCTGATCGCGCCGTCGTACTGGCTGATGCGGTTGAAGGCGGCGACCGACAGCGCGAAGCGCGTCTTGAGCGAGAGCGTGCCGCCGGCCTTGAGCTCGTCGATCACGGCCGCGTACTGCGAAGCGTCGGTGAGCACGGCCACGTCACGCCAGTTCTTGGCCGCGCTGCGCACCATGGCCGGGCCGCCGATGTCGATGTTCTCGATCGCGTCGGCCAGCGTGCAGCCGGGCTTGGCCACGGTGGCCTCGAAGGGGTAGAGGTTGACCACCAGGATGTCGATGGTGGCGATGCCGTGTTCCTTCAGGGCCGCCATGTGCTCGGGCAGATCGCGGCGCGCCAGCAGGCCGCCGTGCACCTTGGGGTGCAGCGTCTTCACGCGGCCATCGAGCATCTCGGGAAAGCCGGTGACCTCGGCCACCTCGGTCACGGGCAGGCCCTGCTCGGCCAGCAGCTTGGCGGTGCCGCCGGTGGACAGCAGTTGCACACCGAGCGCGTGCAGCGAGCGGGCGAGATCGACGATGCCGGTCTTGTCGGAAACGGAGAGAAGGGCGCGCATGGGAGTTCGGAAGAAAAGGAAAAGGGTCAGTCGATCAGGCCGTGCTCGAGCAGCTTCTTGCGCAGCGTGTTGCGGTTGAGGCCCAGCCATTGCGCGGCGCGCGACTGGTTGTGCTGCGCCTGCTCCATCACCACCTCGAGCAGCGGGCGCTCGACCGCGCGCACCAGCATGTCGTGCAGGTTCGCGGGCTCGGTGCCGTCGAGGTCACGGAAATAGGCTTGCAGGCTGTCGCGGACGCAGGCGTCCAGCGGGTTGCCCGAGGGGTGCTTCTTGTTGCTCATTCGGTGGCCTAGGCGGCGAGTTTCCAGGCGGGCGACGCGGCGGCGTCGATCCAGGCATCGAAGGCGTCGGCCACCACGCGGCGCTGCGCGTCGATGGTGGTCGTGGCGTTCACACGGCTGCGGAAATCGCTCACCTGTTCGCGCGACAGCGGCAGCGACTGCGCGTACCAGCCCAGGTGCTTGCGCGCGCTGCGCACGCCGGTGTTCTCGCCGTAGAGACTGTAGTGGTCGTCGAGGTGTTCGAGCAGCCAGCCGCGCACCTCGGCCAGGTCGGGCGCGGGCAGCGGTTCGCCCGTGGCCAGGAAGTGCGCGATCTCGCGGAAGATCCAGGGCCGGCCCTGGGCCGCGCGACCGATCATGATGGCATCGGCCCCGGTGCGCTGCAGCACCTCGCGCGCGCGCTCGGGCGAATCGATGTCGCCATTGGCCACCACGGGAATGCGCACGCGGCTCTTGATCAGCGCCACCGTGTCGTGCTCGGCCTCGCCGCGGTAGCCCTGCTCGCGCGTGCGGCCGTGCACGGTGAGCATCTGCACGCCCGCGGCCTCGGCCGCCAGCGCCAGCACCGGCGCGTTGCGCGCGCTGTCGCACCAGCCGGTGCGCATCTTGAGCGTCACCGGCACGCCGTGCGGCGCACAGGCCTGCACCACGGCCTCGACGATGGCGATGGCCAGCGCTTCGTCCTGCATGAGCGCGCTGCCGGCCCACTTGTTGCAAACCTTCTTGGCCGGGCAGCCCATGTTGATGTCGATGATCTGCGCGCCGCGGTCGATGTTGTAGCGCGCAGCGTCGGCCATCATGGCCGCATCGGTGCCCGCGATCTGCACCGCGATCGGCGCCGCCTCGCCCTCGTGGTTGGCGCGGCGCGAGGTCTTGAGGCTGTCCCACAGGTCGCGCCGGCTCGTCACCATCTCGCTCACGGCGTAGCCCGCACCCAGCCGCTTGCACAGCTTGCGGAACGGCCGGTCCGTCACGCCCGCCATGGGCGCGACAAAAAGGGCATTGGGCAGGCGGTGGGGCCCGATCTGCATGGCGATGGGAGAATGTGGCGGTCTTGTCGGCGCCGCGGGCCCCTGCGGGCGGGCGCGAAGGGTGCGCATTGTACCTGCCTGTTTTTTCAGCAGACGGGAGCCCGAGAGAGCGCACGCGACCGACCCCAACACCATGCCCGACTGGTTTTCCACCCTTGCCCAATGGCTGGCCCTGCCCGAGGTCGGCCTGAGCACCGTTTTCGTGGTGGCCTTCGTTTCGGCCACGCTGCTGCCGCTGGGCTCCGAGCCCGCGGTCTTCGCCCTGGTCAAGCTCAACCCCGAGCTGTTCTGGCCCGCTGTGCTGGTGGCCACGGCGGGCAACACGCTGGGCGGCGCGGTGAGCTGGCTCATGGGCCTGGGCACCCACCGCCTGGTCGACCGCGCACGCGGCAACCCGACCGAGTTGCGCGCCCTGCACTGGCTCGAACGCTTCGGCCCCAAGGCCTGCCTGCTGAGCTGGCTGCCCGTGGTGGGCGACCCGCTGTGCGCGGTGGCCGGCTGGTTGCGCTTTGCGTTCTGGCCCTGCCTGTTCTACATGGCCATCGGCAAGTTCGCGCGCTACCTCGTCATGACGGCCGCGCTGCTGTGGGCCTTCCCCGGCGCGTTTCCATCATGAGCCGACCTGCCCTGCCGCGCGCCCTGTGGGCGCTGATGGTCGGCAACCTCGTGATCGGCACCGGCGTGATGGCCGTGGCCGGCACGCTCAACGACATCGCACGCTCCCTGGGTGTGTCCATTCCTCAAGCCGGGCTGCTGATCACCGCGGGCGCGGCCCTGATCGGCGTGGGCGCGCCCCTGTTCGCCACCCTGGTCGCCGGCTGGGACCGGCGCCGCCTGCTCGCCTGGTCCCTGGTCTGGTACGCGGTGCTGCACGCGGCCTGCGCGCTGGCCCCCAACTACCCCACCCTCATGGTGTTGCGCGTGCTCGCCATGGTCCCGCCCGCGGTCTTCACGCCCCAGGCCGCGGCCAGCGTGGGCCTGCTCGTGGGCCCGGCGCACCGGGGCCGGGCCATCACTTTCGTGTTCCTGGGCTGGTCCGTCGCCTCGGTGATGGGCATGCCGCTGTCGGCCTGGATCGGCGGCGAGCTGGGCTGGCGCTGGGCCTTCGGCCTGGTCGCCGTGATGGCCATGCTCAGCGGCGCCTGGGTCTGGCGCGAAATGCCCGACGGCGTTCGGCCCGCCGCCCTCTCGCGCGAAGCCTGGGGCCGCGCACTGGGGTCGCCCCCGCTGATGATGGCCGTGGGGGTCACGCTGCTGTCGGCCTTCGGGCAGTTCACGCTGTTCTCCTACTTCGCGCCTTACCTGACCCAGACCCTGGGGGCCGGCGGGGCGGGCCTGTCGCTGCTCTTTCTCTGGTTCGGGGCCTTCGGCCTGCTGGGCAACGTAGCCGTCACGCGCCAGATCGACCGCCTGGGCGCCGCGCGCGCGGTGCTCATCACGCTCGGCCTCATGGCCCTGAGCCTGCTGCTCTGGCCGCTGGGACGCGGCCACTGGTGGGGCCAGGCCCTGGTGATGGTGCCCTGGGCGCTGGGCTGCTTCGCGGCCAATTCGGCCCAGCAGGCGCGGCTGGTGCAGGCCTCGCCGGTGCTCGCGCCGGCCACGGTGGCCCTGAACACCTCGGCCATGTACGGCGGACAGGCGCTGGGGGCGGCGCTCGGGGGGCTGCTCATCGCCCAGGGCCAGTTGCTGCAGCTGCACTGGGTGGGCCTGGTGCTGATGGGCCTGTCCATGGGACTCAGCGCCTGGGCGGCGGCGCGCGCCCAGGCCTAGTCCACCGCGGGCGCGGGAACCTCGGGTGGGTATGCGTTACCCAGCTTCGCCCCAGCTTTCATCCCGCGATCCCATGAACGCCATTCCCTCTCCCGATGCCGCGGCCCGGTGCCTGGTGGCCGCCGCCGAACACGCCGAGGCCATGGAGGCGGTGGTCGAACTCTCGCCGGGCACCTGGTTCGTGCACTTCGAAACCGGTGGCGAGTGCCTGGTGGAATGGGCCGAGTCCCCCCAACGGCTCGTCATCACGGCAGGCGTCGGGCAACCCCGCGAGGACGTGCAGGCCAAGGTGCACGCCAGTTGCCTCAGCTTCAACACGCTGTGGAGCGAACTGGGGGCCATGCGGCTGGCGCGCGACGACGAAGACGGCCACCTGCTGCTGATCAACGACATCCAGCTCGACGACGCCGAGGCGGCCCACGTGCTGCTCGCCAACACCCTGCTGCGCCACGAAGGCATGCGCCTGTTCTGGACCATGCTGGTGGAGAACGCCGAAGCCGGCGACGGCGGGCCTTCGAAGGCCCTGGACATGATGGCCCTGCAGCGCGCCTGAGGGAGCACGTCCATGAGCAAGATCGACGCAACACATCCCGACAACGCCGGCACCCCCATCGGTGCGGCGCTTCCCCCGGCGGGGGCTCAACCCGACAACGCCCCCTCGGGCGCACGCACCCTGTATGCGCGCCCTGGCCATGAACCGGCGCAGACACCGCCCGATGCGCGCACGCAGGCCCGGCGCGACCGCCTGCTCACGCACGCCCAGGGCCATGCAGCGCGCCGCCAGGCCCTGGCCGAACTGCTGCGCAGCGGCGCGCTGGCCGATGTGGTGCAGGTCGACCCGCTGCTGCGGCGCGACGTGGACAAGCTCATGGCCTTCGTTCTCGATGACGACGCGGCCGCTTCCGCCGCTCACCCCGCCTCCAACTGATCAGGCCCCGGAGCCCCCATGACCTCTCGCCTCACCAACCCCGTCAAGCTCCTGCAGGCACGCGTCGCGGCGTCACAGCAAAGGGCCCAGGACAAGCGCACGATCGCGGACGAAACCAAGGGCACGGGCGAACGCCTGCAGGCACTTGACCGGTACCTCCAGAACACCGGCAAATACAAGGTGCTGGTGCTGCGCACGGATCGCCATGGCGAAGCGCGGCTTTCAACGCGCCGCGCAAGCTGGATCGACAGGCACCTGATTCCGACCAACGTCGAAGAGCGCCGCATCTCGGGGCTCAATCACATGCTCGAGAACCTGTTCGTCAAGGTTTCTTCGGAAACCCTGTTGCCTCAGATGCGCAAGGCCGTGACCCCATTGGTCGACATGTTCAAAAAGGACATGGGGCAAGAGGCCGTCTCTTCGGCCACGACGTTCACCTTGCGCGAAAAGGTCAAGGAACTGGCGCGGGCCTACGAGCTCACGTCGGTGAACCGGCAACAGCCCACCGCAGCAACCGGTCAGTTGCAGTCGGTTGGCGCCACGCGCATCACCCTCGACGAACTGCCCCCCACGGCCTGAGCCTGGCGGGACGAAGGGGCGGGTTCAGCCCGAGAACAGGAAGTTCATCACGTCGCCGTCCTGCACGACGTAGTCCTTGCCCTCCGCGCGCATCTTGCCGGCCTCCTTCGCGCCCTGCTCGCCCTTGTGGGCGATGTAGTCGGCAAAGGCAATCGTCTGGGCGCGGATGTAGCCCTTCTCGAAATCGGTGTGGATCACGCCGGCCGCCTGCGGGCCGGTGTCGCCCTTGTGGATGGTCCAGGCGCGCACCTCTTTTTCACCCGCGGTGAAATAGGTTTGCAGGCCCAGCAGGCCATAGGCCGCGCGGATCAGGCGGTTCAGGCCGGGCTCTTCCTGGCCCAGCTCTTCGAGGAACATCTGGCGGTCCTCGTCGCTCATCTCGGCCATTTCGGCCTCGAGCTTGGCGCAGATGGCCACCACCGGCGCGTGCTGCGCCTCGGCGTAGGCCTTGAGGCGATCGAGCAGCGGGTTGTTCTCGAACCCGTCCTCGGCCACGTTGCCCACGAACATCGCGGGCTTGGCGGTGATGAGGAACAAGGGCTTGAGCAGCGCGCGCTCTTCCTTGGACAGGTCGAGCGTGCGCACGGGTTTCGCCTCGTTGAGCGCGGCCTGGCATTTCTCGAGCAGCACCAGCAGCTTCTGCGCGTCCTTGTCGCCCGCGCGCGCGGTTTTCTGCGCGCGCTGGATGGTCTTTTCCACGGTGGACAGGTCGGCCAGGCAAAGCTCGGTCTGGATCACCTCGATGTCGGCGATCGGGTCGACCTTGCCCGCCACGTGGATCACGTTCGGGTCTTCGAAGCAGCGCACCACGTTCACTGTGGCGTCGGTCTCGCGGATGTGGGCCAGGAACTGGTTCCCCAGGCCTTCGCCCTTGCTCGCGCCGGCCACCAGGCCCGCGATGTCCACGAACTCGACGATCGCCGGCACCACGCGCTGCGGCTGGACGATCTCGGCCAGCTGCGCGAGGCGCGGGTCGGGCACTTCCACCACGCCCGTGTTGGGCTCGATGGTGCAGAACGGGTAGTTCTCGGCCGCGATGCCGGCCTTGGTGAGGGCGTTGAAGAGCGTGGACTTGCCCACGTTGGGCAGGCCCACGATGCCGCATTTCAAGCTCATGGGGGGAACCTCGTGACGAACCCGGCAGTGTAGCCCAGGGGGTGTTCCCACCCGGTCGCCGCATGGCGCGCAGGTTCAAGACGGCGGCGCGCCGGCCACGCACCATGCCGCCCATTCAACCCAAGGAGCCGGCATGGAACTCATGGTGAACGGGGAGCGCCGCGGCGTGGCGCCCGAGTGGCAGGACGAGGCGCTGTTGTGGGTGTTGCGCGAGCACCTGGCGCTGACGGGCGCCAAGTACGGTTGCGGCCAGGGCCTGTGCGGCGCCTGCACGGTGCTGCTGGACGGCCGGCCGCAGCGCAGTTGCCTGTTGCCCGTGCGCTCGGCGCAGGGCCGGCGCATCACCACGATCGAAGGCCTGGCCGGCCCCGACGGCCGGCTGCACCCAGTGCAACAGGCCTGGCTCGACGAGCGCGTGCCGCAGTGCGGCTACTGCCAGGCCGGCCAGATCCTCGCCTGCGCCGCGCTGCTCGATCAACACCCCCGGCCCACGGACGCACAAACCACCGACGCCCTCGCGGGCCACCTCTGCCGCTGCGGCACCCAGCAGCGCATCCGGGCCGCTGTGAAGCGTGCTTCGGGGCAGCCCGGCGGGGAGCCGTCATGAAGCGCCGCAGCCTGTTGCTGGCGGGAAGCGGCCTGGGTGTGAGCTTCTGGCTGGGCGGCTGCGCGCTGCCGGTGTTTCCCAAGCGGCCTGCCGCCAGCCCGCACGACGCGCTGGGCTGGATCCACCACGAGAACGGCCGCTACACGCTGCGGCTGCCCCGCGCCGAAATGGGCCAGCAGATCGCCACCGCCCTGCGCCAGGTCGCCGCCGACGAACTGGGCGTGGCCGCAGAGGCCGTGGCCGTGCGGCTCGCGGGCACGGCCGACCTGGCGCGCGTGCGCGCCACGGTGGGCAGCGAATCGGTGCGCGACTTCGCCCTGCCGCTGGCCCAGGCCTGCGCCACGCTGCGCGAGGCCTTCGCGCGCGGCGAGACGCACGGCTGGCGCGATGCCGACCCCCTGCCGCCCACGGCCCTGCGATCGTTCCGGCGCCCGGCCGGCGCCACACCCGCGCCCGGGGCGCGCAGGCCGGTGCCGCGTGTGCACGACCGCGAGATCGTGACCGGCGCGCCGCTCTACGTGGCCGACGTGCGCCTGCCCGGACTGCTGCACGGCCGCGTGCTGCGCGCCCCGCTGTCGCCCGAGCTGCCCTCGCGCGTGCTCGGCCTGGACGAGCGCGCGGCGCGCGCCGTGCCCGGCTTCGTCGCGCTGGTGCGCGACCAGCGCCTGCAGCAGGCCCAGGCCGAAGGCCTGGGCATCGTGGCGCGCACGCCGGGCGCGCTCGATCGCATCGAGGCCGCGCTCGCGGTGCAGTGGGGCGTGGACGGCACCGGCGACGACCCCGCCATCGCGCGCCGCATCGACGTCGACGCGCATGCCGCACAAGGCCGGCTGCCGAACACGGTGCTCGACGAAGGCCGCATCGACCCCGCCGCGCCCTGGGACCTCGACCTGCGCATCGACGTGCCGCTCGCGGCGCACGCGGCCATCGAGCCGCGCGCCGCCGTGGCCGCCCTCGATGCCGCGGGCGTGCTCGACCTCTGGGTCGGCACGCAGGACGCTTGGTACCAGCGCGACGTGGTCGGCAAGGCGCTGGGCCGCGGCGAAACGCAGCTGCGCGTGCACCCCTGCCGCGTGGGCGGCGCCTTCGGCGGCAAGACGATCTGCACCGTGGAGCTCGAAGCCGCGCTGCTGTGCGAAGCGGTGCGCGCCCCGGTGAAGGTGCAATGGACGCGCACGCAGGAGTTCCGCCAGGGCTTTCACCGCCCGCCCTCCAGCCACCGCCTGCGCGCCCGCTGGCGCGACGGTCGCCTGCAGGACTGGCAGCACCATTTCGCGAGCAGCCACATCCTGTTCACCGCGGCCGGCGTGCCCGCCTGGCTGCAGCGCATCACCGACGTGGTGGCGGGCGACCCGGGCGTGGCGCGCGGCGCCGCCCCGCCCTACCGGGCGCCCCGGCGCGAGGTGCGCTTCGCGCTCGCGCGCCTGCCCGTGTTCACCGGCCCGTGGCGCGGCCTGGGCGCAGGCCCCAACGGCCTGGCAATCGAATCGGCCATCGACGAATGCGCCTGGCTCGCTGGGCAGGACCCGGTGGCGTTTCGCCTCGCGCACATCGGCGAGCCGCGGCTCGCGCGCGTGCTGCGCGCCGCGGTGCAGGCCGCGCCGCCCCTCCCGCCTGCGACCGCTGGCGAACGGCGCGGCCGCGGCGTGGCCTGCGGCACCTACAAGCAGAGCAGCCACGCCGCGGTGGTGGCGGACGTGAGCGTGGCCGCCGATGGCCGGGTGCGGGTGACGCGCCTGGGCTGCGCGCACGACTGCGGCCACGTCATCGACGCCGACGGCGTGCGCGCGCAGTGCGAAGGCAACCTGGTGTGGGGACTGGGCATGGCGCTCAGCGATGCGCTGACGGTGGCCGATGGCCGCGTTGCGAGCGACAGCTTCGCGAGCGCGCCCATTCCGCGGCTGGATGCGGTGCCGCCGCTGCACGTGGTGCTGGTGGACGAAGGCGAGCCGCCGGGCGGCGCGGGCGAGACGGTGATCGTGGCCGCGGCCGCGGCCATCGCCAACGCGGTGCGCGCGGCCACCGGGCGGCGGCCCACGCGCTTCCCGCTCGACCCCGCCGCCTTCGCGCAGACTTGAGGCCATGGACGATTTCGCTTCGGCCGCGATGATGCGCGTGGTGCGCGAGGGCCTGCGCCGCCAGGGCCTGCCGGCGCCCGCGCCCCCGCCCAGCCACCTGGGCCGTGTCGCCCTGCCCGACAAACGCGCGCAGCTGCAGGCCTTGTGGCAGGCGCACGGGCCATGCGCCATCGCCCGCCTGGGCGAAGCGGTGCAGACGCTGCACGGCGACCCCATGGGGCGCGTGTTCGTGCACGCGAGCGGCCCCGGCGACCTGCTGGAGCGCTGGCAGCGGCTCGAACGCTTCGTGCATTCGCGCCACCGGGTGCTGGTGCTCGACGCCGGACCGCAGCACCTGCGCTGGCGCCACGCCTCGCTGCGATCGCAGGCGCCGCCCACCGCGGCCGAAGACCTGCTCGTCGCCGGCCTGCTGCTGGCACTCGCCGCACGCCTGCCCGCCGTGCACGGGCTGCGCGCGCGGCCCGCAGGGGCGACGGCCTGGACCTTCGACGGCCGCTGGGCCGCGCCCGACGCAAGCAGCGCCTGGCCCGCAGCGCTGGCCGAGTGGGAATGGCGCTGGCAGCAGCGCCCGGCGTCCGCGGCCGACGGGCCGTCGGCGACGGCATCGACGCCCGGCCCGCTCGCGCTGCTTGAGCGGGACCCCGCGGGCGGCTGGACGCTCGCGCGACTGGCCGAGGCGCTGCACACGGCGCCGCGCACGCTGCAGCGCCGGCTGGCGCGCGAGCAGCAGAGCTTCAGCGCCCTGCTGGCCCAGGCGCGCCTGAACCACGCGGCGCGCTGGCTCACCGACAGCGATGCGCCCCTGGCCGAGGTGGGTTACGCCAGCGGCTTCGCCGACCAGCCGCACTTCGCGCGCCGCTTCCGTGCGCACACCGGCCTCACGCCGGCGCAGTACCGCGCGCAGTTCGGCCGCGCCGGCCTCAGTCGAAGCGCCAGTCGCCGCTGACGCGCTGCCCCACACGCAGCAGGCGGCCGTCGCCTTCGAGCACGATGGCGTTCATGCCGAAGGTCAGAGCGCCCTTCACGCGCGCATCGGCGCGGTAGCCGCGCAGCGTGTCGTTGACCGCGGTGCCGGTTTCGGCGGTGTCGGGGTTCACATCGGGAATCGGGCAACGCGCGCAGGGCTTCACGGGCTCGATCAGGGCCGGGCCACCCTCGGCCTCGATGCGCAGCGCGCCCACACGGTCCTCGTCGTGCGCCTGCAGGCCGCCCAGCACGATGTTGGGCCGCATGCGGCGCGCGTCCACCGGCGCGTGGCCCGCCGCGGCGAGCCGCGCATTGAGCTCGTCGTGCGACGCGGTGCTCGTGACCAGCAGCGCGAAGCCGTCGGCGAACTGGGTGCCGGCCTCGCGGCCGCCGGTCCACCGGGGATCGCTGGCGCGCTTCAACTCGGGGTCGAAGCGCGCCAGACGCAGTTTCTTGAGCGCGGCCGGCGCCCCGGGGCCGAGGAAGTCGCTGAACCACTGCGCGGCCAGGTCGCCCATGTCCCAGGCGGCCACCTCGTCGTCCCACACGCGCACCTTCATCGGGCGCTCGGCGGCGTCGAGCTGCAGGTGCAGCGCCAGCATGCCGGGCGCACGCAGCACCAGTTGGCCCATCTTGAAGCTGGGCTGGATCAGCGCCATGCGCGGCAGCTCGCGCTGGCTCACGAATTCGCCGTCGGCGTCCACCACCATCCAGGCGCGGTCGTAGAGCAGGCCGGTCTCGGTGAGCTCGGCCTCCTGCAGGCGCACGCCGGCGCAGGATTTCACGGGGTAGACCCAGAGGGCGTCGATGGTGGCTTGGACGTCGGCGGTGTCGGACATGGCGCTGGGGACTTGGGGGTGGCGCGAAAGCGCCGGATTGTGCCCTGCTCCTAGAATCCGGGCATGTCTTCCAACGCCACCTCACGACGCGCCGACGTGGTCATCCGCGGTGCGGGCGTGGTGGGCCAGGCCCTGGCCCTGCTGCTGGCGCAAGAGCGCCTGCGCGTGGCGCTCGTGGCCCCTGCCGCCGCCCCCCGCCCCGACGACGTGCGCGCCTACGCGCTCAACACCGCCTCGCGCGAGCTGCTGCGCGCCCTGCGCGCCTGGCCCGACGACGTGCCGGGCGCGGTCACCCCGGTGCGCGCCATGCAGGTGCAGGGCGACGCCGATGGCTCGCTGCGCTTCGAGGCGGCCGAGCTCGGCGCCGAAGCCCTCACCTGGATCGTCGACGTGCCTGCCCTGGAGCGGCGGCTCGCGGACGCGATCGGCTTCGCCGCCGGTGTGGAGCGCGTGACCGAGGCACCGGCCGCGCGCCTGACCGTGGTCTGCGAAGGCCGGCACAGCAGCACGCGCGAGGCCCTGGGCATCGAGCACGAGGTGCGGCCCTACCCGCACAAGGCCATCGCGGCGCGGCTGCGTGCCGCGCAGCCGCACGGCGGCGTCGCGCGCCAGTGGTTCACCGAGGGCGAAGTGCTCGCGCTGCTGCCGCTGGGCGGCGAAGGCGCGCACGAGCTCGCGCTGGTGTGGTCGCTGCCCGCCGAGCGCACCGCCGCCTGGCTGGGTGCCGAGCCCGCGGCCTTCGCCCAGGCGGTGCAGGAGCGCTCGCAGCAGGCGCTCGGCGTACTCACGCTGCTGGGCGCGCCCCAGGCCTGGCCGCTGCAGCTGTCGCGCGCGCGACGCTGGATCGCCCAGGGCGACCAGGGCACGGTGGTGCTCGCGGGCGACGCCGCCCACGCCGTGCACCCCCTGGCCGGCCAGGGCCTCAACCTGGGCCTGGCCGACGCGGCCGAGCTCGCGCGCGTGCTGCATGCACGCGAGTACTGGCGCGAACTCGACGACCCCAAACTGCTCAGACGCTACGAGCGCGCACGCGCCGGCGACCTGCAGGCCATGGCCTGGGTGACCGACGGGCTGTTCTCGCTGTTCGGCCTGGCCGATACACGGGTGCAGCTGCTGCGCAACCGGGGCCTGTCGGGCTTCGACCGCAGCGGACCGCTCAAGCGCTGGCTGGCGCGCCAGGCCATGGGCCTGTCGCTCTGACGCCTTTCCGATTCTTCGCCCGGGCCTGCCCCATGAACATTCTCAAAACCCTGCTGCTCGGCCTGCTCGCCGGCCTGAGCCTGTCGGCCGCGGCCCAGGACGCGACCATCCGCAAGAACCTCGCCGAGCGCCTGCCCAACCTGCCGCCCATCGAAGAGGTGAGCAAGACGCCCTTCCCCGGCCTGTGGGAGGTGCGCCTGAGCGGCAACCAGCTCGTCTACACCGACGACAACGCCACCTACGTGCTCGGCGGCCCGCTGATCGACACCAAGAACCGCACCAACCTCACCGACGCCCGGCTCGACAAGCTCAACGCCGTGGCCTTCAAGGACCTGCCCTTCAAGGACTCGTTCAAGCTGGTCAAGGGCAAGGGCACGCGCCAGCTCGCGGTGTTCGAAGACCCCAACTGCGGCTTCTGCAAGCGCCTGCACCAGGAACTCACCAAGGTCGACGACGTGACCCTGCACGTGTTCCTGATCCCCGTGCTCGGCCCCGACTCGGTGGTGAAGTCGCAGCGCATCTGGTGCGCCAAGGACCGCGCCAAGACCTACAGCAGCTGGATGCTCAACCAGCAGCCGCCCGCCGAGGCGAGCTGCGACACCGCGGCCATCGAACGCAACGCCGCGCTGGCCGCCAAACACGGCATCAACGGCACGCCCACGCTGATCTTCGCCAACGACACGCGGGTGCCGGGCTTCATCACTGCCGACCGCATCGAGGCCCAGTTCAAGGAAGCGAAGGCCAAATGAGCCGCCCGCGCGGCAAGGCGGCCGCTTCCGTGCACTTCCGCGTCGAGGTGCTGAACCTGCACGCCCACCTCTTCAGCGTCACGCTCACCGTCACCGAACCCGCGCGCGCCCAGCGCTTCGCGTTGCCGGTGTGGATTCCGGGCAGCTACCTGGTGCGCGAGTTCTCGCAGCACCTGCAAGGCCTGCAGGCCAGCCAGGGCGGCGCGCCCGTGGCCCTGAAGCAGCTCGACAAGCACCGCTGGCAGGCCGCCAACGCGGCCGGCGCACCGCTCGAGCTGCGCTACCAGATCTACGCCTTCGACGCCTCGGTGCGCACAGCCTGGCTCGACGCCACGCGCGGCTTCTTCAACGCCACCAGCACCTGCCTGCGCGTGCTCGGCCACGAAGACCGGCCGCACACGCTGGACATCGCGCGCGGCAACGCACCGGCCGACTGGGCCGTGGCCACCGGCCTGGCGCCGCAACGGGTGGACGAACAGGGCTGGGGCACGCACCACGCGGCCGACTACGACGAGCTCGCCGACTGCCCCGTCACCCTGGGCCGCTTCTTCAGCGCCGAGTTCACCGCGGGCGGTGTGCCGCACCGCTTCGTGATGACGGGCGCGGGCGGCTGGGCCGACACCGAGCGCCTGGTCGAAGACACGCGCCGCATCTGCGAAACCCAGATCGCGTTCTGGCACGGCGACGGTGCGCCGCCCTTCGAGCGCTACGTGTTCATGCTGCACGCCAGCGGCGACGGCTACGGCGGGCTCGAACACCGCAACAGCACCGCGCTGATCTGCCAGCGCAGCGACCTGCCCGCGCGCCGCACGGGCGACACCAAGCCCGCAGCCCTCAAGGCCGGCGACGGCTACACCACGCTGCTGGGCCTGATCAGCCACGAATACTTCCACACCTGGAACGTGAAGCGGCTGCGCCCGGCCGAGTTCGCGCGCTACGACTACGACCGCGAGAACCACACCGAGCTGCTGTGGTTCTTCGAGGGCTTCACGAGCTATTACGACGACCTGTTCCTGCGCCGCGCCGGCCTGATCGACGACGCCGCCTACCTGCAGCTGGTCACCAAGACCGTGAACCAGGTGCTGCAGACCCCGGGCCGGCAGGTGCAGACCGTGGCCCAGGCCAGCTTCGATGCCTGGACCAAGTACTACCGCGTGGGCGAGAACACGCCCAACGCCACGGTGAGCTACTACACCAAGGGCGCGCTGGTGGCGCTGGCGCTCGACCTCACGCTGCGCCAGGAAGGCCGCACCACGCTCGACGACGTGATGCGCGCGCTCTGGCAACGCTGCGAGGCCGGCCCCATGCGCGAGACCGACCTGCGCCGCACGCTGCGCCAGCTCGGCGGCCGCGCCTTCGACGCCGAGCTCGATGCCTGGGTGCACGGCACCGCCGACCTGCCGCTCGAAGCGCTGCTGCAGGCCCTGGGCGCGAAGGTGCAGCACGACCCGGCGCCGCTCGCGCAGCAGCTCGGCCTGCGCGTGGCCGAAGCCGGCGGCACGCTCACGGTGAAGGCCGTGCTGCGCGGCGGGGCCGGCGAAGCGGCTGGCCTGGCCGCGGGGGATGAATGGCTGGGTGTGGAATTCGCGCCCGCGCGGCGCGGCGGCGCACCCGAGGCCTGGCGCGTGGGCAAGCTCGACGAGGTGCAGGCCCTGCGCGGGCCGCGCACCCAGCTCACCGCGCTGGTGTCGCGCGACCGCCAGCTGCTGCGCCTGCCGCTGCAGTGGCCCGCGCCGCAAACCGCCTGGCGCGTTACTGTGGGCGACGCCACCCGCCTGGCGCCCTGGCTGTCGGTCTGACGCTTACCTCGGGCGCTGGTCGAGCACGCGCTTGGCCTTGCCCTGGCTGCGCTCCACGCCGCCCTCGGCCTGCAACTGCACGTCGATGCTGGTGCCCACGAAGGTCTTCACATCGTGCTGCAGCGCGCGCGCCGCGGCCACGGCCTCGGCGGCCTTCGGGTCGAGACCCGGGCGGGTTTCCACGCGCACGGTCAGGCAGTCCATGGGCCCTTCGCGCGTGAGCACGCACTGGTAGTGCGCGGTCAGCGCGGGCTGCTTGAGGATCAGCTCCTCGATCTGCGTGGGGAACACGTTCACGCCGCGCACGATCATCATGTCGTCGCTGCGGCCGGTGATCTTTTCCATGCGGCGCATGGTGCGCGCCGTGCCCGGCAGCAGCCGCGTGAGATCGCGCGTGCGGTAGCGGATGATGGGCAGCGCCTCCTTGGTGAGGCTGGTGAACACCAGCTCACCCAGTTCGCCATCGGGCAGCACCGCGCCGGTCTCGGGGTCGATGATCTCGGGGTAGAAGTGGTCTTCCCAGATCGTCGGGCCGTCCTTGGTTTCCACGCACTCGTTGGCCACGCCCGGGCCCATCACCTCGGACAGGCCGTAGATGTCGACCGCGTCGATGCCCATGCGCTGCTCGATCGCCTGGCGCATGTCATTGGTCCAGGGCTCGGCGCCGAAGATGCCGATGCGCAGGCTGCTCTCGCGCGGGTCCAGGCCCAGGCGCTGGAACTCGTCGGCGATGGCGAGCATGTAGCTCGGCGTGACCATGATGATGTCGGGCCGGAAGTCCTGGATCAGCTGCACCTGGCGCTCGGTCTGGCCGCCGCCGAAGGGCACCACCGTGAGGCCCAGCTTCTCGGCGCCGTAGTGCGCGCCCAGGCCGCCCGTGAACAGGCCATAGCCGTAGCTCACGTGCACCAGGTCGCCCGCGCGCGCGCCGCTGGCGCGGATGCTGCGCGCCACCACGGTGGCCCAGGTGTCGATGTCGCGCTGCGTGTAGCCCACCACCGTGGGCTTGCCCGTGGTGCCGCTGCTCGCGTGGATGCGCGCGCATTGCGCGCGCGGCACCGCGAACATGCCGAAGGGGTAGTTGTCGCGCAGGTCGGCCTTGGTCGTGAAGGGGAACTTCGCCAGGTCGTCCAGGCTGCGGCAGTCGTCGGGGTGCACGCCCGCGGCGTCGAACTTGGCGCGGTAGACGGGCGAGTTCGCGTAGGCGTGCTGCAGCGTGGCGCGCAGGCGCTTGAGCTGCAGTGCGCGCAGCTCGTCGACGCTGGCCTTTTCGATCGGTTCAAGCGGAAGCTGGCTCATGCCGGGTCCTCTTCGGGAAACACATTGCCGGGAATCTGCGCGCTCTTGCCGCGGAACAGGGCCACGACCTCGCCGCGCTGGTTGCTGACCTTCATGTCGTACACGCCGTGGCGGCCCGACAGCGTCTGCTCCACGCCCTCGCAGGTGAGCACGTCGCCCACGTGCGTGGGCCGCAGGAATTCGATGCTGCAACCCGCGGCCACCGCGTTGCGGTTGTGGCTGTTGCAGGCGAAGGCGAAGGTGGAGTCGGCGAGCGTGAAGATGAAGCCGCCGTGGCAGATCTGGTGGCCATTGAGGTGCAGCGGCTTGACCACCATGCGCATCACGGCGCGGCCAGGCTCGCAGGCCAGCAGCTCCATGCCCATGGTGTCCTTGCTCGCGGTGTCGACGGCGAACATGGTCTGGCCGACCTTGGCGGCGCGTTCGGCAGGCGTCATGCTCATGCGCCCTTGAAGCGCGCCGGACGCTTCTCGCGGAAGGCCATCACGCCCTCGATGTAGTCGTGCGTCTTGCCCAGGGCCGACTGCGCGTCGCGCTCGGCGTCGAGCTGGGCGTCGAAGCTGCGCGTGCCGGCCTCGCGCAGCAGGCGGCGCGTGGCCACCAGCGCCTGCGTGGGCATGGCGGCGAGCTTGTCGGCCATGGCGAGCGAGGCGGCCAGGCAGTCGTCGGCCACGTCCCACACCATGCCCCACTCCTTGGCCTGCGCGGCGGGCAGCTTGTCGCCCGTCATGGCCAGCGCCATCGCGCGCGCCAGGCCCAGGCGCTCCACCAGCAGCCAGCTGCCGCCGGCGTCGGGGATCAGGCCGATCTTGCTGAAGGCCTGGATGAAGCTCGCGCCGGGCGCGGCGATCGCGATGTCGCAGCACATCACCAGCGAGGCGCCCGCGCCCGCGGCCACGCCGTTCACCGCGGCGAGGGTGGGCATGCGCAGCGCCATGAGGCGCCGCGCCGTGGGGTTGAAGGCCTGCTCGATCACCGGGCCGGGGTCGGCGCGCTTCACCAGGTCGGGGCCGGGCTCGAAATCGAACTCGGCGAGGTCGGCGCCGGCGCAGAAGCCGCGGCCCGCGCCCGTGATCACCAGCGCGCGGATCGCGGCGTTGGCCTCGGCGCGGTCGAGCGCGGCCCACAGGTCGCGGTGCATGGCGCGCGTGAAGCTGTTGAGCGCTTCGGGCCGGTTCAGCGTGAGCAGGGCCACGGCCCCGCGCTCTTCGTACACCACGGTGGTGTCGCTCATCGTCTGGTCTCCTCGGTGGGTGGCTGGGGCGCAATCTACCATTAACCAACCGATCGGTCGGCTAATGAATACCCCTAGCCCGGGGTCGCTATAGTGCCTGGCTGAGCCCACAAACCGCCACAGGAGACCCCATGAGCCAGGCCCCCGAACTGATCACCGTGCGCACCGAAGGCCGCGTCGGCATCGTCACGCTCAACCGACCCAAGCAGCTCAACGCGCTGAACAACCAGCTCATGGACGAGCTCGGCGCCGCGCTCAAGGCCTTCGACGCCGACGCCGGCATCGGCTGCATGATCGTCACCGGCAGCGAAAAGGCCTTCGCCGCGGGCGCCGACATCGGCGCCATGGCCAAGTACACCTTCGCCGACGCCTACAACGGCGACTACATCACCCGCAACTGGGAAACCATCCGCAGCATCCGCAAGCCCGTGATCGCGGCCGTGAGCGGCTTTGCGCTCGGTGGCGGCTGCGAGCTGGCCATGATGTGCGACTTCATCATCGCAGCCGACAACGCCAAGTTCGGCCAGCCCGAGATCAAGCTGGGCATCATCCCCGGCGCCGGCGGCACCCAGCGCCTGCCGCGCGCCGTCGGCAAGTCCAAGGCCATGGACCTGGTGCTCACCGGCCGCATGATGGACGCCACCGAGGCCGAGCGGGCTGGCCTGGTGAGCCGCGTGGTGCCGCTGGACAAGCTCATGGACGAGGCCCTGGGTGCGGCCCTGACCATCTGCGAGTTCTCGCTGCCCAGCGTGATGGCGGCCAAGGAATCGGTGAACCGCTCGTTCGAGGGCGGCCTGTCCGACGGCGTGATGTTCGAGCGCCGCATGTTCCACGCCATGTTTGCCACCGAAGACCAGAAAGAAGGCATGGACGCCTTCGTGAACAAGCGCAAGCCGGTGTTCACGCACCGCTGATTGATCAGGCCCGCGCGCATGGTCTATAATGCAGGGCTTCGGCGATATAGCTCAGTTGGTTAGAGCGCAGCATTCATAATGCTGATGTCGGTGGTTCAAGTCCACCTATCGCCACCAAACCCCAGAAGGCGGGCCCCGGCAACGGGTCCCGCCTTTTTCATTGCCCGCGCACCGCCGCCCCGTTCTCGCCATGGCCCTCAAGTCCACCATCTTCAAGGCAAGCCTGCAGATCGCCGACATCGACCATGGCTACTACGCCGACCACGCGCTGACGCTGGCCCGCCACCCGAGCGAGACCGACGAGCGCATGATGGCCCGCCTGGTCGCGCTTGCGCTCAACGCGCACGAGCTCACCGACACCTGCGGCGGCGACGGCACCCTGGCGTTCGGCGCCGGCCTGTCCGACCCGAACGACCCCGACCTGCACCTCACCGACTTCACCGGCCGCAAGCGCCTGTGGGTGGAGGTGGGTCAGCCCGAGGACAAGCCGCTGTCCAAGGCCTGCAGCCAGGCCGATGCGGTGCGCGTCTACGCCTATGGCTCGGCCGCCGAGGTCTGGTGGCGCGGCATCGAGAACAAGCTCACGCGGCTCGACAAGCTGCAGGTCTGGCGGCTGCCCACCGAGGGCATCAACGCGCTCGCCGCCCTGGCCGAACGCAGCATGCAGCTGCAGGCCACGGTGCTCGAAGGCGTGCTCACGCTCTCGGGCGAGCGCGGCAGTGTGAGCCTGGAGCCGGTGCGCTGGCGCTGAGCCCCTGCGTGAGACAATCCCGGCCTTGTTCAGCCTCTGGATCTACACCATGAACCGCTGCCTAAGCCCCCTGCTGCTCGCCCTGGCCCTCGTGGGCACGGCGCACGCGCAGAACACCCAGGTGCGCAACTTCCCCCGGGAAGCCTGGCGTGGCGAAATGACCATCAAGCAGCCGCCCATCGTCGAGATGGACGACAAGATCACGCGCCTGTCGCCCGGCGCGCGGCTGTTCGACGAAGACAACCGCGTGTTGCGCCCCGCGTCGCTGATCGGCCGCCCGCTCACGGTCAACTACCTGGTCGACCGCCGCGGCCAGGTCACGCAGGCCTGGGTGCTCACGGCCGAAGAAAAGAAGCAGAAGCGGCCCAGCTACGGCGTGGAACGCAACTTCGAGTTCGAGTCGCAGCAGACCCCGGCCAACCCGCGCACGGCACCCGCGCGCCCCAACTGATTCCCCCGCCAGACCGCGCGCCCGCGCCGGGCGTGCACCAGGGCGCGCCCGCGCCCGCAGGAGCCATGCCATGACCCAGAAAAAGGTCTACATCAAGACCTTCGGCTGCCAGATGAACGAGTACGACTCGGACAAGATGGCCGACGTGCTCAACGCCGCCGAAGGCTACGAACCCACGAACGACCCCGAGCAGGCCGATCTCATCCTGTTCAACACCTGCTCGGTGCGCGAGAAGGCGCAGGAAAAGGTGTTCTCCGACCTCGGCCGGGTCAAGCACCTCAAGCAAAAGGGCGTGCTGATCGGCGTCGGCGGCTGCGTGGCCAGCCAGGAGGGTGAGGCCATCATCCAGCGCGCGCCCTTCGTCGACGTGGTGTTCGGCCCGCAGACCCTGCACCGCCTGCCCGAGCTGCTCGCTCAGCGCAGCCGCCAGGCGCGGCCGCAGGTCGACATCAGCTTTCCCGAGATCGAGAAGTTCGACCACCTGCCGCCGGCCAAGGTCGACGGCGCCTCGGCCTTCGTGTCCATCATGGAAGGCTGCTCCAAATACTGCAGCTATTGCGTGGTGCCCTACACGCGCGGCGAAGAAGTGAGCCGCCCCTTCGACGACGTGCTGGTGGAGATCGCGGGCCTGGCCGACCAGGGCGTGAAAGAGGTGACGCTGCTGGGCCAGAACGTCAACGCCTACCGCGGCGCCATGGGTGACACCGCCGAGATCGCCGACTTCGCGCTGCTGCTCGAGTACGTGGCCGACATCCCCGGCATCGAGCGCATCCGCTACACCACCAGCCACCCCAACGAGTTCACGCCGCGCCTGATCGAGGCCTACGCGAAGATCCCGCAACTCGTGAACCACCTGCACCTGCCGGTGCAGCACGGCTCGGACCGCATCCTCATGGCCATGAAGCGCGGCTACACCGCCATGGAATACAAGAGCACCATCCGCAAGCTGCGCGCGATCCGCCCCGACATCTCGATGAGCAGCGACTTCATCGTGGGCTTCCCCGGCGAGACCGACGACGATTTCAACAAGATGATGAAGCTCATCGAAGACATCGGCTTCGACAGCAGCTTCTCCTTCATCTTCAGCCCGCGCCCCGGCACGCCCGCGGCCAACCTCGCCGACGACACGCCGCACGAGCTCAAGCTGCAGCGCCTGCAGCACCTGCAGGCCACCATCGAGGCCAATGTGCGCCGCATCAGCG
Source organism: Hydrogenophaga crocea (assembly GCF_011388215.1). NCBI lineage: Bacteria > Pseudomonadati > Pseudomonadota > Betaproteobacteria > Burkholderiales > Comamonadaceae > Hydrogenophaga > Hydrogenophaga crocea. The sequence continues at coordinate 2,627,436 of NZ_CP049989.1, forward strand.
CGAGCCGCGAAGGCACGGTGCAGCGCATCCTGGTCGAAGGTCCGTCGCGCCGCCCGGGCAAGGACGAGCACGGCCAGGCGAAGGCCGAGCTCATGGGCCGCACCGAGTGCAACCGCATCGTCAACTTCGACGGCGGCCCGCAGGGTGCGCGCCTGGTGGGGCAGATGATCGACGTGCGCATCACGCAGGCGCTGCCGCACTCGCTGCGCGGCGAGGTGCTGGTGCGCGAGACCGCCTGAGCCTGCCTCGCACCGTGCGGCCCTCCTCGCTGTCCTTCCAGCAGTTGCTGCTGGTCGCCTTCCTGCTGATCGGCGCGCTGCTGGGCGCCGCGGCGGTGCGCGCGCTGTTCTCGCTCGAGACCCTGCTCGAACAAAGCCGCGAAGGCACGGCGCAGGCGATCGCCCTGTCCACCGCGGCGCAGTCGCTGTCCGAGCGCAGCCTCACCATGGAACGCGCGGCGCGCCAGTCGCTGGTGCTGCGCGACAACCAGCTGCGCCAGCGCTTCACCGAGGCCGCGGGCAATGCGCGCGACATCCTGCGGCAGCTGCAGGACAACGAGCTGCCGCCCGAGTTCGCCGACGACTGGAGCCGCACGCTCGACTCCGTGAGCGCGCTGCTCGACGGTCCTGCCGACACCATGCTCGAGCGCGAGCGCGAAGTGGCGCTGGCCTTTCGCGAGATCGACGGCCACAGCGCCGCGATCGCGCAGCAGGTGCAGGCCATCATCGCGGCGCGCAACAGCGCCCTGCAGGCCGGCTTCAAGCGCAGCCAGGACCAGCTCACGCAGATCGTGACCGGCTCCATCCTGCTGGCCGCGGCCATGGCCCTGGGCTTCGGCATCTGGCTGGCCAAGCCCTTCCAGCGCCTGGAGCGCGCCATCGTGGGCCTGGGCGAGAACCGGCTCGACCAGCCGATCGACATCCCCGGCCCCAGGGACGTGCGCCGCGTGGGCCAGCAGCTCGAGTGGCTGCGCCTGCGCCTCACCGAACTCGACGCCGACAAGGCGCGCTTCCTGCGGCACATCTCGCACGAGCTCAAGACGCCGCTGGCCTCGATGAGCGAAGGCGTGGCGGTGCTGCGCGACGGCGTGGCCGGGCCGCTCAACACCGACCAGGCCGAGGTCGCGCACATCCTGCAGCACAACACGCAGGTGCTGCAGTCGCAGATCGAAGCCCTGCTGCGCTTCAACGCCGCGGCCTTCGAGGCGCGGCAGCTCAAGCGCGAGCGCACCGACCTGCGCGCCCTGCTCGAGGAGCAGGTGGAATCGCAGCGCCTGCACTGGCAGTCGCACGGCCTGCAGGTGCGCGTGGAAGGCGATGCGGTGCACGTGCCGGTGGACCGCGAGAAGATGGCCTCGGCGATCGGCAACCTGCTGCTCAACGCCATCCGCTTTTCGCCGCACGGTGGCACCATCCGCCTGGGGCTGCAGAGCCAGGCCGCTCGCGTGAGCATCGACATCGTCGACCAGGGCGCGGGCGTGGCGCCGGCCGATCGCGACCGGATCTTCGAACCCTTCTACCGCGGTGAGCGGCAGCCCGAGGGCGCGGTGCGCGGCACCGGCATCGGGCTGTCCATCGTCCATGAGTACATCGTCGCCCACGGTGGCCGCATCGAGCTGGTCGATGCCCCGCAGGGCGCCCACTTCCGCATCGAGTTGCCCCATGCCTCATGACCCCCGACGCGCCCCGCGCAGATCTCCCGGCGCCCGCGCGCTGCGCCTGGGCTGCGCGCTGGCGCTGAGCGCGCTCGCCGGCGCCTGCGCCGTCACGCCGCTGCCGCCGGCCCAGGCCCCGCGGGCCCGGCGCCCGCCGCCACCGCACCGGCCGGCACACCCGCGAGCGCGCCCGCGAGCGCGGGTCGCGCCGGCGTCCGCGCCCGCCGCATCGAGCGCCACGCCCGGGGCCGCACAGCCCCCGGCGCCGGCCGCCGCACCGGCCCTGGCCGAACCCGCCGCCCCCGCACCCACACTGGCACCCTCGCTCGTGATGCCCGCGCCCAACGGCCTCAACGCCAACGAAGCCACCGCCGCGCTGCTGCGCTACGCCGACCGCGTGCGCGCCCTCACGCCCGCCGAGCTCGCGCTCGAGATCGCCGCGCTCGGCGATCCCGGCAACCAGCCCGCGCGCCAACTGCAGCTCGCGCTCGCGCTCGCCAGCACCAGCCAGGCGGTGGACACGGCGCGCGCGCTCGGGCTGGCCCAGCGCGCCGCCAACAGCAACGCGGCCGACGCCACCCCCTACCGGCCGATCGCGCGCCTGATCGCGCACCGCCTGCTCGAGCAGCGCAAGCTCGAGGAAAACATCGATCGCCAGGCGCAGCAGCTGCGCGAGCAGCAACGGCGCATCGACCTGCTCAACGAACGCCTCGAGGCGATGCGCGCGATCGAGCGCAGCCTCAACAACCGCACACCGGCCACCGCCCCGCGGCCGCCATCGCCATGAAGGCCGCCATGAGCACCCCCATTGCACCCCGCGCCCGCCTGCTCGTGGTCGACGACGACGCCGACATGCTGCGCCTGCTCTCCATGCGCCTGGGCGCGGCCGGCTACCACGTGACTGCCGTGGGCTCGGCCGAGGCCGCGCTGGCGCAGCTCGCGATCGAGCGCCCGCAGCTCGTGCTGTCCGACGTGCGCCTGCCCGGCCGCGATGGCCTGGCCCTGTTCGACGAGGTGCGCGCACGCCACCCCTCGCTGCCCGTGATCCTGCTCACCGCGCACGGCACCATCCCCGACGCGGTCGAGGCGACCTCGCGCGGTGTCTTCACCTACCTGACCAAGCCCTACGACGCCAAAGAGCTGCTCGAGAAGATCGCGCAGGCGCTGGCGCTCACCGCCCCCAGCCTGCCGACGAAGCACGCCGACGAGACCTGGCGCAGCGACATCGTGAGCCGCTCCAACCGCATGGCCGACCTGCTCGCCGAGGCGCGCATGGTGGCGCAGAGCGACGCCAGCGTGCTGCTGCGCGGCGACTCGGGCACCGGCAAGGAAATGCTGGCGCGCGCCATCCACAAGGCGAGCGCACGCGCGGGCAAGCCCTTCGTCGCCGTGAACTGCGGCGCCATCCCGGAGGCGCTGCTCGAGTCCGAGCTGTTCGGCCACGTCAAGGGCGCCTTCACCGACGCGGTTGCCAACCACAAGGGCCTGTTCCAGGCCGCTGACGGCGGCACGCTGCTGCTCGACGAGATCGGCGACATGCCGCCCGCGCTGCAGGTCAAGCTGCTGCGCGTGCTGCAGGAGCGCGCGGTGCGCCCGCTGGGCTCGAGCCAGTCGGTGCCGGTCGACGTGCGCATCATCTCGGCCACCCACCGCGACCTCGAGGCCGCGATGGCCGAAGGCCAGTTCCGCGAAGACCTCTACTACCGCCTCAACGTGGTCACGCTCACGCTGCCCACGCTGGCCGAGCGGCGCGAAGACATCCCCCTGCTGGCCAACCACTTCCTGGCCAAGCTCTCGGCCAAGTACGGCAAGCGCAGCTCGGGCTTCGCGCCCGAGGCGCTCAAGGCGCTCACCATGGCCACCTGGCCCGGCAACGTGCGCCAGCTCTACAACGTGGTCGAACAGGTGTGCGCGCTCACCACCACACCCCTGGTGCCGCTGGCGCTGGTGCAGCGCGCGCTGCGCACGCCCTCGGTCGAGGTGCTCAGCTTCGCCGAGGCCCGCCACCGCTTCGAACGCGAGTACCTGGTGGACCTGCTCAAGATGACCGACGGCGTGGTGGCCGACGCCGCGCGGCTGGCGCAGCGCAACCGCACCGAGTTCTATCGCCTGCTGCAAAAGCATGCGCTCACGCCGGGCCTGTTCAAGAGCGATGGCGCGGGCCTGCCCGAGGCGCCCGACGAGGGCCCTGTCGCCGATTCGTGACACGCCCAAGCCCTTGTTTTACAAGGGCTTTTTTTCGAACGACGGACACCGCGTCGCCCATTGGCGACAAAAAACCCGGGTTTACCCTGATCGGCAGGGGCCCGGGTCGGGCGTGCGCCCGTCAGTTTCGTGCAAGCCTTTGATCTGCAACGACTTTTCAGAGCTGGCACAGGGTTTGCCCTAGACAGGGCATGCCAAGGAGTTTCCTCAGCTTTCCCACCCTTCGCCAACGCCTGACCAGCGCCCTGTTTGCCGCGCCCCTGCTCGCCTTCGCCCCGGCGCATGCCTTCGACTGGGACCAGCTCACCCACCTCGCCCAGGTGCGCGCGAGCGAGCCCTGGCGTGAAAGCGGCGACAAGCTGCCCGAGCCCCTCGCCAGCATCACCTACGACCAGCTGCGCGACATCCGCTTCCGCCCCGAGCGCTCGACTTGGCGCGACCTGAAGCTGCCCTTCGAGGCCCAGTACTTCCACCTCGGCCTGTACCAGACGCAGCCGGTGCGCATCCACGAACTGATGCCCGACGGCAGCGTGCGCCACCTGCCCTACCGCACCGAAGACTTCCACTTCGGCGCCAACCGCTTCGATACCACCGCCTGGGGCGACCTCGGCCACGCGGGCTTTCGCCTGCACTACCCGCTCAACAACGTCGCCTACAAGGACGAGCTCGTGGTGTTCCTGGGCGCGAGCTACTTCCGCGCGCTCGGTGCGCAGCAGCAGTACGGGCTGTCGGCGCGCGGGCTCGCGGTCGACACCGCGGGCGGCAACGGCGAGGAATTCCCGCGCTTTTCCGAGTTCTGGATCCAGCGCCCCGCACCCGACGCCAAGGCGCTCACGGTCTTCGCGCTGCTCGAGTCGCCGCGCGTGACCGGTGCCTACCGCTTCGACATCCGCCCCGGCTTCAACACCACCCTGGGCGTGCGCGCCCGGCTGTTCGCGCGCGATGGCGCAGCCCCCATCAAGACCCTGGGCGTGGCCCCGCTCACGAGCATGTTCCTGTCGGGCGAGAACCAGCCCATGGCGAGCGACTTCCGCCCCGAGGTGCACGACTCCGACGGCCTGATGCTGGCCACCGGCGAGGGCGAATGGCTGTGGCGGCCGCTGCAGCGCCCGGCCACGCCGCAGGTGAGCTCGTTCACCACCACCGACCCCCGCGGCTTCGGCCTCATGCAGCGCGACCGCCGCTTCTCGAGCTACGAAGACGTGGAGGCGCGCTACGAGCGCCGCCCCAGCGCCTGGATCACGCCGCGCGGCGCCTGGGGCGCGGGCCGTGTCGAGCTGGTGCAGTTGCCCACGCCCGACGAGACGCACGACAACATCGTGGCCTACTGGGTGCCCGCGCAGCCGCTGGTGGCGGGCCAGCCGCTCGAATTCGCCTACGACATCGCCTGGCAGGGCGACGAGCAGCAGCGCCCGCCCTCGAGCTGGGTGACACAGAGCCGCCGCGGCCATGGTTACACCCGGCTCAGCGCCCAGGAACAGGCCGCTCAGCCGCAGTACGTGCTCGATTTCGCCGGCCCTGCGATCGACGCCCTGCCCCCCAATGCCGACGTGCGTGCCGTGGTCAGCGCCAACGCCAACGGCCGCGTCATCCAGGCCATCGCCTACCCGAACCCGGCCACGCGCAGCTGGCGCGTGAGCCTGCGCGTCACGCGCATCGATCCCACGCAGCCCGTCGAGCTGCGCGCCTTCCTGCAACACCAGCAACACACCGTGAGCGAAACATGGACGCACCTGCTTCTGCCCGAATGAACCTGCGCAGCACCCTGCGCGAGGAGCGCCACCCGAACGCGGTGACGGCCCCGCCGATCCACCGCGGCTCCATGGTGCCGCGTCCCTGGCGCGGTTTCTGGAACAGCGTGGGCACCGCGCTGCTGAGCACCGCGAGCGACCTGCTGCCGCCCTACGGCCAGCGCGCCGCGCGCGTGCAGGAGCCGCGCGAGCCCTGGCAGGGTGCGGCGAACCGCCGCCGCGCGGTGTTCGCCGCACTCACGCTGGCCTGGACGGTGATGGCCGCGATGATGTTCTCGCACCTGCAGCCCGAAGAGGGCAACCCCTGGCTGCAGGCTGGGCAGCTGGTGCTGTTCGTGACGCTTTCGGCCTGGGTGCTGACCGGTTTCGTCACCGCGCTCATGGGTTTCTGGGTCTCGCTGTTCGGTGACAAGCACACGCTGCGCGCGGCCGACGTGCGCGGCCACGCCATGAACCCCGAGGCGCGCACCGCCATCATCATGCCGATCTGCAACGAAGACGTGGCCACCGTCTTCGCCGGCCTGCGCGCCACCTGCGATTCGCTCGCCGCCACCGGCGAGGCCCGCGTGTTCGACGTCTTCGTGCTGTCCGACAGTTACGACCCGGCGATCCAGCGCGCCGAGCGCGCCGCCTGGGAAAACCTGCGCACCGAACTCGCCACCCAGAGCGGCCGCGCCTCGGTCGAGGTGTACTACCGGCTGCGCACGCGCCGCACCCACCGCAAGGCCGGCAACGTGGCCGACTTCTGCCGCCGCTGGGGCAAGGACTACCGCTACATGATCGTGCTCGACGCCGACAGCGTCATGAGCGGCAACTGCTTGGTCGACATGGTCAAGCTCATGGAAGCGAATCCGCGCGCCGGCATCATCCAGACCGCCACCCAGGCCGTGGGCCACGCCACGCTGCACGCGCGCGCGCAGCAGTTCGCCTCGCGCGTCACGGGCCGCCTGTTCACGCTGGGCATGCAGTTCTGGCAGCTCGGCGAATCGCACTACTGGGGCCACAACGCCATCATCCGCGTCGAGCCCTTCATGCAGCACTGCGCGCTCGCGCCCATCCCGGGCAAGGGCGGCATGTCGGGCGGCATCATGTCGCACGACTTCGTCGAAGCCGCGCTGATGCGCCGCGCCGGCTACCACGTGTGGCTGGTGTCCGACCTGCAGGGCAGCTACGAACAGCAGCCGCCCGACCTGCTGAGCGAACTGCAGCGCGACCGCCGCTGGTGCCAGGGCAACCTGCAGAACGCCCGCCTGATGGCCGAGCCCGGCATCCACCGCGTGCACCGCAGCATGTTCGCCATCGGCGCCATGTCCTACCTGTCGGCGCCGCTGTGGCTGGCCTTCCTGGCCTTCGGCACCGCGCTGTGGGTGACCGACCAGACCGTGGTGCCGAGCTGGGACGCCGTGCCCATGGAGCTGCGCGGCCTGTGGGTGTGGACGCTGTGCCTGCTGTTCATGCCGCGCGTGCTCGGCCTGGTGGCCGTGTTCCTCAAGCGCGAACAGCGCCAGTTCGGCGGTGGCCGCACCCTGGTGATGAGCGCCGTGATCGAGACCGGCCTGGCGCTGCTGCAGGCGCCCATCCGCATGCTCGCGCACTCGCTGTTCGTGCTGGTGGCGCTCACCGGCATCAAGCTCGAATGGAAGTCGCCCCCGCGCGAAGCCAATGGCATCGGCTGGATCGACGCGGCCCAGCGCCTGGCCCCCATGAGCGTGGTGATCGGCCTGATGGGCGTGGGCGTGGCCCTGCTCAACGCCGACGCCCTGCTCTGGCTGGCCCCGGTGGCGCTGCCGCTGCTGCTGGCCATTCCGCTCACCGTGGCCACCAGCCATGTCGACCTGGGCGCCTGGATGCGCTCGCGCGGCGTGCTGCTGATCCCCGAGGAGTCGTGGTCCCCCGCGGTGCTGCGCAGCGCCTGGCGCCACGCCAGCCGGCTGGCGCTCAAGGCCGCCTGAGACCGGCAGGCCGCCGCCTCACTCCCGGTCGGGCGTGCGCAGGTAGCGCGCGTCCGACCACGTGGCCAGCCACTGCGGCACGAAGGCCACGAACACCGCGACCAGCAGGCCGGTGAGAAACGCATCGCCCCAGGCCATCAACCAGGCCGCGACCAACGCCTGGTCCGCCGCCACCGGATGGGCCCATTGCATGAGCGCGCCGGCCGCGAAGCCGGCCAGCGCGGTGCCGATGAAGCCGCGGCCGAGCGTGTAGACAAAGGGGTTGGGCGGCAGCCAGCGCCGCAGCACGGCCCCGATGCCCAGCACCAGCGTGGCTGGCACCACACCCAGCCACCAGAGGCGGCCCACCGCGTCCAGCGCACCACCCGACCCGAGCAGCCAGACCAGCGCGGCCACCGCGGCCAGCACGGGCACCGCGAGCGGCCAACCCAGCATCAGCACCAGCAGGCTCGCGCCCGAGAGCTGGATGCGCAGCCCCGCCGGCATGAGCTGCGGCGTGAGCCACAGCAGCGGCAGCAGCACCAGCGCGCCGAGCGCGGGCGTGAGCAATGGCCCGCGCAGCAGCCGCCAGGGGCGCAGCGCGAGCGCGAGCATCAGGGCCAGCGCGGTGCCGGCGGTTTCGATCAGGGGCCACATGCGCCGCAGTATGCGAGCGAGCGGGCCGGGCGGGTTTGACGCGGGTCAGCCCATGCCGGGCAGCTTGGGCAGGCCCTTCATGCCGCCCATGCGCTTCATCATCTTCATGAGGCCGCCGCCCTTCATCTTCTTCATCATGTCGCGCATCTGCTCGAACTCCTTGAGCAGGCGGTTGACTTCCTGCACGTGCACGCCGGCGCCGGCGGCGATGCGGCGCTTGCGCGTGGCCTTGATGAGATCGGGCTTGCGGCGCTCGGTGGGCGTCATGCTGCAGATGATGCCTTCCTTGCGCTTGATGTCTTTCTCGGCGCGCGAGAGGTCGGCCTCACCCGCCTTGGCCGCGAGCTGCGCGGGCAGCTTGTCGATCAGGTTCGACAGCCCGCCCATCTGCTTCATCTGGCGCAACTGCTCCAGGAAATCCTCGAGGTCGAAGCCTTCGCCGCTCTTGACCTTGGCCGCGAGCTTCTGTGCCGCGGCCATGTCCACGCCGGCGGTGACCTGTTCGACCAGGGCCACGATGTCGCCCATGCCGAGCACGCGCTGCGCGTGGCGGTCGGCGTCGAACACCTCGAGACCGTCGATCTTCTCGGACACGCCAGCGAACTTGATCGGCACGCCCGTGACCGAGCGCACCGACAGCGCCGCACCGCCGCGCGCGTCGCCGTCGAGCTTGGTGAGCACGATGCCGGTGAGCGGCAGCGCCTCCTTGAAGGCCTTGGCGGTGTTGACCGCGTCCTGGCCCTGCATGGCGTCGACCACGAACAGCGTCTCCACCGGCTTGAGCACGGCGTGCAGTTCCTGGATCTCGCGCATCAGCGCCTCGTCGATCGCGAGCCGGCCCGCGGTGTCGACCAGCAGCACCTCGAAGTGGTGGCGGCGCGCGTGGTCGAGCGCGGCGCGCGCGATGTCGGCGGGCTTCTGGTCGGGCGTGCTGGGGAACCACTCGGCGCCGGCCTGGGCGGTCACGGTCTTGAGCTGTTCGATGGCCGCGGGGCGGTAGACGTCGCCCGACACGGTGAGCACCTTCTTCTTGCGCTTCTCGATCAGGTGGCGCGCGAGCTTGGCGGTGGTGGTGGTCTTGCCCGCGCCCTGCAGGCCGGCCATGAGGATCACCGCGGGCGGCTGGGCCGCGAGGTTGAGGTCGGCCACGCCCTCGCCCATGGTGGCGGCGAGTTCGCGGTTGACGATACCGACCAGCGCCTGACCCGGCGTGAGCGAACCCACCACATCAGCGCCCAGGGCCTTGTCCTTCACGCGCGCGATGAAGTCGCGCACCACGGGCAGCGCCACGTCGGCCTCGAGCAGCGCCATGCGCACCTCGCGCAGCATGTCGCTGACGTTGCTTTCGGTGATGCGCGCCTGCCCGCGCATCTCCTTGACGATGCGTGACAGGCGTTCGGACAGGGCGGAGGCCATGGGCTGAGCTCGGTGTGAGGGGATGGAGGGTGGCCGCGGCAGCGGCCGCGGGCCGGGGCGCAGGCGGCCGGGCATTCGCGGCCGGAGGCACCGTTAAGATGTGCGGGTGATTTTAGTGCCCTGCCCCAGCCCACGGTCATGAACCTGCTGCCCCAACTGGCGCTGAACCTGCCGGCGGCGGTGCTGTCGGCCGTCACCGCGCTGGCCTATGCGCTGGCGCCCTGGGCCTATCCCCGCATGGGCGCCCTGCAAGCGCGCGCGGTGCTGGGCATCACCTGGGGTCTGCACCTGCTGGCGCTGCTCACCGGGCTCATGAGCGACCCGGTGCGTTTCGGCTTCGCGCCCGCGCTGTCGGTCACGGCCTGGCTGGTGCTCACCGTCTACCTGGTCGAAACCCGCTTCTACCCGCAACTGCGTGCACGCTGGACCCTCTCGGCGCTGGGCGCGGCCGTGATGTTGCTGGCGCTGCTCTTTCCGGGCGCCCACCACCCGGCGCTGCCCTCCGTCTGGATGCCGCTGCACTGGGCGCTGGGCATCGCCTCCTACGGGCTGATCGCGGCCGCGGTGGTGCACGCGCTGCTGATGCAGCGCGCCGAACGGGCCATGCGCAGCGGCCAGGCGAACGAGGCGGCCATGCCGCTGCTCACGCTCGAGCGCCTGACCTTCCGCTTCGTGGCCGCCGGCTTCGTGCTGCTGAGCCTCACGCTGGCCGCGGGCTGGTACTTCTCGGAACTCGTCAACCAGCGCATGGTGTGGAACCACAAGGCCGTGTTCTCGGTGCTGGCCTGGCTCACCATGGGCGTGCTGCTCTGGGGCCGCTGGCGCCTGGGCTGGCGCGGGCGCATGGCGGTGCGCATGCTCTACCTCGGTGCGGGCTTTCTGCTGCTCGGCTACGTGGGGTCGCGCTTCGTGCTCGAGGTGCTGCTGCAGCGCGCCGTGTAGACCCCCTGGATACTGCCCGCATGAAATACCTGCTCGTGATCGCCGTGGTGATGGTCGCCTTCTGGATCTGGCGCAACAACCGGCGCGCCGAGGCGGCCGAACGCGCCGCACAGCGCCCCGCCCCCCGCCCGGCCGGCCAGCCGGTGACCATGGTGGCCTGCCGCGTCTGCGGCACCCACCTGCCGCAGACCGAAGCCGTGACCGGACGCCAGGGCAGCTATTGCAGCGCCGAACACCGCCAACGGCTCGAAGGCCCCGCCGGCTGATCGCACCATGCCTTCCGACGACAGCTCCCAGTTCGCCACCTCCTGGTACTCGGCTTTCGAAAGCCCGGTCAACCGCTCGCGCGAGCAACGCCACCAGGCCTTCGTGCGCCTGTGGCGCGCCTTCATGCGTGCACGCATGGTGGTGGCGCTGGTGATCCTGGGCCTGCAGGTGTTCCTGCTGCTGGGCGGCGGCAACGGCTCGATCGGGCTCACCACGCTGGCCTCGCTGCACCTGCTGGCCTGCGTGCTGGTCATGCTGTTCTGGCGGCCGGCCGAACACGGCCGCGCGCCCAGCCTGCAATGGCTGTTCACCATCGGCGTCGACGTGGCGGTGTTCGCCGCGCTGCAGTACTTCGACGCCAGCACCATCAGCTTCACGCCGCTGTTCGCGCTGCCGGTGTTGCTCGGCGCCATCCTGGGCCCCTTGCTCATGGGCCTGGGCACGGCCGCCGCGGTCACGCTGCTGATGCTGGCCGAGGCCTGGATCGCGCCCGGGCATGGCGCGGCCGACGCCACGCGCCTGCTGCAGGCGGGCCTCACCGGCACCGGCTTCTTCGTGGTCGCGGTGCTGGCCCACCAGCTCGCGCTGCGGCTGGCCCGCGAAGAGGCGGTGTCGGCCAGCAACCAGGCCGCCGCGCGGGCCCAGGCCGCGGTCAATGAGGTGATCATCGAAACGCTGGGCGTGGGTGTGCTGGTGATCGATCCGCACGGCGTGGTGCGCAACGCCAACCCGGCCGCGCGCGCCATGCTCATGGGCGAAGGCTTCCCGGCCGGTGCCAAGCTGCTGCTGTCGGCGCGACCGAGCTGGGCCCACCTGGCGGCGCTGGTGCAGGAGAGCTTCGCGATCGACGCCGCGCTCGAAACCGAAACCACCATCGACCACGCCGACCGGCCCAACCAGCGCCTGCACGCGCGCACCCAGCTCACGCCCGTGATGGGCGAGCGCGGCGCGCTGTGCGTGCTGTTCCTCGAAGACCTGCGCGAGGTCGAGGCGCGGGTGCGCACCGAAAAGCTCGCGTCCATGGGCCGCATGTCGGCCGCGGTGGCGCACGAGATCCGCAACCCGCTGTCGGCGATCACGCAGGCCAACGCGCTGCTCGACGAGGAGGTGAAGACGCCCGAGCACAAGCGGCTCACGCGCATGATCGACCAGAACGCGCAACGCCTCTCGCGCATCGTCGACGACATCCTCAACGTGGCGCGGCCCCAGCCGAACCGGGCCGACGGCCAGACCAGCCCGGTGCCGCTCGACAGCGTGATGCGCCAGGTGACCGGTGAATGGTCGCGCCAGAACCAGGTCGCGCAGGCGCTGGGCGTGCACCTGCACGCGGGCCAGGGGCAGGTGGTCTTCGACCCCGAGCACCTGCGCCGCCTGCTTGTGAACCTGCTCGACAACGCGCTGCGCCACGCCAGCGGCAAGCCCGCCTCGATCCGCGTGATCACCCAACCCAGCGGCGGCCACCTGCGCATCTCGGTCTGGAGCGACGGCGGCCCGCTCGAGGCCACCGTGCACAAGCACCTGTTCGAGCCCTTCTTCTCGTCCGAGAGCCGTTCCAGCGGCCTGGGCCTCTACATCTGCCGTGAGCTCTGCGAGCGCTACGGCGCCGAAATCGCCTACCAGCGCTCACGCCTGGACCAGCGCGAGGGCAACGAGTTCTTCGTCCTGATCCCCGCGGTGCGCAGCGGCAGCGCCGCCCCCGCGCGCGACGCCGGCCACCAGCAGAGCCTGCCCTACCCGGCCGAGCCTGGCGATCTCGAACGCACCATCGTCGACCCCCTGCGCTCGGGACGCCCGCCGCTGGCCGCGTCCTGAGCCCGAGCGCCGCCCGCATGCCTTCGCCCACGCCGAGTGCCTCCATCCTGGTCGTCGACGACGAGCCGGACCTGCGCACGCTGTACGAACTCACGCTGCTGCGCGAGGGCCATGCCGTGACCACCGCGGCCGACCTGCAACAGGCGCGCGAGCAGCTCGCCAGCCGCCGCTTCGACGTGCTGATCTCCGACATGCAGCTGCCCGACGGCCTGGGCCTGTCGCTGCTGCGCGAGGTCGCCGAGCGCCAGCGCAGCGAGAAGTGCATCGTCATCACCGCGCACGGCTCGGCCGAGAACGCCGTTGAATCGCTCAAGGCCGGCGCCTTCGACTACCTCACCAAACCGGTCGATCTGCGCCAGCTGCGCAGCGCCGTGAGCGCCGCGCTGCTGAGCCAGCGCGCGCCGGCCGCGGCGCCCAACGAACCCCAGCGCGTCGCGCCGCCGCCGCCGTCGGGCGTGCGCGCGCTCGAACGCATCGTGGGCCGCTCGTCCAGCATCGTGCAGATCAAGGGCCGCATCGAGAAGGTCGCCACCAGCATGGCGCCGGTGCTCATCCTGGGCGAATCGGGCACCGGCAAGGAGCTGGTGGCGCGCGCGGTGCACGAATGCAGCCACCGCGCACACGGCCCGTTCATCGCGGTCAACTGCGGCGCCATTCCCGAGAACCTGATCGAGGCCGAGTTCTTCGGCGCGCGCAAAGGCGCCTACACCGGTGCCAGCGCCGACCGCGAAGGCTACTTCCAGGCCGCGCACGGCGGCACCCTCTTCCTCGACGAGATCGGCGACCTGCCGCTGGCCATGCAGGCCAAGCTGCTGCGCGTGATCCAGGAGCGCCGCGTGCGCGCCCTGGGCGCGGTGCAGGAAGAAGCGGTCGACGTGCGCCTGGTCAGCGCCACGCACCGCGACCTGCCCGCGCTGGTGCAGGCGGGCCAGTTCCGGCAAGACCTCTACTACCGCCTCAACGTCATCGGCCTGCGCACCCCCGCGCTGCGCGACCGGCCCGAGGACCTGCCCGAGCTCGCGCACGCGCTGCTCGTGCGCCTGTGCCACGACGCGGGTCAGGCCGTGCCCGACCTGTCGCCCGCGGCCCTGCACTGGCTGCAGTCGCGCGAGCTGCCGGGCAACGTGCGCGAACTCGAAAACCTGCTGCAGCGCGCGCTCGCGCTGTCCAGCGGCGCGGTGCTGCACCCGGCCGATTTCGGCGAGATCAGCGACACCATCCCCGACACCCTGGTCGATCCCCTGCCTGCCGCCGTGGACGCGTTCGCGCGGCCCTCCGCGGCGAGCGATGCGCGCGATGCGGCGCTGCCCGACGACCTGCAACGCTACCTCGACGAGCAGGAGCGCCGCGTGCTGCTGCAGGCGCTGCAGGCCTGCGGCTTCAACCGCACCGCGGCCGCGGCCCGGCTCGGGCTGAACCTGCGGCAGATGCGCTACCGCATCCAGCGCCTGGGCATCATGCTGCCCGGCGCCGCCGGCGGCGCCGACACCGAAGCCGGCGATGTCTGAGGCCTGGCAGCGGGGCTGGTGGGCCGGTGCCCAAGCCCTGGGCTCGCCCAACTTCGGTGCGCGGCCAGCGCACACCGCCATCGACCTCGTGGTGGTGCACTCCATCAGCCTGCCGCCCGGCGAGTTCGGCGGCGACGCGGTGGAGCGGCTGTTCACGAACCGCCTCGACTGGGACGCCCACCCCTACTTCCAGACCATCCGCGGCATCGAGGTCTCGGCGCACTTCTTCGTGCGCCGCGACGGCCGCGTGCAGCAGTTCGTGTCCACGCTCGACCGCGCGTGGCACGCGGGCCGCTCGGCCTGGCGGGGCCGCGAGAACTGCAACGACTTTTCCATTGGCATCGAACTCGAAGGCCTGGAAGGTGGCACCTTCGAAGACGCGCAGTACACGGCACTGGCCCGCGTGTTCCGCGCCTTGGCCGCGCACCACCCGCTGACACAGGTCGTGGGCCACGAACACATCGCGCCCGGCCGCAAGCAAGACCCCGGCGCGGGCTTCGATTGGTGCCGTTTGCGCCACACGCTCGGCTGGTCGGCCACGTGTTTTCCCGAGGTCGAAAAAAAATTCATCGGCAGCGCCCCGGCGATGCCTTCGAACAGCGCCTGAACGCCGAATGCAGGCGCCATGCGGGCCGCCACGGCAAAACGCCCTGCAAGGCGCGTCGCCACTGCGTTCGCGCGCCGATCCGCACGCGGGAACTGAGGCCCTGGCGGGTGTGGGGAATGGCCCTCGGCGATACCATGCAGGGGTAGCTCAAGCACACGCGTAAAACGCTAGCGGTAGTGCCTTGAAGCCCCCCTACACACCAGATATAGTGTGCCCCCAGAGATGCTCGTGGGCGCGCACAAAGGCCCGGCCCGCCGACCGCAACGGGCATGCAGCGGGCATCGACACCAGCCACCCAATAAAGAAACCCGACCGGACCGCAAGAGGAACCATGCTGACCGCCACCACCCCCCAGACCCCTCCGCAATCGACTGCCCGGCCGGCCAGCGGCATGCCCAGCGGCGGCAGCACCGGCAGCGCTTCGCTCTACGCGCAGTACCAGATCATCCGCCGCAACGGCGCGGTGGTGCCCTTCGAGCCCAGCAAGATCGCCGTGGCCATGATGAAGGCTTTCCTGGCGGTGCACGGCACCCAGGGCGCGGCCTCGGCCAGCGTGCGCGAAACCGTGGACGAGCTGACCCAGAACGTGGTGCGCGCGCTGCTGCGCTCGCGCCCGGGTGGCGGCACCTTCCACATCGAAGACGTGCAGGACCAGGCCGAGCTCGGCCTGATGCGCAGCGGCCACCATGAAGTGGCGCGCGCCTACGTGCTCTACCGCGAACGCCGCGCCGCCGAGCGCGCCAGCCAGGCCGCCGCCGCGCGCGCCAACGAGCCGGTGCTGCACGTGATCGACAATGGCCAGCGCGTGCCGCTCGACGTCGAGGCCCTCACCCGCCTGCTCACCGACGCCTGCGCCGGCCTGGGCGCCGACGTGAAGGCCGAGCCCATCGTGGCCGAGACCAAGCGCAACCTGTACGACGGCGTGCCGATGGAAGAGGTCTACAAGGCCGCCATCCTCGCCGCGCGCACGCTGATCGAAAAAGACCCCGACTACACCTACGCCACCGCGCGCCTGCTGCTGCACACCATCGTCAAGGAGATCCTGGGCGAAGAAGTGCCGCGCGAGCAGATGGGCCAGCGCTACGCCGATTACTTCCCCGGCTTCATCAAGAAGGGCGTGGACAACGAGCTGCTCAACCCCGACCTGCTGCAGTTCGACCTGGCCCGCCTGGGCGCCGCGCTCAAGCCCGAGCGCGACCTGCAGTTCGACTACCTCGGTCTGCAAACCCTCTACGACCGCTACTTCCTGCACGTGCGCAAGTCGCGCATCGAACTGCCCCAGGCCTTCTTCATGCGCGTGGCCATGGGCCTGTCGCTCAACGAAATCGACCGCGAAGCGCGCGCCATCGAGTTCTACGAGATCCTGTCCACCTTCGACTTCATGAGCAGCACGCCCACGCTGTTCAACAGCGGCACGCTGCGCTCGCAGCTCTCGAGCTGCTACCTCACCACGGTGCCCGACGACCTCGACGGCATCTACGAGTCGATCAAGGAAAACGCCCTGCTGTCGAAGTTCGCGGGCGGCCTGGGCAACGACTGGACCCGCGTGCGCGCACTCGGCAGCCACATCAAGGGCACCAACGGCGAATCGCAGGGCGTGGTGCCCTTCCTGAAGGTGGTCAACGACACGGCCGTGGCCGTGAACCAGGGCGGCAAGCGCAAGGGCGCGGTCTGCACCTACCTCGAGACCTGGCACCTCGACATCGAGGAATTCCTCGAGCTGCGCAAGAACACCGGCGACGACCGCCGCCGCACCCACGACATGAACACCGCGAACTGGATTCCGGACCTGTTCATGAAGCGCGTGCTGGAAAAAGGCGAGTGGAGCCTGTTTTCGCCCTCCAACACCCCCGATCTGCACGACAAGTTCGGCACCGACTTCGAAAAGGCCTATGTGGCCTACGAAGAAAAGGCCGCGCGCGGCGAGATCAAGCCCTACAAGAAGGTGCCCGCCACCGACCTGTGGCGCAAGATGCTCTCGATGCTGTTCGAGACCGGCCACCCCTGGATCACCTTCAAGGACGCCTGCAACGTGCGCAGCCCGCAGCAGCACGCCGGCGTGGTGCACAGCTCCAACCTCTGCACCGAGATCACGCTCAACACCAGCGACAGCGAAACCGCGGTCTGCAACCTGGGCTCGGTCAACTTGCTGCGCCACCTCAAAGACGGTGAAAACGGCAAGGTGCTCGACCACGACAAGCTCAAGCGCACCATCGCCACCGCGATGCGCATGCTCGACAACGTGATCGACATCAACTACTACGCGGTCAAGAAGGCGCGCGACTCCAACCTGCGCCACCGCCCTGTGGGCCTGGGCATCATGGGCTTCCAGGACGCGCTGTACGAGCTGCGCCTGCCCTACGCCTCCAACGAAGCGGTGGAGTTCGCCGACCGCTCGATGGAAGCCGTCTGCTACTACGCCTACTGGGCCTCGACCGAACTCGCCAAGGAGCGCGGCCGCTACAGCAGCTTCAAAGGCTCGCTGTGGGACAAGGGCATCCTGCCGCCCGACACGCTCGACCTGCTGGCGCGCGAGCGCGGCGGCTACGTCGACGTCGACCGCTCCACCAGCCTCGACTGGGAAGCCCTGCGCCGCAAGATCGCGCAGGACGGCATGCGCAACTCCAACTGCGTGGCCATCGCGCCGACCGCGACCATCTCCAACATCATCGGCGTGGACGCCTCGATCGAGCCCTGCTTCGGCAACCTCTCGGTCAAGTCGAACCTGTCGGGCGAGTTCACCGTCATCAACAGCTACCTCGTCAAGGACCTCAAGCGCCTGGGCCTGTGGGACGACGTGATGGTGATGGACCTCAAGCACTTCGACGGTTCGCTGCGCCCCATCGACCGCGTGCCGCAGGACGTGAAGGCGCTCTACGCCACCGCGTTCGAGGTCGAGCCGGTGTGGCTGGTGGAGGCCGCCGCCCGCCGCCAGAAATGGATCGACCAGGCGCAGAGCCTGAACATCTACATGGCCGGCGCCTCGGGCAAGAAGCTCGACGAGACCTACAAGCTCGCCTGGCTGCGCGGCCTCAAGACCACCTATTACCTGCGCACCACCTCGGCCACGCAGGTCGAGAAATCGACCGGCCGCACGGGCCAGCTCAACGCCGTGTCGGTGACGCCGAGCGCACCGGCCGCGGCCGCTGCGAGCAGCGCTGCGATGGCGAGCGAACCCGCCACCGATGTGAAGTTCTGCGCCATCGACGACCCGGGCTGCGAGGCTTGCCAGTGATTGCATCGCGTGCAATCGAAGTGCGTCGCGCTGCATTGCATCGATTCATTCGATGCAGCATCGCAACAAAATTTGATCGCACGCGCGCTGATCGCTTTGCAATTCGCACAGACACTTTGATAATCCGCTGAATCGGACCGACCCTATGTTGACCTGGGAAGAACCCACAACACCCCATTCGCCATCGAAGCAGAACCCGAACGCCGCCAGCGAATCGGATCTGCAAGCTGCAGTGACCGCTGAAGCAAAGCATGGCGAGAGCGCAGCGCAGCGCCGCATCAACGTCGCGGACAAGCGCATCATCAACGGCCAGACCGACGTCAACCAGCTCGTCCCCTTCAAGTACAAGTGGGCCTGGGAGAAGTACCTGGCCACCTGCGCCAACCACTGGATGCCGCAGGAAGTGAACATGAGCCGCGACATCGCGCTCTGGAAAGACCCCAACGGCCTGACCGAAGACGAGCGCCGCATCGTCAAGCGCAACCTCGGCTTCTTCGTCACCGCCGACTCGCTGGCCGCCAACAACATCGTGCTGGGCACCTACCGGCACATCACGGCGCCCGAGTGCCGCCAGTTCCTGCTGCGCCAGGCCTTCGAAGAGGCCATCCACACGCACGCCTACCAGTACATCGTGGAGTCGCTCGGCCTCGACGAGGGCGAGATCTTCAACGCCTACAACGAAGTCCAGGCCATCCGCGACAAGGACGAGTTCCTGATCCCGTTCATCGACGCGATCATGGACCCCAACTTCCACACCGGCACGCCCGAGAACGACCAGAAGCTGCTCAAGAGCCTGATCGTGTTCGCCTGCCTCATGGAAGGCCTGTTCTTCTACGTCGGCTTCACCCAGATCCTGGCGCTGGGCCGGCAGAACAAGATGACCGGCGCCGCCGAGCAGTACCAGTACATCCTGCGCGACGAGTCGATGCACTGCAATTTCGGCATCGACCTGATCAACGCGATCAAGATGGAGAACCCGCTGCTCTGGACGCCCGAGTTCAAGGCCGAGATCAAGGGCCTGTTCCTCAAGGCCGTCGACCTCGAATACCGCTATGCCGAGGACACCATGCCGCGCGGCGTGCTGGGCCTCAACGCCTCCATGTTCAAGGGCTACCTGCGCTACATCGCCAACCGGCGCGCCACGCAGATCGGCCTCGAGCCCCTGTTCCCGAACGAAGAGAACCCGTTCCCCTGGATGAGCGAGATGATCGATCTCAAGAAGGAACGCAATTTCTTCGAGACACGGGTGATTGAGTACCAATCGGGCGGCGCGCTGTCCTGGGACTGAGGCTTTCAAAGGCCGAGGGCTCACACCGCATTGCCATCCCACAAGAAGAAAGACCCTGCATCGATTCATCAGGTCAGCCCGACACAGCGCCCAGACGCTGCGCTGACCTGAAACCCGGATTCAGCCCCCTGGGGTTGCCGCGGCACCGCCGCACAACCACAAGGCGTTGAATCACTTCACCGGCCATCCGACCGGATGAAGTGCTCTTTGCAACTTGATCAAGGAGAAAGCAATGGCAACTGCGAAGAAAGCCCCGGCCAAGAAGGCTGCGGCGAAAAAAGCCCCGGCCAAAAAGGCCGCGGTGAAGAAGGCACCGGCGAAGAAAGTCGCCGCGAAGAAAGCCCCGGCCAAGAAGGTCGTGGCGAAGAAGGCACCGGCGAAGAAAGTCGCTGCCAAGAAAGCCCCGGCCAAGAAGGCCGTGGCGAAGAAGGCACCGGCGAAGAAAGTCGCTGCCAAGAAAGCCCCGGCCAAGAAGGCCGCGGTGAAGAAGGCGCCGGCCAAGAAGGCCGTTGCCAAGAAAGCGCCGGCCAAGAAAGCCGCGCCTGCGAAGAAGGCCCCGGCCAAGAAAGCCGCGCCTGCGAAGAAAGCCGCTGCGAAAAAGGCCGCCCCTGCGAAGAAGGCAGCCCCCGCAAAAAAAGCTGAGCCGGCCAAGAAGCCGGCTGCCCCTGCGCCCGCGGCCGCTCCTGCCGCTCAGACCAAACTCAATCCTCAGGCTGCCTGGCCGTTCCCCACGTCCAGCAAACCCTGAGACCCTTTGGGTTGATCTGAAAAGCCCGGTGCGAAAGCGCCGGGCTTTTTTTATGCATGGACGCCGCCGGCTTCAGCCCTGCAGGCCGCCGAGCGTGTAGTTCTGCGGGCCGCGCACCGCGATCTTGAGCGCGCCCATGCGGTTGCCCAGCTCGGCGCAACGCCGCAGCGGCCAACCCTGCGAGAGGCCGTGCAGCAGCGCGGCACGGAAGGCGTCGCCGCAACCCGTGGGGTCGACCACCTGCTCGGCCTTCACACCGGCCACACGCACCGCCTCGCCTTGCTCCCACACGTCGCAGCCGTGTTCGCCCAAGGTGACGATCAGGCCCTTCACCTGGCGCGAGATGTCGGCCAGCGACAGGCCCGTGCGCTCGCTGAGCATGCGCCCTTCGTAATCGTTGACGGCCACCCAGGTGGCCTGCGCGATGAAGGCGCGCAGTTCGTCGCCGTTGAACATGGGCAGGCCCTGGCCCGGGTCGAACACGAAGGGAATGCCCGCGGCCTGGAGCTGCGCGGCGTGCTGCAGCATGCCGTCGCGGCCGTCGGGGGCCACGATGCCGAGCTGAAGATCGCTGCGCGCCGGCACCGGGTTCTGGTGCGCGAACGACATCGCGCCTGGGTGGAAGGCGGTGATCTGGTTGTTGTCGCGGTCGGTCATGATCATGGCCTGCGCGGTGTACGACTCGGGCACGGTCTGCACATGGCTCACGTCCACACCCAGGCCGCGCATGCGCTCGAGGTACTCGGCACCGTCGTTGCCGATCGCGGCCAGCGGCACCACTTCGCTGCCGAGCTGGCGCAGCCCGTAGGCGATATTGCCCGCGCACCCGCCGTAGTCGCGCCGCAGGCCGGGCACGAGGAAGGACACGTTCAGGATGTGCAGCTGATCGGGCAGGATCTGGTCGGCGAACCGGCCCTCGAAGGTCATGATGGTGTCGAAGGCAAGCGAGCCGCAGACGAGGATGGCCATGGCGATGGGAATGAAGGGTGGAGGTCAGGGGTAAAAGACCAGCGCGCGGTAGCCCGCGGTGGGTGCATCGTCACCGAGCATGAGCGACAGCCGCAGGCTGACGGACACGCGCCCGTTGGGCGCGAGCGCGGCGGGGGCGTCGGGCCAGTCTTGCGGCAGGAAGACCCGCCGCGCCACCGCCTGTTCGCCGATGTTGGTGAGCGTGAGTTCGAGCGCGGGCAGCGCCACTTCGAGTGCCGAGCGGTTGCGCAGCACGAAGTCGAACGAATAGAAGTTGCCCAGGCGGCGCACGAGCTCGGCGCTTTCGATCTCGACCTCGTCGATGCGGCGCAGCGGCTGCAGGTCACAACCCAGCCAGCCGCAAGCCTGCTCGATCGCGGGCCGCAGCGGCGGGTGCGCGGCCACGAGCTGGTGGCGGTGCTGCACCGCCCACTGGCCCGCGAGCAGGCCGGCGAGCAGCACGGCGATCAGGCCCAGGCCGATGCGCATGCCCGGCGACGACCAGAACGCACGGCGCTGCGCCTGGCGCACGAAGCCGGGCACGGCCGGGGTGTGGTCTTCGTCGTCGGCAACGGGCGGCAGGGCAACGGAGGGCGCAGCCGTTTCGGCCGCAGGCGCATCGAAGCCGCTGTCGGTGGAATGGTCCTGACGCGCCGTGGCGGGCAGCGTGGGCAGCACCTCGAGCGGGCCTCGGGTCGATTGCGCGAAGCGTTCGAGCTCGGCCCGGAATTCGGACGACGGGCCCTCGTCGCGCACCTCGACCGGGGGTGCTTCGTGCGGCACGGGATTGACCGCTGCCGCTTCGGGCGGCGCCGCTTCGGCAGCGGCCGGCGCGTCGAGCGGGCCATCACCGAACCAGGCGCGCAGGTCATCGTCGGCGATAGTTTCCTCCGCGGGCGCAGGCACAAGCGGTTCGGGCTCGGGCTCGGGTTCGATCACGAGGTCGGGCTCGCCCGCCGCAACGACCGCGACCTCGGGTGCGGGCGGTGTGGGCTCGGGGGGTGGCGGGGGCGGGGCCAGCGGTTCGTCGGGCTGCGGCACGGCCGGCGGTGTCGGCGCGGCCACGGGTTCGGCGACCGGCCGCGCGGGCGGCGTCCAGGGCTGCAGGTGAATGGTGGCGTCGAAGACGTCCGAGCAATGCCCGCAACGCACCCAGCCATCCGAGATCTTGAGTTGGTCGGCCACCACGCGGAACACGGTGCCGCAAGCCGGACAGCGGGTGGTGAAACTCATGCGCGGATTATGGCGGCCTCACGCCCGGCCCGGCCCGCTCAGGCCTTGCGCGCGGTCATGAGGATCCAGCCGTCCTCTTCGTCGCTCACCTCGAGCGCGACCCAGGGCGCATAGGCCGCCTTGAGCTCGTCGGCCTGGCGCGCGAGGATGCCTGCGAGCACCAGGTGGCCGCCGCTGCGCACGTGCGCACACAGCAGCGGCGCGAGCACCTTGAGCGGCGTGGCGAGGATGTTGGCGAGCACCAGGTCGTGTTCGCCCACGGCGGCATCGGGCAGGCCGGCCACGAGCTGCACGTGGTTGGCCTCGGCGTTCAGCCGCGTGGCCTCCACGGCCGCGGGGTCGATGTCGACCGCGAGGATCTGTTGCGCCCCGTGCTTGGCCGCGCCGATGGCGAGGATGCCCGAGCCGCAGCCGTAGTCGAGCACGCGCGGGCCCACGGGCGCGTGACCCGCGGTCCAGCGCAGGCACATGCGCGTGGTGGGGTGGGTGCCGGTGCCGAAGGCCAGGCCCGGGTCGAGCCGGATGATGCGCTCGGCCTGCGCCGGTGGCTCGTGCCACGACGGCACGATCCAGAAGCTCGGCGTGATCTCGACCGGGTCGAACTGCGACTGCGTGAGCCGCACCCAGTCCTGCTCGGCCACGGGGCGCATGCCCTGCACCGCGCAGCCGTCGAAGAAGTCCTGCGCCTGCAGCAGCGTGGCGGCTTCACGCGCCGCGGCTTCGGTATTGAACAGCGCGACCACGCGCGAGCGCTGCCAGCCCTCTTTGGGCGGCGGCATGCCCGGCTCGCCGAACAAGGCCTGCTCGGCCTCGGTCATGGCGTCGGCGTCTTCGACCGAGGTGCTCAGCGCGTCGAGCGCGTCGAGGGCATCGCCCACGGGTTCGACCGCCTGCTCGGGCACGAGCAGCACCAGCTCGAACAAGGACCCGGGCTCAGCGCTCACGTTGCGACAGCCACTCTTCGAGGTAGTGGATGTTGGTGCCGCCGGCCACGAAGTTGGCATCGACCATGATCTCGCGGTGCAGCGGGATGTTGGTCTTGATGCCCTCGACCACGGTCTCGGCCAGCGCGGTGCGCATGCGCGCCAGCGCCTGCTCGCGCGTGTCGCCGTGCACGATGATCTTGCCGATCATCGAGTCGTAGTTGGGCGGCACGAAGTAGTTGGCGTAGGCGTGCGAGTCCACGCGCACACCGGGCCCGCCCGGCGGGTGCCAGGTCGAGATGCGGCCTGGCGAAGGCGTGAACTTGTAGGGGTCTTCGGCGTTCACGCGGCACTCGATCGCATGGCCCTTGAGCTGGATCTGGCGCTGCGTGAACGGCAGCTTCTCGCCCGCGGCCACGGCGATCTGCGTGCGCACGATGTCGATGCCCGTGATCCATTCGGTCACCGGGTGCTCGACCTGCACGCGCGTGTTCATCTCGATGAAATAGAACTCGCCGTTCTCGAACAGGAACTCGAAGGTGCCCGCACCGCGGTAGCCGATCTTCTTGCAGGCCGCCGCGCAGCGCTCACCGATCTTCTCGATCAGGCGGCGCGGAATGCCCGGCGCCGGCGCTTCCTCGATCACCTTCTGGTGGCGCCGCTGCATGGAGCAGTCGCGCTCGCCCAGGTAGACGGCGTTGCGGTGCTGGTCGGCCAGCACCTGGATCTCGATGTGCCGCGGGTTCTGGAGAAACTTCTCCATGTAGACCTCGGCGTTGCCGAACGCGGCGCCGGCCTCGGCCTTGGTGGTCTGCACCGCGTGCAGCAGCGCGGCCTCGGTGTGCACCACGCGCATGCCGCGGCCACCGCCACCGCCCGCGGCCTTGATGATCACCGGGTAGCCGATGGCCTTGGCGGTGCGCTTGATCACCACCGGGTCGTCGGGCAATGCGCCGTCGGAGCCGGGCACGCAGGGCACCCCAGCACGGATCATGGCCTGCTTGGCCGAAACCTTGTCGCCCATGAGGCGGATCGAGTCGGGCGTGGGGCCGATGAAGGTGAAACCGCTCTTCTCGACGCGCTCGGCGAAATCGGCGTTCTCGCTCAGGAAGCCGTAGCCCGGATGGATGGCCTCGGCGTCGGTCACCTCGGCGGCCGAGATGATCGCGGGCATGTTCAGGTAGCTTTGCCCCGACTGCGCCGGACCGATGCACACCGCTTCTTCGGCGAGCTTGACGTACTTGGCATCGCGGTCGGCCTCGGAATAGACCATCACCGCCTTGATGCCCATCTCGCGGCAGGCGCGCTGGATGCGCAGCGCGATCTCGCCGCGGTTGGCGATCAGGATCTTCTTGAACATGGGTGAGCGGTCCTCACTCGATCACGAACAGCGGCTGGCCGTACTCGACCGCCTGGCCGTTCTGGACCAGGATCTGCGTCACCGTGCCGCTCTTGTCGGCCTCGATCTCGTTGAGGATCTTCATGGCCTCGACGATGCAGATGGTCTCGCCTTCCTTGACGGTGGAGCCCACTTCGACGAAAGGCTTTGCGCCGGGCGCGGAGGAGCGGTAGAACGTGCCGACCATGGGCGACTTGACCACGTGTCCGGTGGGCGCCGCGGGGGCGGCAACGGGCGCGGGTGCTGCAGCAACTTCCACGGCGGGAACCGCCGCCATGGGGGCGGGAGCGGGGGCCATGCTGTAGGTCACCGGCGCCGGCATGACCGCCGGGCTGGCCTTGACGATGCGGACCTTGCCTTCGGCCTCGGTGATCTCGAGCTCCGAGACGTTCGACTCCGACACCAGATCGATCAGAGTCTTAAGTTTTCGCAAATCCATGGTATCTCCAACGATTTCTGCACCAAATTGGCTCTATTGCATGCAATTTCGCGAAATCGCACAGCACCGGCCGGCGCAAGGGTGCAGCAGTGTACACGATGGGTTTCCCCGGATCCAAACGCCCATCACCCCGCACTTGGCAGGGCGATCAACGACGTTGGCGTGATTTCAGCGCTTCAGATGGATTTCGCCCAGCCCGCGAGGTCGTCGGGTTTGAGCTGGCCGATCTTGCGCTGGACGATGCCGCCCCCGGGCCCGAAGACCACGGTGAACGGCAGGCCGCCCGAGGGATTGCCGAGCTTGCGGCTCAGGTCGGCCCCCGCGAAGCCGGTCATGGCGACCGGGAATTCGAGCGGCAGCTTCTTGAGGAAGGCCTGCACGGCGTCCACCCGATCGACCGCGAGGCCAAGCAGCTGCCAGCCTTTGGCCGATTGCTCGCGCTGGAAGGCGTTGAGCATGGGCAGTTCCTCGATGCAGGGCGGACACCAGGTGGCCCAGAAGTTCACCAGCAGCGGCTTGCCGCGGTAGGGCGCCATCGCCAGCGGCTGGCCCTCGGGCGTGTCGAAGCGGGACGCCCAGAACTCGGCCTCCGTGCCATCGAGCACGGGTTGGGGGCGCCAGCGGCGCTCCGCCCAGAAGACCCCCGCGCCCGCGGCGGCCACCGCCACGCCGCCCGTGAGCAAGTGTCGGCGCTGCAGCTTCATGCCCGGCCCTCCGTGGCCAGCAGCGCACGCACCGCGGCCGCGTCGCCACGCGGCTTGCGGCCCTGGCTGTCGGGCTTGAGCGCGCCGCGCTGGGCATCGTGGTCGTGCACCAGCAGGTGCAACAGCACCCACTGGCCCAGCGCCTCGCTGCGGGTGCGCACGGTGAGCGCCTGCACCGCGTCGCCGCGCCAGTCGCTGGCGGTGCCGGGGTGGTAGTCCACGCGGTGGTCGATCAAGGCCCATTCGGCCTGCTTGGGGTCGTCACAGAAGAGGTGCATGTGAATGTCGCTGTGGCGCGTGGCCGTGCCGTGCCAGACGGCGCCGCCCAGGTGCGGGCGGAATGCCTGCAAACGATCCATCCAGACCAGCGCCAGTTCCCGCAGCGCGCGCAGCTCGCCGGGCTGGGTGTCGGCGCAGAACACGGCGATGTGCTCGCGCACGGCGGCTTCGAGCAGGTCGTTGTCGGGCAAGGCGGTGCGCGGCGGCAGGCCGAGTTGGCGGACCGCGGCGCGTTTGGCCGCGGCGTAGTCCTGCCCTTCGTCGACCACCAGACCGGCGGCCACGGCAGCGATTTCGGCAGCGGTGTCGTCTCGCGAAAGCATCCCGCATTGTGCCCGGGGCGCCAAACCTAGAATCCGCACATGCATATTCACATCCTGGGCATCTGCGGCACCTTCATGGGCGGTGTCGCGGCCCTGGCCCGCGAAGCGGGCCACCGCGTCACCGGCTGCGACGCCGGCGTCTACCCCCCCATGAGCGACCAGTTGCGGGCCCTGGGCATCGAGCTCATCGAAGGTTTCGGCGCCGAACAGATGGCGCTCCAGCCCGACGTCTGGGTGATCGGCAACGTGGTGAGCCGCGCGCGATTGGCCGACGGCTCGCCCAAGTTCCCGCTGATGGAAGCCATCCTCGACGCGGGCGCGCCCTACACCAGCGGGCCGCAGTGGCTGGCCGAAAACGTGCTGCAGGGGCGGCATGTGCTCGCGGTGGCCGGCACACACGGCAAGACCACCACCACCTCGATGCTGGCCTGGGTGCTCGACGCCTGCGGCCAGCAACCCGGTTTCCTGGTGGGCGGCGTGCCGATGAACTTCGGCGTCTCGGCCCGGCTCGGCGAGGGCAAGGCCTTCGTGATCGAGGCCGACGAGTACGACACCGCCTTCTTCGACAAGCGCAGCAAGTTCGTGCACTACCGCCCGCGCACGGCCGTGCTCAACAACCTCGAGTTCGACCACGCCGACATCTTCGACGACCTCAAGGCGATCGAGCGCCAGTTCCACCACCTGGTGCGCACCGTGCCCGCGAGTGGCCGTGTCGTGGTCAACGGCCTCGAAGAAAGCCTCACACGCGTGCTGCACCAGGGCTGCTGGAGCGAGGTCTGCAGCTTCGGCAGCGCGGTGAGCGACTTCACCGCCGAGGGCGAGCCGCACGACTTCGCGGTGCAGCGCAACGGCCGGCCCGTGGGCCGCGTGCAATGGGCACTGTCGGGCGTGCACAACCAGCTCAATGCGCTCGCGGCCATCGCCGCGGCCGAGCACCTGGGCGTGCCGCCGGCCGAGGCTGCGGCCGCGCTCGGGCGCTTCCAGAACGTGCGCCGCCGCATGGAGCTGCGCGGCAGCGTGGCGCGCGCGGGCGGCGACATCACTGTCTACGACGACTTCGCCCACCACCCCACGGCCATCCGCACCACGCTCGACGGCCTGGCGCGCCGCCTGGGCACACCGCGCGGGCGCATCCTTGCGGTGTTCGAGCCGCGCAGCAACACCATGAAGCTGGGCACCATGAAGTCGCAACTGCCCTGGAGCCTGGAGAACGCCGACCTGGCTTTCTGCCATTCGGGCGGGCTCGACTGGGATGCGGCCGAGGCACTGGCCCCCATGGGCGCGCGCGCGGCGGTGGCCGCCAACATCGACACCCTGGTGCAGCAGGTGGTGCAGGCCGCGCGCGGCGGCGACCACATCGTCTGCATGAGCAACGGCGGCTTCGGGGGCATCCACGAGCGCCTGCTGAAGGCGCTCAAGACCTGAAGGCCCGCGCGCCGGCTCAGTAAGCCAGCGCCTGGCCGGGCACGTCCACCGTGATGACCGGCTTGGCCAGGGCCGCGCTCGCGGCGCGCGCATAGGCCAGCGCCCATTCGCGGTGGCCCGGATCGCGGAAGTGGTCCTGCCCCGCCGCCTGCGCGATGCACAGGATCTTGTCGACCGTGAGCACCTTGCCCGTGGCGCGCAGCGGCTCGCAACCCATCTGCGTGAACTGCTCGTCGAGCCACTGCCTTGCCTGGTCGTGTGGCATGGGCTGTACCTCCTCGAGATCGATGCGGTAGGCGGCGGGCTCGCCCCAGGTGACGGTGACTTGGCTGCGCATGGGGGCTCCTCGGCTGGTCTGCAATGTCGGGGCATTGTGCCCCGCCACCGCCGCGCGCTGCTCCGGGCAAGCCCCGATGCGAGCTCAGCCGCGCGAGGCTTTCACCGCGGCCGACAGCAGCTCGAGCGCCTGCAGCGAATCGCTCCAGCCCAGGCAGGCGTCGGTGATGCTCTGGCCATAGCGCAAGGCCGACGGGTCGTCCTTGCCCGGCGTGAACTTCTGGGCACCGGCCTCGATGTGGCTTTCGATCATCACGCCGAAGACCGAGCGGCTGCCGCCCGCGATCTGGCCCGCGATGTCGCGCGCCACGTCGAGCTGCTTCTCGTGCTGCTTGCTGCTGTTGGCGTGGCTGCAGTCGATCATGAGGCGCGGCACCTGCTTGGCGGCCTCGAGGTCTTTCACCGCGCTCGCCACGCTCGCGGCGTCGTAGTTGGGCGCCTTGCCACCACGCAGGATCACGTGGCAGTCCTTGTTGCCCTTGGTCTGCACGATGGCGACCTGACCGTTCTTGTGCACCGACAGGAAGTGGTGGCCACGGCCCGCCGCCTGAATGGCGTCGGTCGCGATCTTGATGTTGCCGTCGGTACCGTTCTTGAAGCCGATCGGGGCCGACAGGCCCGAGGCCAGTTCGCGGTGCACCTGGCTCTCGGTGGTGCGCGCGCCGATCGCGCCCCAGCTGATCAGGTCGCCGATGTACTGGGGCGAGATCACGTCGAGGAACTCGCTGCCCGCGGGCAGGCCCAGGCGGTTGATCTCGATCAGCAGCTGGCGCGCGATGCGCAGGCCTTCGTCGATGCGGTAGCTCTCGTCGAGGTAGGGGTCGTTGATCAGCCCCTTCCAACCCACGGTGGTGCGCGGCTTCTCGAAGTACACGCGCATCACGATCTCCAGCGTGTCGGCGTACTGGTCGCGCAGCGGCTTCAGGCGGCGCGCGTAATCGAGCGCGGCGGCCGGGTCGTGGATCGAGCATGGGCCGATCACCACGAGCAGCCGGTCGTCCTTGCCGTGCAGGATGCGGTGGATGCGGTGGCGGGTCTGGCTGATCAGCGCTTCGGTCGGCGTGCCGGCGATCGGGAAGAAGCGGATGAGGTGTTCGGGCGGGGGAAGCACGGTGATGTCCTGAATGCGTTCGTCGTCGGTCTCGCTGGTTTTGTCGAGAGGACGCGCATACCAGGCGTCGCTGGCGGCGGAGGTGGCTTTGGCGTTCATCATGGGCTCCAGGGTGGGTTTGGGGGAATACGGCGAATGGGCGAAAAAAAACCGCCGGGCTTTGGGGGCCCGGCGGTTTCTGTTCGAGATTCTTGGCGCGCTTACGACTTCGCCTCTCGTCCGCCGGGGACAGAGAACCAAAAGTAAAAAGCGAAGTAAGCGGAGCGCGAAACCATGGCCGGCAATGTAGCACAGGCGATCGGGGGGCTGCGCTCAGCCGGCCAGACCGGTGGTTTTGAGCAACACACCGAGCAGCGCGCAGGCCGCGATCACGGCAATGACACCCAGCTTGAACCGCAGCAGGGCGAGCGCGGCCAGCGCTGCAATCAGCAGGGCCGCCACGTCCACCGGCCCGCCGGGCACGGGCCAGGCGATGTGCACCAGGAAGAACAGCCCCAGGCTCGCGATCACGCCCACCACCGCGGCCGTGATGGCCGTGAGCGGCGCGGTGAAGCCGAGCTGTCCGTGCGTGCGCTCCACCAGCGGCCCGCCCGCGAGGATGAAGATGAACGAGGGCAGGAAGGTGAACCAGGTGACCACGCAGGCGGCGAGCGCCGCGCCGAGAAAGCGCGCCTCTGGCCCCAGGACACCGGTGTGCCAGCCGCCCAGAAAGCCCACGAAGGCCACCACCATGATCAGCGGTCCGGGCGTGGTTTCACCGAGCGCGAGCCCGTCGATCATCTGCGGTCCGCTGAGCCAGCCGTGCTGTACCACCGCACCCTGGTACACGTAGGGCAGCACCGCGTAGGCGCCGCCGAAGGTGAGCAGCGCGGCCTTCGAAAAGAACAGGCCCATGGTGGGCAGCGTGCCCTGCAGGCCCTGCCAGGCCAGCAGAACGCCCATGGGCAGCAGCCACAACGCGGCGCCCGCGAACAGCACGCGCAGCAGGCGCGGCCGCGTGAAGCGCGCGTGCTGGGGCGTGGGGGTGTCGTCGTCGATCAGCGCGGGCGGGTGCTGGCTGCCGTCGGCCGCGGCGCGCCCGTGGCCACCCGCAGGCAGGAACTGCGCAGGCGCCACGCGCCCGCCCAGCCAGCCCAAGGCCAGCGCCGACAGCACCACAAGCGGAAACGGCAGCTTGAGCAGCGCGATCGCCACGAAGCTGCCGATGGCCAGCGCCCAGAGCCAGGGCGCGCGGCGCGGGCTGCGCAGCACACGCCCGCCGATGCGCCAGACCGCCTGCAGCACGATCGCCGCCACCGCGGGCTTGATGCCGTAGAGCAGGCCTGCGACCCAGCCGACCTGCCCGTACACCACATAGACCCAGCTCAGGCCGATGAGCAGCAGCAGCGAAGGCAGCACGAACAGCGCACCCGCCACGATGCCGCCCCAGCTGCGGTGCATCAGCCAGCCGATGTAGGTCGCGAGCTGCTGCGCCTCGGGGCCGGGCAGCAGCATGCAGTAGTTGAGCGCGTGCAGGAAGCGGCGCTCGCTGATCCAGCGCCGCTGCTCCACGAGCTCGCGGTGCATCACCGCGATCTGGCCGGCCGGGCCGCCGAAGCTGATGAAGCCGAGCTTGAGCCAGAAGCGCAGGGCCTGGCCGAACGGCACGGCCCCGCGCGCGCTCACGCCGTGCCGCCGACCGTGAGGCCTTCGATGCGCAGCGTGGGCTGGCCCACGCCCACGGGCACGCTCTGGCCTTCCTTGCCGCAGGTGCCCACGCCGGTGTCGAGGCGCATGTCGTTGCCGATCATGCTCACGCGCTTGAGCGCGTCGGGGCCGTTGCCCACCAGCGTGGCGCCCTTGACCGGGTACTGGATCTTGCCGTTCTCGACCCAGAAGGCCTGGCTGGCCGAGAACACGAACTTGCCGCTCGTGATGTCGACCTGCCCGCCACCGAAGTTGGTCGCGTACAGGCCCTTCTTGATGCTCGCCACGATCTCGTCGGGGTGCTTGTCGCCCGCGAGCATGTAGGTGTTGGTCATGCGCGGCATGGGCGTGTGCGCGTAGCTCTCGCGGCGGCCGTTGCCCGTGGGCTTGACGCCCATCAGGCGCGCGTTCATCGCGTCCTGGATGTAGCCGCGCAGGATGCCGTCTTCGATCAGCACGTTGCGCTGCGAGGCGTTGCCTTCGTCGTCCACGTTGAGCGAGCCGCGGCGGTCGGCGATGGTGCCGTCGTCGAGCACGGTCACGCCCTTGGCCGCCACGCGCTGGCCGATCAGGCCCGCGAACGCGCTCGAGCCCTTGCGGTTGAAATCGCCTTCGAGGCCGTGGCCCACGGCCTCGTGCAGCAGGATGCCGGGCCAGCCGCTGCCCAGCACCACCACCATCTCGCCCGCGGGCGCGGGACGCGAATCGAGGTTGGTGAGGGCCTGCTGCACCGCCTCGTCGACGTAGCTCTGCACCATGGCGTCGTCGAAATAGGCCAGGCCGAAGCGGCCACCGCCGCCCGAGCTGCCCATTTCGCGGCGGCCGTTCTGCTCGGCGATCACGGTGACGGACAGGCGGATCAGCGGCCGAACGTCGGCAGCGAGCGTGCCGTCGGCGCGCGCCACCAGCACCACGTCGTGCTCGGCCGCGAGGCCGGCCATCACCTGCACCACGCGCGGGTCCTGGGCCTTGGCCAGGCGCTCCACTTTTTCGAGCAGCGCCACCTTGGCATTGCTGTCGAGCGAGGCGATCGGATCGACGCCGGCGTAGAGCGAGCGCGACTTGGCGACCTTGGCCGTGGCGACCTTGACCTTCTTCGCCTGGCCCTGGCCCGAGATGCTGCGCACCGCGCGCGCGGCGTCGATCAGCGAGTCCCAGGACAGGTCGTCGGAGTACGCGAAGGCGGTCTTTTCGCCGCTCACCGCGCGCACGCCCACGCCCTGCTCGATGCTGAAGCTGCCGGTTTTGACGATGCCTTCCTCGAGGCTCCAGCCCTCGTTGCGCGTGGCCTGGAAGTACAGGTCGGCGTCGTCCACCCCGTGCGAGCGGATTTCCGCCAGCGCCTTGTGCAGGTGGGCGGTGGTGAGGCCGAAGGGTTCGAGCAGCAGCTGCTCGGCGGTGGCCAGGCGGGCCAGGGTGGGTTCGCGCGCGATCATGGGGGCCATTGTAGGAAGCGCGCGCCCGCGCGCGCGGCTCAGGGTTTTGGCAGGCCGCCGGGGTGGTCGCGCATCCAGTGCAGCAGCGCGCCGTCGTCCTCGCCAGCCATGCCGTCGCCCAGGGCGGCGGCGAACACGGCGCTGGCCAGCGGCCCGAGCACGCCCTCGTGGCCGGCCGAGCGGCCCGCGGCCACGGCGAGCCGGGTGTCCTTGGCCAGCAGGGTCATGTGGGCGCGCGGCGCGGTGTCACCGGCCAGCGCGCGGCCCAGGCGGTCGCCGCCGATCCAGCTTTGGCCGCTGGAGCGCTCGATCACATCGAGCGTGCCGCGCGGGTCCAGGCCCAGGCGCTCGGCCAGCGCGATGGCCTCGGCCGCGCCCGCGAGGTTGATGCCCGCGAGCAGGTTGTTCACGAGCTTGGTGCGCGCCCCGTCGCCCACGCGCTCGCCCACGCGGAACACCGCGTTCGACAGGTCGCCGATCAGGCGCGCGTGGCGATCGACCACGCCGGCCGGCCCCGCGAGCATCAGGCTCATGGTGCCGGCGCGCGCCCGGGCGGGGCCGCCCGACATTGGCGCGTCGAGCGTGTGCACGCCCTGCCCGGCCAGGCGCAGCGCGATCGCCTCCACGTCTTCGGGCGCGATGGTGGGGCACAGCAGCACGGTCTGACCCGCGCGCAGCGCCGCGGCCGCACCGGCCGCACCCCACAGCACTTCGCGGCATTGGGCCGCGTCGACCACCACGACGGCCAGCAAGCCACCCTCGCCCAGCGTGGCTGCGGCGGCGTGCGGCGTGTCGCACACGGTGGCGCCGGCCTCGCGCGCCTCGCGCTGGCGCAACGGGTCGATGTCGCACACGGCCACGGGCCAGCCGCGCTCGCGCAGGCGCTGCACCATGGCGCCGCCCATGATGCCGGCACCCACGAAGGCCACGGGATCGAGAAGGTTCATGTGGGGACGAGCCGCTTGGCCCGGGAAATCGACAGCAACATGCCCAGGCCCACGCCCATGGTGACCATGGCGGTGCCGCCGTAGCTCACGAAGGGCAGCGGCACGCCCACCACCGGCAGGATGCCGCTGACCATGCCCATGTTGACGAAGGCGTAGACGAAGATGTTGAGCGTGAGCGCGCCCGCCAGCAGGCGCGCGAACAGCGTGGGCGCTTCGGCCGCGATCATCAGCCCGCGGCCGATCAGCGCCGTGAAGCCCGCGAGCAGCAGCAGCACGCCGAGCAGGCCGAACTCCTCGGAGAAGGCGGCGTAGATGAAGTCGGTGGTGCGCTCGGGAATGAACTCGAGGTGGGTCTGCGTGCCCTGCATGAAGCCCTTGCCCCAGACGCCGCCCGAGCCGATAGCGATCATGCCCTGGATGATGTGGAAGCCCTTGCCCAGCGGGTCCTTGGTGGGGTCGAGCAGGGTGCACACGCGCTGGCGCTGGTATTCGTGCAGCACGTGCCAGTCGACCCCCGGCGCGCACCACGACGACTCGTTGGTGATCAGCACCACGACGCCGACAGCCGCGATCAGCACCGGCGGAATGATGAGCTTCCAGCTCAGTCCGGCGAAAAAGATCACCGCCAGGCCCGAAGCCACCACCAGCAGCGTGGTGCCGAGATCGGGTTGCTTGAGGATCAGGGCCGCGGGCACCGCGAGGATCAGTCCCGCGACCAGGAAGTCGGCCGCCTTGAGCTGCCCTTCGCGCCGGTGGAACCACCAGGCCAGCATCATGGGCATGGCGATCTTCATGAGCTCGCTGGGCTGGATCACGGTCACGCCGACGTCGAGCCAGCGCTGCGCGCCCTTGCGCACGATGCCCGCCACCTCCACCCCCAGCAGCAGCACCACGCCCACCACGTACAGCGGCAGTGCCAGGCGCATGAGGCGCTGCGGCGGGATCTGCGAGAACACCAGCATCACGGTGGCGCCGATCAGCATGTTGCGGCTGTGCTGGGCGAAGCGCGAGCCGTGGTCGAAGCCCACCGAGTACATGGTCGTCAGGCCCAGCGCCGCCATGAACAGCACGATGGTGATCAGCGGCCAGTCGAAGCCCTTGAGGAAGGGCACGATCCGCTGCATCAGGCTGGGTTTTTCGATCACGATGGCCATGGCCGGCGATTATCCTGCGGCCATGGACACCCCGGTCTTCGAGCCCCTCACCGAACCCGTCACCCACCTGCTCTACCTGCACGGCTTCCGCTCCTCGCCGCTGTCGCAGAAGGCGCAGCTGGTGGCCGAGCGCGTGGCGCGCGAGCATCCGGGCGTCACCTGGTGGTGCCCGCCCCTGCCGCCCTCGCCGCGCGAGGCCATGGGCCTGGTCAGTGCGGGCGTGGCGGGCTGGCCGCGCGCGCGCATGGCCGTGGTGGGCTCGTCGCTGGGCGGCTTCTACGCGCGCTGGCTGGCGCTGCACACGGGCTGCCGCGCCGCCCTGCTCAACCCCGCACCGCGGCCGGCCGACAGCCTGGCGGCCCACATCGGCGAGCACAGCACCTGGCAAAAGCCCGACGAGCACTTCTTCTTCGAGGCCCGCTTCGTCGACGAGCTGCGCGCGCAGGAGACCGACATCACGCGCCTGGCGCTGCAGCACCCGGCCACGCCCGAACGGCTGTTCGCCCTCATCGCCCAGGGCGACGAGCTGCTCGACTGGCGCGAGATGCAGGCCTTCGCCGCGGGCGGGCAGATCCGCCTGCTGGAACACAGCGACCACGCGATCAGCGACTTCGATCGGCACATCGACGCCTTGTTCGCGTTTCTGCGCCTGGCCTGAGCGCGGGGCCGCGAGGCGGAATGGGACAATGCCGCCCATGCACATCCTGTTCGACGAGGCCGGCAAGTTCCTGACCGGCCGATTGATGTCCGAGGCCGAGAGTTCGATGCAGGTCGAACTCGACTCGGGCAAGCGCGTGAAAGTGAAAGCGGCCAACGCGCTGCTGCGCTTCGACAAACCCGCCCCGGCCGAGCTCATGGCCGAGGCCGCACAGATCGCCCAGACCCTGGAGCTCGAGCTCGCCTACGAATTCGCGCCCGACGACGAATTCGGCTTCGCCGACCTGGCGCGCGAGTACTTCAGCGCCCAGGCCAGCCCCGCCCAGCAGGTGGCCGCGCTGCTCACGCTGCAGGGCGCGCCGCACTATTTCCGTCGCGCGGGCAAGGGCCGCTTCAAGAAGGCGCCGCCCGAGATCGTGGCCCAGGCCCTGGCCGCGATCGAGAAGAAGCAGCAGTTGCAGGCGCAGATCGAGGCCTGGACCGAAGAACTGGTGCAGGGCCGCTGCCCGCCGCCGGTGCTCGACCAGCTCTACCGCATCCTCTTCAAGCCCGACAAGAACGGCCCCGAGTACAAGGCCGTGGTCGAGGCCGCCAAGCGCAGCCTGACCGCGCCGCTCGCGCTCCTGCAGCAGGCTGGCGCGATCCGCAGCGCCTACCAGTTCCACTGGCAGCGCTTCCTGTTCGAGCACTTTCCCAAGGGCACAGGCTTCGCGGCCATGCAGGCGCCCGCCATCACCGACGACCTGCCGCTCGCGCCGGTGCAGGCCGTCTCCATCGACGACTCGGCCACCACCGAGATCGACGACGCGCTCTCGCTGCAGGGCCTGGGCACGGGCACGGTCACGCTGGGCATCCACATCGCGGCGCCGGGCCTGGCCATCACGCCCGACAGCGTGCTCGATCAGATCGCGCGCCACCGCCTGTCCACCGTCTACATGCCGGGCCACAAGATCACCATGCTGCCCGACGCCGTGGTGCAGGCCTACACGCTGCAGGAGGGGCGCGACTGCCCCGCGGTGTCGCTCTACGTGGTGTTCGACGAAGCCACGCTCGAGGTGCGCGACAGCCGCACCGCGCTCGAACGCGTGCCCATCGTGCGCAACCTGCGCCACGACAAGCTGGACGCCGTCATCACCGAGGCCTGGCTGGGCGGCGCACCGAGTGCCGACGCACCCGCCGATCTCGCCGCGCTGCAGCCCATGCTGGCCTTCCTGCACCGTTTCGCGCAGCACCACAAGGCGCAGCGCGAGGTGGTGCGCGGCAAGCCCGAAACCTTCACGCGGCCCGACTACACCTTCAAGCTCGACGGCGTGCAGGGCGACGAACCCGATGGCAGCGAGCGCGTGCTCATCGGCACGCGCTCGCGCGGCGCCCCCCTCGACCTGATCGTGGCCGAGGCCATGATCCTGGCCAACAAGACCTGGGGCCAGTGGCTCGCCGACTGCGGCGTGCCCGGCATCTACCGCAGCCAGGCCAGCCTGCTGCCTGGCATCAAGGTGCGCATGGGCACCAAGGCGCTGCCGCACGCGGGCATCGGGGTCAAGTGCTACACCTGGGCCACCTCGCCGCTGCGCCGCTACGTGGACCTGGTCAACCAGTGGCAGATCATTGCCTGCGCGCGCCACGGCAAGACCGCCGCGCTGGCCGCGCCCTTCAAGCCCAAGGACGCCAACCTGTTCGCGGTCATCAGCGCCTTTGACGCCGCCTACAGCGCCTACAACGGCTTCCAGGGCGGCATGGAGCGCTACTGGACGCTGCAGTACCTGCGGCAGAACGCCATCACCGAGCTCAGCGCCACCCTCATCAAGGACGGCCTGGTGCGCGCCGACACCCTGCCCCTGGTGCTGCCCGTGCTGGGCGCCGAGGGCCTGCCGCGAGGCGCCCGCCTGCGCGTGCGCCTGGGCCAGGCCGACGACATCACCCTGGAGATCTCGGGCACCGTGATCGAACGCCTGGACCCGCCGGTGGACAGCGCCGCCGCGCTCGACACCGAGGCCGAGGCCGAGGACGAGGAGGAACCGCTCGGCGCCCCGCTGGCGCTGGCCATCGACGTGAACGACGCCCAGCCCGACAACGCCGCTGCGGCACCCGACGAGAACGGATAATCCGCCGCGTGAAGCCCGACCGCGTGAAGCCCGCCCGCGCGCCCTCGCGCCCCGCCCCGTCGGCGGTGGCCCGCCGGCTGCGCAACCTGAGCACCCTGCAGCTCGCGCTGCTGGTGTCGCTCGGTGTTCACGCGGCGCTGCTGACGGTGCGTTTCGTGGGCCCCGAGCGCATCGAGCGCGTCTTCAAGGACACGCCGCTCGAAGTCATCCTGGTGAACGCGCGCAGCGACCAGCGCCCCGAGAAGGCCCAGGCCATCGCCCAGGCCTCGCTCGCGGGCGGCGGCGACGCCGAACGCGGCCGCGCCACCTCGCCGCTGCCGCCCTCGGCCATCGCGCGCCTGGGCGACGCGCCCGACGAAGAAGCCCGACGCATCGAGGCGCTGCGCGAACAGCAGGACCGCCTGCTGGCCCAGGTGCGTTCGGCGCTCGCGGCCATGCCGCCACCCGAGAAGGCCAGCGCCCAGCCCAGCCCCGAAGCGCGCGAGCGCGAGCAGAAGCGCCAGGCGCTGGTCAAGATCCTGGCCGAGATCGAAAAGCGCATCAACGAAGAGAACGCGCGGCCCAAGAAGCGCTACATCAGCCCGGCCACGCGCGAGGCCGTGTACGCCGTGTACTACGACAGCCTGCGCCGGCGCATCGAGCAGCACGGCACGGCCAACTTCCCCGAGGCCAACGGCCGCAAGCTCTATGGCGAGCTCACCATGCTGATCACCGTGAACCACACCGGCCAGGTGCTCGAGAGCGAGGTGGTGCAGGGCTCGGGCAACGCCCTGCTCGACCGCCGTGCCCAGGCCATCGTGCGCGGCCTCATGTTCGGCCGCTTCAGCGACGCCATGCGCCGCCAGGCCGACCAGATCCTGGTGGTCTCCCGTTTCCGCTTCACGCGCGAAGACGGCCTGCAGACCCAGCTCTCGGGCCAGTAGTCGCGCGATGGCGGTGCTGCGCTCCCTGGGTCGCTGGCTGCTCTGGCTCCTGCTCGCGGGCGCCGCGCTGCAGCTGTTCTTTCTCGCGCGCATCGCGCTCATGGCCGTGGTCGACCCGCAAAGCACCGCGTTCCAGCGCTCGGAGGCCTGGCGCATCGCGGTCAAGAGCGCGCGCCGCGACGGCGACTGGCGCTGGCGCCAGCAGTGGGTCGACGGCGGGCAGATCAGCCCGCACCTGTGGCGCGCGGTGGTGGCGTCCGAGGACGCGGGCTTCTTCCAGCACCGCGGCATCGAGTGGGAGGCCATCCAGCAGGCGCGGCAGAAGAACGAGCGCCGCCAGGAACTGGCCGAGCGCCGCGCCGCGCAGAACCCCGATCGGCCCGCGCGCGAGGCCAAGGTGGTGGGCGGCTCCACCATCACGCAGCAGCTCGCCAAGAACCTGCTGCTGTCGGGCGAGCGCACGCTGCTGCGCAAGGGCCAGGAGCTCGTGCTCTCGCTCATGCTCGAACTCGTGCTCGACAAGCGCCGCATCCTCGAGATCTACCTCAACAGCGTGGAATGGGGCGAGGGCGTGTTCGGCGCCGAGGCCGCCGCCCAGCGCTACTTCAACAAGCCCGCGAGCCGGCTCACGGCCTACGAGGCCGCGCGGCTCGCCGTGATGCTGCCCTCGCCCAAGTTCTTCGAGACCCGCCCCGGTTCGGCCTACCTGGCGCGCCGCGCCGGCACCATCGCCGCGCGCATGGGCGAGGTGCGCCTGCCATGAGACTCGCCGCCACCGCCGTCGGCTACTTCCTGCTCGGCCTGGTGCGCCTGCTCACGGGCGCGCAGGCGCGCTGGTACGGCTGCCCGCCCAAGGCCGAGCAGCGCATCTACTTCGCCAACCACCAGAGCCACGCCGACCTGGTGCTGATCTGGGCCGCGCTGCCCAAGGAGCTGCGCAGCATCACGCGCCCGATCGCGGCCAAAGACTACTGGACGGCCTCGCCCCTGAAGCGCTGGATCACCACCGAGGTGTTCAACGCGGTCTACGTGGAACGCGAGCGCAAGGGCGACGAAGACCCGCTCGCGCCGCTGATCGCGGCCCTGCAAAGCGGCGATTCGCTGATCCTGTTCCCCGAAGGCACGCGCGGCTTCGAGGAAGACCCGCAGCCCTTCAAGAGCGGCCTCTACAACCTGGCCACGCGCTTCCCCGACGTGGTGCTCGTGCCCACCTGGATCCACAACGTGCAGCGCGTGATGCCCAAGGGCGAGGTCGTGCCCGTGCCGGTGCTGTGCTCGGTCACCTTCGGCGAGCCCGTGAAGCCTGGCGCCGACGAGCCGCGCGCCGATTTCCTGGTGCGCGCGCGCGCCGCCGTCATGGCGCTGAGGGACGTCTGATGACCAGCTACCTGCGCAACCTCAGCGCCAACGAGCAGGTGGGTCTGCTGTTTCTGGTGCTGTTCGGCCTGCTCGCGCTGGTGTCGGTGGCGGGCGTGCTGCTGTCGCTGCGCGAGCGCCGCGCGCACGGCGACGACCTCGCGCTGGCCCAGCGCCGCCAGGACAACGCCGCGCTGCTCAACATCTCCTGGATCATGGCCCTCGTGTTCTGGGTCGGCTGGGTGCTCGGCGAGGGCGTGTCCATTGCGCTGTTCGGCATCCTCTCGTTCTTCGCGTTGCGCGAGTTCATCAGCCTCTCGCCCACGCGCCGCGGCGACCACCGCAGCCTGGTGCTGGCCTTCTTCGTGGTGCTGCCGCTGCAGTACGCGCTGGTGTGGAACGGCCACTTCAACCTGTTCACGGTGTTCATCCCGGTCTACGTGTTCCTGGCGCTGCCCGTGGTGAGCGCGCTGCGCAACGACCCGCAGCGCTTCCTCGAACGCAACGCCAAGCTGCAGTGGGGCATCATGGTCTGCATCTACGGCCTGAGCCACGTGCCTGCGCTGCTGCTGCTGCAGTTCCCGCGCTGGCTCGGCAACAACGCCTTCCTGGTGTTCTTCCTGGTGCTGGTGGTGCAGACCTGCATGCTGGTGCAGCACCTCGCGGCGCGCGGCCGTCGCAAGCCCGTGGCGCCGGCCATCAGTGCGAGCTTTCACTGGCAGAGCTGGGGCTGGGGCCTGCTCGCGGGCGGCCTGGTGGGCGGCCTGCTCGCGGGCGTCACGCCCTTCAAGCCGGTGCAGGCCGTGGCCATGGCGCTGGTGGCCTGCGTGGCGGGCACCGCGGGCCACCTGGTGATGAAGGCCATCAAGCGCGACCGCGGCGTGACGAACTGGGGCGGCGAGCGCCGCTCGGTCACGGGCGCCGCGGGCCTGCTCGACCGCGTCGATGCGCTGTGCTTCGCCGCGCCCGTGTTCTTCCACGCGCTGCGCGCGGCAACGCCCCTGCTATGAGGATCCTCGGCATCGACCCCGGCCTGCAGTGCACCGGCTTCGGCGTGCTCGACACCGACGGCCCGCGGCTGCACTACGTGGCCAGCGGCACCATCCGCACCAGCCCCGCTGACGGCGCGCTGCTGCCCGCGCGCCTGAAGGTGCTGTTCGACGGCATCGGCGAGGTGGTGCGGCGCTACCAGCCCGAGGTCGCGGCCTGCGAGATCGTGTTCGTCAACGTGAACCCGCAGGCCACGCTGCTGCTGGGCCAGGCGCGTGGGGCCTGCCTCACCGCGCTGGTGGCCAACGGCCTGAACGTGGCCGAGTACACCGCGCTGCAGCTCAAAAAGGCCGTGGCCGGCCACGGCCGCGCCAACAAGGAGCAGATGCAGGAGATGGTCAAGCGCCTGCTGCAGCTGCCCGGCCTGCCCGGCAAGGACGCGGCCGACGCCCTGGGCCTGGCGATCACGCACGCGCAGGTGGCGCGCACCACCGCGGCCATCGAACGCGTGGCGCCGCTGCGCGCGCGCACGCACGCGGCGTACAAGGGCGGCCGGAACTACTGATGCCCCCACGCTCCGCCGCTGCGCGGGTCGCTGCCCCCCGAGGGGGCTGACCCGGCTTGGGGCGGCCCGGCGCCGGGTCGAACCGAGGCCGCGCGACTAATGCCGCGACGGGCGTTTGACCATAGGGGTTTTCCGGCGCGGCGCCGGACCGTGCATACGGAACCGCCTGGGGTATGGCCCCCACGCATGGGGGCCTTTCGATAACCCAGGGAGCCCATGCCATGAACAAAGATGCAGCCGCCAGCGGCAGGCCTCGCCGCCTCAGCGCGTCCCACCGCGACACCCTATCGCAGAGCACGACGCCCAGCCCCGTCGTCCACCGCAAGCCCCGCAACCCGCACGGGCGCCAGACCACCCCCGCCTCGGTGCCGCCGCTGCTTCACGCAGCGCCGAACCCGATCGAGCCGCGCCCGGCCAGCCCCGGGCCCTCGTCCTCGCTCACGCCGCCGTCCCCCGAGGCCTTGCCCGTCGCCAGCGAATGGCGCTACGTCGCGTTCGACGCCGCGCACGGCGTGGCCACGGTGCGCCTCGGCAGCAGCGTGGAAGGCCTGCGCGAGGTCGCTGGACTGCTCGAAGCGGCGCTCGCGCAACGGCTGAGGACCAGCACCGCGAAGCCCTCGGGCATCTGCGCGGCCGCCGATGCCCTGGGCGGCTTCCTGCTCGCGTTTCGCCCTTGCGCCGACACGGTCCGGCGCCTGATCGGGAGCGAGGACCTGTGGTGGCAACTGGCCGAGGCATCGGCAGACACTTTCGAGCTGTCCGACGGGCCGGGTGCGTCATCTCCCCCTGGCGTGAGGTTCGCGCGCCAGCAGCGCACCGGGCCGGTGGCGGCGCTGGTGAGCGCCCTGATCGATTGCGGCGATCAGCCGCAGGCCGCAGAGGTCTTCAAGGCCTGCACGGACACGGACTTCCGCCAGCGCGTGCTCGACAAGCTCGAACTCGACCAGACCAGACCGCTGGCCCGGCTGCAAGACCCGGGCCCTTTCAGCGCGGCGCTCGCCGATGTCCCGCTCTCAGGCTCGCGCCTGTCGCTGCCGCGATCGGGGCGCTCGTCGCGGCGCCAGGGTTCGCGCGAAGCCTCCCGTTCGCCCCACCAGGTCCCGCAGCCACGGCGCTCCAGCCAGAACCTGCGCGAGACCTTCGTGCCGCCATGGAAGACCGAGGCCGTCCTGCGCGGCCTGCGCGAGCGGCTGGACCCTGTCTGCGGGCCGCGCGGCTGGCATGTCGACAACGCGGACGGCGGCATCCGCCTGGTCGCGTTCCAGGCCGATGCCCGGTTTCCCGCCGACCTGCTGCTCGAGGTGGTCGAGCGCTTGCAGATCGAGCCCGGCACCGAGCAGCTCCATCTCGACGTCATCGAAACCCTGCAGCAGGGCCTGGAGCAGGACCCGGGCTTGCCGGCCTGGCGCGACGAGGACCCGCAGGTGATGGGCGCCCTGCAGCACCTGCAGGCCAGCTGCGCCGCCGCCTACCGGGCGGCCCTGGCCCGGGGCGACATGCCCGGCGCGTCCAAGGCCTTGCACACCCTGGAGGGCGTGTTCCGCCTGACGGACGCGCACCCCGAGGCGCTGCGCACGCTCGAAGCCGAGCTCGTGGGCGGGCTGCTGGTCGAGGCCTTGAACCGGCGCGACGCCGCCGCGGCCGACCGGCTGCTGCCGCTGCTGGTCCGGATCGAAGACGCTGCGGTCGTCTTCTGCGACGTGCTCGGCAAGGCCGCCGGCGCCTGCACAACCGCCGCCGACGCCCTGGCCCTGATTGCCATGGTCACCCGCTTCCTCACGAGCAACCCGGACCCGGACATCGAGCGCGACTGCGGCGTGCTCGCCAACCTCGTGCTGCGGTACTGGCCCGGCGAATTCCAGCCCCTGCTGAAGCCGGGCAGCGCCGCGCCCAGGCCCGACGCACCGCCCGGCGACAGCGCGGCCACCGAGCGACTGGCGCAGTGGATCTGGCTGTGCCGCAGCCTGAACACCGCCTTCGACTGGACCCAGGCGCCGGCCTTGAGAGACTACTGCGGCCACCGCTGGAGCAAGGGCTTCGAACTCGCGCTGCCGATCAAGCGCCTGCAGGCGCTGCACGGCAAGCCCGAGCTGCCACCCGACCGCGACGCCATCGAAGCCGCCCTGGTCGACCAGGTGCAACAGCTCCCTCCCGACGCGCAGGCGCGCCTGCTCTACAGCCTGCATGGCCCCGACGGCCTGCGCCTCTACTCGGACAGCGCGCCCGACCCGCTGCTCGAGGGCCTGCTGTTCTGGTGCCGGGAAGCGGGCGACACCGCGGTGCTGCTGAACCACCTCGAACAGCAGCGCCACCGCGTGCCGCCCTTGTTCAGGGCCATGCTCGATGCCTTGGCGAAAGCGCCGCCGACCGAATGGCGCGCACCGCTCGGCGCGCTGCTGGCGCAGGTCGCGCGCCATGTGGTGCCGGCCGCTGTGGGCGAGGCGCTCATGCGGTTCATCACGGCCCGCCTCGCGGCATCGCGAGCCA
Source organism: Hydrogenophaga crocea (assembly GCF_011388215.1). Lineage (NCBI taxonomy): Bacteria > Pseudomonadati > Pseudomonadota > Betaproteobacteria > Burkholderiales > Comamonadaceae > Hydrogenophaga > Hydrogenophaga crocea. The sequence continues at coordinate 2,670,904 of NZ_CP049989.1, forward strand.
AGGACATCAACGCCCTGCTGCCGGTCGTGGCCCCGCTGCTGCCCCGCGTGCACCGGCAGGCGTCCGTGGCGCTGACCAAGCTCGTGGACCCGCTGCGCCTGCGCAGGGACGAGCTCGCCCACTTCTGCCGCCACCTGGTCTTCGCGTCGCAGGACGATTTCCTGAACTGGTTCAAAGGCTTCTACAGCGACCCGCGCCGCGACGGGCTGATCCGCCTGCTGCGCGGCTGGCTCAAGGAACACCCCGACACCAGCGACAGCCCCTGGCGGCTCTGGGACACCGTGCAAGCGGCCGTGTTCGAAATGCAGAAGGCGCAGGCCGCGCACTGAAGCGCCTGTCGCCGTCCGCCGGCAGCCCCGCGGCAGCGGGGCGTTCATCCATCCCAGGGAGTCACCACCATGCACAAGAGCGGGCGCAACGTTTTTCATGTGGACCAGAGCGGCAACGGAAGCCCCATCGTCATCGCCAAGGCCCCGGGGCGGCGGCAACCCAGGCCGGTCACCTCGGTCTCGCAACCGCCGCCCTCGACCCCTTCGCCTGAAGCGCAGGACACGCCGCCTCCGCACAGCGCCCTGGCGCACGTCACCTGGTTCCCCGACGCGCACCGGGCCAGCGTGAACATCCAGAGCACCCGCGCCGACAGCGAGGCCATCGCCTACGCGGTCCAGGCCAGGCTCAACGAGTCGATCGCCCACACCACGGAGAGCCACGGCCAGGCCACCTGCGCTGTGGCCGATGCGCTGCTGGCGTTCGTTGCCGCCTTCCAGCTGCCGTTCATGACGGCCAGCCACCTGATCGAGGACGACGCGGTGTGGGACGCACTGCGCGGCTGCGAGGCGGCGAGCTTCGAGCTCGCCCCTGCGCTGCACGACGCCGAGGGCGCCGCCGTCCGGTTCGTGCGGCTGGACGAGACCCACCCGGACGGCTACAAGGCACTCGCGACCCTCCTGCGCGTGCTGCTGGCCAACGAGGAAATCGATTGGGCCGTGCGCGTCTTCGGCGCCTGCGGGAGCAGTGCGCTGCGCGCCCAGGTCAGGGCCCGTCTGCCGCTCGCGCATCGGCATCGCTTCGGCGAGCCTGGCGTCGCGGACCCGGGCCCGGTGGAGCCTGCGCGCGACAGGCCGCAACGCTCGCGCTCCAACCCCATCGTGCAGCAGGAGTGGCGCGCGAGCCGGCACGCGCCGCCTTCGGGGCGCCACTCCCCGGTGCGCAGCAAGGAAACCTCGCCGCGGGCCGGTGCGCCCAGCCACTGGCGCCGAAGCCGCACCTTGAGCGTTCGGGTGGACGCCGCGACCAAGGCCATGTCCACACTGAACGCCCTGAAGGACAAACTCAGCCCGGACGTGCAGACCCAATGGCTGCTCCGGCTCGACGCCAACGACCGCATCGATGCGGTCGCGAGCCTGCCCGAGCTTCCGCTGACGCTCGACGCCTTGCTGCAGATCAGCGAACGGCTGGACCTCTCGAACGACACCGCGCACCTGTACCTGCCCCTCATCGCCACCCTGCTGCGGCATTGGCCGCCCGAACTGGCGCTGTGCGCGCCCGACACAGCCCCGCAGTTGGCGCGCGCCCTGCAGCACCTGCAGGCCATCTGCGACACCGCTTTCCAGGGCGCACCCGCGCGCGGCGACCTGCTGGCCATCGAGCAGGCCTTCGAGGCCCTGGGCCTGGTGTTCGACCGGCGCGCAGACCCGATCCAGGTGCGCGAACTGCACCGCAGCCGCGTCGTGGGCGAGGCGCTGCAGATGGCCTTGATCGGCGGCTGCGGCGCACCCACGGTCGTGTGCCTGCTGCAACTGCTGGCGCCGATCGAGGCGCCGGGCGCCATCGTGCGCATCCTGACCGCAACGGCCAAGACCTTCACCACCGCCCGGGAGGCGCTGGCCCTGCTCGCGCCGGTCGCGGCATTCCTGGCCGCCGACGACTGCTCACTGCCCTGGGAAAAGCAGGAGCCGTTCACCGACCTGCTGCTCGACCGACTGCCCAGGGCCTTCATGCGTTTGCTCGTGCCGGACGCCCCGCGCGGCGGCAGCGGCGGGCGCAACGCCCCCGAAGACGCGGCCACCGTGGCCCGCCTTGCGCAGTGGGTGTGGCTGGCCAGCAGCCTGCGGTCGGACGCCGACGGGTCGCAGCGGCCCGCGCTGGCGGCCTACTGGCGGCAACGGCTGGCCGACAAACCCGAGGCCCGCCTGTGCCTGCGCCGGCTGGGCCGCTTGTGCGCCGCCACGCCGGCCGAGGACGGGACACCCGGCGCGATGACAGACATCCGCGGGCAGCTGCAGCAGCAGCTCGACGCGCTGCCCACCGACCTGAAGCTCGCGCTGGCCTTCGTCGATCCGGGGCCACAGGGCCTGAACCTCGACGAAGCGGGTCACTTTCGCGTCGGCTGCCGCGCCGGATGGCTGTTGAACGATCCCAGGGCCCGCCACGTGGGCCTGCGCCTGCTGCAGTGGCACCTGCGGCACCAGCGGCTGGCGGTCGACGAGGCCCTGGCACGCGCGCTGCTGCACTGGGCCGAGGCGCCAGACGACACCACCGCCCTCGAATTCGCGCAGCCCTTGCGGCGCGACCGCGAAATCGGTCCCCTGGTGTCGGCGCTGTTCAAGGCCATGCTCAAGGCCTTGACGCAGCACGACCGCGACGCGTGGACCCCGGCCCAGGCCAGCGTGGTCGCGGCCCTGGCCCGGGGCGTCGAACCACCGTCGGTGACGGCGCAACTGATCGTCTTCATGGGCGATTACCTGGGCCGCCGGCGCGAGGCGTCGGCAGACCCGTCCGCGGCCAACGTCAACCTCGACGCCCTGCTGCCTTCGTTGATCCCGCTGCTGCCGTTGGCCCACAGCGCCGCGTCGATCGAGCTGCTGCGCGGCCTGTCGTTCGACGGGCCCACCCCGGACCAGTGGGCCGCGATCGGCACCCGGCTGGTGTTTGCCCACCCCGCCGACTTCGAGGGCTGGTACCAGGCCGTGAACCTCTACGTGCTGGACACCTCGATGCTCGAGATGCTCTCGGCCTGGCTGATGACGCACCCCATGCTGGACCGCCCGAGCGGGTCGCCGGGGTCGCCAGGGTCGCAGGCGTCGCTGGGGCCGTTGCGCCTGGCCGTCTCCGGCGCGCACGATCGCCTGCTGGCCAGGCAGTACAAGCCGGTGTGAGCGCGCGGGCGGCTACAGCAGCCGCTCGAGCACCAGCACCCCGAAGAAGCCCAGCGCCGCCAGGATGGTCCACTTGAGGATCACCAGTCCCCACTGCCGGTAGCGCGCCTGGCCCGTGCCCACGTAGAACGCGAAGCACACGCCCGCCGCGAGCAGCAGCAGCATGACGGTCCAGCGAAAGAGCAGCATCGGGGGGCTCGCGCCACGCTCACCAGGCGGGCGCGACCTGGGCGAAGCCGCGCGGGGCTTCGCGTTCGTTGTCGAAGCTCACGATCTCGTAGGCCTCGGGCCGCGCGAGCAGCGCGCGCAGCAGCTGGTTGTTCATGGCGTGACCGCTGCGGAAGGCGCTGTACGCGGCCAGCAGCGGCTTGCCCACGATGTAGAGGTCGCCCATGGCGTCGAGGATCTTGTGCTTGGCGAACTCGTCGCCATAGCGCAGGCCGTCGGCATTGAGCACCTTCACGTCGTCCATCACGATGGCGTTGTCCAGGCCGCCCCCGAGCGCAAGGCCGTGCGAGCGCATCATCTCGACGTCTTTGGTGAAGCCGAAGGTGCGCGCGCGCGCGATCTCGCGCGCGTAGTTGCCGCTGCCGAGGTCGAACGACACGCGCTGGCCCGAAGCGTTCACCGCGGGGTGGTCGAACTCGATCTCGAAGCTGAGCTTGTAGCCGTGGTAGGGCTCGAGCCGCGCCCACTTGAGGCTGCGGCCCTCGCCTTCGCGCACCTCCACGGGCTGCGTGACGCGGATGAAGCGCTTGGGCGCGTTCTGCGCCACGATGCCCGCGCTTTGCAGCAGGTACACGAACGAGGCCGAGGAGCCGTCGAGGATGGGCACCTCTTCGGCCGTGATGTCGATGAGCACGTTGTCCAGGCCCAGGCCGGCGCAGGCGCTCATGAGGTGTTCGATGGTGTGCACCTTGGCACCGCCGTTGGCGATGGTGGACGCCAGCCGCGTGTCGCTCACCGAGGTGGCGCTCACGGGAATGTCGACCGGCTGGGGCAGGTCGACGCGGCGGAAGACGATGCCGGTGTCGGGCGCTGCCGGGCGCAACGTGAGCTCCACGCGCTGACCGCTGTGCAGGCCCACGCCCACCGCCTTGGTCAGGGATTTGAGGGTTCGTTGCGCAAGCATCCCCGGATTGTAGGTTTTCGCCCTTTGGAACACGGTGAGAAATGGTGATGGGCTTGATAGGGACCTGTTTCTCTGTCTTTCTCCGGCCATACCGGTCGGCGACGGTCGGGGGAGAGGCCTCCGCCGACCTTGTTGGCACGCGATGCAGGCGCACTCCAGCGTCACTTCAAGCTCGCGAGTGTCGTGTGCTCTGCGTAGCGACATAAAGGAGGAGGCCCGCGCAGCGGGCCGGGGGACAGTCGCGGAGCAGAGTACCCGGCGATCGCGAGCGTTCGCGAGGTGCAGGAGCGAAACGCTCCCACGTACTCAGTCAGCCTGCTTGCGCAGGAAGGCCGGGATCTCGAAATCGTCCATGCCGCCCGAGGCCAGCGCGTCGACCTTGGCCGCGGCCTGGGTGCGGTTGGTGCGCCAGACGCTGGGCACGGCCATGTGCTGGTAGTCGGGCTGGGCCACGCCGGCGCTGGCGCCCATGCCGCCCGCGCCCGGGCCGCCCACGGCCTGGTTCACGGTGGGCACGTGGAAGGGCGTGTTGTCGGTGCCGGTGCGCAGCACCTGCAGCGGCGGCGCGGTGCGGCGCGCGCCCTGGCGGCTCAGGCCGGTGGCGACCACGGTCACGCGCATCTCGTCGCCCAGGCTGTCGTCGTAGGCGGCGCCGTAGATCACGTGCGCTTCGGGCGAGGCGTAGGCGCGGATGGTGTTCATCGCGAGCTTGGATTCCGACAGCTTGAGCGAGCCCTTGGCCGCGGTGACCAGCACCAGCACGCCCTTGGCGCCCGAGAGGTCGATGCCTTCGAGCAGCGGGCAGGCCACGGCCTGCTCGGCGGCGATGCGCGCGCGGTCGGGGCCGGCCGCGGTGGCCGTGCCCATCATGGCCTTGCCGGGTTCGCCCATCACGGTGCGCACGTCTTCGAAGTCGACGTTGACGTTGCCGTACTCGTTGATGATCTCGGCGATGCCGCCGACGGCGTTCTTGAGCACGTCGTTGGCCTGGGCGAAGGCCTCGTCCTGGGTGATGTCGTCGCCGTACACCTCGAGCAGCTTCTCGTTGAGCACCACGATCAGCGAGTCGACGTTGGCCTCGAGCTCGGCCAGGCCGTTGTCGGCGTTGGTCATGCGGCGGCCGCCTTCCCAGTCGAAGGGCTTGGTGACCACGCCCACGGTGAGGATGCCCATTTCCTTGGCCACGCGCGCGATCACGGGCGCCGCGCCGGTGCCGGTGCCGCCGCCCATGCCGGCGGTGATGAACAGCATGTGCGCGCCCTGAATGCACTCGCGGATCTGGTCGACCGCGCCTTCGGCGGCCTCGCGGCCCTTCTCGGGCTTGCTGCCCGCGCCCAGGCCGGTCACGCCGAGCTGGATGGTCTTGTGCGCGGCGCTGCGCGAGAGCGCCTGCGCGTCGGTGTTGGCGCAGATGAATTCCACGCCCTGCACCTGGCGCGCGATCATGTGCTCGACCGCGTTGCCGCCGCCGCCGCCCACGCCGATGACCTTGATCTGGGTGCCCATGTTGAATTCTTCGACTTCGATCATTTCGATGCTCATTTCGGTGCTCCTTGTGCAGTTGCCTGTTTGTCTGTGGATGTCTGAGTAGCCTGGGAAATCGGGTTCGGTTCAGTCCGGCGGTCCGGTGCAACATCGTCGTCGCCGTCGCGCGCCCGGGTCGAACCCGGGGGCGCCGAGGAACCGGCTCTGCCGGGCCTCTGGCGCCGCGCCCCTTGGGGGGTCACGCGGAGCGTGGCGGGGGGTGTTCATCAAAAGGTCCCCACGAACCAGTTCTTCACGCGCTCGAGCGCGCCCGACATCGAGCCCGCCTTCTGCGCCACCTTGTGGCCGCGCGCGCGCGCCAGGCGCGCTTCTTCGAGCAGGCCCATCACGGTCGAGGCGCGCGTCTGCGCCACCATGTCCGAGAGCGCGCTGGTGTAGTTGGGCACGCCGCGGCGCACCGGCTTGAGGAAGATGTCCTCGCCGAGTTCCACCATGCCGGGCATGACGGCGCTGCCGCCGGTGAGCACGATGCCGCTGGAGAGCATTTCTTCGTGGCCGCTGTCGCGCAGCACCTGCTGCACCAGCGAGAAGATTTCCTCCACGCGCGGCTCGATCACGCCGGCCAGGGCCTGCTTGCCCAGCAGGCGCGGGCCGCGGTCGCCCAGGCCGGGCACTTCCACCTGGGTGTCGGGGTCGGCCAGCAGCTGCTTGGCGCAACCGCTCTCCACCTTGATGTCTTCGGCGTCCTTCGTGGGCGTGCGCAGCGCCATGGCGATGTCGCTGGTGATCAGGTCGCCCGCGATCGGGATCACCGCGGTGTGGCGGATCGCGCCGCCCGAGAAGATCGCCACGTCGGTGGTGCCAGCGCCGATGTCCACCAGCGCCACACCGAGCTCCTTCTCGTCGTCGGTGAGCACGGCCTGGCTGCTGGCCAGCGGGTTGAGCATGAGCTGGTCGACCTCCAGGCCGCAGCGGCGCACGCACTTGATGATGTTCTCGGCCGCGCTCTGCGCGCCGGTGACGATGTGCACCTTGGCTTCGAGGCGGATGCCGCTCATGCCGATCGGCTCCTTCACCTCCTGGCCGTCGATCACGAACTCCTGCGGCTCCACCAGCAGCAGGCGCTGGTCCGTGGAGATGTTGATGGCCTTGGCGGTCTCGATCACGCGCGCCACGTCGGTGGCGCTGACCTCGCGGTCCTTGATGGCCACCATGCCGCTGCTGTTGATGCCGCGGATGTGGCTGCCGGTGATGCCGGTGTAGACGCGCGCGATGCGGCAGTCGGCCATCAGCTCGGCCTCTTTCAAGGCCTGCTGGATGCTCTGCACGGTCGCGTCGATGTTGACCACCACGCCGCGCTTGAGCCCATGGCTGGCGGCCACGCCCAGGCCCGCGAGCTTGAGCGTGCCGCCGTTCTGCACCTCGGCCACCACCACCATGATCTTGGCGGTGCCGATGTCGAGTCCGACGACGAGGTCCTTGTATTCCTTGGCCATGATGTGTGGAGGCTTCTTTACCGGTGTGAGGGGGTGCGGACGGGTTGTTCGGTGGTCGTGACGCCGCGCACGCGCAGCGCATAGCCGTTGGGGTAGCGCAGGTCCACGCTTTGCAGCGCGCCGGCGTAGCGCTCGGTGAGCTGCGGCAGCGTGGCGGTGAAGCGCTGCACGCGCGCCACGAGTTCGTCGGGCGTGCCGCGGCCGATCTCGATCACGGCGCCGCTGTGCAGGCGAGCGCGCCAGCTGCCGCGCTCGCCGAGTTCGAGCCGGTCCAGGCCGAGCTCGAGGCGCGCGAACACGGGTTCGAGCGCCTGGTACAGCGCCCAGATCTCGGCCGAACGGTCGGCCGGGCCCGCGAGCTCGGGCAGGTAGTCGGCGTCATCGGGGCTGGCCTCGAAGACCTCGCCCAGGGTGTTCACGAGCTCGCCCGAGCCGGTGTCGCCCCACCAGGCCACGGGCCGGTGCTCTTCGAGCGTGATGCGCAGGCGGTTGGGGAATTCGCGCTGCACCACCGCGCGGCGCACCCAGGGCACCTGCTCGAACAGCGCGCGCACCTGCTGCAGGTCGACGCTGAGGAAGCTCGACGACAGGCGCGTGCGCATCTGCGAGGCCAGTTGTGCGCGCAGCGTGACCACGCTCTGGTGTGCGACGTCGCCGTGCACGCTGATGGCCTTGACGGTCCAGACCGGGTGGCGCACCGCCCAGGTGCCCACGCCCACCAGCGCGAAGAGCGCGAACACGCCCAGCAGAAGCTGGGTGGCCACGGCCATCAGCTTCACGTCCAGGGGCAGTTCGGTGCTCGTCGCCATGGTCGGGGCTTACGCGTTGTCCAGTGCCGCGGCGGCCAGCAGGCGCACGCACAGGTCTTCGTAGCTGATGCCGGCCGCGCGCGCGGACATGGGCACCAGCGAGTGGCCGGTCATGCCGGGCGAGGTGTTGATCTCGAGCAGGTAGGGCTTGCGCGTGGCGGCGTCGATCATCACGTCGGCGCGCGCCCAGCCGCGGCAGTCCAGCGTCTGGAAGGCCTTGAGCACCAGCAGCTGGATCGCGGCCTCCTCGCCCGCGGGCAGGCCGCAGGGCACGAGGTATTTCGTGTCGTCGGTGAAGTACTTGTTCTGGTAGTCGTAGTTGCCGTCGGGCGCCACGATGCGGATCACCGGCAGCGCCTGCGCCTGCGCGCCCGTGCCCAGCACCGGGCAGGTGACCTCGTCGCCCGCGATGAACTGCTCGCACATCACCATCGGGTCCTGTTTGGCGGCGAGCGCGTAGGCGGCGTCGCACTGGTCGATGCGGGTGACCTTGGTGAGGCCGATGGTGGAGCCCTCGCGCACGGGCTTGACAATCATGGGCGCGCCCAGGGCCTCGAAGGCGGCGCGCGTGTCGGCGGCGCTGCGCACCTGGCGCCAGGCCGGCGTGGGCAGGCCCTCGGCGATCCAGATGCGCTTGGTCATGAGCTTGTCCATGGCCACCGCCGAGGCCATCACGCCCGGGCCGGTGTAGGGAATGCCCTGCAGTTCGAGCGCGCCCTGCACCGTGCCGTCTTCGCCGAAGCGGCCGTGCAGCGCGATGAAGCAGCGCTGGAAGCCGTCGCGCTTGAGTTCGCCGATGTCGCGTTCGGCGGGGTCGAAGGCGTGGGCGTCCACGCCCTTGGCGCGCAGGGCCTGCAGCACGCCCGTGCCCGACATCAGCGAGACCTCGCGCTCGGCGGAACGCCCGCCCATGAGCACGGCCACCTTGCCGAACGACTTCACATCCACCGGGGTCTTCTCCATGGCCTCTTTCACGCCTTGTGCGCCTGCGCGCGTTCAATGATCTGTCCGGCCACCGCGCCGATGGTGCCGGCGCCCATGCACAGCACCACGTCGCCGTCACGGCCGTTGTCGAGCACCGCCTGCGGCATGGCGGCGATGTCGTCGACGAACACGGGTTCGACCTTGCCCGCCACGCGCAGCGCGCGCGCCAGCGAGCGGCCGTCGGCGGCCACGATGGGCGCCTCGCCGGCCGCGTAGACCTCGGCCAGCAGCACCGCATCGGCCTGGCCGATGACCTTCACGAAATCCTCGAAGCAGTCGCGCGTGCGGGTGTAGCGGTGCGGCTGGAAGGCCAGCACCAGCCGGCGACCCGGAAACGCGCCGCGCGCGGCCGCGAGCGTGGCGGCCATCTCCACCGGGTGGTGGCCGTAGTCGTCCACCACGGTGATCTGGCCGCCGCCGGGCAGCGTGGCCTCACCGTAGCGCTGGAAGCGCCGGCCCACGCCCTTGAAGCCCGCGAGCGCGCGCTGCACGGCGTCGTCGGGCACGTTGAGCTCGACCGCGATGCCGATGGCCGCAAGCGCATTGAGCACGTTGTGCCGGCCCGGCAGGTTGAGCACCACGTCCAGGTCGGGCAGCTGCACGCCGTTGCGGCGCTGCACCGTGAAGTGCATCTGCGCGCCCACCGCGCGCACGTTGAGCGCGCGCACCTGGGCGTCTTCGCTCATGCCATAGCTCGTGATGGGCCGCGCGATCTGCGGCAGGATCTCGCGCACCGCGGGGTCGTCCACGCAGACCACGGCCGCGCCGTAGAACGGCATCTTGTGCAGGAACTCCACGAACGCGGCCTTGAGGCGGCCGAAGTCGTGGCCGTAGGTGTCCATGTGGTCGGCGTCGATGTTGGTGATCACCGCGATCATGGGAAGCAGGTTCAGGAACGAGGCATCGGACTCGTCGGCCTCGACCACGATGTACTCGCCGCTGCCCAGCGCCGCGTTGGCGCCCGCGCTGTTGAGGCGGCCACCGATCACGAAAGTCGGGTCCATGCCGGCCTCGGCGAGCACGCTGGCCACCAGGCTGGTGGTGGTGGTCTTGCCGTGCGTGCCCGCAATGGCCACGCCCTTTTGCAGCCGCATCAGCTCGGCCAGCATCACGGCGCGCGGCACCACGGGGATGAGTTTGGCGCGCGCGGCCAGCACCTCGGGGTTGTCGGCCTTCACGGCGGTGGAGGTGACGATGGCGTCGGCGCCTTCGATGTGTTTCGCGTCGTGGCCCGCGTGCACCTGCGCGCCCAGCGCGGCCAGGCGGCGCGTGGCCGCGCTCTCGCCCAGGTCGCTGCCCGAGATGCGGTAGCCCTGGTTGAGCAGCACCTCGGCGATGCCGCTCATGCCGGCGCCGCCGATGCCGACGAAATGGATGTGGCGGATGGCGTGTTTCATGTCGTTCGTGCTCCGGCGAGTTCGACGCAGGCGTCGACCACGGCCTCCACCGCGCCGGTGCGCGCCACGCCGCGCGCCTTCTCGGCCATGGCCAGCAGCCGCTCGCGGTCGAGCGCGAGCAGCAGCGCCGAGAGCTTCTCGGGCGTGAGGCCGGCCTGGGGTTCGAGCCAGGCGGCGCCCGCGTCGACCAGGAAGCGCGCGTTGTGGGTCTGGTGGTCGTCCACCGCGGCGGGGAACGGCACCAGCACCGAGGCCGCGCCGACGGCGGCGAGTTCGGTCACGGTGCTCGCGCCGGCGCGGGCGATGACCACGTCGGCCTCGGCGAATGCGCTCGCGGTGTCGTCGATGAAAGGGGTCAGCTCGGCGTTCACACCGGCCGCGGCGTAGTTGGCGCGCAGCGCTTCGATCTGCTTCTCGCCACTCTGGTGCAGCACCAGCGGGCGCCGGTCTTCGGGCATGCGCGCGAGCGCCTGCGGCACCACGCGGTTGAGCGCCTGCGCGCCCAGGCTGCCGCCGACCACCAGCACCCGCAACGGACCGCTGCGGCCCGCGAAGCGCTCGGCCGGCGCGGGCTGGCGCAGGAAGGCCTCGCGCAGCGGATTGCCCACCCACTCGGCCTTGGCGAGCGCGTTCGGGAAGGCGCTGAAGCGCCGGTCGGCCACACCCGCGAGCACCTTGTTGGCCAGGCCGGCGACCGAGTTCTGTTCGTGCAGCACCAGCGGCTTGCCCAGCAGCACGCCCATCATACCGCCCGGGAAGGTGATGTAGCCGCCCAGGCCCACGAGCACGTCGGGCTGGACGCGGCGCACCACCTGCAGGCTTTGCCAGAAGGCGCGCAGCAGGTTCAGCGGCAGCAGCAGCTTGGTGAGCAGGCCCTTGCCACGCAGGCCGCCGAAGGCCACGGTCTCGAGCGGGAACCCGCGCGGCGGCACGAGGCGGCTTTCCATGCTGTCCGGCGCGCCCAGCCAGTGCACGCGCCAGCCGCGCGCGCGCAGCGCCTCGGCCACGGCCAGGCCCGGGAAGATGTGGCCGCCGGTGCCGCCGGCCATCACGAGGGCGCAGGGGGCGCGGCTCACGACCTGCCTCCCTTCATCATCTGGCGGTTCTCGTAATCGACCCGCAGCACCACCGCGAGCGCGATCATGTTGAGCAGGATGGCCGAGCCGCCGTAACTCATGAAGGGCAGCGTGAGGCCCTTGGTGGGCAGCGCGCCCAGGTTCACGCCGATGTTGATGAAGGCCTGGAAGCCGAACCACAGGCCCACGCCCTGCGCGACCAGGCCCGAGAAGACCTGGTCGAGCGCGATCGCCTGGCGGCCGATGTGCATGATGCGGCGCGTCATCCACAGGAAGATCGCGATCAGCGTGAGCACGCCCACGAGGCCGAACTCCTCGCCGATGACGGCGAGCAGGAAGTCGGTGTGCGCCTCGGGCAGCCAGTGCAGCTTTTCCACGCTGCCGCCCAGGCCCACGCCGAAGATCTCGCCGCGGCCGATGGCGATCAGGGCGTGCGAGAGCTGGTAGCCGCGGCCCAGCGCGTGCTCTTCGCTCCAGGGATCGAGGTAGGCGAAGATGCGGTCGCGCCGCCAGCTGCTGGCCATGATCATGAGCGCGAAGGCCGCAACCACCACGGCCGCGATCAGGAAGAACATGCGCGCGTTCACGCCGCCCAGGAACAGGATGCCCATGGCGATCACCACGATCACCATGAACGCGCCCATGTCGGGCTGGGCCAGCAGCAGCATGCCCACCACGCCCACGGCCACCGCCATGGGCCACACGGCCTGCCAGAAGTTCTGCTTGATCTCCATCTTGCGGACCATGTAGCTGGCCGCGTAGAACAGCACCGCGAGCTTGCCGAGCTCGGACGGCTGGAAGTTCATCACACCCAGCGAGATCCAGCGGCGCGCGCCGTTCACGCCCTTGCCGATGAAGGGCACGAGCACCACCACCATGAGCAGCAGCGCCGCCGCGAACAGCCAGGGCGCGGTGCGTTCCCAGGTCTTGAGCGGCACCTGGAAGGCCAGCAGCGCGGCGACCACGCCGATGGCCATGGACAGCGCGTGGCGCACCACGAAGTGGGTGTGCGCGTAGTTGGCGAAGCGCGGGTTGTCGGGCAGCGCGATGGAGGCCGAATACACCATCACCAGGCCCCAGCAGACCAGCGCCACGGTGACCCACAGCAGCGGCTGGTCGAAGCCGGTTTCGCGCACCGCGATGTTGCGCTGGCCGCCGTAGCTGCGGCTGGACAGGCGCACCGGGATGTCGCCCGCGCCCGCGCCCGCGCCGGCCAGACCGCCAGCCCAACCCGGCAGCCAGCCCGCCAGGCGCGCGCGCCAGCCGGCGCCCGTGCTGGCCGGCGCGGCGGCGGCTTTCTTCTTCGCGCGGCTCACAGACCGCCCTCCAGGCTCATGCCCTGCTGCTCGGCCCGTTCGCGCACCGCGGCCACGAAGGCCTCGGCGCGGGCCACGTAGTTGCGGAACTGATCGAGGCTCGCGCAGGCCGGCGACATCAGCACCGCGTCGCCCGCGTGCGCGCGTTCGGCCGCCAGCGGCACCGCCGCGGCCAGCGTGCCTGCGTCGATCAGGGGCACGCCGGCGGCCTGCAGCGCATCGCCGAGCGCGGCGCGCAGCAGCGGTGCGTCGCGGCCGATCAGCACCACCGCGCGCGCGTGGCGCGCCAGCGGCTCGGCCAGCGGCGAGAAGTCCTGGCCCTTGCCGTCCCCGCCCAGGATGACCACGAGGCGGCGCTCGGCGCCCAGGCCATTGACGGCGGCCAGCGTGGCGCCCACGTTGGTGCCCTTGCTGTCGTCGAAGTACTCAACGCCATCGATGATGGCCACCGGCTCGACGCGGTGCGGCTCGCCGCGGTACTCGCGCAGGCCGTGCAGCATGGGCGCCAGCGGCGCGCCGGTGGCGGCGGCGAGCGCGAGCGCGGCGAGCGCGTTGGCCGCGTTGTGGCGGCCGCGGATGCGCAGCGCCTCGGCGGGCATGAGGCGCTGGAAGTACACCTCTTCGTCGGCCTGGGCCTTGCCCTTGGCGCGCGTTTCGTCGAGTGCGAGCGCGCGCACCAGCCAGGTCATGCCGTTGACGGTCTCCAGGCCCCAGTCGCCGGCGCGCGTGGGCGCATCGAGGCCGAAACCCATCCAGGGCCGCGCGGGCACCTGGCGGTTGCGGTTGCCGACCTTCACCGTGACCAGCCCGGGCTTGAGGGCCATCACGCGCGGATCGTCGCGGTTGAGCACCATGAGGGCCTGGCTGCCGAACACGGCGGCCTTGGCCTGCGCGTAGGCGTCCATGCTGCCGTGCCAGTCGAGGTGGTCTTCGGTGAGGTTGAGCAGCGTGGCCGCGGTGGGCACGGCGGCCCAGGCGCCCTGCGCCGTGCCGTCGAGCTGGAAGCTCGAGAGCTCGAGCACCCAGACACGCGGCAGGTGCGGCGCGGGCGGCGGCTCGGCGGGCGGCGGCACCAGCAGGGGTTCGGCCTCGTCCTCGGGCGGCGCGGGCAGCGGCTCGTCGTCGGCCGGGGCCTCGGTGTCGGGGGCGTCGGTGTCCACCGGCAGCTCGGCCTGGGCGGGCGCTTCGGCGGGTTCGGGCGATTCAGCCGCTTCAGCCGCTTGAGCCGCTTCGCGCCGGGCCTGCTCGGCCGCGTCTTTGGCGGCCTGCTCGGCGGCCTCGGCGGCGGCGCGTTGATCGTCGGCGGCCTGCGCCACGGCCTCGGCGTCGAGCGCCTGGCCCAGCACGTCGAGCAGCGCGGGACCGATGTTGCCGGCCACCGCCACGGGCCAGCCCGCGCGCTGCAGCAGCAGGCCGGTGAGCGAGGTGACCGTGGTCTTGCCGTTGGTGCCCGTGATGGCCAGCACCTTGGGCCGGTAGGGGAAGCGCTCGCGCTGCGACAGCGCCTGCAGCGCCTGGGCGAACAGGTCGAGCTCGGTGAGCACGGGGATCTGCTGCGCCCGGGCGTGTTCGAACACGGTCTGAAGCGCCTCGGGCATCAGGCCCGGGCTGCGCGCGATCAGGGCCCAGGGCTCGCGCGCGAGCAGGGTGGCGTCGAAGGCGCCGGCCACGAAGGTGGCGCCGGGGCAGTCGCGCTGCAGCGCCTCGCGCTGCGGCGGGGCCTCGCGGGTGTCGGCCACGGTCACGCGCGCGCCCTGGCGCACGCACCAGCGCGCCATCGACAGGCCCGAGGCGCCGAGACCGAGGATGAGGACGGGCTGGTCTGTCATCGCAGCTTCAGCGTGGACAGGCCCACGAGGCACAGCAGCATGGTGATGATCCAGAAGCGCACCACGACCTGCGTCTCCTTCCAGCCCTTCTTCTCGAAGTGGTGGTGCAGCGGCGCCATCTGGAACAGGCGCCGGCCTTCGCCGTAGCGCTTCTTGGTGTACTTGAAGTACGAGACCTGCAGCATCACCGACAGCGCCTCGACCACGAAGATGCCGCCCATGATGGCGAGCAGGATCTCCTGGCGCACGATGACCGCGATGGTGCCGAGCGCGCCGCCGAGCGCGAGCGCGCCCACGTCACCCATGAAGACCTGCGCGGGGTGGGTGTTGAACCACAGGAAGGCCAGGCCCGCGCCGGCCATGGCGCCGCAGAAGATCAGCAGCTCGCCCGAACCCGGGATGTGCGGCAGCAGCAGGTAGCGCGCGAACACCGCGTTGCCCGTGACGTAGGCGAAGATGCCGAGCGCCGAGCCCACCATCACCACCGGCATGATGGCCAGGCCGTCGAGGCCGTCGGTGAGGTTGACCGCGTTGCTCGCGCCCACGATCACCAGGTAGGTGAGGATCACGAAGCCGGCCACGCCCAGCGGGTAGTTCACTTCCTTGAAGAAGGGCACGAGAAAGCCCGACTGCGGCGGCAGGTCGAGCGTGAAGCCCGACTTGACCCAGTCCATGAAGAGCTCGAAGACGCGCGCGTTGCTGGTCTCGGAGACCGCGAACACGAGGTAGAACGCGGCCACCAGGCCAATCAGCGACTGCCAGAAGTACTTCTCGCGCGAGCGCATGCCCTCGGGGTTCTTGTGCACCACCTTGCGCCAGTCGTCGGCCCAGCCGATGGCGCCGAAGCCCAGGGTGACGATGAGCACGATCCACACGAAGCGGTTGCTCCAGTTGAACCACAGCAGCGTGGACAGCGCGATCGAGAACAGGATCAGCACACCGCCCATGGTGGGCGTGCCGCCCTTGGTGATGTGGGTCTGCATCGCGTAGGTGCGGATCGGCTGGCCGATCTTGAGCGCGGCCAGGCGGCGGATGAACCAGGGGCCGGCCACCAGGCCGAGCACCAGCGCGGTAAGCGCGGCCATGACGGCGCGGAAGGTGAGGTACTGGAACACCCGCAGGAAGCCCAGGTCGGGTGAGAGGCCCTGCAGCCAGAGGGCGATGCTAGGCAGCATGGGGATGGTCCTTGTCGGGATTGTTCTGCGTGGGATCGAGCGCGCGCACGGCCTGCACCACGCGCTCCATGCGCATGAAGCGCGAGCCCTTCACGAGCACGCTGCCCACGGCGCCGGTGGCGACCTCGGCCGCCACGTCGCTGGCCAGCGCGGCCACGTCGGCCACGTGCTGGGGCGCGGACTCGCCGGCGGCCTGCAGCGCGTCGACGGCGGCGCGCATGTGCTCGCCGCTCACGCGCACCTCGTCGATGCCGCGCGCGTAAGCGTGGCGCAGCACCTCGAGGTGGAAGGCCAGGGCCTGGTCACCGACCTCGCCCATGTCGCCCAGCACCAGCAGGTGCGGGCCGGGCAGCGTGGCCAGCACCTCGATGGCGGCGCGCACGGAATCGGGGTTGGCGTTGTAGCTGTCGTCCACCAGCGTGACCACGCGGCCACCGACCTGCAGGGCGATGGCGCGCGAGCGGCCGCCCACGGGCTCGAAGGCCTCGAGACCGCGGCGGATGGCCTCGAGCGGCACGCCGGCCGCGAGCGCGCACGCGGTGGCCGCGAGCGCGTTGCGCACGTTGTGCTGGCCCGCGATGCGCAGGGTGAGTTCGGTCTCGCCCGCGGGCGTGGCGAGGTGCAGCGCCCAGGCTTCGCCGAGCCAGCGGGCGCTGGTGGCGCGCACCTCGGCGCCGGGGTCGGTGTCGCTGAAGGCGATCACGCGGCGTGCGCCGGCCAGCTCGCGCCAGATCGCGGTGTGGGCGTCGTCGCTGGGAAAGACCGCCGTGCCGTCGGCGCGCAGCGCCTCGATGGCGGCGCCGTTCTCGCGCGCCACGGCGTCCACCGTGGCCATGAATTCCTGGTGCTCGCGCTGCGCGTTGTTGACCAGCGCCACCGTGGGCGCGGCCACGGCCGCGAGCAGCGCGATCTCGCCCGGGTGGTTCATGCCGAGCTCGACCACCGAGCAGCGGTGCTGCGGCCCCAAGCGCAGCAGCGTGAGCGGCACGCCGATGTGGTTGTTGAAGTTGCCCTGCGTGGCGTGCGAGGCATCGCCCGCGTGCGCGCGCAGGATGCTCGCCACCATCTGCGTGACGGTGGTCTTGCCGTTGCTGCCGGCCACCGCGATCAGCGGCAGCGTGAACTGCGCGCGCCAGGCCTGCGCGAGCAGCTGCAGCGCGGCCAGGGTGTCGGGCACCTCCACGCCGGCCAGCCCCGCTTCGGCCAGGCCCGCGTGCGCGATGGCGCCCACGGCGCCCGCGGCGGCGGCCTGGGGCAGGAAGGCGTGGGCATCGAAGCGCTCGCCGCGCAGCGCCACGAACAGGTCGCCGGCCTGCAGGCTGCGGGTGTCGGTGTGCACGCGCTGCACCGGCGCGCTCAGGGCACCGACGGCGCGGGCGCCGGGCAGCGCGAGCATGAGTTCGGCAATGGTCTTCATGCGGCAGCCCCCTGGCGGGTGTCGAGCGCGCGGCGCGCGTGTTCGATGTCGGCGAAGGGCGTCTTCACGCCGCGGATCTCCTGGTAGTCCTCGTGGCCCTTGCCCGCGATCAGCACCACGTCGGCCGGGGCGGCCTCGCGCACCGCGAGCGCGATGGCCTCGGCGCGGTCGACCACGGTGCGCGCGGCCTGCGGCGAAGACAGGCCCGCGGCCATCTGCGCAAGGATGGCCTCGGGCGCTTCGCTGCGCGGGTTGTCGCTCGTGAGCACGGCGCGATCGGCCTCGCGCTCGGCCACGGCGGCCATGAGCGGGCGCTTGCCCGGGTCGCGGTCGCCGCCGCAGCCGACCACCACCCAGAGCAGGCCGCAGCGCGCCTGCGCCTGCGGGCGCAGGGCCTGCAAGGCCTTTTCGAGCGCGTCGGGCGTGTGCGCGTAGTCGACCAGCACCAGCGGCGCGCTGGCGCTCGCGGGGCGGGCCTGTTCCATGCGGCCGGGCACGGGCGTGATCGCGCCGCAGGCCTCGACGGCCGTGGCCAGCGGAATGCCCAGCGCGCGCGCGGTGGCGATCACGCCGAGCAGGTTGTGCACGTTGTAGCGCCCCACCAGCGGCAGGCTCATCGAGCGCTGGCTCAGCACCTGGCCCTGGCGGTTGCGTTCGACGAGGTCGAAGGCAACGCCCGCGGGCGTGACGGTGAGGTGCTGGGCCTGCAGCCGCGCGGGGTGGGCGATGCCCACGGACCACAGGTCCAGGCCGCGGCCGGTGAGGCGCTCGAGCAGGCCCGCGCCCTGGGGGTCGTCGGCATTGACCACCGCGGCCTTGAGGCCGGGCCAGTCGAACAGGCGCTGCTTGGCCGCCCAGTACGCCTCCATGCTGCCGTGGTAGTCCAGGTGGTCCTGCGTGAAGTTGGTGAACACCGCCACCGACACGCGCGTGCCGTTGAGCCGGCCTTCGACCACGCCGATGGACGAGGCCTCGATCGCGACCGCGCGCAGACCCTGGTCGACGAAATCGCGCAGCTGGTGCTGCAGCATGACCGGGTCGGGCGTGGTGAGGCCGGTGGCCACGAGCGCCTCGCCCGGGCGGCCCATGCCCAGCGTGCCCACCACCGCGGCGGGGCGCGCGCACGCGCCGAGCAGTTGCGCGATCCACCAGGCGCTGGAGGTCTTGCCGTTGGTGCCGGTGATGGCGATGACGTCGAGCGCGGCGCTGGGTTCGCGGCAGAAGGCGCTGGCGATCGGGCCGGCCTGGCCCTTGAGGCCGGGCACGGCGAGCACGCGCGGGTCGTCGCGGAAATCGTGCGCCTCCAGCCCTTCGCGCTCGACCAGCGCCACCGCGGCGCCCGCGTGCAGCGCATCGGGCACGAAACGGCGGCCGTCGGTGGCGGCGCCAGGCCATGCCACGAAGCCGTCGCCTGCGCCCACGCGGCGGCTGTCGCACACGAGCGCGCCCGTGACGCTGGAGCGCAACCAGGTGGCCACGGCCTGCGGGTGCACGAGGGTCTGCACCATCAGAACGACTCCTCCACCGGCTCGGCCACGATCATGGGCTTGACGCTCATGTCGGGCTGCACGCCCAGGATGCGCAGCGTCTGCTGCACCGTCTCGCTGAACACGGGCGCGGCCACCAGGCCGCCGTAGAACTGGCCGTTGCCGGGCTCGTCGATCATCACCGCCACCACGATGCGCGGGTTCTCGATCGGCGCCAGGCCCACGAAAACGCCGCGGTACTTGCCTTCGGCATAGCCCTTGCCTTCCTGCTTGCGCGCCGTGCCCGATTTGCCGCCCACCGAATAACCCATGGTCTGCGCGCGCGTGCCGGTGCCGCCGGGCTGCACGGCCAGGCCCAGCATGTCGCGCACGGCGCGGGCGTTCTGGCTGCTGAACACGCGCACGCCCTGCACGGTCGCGTCGCTCTTGAGCAGCGTGAGCGGGATCAGCTCGCCGTCGCGCGCGAAGATGGTGTACGCATGGGCGAGCTGGAACAGCGAGGTCGACAGGCCGTAGCCGTAGCTCATGGTGGCCTGCTCGATCGGGCGCCAGCTCTTGTAGGGCCGCAGCCGGCCGGCGGCTGCGCCGGGAAAGGGCACCTGCGGCTTCTGGCCGAAGCCGGCTTGCGCGTAGGTTTCCCACATCTCGCGCGGGCTCATCTGCATGGCCAGCTTGACCGTGCCCACGTTGCTCGACTTCTGGATGATCTGCGAGACCGTGAGGATGTCCGAGGGGTGCGTGTCGCGGATGGTCGAGCCGCTGATGGTGATGCGGCCCGGCGCGGTGCTGATGGGCGTGGTCGGCTTGACCATGCCCTTTTCGAGCGCCAGCGCGGTGATGAAGGGCTTCATCGTCGAGCCGGGCTCGAAGGTGTCGGTGAGCACGCGGTTGCGCAGCTGCTCGCCGCTGAGGTTGCGGCGCCGGTTCGGGTCGTAGCCCGGGATGTTGGCCAGCGCGAGCACCTCGCCGGTGCGGGTGTCGATCACGATCACGCTGCCGGCCTTGGCCTTGTGCTGGGCGACCGCGTCGCGCAGCTTCTGCCACGCGAAGTACTGCACCTTGCTGTCGATCGAGAGCTGCAGGTCGGGGCCGTCCTCGGGCGGCACCACGTCGCGCACGTCTTCCACCACGCGACCCAGGCGGTCCTTGATGACGCGGCGTGAGCCGGCCTTGCCCGCGAGTTCCTGGTTGAAGGCCAGCTCCACGCCCTCCTGGCCGCGGTCTTCCACGTTGGTGAAGCCCACCACGTGCGCGGCGGATTCGCCCTCGGGGTATTGGCGCTTGTACTCGCGGCGCTGGTAGATGCCCTTGATGTCGAGCGCGGCGATCTGGCGCGCCACGGGCTCGTCGACCTGGCGCTTGATCCAGACGAAGGTCTTGTCCTCGTCGGCCAGGCGCTTGCGCAGCTCGGCCAGCGGCATCTCGAGCAGGCGCGCGAGCTCGCGCAGCTTGGGGTGGTTCTTGTCGACGTCTTCGGGGATGGCCCAGATGCTTTGCGCCACCACGCTGGACGCGAGGATGAGGCCGTTGCGGTCGAGCACGCGGCCGCGGTTGGCGGGCAACTCGAGCGTGCGCGCGAAGCGCACCTCGCCCTGGCGCTGGAAAAAGTCGTTGCCCAGCACCTGCACGTAGGCCGCACGGCCCGCGAGCCCCGCGAACGCGAGCGCCAGGCCGGCCACGATGAACTTGCTGCGCCAGACCGGCGTCTTGCTCGCCAGCAGCGGGCTGGAGGTGTAGTTGATGCTGCGGCTCATGGCCGGGCCTCCGCACCGGTGGCCGGCTGTGCGGGCTGGCCGCCACTGGCGCGCTCGCTCACGTACTGCGTGATGCCGGGCGACACGGGGCGCATCTGCAGTTGGCGCGAGGCCAGTTGCTGCACGCGCGCCGACGTGGCCTGCGCGCGGCGCTGCACCACGAGCTGCTCGTGCTCCACGTCGAGCCGCTTGCCCTGGGCCTGCGCGCGGTCGAGTGCGGTGTAGAGGCGGCGCGATTCGTACTGGGTGTGCACCAGGTAGAAGGCGCTCGCGAGCACGGCCAGTAACAGCACGAGGTTGAGGCGGATCATGCGGACACCCCCACCGCGCTGCGCGTGGCCATGCGCATCACCGCGCTGCGGGCACGCGGGTTGCCTTGCACCTCGGCCTCCGAGGGCATGAGGCGCTGCACGTCGCACAGCAGCGTGGGCGCGGGCTCGGCGAAGGGCGCGCGCCGGTCCACCACGGTGCGCGAATGGCGCGCCATGAACTGCTTCACCATGCGGTCTTCGAGCGAGTGGAAGCTGATCACCACGAGACGGCCTCCGGCCTTGAGCACGGTCAGACTGGCTTCTAGCGCCGCTTGCAGCTCTTCAAGCTCGGCGTTGATGAAAATCCGAAGAGCCTGAAATGTGCGCGTTGCAGGGTCCTTGCCCGGCTCGCGGGTTTTGACCGCGCCAGCCACGACTTCGGCCAGCTCACGGGTGGTTCGAAAAGCGCCCCGTTCCTGTCGGCGGCGATCAATCGCCTTTGCAATCGGTGCAGCAAACCGTTCTTCGCCATAGTCACGAATGATCTCCGCCAGGGTGGATACCGGAACCGTCTCGAGCCACTCGGCCACGCTCTGGCCGCGCGTGGTGTCCATGCGCATGTCCAGCGGCCCCTCGTGGCGGAACGAGAAACCGCGCGAGGGGTCGTCGAGCTGGGGCGAGCTCACACCCAGGTCCATGAGAACGCCGTCGACCGAGCCCGCACCGAGCGCGCCGAGGGCACGAAATCCTTCGTGGCGCAGCGCCACGCGCGCATCGGCCGCGGCCAGGGCCTGCGCCTCGGCGATCGCCTGCGGGTCCTTGTCGAACACCGTCAGCCGGCCGCGCGGCGACAGGCGCTCGAGCACCGCGCGGCTGTGGCCGCCGCGCCCGAAGGTCGCGTCGACGTAGTGGCCGTCCGGGTTGATCGAAAGCGCTTGCACGGCTTCGTTCAACAAGACGGTTTGATGGGTCCATTCGGTCTGCACCCGGGTCCTCAGAACGAAAAGTCCTTGAACACGTCGGGCATCTCGGCCTTCATGGCCTCGGCCTCCTGGGCCGCATAGGCCTGGGCGTCCCACAGCTCGAGGTAGGCGCCCATGCCGAGCAGCACCACGTCCTTGCTGATGCCGGCGGCAGCGCGCAGCTCGGGCGAAACGAGCACGCGGCCGGTGCCGTCAACCTCCACGTCCATGGCGTTGCCGAGGAAAATCCGCTTCCACCATTGCGCCTGCATGGGCAGGGTGGCGATGCGGCCGCTGAACTCGAGCCAGGCTTCGCGCGGAAACACCATCAGGCAGCCGTGCGGGTGCTTGGTGATGGTCAGCGCGCCGCCCAGGGCGTCACGGTGCCGGGTCGGCACGGAGAGCCGACCCTTGGCATCGAGACTGAGATTGGAGGCGCCCTGGAACACCGCGATCACCCTGGAGATGGGACTTTCCACCACTTAATTGCACTTTTTTCCACTGTAGCAGGAAAAAACCGCAAAGCGAGCGGTGTCGCTCGCCTTTTTTCCAATGAAATCAACCACTTAGAGGCGATTTCGCGCAACTTTTGAAGCCAAAAAGCACATAAAAAGCAAGCACTTACAACGTGCTCTGCATGTGATGCTTCAAAACCGGAACACCCGCATGGGGTGTCCGTGCCCCGTGATGGGGCGACAGGCGGTCGCTCAGGCCGCTCCCGGCCCGATCGGCGAGGCCAGCGGCAGGTCCCAGGGTGGCAACTGCTCGCGCAGAAAGCCGTACAGGCACATCGCCGCCCGCGGCAGCTCGCGATCGGCGCGCTCCAGCCACATCTCGGACAGCGGCAGCGGCGCAAAGCCCTCGTCGGGCGTCAGCAAGCGCAGGCCCGCGAGGTGGCCGACGGAGGCCTTCTGGAACACGCCCACCGCGAGCCCGGCCAGCACCGAGGCCTTGAGCACCTCCACGCTGGCGCTCTCCTGCACCACCACCCAGGGCCTGCCCGCGGCGGTCAGCGCTTCCTCGGCCCAGCGCCGCAGCAGCGAGCCCGATGGCAGCACCGCCAGTGGCAGGGGGGTCTTGCGGTGCGGATCGGCGCGCCGCGACACCGCCCACACCACCGGGTCGCGGCGCAGCAGCACGCCGTGGCCCTGGCCGCTCTGGAAAGCGTTGATGGTGATGTCGAACTCCGTGCCGAGCTTGCGCTGCATCTCTCCGGCGATGCCCACCTGCAGATCGATGTGGATGGCCGGGTAGAGCGCCGAAAACTCGGCCAGCAGCGGCGGCAGCACCGCCGTGGCGTAGAAGTGCGTCGCGCCCATGCGCACGGTGCCGCGCACGATGTCCGGCTGCATCTGCGCCATCGCCTCCTGGTTGAGCGCGAGCAGGCGGCGCGCGTAGCCCAGCAGCACCCGACCGGCATCGGTAAGCCGCAAGGGCTTCTTGCGGTGCTCGAACAGATCGGTTCCCACGCAGTCTTCTAGCCGCGAGATCTGCTGGCTGATGGCGGCCTGGGTGCGATGCAGGTAGCGGGCCGCGGCGGTGTGGCCCTCGCAGTCGACCACGGCCACAAAAGCGCGCAGCAGCTCGGGTGCGAGCAGGCGACCCCGCAGCATGTCGGCGCGCGCTGGCGGACCGGGTGGCCCCGGTGGTACCCGCGAGGGGCCGTCGTGCTGCTGATCCATTGCGTCTCCCGCTCACCGCTGGTGTGATTTCACGGCTTGTTATGTCGCAGATAACAACTCTTTGTTTGCCAGCGGGCGATTTGCAAGCCTAAGATCAATCCAATAATTCCATGAAATCGAGGCCCAACGCTGTCACGAATCCATGATCAAAAAGGCATCCCTCTCAGCCATTCTCCTCCCCCTCCTCTTCAACCCGACTGGCGCCCAAATGGCCACCCCACTGGACCGTTTCGTGGCCAATGTGGATTTTTGCGCCTTCATGGTTTCACCGCCCGACGGTGAAACCGACGAATTCATCGAACGCTACCAGGCGGCGCTCGGCGCGGCATTGGCAAGCCTGCTGCAAAGCCAGTCGTCCAGCCATCCCACGCAGGGCACTGTGACGCAGGCCTTGTTCGCCCTGCGGGGGCGCTGCGAAGCGACCCTGCTCCGTTTCGCCTTTCAACGCGCCACTTGAGCCGCCCATGGAAACACAACTGCCCGAATCACAACTGTCTGCGTGCGACGTCAAGGGCCGATCGATTCACCATGCCCTGCCGTTTTCCGACGAATTCGGCGTGGAATTGCGTGGCATGGTCGTGCGGCACAACATGTCGGCCGACGAAATCGGATTCATCCACCAGATGCTGCTGAAATACCGGGTGGTGTTCTTTCGCAACCAGCATCAGCTCAGCGACGAATCGCACCGCGATTTCGCGGCGCAATTCGGCGACATCGTGGGCCACCCGACGGTGGGCGACCCGGCCGACGGATCGATCCTCGAGCTGCATTCGCACCGCGGTGGCCGGGCCAACTCCTGGCACACCGACGTCACCTTCGAGCTGCGCCCGCCGAAGATCTCGATGTTGCGGGCGGTGACGCTGCCGCAGCGCGGCGGCGACACGGTGTGGGCCAACACCGCCGCGGCCTACGACCACCTGCCCGCGCCGATCCGGGCCATGGCCGACCGCCTGTGGGCGGTGCACGGCAACGACTTCGACTACGCGGCCAGCCGGGTCGAGTTGCTGCGCGACGAGGCCGCTCGCCAGTACCGCCGGCGGTACGCGTCACAGGTGATCAAGAGCGAACACCCCGTGGTGTGCGTGCACCCCGAAACCGGCGAGCGCTGCCTGCTGCTGGGTCACTACGCCCAGCGCTTCGTGCACTGCGACACCCACGATTCGGACCGCATCTACGAAATCCTGCAGGCCCATGTGACGCGGCTTGAGAACACCATCCGCTGGCGCTGGGCCCCGGGCGACCTCGTCATGTGGGACAACCGCGCCACGCAGCACTACGCGATCAACGACTATGGCGACCGCATGCGCATCATGCGGCGCGTGACGGTGGCCGGCGACCTGCCCATGGCCCTGGACGGCACCCGAAGCCGGGTGCACGCGGCCTGAGGCCCGCCGGCCGACGCCTCAGAGAATGTAGCGCGACAGGTCTTCGTCGCGGCTCAGCGCGCCGAGGCGTTGATTCACATAGGCCGCGTCGATGGCCACCGTCTGCCCTTGCCGGTTTGGGGCATCGAAGCTGACCTCGTCGAGCAGGTGCTCCATCACCGTGGACAAGCGGCGCGCGCCGATGTTCTCGGTGCGTTCGTTGACCTCGCAGGCGATCTGCGCGAGCTGGCGAATGCCGTCGGGCGTGAACGCGAGGCTCACGCCCTCGGTGGCCAGCAAGGCCTGGTATTGGCGCACCAGCGAGGCATGGGTCTGCGTGAGGATGGCCTCGAAATCGTCGACCGAGAGCGATTGCAGTTCGACCCGGATCGGGAAGCGGCCCTGCAGCTCGGGGATCAGGTCACTGGGTTTGGACAGGTGGAACGCGCCGCTCGCGATGAACAGGATGTGGTCGGTCTTGATCGGGCCGTACTTGGTCGACACCGTGGTGCCCTCCACCAGCGGCAGCAGGTCGCGTTGCACGCCCTGGCGCGACACCTCGGCGGTGCCGCCCTCGCTGCTGCGCGAGGTGACCTTGTCGATCTCGTCGATGAACACGATGCCGTTCTGCTCGGCGTTGTGCAGGGCGCGCGTCTTGATGTCGTCCTCGTTGACGAGCTTGGCCGCTTCTTCGTCGATGAGCAGCTTCATGGCCTCGGCGATGCGCAGCTTGCGCACCTGCTTGCGGCCGGCACCGAACTGGCCGAACAGGCCCTTGAGCTGCTCGGCCATTTCCTCCATGCCCGCCGGGCCCATGATTTCCATGGCCGGGCGCGGCTCGGCGAGTTCGATTTCGATCTCGCGCTCATCGAGTTCGCCCTGGCGCAGCTTCTTGCGAAAGGTCTGGCGCGCGGTGCTGTCCTGCGCCGGTGGCGGCGGCTCGAAGCCCACGCTGCGCGGCGGCGGGATCAACGCGTCGAGGATGCGTTCCTCGGCAGCGTTCTCGGCCCGTGCACGCTGCTTGCGCATCTCGCTTTCGCGCATCTGCTTGATCGCGATGTCGGCCAGGTCGCGCACGATACTGTCCACGTCCTTGCCCACATAACCCACCTCGGTGAACTTGGTGGCCTCGACCTTGATGAAGGGCGCGTCGGCGAGCTTGGCGAGCCGGCGCGCGATCTCGGTCTTGCCCACACCCGTGGGCCCGATCATGAGGATGTTCTTGGGCGTGATCTCGGGACGCAGCTTCTCGTCCACGAGCTGGCGGCGCCAGCGGTTGCGCAGCGCGATGGCCACCGCGCGCTTGGCGCCCTGCTGGCCGATGATGAAGCGGTCGAGTTCGGAGACGATCTCCTGCGGGGTCATGGACGACATGGCGCTGGTCAGTCGAGTGTCTCGATCGTGTGGTTCATGTTGGTGTAGATGCACAGCTCGCCCGCGATCGCGAGCGATTGACGCACCACCTGCTCGGCACTGAGCGCGGTGTGGTCGATCAGCGCCTTGGCCGCGGCCTGCGCATACGCACCGCCCGAGCCGATGGCCACGATGCCGTGTTCGGGTTCAAGCACGTCGCCGTTGCCGGTAATGACCAGGGCCGCGGTCTTGTCGGCCACGGCCAGCATGGCTTCGAGCCGGCGCAGCACCCGGTCGGTGCGCCAGTCGCGCGTGAGTTCGATGGCCGCCCGGGCGAGGTGGCCCTGGTGCTTTTCGAGCTTGGCCTCGAAGCGCTCGAACAGCGTGAAGGCGTCGGCCGTGGCGCCCGCGAAGCCCGCGAGCACGCGGTCGTGGTGCAGCTTGCGCACCTTGCGCGCCGTGCCCTTGATCACGATGTTGCCGAGCGTCACCTGCCCGTCGCCGCCGATGGCGACCTGCACGCCCGACGGCGTTTCGCGCCGGACACAAACGATGGTGGTGCCGTGAAAGGATTCCATGGAAAACAAGATGGGGGTTCGAGGGAGCCGATCAAGAGACACCGGGAACCGGCTTGGCCCGGCCATCGGTGCCGCCCCTTGCGGGGTAGCGCGCAGCGCGGCGGGGGTGCCGCCGGTCAGTCGTTGCGCACCACCACCTTGGCGTATTCGGTGATGCCCACGACGTGGAAGAAGGCCGAGACCAGGCGGTGCACGTCGACGAACTGCACCAGCCGGCCTTCGGCGTGGTGGCCCGTGACCCAGTTGAGCAGCGTACCCGCAGCCGAAAAGTCGACGCGGATCAGGTTGCGGCACGAGAGGATCAGCACGTCGGCGCCGTTCAGGCGCAGCTCCAGCATGTCGATCGTGCCCTGCGCATCGCCGCGGATTTCGCCGAGCAGCTCGACCAGGCCCAGGTGGCTGTAGCCGCCCGTGGGCGAATCGATGATGGATTCGCCCGACACCGTGGTGGGCGCGGCCTCCAGCACCGACTCGCCGAGCACCGAGTGCAGGCTTTCGTCGCCGTTGTCGCCGCGCACCGACTGGTAGCGGCAGCGCGGCTTCTCCCAGCCCGGGGGCGAGAGCTCGTAGGTGACGCAGAAGTCGAGCGCGGTGAGCTCGAACTCGTCGACGCGGTTCATGAGCCGCAGCACGGCCATGCGCAGCTCCCACCAGAGCTGCTCCACGTCGCGGCGGCCCGAGGGCGTCATGCTCTTGAGCAGGTCGCGCAGGCGGCTGCCGCCGGCGAACTGCAGATCGACGTCCTGGTCCGTCCAGAGCGTGACCAGGCCCAGCAGCGCGCGCGCGGCCTTGGGGTCCATGGCGGTGAGCGGGGTCCAGTCGAGCACCCAGGGCTGGCGTGCGCGCGACAGCACGTTCTGCAGCGTGCCGATGGCATGGGCGTCAAGCTCGGCCTCGGCGACCCAGATGGCGCGGGTCTGGCCGGCGGCCCAGGGCGTCTCGGTGCGACCCACGGCGCGCGCCACCTCGGCGGGCATGTCGTACCACTGCGGGGCCGAGCGGTTGAAGCGCGTCGCGAAGTCGACGGCGCGGTTCTCGAACGGGGCGAGCTGGCCGGTGGCGCGGTAGAGGTCGAACAGCGCCAGCCAATCGGACTCCTGCGCGGGGCGCGGGCCGTCGGCGCCCAGCACCTCGAGCAGGCCCTGCTCGGCGCCCGCGTCGTCGCCGTTGGCGAACCGGATCGCGGCCTCCTCCACCTCAGGGTCCTGCACGATCTCCTGCACGTCGAGCGCGTAGAAGTGCGAGGCCGAGAAGGTGGAGCCGTGGCTGCTGTGCCCGCTGGCGCGCGGCGCCATCAGGCCGGTGCGCGCGGTGGACGATGGCTTGAGCGGCGCGGGCACCGTCTTGGCGGCCGCATCGGCCACGGGCGCCGGCGCGGGTGCGGCGCGTCCGTTGACCGGGTTGAGCAGCGGCGCGGGCTCGGTGACGTCGTACTGCGCCTTCAGGCGCGCGGGGTCGACCGCGGGCATGGGGCGCGGCTCGCTGGGCTTGTGAGCGCCCGAGATCGGGGCCTGCGAACTGTTGCCGCCCGAGCCGGTGCTGTTGATGGAGTCGGCGCCCTTGGTCTTCCACCACTGCATGGACATCTGGGCTTCGATCTCGTCGATCTTCTTGAGCGTCATGGCCCGGTCGTCGGGCTTGGACGGCATGCTGCTCTGGAAGAACGACGGCCGCATGCCCTGCGCTTCGGCGGGCGTGCCTTCGCGGCTGCGGATCTTGCGCAGCATGTCGAACTCGCGCTTGCGCACGAAGTCGTTGCGGCGCTTGCGCTCGATCATCTCCTTGAGCGCCGCCTTGCTGTATTCGCTCTCGCGGTCGGCCTGGCGGGTGTCGAGATCGGCCCAGCTGGTGGTGGGGTGGCGAACGAACTTCACCACCTTGGAGAGAAAGCCGCCGCTGGAATCGTCCTTGGCCATGGAGAAGTCGTCGGGGAATCGGGAAAGGCGCCGAGAGAACTCAGTCGCCGAACATCTTCTGCTTGAGCTCGCGGCGCTGCTGCGCTTCAAGCGACAGGCTGGCGGTGGGACGCGCCATGAGGCGGCCGACGCCGATGGGTTCGCCGGTTTCCTCGCAGTAGCCGTAGTCGCCCGAGTCGATGCGCGCGATGGCCTGCTCGATCTTCTTGAGCAGCTTGCGCTCGCGGTCGCGCGTGCGCAGCTCGAGGGCGTGTTCTTCCTCAATGGTGGCGCGGTCGGCCGGGTCGGGCACGACCACGGTGTCTTCGCGCAGGTGCTCGGTGGTCTCACCGGCGTTGGCCAGCATGTCCGCCTTCAGGCGCTGCAGCTTGAGGCGGAAGAAGGCGAGCTGCTGGTCGTTCATGTACTCGCCGTCGGGCATGGAGAGCACGTCCTGGTCGGTGAGTTGTTCGACCGGCAAGGTCTTCCAGTTGTTGGCCCGTTTGGGGTCTTTTTGAAGGGAAGCAGGGACTGGGGTCGTCATGGCGGTTCGCTCAATCGTGTGTGTAAAGGTCGCCTTGGCGGCGTCCGGGGCGTGGGTGGGCACCACCTCCGCCTGGGTCATCTGTTCGAGCATGGCCTTGCGCACTTCTCGCTTGCTCGCGGGCTTGGGCACGGCAACGGTCGTCAGGGGAGCGGGTGTTGCCGCCACCTTGTCGATCAGGGCCTGGGCCTCGGAGGCCGCACGGGCCACCGCAGCCTTGGCAACGGGTTTGGCCGCTGCGGGAGCGGCGGTCTTCGCCACCGGTTTCGCCGCCACTGGCACCGCCGTCTTCGGCGCGGGCTTCGCGGCGGTCTTGGCCACGGGCTTGACCGGTGCTTTCGCAGGCGCTTTTGCAGCCGCTTTCGCCGGCGCCTTGGCCACAGGCTTCGCAGCGGCCTTGGCCGGCGCCTTTGCAGGGGCCTTGGCCGGCGCCGCTTTCGCGGCCTTGGCCACCGGCGCCTTCTTGGCCGCGGTCTTGGCCGGCGGAGCCTTCGTGACCGGCTTGCGCGCGCTCGCCACCGCTTTGGCCGTCTTGGCCGCAGCGGAAGACTTGCCTGCTTTCGCTGCCTTGGAAGCCGGGGCTTTCACAAAGGAACTCCTGTGGATGGCGGGCGTGGCACGGACAGGGCATCAAGCCCCGGCCCGTGGACCGGTGTCGACGATTCGGACCGGAGTCGCGTCGGCAAGGGCACTGTTATACCGCTTGCCAACCCAGGCCCAGGGCGTGAACACCCCGGACGGACCCCCCAGCCCTTTCGGCGCGCGCGATTGTAGCGATGTGCCAAGGCCTTGATGGCGCAGGACGGTGCGGGTGTTGTGCCAAACCCCACGGCACGCCGCCCACCGGCGAGCCGGCGCGCTTCACAGCAAGGCCTGGTTGAGGCCTTGTTCGAGGATGTCGCGCGGCAGGTCGATGCCGATGAACACCATCTTGCTCTGGCGCTTCTCGTCCGGCCCCCACTCGGGCCCGAGGTCGCTGCCCATGAGCTGGTGCACGCCCTGGAAGATCACCTTGCGCTCGGTGCCGTCCATGTGCAGCACGCCCTTGTAGCGCAGCATGCGCGGACCGTAGACCTGCACGATGGCCCCCAGGAAGTCTTCGAGCTTCTCGGGGCTGAAGGGTCGGTCGGCGCGGAAGACGAAGCTCTTCACATCGTCGTCATGGTGGTGGTGATGGCCGTGACCGTGCTGGTGCGAGGGGTGGTTGCAGTGCTCGCCGTGCGCGTGGTCATGGTCGTGGTGATCATGGCCGTGGTCGTGTCCATGGTCGTGATCGTGGTCGTCGGGCTTGAGGAAGTCCGGGTCGATCTCGAGCTTGGCATTGAGGTTGAAGCCGCGCAGGTCGAAGATCTCCTTGATCGCGACGTCGCCGAAGTGGGCGGTGCGCATGGGCGCGCGCGGGTTCATGTGTTTCAAGCGGTGGATCAGCGCGTCCACCTCCTCGGCGCCCACCAGGTCGGCCTTGCTGATGAAGATCTGGTCGGCGAAGCCCACCTGGCGGCGCGCTTCCTGGCGGTCGTTGAGCTGCTGGGCCGCGTGCTTGGCGTCCACCAGGGTCACGATCGCGTCGAGCAGGTACTGCTCGGCCACCTCGTCGTCCATGAAGAAGGTTTGCGCCACGGGGCCGGGGTCGGCCAGGCCGGTGGTCTCGATCACCACCCGCTCGAAATCGAGCTCGCCCTTGCGTTTCTTCTGCGCCAGGTCGGCCAGCGTCGCACGCAGGTCGTCGCGGATGGTGCAGCAGATGCAGCCGTTGCTCATCTGGATGATGTTCTCGGTGGTGTCGGCCACCAGGATCTCGTTGTCGATGTTCTCTTCGCCGAACTCGTTTTCAACGACGGCGATCTTCTGGCCGTGGGCCTCGGTGAGCACGCGCTTGAGCAGCGTGGTTTTGCCCGAGCCGAGGAAGCCGGTGAGGATGGTCGCGGGGATGAGGGCCATGGGCGGTCAGGGGTGGGTGAACAGAAAACGCAACAGTGTATCGATAGCAAACCGCTCAGGCGGTGGGCCGGCGCATCACCACCAGGCCCTTGAGGTATTCGCCCTCGGGGAACTGCACGGTCATGGGGTGGTCGGGCGCGCCGCCCATGCGCTGCAGGAACACGCCGTCCACGCCGGCGTCGATCCCGGCCGAGGCCACGATCTTGTGGAACAACTCCACGCCCACGCCGCCCGAGCACGAAAACGTGAGCAGCAGGCCGCCGGGCTTGAGCAGCTTGAAGCCCAGGCGGTTGATGTCCTTGTAGGCGCGCGCGGCGCGTTCGGCATGCGCCGCGGTGGGCGCGAGCTTGGGCGGGTCGAGCACGATGGCGTCGAACTGGCGGCCTTGCTCGACGAAGCGGCGCAGCGTGGCGTTCACGTCGGCGTCGAGCCATTCGCAGCGCGCCGCGTCGAGGCCGTTGAGCGCCACGTTGGCCGCGGCCTGCTGCAGCGCCGGGCCCGAGGAATCGACCGACACCACGCGCTGCGCGCCGCCTGCGAGCGCGGCCACGGTGAAGCCGCCGGTGTAGCTGTAGCAGTTGAGCACCTCGGCCAGGCCGTAGCGCTGCACGAGCTCGCGGCACAGGCCGCGGTTGTCGCGCTGGTCGAGGTAGTAGCCGGTCTTGTGGCCCAGCGCCACGTCGAGGCCGAGCTTCCAGCCATGTTCCTGGAGCACCAGGGCGGTGTCGCCGCCGCCGCGCAGCCAGCCCGTGGCCTCGGGCAGGCCTTCGAGCTGGCGGCTGCTGGTGTCGCTGCGCTCGTACAGGCGCGACAGCCCGGTGAGCTCGAGCAGCGCGTCGGCGATCACGCCCTTCCAGCGCTCCACGCCCGCGGCGCCGAACTGCGCGACCAGGGTGTCGCCGTAGCGGTCCACCACCAGCCCGGGCAGGCCGTCGGCCTCGGCGTGCACCAGGCGCACGCCGTCGCTGGCCACGGCCAGGCGCTCGCGCAGCGCGATGGCCGCGCGCAGGCGCTCGCGGAAAAAGGCCGCGTCGATGCGCTGGGCCTGCTCGAAGCTCCAGGCGCGCACGCGGATCTTCGAGGCCGGCGAGCACGCGCCCCAGGCCAGGAAGCGGCCCTCGGCATCGTCCACACGCACGGTCTCGCCCGGGTCGGCGCTGCCCTTGGCCACCGCGCCATCGAACACCCAGGGATGGCGGCGCAGCAGCGAGCGCTCCTTGCCGGGCTTGAGGCGGATGGTCTTCACGGACGCAGGTAGGTAAAGCCTTCGCGCGCCTGCAGGCGGGCCACCTCGGCCACGCCCGAGGGCACCACCGAGGCCTCCATCACCACCTTGGACGGGTCGATGTTGCGCGACACCAGGGTGTTGTTGCACACGCGGAACTCCACGCCCTTGTTGGCGAGGTCGGCGATGGCGCCCGCGAAGGGCTGGTTGTTCGCATTGACCGCGCCCTGCAGCAGGAAGTCGATGCCCGCGCCGTGCGTGACCACCACGATCTTGGCCTTCGGGTCGGCCGCCAGGTGGTTGCGGATGTTGCCCAGGCCGCGCGTGGCCTGGGCAATGCCTTCGCTCATGTGGTAGACGGTCTTGATGGCCGGCTCGGCCGCCGGCGCCGCGGACTGTGCCTGGGCCGGCGCGGCCAGCGCCACGGCGAGCGCGAACAGCGCGGACTTCAGGGTGAGCAACAGACGGGACATGGGATCTCCGGAAAAGGGTGACAAGGAAAAGCAAAAGCGGGCGCGTGCCGCTCAGGACTTGCCCGGGCCGCCGCGCGCGCGCGGGTGGGCCGCGTCGTACACCTGCGCGAGGTGCTGGAAGTCGAGCCGCGTGTAGACCTGGGTGGTGCCGATGTTGGCGTGGCCCAGCAACTCCTGCACCGCGCGCAGGTCGCCGCTGGACTGCAGCACGTGGCTGGCGAACGAGTGGCGCAGCATGTGCGGATGCACCGGGGTGGTCAGGCCGGCCTGCAGCGAGCGGCGCTTGAGGCGCACGCGGATGTGCTGCGGCGTCAGGCGCTGGCCGCGCTGACCAATGAACAGCGCCGCATCGCCGCCCGCCCAGGCGGTGCGGGCCTCGAGCCAGCGGCGCAGGGCCGCGAGCGCAGCGCGGCCCACGGGCACGCTGCGCCGCTTGCAGCCCTTGCCCAGCACATGGGCTTCGCCCGCGTCGAGGTCGATCCAGCCGCGCGCGCTGGCGCTGGCCGCCACGTCGAGACCCACGAGCTCGCCGATGCGCAGGCCGCAGCCGTAGAGCAGCTCGGTGATGCAGGCGTCGCGCGCTTCGAGGCCGGGATGGTCGTCGGCCTGCGTGTGTTCGGCCAGGCGCACCGCGTCGTCGACCGCGAGCGCCTTGGGCAGCGGCTTGCCGGCCTTGGGCGCGCGCACATCGCGCACCGGGTGGTGCTGCGTGATGCCCTGGCGCGCGAGCCAGGTGTAGAAGCCGCGCCAGCCCGAGAGCACGAGCGCGATGCCGCGCGGGCTGCGGCCGCCACTGTGCATCTGCGCGATCCAGCGCCGCACGTGGTGCATCTGCACCTGCGGCAGCGCCACGCCGGCCTCGCGCGCGAAACCCGCGAGCTTGCGCAGGTCTTCGGTGTAGAGCGCCACGGTGCGCTCGGCCAGCCGTTTGCCCACGCGCACGTGTTCGAGGTAGGCCGCGACCAGGCCCGCGTCGTCGTCGGTGCGCAGCGGGCCGGCGGCGTTCATTCGGTGGCGGCGGGCACCACGGGCCGCAGGCGCGCGAGCGCGGCGCTCGCGAGCTCGCCGATGCGTTCGAGGAAGTCCGTGCCCATGTCGGGCGCGAAACGCTGCGGGTCGGCCGAGGCCAGCACCAGCAGGCCGAAGGCCTGCGGCGCCGCGCCCGCGCGCAGCGGAATCAGTGCCAGCGAGGCCGCGGCCGAGGGGTCGGCCAGCCACTGCGCGGCTTCCAGACCCGGGTTGTTGCCGCAGTACGGCGCGGTGAGCGAGGACGCGAAGGCGCGCACGTCCTCGCTCGCGCCCTGCGCATAGGCCTCGCCCGCGAAGGCATCGGCCACGCCCCAGACCTTGATCGCCACCTGCGGCACCATGAACTGGCTCGCGAGCTCGACCGCCACCACCAGCGGCACCTCGCGCGCCTCGCGAACCATCAGCAGCTCGCGCGTCCAGCGCTGCAGCTTGTCGGCGATGGCGGTGTTCTCCTTGCCGTGGCGCACCATTTCGGCGGCCTTGAGCTCCAGGCCCTTGATCTTCTCGCGCAGCATCTCGGCCTGGCGCTCCTGCAGGCTCACCGCGCGCCCGCCGTGCGGGCTGGTGAGCTGCACCTCGGCCAGCAGGCCGGCGTGGCGCTCGAAGAAGTCGGGGCTGTTGGCCAGGTACTGGGCGATGTCGTCCTCGGTGATCGGCGGGATCGGCTGGGTCATGGTGAAGGGGGTGAGGGGTTCAGCTCAGGTGGTCGGGGACCTCGATCACGCCGTTGAACACGGGCGTGGCCGGGCCGGTCATGAAGACAGGGGCGTCGAGGCCGTCGGAGGCCTTCCATTCGATGGTGAGCAGCCCGCCGCGCGTGTGCACGTCCACGCGCTCGTCGAGCCAGCCCAGGCGGATGCCCGCGACCACCGCGGCGCAGGCGCCGGTGCCGCAGGCCAGGGTCTCGCCCGCACCGCGTTCGTAGACCCGCAGTTTCACGGTGGTGCGGTCCACCACCTGCAGGAAGCCCGCGTTCACGCGCTGCGGAAAGCGCTCGTGGACTTCGATCAGCGGGCCCCAGCCCGCCACGGGCGCGTCGTCCACGTCGTCGACCCGCAGCACCGCGTGCGGGTTGCCCATGGACAGCACGGCCACCGGCACTTCGCCCGCGTAGGGCAGCGTGAGCGGCCAGCGCTCGAAGCCGTTGAGGCGCTCGGGCTTGAGCCCGCTGGCATTGAAGGGCACGTCGGCCAGCGCGAACACGGGCGGGCCCATGTCGACGGTGACGCGGCCATCGGCCAGGCGCTTGAGTTCGATCACGCCCTTCTTGACCTTCACTCGCAGCGGGTTGCGTTCGCTCAGGCCCTGGTCGTGCA
Organism: Hydrogenophaga crocea; assembly: GCF_011388215.1. Lineage (NCBI taxonomy): Bacteria > Pseudomonadati > Pseudomonadota > Betaproteobacteria > Burkholderiales > Comamonadaceae > Hydrogenophaga > Hydrogenophaga crocea. Next base: position 2,706,032 of record NZ_CP049989.1, read on the forward strand.
CGTAGCGCACGAAGCAGCGCGCGCCGTTGCCGCAGTGCTCCACCTCACCGCCGTCGGCGTTGTGGATCACGTACTCGAAGTCGAGCCCAGGCGCGGGCGCGGGCCGCACGGAGAGGATCTGATCGGCGCCGACACCGAAATGCCGGTCGGCGAGGAAGCGGTACTGCGCCGCGCTCAGGCCGAGCAGACCGTGCGTCTCGTCGAGCACGACGAAGTCGTTGCCCGCACCTTGCATCTTGGTGAAGCGGATCTGCATATGGCCGCGATTATCCGCCGAGCCCCGCCGGCCTGACACCTGCACGACGCAAGACCGCACCGCCCTCCCCCACAATCGCCGCCATGGTCCGCCCCACCCAACTCCTGCACCCGCCGCGCACCATCGCGCCCCTGCGTCCCGCCGCCACCGTGCTGCTGCTGCGCGACGGCCCCCAGGGCGTCGAGGTGCTGATGACGCGCCGCTCGATGTCGGCCAGTTTTGCGCCCGGCGCCTACGTGTTCCCGGGCGGCGGCATCGACGCCGCCGACGCCCAGGCCTTCGGCGTGGCTTCGCGCCGGCCGACGCAGACCGATCTGCGGCTCACCCAGGCCATCGCGGCCATCCGCGAAAGCTTCGAGGAGCTGGGCGTGCTGCTCGCGCGCCGTGCCGATGGCCGCTGGGCCAATGGCGACGACATCGACGCGCTCGACCGCAAGGCCCCGTTCGCGCCGCAGTGCCGCGCGCGCGGCCTGCGGCTCGCGGCCGACGAGGTCTTCGTGCTGGCGCACTGGATCACCGACCGCGACCTCTCGCGCCGCTTCGACGTGCCCTTTCTGGTCGCGCGCATGCCCGAGGGCCAGGAGCCCGTGGCCGACGAGAGCGAGCAGTTCGAGCCGATCTGGGTGCGCCCGGCCGACGCGCTCGCGCGTCACGCCGAGGGCCGCTTCTTCATCATCTTCCCCACCATCCGCACGCTCGAGCGGCTGCAGGCCCACGTCACGGTGGACGAGGTGCTCAAGGCCTGCGCCGCGCACGACGAGCCCCTGTGGACGAGCTGCCCGCGCGCGGGCCTGATCCATGGCCGCGAATCGCGCCACATGGAGCACGAGCCGCCGTTCGGCGAACTCGCGCTGGTCTGCCCCGACGGCCAGATCGTGCACCCGCTGGACTGGCAGCACGAGCAGCCGGTGCCGCTGCTGCGGCAGGTGCAGCGCCTGACCGCGCCCAACAGCGGCGTGATGACCGGCCCCGGAACCAACAGCTACCTCGTGGGCGACCCGGGCACGGGCTACATCGCGATCGACCCGGGCCCCGACGAGCCCGAGCACATCGAGCGCCTGTGGCGCGCCGTGGGCGCCGACCTGCGCGCCATCGTCTGCACCCATTCGCACCCCGACCACTCGCCCGGCGCCAAGCGCCTGCAGCAACTCTGCGAGAAGGCCGGGCGACCGCGGCCGCCCGTGCTCGGCCTGGCCAGCGCGCCCACGGCGCGCGAGAACAGCCGCTTCACGCCCGACCGCGAACTCGCCGACGGCGAGCGGCTGGTGCTGCGCGACGCCGCGGGCACCACGCACACGCTCATGGCCGTGCACACGCCGGGCCACGCCGCCAACCACCTGTGCCTCGTGCTGCTCGAAGACGGCCTGCTGTTCTCGGGCGACCACATCCTCAACGGCAGCACCACGGTGATCGACCCGCCCGACGGCAACATGGCGGCCTACCTCGATTCGCTCGACCGCCTGGCCGCGCTGTGCGACACGCACGGCATCGACTTCATCCTGCCCGCGCACGGCCACGTGCTGGGCGACCTGCGGCGCACGCCCGACAACCTCTCGGCCCCGGTCGAAGGCGGCGCGCGCCGTGCGATCGACCAGCTCAAGGCCCACCGCCTCGCGCGCGAGGCCAAGATCGCGCGCGCCATGCAGTTGCGCCCCGACGGCGGCCTCGACGACTGGGTGCCGCTGGCCTACGACGACGTGCCCGAGCGCCTGTGGCCCGTGGCACGCCGCTCGCTGCTCGCGCACGTGGAGCGCATCCGCGCGCTCGGCGGCTTCAATCTCTGAACACGGGTCAGAAGCGCCGGCCGTAGACCAGACCCACGCCTTCGACCTTGATGTTGTCGCTGTCGTGGTAGTTCATCCAGTTCGCCTGCAGGTACGACTGCCGGCTCAGGTGCACGTTGAGGCCGAGGCCGTAGGCCACGTCGTCGCCGGTTTCGTCGACGTTGATGCCCCCGGCCGACAGCTGCAGCTTGGTGCGCGCATAGCCCACGCGGCCGAACAACTCCACGCGCTCACCCAGGCGGATGCCCGGTTTGAAGAAGACGCCATAGGCGCTCGGGATCTTGGCGTCGATGCCGGTGTTCACCCCGTTGAGCTTGATTTCGTCTTTCGACACGCCGCCGGCCACGAAGCCCTCGACCGCGAGGTTGGGCAGCCACTGGTAGCCGATGGTGCCGGTGAGCAGGCCAGGGCGCGCCTTGGCGCTCAGCGGGCCGTCCTCGGCCTTGATGTTGAGTTGCGACAGGCCGATCTCGCCGTACCACTTCGAGTCGGTGGGCTGTGCGTGAGCGGCGCCGCACACACCGGCCACGAGCAGCGAAGACAGCAGGGTTCTGCAAAGGGGATTCATGGGCACTCCTGTGGATGGATGGAACGGGCCCCGGGGGCCGGGGCTGCCCATCGGCAATCGCCGTTCCCGCGGGCGGGAGTGCCTGGCGCAAAAGTGTGAAGCGCGCCGATAAGCCGGATTCTGTGCGGCCGGGTCGCCCCGACCGTGACCGCCATTCTTCTGGGCCGGGGGTCGCCCACCCGGCTCGATGCCACCTACCCGCCAGCTCCGCGGAGCCACATCGACGCTGGCCTATTTGGTGTTGCTGCGCGTAGAGATTGCCCGTTTCACCCGGCCCGGGTCGCCCCGGGCCGACTCGTCTCTGTTGCTCTGATCCTCACCTTAGGGCCGCCGGGCGAACCCGGCGGCTGGTCGGTGGAGAGGTGTTACCTCCTACGCTGCCCTGTGCAGTCCGGACGTTCCTCCAGCACACCCTTTCGGGTCTTGTGCCAGCGGCGGTCTGGCGCGCTTCACGCCGCGATTATCGCCGCGACCCGCGTCACACCAGCCGCTCGATCCGGCGGTGCCGCCAGACCAGGCGGTAGTACGAGGTCTGCAAGGCCAGCATGCACAGGTAGGCCACGGGAAAGGCGATCCACACGCCTTCGAGCCCCAGGCGCAGATCGAGCCACCAGGCCGCGGGCAACTGCACGCCCAGAATGCAGAACACCGAGATCGCCATCGGCACCAGCACCACGCCGCTGGCGCGCATCAAGCCGCCCACGATGGCCTGGAAGCCGAACACCAGGATGCTCCACAGCATGATGTGCAGCAGGTGCTCGGCCTGCTGGCGCACCTCGGGCTGGGTGAGGAACAGCCCCAGCAGGTGGTGCGACAGCGCATAGCCCAGCAGCACCAGCGAACCCGTGAGCGCCGCGTTGAGCCACAGCCCCGTGCGCAGGATGGCGCCCAGCCGCTCGGTATGGCCCGCGCCGATCGACTGCGCGGCCAGGATGGACGTGGTGATGGCGATGGACAGCGCAGGGAACTGCACGTAGTTCACCACCTGCGTCACCGCGCCATAGGCCGCCGTGGCCTGCGAGCCATGGGCGTTCACCAGCGTGAGGATCACGAGCTCGGACGCGGAGATCACCACCATCTGCACGCCCGTGGGCAGGCCGATGCGCATCACCTTGCCCAGGATCTCGCGGTCCAGCCGCAACGCCAGCAGCATCGCGCGGTCGAAAGCCATCACGCTGTGCAGCCGCTTCAGGCGCCAGGCCAGAAAGGCCAGCGCCACCGCGTACGACACGAGGCCGGCATAGGCCGCGCTGCGGATGCCCAGCGGCGGCAGACCCAGCCAGCCCTGGATCAGCGCGGGCGTGAGCACCAGGCCCAGGCCGGTGGACAGCAGCAGCGCCAGCAGCGGCGACACCGTGTCGCTCACGCCGCGCAGCAATTGCGTGAACAGGATGAACACCAGCAGCAGCGGCATGATGAGCAGCATCACGCGGGCGTACGACACCGCGTCGTCGAGCACGTCGGCGGGCGTGCCCAGCGCCACCATGGCGGGGCGCGCGAACACGCCGCCCAGCGCCGCCGCCAGCAGCCCGATGAGCGCCCCCAGCACCAGCGCCGTGCCCGCGATCTGCTTGACCTTGTGCGGCTCGCCCGCGCCCCAGGCCTGGCCGATCAGCACCGAGGCGCCGGCACCGATGCCGATCACCAGCGAGATGAAGAAGAACACGATGGGGAACATGCCCGACACCGCGGCCAGCGCGTGCGTGCCCAGCAGCTGGCCGATGAAGATGCCGTTGAGCGTGCCCGACAGGCCCTGCAGGATGTTGGACAACACCATGGGCACGAGGAACACAAGGTAGACCCGCCAGAGGGGGCGGTGGGCTTGGGGTGTCATGAATCGCCTCGGGAGGAATCGGTGTCGGTGGGCGCGAACGCGTCGCGTGCGAGCCAGGCGGCATGGGCGCGCACGTCGGGCGGCCAGGACTCGATGCGCCGGGCGAAGGCCTCGCCGTCGTGCGCGAACAGGGCGCGCGTGGCCTCTTCGAAGCCCGGCAGGGCGCCCGCGATGGCGCTCATGAAGCGGTAGGCGCGTTCCGTGGCCGCGCGGCGCGAATCGCGCTCGGCATGGCTGCGGCGCGCCTCGTCCACCAGCCGGCGCAGCGCGGCCGACGCTCCGCCCGGCTGCTGCGCCAGCCAGGCCCAGTGGCGCGGCAGCAGCGTCACTTCGCGCGCGACCACCCCCAGGCGCGGACGGCCCACGCCAGGGGCCGCAGAGGCCGAAGCGGCGGGGCCAGGCGCGGCAGCCTGGGGCGCGAACGGGTAGTCGCGCTGCTCGCCGGTGGCGTCGTCGAACACCAGCAGGCCGCCGCCCGACAGGTCGAGCGTGGCCAGCGTACGGGCGACCTCGTCGCCGGGGCCGAAGGCCACGCGGCGGTGTCCGAGAAAAGCGGTGCAGGCTGTCATGGCGGGCGATTCTACCCGGGTTTTTTAATTTCACCCGGGTTATTTTCAGACGCCTCACCGGCCGGTGCGAGGACAATGCGCGCTTTCGTCCTGCTTGATCACCACAAGCCCCACGACCATGATCCGCATCGCCGAGCTCAAGCTCCCCCTGGCCGAGGTGCCGTTCGATGAACGCCGCGCGGCCGACGCCCCGGCCGAAACCGAGGCCGACCGCGCGCCCGCGCCCCACCCCGTTGCCGCGCTCACCGCGCTCGCCGCGCAGGTGCTGGGCATCGCCCCGGCCGACATCGCCGACCTCCAGGTTTTCAAGCGCAGCTTCGACGCGCGCAAGGCCGAACTGCTCGCGGTCTACATCGTCGACCTCACGCTGCGCGACCCCGCGCAAGAGGCGGCGCTGCTCGCGCAGCACGCACGCCACCCGCACGTGCGCGCCACGCCCGACATGGCCTGGCGCGCGCCCGGCCACGCACCGGCCGGCTTCGGCAGCGCCGAGGGCGAACGCCCGGTGGTGGTGGGCCTGGGTCCCTGCGGCCTGTTCGCCGCGCTCGCGCTCGCCGAAATGGGCCTGCGCCCCATCGTGCTCGAACGCGGCAAGCCGGTGCGCGAGCGCACCAAGGACACCTGGGGCCTGTGGCGCAAGCGCCGGCTCGACCCGCAGAGCAACGTGCAGTTCGGCGAAGGCGGCGCGGGCCTGTTCTCCGACGGCAAGCTTTACAGCCAGATCAAGGACCCGCGCTTCTTCGGCCGCAAGGTCATGCGCGCCTTCGTCGAGGCCGGCGCGCCGAGCGAGATCCTCTACGAAGCGCACCCCCACATCGGCACCTTCAAGCTCGTGAAGGTGGTCGAGGCCATGCGCGAGAAGATCCTGTCGCTCGGCGGCGAGATCCGCTTCCAGCAGCAGGTGGTGGGCGTGCAGACCGTGCCCGATGGCGCGGGCCTGCGCCTGACCGGGCTGCGCGTGGCCGACCTCGCGACCGGCACCGCCAGCGAACTGCCCGCGCAGCGCGTGGTGCTCTCGCTCGGCCACAGCTCGCGCGACACCTTCGCCTGGCTCTGGGACGCGGGGGTGTTCCTCGAAGCCAAGCCGTTCTCGGTGGGCGTGCGCATCGAACACCCGCAAAGCCTGATCGACCGCGCGCGCTGGGGCCGCCACGCCGGCCACCCGCTGCTCGGCGCGGCCGACTACAAGCTCGTGCACCACGCGCAGAACGGCCGCGCCGTCTACAGCTTCTGCATGTGCCCGGGCGGCACCGTGGTGGCCGCCACGTCCGAGCCGGGCCGCGTGGTCACCAACGGCATGAGCCAGTACTCGCGCGCCGAACGCAACGCCAACTCGGGCCTGGTGGTGGGCATCGACCCCGCCGACTACCCGCAGACCTTTCCGCAGGACCTGCCCTTGTGGACCGCCGCCTTCGGCGAGACCGACGGCACGCGCTACGCGCAGCAGGCCCAGGCCCTGCGCGCCCAGGGCCGCCACCACCCGCTGGCCGGTGTGGTACTGCAGCGCCAGCTCGAAAGCCGTGCCTTCGTGGAAGGCGGCGGCGACTACAGCGCGCCCGCGCAGCGCCTGGGCGATTTCCTCGCCGCCACGCCGTCGACCGCGCTCGGCGAGGTCGAGCCCTCGTACCGGCCGGGCATACACCTCACCGACCTCGCGCGCGTGCTGCCCGCCTACGCGGTCGAGGCCATGCGCGAGGCGTTGCCCGTGTTCGGCCGCCAGATCCGCGGCTACGACCTGCCCGACGCCCTGCTCACCGCGGTCGAGACCCGCACCTCGTCGCCGCTGCGCATCACGCGCGGCGACGACTTCCAGAGCCTGAACACGCGCGGCCTGTACCCGGCCGGCGAAGGCGCGGGCTATGCGGGCGGCATCCTGTCGGCGGGTGTCGACGGTTTGAAGGTGGCCGAGGCCCTGGCCTGCGACGCGCTGGGCCTGCCGCCCGTCGGGCGCCTTACAAATAGTGACAAGGTCGGCACCCCGGCTTGACACGCCGGGCGCAGCATCCAGTCTCCCCCTTACTCCCAGGAGTCTTCCGTGAACACCCCGAGATCGCTTCGCTGGCTTCCCCTGGTGGCCGTTGCGGCCACCGCCACCGGCATGGCCCACGCCCAGGAAGAGCAGGGTCGCGTCATCAGCAGCACGCCCATCATCCAGCAGGTGGCCGTGCCGCAAAACGTCTGCACCGACCAGCAGGTGACCCGGCCGGGCGCCAAGTCGGGCGCGGGCGCCGTGCTGGGGGCGATCGCGGGCGGCGCCGCGGGCAATGCCATCGGCGACGGTGGTGGCCGCGCCGCGGCCACGGCCATCGGCCTGATCGGCGGTGCCATCCTGGGCAACCGCATCGAAGGGGCGGGCCCGGCGCAGACCGAGATCGTGCGCAACTGCAGCACGCAGACCTTCTACGAACCGCGCACCGTGGCCTACGACGTGCTCTACGAGTACGCGGGCCGCCAGTACCGCACCCAGATGGCGCAGGACCCGGGCCGCTACGTGCGCCTGAACGTGGCCCCGGTGGACGCCCTGCCCGCCGCCCCTGCGCCGATCTACCCGACCCGCCCGCAGGTGCGCTACGAAACGCCCGTCGCGCCGGCCGTGGTGTACGACACCTACCCGAGCGGCTACTCGAACATCTCGACCGAGGTCGTGATCATCGGCGGCCAGCGCTACCACCCTGCCCCGGGCTGGCGCCCGCGCCACGAATGGAACGACCGCTACCCGGACCGCTACCCGCCGGGCTACCGCCGCCCGGATTTCGAGTACCGCCGCTGAAACCGCGGCGTCCAGCAAAAAGGCCACCCGAGGGTGGCCTTTTGCATGGGCGGTGCGCCTCAGTTCTGCTGCAGCGCCGCGATGCGTTCTTCGATCGGCGGGTGGGTGCTGAACAGCTTGCCCAGGCCACCCGTGATGCCCAGCGCCTGCATGGTCTTGGGCAGCTCGCCGGGCTCGAGGCCGCCCAGGCGGGCCAGCGCGTTGATCATGGGCTGCTTGCGGCCCATGAGCTGGGCGGCGCCCGCGTCGGCGCGGAACTCGCGCTGGCGGCTGAACCAGGCCACGATGATCGCGGCCAGGAAGCCCAGCACGATGTCCATCACGATGGTGGTCACCATGTAGCCGATGCCGGGGCCCGAGTTGTTGTCGCTGCCGCGGCGCAGGAAGCTGTCGACCGCGTAGCCGATGATGCGCGACAGGAACACCACGAAGGTGTTCATCACGCCCTGGATCAGCGTCATGGTGACCATGTCGCCGTTGGCGATGTGCGCCACCTCATGGCCGATCACGGCCTCGACCTCTTCGCGCGTCATGTTCTGCAGCAGGCCGGTGGACACGGCCACGAGCGCGCTGTTCTTGAAAGCGCCGGTGGCGAAGGCGTTCGGCGCGCCTTCGAAGATCGCCACCTCGGGCATGCCGATGCCGGCCTTGTCGGCGAATTTCTGCACCGTCGCCACGATCCAGGCCTCGTCGGCGTTCTGCGGCGGATTGATCACGCGCGCCCCGGTGCTGAACTTGGCCATGGGCTTGCTGATGAGCAGCGAGATGATCGCGCCGCCGAAACCCATCACCAGCGAGAAACCGGCCAGGGCCGTCATGTTCAGGCCGTTGGCCGTGAGGAAACGGTCCACGCCGAGGATGCGCGTGGTGATGAGCAACACCGCCATCACGGCGACGTTGGTCAGGACGAACAGCAGGATGCGTTTCATGGATGCTCCGTTAGGCGCCGGCCCGTGCTGGCCGGCAGCGCACTGACCCGTTTCGGGCCATCAGGTTCCCGCCGCCCTGGCGGGGCAGCGGATGATACCGAGGCCGCACGTGGGGCCGGCGGTGCGTTTTTTCAAGCGGGATTCATGCCCGCCGCGGCGCGCGAAACACCTGCGCATCGGCGTAGAAATCCGCGCTTTCATTGGGCGGCCACCAGCCCGGTACGCCCAGCACGGGCAGGGGCGTGAAGGGCTTGCACGCCAGGGCCTCGGGCCGCAGCCGCTCGGCCAGCCAGCCGTCCCACGCGGCGAGGTCGGTGCCCAGCGCGCCGGGCACGGCTTCGGTGAACACGTGCGCGGTGATCGACTTGTAGGGCTGCGCGAGCTTTTCCAGCAGCGCATGCCCGAACAGCACCAGCCGCGCCCCTGACCAGAGCGCGCGCTCGCTCACGAACAGGCGCTGCCAGTCGCGCGCGCGCAGCGCGTCCCACAGGGCAGGCGGCGCCTGCAGCAGCGCGGCGTTCTCGTCGAACAGCGTGATCGCATCGCGCAGGGGGCCGCGCACCGCGCCCACGCCCTGCGCTGCGATGGCCTCGGCCTGCAAGCGGTTGAGGCGGCGCTTGGCGAGCGGAAAACGGTGCCAGATCAGGCCGTTGAAGCCGTCGTGCAGGTTCTCGCGCGTGGGCACGCGGCCGGTCTCGCCGATGAAGGCCTCGTAGGCCACGCCCTCGGGCAGTTCGGCCTGCGGCACGGCGCGCAGCGGGCCGGGCGCGGCGGCGTTGAGCGCCTCGGGCAGCGACAGGCCCGCGGCCCGCGCGGCCTGCACCGCACGGCCGGCCTCGGCCACGGGCGCGAACCACGGGGCCGCCCAGTCCAGCACCATCGGGTTCAGGCCACCAGCCTCCAGCGCAGCGCTTCGCCCGCGCGCAGCGGCTTGAGCTCGGCCTCGCCGAACGCGAAGGACTCGGGCGGTGTCCAGCTCTCGCGGCGCAGCGTCACGCTGCCGGTGTTGCGCGGCAGGCCGTAGAAGTCGGGGCCGTGGAAGCTGGCGAAGGCTTCGAGCTTGTCGAGCGCGTTCGCGGCCTCGAAGGCCTCGGCGTAGAGCTCGATCGCGGCGTGCGCGGTGTAGCAGCCCGCGCAGCCCGTGGCATGTTCCTTCAGGTGCGCCGGGTGCGGCGCGCTGTCGGTGCCCAGGAAGAAGCGGTCGCTGCCGCCGGTGGCCGCCTGCACCAGCGCGAGGCGGTGCGTTTCGCGCTTGAGCACCGGCAGGCAGTAGTAGTGCGGCCGGATGCCGCCCTGGAAGATGGCGTTGCGGTTGAACAGCAGGTGGTGCGCGGTGATGGTGGCCGCGGTGTGCGCGCCCGCCTCGGCCACGTACTGCGCGGCTTCCTTCGTGGTGATGTGCTCCATCACGATCTTGAGCTCGGGGAAGTCGCGGCGCAGCGGGATCAGCACCTGATCGATGAACACGGCCTCGCGGTCGAACAGGTCGATGTCGCTCGAAGTGACCTCGCCGTGCACCAGCAGCAGCACGCCCTCGCGCTGCATGGCTTCCAGGGTCTGGTAGGTCTTGCGGATGTCGGTCACGCCGGCGTCGCTGTTGGTGGTGGCGCCGGCGGGGTAGAGCTTGAGCGCCACCACGCCGGCCGCCTTGGCGCGCGCGATCTCGTCGGCGGGCAGGTTGTCGGTGAGGTAGAGCGTCATGAGCGGCTCGAAGGCCATGCCCGCGGGCACGGCGGCGAGGATGCGCTCGCGGTAGGCGCTGGCCTGCGCGGCGGTGGTCACCGGCGGCTTGAGGTTGGGCATGATGATCGCGCGCCCGAACTGGGCCGCGGTGTGCGGCACCACGGTCTGCAGGGCGTTGCCGTCGCGCACGTGCAGGTGCCAGTCGTCGGGCCGGGTGAGGGTGAGGGTGTCGGGGGTGGTCGCGCTCATGGGCCCGGATTGTCGCAGCCCGCGCCGCCCCGCCCGCTCAGGGCACCTGGTCGCTGGGGTACTTCCAGCTGTCGCGCAGCAGGTAGCTCATGGGCAGGTTCAGCGCCTGGCCGTGCGGCGGAATCGGCTGCTCGAACCAGCGCCGGTAGATGGCCTCGATCTCGTGGCCCAGGATCAGTCGCCGCATCTCGCCGTCGACGATGGCCTTGAAGGCCGGATCGCCGGGCGGCAGCATGATGGCCAGCGGCTCGGTGGTGAGGAAGCGCCCGCGCACCGCGAGCGCGCGCGGATCGGGCCGCTGCGCGATCAGGCCGAACAGCAGCACATCGTCCATCACGAAGGCCTGGGCCTCGCCGCGCTCCACCTGGCGCAGCGCCTGCTCGTGATCGTCGGCCTCGGCGATGTCCAGCGGCAGGTTGCGCATGGCCTTGATGCGCCGCACCGCGGCCAGCGGCGTGGTGTTGCGCGTGGACACCACGCGCAGCAGCGCCGGGTGGTCGATGCGGTCGATCGGGCTTTCGGCGCGCACCAGCAGGCGCGCGCCGGTGATGTAGTGCGGGATGGTAAAAGCCACGCGCTGGCGCCGCTCGGCGTTGTTGGTGGTGGAGCCGCATTCGAGCTGGGCCTGGCCCTGCGCGATCACGTCCAGGCGGTCGGCCGGGCTCACGAGGCGGTGCACCACGGCGAGCTCGGGCAACGCGAGCCGCTGGCGCAGCGCCTGCACCAGCCGCTCGCACAGATCGAGCGCGTAGCCGATGGGCCGGCCATCGGGCCCGAGGTAGGAGAACGGCACCGAGGCGCTGCGGTGCGCGATCACGATGCGGCCCTCGGCCCGCAGCCGGTCGATCACCGGGCCCGAGGGCAGGGTCTCGGCGCGTGCGCTCAGCGCCACGCCCAGGGCGGCGAACACGCAGGCAATGCCCGCGATACGGATCCAGACACGCAGCGTTTTGACGGCGGACATGGCGGCACCTCCCAGAGGGCCGCACCTTAGGCAGCCTGCGCCGCCAGGTCGCTACCGCATTGGCGGCATTTCAGCCCTTGGTCGCCAGCAGGTCGCTCAGGCGGTTCCAGAAGCTGGCCACCGCGCGCTTGCCCTTGTTCGCGTCGAGCGGCCGGGCGCGGTACAGGCGGATGTCCAACGTGAGCTGCAGGCCGTCGGCCGCGGGCACGAGGCGGCGCGCGGCGAGCTCGTTGCGCACCGCGCTCGAAGGCAGGAAGGCGATGCCGTGGCCTTCGAGCGCCATGGCCTTCAGGCCCTCGGCCATGTCGGTCTCGTACACGCGGTCGAGCTGTGCGGCCAGCGGCGAGTCTTTGAGCAGGTGCTCGACCACGCGGCCCAGGTAGGCGCCCGGCGCATAGCCCAGGTAGGGCTGAGGCAGGCCATTGGCCGGCGGCAGCGCGTACATCGGCGCGCCCTGGGCGTTGGGCTTCACGTAGGGCGCGAGCTGCTCGCTGCCCAGCGGCAGCATCTCGTAGCGCGCGGGGTCGAGCTGGATCGGCTGCGCCGCGTGGTGGTAGGCGATCAGCAGGTCGCAACTGCCTTCCACCAGGCGCATCACGGCGTCGTGCACGTTGAGCGCGATCAGCCGGCTCTTCACGGGGCCGACGGCTTCGCGCAGGCCCGAGAGCCATTGCGGGAAGAAGGTGAAGGCCAGGGTGTGCGGCACGGCGAACTCGATCACGTCCTGCGCGGCCGCGGTGTGCGCGCGCAGCATGAGCCGCGTGCCGTTGAGTGCCTGCAGGATCTCGAGCGCCTGTTCGTGCAGGGTCTGGCCCGCGGGCGTGAGCCGCGTGGGGTAGGACGAGCGGTCCACCAGGTCGGTGCCGGCCCAGGCCTCGAGCGACTGGATGCGGCGCGAGAAGGCCGGCTGGGTCACGTGCCGCAGTTGCGCCGAACGGCTGAAGCTGCGCGTCTCGGCCAGGCTCACGAAGTCTTCAAGCCACTTGGTTTCCATAGGACGCGGATTATGTGTCGGTGCCGCTTTGCTGCAGTGCCCACATGCGCGCGTAGGCGCCGCCCTGCTGCAGCAGCTGCGCGTGCGAGCCGCGCTCGACGATGTGGCCGTGTTCGAGCACCAGGATCTCGTGCGCGTCGACCACGGTGGACAGGCGGTGCGCGATCACCAGCGTGGTCTTGTTGGCGGCCGCGCTGCGCAGCTCGGCCTGGATCGCGCGTTCGTTGGCCGAGTCGAGCGCGCTCGTGGCCTCGTCGAAGATCATCACCGGCGGGTTCTTGAGCAGGGTGCGCGCGATCGCCACGCGCTGCTTCTCGCCGCCCGAGAGCTTGAGGCCGCGCTCGCCGACCAGGGTCTGGTAGCCCTGGGGCAGCCGCTCGATGAAACCGTGGATGTGCGCCGCGCGCGCGGCGGCCACCGCGGCCTCGTGGCCGGCCTCGGGCCGGCCGTAGAGGATGTTGTATTCGATGGTGTCGTTGAACAGCACCGTGTCCTGCGGCACGATGCCGATGGCCGCGCGCACGCTGCCCTGCGTGACCTGCGCGATGTCCTGGCCGTTGATGGTGATGCGGCCGCCCTCGTCATGGTTCGTGACGTCGTAGAAGCGGTAGAGCAGGCGCGCCAGCGTGCTCTTGCCCGAACCCGAGGGCCCCACCACCGCCACCGTCTTGCCCGCGGGAATCTCGAAGTGGATGCCGTGCAGGATCTCGCGCGCGGGCTCGTACGAGAAGCGCACGTTCTCGAAACGGATGGTGGGCGGGCCGTCGAGCGCGAGGGGCAACGCGCCCGGCGCGTCGGCGATCTCGCGGTCTTTCTCGAGCAGCACGAACATCTTGTCGAGGTCGGTCAGGCTCTGCTTGATCTCGCGGTAGAGCACGCCCAGAAAGCCCAGCGGGATGTAGAGCTGGATCATGAAGGCGTTGACCATCACCAGATCGCCCAGCGTGAGCGTGCCCGCCGCCACGCCCTGCGTGGCGCGCCAGAGCATGAGCACCAGCGCCACCGCAATGATGAGCTGTTGCCCCGCGTTGAGCATGGACAGCGTCTGCTGGCTCAGCAGGCGCGCGCGGCGCAGCTTCTGCAGCGACTCGTCGTAGCGCCGCGCCTCGAAGGCCTCGTTGTTGAAGTACTTGACCGTCTCGTAGTTCAGCAGCGAATCGATGGCCTTGCTCTGGCTGGTCGACTCGAGCTCGTTCATGCGGCGGCGAAACTGCGTGCGCCACTCGGTCACGGTCACGGTGAAGGCCACGTACAGCACCAACGCACCCAGCGTGATCCAGGCATAGCCCATGTCGAACTGCGTGCCCAGCAGCGTGAGCACCAGCAGCACCTCGATCAGCGTGGGCACGATGCTGTAGAGCGAGTACGAGATCAGCGACTGCACGCCGCGCGTGCCGCGCTCGATGTCGCGCGTCATGCCGCCGGTCTGGCGTTCGAGGTGAAAGCGCAGGCTCAGGCCGTGCAGGTGGCCGAACACTTCGAGCGCGATGCGGCGCGTGGCGCCCTCGGTGGCCTTGGCGAACACCAGCTCGCGCAGCTCGGTGAACAGGCTGGTGCACAGGCGCAGCGCGCCGTAGGCGATCAGCAGCGCCACCGGCACCACCAGCAGCGACTCGGCGCTGCCGGGCTTGATGCTCATGGCGTCGACCAGCTGCTTGAGCAGCACCGGCACGCCCACGTTGGCCACCTTGGCGCCCACCATGAACGCGAGCGCGGCGAGCACGCGCCACTTGTAGTCCCACAGGTAGGGCAGCAGACGCTGGAGGGTGGCCCAGTCGGAGCGGCGCGCGGGCGCGGCTTCGCCGGGGGCGGTGGCGTGGGGCAGGGCCACGCGGCCTTGGGTGGGGTTGTCGGGGCGCATGCGGGAGAATTCGCGGGTTACCGGAGATTGTGCCCATGCCCCCCAATTCAAGTGCCGCCAACGCGCCATTGCCCGCGCTGCCGTCCGACCACCGTGAGCTGGTGCTCAAGGTGATCCCCATGCCGGCCGACTGCAACGCCAATGGCGACATCTTCGGCGGCTGGGTCATGGCCCAGGTCGACCTGGCCGGCGCCGTGCTGCCGGCGCGCTACGTGCGCGGGCGCATGGCCACGGTGGCGGTGAACCAGTTCGTCTTCAAGCAGCCGGTGCGCGTGGGCGACATCCTGAGCTTTTATTCGCACGTCACGCGCATCGGGCGCACCTCGATCACGGTGATGGTCGAGGTGTTCGCCGAGCGCTTTTCGGCGCAGGGCCAGTACGTGAAGGTCACCGAGGCCAGCCTCACCTACGTGGCGATCGACCGCGAAGGCCGGCCCCGGCCGATTCCCGACGAGGCGCGGGCGGAGTGGAAAGCGCCGGATTGAGCCGGCCCCGGCGTCAACCGCCCCAGCGCCGCACGCGGCCGATGTCCACGTGCACGAACTGCTCGCGCGGGTAGTAACCCACGCCGCCGGCCTGCAGCGACCAGGCGGCGTCGCGCAGGTCGGCCAGCGGCACACCGGCCACGCGCACGTCGATCGCGAGCCCGTCCATGTGCAGGCTGCGCGTGGCCACGCCGCCGCCGCGCGTGGCCTTGAGGTGGGCGTTGGTGGCCGGCGAGCGGTAGCCCGAGATCACCTGGTAGGGCCGGTCGGTGGCGAGCACGCGGCGCAGCGCGTGCAGCAGGTCGTGCAGGCCGGGGGCGATGTGGCCCACCGCACCCGAGTAATGGTCGCGCAGGAAATGGTCGAGCCGGCCCAGGGCCTCGGGCAGGTAGGCGTCACCGCGCGCGTACACCACATCGATCTGTTCGTGGGTGTGCAGGTGGTCGAGCGCGAGCTCGCGCGCCGGCGCGGCCCACACGCGCCCGGGCAGCGCGAGCAGCGGAACGGCCAGGCCCGCACCGAGGCCGGTGCGCAACACGTGGCGGCGGGTGGCAGTGCGCGGTGGGCTGTGCTTCATCGGGCGGTCTCGGGCGGGGTTCGGGGGCGGGCGTCGAGCGCGGCCTGAAGCCGCGCGTCCAGACCATACACGTCCGGCAGGAAGCGCGGGCGGCCCTGGGCGACCAGCGCCGTGGCGTAGGCGATCAGCACCGGCAGCGGTTCGCGCAGGGCCACGTGGGTGGATGTGCCGGCCGCCATCTGCGCGCGGATGCGGTCTTCGTCCCAGCCGGGCATGCCGTCCATGACGAAGCGGGCCAGGCCCACCGGGTCTTCCACGCGGATGCAGCCGTGGCTGAAATCGCGCCGCTCGCGCGCGAACAGGCCCACCGAGGGCGTGTGGTGCAGGTAGATGTTGTCGCGGTTGGGGAATACGAACTTGATGTCGCCCAGCGCGTTGGCCGGGCCCGGGCGCTGGCGGATGCGTGAGCGCCCCGCCAGCACCGCGTCGAGCCCGGCCGGGCTCAGGGCGGTCTCGACCCGGCCGTCGCCGGTCACGAACTCGAAGCCCTGGCGTGCCCAGTGGCCCGGGTCGCGGCGCAGCCGCGGCACCAGCTCGGCGCGCGCGATCGAGGGCGGCACGTTCCAGAACGGGCTGAACTCGATGCTGCGCAGGCGCTCGTCGAACAGCGGGGTTTCGTGGTCGAGCGCCTCGCCCACGATCACGCGCATCTGCAGGCGCACCGCGATGCGACCGTCCACCACCTCGTAGGCGCGCAGCACGAACTCGGGAATGTTGACCACGATCATGCGCGGGCCGAGGAACAGCGGCGTCCAGCGCAGCCGCTCCAGGGTGAGCGCGACCTGGCGTGCGCGCGCCGCGGGTGGCACCTCGAGCGCGGCGCGCGTGCCGGCGCCGATCACGCCGTCGGGCGCAAGGCCGTGGCGCGCCTGGAAGGCCTTGAGCGCGTCCAGCAGCGGTCCTTCGAGCCGCGCCGGCACCGGCGCGGAGGCGGGCAGGTCGCCCAGCAGCACCAGGCGCTGGGCGAGCAGCGGCAGGCCGGGCCAGGCGGCGCCCGGCTCCAGCTTGGGCTGGCGCGCGCCGGCGGGGCGCGGCAGCGCGGGCAGCGGCTGCGCCCACGCGGGCGGATCGCCCAGCGCGCGCAGGCCCGCCAGCACACCCTGCAACTGGCCGTAGAAGGGCAGCGGCGGCAGCGCGGCGCGCACCGCATCGGCCGGCCGGCCGCGGGCCAGCGCGGCCGCGAGCGCCTGGGTGGGGTCGAAGCCCTCGCGCGGCGCCACGCTGAAGCGGTGGTGGATCTGCCGCGGGTCGATGCGGCCGAAAGCCAGGTCGTGCAGCAGCCGCAGCATCGCGGCGTTGAGCGCGCGCGCGAAAGCCGCGGCCTCGGGCCCCTCGGGCGCGGCCAGCGCCGCGGGCAGGCGCTGCGCGAGCGCGTCGGTGCCGTAGTCGGCCGGGTCCAGGCCGTGCTCGCCGGCCGCGGCCAGCAGGGCCAGGGCCTCGCGCGCCGGGGCCTCGGGCCAGTGCGTGGGCAGCGCGGCCGGCGCTGGACCCTGGGCCTGGGCCTGCGTGCTTCCCAGCGCGGGCCAGGCCGCGAGCCCGCCCGCGGCCTGCAACCAGGCGCGGCGGCTCCAGCGGGGTGCAAACGGCGGCATGGCGCGATTGTGGTCCCGGCCCGGCGGGCTCAGCGCCGCCAGCGCGCGCGCCAGGCCGCGTAGATCGCGTCGGCCAGCGCCTCGCTGCCGGCCTGGTGGCGCGCGGTGGCCGCGCGCATGGCCTCGGGCGGCTGCACCGAATCGGGGTGGCGCGCGATCGCGCCGGGGTAGACGGCGCCGGGCGCGGCCAGCCAGTCGGCGATCTTGGGCGGCGTGATCTCCACATGGAACTGCATGGCCAGGTGGATGCCGAGCGCGAAGGCCTGGTGCGGGCACGCGGGCGACGAAGCCAGCCACTCGGCGCCCGCGGGCAGGCCCACGAAGCCGTCGTAGTGCCATTGGTACACGGTGGCCTGGCGCAGCCCGCCGAACCAGGCGCGCGCGGCGGGCGTGTCGTGCAGCGTGATGGGCAGCCAGCCCACTTCGGGCTGCGGCAGCCGCGCCACGCGGCCGCCGAAGGCGCGCGCCATGAGCTGGCCGCCCAGGCAGTGGCCGAGCACGGGCACGCCGAGCGCCTCGGCCTCGCGGATCAGGGCCTCGGCCTGGCGCAGGCTGGGGCGCTCGTCGTTGGCGCTCCATTCGCCGCCCAGCACCGCGAGCGCGCGGTAGGGCGCCACGCTCGCGGGGTAGGCCTGGCCGGCCTCGGTGCAGAACACCTGCCAGTCGGCGCCCTGCGCGTCCAGCCACTGGCCGAGGTAGGCGGGGTGGTCTTCGAGGGTGTGCTGCAGCACCAGCACGTCGTGAACGGGGGCAGAAACGGAAACAGCCATGGCGCGATGCTAGGCAGACACCGCGCCGGCCACGGGGCCAATCGCGCCGCGCGGCTCAGAACCGACCGTGCCGGCCCTCGCCCGCGGCGAAGCGCTGCGCGCCGTCGAGCGCATCGGGATTGCGCGCCTTGCCGCGCTGCCATTCCTGCTGCAGCGCTTCGCCCAGCGGCAGGTCCCACTGCGCGTGGGCGCTTTCGCGGTCGGCGCGCATGGTGGCCTGCGGAAAGGCCGCAAGCTGGCGCGCGAGCGCGATCGCGGCCTCGCGCGCCTGGCCGCGCGGCACCACGCGGTTGGCCAGGCCCATCTGCAGCGCCTCGGCGGCCTCGACCTTGCGGCCGGTGAGGATCAGGTCCATCGCATGGCCCATGCCGATCAGGCGCGGCAGGCGCACGGTGCCGCCGTCGATCAGCGGCACGCCGAAGCGGCGGCAGTAGACGCCGAAATAGGCGTCGTCTTCCATCACGCGCAGGTCGCACCAGAGCGCGAGCTCCATGCCGCCGGCCACGGCCGCGCCGCTCACGGCCGCGATCACGGGCTTGGACAGGCGCAGCCGCGACGGGCCCATGGGCCCGATCGCGCGCGCGTCGGCGCTGTCGAAGTCGAGGTCGGCCAGTGCGCCGCCCTGCCCGCCCTGCGCGGCACGCGCGCCGAACTGCAGGTCCCAGCCGGCGCAGAAATGGCCGTGCGCGCCGTGGAACACGGCCACGCGCGCGAGCGGGTCGTCCTCGAAGGCGAGAAAGGCCGCGTGCAGCTCGCGCGCGGTGTCGCTGTCGACCGCGTTGCGCACGGCGGGACGGTCGAGGGTGACGACATGGATGTCGTCCATGCGTTCGATGCGGACGTTGCTCATGCCTCGCCCCACCAGCCCACGCGGGGCGCGTTGAGCGCGGCGTCGAGTTCGGCCGCATCGACCTCGATCTCCAGCCGCAGCAGCGCCGCGGCCATGGCCTTGCCCAGGTTGTCCAGCCGCAGGTTGCGCGCGCCGCCGCCCTGCAGCGCGCCCTTGAGCACGAACTTGAGCGCAAGGATGTTGGGCAGCGGCCAGGCGTTCACCTCGCCGGGCAGCCAGGGCGCGAAGTGCGCGCGCACGCGCTCGGCCGTGACCTCGCGCTCGAGGATGGCGTAGCCCGCGGCGTTCCACGCGAACAGGCCGAAGTCGACCCAATCGGCCTTGTCGCCGCTGCGCGCGTGGGCCAGACGCGCGAGGGGGACGCGGATGCGGCTCATGAGGGCGCTCCCATCAATTCCACCGTCACGCCCGCCTCCACCGCGCCCCGGTCCACCAGCGTGGGCCAGATGCCCAGCAGCTCGCTCACGTTGTGCAGGCCGGTGAAGCCGCAGGTGTAGGCCGGGCCGCTCAGGCCCATCCACGGGAACAGGCGGCCGAAGCCCTCGGCCGCCGCCTTCTCGGGCGTGCGCAGCACCAGCCGCGTCCACACCTCGTTGAGCTGGTTGAGCGCGTCCGCCGCGGGCAGCGGCGCCAGCGGGCCATGGGCCGAGTTCAGGCCCGGGTGCTCCACGTAGAGCTCGTCGTGCGGCACGCGCCGCTCCTGCAGCAGCGTGCGGATGGTGGCCTGCGCCTGCTGCGACTTGTCCCAGGCATCGGGCCAGGAGAAACCCCAGGTGACCTCGGCCTTGTAGCCGTCGCGGTAGCCCGCCACCACCTTGAGCCGCTCGCCCGGCGCGCGGCCGCGCGCGCCCGTGAGCTGCACGCGGTCCTGCCCCAGGTCGTCGAGCCGGATGCCGCCCATGTCGAGCACCACGTCGGGGCTGTGGTACGCGTGCGGGTCGTGCACCTCGTAGAGCAGCTGCTGGCGCACGGTGTCGAAGTTGATGCGCCCGCCCGTTCCCGGCGCCTTGGTGATGAGCGCGCTGCCGTCTTCCGCCACCTCGGCGATCGGGTAGCCGATGTGCGCCAGATCGGGAATGGTCTGCCAGTGGCCTTGCGCGCCGAAGTTGCCACCGCTGCCCTGGCCCGAGCACTCGAGCAGATGGCCCACGGTGAGGCCCTGCGCGAGCCGGTCGAGGTCGCGCGCGGCGGTCGCGCCCTGCAGCGTCCAGCCCAGCGCGTGCACCGCGGGCGCGAGGAACAGCGCGGCGTCGGCCACGCGGCCGGTGATCACGATCTGCGCGCCCGCGTCCAGCGCCTGCACGATGGGCGCCGCGCCCAGGTAGGCATTGGCGAACACCAGGCGCTCGCGCACGCCCTGAACCGGTGCGCCGCTGAACAAATGGGGGAAGTCGGCCGCGTCGCCCTGCAGCCGCGGCAGCACGTCGTCGCCCGTGACCACCGCGATGCGCGCCTTCAGGCCCTTGGCCGCGAAGGCCGCGAGCACGGCCTGCGCCGCGCCCTGCGGGTTGAGGCCGCCCGCGTTGCACACGAAGCGCACGCCGTGGCGCTGCATCAGCGGCCACAGACGCAGCAGCAGCGGCACCACGTCGCGCGCATAGCCCAGGGCCGGGTCGCGCTGGCGGTCTTTCTGCAGGATGGCCAGCGTGAGTTCGGCGAGGTGATCGCTCGCGATGAACTGCACGCCGCCGCGTTCGATGGAAGCGGCGATGGGCTCCCAGGCGTCTCCGTAGAAACCCAGGCCCGCGCCGATGCGCACGGTTTTCATGCACGCCATCTTCATGGCGCGTGCGCGACTCCCGATGGGGGACAACCCCTAGCGGCAGTCCCGGGCACGACAGCTATAAATCCCGGCACCCGGGCACGTGGCCTTGCTCCCATCGTTGCAGCAGTGCCGCCAACAAGCCCGGGAACACAACGACAGGAGACAGCTTCGTGCAACTGCTGCAACTGCTGATCAGCGGGGCGGCGCAGGGGTGCATCTACGGCCTCATCGCGCTGGGCTTCGTGCTCATCTACAAGGCCACCGAAACGGTGAGCTTCGCGCAGGGCGATCTCATGATGGTGGGCGCCTTCGGCGGCCTGCTCACCATGACCCTGCTGGGCTTTCCGTTCTGGCTGTCGGTGATCGCGGCGATCCTGGGCATGGCCGCGTTCGGCATCGCGCTCGAACGCCTGGTGATCCGCCCCATCCTGGGCCAGCCTGCCTTCTCCATCGTCATGCTCACCATCGGCGTGGGCTACACGCTGCGCGGGCTGATCACCATGATCCCCAACATCGGCACCGAAACGCACACCCTGCCCGTGCCCTACGCGGGCCAGGTGCTCAACCTCGGCGCGCTCGTGATCTCGGCCGAGCAGATCGTGGTGATCGGCGCCACCGCGCTGCTGTGCGCGCTGCTGTTCGCCATGTTCCGCTACAGCAAGCTCGGCATCGCCATGCAGGCGGCGTCGCAGAACCAGCTCGCGGCCTATTACATGGGCATTCCCGTGAAGCGGCTCAACGGCCTGGTGTGGGGCCTGGCCGCGGGCGTGGCGGCGATCGCGGGCCTGCTGCTCGCGCCCATCACCTTCGTGCACGCCAACATGGGCTTCATCGGCCTCAAGGCCTTTCCGGCCGCGGTGGTGGGCGGCTTCGGCAGCCTGCCCGGCGCCATCGTGGGCGGGCTGATCATCGGCATCGTCGAGGCGGTGGCCGGCTTCTACCTGCCCGAAGGCTTCAAGGACATCGCGCCCTACATCGTGGTGCTGCTGATGCTGGTGCTCAAGCCCAACGGGCTGTTCGGCGAAAAGCTGCGCAAGAAAGTCTGAGGCCGATCCCATGCGCTTTCTCTTCAAGACGAATTACGACCAGGACATCCGCCTCGCCAAGCACGGCGGCCACGTGTTCTGGTACGGCCTGCTGTGCCTGTTCCTGGCGGTGGCGCCCTGGGCCATCGACGAGTACTGGCTCGCGCAGCTCACCTTCGTGCTGATCTACGGCATCGTGGGCCTGGGGCTCATGCTGCTCGCGGGCTTCACGGGCCTGTTCTCGCTCGGCCACGCCGCCTTCCTCGGCGTGGGCGCGTACACCCAGGCCGCGCTGGTGAACGCGGGCGTGCCCTTTCCCATCGCGCTGGTCTGCGCGGGCCTGCTGGCCGCGGCCGTGGGCGTGGTGGTGGGTCTGCCCGCGCTGCGCGTGAAGGGCATCTACCTGGGCATGGCCACGCTGGCCTTCGGCTTCATCGTCGAAGAGGGCCTGGCGCGCTGGGAATCGGTGACCGGGGGCAACAAGGGCCTGATGGTCAACTACCCGCAGCTCTTCGGCTGGGCGCTCGACACCACGCAGAGCTTCTACTTCCTGTGCCTGGTGGTGTGCGTGGCGAGCACGCTGGCCATCGTGAACCTCATGCGCTCGCCCACCGGCCGCGCCTTCGTGGCCATCCGCGACTCGGAGATCTCGGCACAGAGCATGGGCATCCACCTGGCGCGCTACAAGACGCTGTCGTTCGCGCTCTCGGCCGCGCTCGCGGGCCTGGGCGGCGCGCTCTACGCGCACAAGATCCAGTTCCTCTCGCCCGAGCAGTTCTCCATCATCCAGTCGATCGACCTGCTGCTGATGGTGGTGATCGGCGGCCTGGGCTCGATCCACGGCGCCTTCCTGGGCGCGATCTTCCTGATCGTGATGCCGCAGCTCATCGCGCTCGGCAAGGACTACCTGCCCGACGCCATCGGCCAGGCCGCGGGCCTGCAGGGCACGGTCTACGGCCTGGTGCTGATCGCCTTCGTGCTGTTCGAGCCCATGGGCCTGTACGGCCGATGGCTCAAGGTGCGCACCTACTTCCAGCTCTTCCCGTTCTACCGCAAGGGCATGTTCAAGCGGCAGAAGTCGTTCCAGAAATCGGACCGCCTGAAATGAGCAGCACCATGAACGACGACACCCTGCTCTCGGCGAAGAACCTCAGCGTGCGCTTCGGCGGCGTGCTCGCGGTCAACAACGTGAGCTTCGACGTGAAGAAGGGCGAGGTCTTCACCCTGATCGGCCCCAACGGCGCGGGCAAGACCACGGTGTTCAACCTCATCAGCCGCATCTACACGCCCACCACCGGCAGCATCGACTACGCGGGCCCGAACGGCGCGCTGCGGCTCACCGACCAGCCGCCGCACGCGATCGCGGGCCTGGGCATCGCGCGCACCTTCCAGAACATCGAGCTGTTCGAGCACGCCACCGTGCTGCAGAACCTGCTGATCGGGCGCCACACGCACCGCAAGACCGGCCTGTGGAGCGAGATCTTCTTCACGCGCAAGACGCGCGCGGCCGAGATCGAGGCGCGCGAGCGCGTCGAGCACGTGATCGACCTGCTCGACCTGCAGCACCACCGCGAGAGCATGGTCGCCGGCCTGCCCTACGGCGTGCGCAAGGTGGTCGAGCTCGCGCGCGCCCTGTGCACCGAGCCGCGGCTGCTGCTGCTCGACGAGCCCTCCTCGGGCCTGAACGTGGAAGAGACCGAGGACATGGCCTTCTGGATCACCGACATCAAGAACGAGCTCGGCATCACGGTGCTGATGGTCGAGCACGACATGAGCCTGGTCTCCAAGGTGTCCGACCGCGTGCTCGCCATGAGCATGGGCACCGAGCTCGCCACCGGCACGCCGGCCGAGGTGCAAAGCCACCCGGGCGTGATCGAGGCCTACCTGGGCAGCGTGGACGACGTGTCCAGCCTGCGCCGCGAAAACGCCAAGGTGTCCGCATGAGCGTGCCCACTTCCGACGCGCCCGTTCTCAAGCTCTCCAACGTGGAGAGCGCCTACGGCCCGATCAAGGCCATCCGCGGCGTCAGCCTGCAGGTGCGCCGCGGCGAGATCGCCACCGTGCTGGGCAGCAACGGCGCGGGCAAGACCACCATCCTCAAGACCATCAGCGGCATCATCGATCCGCGCAAGGGCACGGTGGAGTTCAAGGGCGAGAACATCACCGCGCAAGACCCGGCGCAGATCGTGCAGCAGGGCCTGCTGCACGTGCCCGAGGGGCGCGAGGTGTTCCCGCTGCTGAGCGTGCGCGACAACCTGCTCATGGGCGCCTACACCCGCAAGGACCGCGACGGCGTGGCGCGCGACATGGAAGCCGTGTTCGCCTACTTCCCCATCCTGAAGGAGCGCGCCGCGCAGGACGCCGGCCTGCTCTCGGGCGGCCAGCAGCAGATGCTCGCGATCAGCCGCGCGCTCATGGCCAACCCCGACCTGATCCTGCTCGACGAGCCCAGCCTGGGCCTGTCGCCCAAGCTCACCAAGGAGATCTTCGAGATCGTGGTGCGCATCAACCGCGAGCGCGGCACCACCATCCTGCTGGTCGAGCAGAACGCCAACATGGCGCTCAACGCGTCCGACTACGGCTATGTGCTCGAGAACGGCCGCATCGTGATGGAAGACACCTGCGCCCGCCTGCGCGAGAAAGACGACATCAAGGAGTTCTACCTCGGCATGAAGGAACAGGGCGTGCGGGCCGACCGGCGCTGGAAGAAAAAGAAGAACTGGAGATAAGGCATGAGCAACCTCTGGGACCTCTCTCACATCCAACCCGAGACCCGCGTGGTGCTCGATGGCGAAACCATTCCCGCGATGTTCTGGAACGGCGTGAAGGCGCGCGGCCCCCACGTGTGGATGCGTCAGAAGGACTTCGGCATCTGGCGCAGCTGGACCTGGGACCAGACCGGCGCCGCGGTGCGCGAGATCGCACACGGCCTGATGGCGCTGGGCTTCGCGCCGCGCGAGACCGCGTCCATCCTGTCGAACACCACCATCGAATGGGTGCTGGCCGACCTCGCGGTGCTGAGCGCGGGCGGCGTGGCCAACGGCATCTACCCCACCGACGCGGCCGAGCAGGTGCACTACCTGTGCGAAGACTCGCGCACCACGGTGCTGTTCGTGGAAGACGACGAGCAGCTCGACAAGGCGCTCGAGGTGCGCGATCGCCTGCCGCTGCTGCGCAAGATCGTGGTGGTCGACATGGACGGCCTGCGCGAGTTCCACGACGAGCAGGTGATGAGCCTGGACGCGCTGCGCGCGCTGGGTCGCGAGCACCTGAAGGCGCATGCGGGCGAGCTGGAGCAGCGCGTGGCCGGCGTGAAGCCCGAAGACCTGGCGATCCTGGTCTACACCTCGGGCACCACCGGCAAGCCCAAGGGGGCCATGCATTCGCACAAGGGCCTGGTCTACACCGTGCGCGGCTACAACACGCTGATCTCGCGCGACCAGAACGACGAGTGCATGTGCTTCCTGCCGCTGTGCCACATCGCCGAGCGCATGGGCGGCGAGTACTTCTCGCTCTACACCGGCGCCAAGCTCAACTTCGTCGAGAACCCCGAGACCGTGCCCGAGAACGTGCGCGAGATCGCGCCCACGGTGTTCACCGCCGTGCCGCGCGTGTGGGAGAAGTTCTACTCGGGCGTGATGATCGCGCTCAAGGAAGCCGGTCCGGTGCAGCAGGCCACCTACGCCTGGGCCATCGGCGTGGGGCAGCGCGTGGCCGACCTCGTGCTCAAGGGCGAGACCGTGCCCGAGAGCCTGAAGCTGCAGTTCAAGCTCGCGCGGCTGCTCGCGCTGGACAACGTGCGCAAGCTCATCGGCATCCACCGCTCGCGCTTCCTCGTCACGGGCGCGGCGCCCATTTCGCCCGACCTGGTGCGCTGGTACCTCGCGCTGGGCGTGCCCATGCTCGAGGTCTGGGGCATGACCGAGACCTGCGGCGCGTCCACCGGCATCCCGGCCGAGCGCATCAAGCCCGGCAGCATCGGCCCCGCGGCCCAGTACAACGAGGTGCGTCTCGACCCCGCCACGGGCGAGATCCTGGTGCGCGGGCCCAACGTGTTCATGGGCTACCTGAACCTGCCCGAGAAAACCGCCGAGACGCTCGACGCCGACGGCTGGCTGCACACCGGCGACGTGGGCACGGTCGACGAAGACGGCTTCTTCCGCATCACCGACCGCATGAAGGACATCATCATCACCGCGGGCGGCAAGAACATCACGCCCAGCGAGTTCGAGAACGAGCTCAAGTTCTCGCCCTACATCACCGACGCGGTGGTCATCGGCGACCAGCGCAAGTACCTCACGGTGATCATCATGATCGACCAGGAGAACGTCGAGAAATTCGCGCAGGACAACGACATCCCGTTCTCCAACTACGCCAGCCTCACGCGCGCGCCCGAGGTGCAGCAGCTGATCCAGGACGTGATCGACGCGGCCAACAAGAAGTTCGCGCGCGTCGAGCAGGTCAAGAAGTTCTGGCTGCTCGACACCCAGCTCAGCGCCGAAGACGAAGAGCTCACGCCCACCATGAAGCTCAAGCGCAAGCTGGTGCAGCAGAAGTACGCCGAACAGATCGAAGCCATGTACCGCTGACGCGGTCCCACCGGAGTCCCCTTCCATGCCCCTTCGCCACACCCTGACCGCCCTCGCGCTCACCCTCGCCGCCGGCGCCGCCCTGGCCCAGCCGCAGCAGGGCGTGAGCAAGGACGAGATCGTCCTCGGCTCGATTCAAGACCTCTCGGGCCCGCTGGCCGGTTTCGGCAAATCGATCCGCCTGGGCATGCTGCTGCGCGTGGACGAGATCAACGAGCAGGGCGGCATCAATGGCCGCAAGCTGCGGCTGCAGATCGAGGACAGCAAGTATGACCCGCGCAACGCCGTGCTGGCGGCGCAGAAGCTGGTCAACCAGGACAAGATCTTCGCCATGGTGGCCCACCTGGGCACCGCGCAGAACATGGCCGCCATGCCGGTGCAGTTCCAGAAGAACGTGGTGAACTTCATGCCCGTGACGGCCGCGCGCGAGATGTTCGAGCCGCTGCACCGCCTCAAGTTCGCCAACGCCACGCCCTACTACGACCAGGTGCGCGTGTTCCTGCCGCAGATCGTGAAAGAGAAGAAGCCCAAGGCCGTCTGCGCGATCTACCAGGACGACGAGTTCGGCCTCGAGGTGCTGCGTGGCGCCGAAGAAGGCCTCAAGGCCGTGAACATGCAACTGGTCGAGAAGACCTCGTTCAAGCGCGGCGCCACCGATTTCGCCTCGCAGGTCGCGCGCATGAAGGCCTCCAACTGCGACTTCGTGGTGCTGGGCACCATCATCCGCGAGACCATCGGCACCATCGCGACCGCGCGCAAGATGGACTTCAACCCGGTGTTCTTCGGCACGCAGGCCGCCTACACCGACCTGATCCACAAGCTCGGCGGCCCCGCCATGAACGGCCTGTACGCCACCATGGGCACGCAGCACCCCTACCTCGACGAGGCCTCGCAGCCGATCCGCTTCTGGGCCAACAAGTACCAGACCAAGTTCAACGAAGACCCCAACGTCTTCTCGGTGTACGGCTACAACGCCATCGACCTGTTCGCGCGCGCCGCGGGCAAGGCCGGCCCCAACCTCAGCACCGACAGCTTCGTGAAGGCCATGGACAGCATGACCGTGCCGCCCGACATCTTCGGCACCGCCCAGCTCACCTACTCGCCGCAGAAGCGCATCGGCAGCATGGCGGTGCGCCTGTCGCAGATCCAGGACGGCCGCTGGAAGGTCATCTCGGACTACGTGACCCAGTGAGCCTGGCGCACGGCGCCGGGAAGGGTTTTTCCGCATCACCGGGCCGGTGAAACGGCCCATCATCCCCGCGGGGACCACACCTCAGGAGACATCGGCAATGAAGAAGATTCCATCGGGCCTGATCGGCGCCGCCGTCGTGCTGACCGCCACCCTGCCCCTGGCCACCGGCGCGCTCGCGCAGGCCACGCAGGGCGTGAGCAAGGACGAGATCGTCCTCGGCTCCATTCAAGACCTCTCGGGCCCGATCGCGGGCTTCGGCAAGCAGGTGCGCCTGGGCATGATGCTGCGCGTCGACGAAGCCAACGAGCAGGGCGGCCTCAACGGCCGCAAGATCAAGCTCATCGTCGAAGACTCCAAGTACGACCCGCGCAACGCGGTGCTCGCGGCGCAGAAGCTGGTCAACCAGGACAAGATCTTCGCCATGATCGGCCACATCGGCACGGCGCAGAACATGGCCGCCATGCCGGTGCAGTTCCAGAAGAACGTCATCAACTTCTTCCCCGTGACGGCCGCGCGCGAGATGTACGAGCCCTTCCACAAGCTCAAGTACAGCTTCGCCGCCACCTACTACGACCAGATGCGCGTGGCCGTGCCCATGCTCGCCAAGGAAAAGGGCTCGAAGAAGATCTGCGCCATGTACCAGGACGACGAGTTCGGCCTGGAAGTCAAGCGCGGCGCCGAAGACGGCCTGAAGGCCGCGGGCATGGCGATGGCGGCCGAGACCACCTACAAGCGCGGCGCCACCGACTTCGCCTCGCAGATGCAGAAGCTCGCGTCCGAGCAGTGCGACATGGTGGTGCTGGGCACCATCATCCGCGAGACCATCGGCGCCATCGCCACCGCGCGCCGGCTCAACTTCAACCCGACCTTCATCGGCTCGAGCGCGGCCTACACCGACCTGATCCACAAGCTCGGCGGCCCCGCCATGAACGGCCTGTACGCCACCATGACGGTGCAGCACCCCTACCTCGACTCGGCCTCGCAGCCGATCCGCTTCTGGGCCACCAAGTACCAGACCAAATTCAACGAAGAGCCCACGGTGTTCTCGGTGTACGGCTACAGCGCCATGGACGCCTTCATCCGCGCGGCGACCAAGGCGGGCAACAACCTGACCACCGACAGCTTCATCAAGGCCATGGACACCATGACCATCCCGCCCGACATCTTCGGCAGCGCCGAGATGACCTTCAGCCCCACCAAGCGCCTGGGCAGCAACGCCACGCGCGTGTCGCAGCTGGTGGACAACCGCTGGAAGGTCACCACCGAGTACATGAACACCAACGCTTCGAAGTAAACCCGAACGAAGCCCGCGCTGCCCGGCCCACGGGCCATGCGCAGACACCGCCGCGGCGCGAGCCCCGGCGGTTTTTTTTCGTCCCTGGGGATGCCCCCGGGGGAACCCGGTCAGCGCCACAGGCACTCAGGCGCCAGGGTGCCATCGCTCGCACCCCCCGCCCACCGCTGCCTCTCACGCATGAACCACGTCTCGCTCTCTTTTTCGAAGCAAGCCAGCACTTCGTCGTCGAATTCGCCGTCGAATCGGCCGTCGCACTCGCCGCCGAAGCAGCCCGCGCCCGCTGCGCAGCGCCCCACCGACCTCAGCAACCTGCTCACCACGCCGCGCACGCCGCAGCCGCTGGACGACGACGCCTGGTCGCTTCAGGCCCGCCCGCCCGACAGCACGCCCATGGAAGCGCGCCTGCTCGTGAACCACATCGCACGCGGCCTGTACGAATTGGAGCACTGCCTGAGAGACCCCCATTGCCTGTTGTGGCGTGTCGAGTCGCAACACCAGGCGATGGCCACGGCGCTGCACACCCTGATGACCTGCGACAAAACCGCCGCGCAATGGCAGCAGACCCACCGCTTGCTCGTCCGGTTCAAGCAGCAGTGCGAGCGCGCGCAAGTGCGCTACCCGCACCCCTTCGAACCGATCGAGCGGGATGCTTGGCTGCGCGCCCGCGCCACCTACCGCACCCTCGATGCGCCCAGCCCCGCCGCGCACAGGCCCAGGCCCGACGAACAGGCCCTCACGCCACCCATGCACACCAGCAGCCTCGGCAAGCGGCCCCGGCTGAGCGCCGCGGCCCTGCAGTCGATCCCGCGGTCCACGCCGCACCCTGGCGGGTTCGACACCGCGTGCCAGATGCAGGCCCTGGCCCTCGATCTGAAGCGCGCCCTCGACGACAACACGCGTGTCGACCAGGCCGTGCTGGCGCTGCGCAGATTCCAGTCCGACCACCCGCAGGCCCCGGTCGCGGGCTGGATCGTGCAACTGCAATGGTCGGCTTTCGATCGCCTGGCCGAACGCTGGCCCACCCCCTTGCCCTTCTGAGGCCGCCACCCACGGCGTGTTCGCATGAAACGATCCTCCTCGCGCGCCGGCCATGGCCAGCCCCTGGCCCCGGCCGCGCCGGCGCGGCAGTCACCGCCCCCGCCGCTGCCCCCTGCGTGGCTGGCCGACGTCACGCACCAGCTGCGGCGGCGCAACCAGCTCACGCACGCGATGTTCGGCGTGCGACTGACGCCGGCGGCGCTCGAGCGCCTGATCACCGAGGTCGAGGCCTTCAACGAAGCGGTCAGGCGGCTGCAGGCCCACCACGACGACCCTGGCCTGTGCCTGCCGATCGCGCGCGCACAGATCGAGCGCGCGCGCTTCGTCTGCGATCCCCGGTCGAACCCGGCGTCCGGCGCACCGCCCGTGCCCGGGCCTGCCGGAGCCCCACCGCACATCGCCATGCCCGAAGGCGTGGCCGCGCTCATGCAGCGCTTCGACACGCTCGACTGCTGGGGTCCGCTCGGCGACGCCCATGCGCAATGGATCGACGAAGGCCTGGCCTGCCTGGAGCGCTGGGCGCACGGGGGCGCCGATCCGCGAACGGCCTGGGCGCTCCTGCTCATCGACCGGCTGCAGGCGGCGTTCACCGCCCTGCTGTTCTCGGGCCACCAGACCCTGCACGGGCTGGAGCGCCTGCGGCCCGCGCTGAACGCGTTCGTGGGCCTGTGCGAGCAGTCACAACAACAACGGCCCGGCCCCAGCGCCCTGGAGCCCCCGAGCCGCGAGCTCGTGGCCCGGGCATGGGGCCTCTGCCGCGCGGGCGCGGGGGCGCAGTGCGCCGAGCCCGACCCGCGCAGCGCGCTGGACAAGGACACCCGGGCGCTCGCCCAGGCCCTGGCGCAGCGGGACAACCGGCTCGTGCTGCAGTACCGCAACCGGGTGCAGCACGGCCTGCACCTGCAAGGCCTGGCGCCCACCGAGGCGCAGCAAGGGCTGATCGCCCAGGCCCAGGCCCGCGTGGGCCGGGCGGCGCAAACAGCCCCGCGCTCGCGTGCGACATTCGATTCACACTAGACTCGCGCGCATGACCTGCACCCCGGCCACCCCCGACTTCGCCAGCGCCCACGCGCTGCGCACGGTGGCCGCACGCCCCTGCTCAGGCCCGTGCATGGCCCTTCGCGGCCGATGCCCCATGGCCGCACATTCCTGAGCCCGGCGATCGCTCCCCTCCCCCCTCTGCACATTCCTTCCATCGCCGGGCCCTGACACCCCGTGCGTAGCCCTGGCCTGACCGCTGTGCGGTCGCGGCCCCTGGAAGGAGTCCTCCGTGTCTCTCACGCTCCGGCACGAGCGCGCGCCGGGCGCACAGCCGCGCCCCCGCCACGTTCCCGAACCCCCGCCCCGCCCCCCGCTGCTGGTG
The DNA here is from genome assembly GCF_011388215.1 of Hydrogenophaga crocea. Lineage (NCBI taxonomy): Bacteria > Pseudomonadati > Pseudomonadota > Betaproteobacteria > Burkholderiales > Comamonadaceae > Hydrogenophaga > Hydrogenophaga crocea. The sequence continues at coordinate 2,737,036 of NZ_CP049989.1, forward strand.
CTGACCCCGCTGCGCGCCGGCACCGGTGAGCACCTGCACCAGGCCGCGCGCCTCGCGCGCTCGCTCGACACCGGGCTGCGCCTGGCCTACTGCGCCGACCCCGGCCATCCCGCGCCGGGCGATCCGCTCGCGCGGCTGCAGCAACGCGCCCGCGCGCTGCGGCGACGCCACGCACTCGCCGTGGACGTGGTGGACACCCCCGTGCGCCAGCGCGCCGAGCTGCTGCGCCTGGCCCGCAGCGCCACCCTCACCTGTCTGGTCGACGCGGGCCCGGCCCCGCACGGCCGCGGCCGTGGCCTCGCCGAGCGGCTGCTCACGCCGCTGCTGCGCGCGCGCACCGGCCCGGTGTGGGTGATCCGCCGCGCGCCCACGAACGGCAACGGCCACAAAGCCGTGCACTGCCTCACCCGGCTCGACCCGGCAGAGTCCGCGCTGCTGCCCTGGGCGCGCGTGTTCGCGGCGCAGCGCCCACTGCGGCTGGTGCACGTGCTGCACACCTGGCTGCCGCCCGACGACCCGAACGACAGCGTGGCCCTGACCGTGTTCGACCACATGCTGCGCGAACGCCGCGTGCAGGCCCACCGCGCCATCGAAGCCCTGGCCGAACCGCTGCGCACCACCGGCTGCGCCCCCGGCCACACCGTGCTGTTCGGCGACGTGCCCACCGAGCTCGAAGCCCACCTCGCGCGCAGCGCCCCGGGCACGCTCGTGATGGGCCACACGCCCCGCCCCTGGTGGCCGCTGGCCCGGCCCCGCGCGCGCCAGCTGCTCGCGCTGGCCGACGACACCGTGGTCGTGCCGCTGCCCGCGCCCTCGCTGCGCGAGGCCCTGTCGAACGCCCTGCGCCGCGGACTCGACCGCGTGCTGGGGCCGACCTGAGGAACGCGGCATGGAACTCTCCAAACGGATCATCAAGGCCAAAGGCCCCTGCGCCGACGGCTTTCGCTGGCTGCTGCGCCACCACCCGCAGGGCCACGACTACCAGCCCCTGCTCGACGCCCTCGTGGCCGACGGCCGCGTGGAAGACGCGTGCTGGCTGCTCACCCAGTTCGGCCCCACCCAGGCCGTGCTGCAGCTCGACAACTTCGCGGGCGAAGCCCTGGTGTTCGCAGGCAGCGTGCAGGTGCGCCAGGGCGTGGACGTGCGCGGCCTGGTGCGCGTGGGCGGCACGCTGCGCGCGGGCGGTGACATCCGCGCCGGCGCGGCGCTCGGCGCGGGCGAGGCCATCGTGGCCGGCGGGCTGGTGGAAGCCGCCAGCGTGGACAGCGGCGGCGACCTGCAGGCCGGCGCGCTGCATGTGGACGGCCCCGTGCGCGTGCGCGACCACCTGCGCGTGGCGCGCGACCTGGTGTGCCAGCGCGAGCTGGCGGTGGGCGCGCAAGCCAGCGTGGGCGGTGTGCTCATGGTGCGCGGCGACCTGCGCTGCGAACGCAGCCTGCGCGTGCGCGGCGTGCTGCACGCCAACGGCAGCGTGCGCGTGGGCGACGGCCTGCTGGGCGACGACGCGGTGCACTGCGGCCGCCACCTCGACGCGGGCTGGGGCATCAAGGCGGGCGGCGCGATCACCGCGGGTGGGGCCATCCGCGCTGGCGAAAGCCTGAGCGCGCGCGGCGAGATCCGCGCGGGCGAGGGCTATGGCGTGTACGCCGGCCTGTGCGTGCCGCGCGAAGACTGGGCCACCAGCGCGCGCGTGGTGGCCGCGCAAATGCCCGAGCACCTGCTGAGCGGCCATTGGTTCGAGGAGCGGCTGGAGGGCGCGTTATGACAGCCTGGGCCCTGGACCCGCGCGGGTTCTTCACCCGCTGGCAGCGGCCCGCGGAACTGCGCATCGACGTCGAGCTGCCCGGCGAGCAGGTGCACAACGACCTGCACCGCCTGGGCCGGCGCCTGCGCACGCCCGGCGACGCCCTGCACGGCATCGCCACGCTGCCGGTGCCGCTGCGCGGTCTGGTGCTGCGACACCGCGAGGCCGACGGCGAGCACTACGTGTACGCGCAGGACACGGGCCTGCAGCGCCTGGCCGGCTACACCGTGTTCAACCGCCTGATCGAACTCGACCGCCGCGCCGACCGCGTGCTGCGCAGCCCGCACACCAAGATCGCCCCCGAATACCGCCGCCACGGCATCGCGAGCGCGGTGTACGGCTGGGCGCTGGAACAAGGCATGTGCCTCATCAGCGGACCGCGGCAGTCACCGGGCGCGCACGCGCTGTGGCGATCGCTGGGCCGCCGCCACCCGCTGCGCTTCGTGCGGCTGCAGGACAAGCGCTTGACCCTGCTCGGTGATGCGGTGAGCGAAGCGGTGCTGGAGGACTTTCACACGCGGATGGTGTTGTGGGGGCGGGGGTGGGACGAGGGGCGGTTTCGGGCCGCGGTGGGGGCCCTGTCCCATCGCACCGCGCCTTGTGCCCGCGACCAACCTGCGTGTGCCGCGGCAACACGCCCGAGCCATTAAATGGCAAGGAAGCCTCGGAATGCGCGGACCGCGCTACCGCGTTTGCAGACTGGTACCCTCCTGGGGTATCTATGCTCGCCTCTGAGAGGTCTCGGTGAACAACACGGATACGTCGTACTACGTCTACGCCCTCAAAGATCCCCGGCGTTCGCCGGCCGTTCCGTTCTACATCGGCAAAGGCGTTGGCACCCGTTCACACGATCACTTGCTTCGGCCCGACGACACGCGCAAAGGGCATCGCATCCGGGAGATTGAAGCGGCTGGCCACCAGGTCATGGCCGTCCGACTTGTCGATGCACTGACGGAATCGCAGGCGCTCAAGCTAGAAGCCGAACTGATTGCGGCTTTCGGGACTTTGGACTCCGGAGGGCTGCTCACGAACACCGTATTGCCCTCGGGATTGGGCACGAAGGCACGCGCGGCGGTGGTCGTACCCTCTGGCGTCAAAGAAAAGGCCCAGGTGGGCCTGAGCCTTCTGAAAGAGGCGGTTCTAGAAATGACGCAGGCCAACCCCGAGGGCGTGAGCAATGCAGATGTGGCCAGCTTGCTGGGCTTGCGCAGTGACTATGGAGGAGGCGCGAAGGACTACCTCTCTTACAGCGTCTTGGGGCTTTTGTTGCGCGACGGCAAGCTGGAACGGACCGCGAAAGGCAAGCACGTTGCACGTGTCAGGTAGCCCACAGCGGGGCTTTTGATCGACCTGGCTCTCAGCGGCAGGAACGAAGGGTTTGAGAAGCGCATCACTTGTTCACCAGTCGAGTGCCTTTCAAACCCGGGCCCTCCCTCACCCCCCGATCCGCGTCTGCGACTGCTCCCGCATGTACTGCGGCAAATAGTGGAACGAAGCCAGCGCCTTGCCGGTGCTGCCCGAGCCCTTCCAGCCGCCGAAGGGCTGGTAGCCGGGCCAGGCGCCGGTGGTGGCGCCCAGCGGGCGGTTCACGTAGGTCACGCCGGCTTCGATGTGGTCGAGGAACCAGGGCACTTCGTCCTCGGCGCCGAAGAAGCCCGCGGTGAGGCCGAAGGGGCTGGCGTTGGCCTCGGCCATGGCCTGTTCGGCGTGGTCCACGCGGCCGATCATCACCAGGGGCGCGAACATCTCGCGCCGCCACAAGGGGTGGTCCAGCGGGGCTTCGGCCACCACGGGCGCGCAGTAGTGGCCCTGGGTCGCGTCCGCGGGCAAGGGCCCGCTGGCCACGATGCGCGCGCCAGGGCCGCTGAGCTCGCGCACGCAGGCCGCGTGGCGCGCGGCCGCGGCGGCCGTGGCCACGGGGCCGGTCCAGCTGGACTGCAACTGCGGTTCGCCCACGGCCAGGGCCTGCACCGCGGTTTGCAGGCGTTCGATGAGCGCGTCCGCCACCGCGCGGTCCACGTACACGCGCGAGAGGGCCGAGCATTTCTGGCCCGACATGCCGAAGGCCGAGCGCACGATGCCCTGCGCAGCCACGTCGAGGTCGGCACGCGCGGTGACGATGGCCGCGTTCTTGCCGCCCATTTCGGCGATGCAGGGCCGCGGCCAGGCGCGCTGCGCCTGTGCGCGGTAGATGCGCATGCCCACCTCGTACGAACCGGTGAAGGTGATGCCGCCGATGCCGTCGTGCCGCATCAGGGCCTCGCCCACGGTGCCGCCGTCGCCCACCAAGGCGTTGAACACGCCATCGGGCAGGCCCGCGTCCTTCAGGCATTGCGCGAGCAGAAGGCCCGACCACGGCGTTTCCACCGACCCCTTGAGCACCACGGTGTTGCCCGTGATGAGCGCGGCGGCCGTGGGCCCGCCCGCGAGCGCGAACGGGTAGTTGAAGGGCGCGATCACGGCCCACACGCCATAGGGCTTCATCACGCTGCGGTTGCGGCTCACCAGGTGGGGCAGCGGGTCGTTGGGCAGCGCGTGGGCGAAGCCGGCGTGGTCTTGCATCTGCTGCGCGTAGATGTCGAAGAAGGCGCTCACCTCGGCCACCTCGCCCAGGGCTTCCATGCGCGTCTTGCCGACCTCGAGCGAGACGATGGCGGCCATCTCGTACAGGCGCTCGTCGACCAGGCGCGCGGCGCGGCGCAGCAGGGCCACGCGCTCGGGCCAGGGCGTGGCGCGCCAGGCGGGCCAGGCGCGGCGCGCGGCGGCCACGGCCTGGTCCACATCGTCCACCGAGGCCAGCGCGAAACGGCCCAGCAGCTCGCCCAGTCGCGCGGGGTTGTGGCGTTCGATGGTGGCCGCGCGCGGCACGAAGGCGCCGTCGAGGAACAGGCCATGGGTCTGGCCGAGCCGGTGTTGGCGCACCGCGGCCAGCGCGGCGTCGAAGCGCTGGTGCAGCTCGGGCGGCGGCGCGAACATCGTGGAATAGGTCAGTTTGAAGTCGCTCATGCCTTCGCCCGCGCGCGGGCCCTCCTGGGGTTCAACTCACGATGTAGGCCCCCGCCCCCACCGACAGCAGCTTGCCGTCGGCGGCGCGGAATTCCATGCGCGTGCTCGCCACGCGCGAGCCCAGGCGCAGCACCTCGGCCTGCATCTCGAAATGCGTGCCCACGCCGGGCCGCAGGTAGTCGATGCGCAGGTCGATGGTGCCGAGCTTGCCGAAGCGCTGCATGCGCTGATCGGGGGTTTCGTCCATGTGGCGCGCGCCCATGGCGGCCATGGCGGCCAGCCCGCCCAGCGCGTCGAGGCAGGCGCTGATCACGCCGCCGTGGATGCGGTTGTGGCCGTAGTGGCCGATGAGCTCGCGCCGCATCTCGATGCGGCCGCTGACGCGCTCGGGCGCGATGCCGGTGACCTTGAGGCCGAGCACGGTGTTGAAAACGATCTTCTGTTCGAACAGCTCGGTGAGGCGCTGCACGAATTCGGGCTCGAAGGCGGTGGGGGGCGTTCTGGTGCTCATGGACCGAATTGTCGGGCGGCCAGTTCTTTCATGATCTCTTCGGCGCCGCCGCCGATCATCATCACCTTCACCTCGCGGTAGATGCGTTCGCTGGCGGTGCCGCGCATGAAGCCCATGCCGCCCAGGATCTGCACCGCGGCATCGGCGTTGGCCTGCATGGCCTGGGTGCTGTGGTTCTTGAGCAGGCACACCTGGCCCACCCAGTCGGGGCTGTGGTCGCCGGCGTCGGCGCGGTCGCCGAGCGCGTCGAGCCAGTGCTGGGTGGAGGCGATGCGCATGCGCATGTCCATGAGCTTGTGGCGCACCACCTGGTGCTCCACCAACGCCTGGCCGAAGGTCTTGCGCTCGCGCGCCCAGGCCTGAGCCTCGTCGTGGCAGGCCTCGGCAAAGCCCAGCGCGAGCGCACTCATGGCCAGGCGCTCGCCGTTGAAGTTGCCCATGATCATGCGAAAGCCCTGGTGCGCCGGGCCGATCAGGCAGCGCGCGGGCACGCGCACGCCGTCGAATCGCAGGTGCGCGGTGTCGCTCGCGTGCCAACCCATCTTGTGCAGCGCGGTGCGCGAGAGACCGGGGGCGTCGCAGGGCACGGCGATCAGGCTGATGCCGCCCGCGCCCTGGTTCAGCGGGTCGGTGCGCACGGCCAGCGTGATCCAGTCGCAGCGCAGGCCCGAGGTGATGAAGGTCTTCTCGCCGTCGATCACGTAGTCGCCGCCATCGAGGCGCGCGGTGGTGCGCAGGCGGGCCACGTCGCTGCCGCCGCCGGGTTCGGTGATGCCCAGCGCCGCGATCTGCTCGCCGCGCAACACGGGCGGGATCACCTCGGCCTGCAGCTCGGCCGAGCCGTGGTGCAGGATGGGCGGCAGGCCGATGTTGTGGCTGAACAGGCTGGCCAGCAGGCCGCCGCTCGCGGTGCGCCGCGCGAGCAGCTGCGACACCGCGTTGCGCGCGCGCCAGGGCGCGGGCGTGCCGCCCAGGTGCTCGGGGTAGCCCAGGCCCGGCAGGCCGATGCGCGCGGCCTCGCGGTAGAGCGCGCGCGGGAAGGTGGCCTGGGCGTCCCAGTCGTTCACGTGCGGCACCAGCGCCTCGCGCGCGAAACGCGCCACGGTGTCCAGCAGCGCGGTGGTGTCTTCGGCGGTCCAGTTCATGCGGCGGCCTGCTCGTCGGCGAAGGTGATGAGCAACTGCCCCGGCGCGAGTTGCTGGCCCGGCGCGACCGACACCGCGGCCACCACACCGTCGCGCGGCGCAGCGATCTGGTGCTCGATCTTCATGCTCTCGATCGCGAGCAGCGCATCGCCCTTGGCCACGCGCGCGCCCGGCTGGGCGTGCACGGCCACGAGCTTGCCGTTGAAGGGCGCGCGCAACTCGCGCGCGGCGCTGGCGCCACCCGCGCGCTCGCGCGGCGCAAAACCCAGGTCGGTGAGCGCCAGGGTGTGCGGGCCCACCTGCACCTGCCACGCGCCCCCGCCCAGCGCCACCGCGTGCACGCCCTGGGCCAGGCCGTCGAGCGTCACGCGGTCCGCGGTCACGCGGGCCTCGCAGCGGCGCTCGCCCAGCGCCACCTGCAGCCGGCCCTCACCCTGTTCGAGCACCGACAGGTCCAGCACCGCATCGCCATGCCGCCAGCGCAGCGGGCGCGCGAACGGGCACGGCAAGGCCTGGGCGGCGCCCGCGCCGCAGGCCGCGGCGAGCACGCCGGCCAGCACCGCGTCGGCGGGCGGCGCAAGGCTTTCGCGCAGCGCATCGCCGTGCTCGGCGAGAAAGGGAATCAGCGCCTCGCCCGCGCCGAACACCGGGTGGCGCAGGCAGGCCGCGAGGAAGGCGCGGTTGCTCGGCAGGCCCAGCAGCAGCGTGGTGTCGAGCGCGTGCGCCAGGCGTTCGATGGCCTGTGCGCGCGTGGGCGCGTGGGCGATGAGCTTGCCCAGCATGGCGTCGTAGTGCGGCGTCACCTCGGTGCCGGTCTCGATCGCGTGATCGAATCGCACACCACCGTTCAGCGCGGGCTCGGCGAAAGCGCGCACCGTGCCGGTGTGCGGGGTGAAGCGCTCGTCTTCGGCGCACAGGCGCACCTCGATCGCATGGCCCTGCCAGCGAACCTGGTCCTGGGTGAGTGGCAGCGGCTCGCCGCGCGCGACGCGGATTTGCCACTCGACGAGGTCGAGGCCGGTGAGCAGCTCGGTCACCGGGTGCTCCACCTGCAGGCGCGTGTTCATCTCCATCAGGTAGAACGCGTCGCTGTCAAGCAGGAATTCGACCGTGCCCGCGCCCTGGTAGCCCGCGGCCTGTGCCAGCGCCACCGCGGCCGCGCCCAGGCGCTCGCGCAGCGCGGGCGTCACCGCCGGGCTCGGGGCTTCTTCGATGATCTTCTGGTGGCGCCGCTGCACCGAGCAGTCGCGCTCGCCCAGGTGGATGCAATGGCCCAGCGCGTCGGCGAACACCTGCACCTCCACGTGGCGCGGGCGCAGCACGGCGCGCTCCAGCAGCAGCTCGGCGCTGCCGAAGCCGGCGAGCGCTTCGGCGCGCGCGCTCGCGAGCGCGGCCGGCAGTTGCGCGGCCTCGTGCACCAGGCGCATGCCGCGGCCGCCGCCGCCGGCCACGGCCTTCACCATCACCGGGTAGCCGATGCGCGCGGCCTCGGCCGCGAAGGTCTCGTCGCGCTGGTCGGCGCCGAAGTAGCCGGGCAGCACGGGCACGCCGTGCTGCTGCGCCAGGGCCTTGGCGGCCGATTTGCTGCCCAGCGCGCGAATCGCCGCGGGCGGCGGGCCCACCCAGGTCAGGCCGGCATCGATCACGGCCTGCGCGAACTCGGCGTTCTCGCTCAGGAAACCGTAGCCCGGGTGCACCGCGTCGGCGCCGCTGGCGCGCGCGGCAGCGATCAGCTTGTCCACGCGCAGGTACGACTCGGCCGAGCTCGCGCCGCCGAGCGCCACCGCGCCATCGGCCTCGCGCACGTGCAGCGCGTTCGTGTCGGGCGCGCTGTGCACGGCCACGGTGGCCAGGTCCAGGCGGCGCGCGGTGCGGATCACGCGGCGCGCGATCTCGCCGCGGTTGGCGATCAGCAGGCGCTTCACGAGGGCTCTCCCAGGGTCCAGGGCGCGGGCTGTTTCTTCGCGAATGCCGCGAGGCCCTGCGCGGCCTCGGCGCTGCGCAGGCCGGCCGCGAAGGCCAGCGCGGCCTCGTCGCGCAGATCGGGCACCGGGGCGCGCAGGCGCTGCAGCAACTGCTTGGTGGCGGCCACGGCGCCGGGGGCGGCGCGGTGGAGCGCGTGGAGGGTGTCGGTCACCGCGGCGTCCAGCGCGTCGTCGGCCACCACGGTGTTCACCAGGCCCGCGGCCTGCGCCTCGCGCGCGCTCCAGCGCACGCCCGTGAGCAGGCACTGGCGCGCGAGCGCATCGCCCAGGCGCTGCCACACGAAGGGCGCGATCTGCGCGGGCGGCAGACCCAGCGTGACCTCGGGCGTGGCGAAGCTCGCGCGCTCGCTCGCGAGCACGAGGTCGGCGCAGCACACCAGGCCGAAGCCACCGCCCATGGCGGGCCCGTCGACCACGCACAGCAGCCACTGGGGCAAGGCGCTCAGCACGTGCAGCAGGTCGCCGTACGCGCGGTTCATGCCGATCAGCGGGTCGGTCTCGCCGGCCTGCAGCGGCTGGCCGATGGCGTGCGCGAAGCCGCCCAGGCTGCCGCCGGCGCAGAACGCGCCGCTGCGGCCCTGCAGCACCACGCCGCGCAGCGTGCGGTCGTCGCGCGCGCGCAGGCAGGCGCCGTACAGCGCCACCACCATGGCGTCGCTGAGTGCGTTGCGCGAGGCCGGGTCGTTGAGCGTCCAGCGCTCCACCGCGCCGTCGCGTTCGATGATGACGGCCCGGTTCATTTCAGCGGCCGCTTGGCGATGCCCATGATCTTGGTCAGGATGCCCAGCATCACCTCGTCGGCGCCGCCGCCGATGGAGGCCAGGCGGCCGTCGCGGTACATGCGCGAGACCTTGTTCTCGAGCGTGAAGCCCATGCCACCCCAGAACTGCAGGCAGGTGTCGGGCACCAGGCGGTTGAGCCGGCCGGCCTTGAGCTTGGCCATGGTGGCCCACTCGGTCACGTCCTCGCCGGCCACGTAGCGATCGCACGAAAGGTAGGTGAGTGCGCGCAGCGCCTCCACTTCGGTCTTGAGCTCGGCCAGCTTGAACTGCACCCATTGCTGGTCGGCCAGCGCGCCGCCGAACAGCTTGCGCTCCTGCGCCCATTCGATGGTCCAGTCGATGCAGTTGTTGAGGCTCTGCAGCGTGCTGGCCGCGCACCACAGGCGCTCCTCCTGGAACTGCTGCATCTGGTAGATGAAGCCCGCGCCCTCCTGGCCGATGCGGTAGCGCTGCGGCACGCGCACCTCGTCGAAGTACAGCAGGCCGGTGTCGCTGCTGTGCATGCCGATCTTGCGGATCTTCTTGCCGACCTCGAAGCCTTTCACCGTCTTGCCGTTCTCGCGCAGCGGCACCATCACCAGGCTCTTGTTCTTGTGCTGCGGGCCTTCGCTGGTGTTCACGAGCAGGCAGATCCAGTCGGCCTGCAGGCTGTTGGTGATCCACATCTTCTGGCCGCTGATCACGTAGTCGTCGCCGTCCTTGCGCGCATGGGTCTTGATGCCCGCCACGTCGCTGCCCGCACCCGGCTCGCTCACGCCGATGGCGCCCACCGCCTCGCCGCGGATCGCGGGCGCGAGGAACTGCGCCTTGAGTTCCTCGCTGCCGAAGCGCGCGAGCGCGGGCGTGGCCATGTCGGTCTGCACGCCGATGGCCATGGGCACGCCGCCACAGTGGATGTGGCCCAGGGTTTCGGCCATGGCCACGCTGTAGCTGTAGTCCAGGCCGGCGCCGCCGTGCGCTTCGGGCTTGGTCAGGCCCAGCAGGCCCAGGTCGCCCAGGCCCTTGAAGACCTCGTGCGCGGGAAACATCTCGGCCGCCTCCCACTCGTCCACGTGCGGGTTGATGTGGTCGTCGATGAAGCGTTTGAGGGTCTTCTGGATTTCGCGGTGCTCGTGCGTGAACTGCATGGCTGGTCTCCTGTGTCGGTATGGGCAAACAACGCGGACCCGGGCGGCGGCTACATGCGCGCCACCCCGAAAGGCAGGGGGTTGGGGCGGCGGGCCGCAGCCTCGGCGCAGGTGTCCAGGCAGAAGACCAGCACCGCGCGCGTGTCGCGCGGGTCGATCACGCCGTCGTCGAGCACCAGGCCGCTGGTGTGAAAGGCGTCGGCCTGGCTTTCGAACACCTGCACGATCTGATCGAACTGCTGCTGCATCTGCACCGGGTCGGGCGTGAGGCCTTTGCGCGCCAGGCCGGCCTCGGCCACGATCTGCATGGTGCGCGCGGCCTGCTCGCCGCCCATGACGGCGGTGCGCGCGTTGGGCCAGCTGAACAAGAAGCGCGGCTCGAAGCCACGCCCGCACATGCCGTAGTTGCCGGCGCCGAAGGACGCGCCGCACTGGATGGTGATCTGCGGCACCGTGGCGCCGGTGACGGCCTGGATCATCTTGCTGCCGTGCTTGATCATGCCGCCCTGCTCGCTGTCCTTGCCCACCATGTAGCCCGTGGTGTTCTGCAGGTAGACGATGGGGTGGCCGAGCTGACACATCCACTGGATGAAGTGCGTGGCCTTGTTGGCGCCGGCCACGTCGATCGGTCCGTTGTTGCTGATGAGGCCCACCGCGTGACCGCCGATGCGCGCCTGCGCGCACACGGTGGCCGCGCCATAGAGCGGCTTGAACTCGATCAGCGCCGAGCCATCGGCCACGCGCGCCATGATCTCGCGCATGTCCACCGGCTCGCGGTGGTGCGCGGGCATGAGCGCGAGCAGGTCGTCGGCGGGCAGCGCGGGCTCGGCGAACGCGGGGGCGGCGTGGCGCGCAAAGCCGTCGCGCAGCTGGTCGACGATGCGCCGCGCCAGGCCCAGGGCCTCGCGGTCGTCTTCGGCCAGGTACTCGCCCAGGCCCGACACGCCGGTGTGCATCTCGGCCCCGCCCAGCTCCTCTTCGGTGGCCACCTCGCCGGTGGCGGCCTTGAGCAGCGGCGGCCCCGCGAGGAAGGCGCGCGAGCGGCCGCGCACCATCACCACCACGTCGGACAGGCCCGGCATGTAGGCGCCGCCCGCGGTGCCCGAGCCGTGCTGCACCGTGATCACCGGCAGGCCCGCGGCCGAGTGCCGCGCGAGGTTGCGAAACAGCGCGCCGCCGTGCACGAAGCCCTCGACCTGGTACTTGGTGAGGTTGGCGCCCGCGCTCTCGACCAGGTGCACGAAGGGCAGCCGGTTCTCGAGCGCGATCTGTTGCACGCGCAGGATCTTCTCGAGCCCGCGCGGCTGGATCGCGCCGGCCTCGATGCCCGAGTCGCTCGCCACCACCATGCAGCGCACGCCCGCGATGAAGCCGATGCCCGCGACCATGCCGCCGCCGGGCACGCTCCTGGCGGGGTCGCGCGTGTCCTGCAGGAAACCGGCCAGCGAACACAGCGGCAGCCAGGGCGCGCCCGGGTCGAGCAGCAGCGCGATGCGCTCGCGCGGCAGCAGCTGGCCGCGCTTGTCGAACACCGGTTTGCTCTGCGCCGACGCAGCGGCCGCGCGGTCTTCGAGCGCACGCAGCTGCGCGATGCGCTCGAGCATGGCGGCGCGGCGTGCCTGCGCGGCCTCGCCGTGCGGGTTGAAAGCGGTGGCAAAGGGCATGGCGGCGACCGTCACTGGAACACCTTGGGCATCGCGTAGCGGTGGAAGCCGTCGAAGGGTTTGACGGCGTCGCGGCCCTGGGCCTCGGCGGGCGCGGCCACCGCGCCCCAGCCCATGCGCACCTGCGGGCGCGCGCCGTCCACGCGCAGCACGCTGCCGCTCACGAAGCTCGCCGCGGGCGAGAGCAGGAAGGTGATGGCCGCGGCCGTTTCGGCCTCGTTGCCGAAGCGGCCCAGCGGCACGGTCTCGCGCATCTCGCGCAGCATGGGGCCGGCCTCGGGCGGGTAGTGGTCCATGCCGCTGGACGCGATGTAGCCCGGCGCCACCGCGTTCACGCGCACGCCGCTGCGCGCCCATTCGAGCGCCGCGGTCTCGGTGAAGCTCACCATGCCCGCGCGCGCCGCGCCACTGTGGCCCATGCCGGGCATGCTGCCCCACATGTCGGCCACGATGTTGACGATGCTGCCGCCGTGGTCCTGCATGGACTGCAGGTAGACCTCGCGCGCCACCAGGAAGCCGCCCATGAGGTTGGTGTCGAGCACGGCCTGCCAGCCCTTGGCGCCGATTTTTTCGAGCGGGCTGATGTACTGCCCGCCCGCGTTGTTCACCAGGCCGTGGATGCGGCCGTGCGCCACCACGATGGCCGTGACCAGGGCCTGCACCTCGCCCTCCTGGCGGATGTCGCAGGCGTGAAAGCTCGCATGGCCGCCGTCGACCACGATCTCCTCGGCCACGGTCTGCAGCTTGTCGAGCTTGCGCCCCACCAGCACCACGTGCGCCCCGAGCGCGGCGAGCTCGTGCGCGGTGCAGCGCCCGATGCCCGAGCCACCGCCCGTGACCACGATGAGCTGGCCCGCGAACAGGCCGGGACGGAACACGGATCGGTAGCCGGCGTTCATGCGCGGGACTCCTTGAGGAACAGTTGCAGCGTGGTCTCGGTAAGGTCGTCGAGGCTGGCGCGGCCGTCGGGCACGTACCACTGCGCAGCCCAGTTGAGCGCGCCGAACAGCATGAGCCGCGCGATGCGCAGGTCGCCGCCGAGCGCGCCATCGCGCTGCAGCGCCTGCAGCACCGGCACCCACACGGCCTCGTAGTCGTCCTTCAGGCGGTTCACGGCGCGCTTCTGGCCGTCGGAGAGCACGCGCCATTCGTAGAGCATCACGGGGATGTGGTCACTCTCGGGGCCGAGCAGGTTGTCGAAGTGGCTGCGCACCAGCACGCGCAGGCAATCGCGCGCGCTCAGGGGGCCGGGGGCCGCGGCCACCGCGGCGTCCATGCGCGCGCGCTGGTGGTCGAGCGCGCGCTGCATGCCCTCCTCCATCACGGCGGCGAGCAGGGCCTCCTTGTTTTCGAAGTGGTAGAAGGGCGAACCCGAACGCATGCCCACCGCAGCCGCGATGTCGCGCGTGCTGGTGGCGTCGAAGCCCTGCTGGCGGAACAGCCGCGCGGCCGCGCGCAACAGCGCCTGGCGGCGGTTGCCGTCGTCGCGCTCGTTGGCGGTCTTGCGCGGGCGTCCGCGGCTGCGGCGCACGGGCGCTTCATCGGGCTCGGTGGCCGGGGGGGCTGTCTCCATCGGCCGCAAACATAGCAGCGGCCTTTATTTTTAGCAAGCGGTTGCTTGGTGAAAACAAATCGGCGCTGTCACCGAAGCGGCTCGCCCTCACTCCGCCCGGCACACCACCAGCGCATACGGCAGCGCGCGGTCCTCGAACCACGCACCCATGGCGAAGCCGCAGGCCTCGACCATGGCCTGCACGCCCGCGCGTTCGTACTTCTGCGATTGTTCGGTGTGGATCACCTCGCCGGCCAGGAAGTCGAACGCGCGGCCGAGCACGCGGCTGTGCACGGTCTGCTGCGCCTGGCTCACGAGGTAGCTGCGCGCCACGCCTTGCAGCGGACAGTAGCTCGCGTAGTGGCGGAAGGCGTCGGGGACGAAGTCCATGCCGAGCTCGCGGTTGAGCCGCGTGAGCAGGTTGAGGTTGAAGGCCGCGGTGACGCCCTCGGGGTCGTCGTAGGCGGCGAGCACGGTGTGGGGGTCCTTGCGCAGGTCCAGGCCCAGCACCAGGCTGTCGCCGGGGCGCAGGTGCACGCGCACGCGGCGCAGGAAGCGGTGGGCCTCGGCGTCGGTGAAGTTGCCGAGGTTGCTGCCCAGGAACAGCGCCACCTGGCGGCGGTGCGCCTGCGGGATCGGCCAGGTCTGGAAGTAGTCGCCGCACAAGGGGCGCACGGGCAGCAGCGGCAACTGGCGCGCCATGCGGGCACCCAGGCGATCGAGCGCCTGGGGCGAGATGTCCATGGGCCGGTAGACCAGCGTGGCGCCGGCCTTGAGCCAGGCGCGGCACAGCGTGAGCGTTTTGCTGCCGTCGCCGCAACCGAGTTCGAGCAGCTCGATCGGCGCGTCGCCCGGTGCGGCTTCGGCGAGCAGCGCCTCGGCGTGCGTGCGCAGCAAGGCGGCCTCGACGCGTGTGGGGTAGTAGCCGGGCAGCCGCATGATCTGCTCGAACAGGCGCGAGCCGCGCGTGTCGTAGAAGTACTTGCTGGGCAGCCGCTTGGGCTGGGCGCTCAGGCCCGTGAGCGCGTCGTGCGCCAGCGTGCCGGGCAGTGGGGCGGGGGCGGACTGGGCCGGGGCCTCGCGCACGCGGTGCATGGCGGCCACGGGTTGGCGTAGGGCTTGGCGTGCGCGGTTCATGCTCACCTCGGGTTCAGGATCGGGCCAGGCGGATGCCGGTGTACTGCCAGCGCAGCGGCGGGTGGAAGAAGTTGCGGTAGCTGCTGCGCCCATGGCCGGGCGGAGTGGCAAACGACATGCCGCGCAGCACCTGCTGGTTCACCATGAACTTGCCGTTGTACTCGCCCACCGAGCCGGTCGCGCGCCGGAAGCCCGGGTACGGCGCGTAGGCGCTCGCGGTCCATTCCCAGCGCCGGCCCCAGGGCATGCCGGCGCCGGTGGCCGCGGCCTCCCATTCGGCTTCGGTGGGCAGCCGCGCGCCGGCCCAGTCGGCATAGGCGCAGGCCTCGTACCAGTTCACGTGTGTCACGGGCGCATCGGCGGGCAGCGGCTGCGGGCCGGCCAGGGTCTGGTGCCACCACGCGCCGCCTTCGCCGCGGAACCAGTACATCGGGGCGCGCTCGCCCGAGGCGTTGCGCCAGTCCCAGCCCTCGGCATGCCAGTGCTGCGCGCGTTCGTAACCGCCGGACTCGATGAAGGCGGCGTACTCGGCGTTGTTCACCAGGCGGTTGGCGATGCCGAAGGGCCGCAGCAGCAGCTCGTGGCGCGCGCCCTCATTGTCGAACGCGAAGCCCGGGCCCGCGTGGCCGATGGCCACCACGCCGCCGGGGTGCGCGATCCAGCGCAGCGGGCCGGCGTCCTGTGCCGCGTGTTCGTGCTGCGGGTCGACGGTGCCGGTGTCGGCCCGTGCATAGGCCGGGCGCAGCGGCTGGTGACCGAGGATGAACTTGATGTCGGTGAGCAGCAGTTCCTGGTGCTGCTGCTCGTGTTGCAGGCCGAGCTCGAGGCGCTCCAGCCACTCGGGCGTGGGCCGCGTGGCCAGCCAGGCCTGCACGGCGGCGTCCACGTGGGCCCGGTAGGCGTGCACCTCGGCGACGGTGGGCCGGCTCAGCGCGCCGCGCTGCGCGCGCGGCACGCGCGGGCCCTCACCTTCGTAATAGCTGTTGAACAGGTAGCCGTAGCCGGGGTGGTGCACGCGGTAGCCGGGCCAGGCGGGCGTGAGCAGCAGGGCCTCGAAGAACCAGGTGGTGTGCGCCAGATGCCACTTGGGCGGGCTCACGTCGGCCACCGGCTGTGGCACATGGTCTTCGGGCGCGAGCGGCGCGCACAGGGCCGTGCTGCGGGCGCGCACCTCGGTGTAGCGCGCGGCCAGGTCGGTGAACGGGTCGCGTTGCATCGGCGGCTCCGGTTGCGGCGGAAGGCGGATGCTGGCCGCATTCGCTGCCGCGCGCAAGCGGCGCGGGGGCAACAAAGCGTGACGGGCGCCGGCCGCGCGGCGCGGCTTCAGGCCGCCGCGTCCGCGATGCGCTCGGCCACGCGCGGGGCCTGCATGGCGATCGTGCGCAGCAGCCCGCCGGGCTGGCGGATGTCGAAGCCCACGAAGTGCAGGCCCTGCAGCGCGCCCTCGCCATGCAGCACGGTGGGCAGGCCGCGTGCATCGAGCGGCAGGGTGTGCTGCGGGAACAGCACCGGCAGGCCCGCGCTGTAGCCGGTGGCGAGCACGATGGTGTCGAAGGCCTGCTCGCGGCCGTCGAGGAAGCGCACGCGGTCGCGCTGCAGCGCGACGATGCCAGGGAACACCGCGATCTCGCCCGAGCGGATGCGCGCGAGCGTGCCGATGTCGATCATCGGCGTCTTGCCCTCGCGGCGCAGCTGGCGCAGCGGCGAGGCCCGGGGCGTGCGCAGACCCCAACGGCTCAGGTCGCCCACCGTGAGCCGGCGCAGCAGCGAGGCCAGCGCGTCGCCCAGGGGCTCGGGCAGCCGGGCCAATGCAATGCTCGAGAGTTGCGTGGGCCGCCCCAGCACGTCGCGCTTGACGATGTTCACCGGCGAGCGCACCGACAGCGCCACGGGCACGCCCTGCTCGGCGAGATCGAGCGCGATCTCGGCGCCGGTGTTGCCCATGCCCACCACGAGCACCCGCCGCCCGCGCAAGGCCTGGGCATTGCGGTAATCGCGGCTGTGCAGCACGCGGCCCGCGAACAGGTGCTGACCGGGCAACAACGGCACCAGGGGCTCGCGGTTGGCGCCCGTGGCCAGCACCAGTTGCGGCGCCGCGAACACCTGGCCCGACGCGAGATGGGCGCACCATTCGCCGCCCTCGTGGGTGATGCGCACCACGGTCTGGCCGCGCACGGGCACGATGCCGTGGTGTTGCGCATAGGCCTCGAGGTAATCGACCACGCCCTGGCGCGGCACGTAGCGCGGCGCCTCGGCAGGGAACGGCAGGCCGGGCAGCGCCGAGTGCGACTTGACCGTGTGCAGGTGCAGCCGCTCGTAGTGGTTGCGCCACGAGGCGCCCACGGCCTGGGCCTGCTCGATCACGGTGGCGCGGAGGCCGCGCTGCTGCAGGCAGGCCGCGGCGGCCAGGCCCGCGGGGCCGGCGCCGATGACGATCACGGGCGCGTGGGTGGTGGAAGCGGTGTCGGCCATGTTGGCCGCGAGTGTGCCCGCCGGGACGGCGCGCGCGCAAGCCGGGCCGCACGGGCCCGGGGCGCGGCTCAGGCCAGCAGCAGGCCGAAGCCCAGGCCCGCGGCCAGGCCCATGGCCAGGCCCACGATGACATCGAGCGGGAAGTGCGCGCCGGTGTGCACGCGCGCCCAGCCCGTGCCCAGGGCCAGTGCGGCCATGGCCGCGAGCGCTGCGCCGCTGGCCGTGTGCGGCAGCAGCGCGCCCAGCACGGCGCCCATCACGAGCGCGTGGCTGCTGGGAAAGCCCGCGCGGCCGCCATGGCCCAGGTGGTTGGGGCACAGCCCGAGCGCAAACGGGCGCTGCGCCTGCCAGCGCCGCGCAAGCCGCTTGCCCGCGAGCTGCACCAGGCCGGCCCAGGCCAGGCAGAGCAGCGCCAGCACGGGGCCCAGGCGGTGATCGAGCGAGACCCAGGCCACCAGCGCCAGCAGCGGCAGCCAGCTCCAGCGCGCCAGGGCGCGCGCAAACCCCATCAGCGCGGCCGGGCCCCGGCCCGCGTGCAGCAGGCGGAACAGGCGGATGTCCAGCCGCAACCACGGCGAGGCACTGGCGGGCAGGAAAGCGGCGGTCGGCGACGGTGTCATGCCGCCACTGTGGGCAGCGCAGGTTAAATCTTCGTGAAATGCAGGTGTCAGGCAAGCGCGGCGGCGCGATCGCGCATGAGCGCGCGGTCCTGTGCGTTCTGCGTGAGCGCGGCCGCGCGTTCGAAGGCGGCGCGGGCCTCGTCGCGCCGGCCGAGGCGTTCGAGCAGGTCGCCGTGCACCGCGGCCAGCCAGGGGTAGCGCGCGAGCGCGGGCTCGGCCAGCAGCGGTTCGAGCACCTGCAGACCGGCCGCCGGCCCCGCGTGGCGCGCCACCGCCACCGCGCGGTTGAGCTCGACCACGGGCGAGGGCTGCACGCGCGCGAGTTCGGCGTAGAGCGCGGCCATCTGCGCCCAGTCGGTCGCCTCGGCGCTGGGAGCGCGCGCGTGGCAGGCGGCAATGGCGGCCTGCAGCTGGTACGGCCCGCGTGTGGCCGTGAGGCCCTCGGCCTGGGCCAGCGCCTGCAGCCCGCGCTCGATCTGCGCGCGGTCCCAGCGGTTGCGGTCCTGCTGTTCGAGCAGCACCGCGCGGCCCTGTTCGTCGGTGCGCGCGGGCCGGCGCGAGGCCTGGATCTCAAGCAGCGCGAGCAGGCCCGCCACCTCGGACGCTTGCGGCATCAAACCGGCCAGCACGCGCGCCAGCCGCAGCGCCTCGTCGCACAGCGCGGGGCGCATCCAGTCGTCGCCGCGCGTGGCGGTGTAGCCCTCGTTGAACACCAGGTAAATCACTTCGAGCACCGAGCCCAGGCGCTCGGCCAGCGCGCCGCGCGCGGGCAGTTCAAAGGGCACGCCGGCCTCGCGCAGGGTGCGCTGTGCGCGCACCACGCGCTGCGCCACCGCGGACTCGGTCTGCAGCATGGCGCGCGCGATGTCCTGCGTGCTCAGGCCGCCGAGCAGCTTGAGCGTGAGCGCCACGCGCGCGTCGGCCGAGAGCACGGGATGGCAGGCGGTGAAGATCAGGCGAAGCAGGTCGTCGCCGATCGGGTCCTGGCGCAGCGCGTCCACGGTGTCGGCCACGTCGGGCACGCGGTCGGCCTGCAGCGCCTGGAGGTCGGCGGCGATGGCGGCCTTGTGGCCCTCGCGCGTGGCGCGCTGGCGCAGGTGGTCGAGCGCGCGGTTGATGGCCACGCGCATCAGCCAGGCACCGGGCTTGTCGGGCACGCCGTCCACCGGCCAGTGTTCGAGCGCGGCCACCAGCGCGTCCTGCGCGATGTCTTCGGCCACGCCGAGGTCGCGCACGCGGCGCGCCACGGCCGCCACCACGGCGGCCGATTCCAGCCGCCAGACGGCGGCGACGCGTTCATGGAGGGCATCGGGCATGCCCGATGGTGACACCAACTCAGAACTGCGCGGGCGCGGCGGCTTCGTCCATGTAGAACACCTCCCACTGGTGGCCGTCGGGGTCGGCGAAGCCGTGCTGGAACATGAAGCCGTGGTCCTGCTCGGGGTTGGGCGTGGTGCCGCCGGCTTTCAGGGCCCGGGCCACCAGGTCCTTCACCTCCTCGCGGCTCGCGCAGTCGAGCGCGTTGAGCACGGCGGTGGCCTTGGACACGTCGGCCACGGGCAGGTGGGTGAAGGTCTGGAAGAAGGGCTTGACCAGCAGCATCACGTACACGTGCTCGCTGATCACGATGCAGGCGGCCTGCTCGTTGGAGAACTTGGGGTTGAGCGTGAAGCCCAGGCCGGTGTAGAAGGCGCGCGAGCGCGGCAGGTCGTTGACGGGCAGGTTGACGAAGATCTTGGACGGCATGGGGGGTGCTCCGGTGAAAGGCTTGCGGGCGAGGGATTTCGCCACGCACGATCGAACGACGGCCCAGGGTCGGCCGTTTCGACGGTTCCGACCTAGGTACAAACCCGCAGAGGAACCGGGCCGACCGCCCCTGCACTCAGAGGCCCCTGTCCCTCTCTGGAGATTCGTCTTGCAGGCCCTCAGCCGCTTCCGCCACGTTCACCTCCCCGCCCGCGCCGGATCGGCGCCGACTGTCGA
Source organism: Hydrogenophaga crocea (assembly GCF_011388215.1). Lineage (NCBI taxonomy): Bacteria > Pseudomonadati > Pseudomonadota > Betaproteobacteria > Burkholderiales > Comamonadaceae > Hydrogenophaga > Hydrogenophaga crocea. The sequence goes on from NZ_CP049989.1 coordinate 2,756,824, forward strand.
AGAGACCCCGGCCGACACCGGCAGAACCGACCGCATGGACTGCCTGATCGCCCACGGCTTCGCCCTTCCCCCGGCCGGCACGGGCGGCGCGCGCGCCGTCTCGCGTTTCATCGACGGCGAACCGCTGTCGCACAGCGACAACCTCGAACTGTCCCGGTGGCTGAGCCGCGCCCAACCCGAGAACCCTGCGTTGTGGCTGGCAATGCAGCGGCTGTCGCCGTCGTTCACGCCCATGCTGGACCTGTGCCCGGGCAACGCCCCCACCGATGCCCGGATTCAGGCGCTCACCGAAGCGCTGCTGGCCACGCACCAGTGCGCGCTCGAGAACGGTCTGAAGTTCGGTGTCGTCGTGCACGAGAAGCTGCCGCCGGGCCTCGCGCGGCTGCTGCACGAAGCGGTTCTCGAAGCGCCGTCGAGCGTGCGGGCCTTGGACTACCCCTGCCACACGCACACCCCCGCCTGCGAAGAAACCCACGCACTCTTGCAAGCCTGTCTGCGCGACGGCAGAGGGCTGCAGAGCGTGGGCGGGTCGTTCAAGGTGTTGCCGCTGCTGGAGCGCAGCGTCCCCGAGCTCGTGCTGATCGATCCGGCGGCCCGCCCCGACCTGGATGCCCTGCGCCAGATGCTGCGCATTGGCGGTGTGCACAACCTGTCGTTCAAGAACGATCTGCCGGCCGCCCACGAAGCCGTGTGCGCCGTGGTGGCCGAGACCAATGCCGCGCTGTCGGCACGGCCGCAGGACTGCGTGCACGGCATCGAGCTCAAGACCTTCTCGCCCTACATCACAAGACACGACGAGGGCCATATCCTGCGCGCGGTGCGGTCGCTGTTCGCGGCCAGGCATCTCAAGGCCATCACACTGCCCGATCCGAGCTGGCTGTGGATGCCGCTGCCCGAGCTGCAAGCACTGATGGAGCGCAGCCCGCTGCAATCGTTGCGCTTCCTCTCCCTGGGCAAAATCGACCGGGACGATTCGACCTTTGAGCGCTTGAACCTGCTGGTGGCCGCGAACCTGCTCGACCCCGTGCTGGAACACAACCGCGTGCTGGAGCGCGAGCGGGCCGCGAAGGTATCGGGCGCCTTCACCCGCGTGCTCTCGGCACAGGCGCTTCAGAACAGCAGCAAACACGACCAGGCGCAGGCCGGCCTCGAGATCAACCCGCTGGCCGAACACCTGGCGCAGGTCTTTTGCGGTGCCCGGGAGGTGCAGGACATGGCCCAGGTCCATCCGTTCACGGGCGCGGCCGCTGCGCTGGCCAGAGACACCGCCTCGCAGCAACTCGAACGGGAGCGCGCGCTGCGACCAGCGCTGGAAGACATTGTGCTGACGCCCGGCGGGTTCGCGGATGTCCGGCATTGGCCGGCGCAACTGCCCCGTACCTGAGCGCGAGGATCAGGCCCGGCTCTCGTCGAAACACGGCGCGAGTGCCCGCACCTCCACCGTGGCCCACTGCGCCGCCGGGCACTGGCGCGCGAGCGCGATGGCCTCCTCGCGCGTGACGCCGTCGAGCAGGAAGAAGCCGCCCACCATTTCCTTGGCCTCGGCAAAGGGGCCGTCGAGCCGGCGCGGCACGCCCGGCGCTTCGCTCACGCGCACCGCGTCGCCCAGGCCTGCGAGCGAGGCCACCGCAGCCAGCTTGCCCTGCGCCCGCAGCGACTCGCCGAAGGCCTGCATCTGCGCATAGGCCTCGCGGCCCTGGGCCTCGGTGCGGGTGGCGCGCTGGCCGTTGGGTTCGACGATGAGCAGCATGTACGACACGGTGTTTCCCCGGGATGTGAAGCCGCGCATGGTAGGCCCAGAATGTGCAGCCATGGACACCGCGCGCTTCAACGCCTTCAAGGAACAGGCCCTGGCCCGGGGCTTCGACGAAGTGATCGAACGCCGTTGGGCGCCGCACAGCGTGCTGGCCACGCACACCCACCCGTTCGACGCCGACGCGGTGGTCACCGAGGGCGAGATGTGGCTCACGGTTCAGGGCGAGACCCGCCACCTGGGCCCGGGCGACACCTTCGCGCTCGAACGCAACGTGCCGCACGAGGAGCGCTATGGCGCCGAGGGCGCGGTGTACTGGGTGGCGCGGCGCAATCCGGGCTGAGCCCCGCCTCAGAGCTCACCCAGCCCGATCTGCGACAGCACGTCGGGCTGCAGCAGTTCGTCGATCGTGGGGTCGGGCCGGTGCGACCAGGTGAGCGCGAGCGCCACCAGCAGCAAGGCGCCGGCGAGCAGCGCCAGTCGCGGGCGGTGCGCACCGCCGCGCGGCAGCGGCCCGCCCGCGGTGACGGCCTGGTGCGCACCCAGCGCCTGTGCGTGCCGCTGCCGCCATTGGGCCAGCACGCGCGCCTGCAGCGCCGCGCTGTCGGTGGCCGCGTTGTGCGCCAGGCCTTCGCGCAGGGCGCGGCGCAGCGCCGCGTCGTCGGCCCCAGGGGTGTTCATGCGCGCGCCTCCTGCCACGCGCTGCGCAGGCTGCGCTTGGCGCGGTGCAGCAGCTGGTGGGCGGCGTTGGTGTCGATTTCGAAGGCGCGCGCGATGGCTTCGGCGTCGGCATCGCCATAGGCCCACAGCGCCAGGGCCATGCGCTGGCGCGCGGGCAGGCGCAGCAGGGCCTGCTGCAGCGCGGGCGCGTCGGGCCAGGGCTCGGGCGCGGCGGGTTGCAGGGCGTCCTGCAGTTGGGTGAGCGCCTCGGGCTCGGTGCTGAGCTCGCGCCGCCGCACGAGCTGGCTGCGGCAGCGGTTGAGCACGATGGTGTGGAAGTAGGTGCCGATCTGCGCGCCGCGCGTGTCGTCGACCTGGGCGCTCCACAGCCGCAGAAAGGCGTCCTGCACCGCGTCTTCGGCGTCTTCGGCGCGGCCCAGCATCTGGCGCGCGAGCGCGAGCGCGGTGGGCGTGAGCTGGCGCACCAGCGCTTCGGCGGCGCGCGGGTCGCCGCCGCAGGCCTGGTGCCACAGGTCCCAGCCGGTCGCGGGCAGGCCGAGCAGGCGGCGCGCACCGCGCCGCGCGCGCGCGGCCACGCTGGCCATGCACAGCCCGAGCGGTGGCGGCCGGCCCGCGGCCACGGCGGCCAGGCGCAAGACGGCGGGCACGGGAGCGGTCAGCGGATGGGGATTCATCGCAGCGGCAGTTTCTCGCGCATCGCGGCGCGTTCTTCGGGGCTCATGGATTCGAGCAGGGCGCGGCGCTCGCGCAGCAGCGCGCGCCGCTCGGCCGGCGTCATGGCCTGGATGCGCGCGCGGCGTTCGGCCGCGATGGATTCGCGCTGTTCGGGCGTGAGACCGTTCCAGCGCTCGCGCGTGGCGTCCGCGAGCCGTTCGCGCTGTTCGGGCGTGAGGCTTTGCAGCCGGTTGCGCAGCGCCTCGCGAAAGGCCTGGCGCTGCGCGGGCGTGGCCGTCTGCAGGCGGCGCTGGATGTCGTCGCGGCGCTGCGCCTGTTGCTGCGGTGTCAGGCGCGACCACTCCTGCGGGTCGGGCACGGCGGGCGGGCCGGCCTGCGCCCGGGCCGGGCCGGCCTGCAGGCACAGCGCAAGCGCGGCGGTCCACAGGGCCGACCACGGCGTGAGCGAGAGGGCGGTGAAGCGGCGCATGCGGCGGCAACCCCCGGGCATCAGGCCTCGCGCCACAGGCCGCGCGCGCTCGCGGGCGAGCCGGGCAGCACCTCGCGCGACAGGCGCGTTTCATCGGTGCCCAGGTGGCGCGCGAGCAGGGCGCGCTGCAGGCTGCGCAGGTCGGTGGTGGGCCGCAGGTCGCGGCCTTCGTGCAGTTGCGCGGGCGACAGGCCAGGCCAATCGGCGAGCACGCGCCCGCCGGCCACCGCGCCGCCCGCCACGAAGGCCACGCCCGCGGTGCCGTGGTCGGTGCCGCCGCTGCCGTTGGGCCGCGCCGAGCGGCCGAACTCGGTCATGACCAGCACCGTGGTGTCGGCCCACAGCGGCCCGAGCGCGGCGCGCAGCGCGAGCAGGCCGCCATCGAGCGCGGCGAGCTGGCGCTGCAGGCGCGGGCCCTGCTGGGTGTGCGTGTCCCAGCCGCCGAGCTCGAGCCAGGCGACGGCGGGCCCCTGCGGCTCGGCCAGGAAGCGGCCGGCCTGCGTGGCCAGCGCGGCAAAGCCCGCCCCGACCGCGCGCGGCGAGGCCGAGGTCTGCGCGTTCGGCGCCATGGCATCGCCCTCGCCGGCCATGTCGGCCGCATCGGCCCTGTCGGCCAGCGGGGCCACGGGCAGCGCGCGCACCTGCTGCCAGCGCGCGGCGAGCACGGGGTCTTGTGCGTACAGGCGCGCCACGCGCGCGGCCAGGTCGTCGTCGGGCGCGGCGCGGCGCGTGGGGGTCCAGGTGGTGGCGTCTTCGCTGCCGCGCAGGGCCAGGGGCATGGCGGGCGCGAGCGCCACCGCGCGCGCGGCGCCGGGCGGCAGGGCGCGGCCGATCCAGCCGGTGCTGAGCGCGAACGGGCGCTCGCCGCCGCTCTCGAGCAGTTGCTGGGCGTCGAAGTGCGAGCGTTCGCGGTAGGGGCTGGCAACCGCGTGCACCACCAACAGTTCGCCGCTGCCGTACCAGCCGTGCAGGCCGCGCAGCGCCGGGTGCAGGGCGAAGAAGCCGTCGAGCGCGAGCGGGGCCTCGGCCCCCTCGGCCAGGGGACCGCGCAGCGCGGCCCACTGCGGATCGCCCGGGGCCGGCACCGCGGCCAGGCCGTCGAGCGCGCCGCGCAGCATCACCACCACGCAGCGGCCGCGCATGCCCGGGCCCTGGGCCCAGGCCAGCCGCAGCGCGCCCGAGGCCGCGAGCGTGGCGCCACCCAGGCCCTGCAGCCAACGCCGGCGCGACCAGCCGGCGGCCGCCGGGACGATCGGAGAGGAAGAGGACGTGTGCATGGGGTCGACCCGTCTCAGCGGCGTTGCATTTCGGGGCTGGCCAGCAGCAGGGCCAGGGCCTGCGCGCCGCTGTCGGCGCGTTCGATCTCGGTGCGCGTGCGCTCGCTGAGCGCGGCGCCGAAGGCCTCACGCGCGAGCGCACGGGCGTCGGTCTGCGGGCCGGCCTGCTCGCCGAGCTGCACGGCCCAGGCCACGCGCTGGCGCAGCGCGTCGGCGCCCAGCCAGTCGGCCTCGGTGTCGGGCCAGCCCTGGGGCGAGGGGGCGCGGCCCGGCGGCTGGCCGAGCGCGGCGAGCGCGTTGGTCCAGCGCTGCGCGGGGCCCACGGGACGGCCAAGCAGTCGGTGGGCCGCGATGTGGAGCTCTTCGGGCGTGCGCGCCTTGCCGGGCGCATGGGCCTGCCAGGCCAGTTCGTGATCGAACAGGGCGCGCGCGGTCTGGCGCAGGTCGCCCCCGGTGTCGGCGCAGCGGCGCGCCACCGCCCGCACCAGCGGCTCGGGCGGGGTGTCGGCCACGAAGTGGCGCACCAGGCGCTGCGCCAGGTGCTGCGCCGTGGCCGGGTGCGTGGCGAGGTCTTCGAGCACGGCGTCGAGCGCCTGCGGGCCTTCGGCGTAGCGCCGGCCCATCACGCGCTTGTCGCCCGGCTCGTGGCGCGCGGGCACGAAACGCGCGACGCCGGTGCCGGGCTCCACGGTCCAGCCGGTGAGCAGGCGCGCGAGCTCGGTCACGTCGGCCTGGGTGTAGCCCGCGTGCACGCCCACGGTGTGCAGTTCGAGCAGTTCGCGCGCGTGGTTCTCGTTGAGGCCGCGCTCGCGGCGCCGGCCCGCGGGCGAGCCCGGCCCCACCGACTGCGCGTTGTCGAGGTAGAGCAGCATGGCGGGGTGCAATGTGGCCGCGCGCAGCAGCGCGGTGAAGCGCCCGTCCACGTGCGGGCGGATGGCCTCGCGCTCGTAGGGCCACACCACGCCGAGCGTGGCGCCCTTGGTGGCGGCCACAGTGAAGTGGTTGGCCCAGAACTGCACCCAGCGTTCGTGCACCGGCGTGGCCGTGCCCACCATGTGGGCCCAGCGCCGCTGCAGTGCGCGCTGGTTGGCCTGCACCAGCGCCTGGCGGTCGTTGTCGGGGCCGGGGGTGTTCACGGCGCGCAGCGCGGCGCGCGTGAGCGCCAGCGCCTCGGCGCCGTCGGGCAGGCCGCTGGCGTCGAAGGCCTGCGGCGCGTCCCATTGGCCGAGCACCCAGGCCAGGGGGTCGCGGCCGATGGTATCGAGCCGGGGCTCGCCCAGGCCGAAGCGGTGGGCCGCGAGCGCAGGGGCGTGGGCGGGGGTCTGCATGCCGGGTTGAACCGCGTAGCCTGCCCGCGCTTACGCGCCGCGGTGCATGCCCGAGTGCCGCGGTCGGGCATGGCGCGCTGCCCCGTAAGGCCGGCCGCGGCTCGGGGGTTCAAGCAGCAGGCCGGCATGTCGCCGGTCGCCCCCACGCCAGGAGCCCCCCATGACCCCGAACACCCTTGCCCGCAACGCCACCCTCGCCCTCGTGCTGGGCGCCGCCCTGCTGCAGGCCCACGCCGCCGATCGCGTGGACCGCCGCCAGGCGCGCCAGGAGCAGCGCATCGACCAGGGCATTGCCTCGGGCGAGCTCACGCGGCCCGAGGCCGCGCGGCTGACGCGCGGGCAGAACCACATCGACCGGATGGAGAACCGCGCAGAGGCCGACGGCCAGGTGACGGGCCGGGAGGCCGTCCGGCTCGAAAACGCCCAGGACCATGCGAGCCGGCGCATCTACCGCAACAAGCACGACCGGCAGCAGCGCCAGCATTGAGCGCCGGGCGCAGGCAGGGCGAGGAACGGCGGGCGCCGGCCGGCCACCCAGGCGGTTCCTTCACTTCCTTCCGGACCGCCATGAACCGACTCACGCGGGGCGCCCCTCGCCCCACCCCCGCCACCGCCCCCACCACCCGGCCGATGCCCACCCAGTCAGCGTGGGAAGGACGCACCGCCCTGCTGGCGTCGGTCGGCCTGAGCAAAAGGGACCACAACGCTGTGCTGGGTGGCGCCGCGCACAAGTTCATCGAGGGCATGGCGCTCGACCTGCAGGAGCGCCGGCTGCTGTCCGACCACTGCTGCAAGAAGAACACCGCGGTGCTTGCGCTGATGCAGGACCTGCGACCCGATTTCGTGCCCGTGCTGAGCCTCACGCCGCCCGACGACACTTCGTTCGATGAGCGCGCACAGCGCACGATCGAGAGCCTGAAAGCGGCGGTCGAACTCGAGTTGGCCTTCGAGGTCCATCTCGGCGACGTCCCGGTGACGGGCGCGGTCATGGACGCCCTGGAAAACGCCATGACCGCCCCGGGCGCGCGCATCACGGCCTTTCACTTCGAGTCGCCATGGGCCGAAGACCAGGACGGCCGGTTCGTCCACCAGGCGCTGCTGCAACGCCTGAGCGACAGCCTCAAGGGCTGCGCCTCCTTGCAGGAAGTGCGCGGCGGCATGGGCGTGCTGTGGCTGCTCGACCGGCCGGTCGAGCACCTGTCCATCGTCTCCGCCCAGCCGCCCCGCTCGGCCGATATGGCGCAGCTCAAACGTGTGCTGGGCCACGGCGTGGGCCGCTTCACCTGCGCGAGCGATGATGTCCGCGTGTTCCCGGCCGTGACCGGCGTGGTTCGGGCCGCGAACACACAAGCATCGGCGGCAACGGCGGTCCAAGCCGTGACGCTGCACCACCCCTACCGGGCGCCCCGCGGCCCCGAGGGCGCGAAGGCCGTCGATGACCTGCTGCACACCCCGCATCTGAAGCGGCTCATGCTGCCCGCGTCAGAGTGGCTCAACGCGCTCGGCGATCACACGCTCACGGAACGGATCGGCGACACCGGCCTGCAGGCCCTGGACTTCGGCGACGGCCTCGGCGGCCTGTCGCTGCCGGTCATGAACGCGCTGGCGGCGAACGCAGCCACGCCAGCCAACCCGCCACGGGTTTGAGCTGGTCTTCGCGCAGCGTGGCGGCCTCGATGGCCTGCACCTCGAGGCCGTGCGCCGCGGCCAGCCGCTCGATCAGCCCGCGCGAGTGCGCGTAGCGCAGGCTGGGCCGCAGCTGCAGGTCGCGCCCCGCATCGGCCTGCTCCACGCTGAAGGCGAACACGCCACCGGGCGCCAGGCGCCGCGCCACGGCCGCGAACACGGCGTCGAGCGCGCCCACGTAGATGAACACGTCGGCCGCGACGACGAGGTCGGCCGGTGCATCGGCCTCGGCGAGAAAGCCCAGCAGGTCGCCGCGCGCCACGCGGCGGTAGTGGCCCGTGGCCTGGGCGCGCTGCACCATTTCGTCGGCCAGGTCCACGCCGTCGACGGCGTCGGCGTGCGGCGCGAGCAGGCCACCGCACAGGCCGGTGCCGCAGCCCAGGTCGAGCGCGAGCGCATAGCGCCGGCCGTTCGCGGTGAGCGGCGCGAGCAGCGCCTGTGGCACGGTGTACTTGAGCTGCGCGAGGTGGGCCTGGAAGTCGTCGGCGTAGCGGTCGAACAGGGCGCGCGCGTAAAGCGCGGGCGGCGGGGGCGGGTCTTGCGCGTCGGTCACGGCCGCGAGGTAGAAGCCCAGCAGCCCGGCGTCGGCCCCGTGCGCGAGCGCCTGGCGGAAGCAGCGTTCGGCCTCGCCCAGGCGGCCCACGTGGCGCATGAGGTGGCCGCGCTGGGTCCAGGCTTCGTCGAGCGTGGGGTCGCGCTCGAGCGCGGCGTCGAGCGCCTGCAGGCCTTGCTCGGGGTGATCGAGCTGCAGCTCGCACAAGGCCAGCGACAACCACAGCCCGCCCTGGTCGGCGCCGAGTGCGATGGCCTGGCGCAGCGCATGGGCCGCGCCGGCCCAGTCTTCGAGCGCTTCGCGGCTCAGGCCCAGCGCGGCCCAGGCGTCGGTGTGGGTGGGGTCGGCGAGCAGGGCGGCGTCGAGCCGTTCGATCGCGGCCCGCCATTCGCCCAGGCGGCACAGCGTGACGCCCAGGTTCGCGAGCACCGAAGGCCGGCCGGGCACGAGCGCGAGTGCGGCCTCGTAGTCGCGGCGCGCGTCGTCGAAGCGGCGCGCTTCGAAGTGGGTGTTGCCGGCAAAAAAGTGCGCCTTGGCGCGGTCGAAGGTGTCGTCGGACATGGGCGGCAGGGCGAGGGGTGAGGGACGGGGGAAAGGCAGCGCGCATCCTAGGCCAGAGCGACGGCGCGATGAATGACGGGAACGGGTGTTCGACAGCGCCCGACACAACGCGCTTTGCCTATTGAGGGAATTGCCATGCGCTCACTGACCGCCGCCCACCACCGGGCAAACCATTTCTTGGCGAGGATGGAACATCCCCCCCTGTCCCGGCCCATGCGCGTCGAAGCGTGGCTGATCCAACATGGCCTGCCCTGCCGCGTTGCCGACAATCCCTGGATCGACCATGCGCTGACCGCCTTCATCGAAGGGAACGAGTTGTCGTTCACCCAAAGCGAATGGCTGTGCGCCTGGCTCACGGCTTCGGCCCCCCAGAACCTGCCGCTGCTGCTCGGCATGCAGCAACAAAACCCTTCGTTCCTTCCCATGCTGTACCTGACGGCCCCCGGGGGGCAACACGATGCGCCGCCCATTCAACAGGCGCACGCGGATGGCGTGCTGCGCGAAGCCGAAGGCCTGGGTTTGGTTCAGTTCCGCGCCACACACCAAGCGCCAAAGCGCCCCTGGGAGCCCACGCTGGGCCGTGCCGACTGATGCCGCCCGGGCCGGCCCCACAAGGCCGGCGGGAACAGGCCTTCAGACCTTCGAGAAATCGGGCTTGCGCCGCTCCATGAAGGCCCCGAAGGCCTCCTTGGCCGCGGGCTCGCGCAGCATGCGGCCAAAGCTCGCGCCCTCTTCCGCGATGGTCTTGAGCACCAGCTCGCCCTGGCCCTTCTTCATGAGGCGCTTGGTCTCGATCAGCGAGCTCAGCGGCTTTGCCGCGAGCTTGGCGGCCACGCTGTGCGCGTAGGCATTGGCCTCGGTGGGCGGCAGCACGCGGTTGACCAGGCCCACCTCGAGCGCGGCCTCGGCCATGAAGGGCTCGCCCAGCAACAGGGCCTCGGCGGCGCGGTGGTAGCCCAGCATCTGCGGCACCAGCAGGCTGCTCGCGGCCTCGGGACAGAGGCCCAGGTTCACGAAGGGCATGGAGAACGCGGCGTTGTCGCCCGCGTAGACCAGGTCGCAGTGAAACAGCAGCGTGGTGCCCACGCCCACCGCGGGGCCGCAGACGGCGGCGATCAGCGGCTTGGGAAAGGTGGCGATGCCTTTGAGGAAACGGAACACCGGCGAGTCCAGGCCCGCGGGCGGGTTGTTCAGGAAGTCGCCGATGTCGTTGCCGGCCGAGAACACGGTCTCGTGGCCCTGGATCAGCACCACGCGCACGGCCGGGTCGTCGGCCGCGCCGGCCAGCGCGTCGGCGAGCGCGCCGTACATGGCCGAGGTGATCGAGTTCTTCTTGTCGGCGCGGTTGAAGGTGAGGGTGCGGATGCCGGCTTCGGTGTGGACGAGGATGTCGCTCATGGCTGGTGGGAGGGGTTGGAACCAGCCGGACAAGTTACCACGAAGGCCGGGCCGGATCAGTAGAGGTAAACCGCCCCACTGCCCGGCGCGCTGTTGTCGTCCGGGTTGCCGCCCAGCAGCGTGGACGCGCTGTCTTCGATGGGCGCGCCGACCGCCAGGCTGGCCCCGTCGCCCGAGAGCGCCAGACCGGCGCCGAAGCGGTCCCCGGCATCGGCGTTGGGCGCCTTGACATAGGCCCCGGATTGCCAGGCGCCGCTTCGGCGCCAGTACAGGTAGACCGCGCCCGATTCCTCGCGGCCGGTCGGCTCCAGGGGGGCGCCGATGCCACGGCCGATGCCGCTTTGCGCCACGGCGGCCACGGCCAGCGCATCGCCGTCGGCCGAGAGCGACACGGCATGGCCGAACTCGGCATAGGTCTGCGCGTTGGCGGCCTTGACATAGGCCTGCTGCGCCCAGCCCGCCCCGGCGCGCGCGAACACATAGACCGCGCCCACCAGGAACTTGTTGGGCTGGCGGCTCTGATCGCCGCCGACGCCGGTGGCCAGGCTGCTTTCGCCCACAGCCCCCACCGCCACCGTGGCGCCATCGGCCGACACGGCCACGGCGCCGCCGAAGCGGTCGCCGAGGCCGAGGTTGGAGGACACGAGTTCGCTGGTCTGCGCCCAGGTGCCGCCCTGCCGGGCAAACACATACGCGGCACCGGCTTCCAGCGTGTTGCCGCCGATCGTGCGCGGCACCTGGCTGGCCCCCACCACCAGCGTCTGTCCATCGCCCGACAGGCCAAGTGCGCCGCCGAACCCGTTGTCCACGGTGGTCTCGGGCGAGGCGAGCGTTTGCTGGTGCGCCCATGGGCCCGCGGCCCGCGTGAACAGCTCGACCGCGCTGGTGGCGTTGGTCTGCCCCGTTTCGGGGGCCATGCCCGCGGCCAGCGTCTGCCCATCGGCCGACAGCGCCACGGCGCTGCCGAAACGCCAGGGCTGGGTGGTGTCGGTCGGCTGCAGGACGGGCTCGGCGGTCCAGCCCGCGGGGCCGCGTTCGTAGGCGTACACGGCGCCCAGGCCGTTGAAGGCCAGCGGCGCCCCCACCACGAGCCGCGTGCCCGACGCCGACACCGACACCGCAACGGCCGAGCCGAAGAGATCGCCGGCAACGGGCGTGGGCGCCTTCAGGTAGGCATCGAGCCCCCATTGCCCCGCCCTGCGCGCGAAGACCAGCACCGCGCCGCTGCTGGGGGCCGAGCCGTCGGCGGGGTCGCTCGAGGCGCTGTCGTCGCGCGGCACCCCGATCACCAGGGTCTGCCCGTCGGCCGACAGGGCCACGCTGGTGCCCGCCCGGTTGCCCTGGTTGGGCGCCTTGAAATAGCCCACGGCGGCGTCGAGCACGCGGCTGTCGACGGTCAGCGCGGGGGAATCGGTGCACGCGCTGCCCCGGCAGGTGCGCAGCCAGTGCCGCGCGTTCCACTGCCCGGGCAGCAGCCATTGCCGTTCGTGCGCGGTGGTGTGGGCGGGCAGCGTCGCCACCACGTGGGGCGACGCCGCGTCGGCCTCTTGAACCACCCACTGGTAGCTGGTGGCATCGGAGGCGTCCTGCCAGCGCAGTTGCAGGGTCTTGATGCCGGTGGCCTGCAGATCGAGCGAGGGCAGCGGACCGCTGTCTCCGCAGGCCGTCAGGGCAGCGGCGGACAGCGCGATGAGGAGGTAGCGCCAGGCGTGTGCAAGGGGTTTCATGGCAAGGCTCCGGGGTGGACGGACAGACCGCCGATGACAGCAGCCGCGGAACCGAAGCCCCATACTGCCCAGGGCGTATTTGTTCCGTTCGGCGGCCTCTAGACTCGCGCTCTCCCACCGCCTCTTCCCCCTCGCCCATGGCCTTTCGACCGACCTTGCTGCTGCTCTGCCTGGCCCTGCTCGCGGCCCCGCTGCGCGCCCAGGACAAGCCCGACACCAGCCCGGGCGCGACCCAGGCCGCCAGCACCCCGCAGCCCGAGCTGCCCCGGCCCCGCATCGCGCTCGTGCTCTCGGGCGGCGGCGCACGCGGCTTCGCCCACGTGGGCGTGCTCAAGGCGCTCGAAGCCGCACGCGTGCCGGTCGACCTGATCGTGGGCACGTCCATGGGCGCGATCGTGGGCGGGCTGTACGCCGCGGGCATGAACGCCGACGAGCTCGAGCGCGAGATCCTGGGCGTGGACTGGAACGGCCTGTTCAGCACGCGCCAGCCGCGCCAGGTGCTGTCGCAGCGCCGCAAGGAGGAGGACTTCGAGCTCTCGCCCGTGCTGCTGCTGGGCTTTCGCGACGGCGAGTTCCGCCTGCCCACGGGTGCGGTGTCGAGCCGCTCGCTGGAGATCCTGCTGCGCCGCTACACCCTGCCCACGCGCCACCTCGCGAGCTTCGACGCCCTGCCCACGCGCTTTCGCGCCGTGGCCACCGACATGGAGACCGGCAAGCCGGTGGTGATGGACCGCGGCGACCTGGCCGCGGCGCTGCGCGCGAGCATGTCGGTGCCGGGCGTGTTCTCGCCGCTGGAGATCGAGGGCCGCATCCTCGGCGACGGCGGGCTGGTGAACAACCTGCCGGTGAGCGTGGCGCGCGACCTGGGCGCCGAGATGGTGATCGCGGTGAACATCGGCACGCCGCTGGCGCCGCGCGACACACTGGGCTCGCTGCTGGGCATCAGCACGCAGATGATCAACATCCTCACCGAGCAGAACGTGCAGGCCAGCATCGCGCTGCTCACGCCGCGCGACCTGCTGCTCACGCCCCCGCTGGGCACGCTCACCTCGGGCGACTTCAACCGATCGCGCGAGCTGGTGAAGCTGGGCCACGACTACGCGCAGACGGTGGCCGCCTCGCTGGCGCGTTACACCGAGGACAGCGCGCGCTACGCCGCCTGGACCGAGGCGCGCCGCACCCAGGCCGAGCTCAACGCCACGCGGGTGGGCCGCATCGCCAACATCCGCTTCGAGGGCGTGAACGAACAGCGCGCCGAGCGCCTGGGCCAGGGGCTGGCGCCGCTCAAGGGCCAGCGCGCGGACGTGGACCGCATCGAAGACGACATGGAGAAGATCGCGGCCACCGGCGACTACGAGCGCATCGACTACCGGCTGGTGCGCAACCCCGACACCGGCGGCGAAGACCTGGTGATCGGCCTGCGCGAGAACAACTGGGGCCCGAACTACCTGCGCGTGGGCCTGGACCTGCGCACCGACTTCCGCGGCGACGGCAGCTTCAACCTGCGCCTGAGCCACAACCGCCACTGGCTCACCGACAGCGGCACCGAGTGGCGCAACCGCGTGCAGCTCGGCGAGACCATGGGCCTGTACTCGGAGATCTTCCAGCCGCTGGGCCTGCGCGGCAGCAGCTTTCTCTCGGCCTATGGCGACCTGTCCATCCGCAAGGTCGAGCTCTACGGCAACGACGATTCGCCCGAGGCACGCATCCGCCGCGAATCGGTGCGGATCGGCCTCGACCTGGGCTGGCCATTCGGGCCGCAAGGCTCGGTGGGCGAGTTCCGTCTGGGCGCGCTGGCGAGCGAGCGGCGCTCGACGCTGGAGCTGGTGTCACCCGACGCCACCTCGCTGCCGGCGGGGGTGCGCGCGGTGCAGTGGCGCGAGACCGGCCTGCGCGCCGCGGTGCTGGCCGACCAGCTCGACTTCGCCAACTTCCCCTCGCGCGGCTGGCGCGCGCTGGGCGAGGTGGTGGTGGGCCAGCGCACCACCACCGGCGTGCCGGGCAGCAGCAACTTCACGCGCGTGGAGGCCTCGTACACCGGCGTGCGCAGCTGGGGCCCGCACACCTTCAACATGGGCCTGCGCGTGGCGCACGCCAACCGCATCCCGCTGGGCGCGATCGACGAGTACTCGCTCGGCGGCTTCCAGAACCTCTCGGGTTTCCGGCCCGGGCAGGTGGCGGGCAATTACCTGGCCTTCGGCCGCCTGAGCTACTACCGCCGCCTGCCCTGGGACGTGGGCATCGCGCGCGCGCTGTTCGCGGGCGGCTCGCTCGAGGCCGGCAACGCCTGGATCAACCGCAGCGAGGTTTCGCTCAAGAACCTCTACGCGGGCAACAGCCTGTTCCTGGGGGCCGACACCGGCATCGGCCCGCTCTACCTCGCGCTGGTGAGCGCGCCCAAGGGCTTCACCGGGCTCTACCTGTTCCTTGGCCGGCCCTGAGCGGTCGCCGCCCGGGCGTCATTCCTTGTAGTAGACGACCTGGTGCGTGGTGGCCAGCAGCGCGCCGGCCTGGCTCCAGAGCTGGCCGCGCTGGTCGAAGTAGCCGTTGCGCATCACGCTGGCCTGGGCCTGGCCGAGCAGCCAGCCGTCGCCCACCGCGGCGAGCTCGGCCTGGCCGACGTGGAAGTACACCGTCATCGAGACGGTGCCCGCGGGCACGCGCGTGGCGCGGCGCAGCCACACGCGCGGAAAAAACACGTCGCACAGCGCGGCCAGGCTCATGAAGTCGAGCGCGCGCGGCGGTTCGTCGCGCACCCACAGCGTGCTGCGGCTGTGCTCGCCGCTGCCGTCCCACACGCGCGGAATCGCGCCTTCGACGATGCGGATGTCGTAGCGCCGCACCCACTCGACCAGCCCCGCCATGTTGGGCCGGCCGATGGCGTTGGGCGAGAGCACGCGCGGCGCCGGCTCGTCCTGCGAGCCCCAGGTCTCGCGGCGCACCGCGGTGAGCGCGGTGGCGGTGAGCACGGTCTCGCCGCCTTGCGTGATCTCGATCAGCCAGTGCTGCGTGGAGCGGTTGGTACGCACCGGCCGCGCCTGCAGCTCGAAGCCGCCGTCGGCCAGGGCGGCGCAGTAGTTGACGGTGAGCGACACCGGCTCGCCCAGGCGCTCGGGGTGCTGCCAGACCGCGTGCAGCGCCGTGGCCGCGGTGATGCCCCCGTAGGGCCCGACCATGTTGGCATACGCCGGGTCGGTGCGGCCGAGCCAGCGGCCCGGGCCCTGGGGGGCGAGCGCGATCGCGCGGTCGAAGAGATGAGCTTCCATGGCGCGCAGTGTGCACCAGCGCCGTGCACCGCGCGCAAGCGCCCGCAACGCGCGGCCCGCCTGCATGTAGCGCTTGTGACAACGAAGCAGCGTGCGGTGAAACCCGCGTGGGGTTTCCCCTCATCCTCTGCTCGGGGCGCATGCTCACAATGCCCGCGATGGCAAGCAACACCGCTGACGACTGCATCCTCGAAGCGCGGGGACTGGTGAAGGAGTTCAAGGGCTTCGTCGCCGTCAACGACGTGAACCTGCGCGTGCGGCGCGGGCAGATCCACGCGCTGATCGGGCCCAACGGCGCGGGCAAGACGACCGTCTTCAACCTGCTCACCAAGTTCCTGATCCCCACGCGCGGACAGATCCTCTACAACGGCGAGGACATCACCCCGCAAAAGCCCGCGCAGGTGGCGCGGCGCGGGCTGGTGCGCTCGTTCCAGATCTCGGCCACCTTCCCGCACCTGAGCGTGCGCGACAACGTGCGCATCGGCCTGCAGCGCGCCACGGGCAACTCGTTCCATTTCTGGAAATCGAAGAAGGTGCTCGACGCGCTCGACGGCCGCGCCATGGAACTGCTCGACACCGTGGGCCTGCGCGAGTTCGCCGACACCGTGACGGTGGAGCTCTCGTACGGGCGCAAGCGCGCGCTCGAGATCGCCACCACGCTGGCCACCGAGCCCGAGCTCATGCTGCTCGACGAGCCCACGCAGGGCATGGGCCACGAAGACGTGGAGCGCGTGACGCAACTCATCAAGAAGGTGTCGGCCAACCGCACCATCCTGATGGTCGAACACAACATGAACGTGGTGTCGAGCATCGCCGACACCATCAGCGTGCTGCAGCGCGGCCAGGTGATCGCCGAGGGCGACTACGCCACGGTGTCGGCCAACCCGCAGGTGCTCGAAGCCTACATGGGCAGCGCCGAAGCGCAGCTGCAGGGAGCGCACTGAGATGGCCGCCGAAGAACTGCTGCGCCTGAGCGGCGTGAACGCCTGGTATGGCGAATCGCACATCCTGCACGGCGTCGACCTCACGGTGCGCCAGGGCGAGGTGGTGACGCTGCTGGGCCGCAACGGCGCCGGCCGCACCACCACGCTCAAGGCCATCATGGGCATGGTGGGCAAGCGCACCGGCTCGATCATGGTCACGGGCAAGGAAACCGTGGGCATGAGCACGCACCAGGTGGCGCGCCTGGGCCTGGGCTACTGCCCCGAAGAGCGCGGCATCTTCGCGAGCCTGAGCTGCGAGGAAAACCTGCTGCTGCCGCCCGCGGTGGCCGGCGGCGGCATGTCCATCGACGAGCTCTACGGCCTGTTCCCCAACCTCCAGGAACGCCGCCACAGCCCGGGCACGCGCCTGTCGGGCGGCGAACAGCAGATGCTCGCGGTGGCGCGCATCCTGCGCACCGGCGCCAAGCTGCTGCTGCTCGACGAAATCTCCGAAGGCCTGGCGCCCGTGATCGTGCAGACGCTCGCGCGCACCATCCGCACGCTGCGCGAGCGCGGCTTCACCATCGTGATGGTCGAGCAGAACTTCCGCTTCGCGGCGCCGCTGGCCGACCGCTTCTACGTCATGGAACATGGCCGCATCGTCGAGGGCTTCACCGCCGCGGAGCTCGACGCGAAGATGGGCATGTTGCACGAGTACCTCGGCGTCTGACGCACCGGGGTGGGTCCATCCACATTCACACACGACTGAAGGAGAGCGAGACATGAAACTGGGTGCGAAGAAACTGCTGGCCACCGCGGCCGCGGCCATGCTGACGGCGGGGGCTGCACAGGCGCAGATCTCCGACGGCGTGGTCAAGATCGGTGTGCTCAACGACATGTCGGGCCTGTATGCCGACATCGGCGGCCCGGGCTCGGTGCTGGCCGCGCGCATGGCGGTGGAAGACTTCGGCGCCGACAAGAAGGGCATGAAGGTCGAGGTGGTCTCGGCCGACCACCAGAACAAGCCCGACGTGGGCTCGACCGTGGCGCGCACCTGGTACGACGTGGAGAAGGTCGACGCGATCTTCGACGTGCCGACCTCGTCGGTGGCGCTGGCGATCAACCAGATCACCAAGGAAAAGGGCAAGGCCTTCATCAACACCGGCGCGGCCACCTCCGACCTCACCGGCAAGCAGTGCAGCCCCAACACCGTGCACTGGCTCTACGACACCTGGATGCTGGCCAACGGCACCGGCAGCGCGATCGTGAAGACCGGCGGCGACACCTGGTTCTTCCTGACCGCCGACTACGCCTTCGGCCACGCGCTCGAGCGCGACACCGAGGCCGTGGTGACCAAGAACGGCGGCAAGGTGCTGGGCAAGGTGCGCACGCCGTTCCCGGGCAGCGACTTCAGCTCCTTCCTGCTGCAGGCCCAGGCCTCGCGCGCCAAGATCATCGGTCTGGCCAACGCGGGTGGCGACACCATCAACTCCATCAAGCAGGCGGCCGAGTTCGGCATCACCAAGGGCGGCCAGAACCTGGCGGGCCTGCTGGTGTTCATCACCGACATCCACGGCCTGGGCCTGAACACCGCGCAAGGCCTGATCTTCACCGAGGCCTTCTACTGGGACATGAACGACCAGACCCGCGCCTGGGCCAAGCGCTTCGCCGACCGCAACGGCGGCAAGTACCCCACGTCCGACCACGCGGGCGTGTACGCCTCGGTGCTGCACTACCTGAAGGCGGTGGAAGCCGGCAAGACCGACGACGGCACCAAGGTGGTGGCCAAGATGAAGGAACTGCCCACCGACGATCCGCTGTTCGGCAAGGGCGTGATCCGCGCGGACGGCCGCAAGACCCATCCGGTGTACCTGTTCGAGGTCAAGAAGCCCGCGGAATCCAAGGGCCCGTGGGACTACTACAAGGTGCGCGCCACCATCCCCGCCGACCAGGCCTTCCGTCCGCTCAAGGACGGCGAGTGCTCGCTGGTGAAGTGATGAACCCTGCCGGGTGGCGCCCTGCGGGCGTCGCCCGGTTTCGAGAACCGGCATGACCGAAATTTTTGGCATTCCCTCCGCGGCCCTCTTCGGCCAGTTGCTGATCGGGCTGATCAACGGCTCGTTCTACGCCCTGCTGTCGCTGGGGCTGGCCGTGATCTTCGGTCTGCTCAACATCATCAACTTCACGCACGGCGCCCAGTACATGATGGGCGCCTTCGTGGCCTGGCTGCTGCTCAACAAGCTGGGCGTGAGTTACTGGTGGGCGCTGGTGATCGCGCCCGTGGTGGTCGGCGCCACCGGCGTGGTGATCGAGCGGCTCATGCTCTCGCGCCTCTACAAGCTCGACCACCTCTACGGCCTGCTGCTGACCTTCGGCATCGCGCTCATCATCCAGGGCATCTTCCGCAACGAATACGGCTCCTCGGGCCAGCCCTACGCCATTCCCCCGCAGCTGCAGGGCGCGCAGAACCTGGGCTTCATGTTCCTGCCCAACTACCGCGGCTGGGTGGTGGCGGCCTCGCTGGTGATCTGCCTGAGCACCTGGTTCGTGATCGAGCGCACCAAGCTCGGCGCCTACCTGCGCGCGGCCACCGAGAACCCCACGCTGGTGCAGGGCTTCGGCATCAACGTGCCGCGCATGATCACGCTCACCTACGGCTTCGGCGTCGGCCTGGCCGCGCTGGCCGGCGTAATGGCCGCCCCCATCTACCAGGTGAGCCCGCAGATGGGCTCGGACATCATCATCGTGGTGTTCGCGGTGGTGGTGATCGGCGGCATGGGCTCGATCATGGGCGCCATCCTCACGGGCTTCGGCCTGGGCATCATCGAAGGCCTCACCAAGGTCTTCTACCCCGAGGCCTCCAACACCGTGATTTTCGTGATCATGGCCATCGTGTTGCTGATCAAGCCCGCGGGCCTGTTCGGCACGCAGAAGTGAGTCCCACATGAGCACGTCGTCCCCCACCCTCTCGCACGCGGGCGCCGCCCGCAAGGCCGACACCGGCCAGTCGCAACTGGTCATCGCCTTCGGCATCATGGCCGCGTTCTTCCTGATCGCGCCCGTGGTGGTGTACCCAGTGTTCCTCATGAAGGTGATGTGCTTCGCGCTGTTCGCGTGCGCCTTCAACCTGCTGATCGGCTTCGGTGGCCTGCTCTCGTTCGGCCACGCCATGTTCATGGGCAGCGCGGCCTACGCCTCGGCCCACGCGGCCAAGGTCTGGGGCTTCACGCCCGAGATCGCGATCCTCTTCGGCACCTGCTGCGCGGTGATCCTGGGCGTGGTGGTGGGCGCGCTCGCCATCCGCCGCCAGGGCATCTACTTCGCGATGATCACGCTGGCGCTCGCGCAGATGGTGTTCTTCTTCAGCCTGCAGGCCAAGTTCACGGGCGGCGAAGACGGCATCCAGGCGGTGCCGCGCGGCCACCTGTTCGGCGCCATCGACCTGAGCAACAACATGGCCATGTACGCCGTGGTGTTCGTGATCTTCATGGCCGGCTTCCTGCTCATCTGGCGCGTGGTGCACTCGCCCTTCGGCCAGGTGCTGCAGGCGATCCGCGAGAACGAGGCGCGCGCCACCTCGCTGGGCTACGACACCGACCGCTACAAGCACCTGGCCTTCGTGCTGTCGGCCGGCCTCGCGGGCCTGGCGGGCGCCACCAAGGCCATCGTGTTCCAGCTGGCCTCGCTCACCGACGTGCACTGGAGCATGTCGGGCGAGGTGGTGCTCATGACCCTGCTCGGCGGCATGGGCACGCTGTTCGGCCCGGTGGTGGGCGCCGCCATCATCGTGTCCATGCAGAACTACCTGGCCCAGCTCGGCGCCTGGGTCACCATCACCCAGGGCGTGATCTTCGTGATCTGCGTGCTGGCCTTCCGCCGCGGCGTGGTGGGCGAGATCGCGAACCTGATCAAGAAGCCGCTCTGACATTCCACGGCCACTGAAAAGACAAAGCGCCCCTTGGGGCGCTTTGTCTTTGGGGCGGGTGCCTCACACCCGCTCGAAGATCCCTGCCGCGCCCTGCCCCATGCCCACGCACATGGTGACCATGCCGTACTTCCTGTTGTGCCGCTTGAGCGCGTGCACCACGGTGGCCGAGCGGATCGCGCCGGTGGCGCCCAGTGGGTGGCCCAGGGCGATGGCGCCGCCCATGGGGTTGACCTTGGCCGGGTCCAGGCCCAGGGTGTTGATGACCGCGAGCGACTGCGCGGCAAAGGCCTCGTTGAGCTCGATCCAGTCCATGTCGTCCTGGCGCAGGCCCGCGTAGCGCAGCGCGGCCGGGATCGCCTCCACCGGGCCGATGCCCATGATGTGCGGCGGCACGCCGCGGCTGGCGTAGCTCACGAAACGCGCGAGCGGCGTCAGGCCGAAGCGCTTGACGGCGGCCTCGCTCGCGAGGATCAGCGCGCCCGCGCCGTCGCTGGTCTGCGAGCTGTTGCCGGCGGTGACCGAGCCGCGCGCGGCGAACACGGTGCGCAGCTTGGCCAGGCCTTCCAGCGTGGTGTCGGGGCGGGCGCCTTCGTCGAGGCTCACGGTGCGCGTGGCCGTGGACACCTCGGCGGTCTCCAGGTTCACGCTGCGCTCGGTGACCTCGACCGGCGTGATCTCGTCGGCGAACTCGCCGTTTTTCATGGCGATCACGGCGCGCTGGTGCGACTGCAGCGCGAAAGCGTCCTGCGCGTCGCGCGAGACCTTCCACTGCTGCGCCACCTTCTCGGCCGTGAGCCCCATGCCGTAGGCGATGCCGTACTGCTCCACGTCCTGCGTGTTGGCGAAGATGGCGGGCGACAGGCTGGGCGCGTTGCCCATCATGGGCACCATGCTCATGCTCTCGGTGCCGGCGGCGATCATCACGTCGGCCTCGCCCACGCGGATGCGGTCGGCCGCCATGGCCACGGCCGACAGGCCCGAGGCGCAGAAGCGGTTCACCGTGATGCCGCCCACGCTGTTGGGCAGGCCCGCGAGGATGGCGCCGATGCGCGCCACGTTCAGGCCCTGCTGCGCCTCGGGGATGGCGCAGCCGCAGATCACGTCCTCGATGGCCTTGGGGTCCAGGCCCGGGGCCTGCGCGAGCGCCGAGCGCAGCGCGTGCGCGAGCAGGTCGTCGGGCCGCAGGTGCTTGAACGAGCCTTTGTGCGAACGGCCGATGGGCGTGCGCGTGGCGGCCACGATGTAGGCGTCTTGAACTTGTTTGCTCATGGTGGGGCTCCTCAGTTGCGGACCGGCTTGCCGGTGTTGAGCATGCCGAGGATGCGCTCCTGGGTCTTCGGGTTCGTGATCAGCGCGCAGAAGGCCTGGCGCTCCAGCGTCATGAGGTATTCCTCGCTCACCAGCGTGCCGGGGTTCACGTCGCCACCGGTCACCACGTGGGCGATCAGGCTGGCGATGTTGAAGTCGTGCTGGCTGATGAAGCCGCCATCGCGCATGTTCACGAGCTGGCCCAGGATGGTGGCCTTGCCGTCGCGGCCAGCCACCGGGAACAGGCGCTTGTGCGGCGCGCGCCAGCCGGCGCGGAACATCGCTTTCGCTTCGTTCAGGGCCACGAACAGCAGCTCGTCCTTGTGCGGCACGATCAGGTCGGACTCCAGCAGGTAACCGATCGCGCGCGATTCGATCGCGCTCGTGCCCACCTTGGCCATGGCCGCGGCGGTGAAGCCTTCGGTGAGGAAGGGCAGCAGGTCCTTGCCGGTCGAGGTGGCGGCGTTCTCGGCCGCGCGGCGCGCGATGTAGGTGAGGCCGCCCGCGCCCGGGATCAGGCCCACACCCACTTCCACCAGGCCGATGTAGCTTTCCATGTGGGCCACGCGCTTGCTGCTGTAGACCGCGAGTTCGCAGCCGCCGCCCAGCGCCATGCCGCGGATCGCGGACACCACGGGCACATTGGCGTAACGCAGGCGCAGCATGGTCTGCTGCATGAAGCCTTCGGCGTCCTCGATCGCGGCCACGCCCACGGCCAGGAAGGCCGGCAGCATGGCCTGCAGGTCGGCGCCCACGCTGAAAGGCTCGTCGCCCGACCAGACCACCAGGCCCTGGTACTGCGCCTCGGCCAGCTCCACGGCCTGCATCAGGCCTTCGCAGACCTCGGGGCTGATGGCGTGCATCTTGGTCTTGATGCTCGCGATCAGCACCTCGCCGTCGAGCGTCCACAGGCGCACCGAATCGGTCTCTTCGACAGTGGTGCCGGCGCTCGCGAAACGCGGGCCGGCCTCGCCGAGCAGCAGCTCGGGGAAGGGCTGGCGTTCGTACACGGGCAGCGCGCGGCGCGGCTCGAACACGCCTTTGGCGGGGTTCCACGAGCCCTGTGCGGTGTGCACGCCGCCGGCCTCGGCCACCGGGCCCTTGAAGACCCAGTCCGGCAGCGGGGCCTTGCACAGCGCCTTGCCGGCATCGATGTCTTCCTGGACCATCTTCGCCACTTCGAGCCAGCCGGCTTCCTGCCAGAGTTCGAACGGGCCCTGCTTCATGCCGAAGCCCCAGCGCATGGCCAGGTCCACGTCGCGCGCGGTCTCGGCGATGGACGCCAGGTGCACGGCCGCGTAGTGGAAGCCGTTGCGCAGGATGGCCCAGAGGAACTGCCCCTGCGGGCCGCTGCTGTCGCGCAGCAGCTTCAGGCGTTCGGCCGCGGGCTTCTTGAGCATGCGGCCATAAACCTCGTCGGCCTTCTGGCCGGCGGGCACGTAATCGCCGCTTTCGAGCTCGAAGCGGAACACGTCGCGGCCCACCTTCTTGTAGAAGCCGGCCTTGGTCTTCTGGCCCAGGTGGCCCTGGTCGAGCAGGGCCTTGAGCACCGCGGGCGTGCCGAAGCTGCCGTAGAACGGGTCGGTGTCTTCGCTGAGGTTGTCCTGCAGGGTCTTGATCACGTGGGCCATGGTGTCCAGGCCCACCACGTCGGCGGTGCGGAAGGTGCCGCTGCTGGCGCGGCCCAGGCGCTTGCCCGTGAGGTCGTCGACCACGTCGAACGTGAGGCCGAAGCGCTCCACCTCTTTCATCGTGGCCAGCATGCCGGCGATGCCGATGCGGTTGGCGATGAAGTTGGGCGTGTCCTTGGCGCGCACCACGCCCTTGCCCAGGCCGCTGGTCACGAAGGTCTCGAGCTGGTCGAGGATCTCGGGCTGCGTGGTGGGCGTGGCAATCAGCTCCACCAGCGTCATGTAGCGCGGCGGGTTGAAGAAGTGGATGCCGCAGAAACGCGGCTTGATCGCCTCGGGCAGGGCCGCACTGAGCTTGGTGATGGACAGGCCCGAGGTGTTGGACGCGACGATGGCGTGCTTGGCCACGTGCGGTGCGATCTTCTGGTACAGGTCGAGCTTCCAGTCCATGCGCTCGGCGATCGCCTCGATCAGCAGGTCGCACTCGCCGAGCAGGGCCATGTGCTCTTCGTAGTTGGCCGCCACGATGAGGTCGGCGTCGGCCGCCACACCGATGGGCGCGGGCTTGAGCTTCTTGAGGTTCTCGATGGCGCGGATGACGATGCCGTTCTTGGGGCCTTCCTTGGCGGGAAGGTCGAACAGCACGACCGGCACCTTGACGTTGACGAGATGGGCGGCGATCTGCGCGCCCATCACGCCCGCGCCGAGCACGGCGACTTTTCTGACGTTGAATCGGTTCATGTTGGTTCCGTGGGCGGTGGGCGGGGCGTCACTCGACGCGCTGCCACACCTGGGTTCGGAAGAAGGGGCCGAGGTAGCCGCGCATTTCGAGCTGGGCGCCGCCGTTGACCGGCTTCAGCCGCGCGCGGTAGCTCTTGCCGTTGTTGGGGTCGACGATGGTGCCGCCCTCGAACACGGCCTTGTCGCTCTCGCCGGCCTTGATGCCGCGCAGGATCTCCAGGCCCACGACGGGCTTGTCCTTGCGGTCGTCGCTGCACTTGTCGCAAACGGCCTTGGGGTCGCTCGCGGGGTCGAGCAGCTTTTCGATGCGGCCGCTGAACACGCCGTTGCTCTCGGTGATGCGCACCAGCGACTTCTCTTTCTTCGAGTCGTCGTCGATGGTCTTCCACAGACCCGCAGGCGTCATCTGGGCCTGGACGGCGCCGGCCAGCGCCAGGCCGGCCAGGACAAGCAGGGTGCGCTTCATGCCAGGGCCTGCTCGGTGTCCATCAGCACCTTGCTGCCCGAGCGCGCCAGGCGCATGAGCGTGGCGGTCTCGGGGAACAGCTTGGCGAAGTAGAAGCGCGCGGTCTGCAGCTTGGCGGTGTAGAACGGGTCGGTGCTGCCGGCCTCGATGGCGCGCAGCGCGGCCTGGGCCATGCGCGCGAAGAAGTAGGCGAACACCAGGTGGCCCGCCACGCGCAGGTAGGGCACGGCGGCCGCGCCCACCTCGTCGGGGTTCTGCATGCCTTTGAAGCCGAGCTCGGTGGTGAACTTGGTCATCTGCTCGCCCAGGTAGGCCAGCGGGTTGATGAACTCGGCCATCTTCTCGTTCACGCCCTCGGCCTCCACGAGCTGGGCCACGAGCTTGCCGAACTTCTTGAGCGTGGCGCCGTTGTTGCCCAGCACCTTGCGGCCCAGCAGGTCCAGGCTCTGCACGGTGTTCGTGCCCTCGTAGATCATGTTGATGCGGGCATCGCGCACGAACTGCTCCATGCCCCATTCCTTGATGTAGCCGTGGCCGCCGAACACCTGCATGCAGTGGTTGGTGGCCTCGAAGCCGTTGTCGGTGAGGAAGGCCTTGGCGATCGGCGTGAGCAGCGCGGCGAGGTCGGCGCTGTCCTTGCGCACCTTCTCGTCGGGGTGGTTGAGCTCCTTGTCGAGCAGCAGGGTGCAGAACATCAGCAGCGCGCGCCCGCCTTCGGCATAGGCCTTGGCGGTGAGCAGCATCTTGCGCACGTCGGGGTGCACGATGATGGGATCGGCCGGCTTGCTCTTGTCCTTCACGCCAGAGAGGCTGCGCATCTGGATGCGGTCCTTGGCGTAGGCCAGCGCGTTCTGGTAGGCCACCTCGGTCAGGCCCAGGCTCTGGTTGCCCACGCCCAGGCGGGCGGCGTTCATCATCACGAACATGGCCGGCAGGCCCTTGTTGGGCTCGCCCACCAGCGTGCCCACGGCGCCGTCGAGCACCATCTGGCAGGTGGCGTTGGCGTGGATGCCCATCTTGTGTTCGAGGCCGCCGCAGTGGATGGCGTTGCGCTCGCCGATCGAGCCGTCGGCCTTGACCTGGAACTTGGGCACGAGGAACAGGCTGATGCCCTTGCTGCCCGCGGGCGCATCGGGCAGGCGCGCGAGCACCAGGTGCACGATGTTCTCGGCCAGGTCGTGTTCACCGGCGCTGATGAAGATCTTCTGGCCCGTGAGCTTGTAGCTGCCGTCGGCCTGCGGTTCGGCCTTGGTGCGCAGCAGGCCCAGGTCGGTGCCGCAGTGCGGCTCGGTCAGGCACATGGTGCCGGTCCACTCGCCGCTGGTGAGCTTGGGCAGGTAGAGCGCCTTCTGCTCGGGCGAGCCGTGCGCGTGCAGGCATTCGTAAGCGCCGTGCGACAGGCCGGGGTACATGGTCCAGGCCTGGTTGGCGCTGTTGAGCATCTCGTAGAAGCACTGGTTCACGATGAAGGGCAGGCCCTGGCCACCGAACTCGGGGTCGCACGAGAGCGCGGGCCAGCCGCCTTCCACGTACTTGGCATAGGCCTCCTTGAAGCCTTTGGGCGCCTTCACCTCGTGGGTGGTCTTGTCCAGCGTGCAGCCTTCTTCGTCGCCGCTGATGTTGAGCGGGAAGGTCACTTCGGCCGCGAACTTGCCGCCTTCTTCGAGCACCGCGTTGATGGTGTCGGCGTCGATCTCGGCGTGCTTGGGGCAGGCCTTGAGTTCGTCGACGGCGTTGAAGACCTCGTGCATGACGAACTGCATGTCGCGCAGCGGCGGGTTGTAGACGGGCATGGGCGGGTTCTCCTGGGTGGTTCGAGGTGAAGGAAACGGGATCAGGTCTTGCGCGCGGGCGTGGGCCGCGCGCCATTGCGCTCGAGGATGGCGTCGAAGCCCTTGAGCGCGCGGTTGATGCAGCCGGGGCTGCGCAGGAAGCGCGCCTCGTAATGCAGGGCAAGGATCAGGCCGTGGATTTCGAAGGCCACTTGTGACGCGTCGGTGTCGGGCGCGAAATGGCCCTCTTCCACCGCGATCTCGATCGCGCGTTTGAAGGCGTCCTGCCAGGTGGTGACGGAACTGGCCAGCGCGTCGCGCACCGGGCCGGGACGGTCGTCGAACTCGACGGCGCCGCTGATGTAGATGCAGCCCGAGTCGATCTCGACCGAGGTGCGCTTCATCCAGTTGTCGAACAGCGCGCGCACGCGCGGAAGGCCGCGCGCGGCGCTCATGGCGGGGTAGAAGACCTCGTCCTCGAAGCGCGTGTGGTACTCGCGCACCACCGAGATCTGCAGCTCTTCGCGCGAGCCGAAGTGCGCGAACACGCCCGACTTGCTCATCTGCATGACTTCGGCGAGGGCGCCGATGGACAGGCCTTCGAGCCCGATCTGCGTGGCCAGACCGAGCGCCGCCTCGACGATGGCGGCCTTGGTCTGCTGGCCCTTGGGGGCTTGGCGGTCGGCGGTGCGCGACAGGGTGCCGCGGCGTTGGCGCAGGGGGGTCTCGCTCATGCGGGCGCTCGGGTCGGGTGGAGGAAGCCGTCGTCAAAAGAAACGAACGATCGTGCTATTTTTACCCGGAATGGCGCGCGCAGAACAAGCCACGGCGTTTTCGCGGGGCTTTGTTTTAGGGCCTCGGCCCTAAAGCAGCGTGAGAAAGGTCGCGGCGGGCGCTCAGAGGCGGCCGCCGGGCAGCAGCAGGTTCAGGCTGTGCTCGAGGCTTTCGCCGGGCGAGCGCTTGAAGCCGCTGCGCGCGAAGCGTTGCAGGCGGCCCACGCAGAAGGCCGTGATCACCGAGGCGTCGGCCTGGGCGTCGACCGTGGGCGTCTGCGTGCCCGTGAGCACCGCGGCCTCGCGCAGGTCCTGGCGCAGGGTGGACTCGATCTTGTCGAAGAACAGGTTCATGCGCTGCTGCAGGCGCTCGTTTTCGAACACCAGCGCGTCGCCCACCATCACGCGCGTCATGCCGGGGTTCTTCTCGCCGAACTGCAGCAGCAGGGCCACGAGCTTGCGGCAGCGCACCAGGGCGTCGGGCTCGCGCTCGCCGAGCTGGTTGACCAGGCCGAACACGGTCTGCTCGATGAACTCGATCAGGCCCTCGAACATCTGGGCCTTGCTCGCGAAGTGGCGGTAGAGCGCGGCCTCGCTCACCTCGAGCCGGGCCGCGAGCGCCGCGGTGGTGATGCGCTCGGCCCCGGGCTGCTCGAGCATGGTGGCCAGGGCCTGCAGGATCTGCACGCGCCGCTCACCCGGCTTGGGGCGTTTGCGCGCCGGCGCCTCATGGGCCTCGACCGCGGCAGCGGCGTCGAGCGCGGAGTCGTCGGGCGTGGGCATCTCGGGCGCGGCAGTGGTCATGGTCGTCGTGCGTTCGGTGATCGATCCCGCGGTCATTCTCGCACAGGCGGCAACATCTGGTTACCCAGCATCGGCGCGGCCTGCCGAGCGAGTGGGCGGCCGCATCAAGGCCCGAACAACGGGCCGGCCGGCGCGCTCAGGCCGAGCGGATCATGGTGCCGAAGGGCTCGTTGCCCAGCACCTCGAGCAGCAGCGCGTGCGGCACGCGGCCATCGATGATGTGCACCGCATTCACCCCGCTCTTGGCGGCCTCGAGCGCGCCCGCGATCTTGGGGATCATGCCGCCCGAGATCGTGCCGTCGGCCACCAGCGCGTCGATGCGCTGGGGCGTGAGCTCGGTGAGCAGCTGGCCTTCCTTGTCGAGCACACCGCGGATGTTGGTGAGCATGAGCAGCTTCTCGGCCTGCAGCACCGTGGCCAGCCGGGCGGCCACCACGTCGGCGTTGATGTTGTAGCTCTCGTTGTTCTGGCCGAAACCGATGGGGCTCACGACCGGGATGAACTGGTCGTCCTGCAGCGCCTTCACCACCGCCGGGTCCACCGCCACGATGTCGCCCACCTGGCCCACGTCGTGCTCGCGCGAGGGATCGGCCTGGTCGGTCATGCGCAGCTTGCGCGCGCGGATCATGGCGCCGTCGCGGCCGGTCAGGCCCACGGCCTTGCCGCCGGCCTGGTTGATCAGGCCCACGATGTCCTGCTGCACCTCGCCGGCCAGCACCCACTCCACGACCTCCATGGTCTCGGCGTCGGTCACGCGCATGCCCTGGATGAACTCGCCCTTCTTGCCCAGGCGCTGCAGCAGGGTTTCGATCTGCGGGCCGCCGCCGTGCACCACCACCGGGTTGATGCCCACGAGCTTGAGCAGCACCACGTCTTCGGCGAAGTCCTGCTGCAGGGCCGGGTCGGTCATGGCGTTGCCGCCGTACTTGATGACCATGGTCTTGCCGTGGAACTGCCGGATGTAGGGCAGCGCCTGCGCCAGGATCTCGGCGCGGTCGCGCGGGGCGATGGTGGTGATGTCGGGTGCGGTGGACATGCGCGGGCCTATGGATGAGGGCAAAAGCCCGGATTCTAGGGACGCGCGATGGCCCTCAGAAATGGATGCCGCGCATCATCTGCTGCATCGCGATCGCCTCGGGCGAGAGCTGCGATTTCGCGCCCTTCTCGCCCTTGGCCGCGGCCGAGTCGGGGAACATGCGGAAGCTGGTGTTCATCACGATCTGCGCGATGCGTGGCACCAGCGCGTGCATCACCTGACCCGTGACGCCCAGGCGCGTGGCGATGCGCACCGGCTTGTCGATGCAGGCCTGCGCGATCATGTCGGCCGCCTCCTCGGGCGCGAGCGTGGGCACGTTGTTGTAGATCTTGGTGGGCGCGATCATGGGCGTGCGCACCAGTGGCATGTTGATCGTGGTGAAGGTGATGCCCTGGTCGGCGAACTCGCTGCTCGCGCAGCGGGTCCAGGCGTCGAGCGCGGCCTTGCTGGCCACATAGGCCGAGAAGCGCGGTGCGTTGGTGAGCACGCCGATGGAGCTGATGTTGACCACGTGGCCGCGGCGGCGCTGCACCATGCCGGGCAGCAGGCCCATGGTCACGCGCAGGCAGCCGAAGTAGTTGAGCTGCATGGTGCGCTCGAAGTCGTGGAAGCGGTCGTAGCTGCCCTCGATGGCGCGGCGGATCGATCGGCCCGCGTTGTTGATGAGGAAGTCGACCCCGCCGTGGTTCTGGATCAGCAGCTGCACGAAGCGGTCGGCGTCGGCCATGTCGGCGATGTCCACCGGGTAGGCGATGAATTCGTAGCCCTTGGCCTTGGCTTCCTTGCAGGCCTCGTCGAGCTTGTCCTGGTCGCGGCCGCAGATCACCGTGGTGGCGCCGGCTTCGGCGAACTTGTGCGCGGCCGCCAGGCCGATGCCCGAGCTGCCGCCCGTGACCAGCACCACCTTGCCGCCCACCGTGCCTTTGAGGCTGCGGTCGCGGTGCAGGTCGGGGTCGAGGTGGCGTTCCCAGTAGTCCCACAGGCGCCAGGCGTAATCCTTGAGGTTGGGACAGGCGATGCCGCTGCCCTTGAGCGCGGCCAGCGTGCCACGGCAGTCGAAGCGCGTGGGGTAATTCACGAAGGTCAGCATGTCCTCGGGCAGGCCGAGGTCCTTCATGACCGCGTCGCGCACGCGGCGCACCGGCGCCAGCGCCATCAGGCCCTTCTTCACGCTCTTGGGAATGAAGCCCAGCAGCGCCGCGTTCACGAACAGGTTCATCTTGGGCGCGTGCGCGGCCTTGCTGAAGATGTCGAGCACGTCGCCCACGCGGTAGCCCACCGGGTCGACGAGGTGGAAGCACTCGCCGCCCTTGCGCGGGCCGTGCGCGATGTGGTCGAGCGCATTGACCACGAAGTCGACCGGCACGATGTTGATGCGCCCGCCTTCAAGCCCGATGCTGGGCATCCACGGCGGCAGGATCTGCCGCATGCGCTGGATCAGCTTGAAGAAGTAATAGGGGCCGTCGATCTTGTCCATCTCGCCGGTCTGGCTGTCGCCCACCACGGCCGCGGGGCGGTACACCGTCCAGGCCAGCTTGCTCTCGGCGCGCACGAGCTTTTCGCTCTCGTGCTTGGTCATGAAGTAGGGGTGGTCGATGTTCTCGGCCTCTTCGAACATGTCTTCGCGGAACACGCCTTCGTAGAGGCCGGCCGCCGCGATCGAGGACACGTGGTGGAAGTGGCCGGCGCCGATGGCCTTGGCAAAGTCGATGGTGTTGCGCGTGCCATCGATGTTCACGGCCACCTGGCTCTCTTCGTCGGCATCGAGGTCGTAGACCGCGGCGAGGTGGAAGAAGTGGTCGATTTGACCTTTGAGGGCCTTCACGTCGTCGGCCGACACGCCGAGCTTCTTCTGCGTGAGGTCGCCGAACACCGGCACCGCACGCGCCGGCCCCACGCCCCAGAACTCGCGCAGGCCCGCCACCTTGCCTTCGCTCTCGCGGCGGATCAGGAAGTGCACCACCGCGCCCTTGCGCTGCAGCAGTTTGGCAACGAGACGCTTGCCGATGAAACCGGTGGCGCCGGTGACGAAGTAATGCATGAACGGGCTCCTGCTCGGGATGGGATTCGGATCGTGTGCGATTCTGTTGCACGCGCCAAAAGGCGCCCGTCCGAAGAAACCCGCGTGCGCGGCCACCGGGTCTAGTCGCGCTTCCCTACAAATGGCGGGCAGGGGCGGCGAACATGCAAGGCCCTGGCGGCCCGGCCGCCTTCACCGCCCGACCCTCACCCCTTCACAGGAGCCCGCAGCATGGTCAAGAAAGTCTCCAAGGGCAGCAGCGCCCGTTCGTCCCAAACCGCCGCCGGCGCATCGCCCCTGGCCGGCGCCATCAAGGACTCGGCGCAGCAGATCTGGCTCGCGGGCCTGGGCGCTTTCGCCAAGGCCCAGGAAGAGGGCGGCAAGGCCTTCGAGACCCTGGTGAAAGAAGGCCTGTCCATGCAGCGCAAGACACAGGCCGTGGCCGAAGAGCGCCTGAGCGAAGCCACCAGCCGCGTGAGCAGCATGGCCAACGACCTGCAGAGCAAGGCCGCGGGCCAGTGGGACAAGCTCGAGAGCCTATTCGAAGAGCGTGTGGCCAAGGCGCTGGGCAAGCTCGGCGTGCCGTCGGCGCGCGACGTGGACGCCCTGATCGAGCGCATCGACGCGCTCAATGCGCAAGTGATGAAGATGGGCGGCATGGGCGTGGCCGGCACCGACAAGCCGGCCCGCAAGGCCGCCGCCAAGAAGACACCCGCCGCGAAAAAGGCCCCGGCCAAGCGCCCGGCCGCGAAAAAGGCCGCGGCCACGAAGAGCGCGTGACCCGTCGCTTGACGCAGCGCACGACCCTGCTGCGTCGCAGCAGGCCTGAGCGGCGACGGCACCTACACTCGGCCGCATGACCCGCGCCCGCCCACGCCAGCCCGCTCCGCGCATCGCCCTCGCCCTGGCCGGGGGCGGCCCGCTGGGCGCCATCTACGAGATCGGCGCGCTCTGCGCGCTCGACGACACGCTGATCGGTCTCGACCTCAACGCCTGCGACCACTACCTGGGCGTGTCGGCCGGCGGCTTCATCAGCGCGGCGCTGGCCAACGGCATCACCCCGCGCGAGCTCAGCGAAACCTTCATCGAGGAGCGCCCTCGGCTCGACGGCTTCGACCCCGCGTGGCTCATGCAGCCGGCGTGGCGCGAGGTGGCCGCGCGGCTGCGCAGCCTGCCGCGGCTGGCGGGCGGTGCGGCCTGGGCCTGGGCCGTGCAGGGCAAGGCCTTCACCCAGGCCATCGAGCGGCTCGGCGCGGCGCTGCCCACGGGCCTGTTCGACAACGAGGCCATCCACGCACAGATCCAGCGCCTGTTCACGCGGCCCGGCCGCACCAACGACTTCCGCGAACTGCGCGCGCGCCTCACGCTCGTGGCGACCGCGCTCGACACCGGCGAGGCCGCGCCCTTCGGCCGGCCGGGCTGGGACCACGTGCCGATCTCGCGCGCGATCCAGGCCAGCGCGGCCCTGCCCGGCCTGTTCCCGCCGGTGGCCATCGACGGCCGGCACTACGTGGACGGCGCGCTCAAGAAGACCCTGCATGCCTCGGTCGCGCTCGAAGAAGGCGTGGACCTGCTGCTGTGCATCAACCCGCTGGTGCCCTTCCACGCCTCGCCCGAGGCCACGCACGAAGGGCGCATTCCCGCGCTGGTGGAAGGCGGCCTGCCCGCGGTCATGAGCCAGACCTTCCGCTCGATGATCCATTCGCGGCTCGAGCTGGGCTTTCGCCACTACGAGCGCGATTACCCGAACACCGACATCGTCCTGATCGAGCCCGACCAGCGCGACGCCGAGCTGTTCTTCGCCAACACCTTCAGCTACCGGCAGCGCCGCGAAATGGCCGAGCACGCCTACCAGCAGACGCGCGCGCTGCTGCGCCTGCGCGCGGGCCGGCTGGCACCGCGCTTCGCGCGCCACGGCATCACCATCGACCACGCGGCGCTGGCCGACCCCGACCGCCACCTGATCGACACGCGCCTGCGGCCCGCCGACAGCGCCGTGGCCGCGCGCCTGCACCACGTGCTCGACGAACTGCAGCGCCGCCTGCCGCAGGCGGCCTGAGCCCATGGCCAAGAAAGCCCCGCGCCGCACGGCCGAACGCATCCTCGAGACCACGCTCGACCTGTTCAACCGCTTCGGCGAGCCCAACGTGTCGACCACGCTGATCTCGGCCGAACTCGGCATCAGCCCGGGCAACCTGTACTACCACTACCCGGCCAAGGACGAGCTGATCAACTCGCTGTTCGAGCGCTACGAGCGCGCGCTGGGCGAGTTGTTGAATGCGGCCGACGGCGTGCGCAACGTGGAAGACGCGTGGTTCTTCCTGCATTCGCTGTTCGAGCGCATCTGGGAATACCGCTTCCTCTACCGCGACCTCAACGACCTGCTGTCGAAGAACCGGTTGCTGGAGACGCGCTTTCAGGCGCTGCTCGCGGCCAAGGCGCGCGCGGTGCGCGGCATGCTCGGCGGGCTGGGGCGCGCGGGCGCGGTGCAGCTGGACAGCCGCGAGGTGGAGCCGACGGCGGACAGCATGGTGGTGCTGCTGACCTACTGGCTCAGCTACGAGTACGTGCGCGACCCGCGGCGGGCGCTCGAGCCCGAGCAGGCGCAGAGCGCGCTGATGCGGGGGGCGCAGCATGTGCTGCACCAGTTGGCGCCTTACCTGGAGCCGGCGCAGCGGCAGCACCTGATGGGGCTGTCTTCGGCGTATCAGCGCTGAGTTTTTCTGTCCGCCTGGGTTGGCGGTGTCAGGGGCGGGCCCTTCCGTGCCCTGGCTTCGATGCGGCGCCCCTCGCTGCGCGAGGGGTCCCCTGCGGTGCTCGCGCAGGCGGCCCACGGCGGAACTCACTGCGCGGGCTTCGCCCGCTCCGTTCAAACAGCCGCCGTGAGTCAGTCAACGAAGCGCGCTGCGCGCGCGGCCCCCTGCCCTGCGCTCCTCGGCACCGCATAGGCGCCAGGGCACGGAAGGCCCCACCCCTGACGGCAGACGGGTGGGTGTGAGAAAGGTTTAGAGGGTATGCCCAGAGGGGCTACGAGTTGGAGCAGAAAACACGTCCTATCTTGAAGAATTTCAAGGCTTTTGGTGAGCACGATCTTCGGCAGATCGCCGAGCATTCGGGTGAAATAGCGTGGCTGCCAATGCCACGTCGAGCGCGTTTGTCCGGCGATCAGTAGAGATGTGCTTCAGCAAGCCGTACCGTTCAACAAGAGTTTTCATATTGGCGCCCCGAGGGTGTGCGCAGTTCAACATCAACAGCAGAAGCTCATCGCGATTCATCGCAGATCTCGCAATATTTGCATAGCGAACCTTGTCAGACTCGCTCAGAGCACTCTTATCGATGAGGTTGAAGAGGTGGTAGGTGGTTCGGTAGAAAGGTCCAAGGACATGTTCGTTTGTGATGTACATCTCGTCGAAATTCCTGGAGACCCATGCATAGTCCTCATCGGAAAGCACAGCGTCCTCGTGC
This sequence comes from Hydrogenophaga crocea, assembly GCF_011388215.1. NCBI lineage: Bacteria > Pseudomonadati > Pseudomonadota > Betaproteobacteria > Burkholderiales > Comamonadaceae > Hydrogenophaga > Hydrogenophaga crocea. The sequence continues at coordinate 2,791,065 of NZ_CP049989.1, forward strand.
ACCGCGCCTGTTTCGGTGTCCTGCCCTGACTTCACTTGCTCCCGCAACCAATACGCAAGGGTCGCAGGATCCCCTGCATTTGGACCTGGAAAGGCAGAACCTATCACCCCGCGGAGTTCAAGTCTGAGCGCCGCATACATCTGATCGTGACGCTCAAGTAGCTTGAAGAACAGTGGCTCGAATGACGCCAAAGTTTGCGCTTGCAGCGTGACTTCGAGGGTGTGCTGAGCATGCTGATTAGTCCGAAACTGAAAAAACGCCGCGACCAGAACACCAGCGAATGCGAACGCGGCAAATAAGGCGTTAACGCCCCCGAAGAGATCGCCTGTTTGGCCTAAAGTGGCCAACTCCAACTTGTTCGGCAGATTCGAAGCTACCCATTGCACTCCCCAGAAGCCCCAGGCGATCCAAAGTGCAGGGGGGACCGCGAAAGCCGCGATAGCCGCGAAGACCAAGCGCTTTGACACCGGCTTGTTCATTTCTCCCTACTAGCCCGCGAAAGCAGGCATCCGCTTGATTCGCAAGGGCTGCCATCCTAAACCGCTCCCTGCCCACACCGCCGAGGGCTTGGGTGCCCGGTGTGCGGTGGCGCCTGTGCGGCGCCGAGGAGCGCAGGGCGGGCGGCCGCGCGCGCAGCGCGCTTCGTTGACTAACTCACGGCGGCTGTTTGAACGGAGCGGGCGCAGCCCGCGCAGTGAGTTCCGCCGTGGGTCGTCCGCCCGAGCACCACAGGGAACCCCTCGCGCAGCGAGGGGCGCCGCACCGAAGCCACCGCGCACCGGGCATCCAAGCCCTCGGCCCGCCAGCGGCAGCAGCAGCACAGCAAGTCAGGCCGTCAACCCATCCACCGCCTGGAACAGCGCCTGCCGCGCCTGGCTGATGATCTGCCCGCGCCAGGTGTCGGTGTCGGTGTAGAACGCGTTGAGCACGCGCTGCTTGATTTGCGCCTGCAGTTCGGCCGGCGCGTCGGGGTGCTGGTGCAGCCAGTGGTCGCCGCGCAGCGAACCGATCACCTCGGGCACCGGCACTGTGCCGTACTCCAGCGCAATGCCGGTGTATTCGGCCTGCGGGCACTCTTCGTACACCGACGCCCACATCAGCCCCGTGAGCTGCGCCGAGGTCGACGAACCGTCGTAGATGCTGGTGACCGGCGTGGCGCCGTTGCCGCCCCACCAGGCGCGTGCGCGGGCCAGCGCGGCGGGCTCGTCGCGGCAGGCGCAGATGCGCTCGCCCACACCATTGGGGCCCAGGCCGGTGTGCAGGTCGATCCAGGCGATGCGCTTGGCGGCCTGCGCGTGCTCGCGCAGGATGCGGCGCACCGTGCCGTTGTTCCAGGTGGGCGCGGTGCCGCCAAAGAACAGGCCGTCGGCGAACGCGTGCTGGCCCATGGTCACCGCGGCCTGGAAAGCCAGCATGCCGTGCGCGCCGATCCACGCGCCCACGGCCGCGTCGTTCTCGGGCGTGGGCGGCCAGGTGTCGGGCAGCAGCAGCGGGTGCAGCGAGGCATAGGCCTCGTTCACCGGCAGCGGCTTGGAGAAGTCCTGGAAGTTGCGGTTGAGGTCGACGTTCTCGTGCGTCACGCGGCGCAGCCACGAAAAGCCGTGCGGGTTGAGCGCGTGCACGTAGAGCACGGCCACACCCGCGTCGCGGGCCTTGGCCTGCCACTCGGCGTCGTGCGCGGCGAACACCTGCACGCCCGAGCCGCAGAAGCCTTCCACGCCGTGGCAGGCGCTGCTCACGATCAGCAGGTGCCGCGCGTCGGGCGAGCCGGCCAGCGCCACGTCGGTGGCCAGGGTTTCGCCGTCGCGGCCCTTGAGCGGGTGCTCGTGGCTGCGGATGGCCATGCCCGCGGCCGCGGCGGCCTCGAGGAACTTGCGGCGGGCTTGGGCGTAGCTGGTGGAGAAGGCGTCGTTGATGCCGATCACGCGGCACCCCCGGCACGGCGCGGACGGGCCAGCCACTGCTCGGTGAGCTGCACCCAGAAGGTGGCGCCGAGCGGGATCAGGTCGTCGTTGAAGTCGTAGCTGGGGTTGTGCAGCATGCAGGGGCCGTCGCCGTGGCCGCTGTCGCGGTGCGTGCCGTCGCCGTTGGCGATGAACAGGTAGCAACCAGGCCGGGCCTGCAGCATGTAGGCGAAGTCTTCGGCGCCCATGGTGGGCTCCTGCTCCACCACGCGCTCGGCGCCCACGATGCCCGCGAGCACTTCGCGCGCGAACGCGGTTTCCTCGGGGTGGTTCACGGTGGGCGGGTAGTTGCGGTTGAACTGGAACTCCACCGTGGTGCCGTAGGCGGCGGCGGTGTGCTCGGCGATCTCGCGCATGCGGCGCTCGATCAGGTCGAGCACCTCGTAGGTGAAGGTGCGCACCGTGCCGCGCAGCTCGGCGTGGTCGGGCACCACGTTGTTCGCTTCGCCGGTGTGGATCATGGTCACCGAGATCACGCCCGCGTCCACCGGCTTCTTGTTGCGCGTGATGATGGTCTGGAAGCCCATCACCATCTGGCAGGCAACGGGCACCGGGTCGATGCCGTTGTGCGGCAGCGCGGCGTGCGCGCCCTTGCCGCGGATGGTGATGGTGAAGTCGTTGCTCGACGCCATCACCGGGCCGCTGCTGACCGCGAAGCTGCCCGCGGGCAGGCCGGGCCAGTTGTGCATGCCGAACACGGCCTCGACCGGGAATTCGGTGAACAGGCCGTCCTTGATCATTTCGCGCGCGCCGCCGCCGCCCTCTTCCGCGGGCTGGAAGATCAGGTAGACGGTGCCGTCGAAGTTGCGGTGCTTCGCAAAATGCTGCGCCGCAGCGAGCAGCATCGCGGTGTGGCCGTCGTGGCCGCAGGCGTGCATCTTGCCGGCGTGCTTGCTCGCGTGCGCGAAGTGGTTGTGCTCCTGCATGGGCAGGGCGTCCATGTCGGCGCGCAGGCCGATGGCGCGGCCGCAGGCGCCGCCGTCGCGGCCGTGCACGATGCCGACCACACCGGTGGTGCCCATGCCGCGGCGCACGGGAATGCCCCATTCGGTGAGCTTGGCGGCCACCACGTCGGCGGTGCGGACCTCTTCGAAGCAGAGTTCGGGGTGGGCGTGGATGTCGCGCCGCACGGCCGCGATCTCCGCGGCCTGCGTGACGATGGAATCGATCAGTTTCATGTCCGGTCTCCGAAACCGGGCATGGTATCGGTTCACGGCTTTATCACCAGCCCCCGAGGCGACTGGCCCGGCGGCCCGTGCGGGTTTCAGCGGCGGATGCGGCCGTCCTCGGTGAGCAGGGTCATCTCGACGAACTTCGAACCCGTGTGCTTGTTCGGCCCGAAGTCGAGCGGAAAGCCGCCCAGGTCGAGGTTGCGCATGCCCTGCAGCGCGTTGATGAAGCCCTCGCGCGAGACGCCGCGGCCCGCGCGGTTGAGCGCCTCCACGAAGACCTTGGCGGCCACGAAGCCCTCGATGCCCGAGTAATTGGGCGCGCGGCCCTGCTTGGCGCGCACCGCGGCCAGGTACTCGCCCGAGATCGGCGACACCGGTGCGTAGGGGAACGGCATCACCTGGCTCACGGCCACGCCACGCGCGTCCTTGCCGAGCTCATCGAGCAGGGCCTGAGTGCCCACGAAGGACACGTTGTAGAGGTTGCCCGCGAAGCCCGCCTTGCGCGACTCGCGGATGAAGGCGGCGCACGATTTGTAGGCGCTGATCTGCACGATGGCCTCGGGCCGGCCGGCCATGATGGCCTTGACCGATTCGCTCACGTCCACCGTGTTGCGCTCCACCGTGCCGGTGGAGGCAGGCTCCATGTTCTGGGCCTTGAGCGCGCGCGTCACGCCTTCGAGACCGGCCTTGCCGTAGGCATCGTTCTGGTAGAAGACCGAGATGCGCTTGATGCCCACCGCGGTGAGCTGGCGCACGATGGCCGCGGTCTCGTCGAAGTACGAGGCCCGCACGTGGATGGCGTAGCGATTGAAGGGCTCGCGCAGCGCCTCGGCGCCGGTGAACGGCGCGAAAAACGGCACCTTGGCCTCGGTGGCCAAGGGCAAGGCCACCACGCTGGTGGGCGTGCCGATGTAGCCGAACAGGGCGAACACGCCCTCGCCGATGAACTGTTTGGTGTTGGCCGCGCACTTCTCGGGCTCGTAGCCGTCGTCGAGCCGCTTGAGCTCGATGCGCCGGCCATGCACGCCGCCCTTGTTGTTGACCTGCTCGAAGAACAGCTGCGCGCCCAGGTGGAACTGCAGGCCGAGCTGCTCGGCCGCGCCGCTGAACGGGGCCGACTGGCCCAGCACCACGGTGGTGTCGCTCAGCCCCCCGGACTGCGCGTCCGCGCGGCCGGACAACAGGGCCAGGCCGGGCAAGGTGGCGGCGCCGGCAGCGGCGCGCAGAAGGTGACGGCGTCTCATGGGGGGCACTCCTCTTCCCTGGTTCGTAAGGCAATACCCGTTAAGGGTATAAAAGCCGGTTCATATGTGGCCCTGCCCATCCGCCGGACGGCGGCCTGCGCGCGGCAGGCGCGCCTGTCTATGATCCCCACGCCATCCGCCGAGCCGACATGACCGCCGACGCCCTCTCCCCCGTGCGCGGGGCCTGCCCGCACGACTGCCCCGACACCTGCGCCCTGCTGACCACCGTGGAGAACGGCCGCGCGGTGCGCGTGCAGGGCAACCCCGACCACCGCCACACCGACGGCGTGCTCTGCACCAAGGTCTCGCGCTATGCCGAACGCACCCACCACCCCGAGCGGCTGCTGCAGCCGCTGCGCCGCGTGGGCCCCAAAGGCAGCGGCCGCTTCGAGCCGGTGTCGTGGGACGAAGCGCTCGACGACATCGCCGCGCGCCTGAAGGCCATTGCCGCGCGCGATCCGCAGGCCATCCTGCCCTACAGCTACGCGGGCACCATGGGCCTGGTGCAGGGCGAGGGCATGGCCGCGCGCTTCTGGCACCGGCTCGGCGCCTCGCTGCTCGACCGCACCATCTGCGCGTCGGCCGGCGGCGAGGGCCTCACGCAGACCCTGGGCGGCAAGGTGGGCATGAAGGTCGAGCACTTCGCCGAGGCCCAACTGATCCTGATCTGGGGCAGCAACAGCATCGGCAGCAACCTGCACTTCTGGAAGCTCGCGCAACTGGCCAAGCGCAACGGCGCGCGGCTGGTCTGCATCGACCCGCGGCGCACGGAAACGGCCGACAAGTGCCACGAGCACATCGCCCTCAAGCCCGGCACCGACGCGGCGCTCGCCCTCTCGCTCATGCACGAGCTGATCGTGCACGACTGGCTCGACCACGATTACATTGCGCGCCACACGCTGGGCTGGGAAGCCCTGCGCGAGCGCGCCCTGAAATGGCCGCCCGAGCGCGCCGCCGAGGTCTGCGGCGTGCCGGTTCAACAGATCCGCGAGCTCGCTCGAGCGTACGGCACCACCAAGCCCGCCGCGATCCGCCTCAACTACGGCATGCAGCGCGTGCGCGGCGGCGGCAACGCGGCGCGCGCGGTGGCCTGCCTGCCCGCGCTGGTGGGCGCCTGGCGGCACCGCGCGGGCGGTCTGCTGCTGTCGGCATCGGGCATGTTCCCGGTGCGCCGCGAGGCCCTGCTGCGGCCCGACCTGCTGGCGGGCCGCACGCCGCGCACGATCAACATGAGCACCATCGGCGACGACCTGCTGCGCGAGGCCTCGCCCGGCTTCGGCCCGAAGATCGAGGCCGTGGTGGTCTACAACAGCAACCCGGTGGCGGTGGCGCCCGAGTCGGGCAAGGTGGTGCGCGGCTTCGCGCGCGAAGACCTGTTCACCGTGGTGCTCGAGCACTTCCAGACCGACACCGCCGATCTGGCCGACTACATCCTGCCGGCCACCACGCAGCACGAGCACTGGGACATCCACACCAGCTACGGCCACACCGACGTGCTGCTCAACCGCCCGGCCATCGCGCCCCAGGGTCAGGCCCGCACCAACACCGACGTGTTCCGCGCACTGGCCGCGCGCATGGGCTTCACCGAGCCCTGCTTCGCCGAGGACGATCTCACGCTGTGCCGCACCGCCTTCGGCGACGGCATCGACTTCCAGCGGCTGCTCGACACCGGCTGGGTCACGCTGCCCGTGCCCGAGGCGCCCTTCGCCGAGGGCGGTTTTCCCACGCCCTCGGGCCGCTGCGAATTCCACAGCGCGCGCCTGGCCGCCCAGGGCCTGGACCCGCTGCCCGACCACCTGCCCAACGCGGAGCCTGGCGGCACGCACCCCGACTACCCGCTCGCGATGATCTCGCCGCCCGCGCGCAACTTCCTCAACAGCAGCTTCGTGAACGTGCAGAGCCTGCGCGACATCGAGGGCCAGCCGCTGCTCGAGATCCACGCCGACGACGCCGCCCCGCGCGGCATTGCCGACGGCCAGATGGTGCGCGTCTTCAACGAGCGCGGCGAGTACCGCTGCGTGGCCGAGGTGTCCTCCCGCGCGCGGCCCGGCGTGGTCAATGGCCTGGGCATCTGGTGGCGCAAGCTCGGCCCCTTCGGCACCAACGTCAACGAGGTCACGAGCCAGCGCCTGACCGACCTCGGCCGCGCACCCACCTTCTACGACTGCCACGTGCAGGTGGCGCCGCTGGAGGCCGCCGGCTGATGCCGCGCCGCGCCGCGGCCCTGCTGCTCGCGCTGCTGCTCGCGGCCCTGGCCAGCGGCTGCGCCCGCACCCAGGGGCCGGGCTACTACTGGCAATCGTTCACCGGCCACGCCGACCTGATGTGGCGCGCGCGGCCGATCGAAGACTGGCTCGCGGACCCCGCCACGCCCGAGCCGCTGCGCCAGCGGCTCGCGCTCGCGCGGCAGATGCGCGCCTTCGCGGTGCAAACGCTGGCGCTGCCCGACAACGCCAGCTACCACCGCTACGCCGACCTCGGCCGCCGCGCCGCGGTCTACAACGTGGTGGCCGCGCCCGAACTCTCGCTCACGCTGCAGACCTGGTGCTTTCCGGTGGCCGGCTGCGTGGGCTACCGCGGCTACTACCGTGAAGCCGACGCCCGGGCCTTCGCCGACAGCCTGGGCCCCGGGCTGGACGTGGCCGTGTACCCGGTGCCCGCCTATTCCACGCTGGGCTGGATGAACTGGGCCGGTGGCGACCCGCTGCTCAACACCTTCATCCAGTACCCCGAGGGCGAGCTCGCGCGCCTGGTGTTCCACGAGCTCGCGCACCAGCTCGTGTACGCGCGCGACGACACCGCCTTTAACGAATCCTTCGCCACCGCGGTGGAGCGCCTGGGCGTGCAACGCTGGCTGGCGCAGTCGCCGAACCCGGCGGCACGGCTCGAGTACCAGGCCTTCGACCAGCGCCGCGAGGCGTTCCGCCGGCTCACGCGTGGCGTGCGCGAGCGCCTGCAGGCGGTGTACGCCGATGCCGCGCTCGACGACGCGGCCAAGCGCGCGCGCAAGGCCGCGGTGATGGCCGACTTCCGGCGCGAGTACGAGGCGCTCAAGGCCTTCTGGGGCGGTTTCGCCGGCTACGACGCCTGGGTGGCGCGCGCCAACAACGCCGCGCTCGGCGCACAAGGCGCCTACGACCGCTTCGTGCCCGCCTTCGAGGCCCTGTTCGAGCGCGAAGGCCGCGACTTCACCCGCTTCTATGATGCGGTGCGTGCGCTGGCCCGGCTGCCCCAGGCCGAGCGCCACGCCGCCCTGCAGACCCTGGCCCCGAGCCGCTGACCCGAGGAGACCTCCGCGATGGCCGACATCCACATCGAACGCGAACACACGCTGGGGCTGGCGGCGGCCCGCAAGCTCGCCTGGCAGTGGGCCGAGCAGGCCGAAAACGAGTTCGACATGAGCTGCACCTACGAGGAGGGCCAGAAGGCCGACGAGGTGCAGTTCACGCGCTCGGGGGTGAGCGGCTGCCTGCGCGTCACCGACGACCGCTTCGTGCTCGACGCGAGGCTCGGCTTCCTGCTGGGCGCGTTCAAGGATCGCATCGAGTCCGAGATCGTGAAGAACCTCGACACCCTGCTGGCGGCCAAAAAAGCCGCGGCCAAGAAGAAAGCCCCCTGACGGGGGCTTTTTTCAGCTCAGCGACTCGATCAGGTCGATGTACTGCTGCATGGCGTCGTCGGCCGAGGTGCCCTTGAAGCCGTTCCAGGCGTCCCACTTGGCGCGGCCCACCATGTCGCCGAAGCCGGGCTTCTTCTCGCTGTTGTCGCCAGCGGTGGCCTGCTTGTAGAGGCCGTAGATCTTGAGCAGCGTGCTGTTGTCGGGGCGCTCGGCGAGCTTCTTGGAGTTGGCAACGGCGGCGTCGAAGCGGGCCTTGAGATCGGACATGGGGTCTCCTGAAGGGATGGCGGTTTGTCCCGGTATCTTACGGAGGCGACTCTGCCCAGAATAGAGAACCCACCCGAGGAGACACCATGGATCACCGCGTCGCCACCGTCACGCAGGCGCTGAGCACCGCGATCGGCCTGCCCGGCGAACGCATGAGCAAGGTCGACACGGCCTGGCTGCGCATGGACTCGCCGGCCAACCTCATGATGATCGTGGGCGTGTGGATCCTGCGGCCCGGCCTGACGCGTGCGGCGCTGGCCGAACGCATCACCGATCGGCTGCTGGGCTACCAGCGCTTCCGCCAGGTGCCGCGCGAAGACGCGGCTGGCGCGGCCTGGCACGACGACCCCGGCTTCGACCTCGCGCGCCACCTCACCACGCACCGGCTCAAGCGCGCCAAGGGTCAGAGCGCGCAGGCCGCACTGCAGGCGCGCGTCGCCGAGCTCGCGGTGACGCCGCTCGACCCGGCGCACCCGCTGTGGCAGTTCGAGCTCATCGAGCAATACGACGGCGGCTCGGCCCTGATCGCGCGCATCCACCACTGCATCGCCGACGGCATCGCGCTCATCAGCGTGATGATGAGCCTGGTCGATGGTGGCGCCCTGCCGCCGCGGCGCGCGCGCCCGGCCAAGGCCGCCCGGGCGGGTGGCCTCGAAGGCGCCGAAGACTGGCTCGCCGACACCCTGATCCGCCCCTTTGGCGACATCACCGCGCGCGCGCTCGAGGTGGCCGGCGGCGGCGCGGCGAAATCGCTGCACCTCATGGCCACGCCGCAGCAGACCCTGGCCGGCACCGTGGACCAGGCGCTGGACATGGCGCGCATCGCGGGCCAGCTCGCGAGCGACGTCGCCGCGCTCGCACTCATGCCCGACGACGCGAGCACCCGCCTCAAGGGCACGCCGCACGCCGTGAAGAAGGTGGCCTGGTGCGAGCCCATCCCGCTCGACGCCGTGAAGGCCGTGGGCCGGGCCTTCAACGCCTCGGTCAACGACGTGCTGCTCTCGTGCGTGGCCGGCGCCATCGGCCACTACCTGCGCGGGCTGGGCGACGACACGCAGGGCCTGGAGATCCGCGCCATGGTGCCGATCAACCTGCGCCCGCTCGAAGAGGCCTGGAAGCTCGGCAACCGCTTCGGCCTGGTACCGCTGCTGCTGCCCATCGGCCTCACGAACCCGGTGGAGCGGCTGTACGCGGTGCGCGCGCGCATGAACGAACTCAAGGGCAGCCTGCAGCCGCTGCTGACCTTCGGGCTGCTGTCGGTGGCGGGGCTGATGATCAAGCCCGCGCAGGACGCCCTGCTCAACCTGTTCGGCCGCAAGACCACGGCCGTGATGACCAACGTGCCCGGGCCGGGCACCAAGCTCAAGGTGTGCGGCAGCACGCTCGAGCAGACCATGTTCTGGGTGCCGCAGTCGGGCACGGTGGGGCTGGGGGTGTCGGTGTTGAGCTACGGCGGCGGCGTGCAGTTCGGCGTCATTGCCGACACCGCCCTGTGCCCCGAGCCGCAGGCCATCATCGACGGCTTCGCGCCGGCCTTCAACCAGTTGCTCGCGCTGACGCTGATGCTGCCCTGGGGCGATGAGTGAGGCCGCGCGCCGGATCGTTCAGCGCTGTTGCGGCACGGCAGCCAGGTTGAGCCGGCGGTTCGCGATGTGCAGCAGGCCGTCGAAGATCAGGCTTTCCACCAGCTCGACCTCGGTCGACATCGAAGGCGCCATCTTCCAGCCCGCGCCACCCGTCATGTAGACCACGGGCGCTTCGCCGCAGTGGCGGCGAAGGTTCTCGACCATGCGCTGCACCGCGCCGGCGATCGCGAAGGTGCCGCCGCTGGTGAGCGCGTCGCTGGTGTTGGTGGGGAAATCGCGCACCTCGCCCGTGGGCACGTGCAGGCCCGCGGTGCCCGATTCGAGCGCGCGCAACATGATGCCGTGGCCCGGCAGGATGATGCCGCCGAGGAACTTGCCCTGGGTGTCGATGGCCTCGACCGTGACCGCCGTGCCCACCATCACCACCACGCAGGGCCGGGCCGGCCCATGGGCCAGCAGGCGCTGGCGGGCACCGATCATGGCGACCCAGCGGTCGGAGCCCAGGCGCGCGGGGTGGTCGTAGCCGTTGACCAGGCCACCTTCGGCATTGCTCGACACCACCCATTGCGGGGTGACGTCCCAGAGTTCGAGCTGCTCCTCGACCCGGCGCTTCACCGCATCGCCCGCCACCACGCAACCGAGCACCCAGCGCGGCGTGGGCAGGCGGCTCCAGTCGCCGTCGCCCAGCGACTCGATGTTCTCGAGGAACTGGGCGCCGTGCGAAATCAGGCGCGCCCCCACCTGGGGCTCCTCATAGAGCGCCCACTTGAGGCGCGTATTGCCGACGTCCAGGGCGAGAAAGGCCATGGGCCGCGATTATGACGAACGGTTCGCGCGGGGCGGATCCGCGCGTCAGATCAGGCCGAGCCAGCAGGCGCGCTGCACCGCCGCAAGCTTGTTGTCGGTCTGCAGCTTGCTCATGGCATTGGCCAGGTGGTAATTCACCGTGCGCTCGGAGACCTCCATGCGCGTGGCGGTCTCGCGGGCGGTGAGGCCTTCGAAGGCCAGGTTCAGGCTTTCGAGCTCGCGCGGGCTCAGGGCCACGCGCTGCTCGGCCAGCGCCCGCTTGAGCATGGGCCAGATGTTGAAGGCCGACCAGGCCAGCGTGGCGGCCTCGGTGCGGCTGCCGAAGGCACGCGGGCTGAAGAGGAAGCACTCGAAGGCCCGGCCCGCGGGCAGCGGAAAGGCCACGCGCACCAGGCTCTGGTGGCCATGGGCCAGGAACAGCCGGCGCCAGCGGCTGCCCTGGTCGGCCGCGGATTTGGCGATGTCCTGCCAGGCCACCAGCGGCGCGTCGCTCTCGCGCCAGCTCGAACCGAAGTCGCGGCTCTCGGCCAGGGCTTCGGCCGCGGGCAGCAGCCGGGGCGGGTGCGCGGCCAGCACATCGCGTTTTTCGCGCGAGCCCATCGGGTTGGGCCCGAGCACCACCAGGCCTTCCACACCCTGTTCGCGCAGCGCGCACAGCCAATCCGCGAGGATGCTGTCCACGCCGAGACTGTCAAAGTTGACAGGGAGTGTCATGCCTTCAGGGCAGGTGATGGGCGCAGAATGCGCCCGGTCGATAGTGCCAAAGACTCAACGCGAAGGCGCGCGGCATTACTGGAGGACATATTGCTGCTCAACCGGTTGCAGTTGAAGAACACGCTGGCGCGATGGCAAAAATGGTGGCGTGACGAGATCTTCGGCGCGCCAATAGAGGCGATTTTGCATCCTTCGTCCCGCCGGATGTGGCTGAGTGGCATTTTCACGTTGACGGGGCATTTGATTTTCTTTTTCCTCTGGTCGGATGTATTGCCGCAACCCTATGAAAGCCCGTTGGCGCGATTGCTCATGGCCCTCACCGGTTTGATTTATCTCATGCCGACCCTGCGGCGTGACCCCGGCTCGATGCTCAGCGGCCGCCTGTTCAGCATGGCCACATGGCTACAGCTGCCTTGGTTCTTCACGTGGATGTACTGCATGAACGGAGGCAACGCAGTCTGGATGGGGAGCGTGGTTGCCATGGTCCTCATCTACTACCACGTCACCGACTGGCGCTTGGCCACGATCGGCTTGATCGCGGGCGGCATGGCCGGCCTGTTCACGGCCCTTCTGAGTGGAGCCGAACCGTTGGCCTTGCGTCAACCCGCGGCCCACTGGATCCTGATCGGCTTTGCCTGGTCCATGGGACTGATGCTGGGTTTGACCAACGCCAATCTGCGGCGTGTGCGGCAGATCGCCACGCTGGCCACGCTTAGGGTGGTAACCCATGAACTGCGCACGCCACTGGCCACCATCAACATCATGGGCGACGTATTGCGCAACCTGTCTCAGCAGGGCGTGAGCGAAGCCAAGCGCAAGAAGTTCGAGGAGCTCGCCGGGCGTCTGCAGCACTTGGTGAGCAGCATGAACCGCCAGCTGGACACCCACATCGCCAATGCACAGATTGCGCGTCCATCACGCGACAAGTCGATCATCCAGGCCGCCGGCCTGGTCGAAGAGGTGGTGACCCGCTTCCCCTATCGAACCTCGCGCGAGCGCGACTGCGTGCGTGTGCAGGTGCAGCAGGACTTCTGTTTCAAAGGCTCTCGCACGCTGTTTGCGCAGGTCTTGACCAATCTGATCAAGAACAGTCTGCATGCACTGGCATCGGCCAGCAGCGCTCCGCAGCCCGGCGACCTGCGCATCGATGTGGGCATCCACCGTGGCAAAGGCCGCATTGCGGTCTCGGACGATGGCATCGGCATTTCTCACCAGGTGCGGCCCCGAATATTCGAGCCTTTCTATTCCACGCAAATCGGTTCGGGCAACGGCCTGGGCCTGACCTTCTGCAAAAACGTGATCGAAGCGGCCAACGGCCGCCTGAGCGTGCATTCCGAGCCCGGCCTGGGGGCGGTGTTCATGATCGATCTCCCCGTGTCCACCAACGGTGCGCCAGCGCGGCCCGCCCACTGAACGCGACGCCATGGCCCTGACCCTCTCCCTCTTCCACCGCCCGGGCGCCACCCTGTTCCTCGACGACGACCCCGATTACCTCGAGATGCTCGCGATGGTCGTGCCGGCGCAGATGCAGGTCGAGCTGTACGCGCGGCCCTCGGGGTTTCTGGCGCGCATGCAGACCGAGCCGTCCCAGTGGGAGGCCGATGCGGCGCTGCAGCTGCAGATGATCGACCGCTGGCGCCAGGGCCAGCCGCTGATCCCGCAGATCCTGCGCTACTGGGCCACCCGGCCCGAGCGCTACCGCCTGGCGCAGATCTGCGTGGTCGACTACGCCATGCCCGGCACCGACGGCCTGACCGTGCTCAACTCCCTGCTCGACTGGCCGGGCTCGCGCGTGCTGCTCACCGGCCAGGCCGACGAGCAGATCGCGATCCAGGCCTTCAACAACGGCCTGATCGACCAGTTCGTGCCCAAGCAGGCGGCCGACATCACGCGCCACCTGCTGGGCGTGCTGCGCCGCCTGGCGCAGACGCCTCACCCGCGGCTCAACACCATGTGGCGCGGCGTGCTGCGGCCGCAGCAGGTCTCGCTGCTGCAGATCCCGTCGGTGGCGCAGTGGCTGCGCGACTACACCCACCACCACTGGGTCGAGTACGTGGTGATCGGCGAGCCCTTCGGCCTACTGGGCCTCGACGGCAACGGCACCGCGCACTGGCTGCAGCTCGAACCCACGGCCAGCCTGGGCGACCTGGCCGAGCTCGCTGCCTCGGCCGCGCTGGGCATGGACGTGGTGCGCGCGGTGCGCGAAGGCCGCCGCCTCGCGGCCGTGGAGCTGCACCAGCAGATGGCGCTGCGCGGCCCGGTGCGCACCGCGCCGGCCACCGACATCGGCGACGACGGCCTGCTCATGGCCGCGGCTTTCGTGCTCGAGAACGCCGAACTGCCGCAGGCCATCTACCCGTACCGCCACTTCCTGCAGGCGGAAAACCACCGCACGGTGCAGGACCACTGAAGGTTTTCACTTCTGCCGCCAAGGCAGCCCGCGCCGGCGCCAGCCGCCGCGCGATCCGCGGTGCGCGTGTTCGTCCGGATCGCCCTCGAAACCCTCGAGGATGTTGTAGGCCTGCAGGCCCAGGACGGTGGCGCGCTGGGCCGCGGCGATCGAGCGCACGCCGCTGCGGCACAGCATGAGCAGCGGCTTGCCGCCCTGGGCGGCCGCGCGCACCTGCTCGTCGAACGCCGGGTTGGGCGCCATGCCCGGCCACTGCTTCCAGGCCACGGGCAGCGCCTCGGGCACGAAACCCACCCACTCGCGCTCGGCGTCGGTGCGCACGTCGACCAGCACGGCGCGGCCTTCCTGCACCCAGCGCCAGGCCAGTTCGGCCGACACGTCGCCCGCGTAGCTGCCGGCGTCGGCGCCTTCGGGCGGGCGCGGCGCCTGCAGCGCGTCGCCGCCGGCGTCGTGGCGCAGGCCCGAGCTGAGGTTGGCCGGCACGGCCTCGTCGATGCGGCGCGGGCGCGGCAGGTTCAGACCGTCCATGAGCGCGATGAACTCGGCCTCGCTGCGCCCCGCAATGCGCGCGTTGTGCCGCTTCTCATGGCCGATGCTCGAATGGCGCTGGCCGTGGTAGTCGTGCCCGGGCCAGACGGTGGTGTCGTCGGGCAGGGCGAACAGCACGCGCGTGAGGCTGCGGTAGAGGTCGCTCGCGCTGCCCGACTGGAAGTCGGTGCGGCCGCAACCCCCGATCAGCAGCGTGTCGCCGGTGAACACGTGATCGCGCCAGAGAAAGCTCATGCTGCCCGCGGTGTGCCCCGGCGTGTGCAGGGCCTTCAGCCGCTCCTGGCCGAAGCGCAGCTCGTCGCCGTGCTCGAGTTGCACCGCGGCGGTGCCGATGCCACAGCCCGAAGGCGCCGCGGTGCGCGCGCCCGTGAGCTCCACCAGCCGGCCCGCGCTGGTGATGTGGTCGGCGTGCGCGTGCGTCTCCAGGGCCCACACCAGGCGCAGGCCGTGCGCCTGGAGGGCGTCGAGGTCGCGCTGGAGTTGCTCCTCCACCGGGTCGATGATGAGCGCCTCGCGGGTGTCGGGATCGAACAGCAGGTAGGTGTAGGTGCTCGACGCGGGGTCGAAAAGCTGGATCGGTTGCATGGGTCGGTGGCGTTGGGGGCGATGGCCCGAGTGTTCCATCTTCGCCTTGCACGCAATTTCATCAAGGGCTTCAAGAAAATTCACGGCCCGCCCGGCGCAGCGCCGCACCCAGCGGAAATCGCCTGCCCGCAGCCCGCCGGCAGCCGAACGCTCGGTGAAAACCCTGTCTTGGTAAGCATGCTTGCCAACGGATGATGGGGTTTTCCAACCCGTTCTGGAGACATCGCGATGACCGAGAAGAAGACTGCCACGTCCCGTCGCAGCATGCTGAAGGGGGCTGCCGTTGCCACCGGTGCCATGGCCGTGCCCATGGTCGCCACCGCCCAAACCACGACCCTGCGCTTCCAGTCCACCTGGCCGGCCAAGGACATCTTCCACGAGTACGCCAACGACTTCGCCAAGAAGGTCAACGACATGGCGGGTGGCCGCCTGAAGATCGAGGTGCTGCCCTCGGGCGCCGTGGTGCCGGCCTTCCAGATCCTCGAAGCCGTGTCCAAGGGCACGCTCGATGGCGGCCATGGCGTGATCGCCTACCACTACGGCAAGAACTCGGCGCTGGCCCTGTGGGGCTCGGGCCCGGCGTTCGGCATGGACCCGAACATGGTGCTGGCCTGGCACAACTACGGCGGCGGCAAGGAGCTCGTGGCCGAGATCTACAAGGCCCTGAACATGGACGTGGTGTCCTTCCTGTACGGTCCCATGCCGACGCAGCCGCTGGGCTGGTTCAAGAAGCCGGTGGCCAAGGTCGAAGACATGAAGGGCCTGAAGTTCCGCACCGTGGGCCTGGCGGTGGACGTGTTCACCGAGATGGGCACTGCGGTGAACCCGCTGCCCGGTGGCGAGATCGTGCCCGCGCTCGACCGCGGCCTGATCGACGCGGCCGAGTTCAACAACGCGTCTTCGGACCGCGTTCTGGGCTTCCCCGACGTGGTGAAGAACTGCATGCTGCAGAGCTTCCACCAGAGCGGCGAGCAGTTCGAGATCCTGTTCAACGGCCCCAAGTACAACGCGCTCAACCCCGAGCTCAAAGCCATCGTCGACTACGCGGTGCAGGCCGCCAGCGCCGACATGAGCTGGAAGGCCATCCAGCGCAACAGCCAGGACTACATCGAGCTCAAGAAGGCCGGCGTGAAGTTCTACAAGACCCCCGACGCCGTGCTGCGCGCGCAGCTTGCCGCCTGGGACAAGACCATCGCCAAGAAGGCCGGCGAGAACCCGCTGTTCAAGAAGGTGCTCGACTCGCAGAAGGCCTTCGCCGAGCGCGCCGGCCAGTGGCAGAACGACTACACCGTCGATTTCAAGATGGCCTACAACCACTACTTCGGCCGCGGCGCCAAGAAGAGCTGATCGCACGAATCGGCCCCGGAAAGGGCGCCCCTCCGGGCGCCCTTTCTGTTTCTCCCGGAAATCGCCATGCAAAAACTTCTCTTCACGGTCGACGCGATCTCGACCTGGTTCGGCAAGGCCTGCGCCTGGGTGGTGGTGGTCCTCACGGCCCTCATCACCTGGGAGGTCTTCTCGCGTTATGTGCTCAACCACCCGCACGCCTGGGTGCTCGACGCCCAGATCATGTTGTACGGCGTGCTGTTCATGACCGCGGGCGCCTACACCCTGGCCAAGAACGGCCACGTGCGCGGCGACGTGCTGTACGGCTTCTTCCAGCCGCGCACGCAGGCCAGCATCGACCTCACGCTCTACATCCTGTTCTTCCTGCCCGGCATCGTGGCGCTCACCTGGGCCGGCTGGACCTTCGCGAACGAGTCGCTCGCCATCCGCGAGCAGACCTTCAACGCCGACCCGCTGCCGGTCTACCCCTTCAAGTTCGTGGTGCCCATCGCGGGCGCCTTCCTGCTGCTGCAGGGCATCGTCGAAATCATCCGCTGCGTGATCTGCCTGCAGACCGGTGAATGGCCGCGGCGCGAAGACGACGTGGAAGAAGTCGACGTCGACAAACTCAAGGAAATGGTGCACGTGAAAGACGCCGACATCGAAGCGCTCGACCAGACCCTCACCGCGAAGAAGGGTGGTCAGTGATGAAGATCCGCAAGGAACTCTGGTTCGGTTTCATCCTGATGGGCATCATCGTCGCCGCCGCCGGCGCGATGGTGCTCAGCGTGGACAAGATGACCAATGGCCACTACGGCCTGCTCATGCTCTCGCTGGTGGTGGTGGCCATCATGCTGGGCTTTCCCACCGCCTTCACCCTCATGGGCATGGGCATCATCTTCACCTTCTTCGCCTACCACTCGGGCGACCAGACGGTGGGGGGTGCGGTCCGGCAGACGCTGGACCTGATGGTGCAGCGCGCGTTCTCGGTGATGTCCAACGACGTGCTGATCTCGATCCCGCTGTTCGTGTTCATGGGCTACCTGGTCGAACGCGCCAACCTGATCGAGAAGCTGTTCCGCAGCCTGCACCTGGCGCTGGCGCGTGTGCCGGGCTCGCTGGCCGTGGCCACGCTGGTCACCTGCACCGTGTTCGCCACCG
The DNA here is from genome assembly GCF_011388215.1 of Hydrogenophaga crocea. Taxonomy (NCBI): domain Bacteria; kingdom Pseudomonadati; phylum Pseudomonadota; class Betaproteobacteria; order Burkholderiales; family Comamonadaceae; genus Hydrogenophaga; species Hydrogenophaga crocea. The sequence goes on from NZ_CP049989.1 coordinate 2,808,469, forward strand.
CCACCGGCATCGTGGGCGCGGTGGTCACGCTCATGGGCCTGCTGGCGCTGCCGCAGATGCTCAAGGGCGGCTACGACACGCGCCTGGCCGCGGGCGCCATCACCGCGGGCGGCTGCCTGGGCATCCTGATCCCGCCGTCGGTGCTGCTGATCGTGTACGGCGCCACCGCGGGCGTATCGGTGGTCAAGCTCTATGCCGGCGCGTTCTTCCCGGGCCTCATGCTCGCGGGCCTGTACATCGTGTACGTGATCCTGATGGCCAAGCTCAAGCCGGCCTGGGCCCCGCCCCTGTCGGCCGAACAGCGCATCGTGCCGCTGCCCGAGCCCCTGCTCAAGGTCGGCGCGCGCGCCGGCGCCTCGGCGCTCGCCGGCCTGCTGGCCGCGCTCAAGGGCCGCAACAACCAGGGCGTGCCCACCGGCTACCTGCTGCGCCAGCTCGGCATCGCCCTGCTGCCGGCGCTGCTGTTCGTGGCCGTGGCCGTGCTGAGCTACCCGAGCCCGCGCGACGCCAGCGTCGACGCCGACACGCCGAGCGAGCTGGTGCAGCTCGGCGCGGGCTCGCAGGTGCAGGAATCGGGCACGGGCCTGGCCGAGCCCTCGGGCGGCCTGAGCGAGCCGCCGGCCGAAGACAGCGGCGGCCTGGCCGAACCGCCCAAGGACGGTGAGGACAACGGTGGCCTGGCCGAGCCCCCGGGCAGCGACGGCGCCGCCGCCGAACCCAAGGCCGAAGGCGTGGCCGAACCCGGCGCGGCCAGCAGCCCCGCGGACACCGCGGCCGACGCGGCCGACGCCGGCGCCGGCAGCGGCTACTGGATCGGCGTGGGCGTGGGCGCGCTCGCGCTCGCGGTCTTCTACGCGCTGCTCAGCTACGCGCGGCTCGAGATCTTCAAGATGCTGCTCTCGAGCTTCTTCCCGCTCGTGGTGCTGATCCTGTTCGTGCTCGGCTCCATCGTGTTCGGCCTGGCCACGCCCACCGAGGCGGCGGCCGTGGGCGCGTTCGGCGGCTTCCTGCTCGCCGCGGCCTACCGCCAGCTCACCTTCGGCGTGATCAAGGAAAGCGTGTTCCTCACGGCCAAGACCAGCGCCATGGTGTGCTGGCTGTTCGTGGGCTCGGCGATCTTCTCGGCCGCGTTCGCGCTGCTGGGCGGCCAGGAACTGGTGGAACAGTGGGTGCTGGGCATGAACCTGTCCAAGACCGAGTTCCTGATCCTGTCGCAGGTGATCATCTTCATCCTCGGCTGGCCGCTCGAATGGACCGAGATCATCGTGATCTTCATGCCCATCTTCATCCCGCTGCTGGACAACTTCGGGGTCGACCCGCTGTTCTTCGGCCTGCTGGTGGCGCTGAACCTGCAGACCGCCTTCCTGAGCCCGCCCGTGGCCATGAGCGCGTTCTACCTCAAGGGCGTGGCGCCCAAGCACGTCACGCTGAACCAGATCTTCGCGGGCATGCTGCCCTTCATGGGCATCCAGATCGTCGCCATCGTGCTGCTCTACTGGTTCCCCGAGATCGGCCTGTGGCTGCCGTCGGTGCTCTACAACTGATCGCCGCTCGTCCAGCCCGGGGGCGCTTCGGCGCCCCTTTTTTTCGGGTTTGCGGCTACCATTGACGTTTACGTTAACGTCAACTCGCCAGCCCTCCCGCCCCATGCCCCGCGCCAGCGACACGTCCCTGCCCTTCGGCGACGCCGTGCTGCGCGCGCCGCCAGGCAGCCCCTGGAAGGCCTGGCAGATCGACCCCGACGCCGAGCGCCGCAAGGTGTCGCTCGAGGCGCTGGACCCCGGCGCCCGGCCCTTCTCCAGCGGTGACAAGGCCGCCGACCGGGCCGCGGTGGAGCGCCTGGCCACCGAGATCGACGAACTGCAGAACGTGTTCCACCCCGATGGCCGCTACAAGCTGCTGGTGGTGCTGCAGGGCACCGACACCTCGGGCAAGGACGGCACGGTGCGCGGCGTGTTCGGCCGCACCAGCCCGCTGGGCGTGCGCACCGTGGGCTGGAAGGCCCCCACCGAGCCCGAGCGCGCGCACGACTTCCTCTGGCGCATCCACCAGGCCATGCCGGGCAACGGCGAGATCGTGGTGTTCAACCGCAGCCACTACGAAGACGTGCTGGTCCCCGTGGTCAATGGCTGGATCAACCCGGCGCAAACGCGCCAGCGCTACGCCCACATCAACGACTTCGAGCGCCTGCTCGCCGAGACCGGCACCGTGGTGCTCAAGTTCATGCTGCACATCGGCTTCGACGAGCAGCGCCAGCGCCTGCAGGACCGCATCGACGACCCCACGAAGCACTGGAAATTCAGCCTCGGCGACCTCGACGTGCGCCAACAATGGGCCCAGTACCAGAAGGCCTACGAAGACCTGCTCGAGGCCACGAGCACGCCCTGGGCGCCCTGGACCGTGGTGCCCGGCAACAGCAAGACCCACCGCAACCTCATGATCGCCACCCTGGTGCGCGACACGCTCAAGGCGCTGAAGTTGCGTTTTCCGCCCGACGATCCGCGCCTCAAAGGCCTGCGCGTCACCTGAATCCACCCGAGAGAGACCCCATGACCCAGCTGTCCGCCGACTACCAGGCCCTGGCCAACTACCGCCCCCGGCACAAGGTGCGTTTCGTCACCGCCGCGAGCCTGTTCGACGGCCACGACGCGGCCATCAACATCATGCGTCGCATCCTGCAGAGCATGGGCGCCGAGGTGATCCACCTGGGCCACAACCGCAGCGTCGACGAGGTCGTGACCGCGGCGCTGCAGGAAGACGTGCAGGGCATCGCGATCAGCAGCTACCAGGGTGGTCACGTCGAGTACTTCAAGTACATGGTCGACCTGCTCAAGGCACGCGGCGGCGCGCACATCCAGGTCTTCGGCGGCGGCGGCGGCGTGATCGTGCCCAGCGAGATCGCCGAGCTGCAGGCCTATGGCGTGGCGCGCATCTACAGCCCCGAGGACGGTCAGCGCATGGGCCTGGCCGGCATGATCGGCGAGATGGTGATGCGCTGCGACCAGGACCTGTCGCCGCACGCGCCCAAGGCCCTGGCCGCGATCGAGGGCCATGGCGAAATGCACTGGCGCGCACTGGCCCAGCTCATCACCGTGATCGAGAACGGCCAAGCCGACGCCGCGCTGCTGCAGGGCGTGCGCGATGCGGCCGCAAAACGCACGGTGCCGGTGCTGGGCATCACGGGCACGGGCGGCGCGGGCAAGTCCTCGCTCACCGACGAGCTCATCCGCCGCCTGCGGCTCGACCAGGGCGACGCGCTGCGCGTGGCCGTCATCAGCATCGACCCCTCGCGCCGCAAGAGCGGTGGCGCGCTGCTGGGCGACCGCATCCGCATGAACGCCATCAACCCGTGGCAGAACGGCGCGCGCGTGTTCATGCGCAGCCTGGCCACGCGCGACTTCGGCAGCGAGATCAGCGCCGCCCTGCCCGACGTCATCGCCGCCTGCAAGGCCGCGGGCTTCGACCTCGTGGTGGTGGAGACCTCGGGCATCGGCCAGGGCGACGCGGCCATCGTGCCGCACGTGGACGTGCCCCTGTATGTGATGACGCCCGAGTTCGGCGCCGCCAGCCAGCTCGAGAAGATCGACATGCTCGACTTCGCCGAGTTCGTGGCCATCAACAAGTTCGACCGCAAGGGCGCGGCCGACGCGTTGCGCGACGTGGCCAAGCAGGTGCAGCGCAACCAGGAGGCCTGGGGCAAGCGGCCCGAAGACATGCCGGTGTTCGGCACCATGGCCGCGCGCTTCAACGACGACGGCGTGACCGCGCTGTACCAGGCGCTCAAGGGCCGCCTGGGCGGCCTGGGCCTGGCGCTCAAGGACGGCGCGCTGCCCGTGGTGAACGTGCGCCACAGCACCAACCAGACCCCCATCGTGCCGCCCGCGCGCACGCGCTACCTGGCCGAGATCTCGGACACCGTGCGCGGCTACAAGAAGATGGTGCGCCAGCAGGCGAAGCTCGCGCGCGAGATCCAGCAGCTGCGCGCCAGCGCCGAGATGCTGCGCGTGGACAAGCCCGAGCGCTCGCGCGCGGCCGAGGCCGTGATCGACCTCGCCCAGGTGCGCGAGCTCGACCAGGACCCGGCGGCGCGCAAGCTGCTGCAACAGTGGCCCGACATGCAGAAGGCCTACGCGGGCGAAGAGTACGTGGTGAAGATCCGCGACAAGGAGATCCGCACCGCGCTCACCACCAAGAGCCTCTCGGGCACCGTGATCCGTAAGGTCGCACTGCCGCAGTACGAGGACCACGGCGAGCTGCTCAAGTGGCTCATGCTCGAGAACGTGCCCGGCAGCTTCCCCTACACCGCGGGCACCTTCGCCTTCAAGCGCGAGGGCGAAGACCCCACGCGCATGTTCGCGGGCGAAGGCGATCCCTTCCGCACCAACCGCCGCTTCAAGCTGCTCTCCGAAGGCATGGCCGCCAAGCGCCTTTCCACCGCCTTCGACTCGGTCACGCTCTACGGCAACGACCCCGACCTGCGGCCCGACATCTACGGCAAGGTGGGCAATTCGGGTGTGAGCATCGCCACGCTCGACGACATGAAGGTGCTGTACTCGGGCTTCGACCTGTGCCACCCGGCCACCTCGGTGTCCATGACCATCAACGGCCCGGCGCCCAGCATCCTGGCCATGTTCATGAACACGGCCATCGACCAGAACCTGGAGAAGTTCAAGGCCGACAACGGCCGCGAGCCCACCGCCACCGAGGCCGCGAAGATCCGCGAATGGGTGCTGGCCAACGTGCGCGGCACGGTGCAGGCCGACATCCTCAAGGAAGACCAGGGCCAGAACACCTGCATCTTCAGCACCGAGTTCAGCCTCAAGGTGATGGGCGACATCGCGAGCTATTTCGTGCACCACGACGTGCGCAATTTCTACTCGGTGTCCATCAGCGGCTACCACATCGCCGAGGCCGGGGCCAACCCGATCAGCCAGCTCGCGTTCACGCTCTCCAACGGCTTCACCTTCGTCGAAGCCTACCTGGCGCGTGGCATGCACATCGACGACTTCGCGCCCAACCTGTCGTTCTTCTTCAGCAACGGCATGGACCCCGAGTACACCGTGCTGGGCCGCGTGGCGCGCCGCATCTGGGCCGTGGCCATGAAGGAGAAGTACGGCGCGAACGAACGCAGCCAGAAGCTCAAGTACCACGTGCAGACCAGCGGCCGTTCGCTGCACGCGCAGGAGATCCAGTTCAACGACATCCGCACCACGCTGCAGGCGCTGATCGCGATCTACGACAACTGCAACTCGCTGCACACCAACGCGTTCGACGAAGCCATCACCACGCCCACCGAGGACTCGGTGCGCCGCGCCATGGCGATCCAGCTCATCATCAACCGCGAGTGGGGCCTGGCCAAGAACGAGAACCCCAACCAGGGCGCCTTCATCATCGACGAGCTCACCGAACTCGTCGAAGAAGCGGTGCTCACCGAGTTCGAGCGCATCGCCGAGCGCGGCGGCGTGCTGGGCGCGATGGAGACCGGCTACCAGCGCGGCCGCATCCAGGACGAGTCCATGCACTACGAGATGCTCAAGCACACCGGCGAGCTGCCCATCATCGGCGTCAACACCTTCCGCAACCCGCACGGCGACCCGATCCCGCAGTCGCTCGAACTCGCGCGCTCGACCGAAGACGAAAAACAGAGCCAGCTCAAGCGCCTGCAGGACTTCCACGCCCGCCACGCCCACGAAGCGCCGGCCATGCTGGAGCGCCTCAAGCGCACCGTGATCGACAACGGCAACGTGTTCGAGGTGCTGATGGACGCGGTGCGCTGCTGCTCGCTGGGCCAGATCACCAACGCCCTGTTCGAGGTCGGCGGACAGTACCGGCGCAACATGTGACACTCGGGCCCATGCACGCCATGGGCCCCCGCGCGATCCGCGCCGTCGTCGCCAACCCGCGCGCCCAGGGCGGGCGCGCCGCGCGCCTGCTGCCCGCGCTGCGCGACGCCCTGCCCCCCGGGGTCGCGCTGCACACCCCCGGCGACATCCCGGAGGCCCTGGCCCTGCTGCGCGGCCTGCCCCCGGGCTCGCGCGTGGTGGCCGTGGGCGGCGACGGCACCCTGCACCGCTGGCTGCCCGCGCTGCTCGAACGCGGCCACGAGCTCGGCGTGGTGCCCCTGGGCAGCGGCAACGACACCGCGCGCGCCCTGGGCCTGCGCCGCGGCAGCCCCCTGCCCTGGCTCACGCACGCGCTCAACGGGCCGCCGAGCACCATGGACATCGGCCTGGCCAGCTGGCACGACGGCCAGGGCGAGCGCCACGACACGCCTTTTCTCTCGAGCCTGAGCGCGGGCTTCGACGCCGCCGTGGTGGCGCGCGCGCTCACCGGCCCGCCGCGGCTGCGCGGCCTGCCGCGCTACCTCTGGGCCACGCTGCGCGAACTGGCCGCGCTGCGCAGCTGGCACCTGGACGTGACCGTGGACGGCCAGCACCGCCACGAAGGCCCCGCGCTGTTCGCGGCCACGCTCAACACCGCCACCTTCGGCGGCGGCATGCCCGCCACGCCCGCAGCGCGCACACGCGACGGTCTGCTCAACCTGCTGCTGGCCGGCCCGTTCTCGCGCCCGGGCGCGCTGGGCATGCTGCCGCGGCTGCTGGTGGGCTGGCACCTGGGCCACCCCCGCATCCACACGCGCGCTTTCGAGCAGATGACCGTGCTGGGCCGCGGCGACCTGCCGCTGGCCGCCGACGGCGAATGGCTGGGTCTGGCGCGCTCGTTCACGGTCGCGGTGCGGCCGGGTGCGCTGCGCGTGGTCAGGGCGCCGAACTCGGGCTGAACGCCGCGGCGTCGGCCAGCGGCAGGTCGAGCCACAGGTTCTGCGGCTTGAGCTTGAGCAGGCCCTGCGCGTTCATGGCCAGGCCCAGGTACACGGGCTTGCCGCGCAGGTCTTCGCGCTGCTGCGCCGGGTCGGCAAAGCGCAGGCGGAACAGGCTGATGAGGCGCTGCTGGCGCGCCTCGCTCAGCGACTTGCCCTGGTACAGGTCGTTGAGCAGGCCGGTGGCCTCGGCGTCGAGCCCGATGTGCCAGCGCCAGGCCGGGTCGTCCACGCGCGACAGCGCTTCGATCTGCACGGCCACGCCATGCAGGTGCATGACCCAGCGCTCGAGCACCTGGGCCAGCGCCTTCAGGCCCGATTGCGCGCGGTTCATGCTGAGCACCAGGCCGTGCGGCAGCTGCTGCTGCACCGTGTGCGTGAGGTCGAGCACGAAGCGGTGCGAGGCGCCGGGCTGCCCCAGCGCCTGCAGGTAGGCCGGGCCGGTGTCTTCATTGAGCACCTGCAGCTCGACCCCGCGCAGCGTGGCGCCGGCCTGCTTGAGCAGCGCGCCCATGCTGCCCAGGCCCGCGGTCTCGTGCAGCTGGTCGAGCGTGTCGGCATCGCCCGCAAGCACGCGGCCGCCCTGCAGCTGCACGCGCTGGCGGCGAAACAGCAGCTCGGCCGCGCGCCACAGCATCGGGTCGCGCGCGGGGCCCAGCAGGCGCACCACCATGGCCTGCACCAGCAGGTCGAGGAACAGCGGCGGCACGGTGACCGCGCCCGCGGCGAAGAAGCCGGTCCAGGCGGCTTCGATCGAGCCGGCACGCTGCACCGCGTCGCGCAGCGCGAGGAAATGGCGCCAGTTCTCGCGCACGTCGGCATCGAGCATGGCCTCGATCTGGCCGGGGATCACGCTGCGCAGCGGGTCTTGCAGCAGCGCCTCGTGCAGGCCGCGCTCGGCCACGCAGGACTCGGGCACCAGTGCGAGCTCGGGCCGCTGCAGCCAGTGGCGCCAGTAGTCGGGCGTGGGGGCGTGCCAGCCGCGCGAATCGGCCACCAGGTGTTGGGCGCCGCTGGCGGGCCAGGGCGTGAAAGAAGCGTCGGGCATGCGGAGCGAGCACAAGGCCGGGCACCAGCGCCCGGGCAGGGCGCGATTGTGGCCCAGGCCCCGTCAGGGCGCCGACTGGACCGCCCCGGCCACACGCCCCGCGCCGAGGTTGCGCAGCGTGTAGGGCTGCGGTGCGTCCTGCGTGTAGGCCGCGTCGGGCACGCCGGCCAGGCCGATCTGCGCCTGCAGCGCGGCGTCGGGCCAGAAGTTGGGCGCGTCGAGGTTGGTTGCGCCGGGGATGTTGCTCGCGAGGCCCGTGACGTTGGCGGTCTGCAGCACGCTGCCGCTGGGAAAGCCGTTGGTGGTGAGCGCCTGGTTGCCGGTGCCGGCCAGCAGGTTGGCCGTGAGGCGCACGGTGCTCACGCCGCTGGGCAAGGACAGCCAGGCACCACCCGAGCGCGTGTTCACCAGGGTGTTGTGGTACAGCTCCAGCGTGCGCACGCTGTTGCTCAGGCCTTCATTGCCGTACGAGATGAGGTTGGCGTTCTGCGCGCTCGGCCCCTTTTGCAGCAGGTTGCCGCGCAGCACCACGCGCCCGCCATTGGGGAAGTCGGCCTGGTAGCTCGCGGTGCCGGCGGTGCCGTCCATGAAGTAGCTGTGCTCGATCACGGTCTCGCGCGCGCGGCTCTTGAGGTTATGGCCCACACGCGCCTCGCGGAAGAAGCTCGAGCGCACGGTGAGGCGGTCGATCGCGTTGACGTAGAGGTTGTGGGTGTAGCCGTCGCCGCGGCCGTTGCGCGCGAACTCGGAGCGGTCGATGGTGATGGTGGACGCACCGGCCGCGGCGAGCAGGCCGTTCTCGTTGTCGTAGAAGCCGCTGTTGGCGATGCGCAGCTCGCCGCCGTGCTCGGCGCGGATGCCCGCGCCGTTCTGGTCGGGCACGGTGGCGCCGCGGAACTCGAGGTTGTCGATGGCGATGTTGGTGCCCGCCACCACCCAGATGCCCTTGCCGCTCTGGTTGAGGCCGTCGGCGAACAGCCGCGCACGGCCGCCCGTGCCGCAGATGGTGAGGTTGGACGCGCTCCAGGTGGCCAGGGCCGCCGCGCCGCGGTAGTCGCCGGCGCTGATGCGGATCACGTCGCCCGAGACCGCGGCGCGCGAGGCCGCGTTGGGCGAGGCATAGGGCTTGCCGGGGCCGACCTCGAGCACGCGCCCGCTCGCGCTGTCGCACAGCGTGCCCGAGACCGGCGCGGGCGGCGGCGTGGGCGAAGGCGTCGACGCCACGGGCGCGGGGCTGCCGCCGGGCGATGTGCCGCCCCCACCACCGCCGCCGCCGCAGGCGGCCAGGGTGGCGGTGAACAGCAGGGCCAGGGTCGGGCGGGTGACAGTGAACGCGCAGGACGCGGAGGAATCGGCGATGGACATGGGCAATCGAAACGGACGGGCGCGCCAGGCGCGGGCGCCTGGCAGGCGCGCGAAGCGCCGCGAGTATGGCGGCCAGGCAGACCGCCGCGGGGGCCTGGTTCGGTGTGATTTGGTAACCCGCGCCCGCGGCCTGCCCCGGGGCGCGGGCCGTGCCGCGCCGGGCAAATGTGACAATCGAAACCCCTCGACACGGCAGGCCCCGCCCGGTGGCGCGACCTGCTCCGATCGCGTGAGCACTTTTGCATGACAGACGCTTTCTCCCGCACCGTGAGCCTGATCGGCGTGCCCACCGACGTGGGCGCGGGCGCGCGCGGCGCGTCCATGGGCCCCGAGGCCCTGCGCGTCGCCGGCCTGGCCGAGGTGCTGCAGGCCCAGGGCCTGCGCGTGCACGACCGCGGCAACCTCGCGGGCCCATCCAACCCCTGGCAGCCGCCCGAGAACGGCTACCGCCACTTCGAGGCCGTGAAGGCCTGGAACGAGGCGCTGCACGGCGCGGTGTTCGACGAACTGCAGCAGGCCCGCCTGCCCGTCGTGCTCGGCGGCGACCACTGCCTGGGCCTGGGCTCGATCAGCGCCGTGGCGCGCCACTGCCGCGCCAGCGGCAAGAAGCTGCGCGTGCTCTGGCTCGACGCCCACGCCGACTTCAACACCGCCGAGCTCACGCCCAGCGGCAACATCCACGGCATGCCCGTGGCCTTGCTGTGCGGCCTGGGCCCGGCCGCGCTCACGGGCATCGGCGGCACCACGCCGGCGGTGCGGCCCGATCAGATCCGCCAGATCGGCATCCGCAGCGTGGACCCGGGCGAGAAGCGCCTGGTGCACGAGCACGGGCTGGAGGTGTTCGACATGCGCTACATCGACGAGATGGGCATGCGCCACACCATGGAGCAGGCCCTCCTGGGCGTGGACGACAACACCCACCTGCACGTGAGCTTCGACGTCGACTTCCTCGACCCCGAGGTCGCGCCCGGCGTGGGCACCACGGTGCGCGGCGGCCCCACCGACCGCGAGGCCCAGCTCTGCATGGAGATGATCGCCGACACCGGCCGCCTGGCCTCGCTCGATGTGATGGAACTCAACCCCGCGCTCGACGTGCGCAACCGCACCGCCGAGGTCGCGGTGGACCTGATCGAGAGCCTGTTCGGCAAGTCGACGCTGATGCGCAAGACCGCGCCGCGCGCCTGAGCGCGCCGGGGCTCAGGCCGCGCTGCGCCGCGCGGCGCGGATCAGGTCGACCGCCTTCTCGGCCACCATGATCACCGGCGCGTTGGTGTTGCCGCCCACCACCTCGGGCATCACCGAGGCATCGACCACGCGCAGGCCGCGCACGCCGTGCACGCGCAGCGCGGCGTCCACCACCGCGTCGGCATCGGGCCCCATGCGGCAGGTGCCCACGGGGTGGTAGATGGTGTCGGCGTGGCGGCGCACGAACTGCTCGATCTGCGCATCGCTCTGCGCGTCGGCCGAGGTGGGCGATTCGGTGCCGCCGAAGCGCGCGAGCGCGGGCTGCTGCAGCAGGTGGCGCATGCGCTTGAAGCCGCGCACCAGCCGCGCCACGTCGTCGGGGTGCTGCAGGAACGCAGGGTCGATCAGCGGCGCGAGCTGCGGATCGCGCCCGGCCAGGCGCAGCGTGCCCCGGCTCTTGGGCCGCAGCAGACACACGTGGCACGAGTAGCCGTGGCCGAACACGGTCTTGCGGCCGTGGTCCACGAGCTTGCCGATCACGAAGTGCAGTTGCAGGTCGGGAATGGGCTCGTCGGGCGCGCTCTTGATGAAGCCGCCCGCCTCGGCAAAGTTGGTGGTGAGCAGGCCGGTGCGCGCGCGCCGCCATTCGGCAATGCCGCGCAGCGCCGCGAGCACGCCCTTGAAGGACAGCCCGAACAACTCGGTGGCGCGCGGCGCGTTCACCACCTGCACCACGTCCACGTGGTCGTGCAGGTTGCCACCCACGCCCGGCAGCGCGTGCACCACGGCAATGCCATGCTGCTGCAGGTGATCGGCCGGGCCGATGCCCGAGAGCATGAGCAGCTGCGGCGAGCCGAAGGCGCCCGCGCTCAGAACCACCTCGCCGCCCTCGCGGCAGCGCGCGAGCTGCAGCGGGCCGCGGCCGCCCTGGGCGCGGTATTCCACCGCCACCGCGCGCGGCGCGCCGCTGTCGTCGGTGTCGGTCACCACGCGGCACACCAGCGCGTCGGTGATCACCGTGAGGTTGGGCCGGCCCAGGTGCGGCGTGAGGTAGGCCTTGGCCGCGCTGAAGCGCTCGCCGTGGCGGTGCGTCACCTGGTAGGGGCCCACGCCTTCCTGCTCGGCCCCGTTGAAATCGGGGTTCACCGGGTAGCCTGCCTCGCGGCCCGCGGCGACGAAGTGCGCGCCGAAAGGATTGGGGCTGGTGAGGTCGCGCACGTTGAGCGGACCGCCGGTGCCGTGGAACGCGTCGGCCCCGCGCTCGTTGTGCTCGGCGCGCTTGAAGTAGGGCAGCACGTCCGCCCAGGCCCAGCCCGGGTTGCCCCCGGCGGCCCAGGCGTCGTAGTCGCGCGCATGGCCACGCGCGTAGATCATGGCGTTGACCGAGCTCGAGCCGCCCAGCACCTTGCCGCGCGGCTGGTAGCCGCGGCGGCCATTGAGGCCGGGCTGCGGCACCGTCTCCAGGCACCAGTTTGCCTGGCCGTTCTTGGCCAGCAGCGCGAGGCCCGCGGGGCAATGGATCAGCACGCTGCGGTCGGGCGGGCCGGCCTCGATCAGCGCCACGCGCAGCCCCGGGTCTTCGCTCAGGCGGCCGGCCAGCACGCAGCCGGCCGAACCGCCGCCCACGATGATCACGTCGTACATGCAGGTGTCTCCAAGGTCGCTGCGGCGCAGCAGCGCTGCGCGACAATCGAGGGGCAGTTTTGCACGCGCTCCCCTGCCCCGTGTAGGCAGCCGCGCCTAGCCACGACACGCCCGCGACGCGGGTTTCCCCTGATCCCCCACTCGAGGTTTTCTTCGCATGAGCAGCAACAGCATCCAGACCGTCGGCATCATCGGCTCGGGCACCATGGGCAATGGCATCGCACAGGCCTGCGCCACCAGCGGCATCCGCGTGGTCATGGTCGACATCGCGCAGGCCGCGCTCGACAAGGGCCTGGCCACCATCGCGGGCAGCCTGGACCGCCTGATCAAGAAGGAGAAGCTCAGCGCCGAGGGCAAGGCGCAGGCGCTGTCGCTGATCACCACCAGCACGAACTACGAGGACCTCAAGGGCGCGCAGCTCGTGATCGAGGCCGCGACCGAGAACGAGGCGCTCAAGGTGAAGATCCTGCAGCAGCTCGACGCGCTGCTCGCGCCCGAGGTGATCGTGGCCACCAACACCAGCTCCATCGGCATCACGCAGCTGGCCGCCGCCACGAAGCGCGCCGACCGCTTCATCGGCATGCACTTCTTCAACCCCGTGCCCATGATGGCGCTGGTGGAGATCATCCGCGGCCTGCAGACCAGCGACGCCACGCACGACACGGTGAAGGCGCTCGCCGAGGCCCTGGGCAAGACGCCGATCACCGTGAAGAACGCGCCGGGCTTCGTGGTCAACCGCATCCTCGTGCCCATGATCAACGAGGCCTTCTTCGTGCTCGCCGAAGGCCTGGCCACGGCCGAAGACATCGACGCCGGCATGAAGCTCGGCACCAACCAGCCCATCGGCCCGCTCGCGCTGGCCGACATGATCGGCCTGGACGTGTGCCTCGCGGTGATGAACGTCTACGTCAACGAGTTCAACGACAGCAAGTACCGCCCCTGCCCGCTGCTCAAGGAGATGGTGGCCGCGGGCTACCTGGGCCGCAAGACCGGCCGCGGCGTCTACACCTACTGAGGCGCCCGGCTCACCACGGCACGGGCGTGCCGTGGTGGTCGAAGAAGCCGCCGCTCGCGCCTTCGGGCAGGGTGTCGATCACGCGCAGCAGCTCCTGCGCGGCCAGCGCGGGCGGTCGCACCTCGAGCCCGGTCTTGGCGAAGGGCGCCGCCAGCGCCGTGTCCACCGTGCCCGGGTGCAGGGCCACGCACAGCGCGGCCTTGTTGCGCCGCGCGAGCTCGATGGCCGCGGTGTGCACGAACTGGTTGAGCGCGGCCTTGGACGCGCGGTAGCCGTACCAGCCGCCCAGGCGGTTGTCGCCGATGCTGCCCACGCGCGCCGAGAGAAACGCCGCCACGCAGCGGCCCTGCCGGGGCAGCAGCGGCAGCAGGTGCCGCATGACCAGCGCGGGGCCGATGGCGTTCACCGCGAACAGGCGCTGCAGGGCCTGCGCGTCCAGGTGCTGCCAGCCGCGCTCGGGCTGCACCGCGCCTTCGTGCAGGAGGCCGCTGGCCACGATCAGGGTGCGCAGCGCGCGGCCTTCGTCGGCCAGGCGCTGCGCCACGTGGGCGGCCAGGTGCTCGATGCTTTCGGGCTCGGCGAGGTCCACCGCGGGCTCGGTGCGCCGGCCCACGGCGAGCACCGTCTCGCCGCGCGCGCGCAGCGCCTGCACCAGCGCCGAGCCGATGCCGCCGGTGCCGCCGAGCACCAGCGCCAGCGCGCGGTCGTCCGTGGGTGGGGTTTGCATGGCGCGCGATTCTGCGGCGGCGCGGGCGGGCACACCGCGGCGCGCCCACAAGGCCCCGCGCGGGCCGGGCCCTTGCGGCGGCGCAGCACCCCGCAGCGCGCCGCGCCCTACCATGTCGCCCCATGAGCACTGACGACTTCGACCTTTTCGTGATCGGCGGCGGCAGCGGCGGCGTGCGCGCCGCGCGCATGGCGGCGCAACGCGGGCTGCGCGTGGCCCTGGCCGAGCGGCTGGGCCACCAGGGCCTGGGCGGCACCTGCGTGAACGTGGGCTGCATTCCCAAGAAGCTGTACAGCTACGCGGCCGGCTACCACGAGGCCTTCGAGGAAGCCCCGGGCTTCGGCTGGCAGATCGACACGCCGCCGCGCTTCGACTGGGCCACGCTCAAGGCCAACCGCGCGAAAGAGATCGCGCGCCTGAACGGCGTGTACGCCGGCCTGCTCAAAGGCGCGGGCGTGGTGCAGATCAACGGCTTCGCGCGCTTCACCGGGCCGCACCAGATCGCGGTCGACACCACCGACGAAACGGGCCACCCTGTCACGCAGCAACACCGCGCGAGGCACGTGCTCATCGCCACCGGCGGCACGCCCAGCCTGCCCGACATCGAAGGCCGCGAGCACATCCTCGACAGCAACGCCATGTTCGACCTCGATCCGTTCCCGCAGCGGCTCGCGATCGTGGGCGGCGGCTACATCGCGAGCGAGTTCGCGTCCATCTTCAACGGCCTGGGCGCGCGGGTCACGCTGATCAACCGCGGCGAGCTGCTGCTGCGCGGCTTCGACGACGACATCCGCCGTTTCGTGGGCGCCGAGATGGCCAAGACCGGCATCGATCTGCGCATGCAGACCGAGGTCGCGCGCATCGTGCGCACCGCCACGGGCCTGCAGCTCAACTTCAAGGATGGCGGCACGCTCGAGGCCGACGCGGTGCTCTACGCCACCGGCCGCAAGCCGCTCACCCAGGGCCTGGGCCTGGAGCACGCGGGCGTGGCGCTGGGCGCGCACGGCGAGGTGGCGGTGAACGGCGAGCACCAGACCAGCGCGCCGCACGTCTACGCCGTGGGCGACGTGACGGGCCGCGTGCAGCTCACGCCCGTGGCGCTGGGCGAGGCCATGGTGGTGGTCGACCGGCTTTGCGGCCCCGCGCCCGGCAAGGCCGCGCGCCAGATGGCCTACGAGAACATTCCCACCGCCGTGTTCACGCACCCCAACATCGGCACCGTGGGCCTCACCGAGGCGCAGGCGCGCGAGCGCCATGGCGAGGTGACGATCTTCCGCAGCGAGTTCAAATCGCTGCGGCACACGCTCTCGGGCCGCAGCGAGCGCACCCTCATGAAGCTCGTGGTCGACACGAAGACCGACCGCGTGCTGGGCGTGCACATGGTGGGCGCCGAGGCCGGCGAGATCGTGCAGGGCTTTGCCGTGGCGCTGAAAGCCGGCGCCACCAAGGCGGTGTTCGACAGCACCATCGGCATCCACCCCACGGCGGCCGAAGAGTTCGTGACCATGCGCGAGCCGCTCAGGTGAGCACGAACAGCAGGGCAGCGGCCAGCGCCGTGTGCAGCCACAGGCCCGGCGCGAGCCAGCGCAGGTAGGCCGCACCCCCCGAGGCCAGCGCGGTGGCCGACTTGCTCGCCGCGTGCACCACCAGCACCAGCACCACGGCCTCGCGCGCCGCCGTGTCGGGGCCGGTGCTGCCGAACACCGCGGCCACCGCGGCGTGCAGATCGGCCAGGGCGCCGATGGCCGCGCCCACGATCAGGCCCGCATCGCCCAGGCCCAACCGCAGGGCGTGCACCAGCACCTGGATGGCGGCGAGCAGCGCCGCCACCGCGAGCGCGCCGCCCAGGCTGAACATGCGGTCGGCGCGCGGGGCCGGCAGGGCCTCGGTGCGCGGGGTGGCGCCGGCCACGGTGACATCGGCCCCGCGGCCCGGCCCGCTCACCAGCCACCAGCCCCAGGCCAGCGCGAGCGCCGCACCCGCCAGCGCCGGCAGCCACAACACCGCGAGCCAGGCCGGCCGCACCGCGGCCGCCACCAGCAGCAACTGCAGCTGCGTGGACACGCACGACAGCAGGCCGCCGCCGGCCATCACCCGCACCGGCGCCGCGCCCGAGCGCGCCGCCAGTCCCAGGCTGGCGATGGTGGCCGTGCTCGACACGAAGCCCGAGGCCAGCGCCGACAGCGCCACCGCGTGCCGCGTGGCGAGCAGCCGCCGCGCCAGGTGCGCCGCCGATTGCAGCGCGAGCAGCAGCGCCAGCAGCACCCCGATGCCGCGCGGGTTCAGCGCCTCGCCCCACAGGGGCCGGTCGGGCAGCAGCGGCAGGCCCAGCAGCACCAGCGCCGCGAGCAGCAGGCCGTCGCGCAATTCGGCCGGGCCCAGCCAGTGCTTGACGAAGCGGTGCGCACGCTCGCGCACCGCGAGCACCGCCGTGAGCGCCACCGCGAGCGCCGCGGCCAGCGGCACGCTGGACACGGTGAGCACGCCGATGAGGTAGGTGAGCAGCAGCGCGACCTCGGTGGTCACCCCGGGGTCGTCCGAGCGGTCCTTGTAATAGGCCACCAGGCACAGACCGGCCACGCAGGCCGCGCCCACCACCACCAGGCCCGCCAGCCCCGTGAGGGCCGCCGCCGCGCCCGTGACGCAGGTGAGCGCGAAGCTGCGCAGGCCGGCCAGCGCACGCGCCGGGCCCTGGCACTTGCGGCGTTCGCGCTCGGTGCCCACCAGCAGCCCGCAGCCCAGGGCGACGGCGAGCGCGGTGGCCGCCGCGGCGGGTTCCAGGGATGACAAACCGGTCACGGCGGGGCGTTCACAATAGCTGCATGCAGCGATCGCCCGACTTTACCGCCCCGCGTTTCTACGACGACCCCGATGCCGCGCTCGAGCAGGTGCAGCGCATCTACCAGCAGAGCGTGGACTTCCTGCGCAAGGCCCTGCACGACTACGTGGACGGCGCCGACTTCCACGGCGTGCGCGTGCGCGCCTGCTACCCCTACGTGCGCATCCACACCCACAGCAACCTGCGCCTGGGCGAAGGCGCCGACGAGCTCGGCCGCCAGCGCCTGAGCTACGGCTTCGTGGCCGGCCCGGGCCGCTTCGAGACCACGCTCACGCGCCCCGACCTGTACAGCGACTACTACCGCGAGCAGTTCCGGCTGCTGCTGGCCAACCACGGCGGCGAGCTCGAGATCGGCACCAGCACGCAGCCGATCCCGATCCATTTCTCGTTCGCCGAGCACGACCACGTGGAAGGTCAGATGAGCGTGACGCGCCGCGCGTTCATGCGCGACGTGTTCGACCTGCCCGACCTCACCGCCATGGACGACGGCATCGCCAACGGCACGCACGAGCCCGGCCCCGGCGAGCCGCACCCGCTGTCGCTGTTCACCGCGCCGCGCGTGGACTATTCGCTGCAGCGCATGCGCCACTACACCGGCACCTCGCCCGATTGGTTCCAGAACTTCGTGCTGTTCACGAACTACCAGTTCTACATCGACGAGTTCATCAAACTCGGCCACGCCGAGATGGCCAAGCCCGACAGCCCCTACGTGGCCTTCATCGAACCGGGCAACGTGGTCACGCGCCGCAGCGGCCTGCCGCCGCAGCCGGGCGACGAACTGGGCCACGCGCCGCCGCGCCTGCCGCAGATGCCCGGCTACCACCTGGTGCGCGAGGACCGCAGCGGCATCACCATGGTCAACATCGGCGTGGGCCCGGCCAACGCCAAGAACATCACCGACCACATCGCGGTGCTGCGCCCGCACGCCTGGCTCATGCTGGGCCACTGCGCGGGGCTGCGCACCAACCAGCAGCTCGGCGACTACGTGCTGGCCCACGCCTACGTGCGCGAAGACCACGTGCTCGACGAAGAGCTGCCGCTGTGGGTGCCCATCCCGGCGCTGGCCGAGATCCAGCTCGCGCTCGAGGCCGCGGTGGCCGACGTGACCGGCGTGGCGCCCAACGAGCTCAAGCGCATCATGCGCACCGGCACCGTGGCCAGCACCGACAACCGCAACTGGGAGCTGCTGCCCAACAACATGCCGCAGCGGCGCTTCTCGCAATCGCGCGCGGTGGCGCTCGACATGGAGTCGGCCACCATCGCGGCCAACGGCTTCCGCTTCCGCGTGCCCTACGGCACCTTGCTGTGCGTGAGCGACAAGCCGCTGCACGGCGAGATCAAGCTGCCCGGCATGGCCAACCACTTCTACCGCGAACGCGTCGACCAGCACCTGCGCATCGGCATCCGCACCGTGGAGCTGCTGCGCGCGGGCGGCGTGAACCAGCTGCACAGCCGCAAGCTGCGCAGCTTTGCCGAGGTGGCGTTCCAATAAGGTTCTTCAAGGAGACCAGCGCATGGCCAGCACCCGCCGCACCGTCATCCTCGGCACCCTGGGCGCAGCCGGCGCCCTGGCCATCGGCTGGGGGGTTCTGCCGCCGCGCCAGCGCCTGAACACCGCGCAAGCGCTGCCCACCGCCGAAGGCGAGGTGGCCTTCAACGGCTGGGTGAAGATCGCGCGCGACGGCGCGGTGACGGTCACGCTGGCCAAGAGCGAGATGGGCCAGGGCGTGGTGACTTCGCTGTGCATGCTGCTGGCCGAAGAGCTCGATGCCGACTGGTCGCGCGTGCGCTGGCAACCCTCGCCGATCGACAAGATCTTCAACAACATCAGCACGGTGGTCGACGGCCTGCCCGTGCACCCCGACACCGACAACGCCGCGCTCGACGTGCTCAAGTGGCTCACCGCCAAGACCATGCGCGAGGTCGGCGTGATGATGACCGGCGGCTCGTCGAGCGTGAAGGACCTGTGGCTGCCCATGCGCCAGGCCGGCGCCGCGGCGCGCGAGATGCTGGTGGCCGCGGCCGCCGCGCAATGGGGCGTGGCCGCGGCCGATTGCGGCACCGAAAACGGCGAGGTGATCGCACCCGACGGCCGCCGCCTGGGCTACGGTGCGCTCGCGGCGGCCGCCGCGCAGCAGAAGATGCCCGCCTCGCCCAAGCTCAAGCCGCCCGAGCGCCACCGGCTCATCGGCCAGCCCACGCGGCGCATCGACACGCCGGGCAAGATCGACGGCAGCGCGCGCTTCGGCATCGACGCCCTGCCCGAGGGCCTGCTGTACGCCAGCGTGAAGATGTGCCCCACGCTCGGCGGCCGCGCCCAGCGCTTCAACGACGCACCCGCGCGCGCCCTGCCCGGCGTGAAGGCGGTGGTGGGCGTGGAACCGCTGCGCGGCGGCACCGGCGGCGTGGCCGTGGTGGCCGACCACCCCTGGCGCGCGCGCAAGGCCGCCGACGCACTCGACGTCACCTGGGCCCACGGCGAACTCGCCAGCTTCGGCAGCGCCGCGGCGCTGGAGCGCTTCGCACAGGCCGCGCGCAGCGAGAAAGGCTATGCCTTCTTCGAGACCGGCGAGGTCGAGCCCGCGCTTGCGGGCGCGGCCACGCGCATCGAGGCCGAGTACCGCGCGCCGTACCTCGCGCACGCGGCGCTCGAACCGATCAACGCCACCGTGCTGTTCGAAGGCAACAAGGCCACGGTGTGGGTGTCCACCCAGGTGCCGGGCCTGGCGCGCAGCGCCGCGGCCCAGGCGCTGGGCCTGCCCGACGAGGCCGTGACGGTGAACGTGATGCTGCTGGGCGGCGGCTTCGGCCGGCGCCTGGAAACCGACTTCATCGCCCAGGCCGCGGCCATCGCCAAGGCGGTGCCGGGCCAGCCGGTGCAAACCCTCTGGAGCCGCGAGCAGGACACGCGGCACGACCTGTACCGCCCGGCCTGCGTGGCGCGCTTCGAGGCCGGCTTCGACGCCGACCGGCGCCTGGTGGCCTGGAAGAACACCAGCGCGGGCCAGGCCATCGTGCCGCAGGTGCTCACGCGCGCCTTCGGCCTGCCCGGTGGCGGGCCCGACAAGACCGCGAGCGAAGGCGCGTTCGACCAGGCCTACGAATGGCCGGCCGCGCGCATCGCGCACGTGGCCGTGGCGCTGCCGCTGCAGGTGGGCTTCTGGCGCTCGGTCGGGCATTCGCACCAGGCCTTCTTCAAGGAAGGCTTCGTGGACGAATGCGCGCACGCCGCGGGCCAGGACCCGCTGGCCTTTCGCGAGGCGCTGCTGCAAAAGCACCCCAAGCAGCTCGCGGTGCTGCGGGCCGTGGCCAAGGCCGCGGGCTGGGGCACGCCATCGCCCGCCGCCCCCGACGGCGCGAAGACCGCGCGCGGCATCGCACTGCACGACTCGTTCGGCTCCACGGTGGCGCAGGTGGCCGAGGTCTCGCTGGGCCCCGACAAGGCCATCCGCGTGCACCGCGTGTGGTGCGCGATCGACTGCGGCCTCGCGGTCAACCCCGCGGGCATCCGCCAGCAACTCGAAGGCGCGGTGGTGTTCGGCCTGTCGGCCGCGCTGCACGGCGGTGTCGAGATCGTCGACGGCCAGGTGCAGCCCAGCAACTTCCACGACCAGCCCATCGTGCGGCTGGCCGAGGCGCCGCGCGTGGAATGCCTGATCCTGCCCGGCAAGGGCCAGCCCGAGGGCGTGGGCGAGCCTGGCGTGCCGCCGATCGCACCCGCCGTGGCCAACGCGCTGTTCGCGCTCACCGGGCAGCGCCTGCGCAGCCTGCCCTTGAAGCTCGCCTGAGGAGACCCCGATGAGCACCGCCCTCACCGTCAACGGCCGCCCCGTCACCGTCGAGGCCGAACCCGACACCCCCTTGCTGTGGGTGCTGCGCGCCGACCTCCAGCTCACCGGCACCAAGTTCGGCTGCGGCATGGCGCTGTGCGGCGCCTGCACCGTGCACGCCAACGGCCAGGCCATCCGCTCGTGCGTCACGCCGGTGTCGGCCGTGGCAGGCCAGGCCATCACCACCATCGAGGGCGTCGAAGGTCCCGAGATCGCGGCGCTGCGCGCGGCCTGGACCGCCGTGGACGTGGTGCAGTGCGGCTACTGCCAGAGCGGGCAGCTCATGAGCGCCTGCGCGCTGCTCAAGACCAACCCCAAGCCCGACACCGCCGCCATCCGCGAAGCCATGGACGGCAACCTGTGCCGCTGCGGCACCTACCAGCGCATCGAGGAAGCGGTGGCGCTGGCGGCGCAACAAACCGGGCAGCAGGCCGCCAAGGCCTGAGCACGCGCGAGTTGGCGCTCAGGCGCGGCGCGGCTTCACCTTCGACGCCGCGAGCTTCGCGTTCGTGCGCGCCTGCTCCACGTCGGCGTGCCGCGCCAGCGCCACGCCCATGCGGCGCTTGCTGAAGCTCTCGGGCTTGCCGAACAGGCGCAGCTCGGTGCCGGGCACGCGCAGGGCCTCGTCCACGCCGTCGAAGGCGATGCCCTGGGCCTCCATGCCGCCGTAGATCACGGCGCTCGCGCCCGGGCTCTTGAGCGTGGTGTCCACGGGCAGGCCGAGGATGGCGCGCGCGTGCAGCTCGAACTCGTTCTGCCACTGCGTGGCCATGGTCACCATGCCGGTGTCGTGCGGGCGCGGGCTCACCTCGCTGAACCACACCTGGTCGCCGGCCACGAACAGCTCCACGCCGAACAGGCCCTGGCCGCCCAGGTTCTCGGTGATCGCCTGAGCGATCTCGCGGCTCTTCTGCTGGGCCACCGGGCTCATGGGATGCGGCTGCCAGCTTTCCACGTAGTCGCCACTCACCTGCACATGGCCGATGGGATCGCAGAAATGCGTTTCCACCGCGCCGTCCGCGCCGAGCGCGCGCACCGTGAGCAGCGTGATCTCGTAGTCGAAGCGGATGAAGCCCTCCACGATGATGCGGCCATGGCTCACGCGGCCACCGGCCATGGCGTAATCCCAGGCCTTCTGCACGTCGGCCGGGCCGTCGATCTTGCTCTGGCCCTTGCCGCTGCTGCTCATCACGGGCTTGACGATGCAGGGGTAGCCGATGCCACCGTCGATCGCGGCCTGCAGTTCCTCAAGCGAGTCGCAGAACCGGTAGGGGCTGGTGGGCAGGCCCAGGGTCTCGGCCGCGAGGCGGCGGATGCCCTCGCGGTCCATGGTCAGGCGCGCGGCGCGCGCGGTGGGGATCACGCGCACCACGCCCGCGGCCTCGAGCTCCTGCAGCATGGGCGTGGCAATGGCCTCGATCTCGGGCACCACCAGCATCGGGCGCTCGCGTTCGATCAGCGCCTTGAGCTGCGCCGGGTCGCTCATGGCGATGGTGTGCGCGCGGTGCGCCACCTGGTGACCGGGCGCGTTCTCGTAGCGGTCGACCGCGATGGTCTCGACCCCCAGGCGCTGCAGCGCGATCAGCACCTCCTTGCCGAGTTCGCCGCTGCCCAGCAGCATGACTTTGGTGGCCGAGGGCGACAGCGGCGTGCCGAGCGTGGTCATGGCAATGTCCTTGAAAGCAGAAGAATCAGATCGTGGTGCCCATGGCCTCACCGAGCCGCACCGGCCGCGCGGGCGCCCAGTCGGGGTGGAAGGCGATGGTGTCCTTGGGCCAGAGCAGCACCACGGTGGAGCCGAGCAGGAAGCGGCCCATCTCGGCGCCGCGATCGAGCGCCACGGGCGCATCGGCGTAACGCCAGGTGCGCACGCCGCCGGGCCGCGGCGGGTTCACCACGCCGTGCCACACGGTGGCCATGCTGCCCACGATGGTGGCGCCCACGAGCACCAGCACGAAGGGCACGGTGCGCCCGCCCACGGGCATGTCGAAGTGGCAGACCACGCGCTCGTTGCGCGCGAACAGGCCGGGCACGCCCGCGGCGGTGGCCGGGTTCACCGAGAACAGCTCGCCGGGCACGTGCACCATGCGCGTGAGCGTGGCCGCGGCCGGCATGTGGATGCGGTGGTAGTCGCGCGGGCTCAGGTAGATTGTGGCGAAGTCGCCGTCTTCGAAGGCCGCGGCCGCGGCGGCGTCGCCGCCAAGCAGGGCCGTGGTGCTGTAGTGGTGGCCCTTGGCCTGGAAGATCTGGTCGCGCTGGATGCGGCCGAACTGGCTGATCGCGCCATCGACCGGGCAGACGAAGGCCGCATCGGCCAGCGGGCGCGCGCCGGGCTTGAGGGCGCGCGTGAAGAACGCGTTGAAGCTCGGGTAGTGCGCCGGATCGGGGTCGTCGGCCTCGGCCATGTTCACGCCGTAGCGGTCGATGAAACGGCGGATGACCCAGGTGGTGAGCGCCCCGCAGCGCGCGCCGGCGAAAGCGCCCGCCAGGCGCGTGAGCGCCCCCTTGGGCAACAGGTATTGGAGACGGACGGCCAGCGACATGGCGCCGGATTGTAGGAGCCCGCCTTGGTGCCACCGGGGGTATGGGGCCACGGGCACAATGCCGGCCATGACGCAACCCCTGTTCGAGGTCACGGACCTCGTCAAGCGCTACGGCGACGCCACGGTGGTCAACGGCCTGGGCTTTCGCATCGACCCGGGTGAGTGCCTGGGCGTGATCGGCCCCAACGGCGCGGGCAAGACCACCACCATCAAGATGTGCCTGGGCCTGACCGCGCCCGACGCCGGCCGCATCACGGCCTTCGGGCTGGACATGCCGCGCGACGCGCTGGCGATCAAGGCGCGGCTGGGCGTGGTGGCGCAGATGGACACGCTGGACCCCGATTTCAACGCCGAGGAAAACCTGCTGGTCTACGGCCGCTACTTCGGCCTGGCCGACGCGGCCATCCGCGAGCGCATTCCGCGCCTGCTGGAATTCGCGGCGCTCACGCACAAGGCCAAGGCGCGGCCGGGCGAGCTTTCAGGCGGCATGAAGCGGCGGCTGTCGCTGGCGCGCGCGCTGGTCAACGACCCGCAGCTGCTGCTGCTCGACGAACCCACCACCGGCCTCGACCCGCAGGCGCGCCACCTGATGTGGGAGCGCCTGCAGCTGCTGCTGCAGCAGGGCAAGAGCATCCTGCTCACCACGCACTTCATGGACGAGGCCGAGCGCCTGTGCTCGCGCCTGCTGGTGCTCGACCACGGCCGCAAGATCGCCGAAGGCCGGCCGCGCGAGCTGATCGCGCAGCACCTCGAGCCCGACGTGGTGGAGGTGTACGGCCCGGGCGCGCTCGACATCGCACAACGCGAGGAGCACGCGGCGCTGCGCGCGCTGGCCTCGCGCGTGGAGGTCAGCGGCGAGACCGTGTTCCTCTACACGGCGCAGGCCCAGCCCATCCTGGCCGCGCTGGCCCACCAGCACGCGCTGCGCACCCTGCACCGCCCTGCCAACCTCGAAGACCTGTTCCTGAAACTCACGGGTCGCCAGATTCGCGAAGATGGCTGAAACCATGGCATCCATAGCTTCCAACCCCTGGTCGCCGCCGCGCCTGTCGCGCCGCTGGTGGCCCGTGTTCCTGCGCAACCTGCTGGTGTGGCGCAAGCTCGCGCTGCCGAGCGTGGTGGCCAACATCGCCGAGCCGCTGATCTGGCTCGTGGCCTTCGGCTACGGCCTGGGCGCGCTGGTGGGCACGGTGAACATGCCCGCTCCGGGCGGCACCGTGGCCGTGCCCTACATCCTGTTCCTGGCCAGCGGCAGCATCTGCATGAGCGCCATGAATGCGGCCACCTTCGAGGCCCTGTACTCGGCGTTCTCGCGCATGCACGTGCAAAAGACCTGGGACGGCATCCTCAACGCGCCCGTGAGCCTGGACGACGTGGTGCTGGCCGAGATGCTGTGGGCCGGCTTCAAGGCCTTGTTCACGGTCACGGTGATCATGCTGGTGATGCTGGGCCTGGGCATCACGCACACGCCCAAGCTGCTCGTGGCCTGGCCGGTGCTCTGGGCCACGGGCATCACCTTCTCGTGCATCGCGCTGGTGTTCAACGCCCTGGCCAAGGGCTACGACTTCTTCAGCTACTACTTCACGCTGGTGCTCACGCCCATGATGTTCCTGTCGGGCGTGTTCTTCCCGCGCGAGCAGCTGCCCGCGCCGGTGCTGCTGCTGTCCGACCTGCTGCCGCTCACGCACGCGGTGCAGCTGGTGCGCCCGCTGTTCATGGACCAGTGGCCCACGAACGCCGCACTGCACCTTGCGGTGCTGGTGGTCTATGCGGTCGCGGCCTTCTGGCTCGCGCTCGCGCTCACGCGCAAACGCTTCGCGCGCTGAGGGCCTGCCTCGGCCGCGCCTGGCCAGTCGGGCTAAGGCGCGGTTTACCCCGCGCGGCGGATAGGCACCGCCGCGCCGTGTCCGGACACTGTAAGCCGTTCACGGACACAGGCGGCGGCATGAATGGCTTTCAAAAGATCGTGTGTGCGGGGGCCTTGTGCGGCCTCGCGGCCTGCGGCGGCTCGCCCGGCGACGGCGGGGGGACCGCGGCGCCCGAGCCCGGCACCCCGGCCAGCCACACGCTGACGGGCCACTGGATCGACCCCAACAACGGCACGGTGCTCATGGTCACGCCCGACGGCCTGAGCTACGGCGTGCTGCACACCGGCGCGGACGCGACCCTGGTGCGCGGCACGCTCACGCTCACGGGCACCACCCTGCCGCCGCTGCCGCTCGATGCGGTGAACGCCAGCGGCGAATCGAACCAGCGGCAGTTCACGGTGCAGGGCGGCCTGCAGCCCTCGGGGGCCCTGGCGTTCGAGGTGAGCGATCCCAAGGGGGTCGGCGGTCCGGTCACACTGGTGGTCGACACCGCGTACGAACCGCCGCTGCCCCTGGCGCAATGGGCGGGCAGCTACGTGGGTCTGGCGCAGGTGGCGGGCCTGCAGGGCGAATGCCTGCTCGAACTCGACGCCAACGGCGGTCTGGCCATGAGCAACACCCCGACCGCGGGCGACGTGGCTTGCGACGCCACCGGCCGGCTGGACGACGTGCCGGGCGCGCCGTCCCTCAAATCCTTCAAGCTCTGCTTCGCGGGCACGGGCTGCAATCTCAGCGACAACCCCTCGTTCGAAGGGCTGGCCCGCCTGGCCGGCGCAGCGCCCTCACCAACCGGCCCGCGGCCCCTGCTGACCCTGGTGGGCATGGACCTCGACGCCCAGAACGGGCTGCTGATCGAGGCCCGGCCCTGAGGGTCGCGGACGTTCAGTGAACCGCGCTCAGGCCCGGTTGGGCGTCGGCGTAGGCCTCGATGCCGCTGTCCATGAATTCCTCTTCGTCGATCGCCGCGTCGAATTCGCGGATCGTGGTGTTGAACAGCGTGGGGATCAGCGGCTTGTCCAGCGGGCGGCACACCCGGCCAGCCAGGCTGCGAAGCGGCTTGCTCTCTTCCATGGCGCTGATCACGGCCTCGGGGTCGAGCATCATCACGAAGGGGTTGGTGCGGTGGGCAAACGGGTTCATGGCGCGGTCCTGGGAAAAGAAGGTGTCACAAGGCGTGTTTCGATGGAAACAAACTGTATAGACGCGACCCCGCCGGGTTAAGTCGGTGCTTTGCCATGCAACGTGTAGGAAATTCCCCGACATCCGCAGGGAACTTCCCTATGCGCCATTCGTGACGGATGTCACGGTCCGTGCCGCAGAGCCTCCACGCTCGACCGCACAACCGCCTCCACGCTGCCGCTGTCCTGGTAACGGGCGCGCAGGAAGCTCGCGTGGTTGCCCACCCGGGCCGCGGTGCGCTCGATCTCGTCGAGCGCCGCCAGGCTGTTGAGGGCCTGGGCGTGCGGCGTGATCACGCGCAAGGTGGCCAGCACGTCCTCGCGGATGCTGATCGACTCGCGCGTCTTGGGATTGACCATCATGCCGTCGAGCCCGAAGCGGCAGGCCTGGAAGCGGTTGTAGGTGTAGACGAGGTAATCGTCTTCCTCGGGCGGCGGTTCGGTGCGCAGCAGCAGATGGCGGCACAGGGCCTGCAGGTAGCAGGCCAGGCCGGCCGCACGCTCCACCGTCAACGGCGTGTCGCACACGCGCAGCTCGATGGTGCCGTACTCGGGCTTGGGCCGGATGTCCCAGTAGAAGTCCTTCATGGACTTGACGACGCCCGTGCTCTCCATCTTGGTGAAGTACACGTTGGCGAACTCCTCCCAGCTCAGCACGAAGGGCGCGCGCCCGCTCAGCGGAAAGGCGAACACCGAGTTCAGGCGCGCCGAGTCGAACAGCGTGTCCACCCCCTGCGAGAACGGCGACGAAGCCGACAGCGCGATGAAGTGCGGCACGTAGCGGTTGAGCGAGTGCAGCAGGAACAGCGCTTCGTCGGGCGAGCTGCAGCCGATGTGCACGTGCTGGCCGAACACGGTGAACTGCTTGGCGAGGTAGCCGTAGAGCCCCGAAAGCTGGTGGAAGCGCGGCTTGGCGAAGATGCGCTGCTCGAACCAGCGCTGGAACGGGTGCGTGCCCCCGCCCGCGAGCTCGATGTTGAGGCGGTCGCCCGCGCCCACCAGGGTGTCGCGGATGTCCTGCAGCTGCTTGAGCAGGGGCCCGTGCTCGGTGTGCACGCCGGTCGCGATCTCGATCATGCTCTGCGTCATCTCGGGCGTGACGGTGCCCGGGAAGGGCTTGCGCGCGAGCAGATCGAGCAGGTCGTTGGCGCTGCTGGAGAGGTCGTGGTCGTAGCTGTTGACGAGCTGGAGTTCGAGCTCCACGCCCATGGTCAGCGAATCGGAGGCCTTGAAGGTTTCCAACGGCATGGGGGCATCACTCCTTGGTCACGTGGGTTTCGTTCGCGGCCATCAGCGAACGCTGCGTGACGACGGGGCCGAACAGCTCCTGCAGCAGCATCATGCCGGCCAGGGCCGCCAGCACCTGCACCGCGGGCTCGAAGCCGTAGAGGCGGGTCTGCTCGATGAGCAGGATGGCGAAGGCCGACATGGGCGTGAGTGCCAGGCCGGTGAGCACGCCCTTGCGCTCCGAGATGCCCGACAGCCGTGCCGCGGCCAGGTTGCACAGCACCTTGGTGACGGTGCGCGCGAGGATCAGCACCACGCCGAGCACGAAGGTGTGGGTGACGTCGGTCCAGGTCAGCAGCGAGGCGATGTAGACGAACAGGAACACCGACAGCATGTCACCCGCGGTGCCGAAGTCGCGCTGCGCGCTCGAGAGGTGAACGCGGCGCTCGCGCGCCACGATACCGAAGGTGAGCGCGGCCAGCAGCGGCGACAGCATGAGCCCGTAGGCCGCGGTGGTGAGCAGCACCACCGCGAGCGCGAACACCACGGTCACGCCGCGCTCGTGCGCGCCACGCAGCCGCAGCATCCAGGACACCGCCACGCCCAGCAGGCCGCCCACCGCGATTGAAGTGCCGACCACGTGCACGCTGTTGAAAGCCGCGAGCACGATGTCGCCCGAGGTGGACAGCGTCCAGTAGGCCACCACCAGCTTGAGCGCCAGCACCGACATCAGGCAGTTGATGGCGCACAGGTGCAGCACGCGCTCGGTGGCCTGCCCGGTGCTGCGCAACTCGTTGGCCACGCGCAGCACACCCGCGGGCGAGGCCGAGATGGACAGCGAGGCGATGATCAGGCGGTGGTCGACCGGCAGGGCGAACCAGCCCGACACCCAGTACACGACGCCGAAAGTGGCCAGCGACTCGACCACGCCCAGCACCAGCACCCAGGGGTTGTGGCGGAACCAGCGCAGGTTCATGCGGTAGCCGAGCTCGAACAGCACCAGCGCGAGCGCCACGTTGGCCAGGAAGGGCAGGCCCGGGATGTCGGTGGTGAGCCCGGGCAGGTTGATCAGGCCGCCGATCAGGCCCACCGCCACATAGCTCGTGACCCGGGGCACGTGCCAGCGCTCGAGCAGCCACTCGCCCGCGACCCAGGCGATCAGCAGCGCCAGCGGCCAGGCGATGGCCTGCAACAGAAAAGCGAAATCGGTCTGGACCAAGGATGCGTCTCCGGCAATACGCCCATGCGCACCGGCGGGGCCGGCGGCGCGGGCGAGCGGCCCCGGGGGGCCGGCGTTCATCGGATGGCGGCCGTGCAGGCCACCGCGAATCAGACCGCGAAGCGGGTCTGGAGGTCTTGCAAGCCGAACGTGTCGAGCATTTGCAGCAGCCGCTGTCGCGCGTGCTCGCGCTGTCCATGGCGGTCGTGGGGCATTCTACGTGCCAGGATCAGTTCGTTCTTCATCGAGTGCTCCCAGCCCACGAGTTCGGTCACCGTCACATCGTAACCATGGGCCTGCAGGCGCAGGCAGCGCAGCACGTTGGTGATCTGGCTGCCGAACTCGCGCGTGTGCAAGGGGTGGCGCCAGAGCTCGGCCAGCGGCGTGCGTTTGAGCGACAAGGCCTTGTGCTGGCGCATCACGCTCGCGGCTTCGGCCTGGCAGCACGGCACCAACACCAGGTGGCGCGCATCGCGCGCGAGCGCGAAGTCGATCGCGTCGTCGGTGGCGGTGTCGCAGGCGTGCAGCGCGGTCACCACGTCGATGCGCGCCGGCAGTTCGGCGTCGGTGATGGCCTGCTGCACCGTGCCGGCCAGGAACTGCATGCGCTCGAAGCCCAGTTGCGCCGCCAGCGCGCGCGACTTTTCCACCAGCTCGCTGCGCGCCTCGACACCCAGCACGCGGCCCGCGCCGCGCGGACGCAGCACGAGGTCGTACAGGATGAAGCCGAGATAGGACTTGCCCGCGCCGTGATCGGCCAGCAGCACGTCGCCCTGCTCGTCGAGCACCTCGGCCAGCAGCGGCTCGATGAACTGCACCAGGTGGTAGACCTGCTTGAGCTTGCGCCGCGTGTCCTGGTTGAGCTTGCCCTCGCGCGTGAGGATGTGCAGCTCCTGCAAGAGGGCGATGGACTGGCCCTCGCGCAGCTCGGGCAACTGCTGCTGCAAGCTGGGCGCGGGCGGGCGCGGGTTCTTCGTGCGGGACGCGGCGGACATGGCGGCGATGATAGGTGAGCCGCTGCGGGGACAATCGCGTTCCACCGCCGCAAGACCATGTCCGCTTCCCACCCATTCGAACAACTCACCCCCGACGTGGTGCTCGACGCGCTCGATGCCGCGGGCCTGCGCGGCGACGGCCGCCTGACCACCCTCAACAGCTTCGAGAACCGCGTCTACCAGGTGATGCTCGAGCCCGACTTCGACGGGCACGGCGCGGTGGTGGCCAAGTTCTACCGGCCGCAGCGCTGGAATGCGGTGCAGATCGGGGAAGAGCACGCCTTCGCGGCCGAACTCGCGGCCGCCGAAGTGCCCGTGGTGGCGCCACTGACCCCCCAGGGCCGTTCGCTGCACGAGCACGCCGGCTTCTTCTGGGCCGCCAGCCCGCGCCGCGGCGGCCGCCGGCCCGAGCTCGACGACCCCGAGGTGCTCGAATGGATCGGCCGCTTCCTCGCGCGGCTGCACACCGTGGGCGCGGCCGGATCCTTCCGCCACCGGCCGCGCCTGGACGTGCAGCGCATGGCGCACGAACCCCTGGCCTGGCTGGCCGAACACGATGTGGTGCCGCTGGAGGTGCAGCGCGAATGGCGCGAAGTGGCGGCCGAGGCCGTGACCCGGGTGGAGCGGCACGCGGTGCTGCGTGGCGAGGCCCTGCCCGATGGCCCGGCCTGCATCCGCCTGCACGGCGACTGCCATCCGGGCAACATCCTCTGGACGCCCGAGGGCCTGCCCGGCGCGGGCCCGCACTTCGTCGACCTCGACGACGCCTGCAGCGGCCCCGCCGTGCAGGACCTGTGGATGCTGCTGTCGGGCGATCGCCACCAGCAGACGCTGCAGCTGAGCGCCCTGCTCGACGGCTACGAGCAGTTCCGCGACTTCGACCGCCGCGAGCTCGCGCTGATCGAGCCGCTGCGCACGCTGCGCCTGATCCACTACAACGCCTGGATCGCCCGCCGCTGGGACGACCCGAGCTTCCCGCCCAACTTCCCCTGGTTCGGCCACCCCGATCACTGGCGGGGCCAGGTGCGCCTGCTGCGCGAGCAGATCGACGCCATGGCCGAGCCGCCGCTCGTGGCCTGACATCCCGGTCAACGCCGGAAACACTTTCTCCCGGTACCCGCCTGCGGCCTTGGGCAGAATGGTTCGCGCCGGTCGCCTCCGCGCCCGGTGAAGGCCCCAGCCACGCCCGGACGAAGACGATCGCGATCCGCTTGCCCCTGCCTGCAATATGGGATTTGTGCGATTCAATTGCACGCAATCTAATTGCTCTCAACAATACGCCCCATGTCAAGCGCACGCCCCTCTGCCGACGACCTGCTCAAGCTCGATCACCAGCTCTGTTTCGCGCTGTACTCGGCTTCGCTGGCCATGACCAAGCTCTACAAGCCCTGGCTCGACGAACTGGGCCTGACCTACCCGCAGTACATCGCGATGCTCGCGCTCTGGGAGGAAGACGGCATGACCGTCTCCGCCCTCGGTGAGCGGCTGCACCTCGACTCGGGCACGCTCACGCCGCTGCTCAAGCGGCTCGAAGCCGCCGAGTACCTGGTGCGCCTGCGCGATGTCGACGACGAGCGCCGCGTGCGCATCCGCCTCACGCCCGCGGGGCGCCGCCTGCGCACGCGCGCCGCGCGCATCCCGCCCTGTGTGCTCGACGCCGCGCAATGCTCGGTCAGCGAAGCGCTGGCCCTCACCCGCGAGGTGCGCGCCCTGCGCGACCGCCTCAGTGCCTGACCCCGATCACCCTTTTCCCCAACGCCGCCGCCCGTGCGGCACAACCCTCAGGAGCTCACCATGCCCACGCAACTCGACAAAGTCGTCTACACCGCCCGTGCCCACACCACCGGGGGCCGCGAGGGCAGCTCGCGCAGCGACGACGGCCTGCTGGACGTGAAACTCTCGCCGCCCAAGGCCATGGGCGGCGCGGGCAACGCCACCAACCCCGAGCAGCTGTTCGCCGCCGGCTACTCGGCCTGCTTCATGGGCGCGCTCAAGCACGTGGCGGGCATGAAGAAGGTGGCCGTGCCGGCCAACGCCTCGATCGACGCAGAAGTGGACATCGGCCCCATCCCGCAGGGCTTCGGCATCGCGGCCCGCCTCAACATCAGCCTGCCCGGCCTGGACCGCGCCGTGGCCCAGGACCTGATCGACACCGCGCACCAGGTCTGCCCCTACTCCAACGCCACGCGCGGCAACATCCCGGTGACGCTGACCCTGGTCTGAGCCGCCGCAGCCCCGAAAAAAAACCGCCGGCTCCGGCGGTTTTTTTCGTTCAGCGCGGCACCTCGGGCCGCGCGTTCGGGTCGTGGATCACGGTGCTCGTGCCCACCCCCACGCCGGCGCGCACACCGCTGTTGCCGATCTCGGTGCTGGCGCCCACCCCGGCCCCGGCGCTCACGCGGCCGCGCTGGTCCACCCCCACCCCCACACCAACCGGCCCCACCCCGGTGCCCACGCCCAGGCTCACGCCGTTGTTGCTGGCACCGACGCCGATCGAGATCGGCCCCACGGGGATGCCGATGCCCACGCCCACGCTGCTGCAACCCGCGAGCGCGGCAATGGCCAGCACCGTCGCGGCGCGGCTGACAAGGGGAAAACGGGCCATGGTGAACTCCTGCGATCGTGGTCGGCCCCATTGTGACCGCCCACACCTCCCGGGGTTCCGAGGGGGCCGTGCTGCCCCCACCCGCCGGTCGGGTCTCAGGCGGCCTGCGGCACGGCGGCCTCGATGGCGTCGGCCAGCCAGCCACGCCGGGGCGCCTGGGCTTCGGCCGGCACCACATCGATGTGCGCGCCGGCCACGCGCAGCTGCGCGGCCCCTTCCACCCACAACAACCAGGCCAGACAGGCGCTGTCGGCCGCGCCGATCGCCGACCCGGGTTCGGCGCCGAGCACGGCGGTGAGCACGGCCGGCCCGGGCAGGGCCAGCGATCCGCCCGAAGCGCTGAGGCCGAGCGCGTTCGCCAGCACACCGAGGCGTTCGTCTCCCCCGGCGGGCGGTGCACCCCAGAGGGCCCACCATTGGCGCACCTGGTCCACCAGCTGCACCGCGCGTTCGCCCTCGGCGGACAGCAGCTCGGCGTAGTCCCAGCGCCGCCAGTCGACCGCGGGCGAGGCCGCACCGGCCGCCAGCGCGGCCCGCACATACGCGTGCACCGCGGCCTCGTGGCCGCCACGGCCCAGCGCCGCGGCCACCGCCGTGAGCTGCGCGATGCGCTGGCCCAGCAGACGGGCCTGCTCCACCATGAGCTTCTCGCGCAGCAGGCCGTCGCGCTCGGCGCGCAAGGCGGCCAGCTCGAGCGCGTTGCGCAGGTCGGCGCGCAGGTGTTCGAGTTCCCAGGGCTTGGCGATGTAGCGGTAGATCTCGCCGCTGTTGATGGCCTCGATGGCCTCGCCAATGTCGGAGTACGCGGTGGTGAGCATGCGCACCACCGCGGGGTGGCGCTCGCGCGCGTGCCGCAGCAGCTCGTTGCCGCGCGCGCCGGGCATGCGCTGGTCGCTCACGAGCACGGCGATCTCGCCGGCGTGGGCGTCGAGCAGCGCGCGGCCTTCGTCCACCGAGGTGGCGGTGAGCACCGGCGCGAGCGGACTCACGAGGCGCTCGAAGTACTTGAGCGCCATCGCCTCGTCATCGACGTACAGGATCTTGTTGCGGGTCACGGGGAAACCTCCACTGGTCTTGTCTCGGGAAACAGGAGCGTCACCGTCGCGCCACCGCCTTCGGTGTCACCCACGGCGATGTCGCCGCCGATCGATGTCATCACGCGCCGGCAGAACAGCAGGCCCATGCCCGTGCCGCCCGAGCCCGATGCCACGGGTTGGAGCGTGAGCCGGTCTTTCAGTTCGGCGGGCAGGCCGGGGCCGTTGTCGATCACGCGCAGGCTCGGCCGCGGCGTGCGGCACAGCGCCAGTTCGATGCGTGGGGCAGGCTGCGCCTGGCCCTGCTGGGCCTGCAGCGCATTCTTGATCAGCGTGCAGAGCACCAGGTACAGCAGGTCGCGCTGGCGCGAGGGCACGGGGAAGTCGGCGTCGAGCGCGGTGTGCAGGCGCTCGCGCTCGCCGGGCTCGAAGGGGTATTCGTGCAGCGCCGCGCGCACCAGATCGCCGGCCGTGAGCGAGGCCTGGCTGTCGGGCCGGTAGGCCTCGCGCGCGGTGTTGACGAAGCTCGTGACCAGCGACTGCGCGTACTCGGCGCGGCGCTGGGCGGCCTCGATCATGCGCAGGGTGTCGCCGGGCGCGGCATCGGGCAGGGGCGCGCCGGTAGTGGCGTCACCACCGCTGGCGCGGTCGCGCAGCGCGGCGAGGTAGCCGCTCACGGTGGCGAGCGGCGTGCGCACCTCGTGCGCGAGAAAGCCCAGCGTCTCGCG
The DNA here is from genome assembly GCF_011388215.1 of Hydrogenophaga crocea. Lineage (NCBI taxonomy): Bacteria > Pseudomonadati > Pseudomonadota > Betaproteobacteria > Burkholderiales > Comamonadaceae > Hydrogenophaga > Hydrogenophaga crocea. The sequence goes on from NZ_CP049989.1 coordinate 2,842,339, forward strand.
CAGCATGGCGGCGCGGCGCTCGCCCAGCGCGCGCTCGTGGGCGCGCTGGCGCGCCGTGGCCAGGGCCTCGCGCAAGACCTGCCGCGTGAGCGGTTCGTCGAGCGGTTTCTCCAGGATGTGCTCGACCCGGCCCAGGTTCACCGCCTGCAGCGCCACGTCCTTGTCGGCGTAGGCCGACATGAGCACGCGCACCACGTGCGGGTGCGAGCCGCTGACCGCGGCGAGCAGGTCCACGCCGGTGTGGCGCGGCATGCGGTAGTCGGTCATGAGCACGGCCACCTCGCTGCCGCGCGCGGCCAGCACCGCCAGGGCCTCTTCCATGCCGCTGGCGGTGAGCACGGTGAACTCGTCGCCATAGCGGCGTGCGAACCACTTGCAGGCCTGCGCCTCGTCGTCCACCAGCAGCACGGCGTGGGCGTCGATCGGCCCGGGCGCGTTCACACCGGCCTCCCAAGGTCGAAGTGGAACTCGGTCCAGGCGCCGTGTTCGCTGCGCACGCTCAGGGTGCCGCCGTGGCGCTGCACGATGCCATAGCTGATGCTCAGGCCCAGGCCCAGGCCGCTGCCCACGTCGCGCGTGGTGAAGAAGGGCTCGAAGACGCGTTCGAGGTTCTCGGGCAGGATGCCCTGGCCGTTGTCGCGCACCGTGACGTGCATGCGATCGCCCTCGATCACGGCCTTCACCACCACCTCGGGTTTGTCGCGCTGGGCCACACGCACCGCGTGCGCGGCGTTGCTCAGCAGGTTGATCATCACGCCGATCAGCGCGGGCTCGTCGCCGAGCACGTGCGTGTCCTGCGGCAGGTCGAGCCGCACGGCCACGTCCTTGAGGTCGAAGCCGGCGAGCCGCACCGCCGAGCGCACCGCGTTCTCGAACAGGAAGGGGCGCAGGCTGTCGCCGCCCGGCTTCTGGTACGCAAAGGTCTTGAGGTCGGTGACGATGTTCTGGATGCGCACCAGGCCTTCGCGCGCGTCGGCCAGGCTTTCGGCGAGCATCGGATCTTGCTGGGCAGCGGGCAGCTGGCGGCCCATGTCGATGGCCATGAGGCTGAAGTTCACCGGGTTGTTCAGCTCGTGCAGCAGGCCGGCCGACAGCGTGCCGATCGCCGCCATCTTCTCGCGGTGCACCAGCTGGCCCTTGACCTCGGTAAGGGTCTGGTTGATCTCGACCAGCGACGCGTTCTTCGCGCGCACCTCGCGCTGCAGCGAGAACAGGCGCAGCCGGGCGCGCTCGTTGAACCAGGTGCACACCGCCGCCGCCGCGGCCGAGAACAGGATGAACAGCGCATTGGTGGTCAGCATGCCGGTGTGCATCACGTCATTGGCATTGAACACACAGGCCAGCAGGTACAGGCCCAGCGTGACCAGACCGAAGCTCACCGACTCGAAGAAGCTGATGGGCAGGATGATGCCCACCGCGTACAGCGCCAGGTGCAGGCCCACGAAGTAGATCGACTCGACCCCGTCGGTCTGCTGGATCATCCCGGCGATCATGGCCTGCGGCAGCAGCAGCCAGACCATGGTGAGCACGCGCACGTGGCGGCGGCCGAAGCCGGTGAACAGCAGGCCGAAGATGAACGCAGTGGCCAGCGCAACGCCCACGCGCGCGGCCAGAAATTCGCGCCAGTAGGCGGGGTAGCTCGAGAGATCGAGGCCCACACCGCCCAGCACCAGCACGATGGACGTGATGCAGCCCGCACGGCTGTAGGTGACGCGAAAGTCCGCCAGCTCTTCCTGGTAGTCCTGCGCGGCCGGCGCGTTCATGCGGTGCGCTCGGGGGTCGAAGCCGGGGACACGGCCAGGGGCGCACCAAATTCTGCGAACACGTTGACGCCGGTGTCGTCGGTGTAGAGCTCGACCGGTCCGTCGACCTCGGGAATGATCGCCCGCATCTGCGCGTGGTCGCGGTAGATCAGGTGCCACTCCAGCAGGTGCTCCATGCCGAAGCGTTCGGGGTTGTCGGCGTGCACGTTGGTCACCAGCAGGCGCGCGCCCGGGTTGCAGCTGTGCAGGAAGTAGCGCATGAGCCGGTTGCAGACCTTGTCGGACAGGTAATCGAACAGGCCGGCGCAATACACCACGTCGTGCCCTTCGCCCGGCGTCGCGGGCGCCTGGCGAGCCGGGCGCTTGAGCAGGTCGTGCACCGACTCGTGAACGTAGTCGACCGACACGCTGCGGCCATGGGCGCGTGAAGCTTCTTCGATGCGCGCGCGGGTGTAGTCGAGCGTCTCGCGGCTGAAGTCGACCAGTGTGAAATGCAGGCGCGACAGGTCGCGCCCGCTGGCGAGCATGCGCTGCACCTCGATCGCGGGGCCGCAGCCCACGTTCAGGATGCGCAACGGCCGCCCTTCGCGCTCGGCCGCATCCGCCGCGCGCCCCAGAAAAGCCATGAGCAGTTCGATGCGGTTGCGGTGGGCCTGGGCCACGGCCGCGCGCAGGAACATGGCATTGACGATCTGGAAGTAGGTGCTGTTGCCCTGGCGCGGATCGCCCAGGATCTGGTTGACCATTTCGTAGTCGCCCGCGTAGCCCAGCGGCTTCGTGAAGGTGCGCCACACGAAAGGCGCACGCAGCAGCAGCGGGTGCAGCGCGGCCTGGGCGAAGGCGCGGTGCAGCGGTGCGTCTTCTTCGGGCAGGCTCGCTGCCTCGGCCTCGAGCCGTATCAGGAACTCCTTGCCCTTGACCATCAGCGGCTCGGCCATGGACGCGAACACGTCTTCCTGCAGGCGGCCATCGGGCGCCTTGGGCAGCGAGGCCGCGAGGTCGGCCTGGTCGACCCAGCGGGCCGTCTCGGCGAGGAAGGCGCGAAACTCGCTGATGGCCACCTGGTACGTGTGGCGAACCTTGAATCGCTCTTCCCAGTCCTGCACGAAGCGCTGGGCTTCGTGGCGCACCTGATCGACGTTGCCGTGCGCCACGGCATTGAGGTCGGACCATTCGTCCGTGAGCGCCACCGACACCACGGCCATGAGGCCGGTGTTGAGCATGCCCACCACCACGGCCTTGCCCTTGTACAGCGCCTGGTCGCCCGAGCGGATGGTGAGCTCGCTCAGCACCTCGCTCACCTGCACGATGGAGTACGGGTTGTAGATCTCCATCACCAGGGCGCGGCGCTGCACGCTGGTGAGCGTGCCCCGGGCCGCTTCACCCTGGCTGTTGCGAAACGAAATGGCTGGATCGTAGGGGCGCTGGAATTGCACGGCTGATCTGATCTGCGGACGTTGTTCAGGCGTCGCGGATCCCGCGCCGAACCAGAGGCGAGTGTAGTGAAGACCTCGCCCCCTGTTTCAACTTCTTGCTCACGCCTGCGTGAGCAGGCCGTTCACGCGCCGCACATAGGCCGCCGGGTCTTCGGGCAGACCGCCCTCGGCGAGCAGCGCCTGATCGAACAGCACCTGCGCGAGGTCGTCGAAATGCGCCGAGCCTTCGAGGCGCTTGACCAGCGGGTGGCCGGCGTTGATCTCGAGGATGGGTTTGACCTCGGGCGCCTGCTGTCCGGCCTGCTTGAGCAGGCGCGCGAGCTGCAGCGAGTAGTCGCCGTCGGCCACCACCAGGCAGGCCGGCGAGTCGACCAGGCGCGAGCTCACGCGCACGTCCTTGGCCTTGTCCTTGAGGCTTTCGCGCAGCTTCTCGAGCACCGGCTTGAAGCCCTCGGCCGCTTCCTCCGCGGCCTTGCGCTCGGCCTCGTCCTGCAGGTCGCCCAGGTCGACCGCGCCCTTGGCCACGCTCTGCAGCGGCGTGCCCTCGAACTCGGTCAGGAAAGACAGCGCCCACTCGTCCACGCGGTCGGCCATCAGCAGCACCTCGATGCCCTTCTGGCGGAACAGCTCGAGCTGCGGGCTGTTGCGGGCGGCGGCCAGGGTCTCGGCCGTGAGGTAGTAGATGGCCTTCTGGCCGTCCTTCATGCGCGCCTTGTAGTCGGCGAGCGCGGTGGTGTCGGTCTGCGTGGTGCTCGCAAAGCGCAGCAGCTTCGCGATCTTGTCGCGGTTGGCGAAGTCTTCGCCCAGGCCTTCCTTGAGCACGGCGCCGAAGGCGGCATAGAACGTCGCGTATTTCTCGCCGTCCTTGCTGAGCTCGTCGAGCATGGCGAGCACGCGGCGGGTGTTGCCCTCGCGGATGGCGCGCACGTCGCGGCTTTCCTGCAGCAGCTCGCGGCTCACGTTGAGCGGCAGGTCCGCCGAGTCCACCACGCCCTTGACCCAGCGCAGGTAGGCCGGCATGAGGCTCTCGGCCTCGTCCATGATGAACACGCGCTTGACGTAGAGCTTGATGCCGGCCTTGCGGTCGCGGTTCCACAGGTCGTGCGGCGCGTGCGCGGGGATGTAGAGCAGCTGCGTGTACTCGGTGCTGCCTTCCACGCGGTTGTGGCTCCAGGCCAGGGGCGCTTCGCTGTCGTGGCTCAGGGTCTTGTAGAACTCGGTGTACTGCTCGTCGCTCACGTCCTTCTTGGGGCGCGACCAGAGTGCGTTGGCCGAGTTGACGGTCTCCCACTCGGGCTTGGTCACGTACTCGCTCTTCTCGGCGTCCCAGGCCTCGGCCTGCATGCGGATGGGCAGACTGATGTGGTCGCTGTAGCGCTCGATGATGGTCTTGAGCTTCCAGTGGTTGAGGTACTCGGTCTTGTCCTCGCGCAGGTGCAGGATGACGCTGGTGCCGCGCTCGGCGCGCTCGATCGCCTCGACCTCGAAGTCGCCGCTGCCGCCGCTGCTCCAGCGCACGCCCTCGGCCGCGGGCAGGCCCGCGCGGCGGCTCTCCACCACGATGCGGTCGGCCACGATGAAGCCCGAATAAAAGCCCACGCCGAACTGGCCGATGAGCTGGGCGTCCGACTTCTGGTCGCCGCTCAACTTGCTCACGAAATCGCGCGTGCCGCTCTTGGCGATGGTGCCCAGGTGGTCGATCGCCTCCTGCGCGCTCATGCCGATGCCGTTGTCGGTGATGGTGATGGTGCGGGCGGCCTTGTCGAAGGCCACGCGCACCTGGAGCTCGGGCGCGTCCTCGTAGAGCGCGGCGTTGTTCAGGGCCTCGAAGCGCAGCTTGTCGCAGGCGTCCGAGGCGTTGGAGACCAGCTCGCGCAGGAAGATGTCGGGGTTGGAGTACAGCGAGTGCGTCACGAGGTGCAGCAGCTGGGCCACCTCGGCCTGGAAGGAATGGGTCTGTTTGCTCATGGCTGGAATGGTGAGGGAGAGGGAAAACGCCCGCCTGGGCACAAGCCGCGGCGCATTTGGGGATGCGGCCCAGGTTTTTCAAGACCCGGGTACGCCGCCCGCGCGGCGGCTCATCCGGCCGACGCGTCGGGTGGCGCCAGCCAGCGCCGCAACTGATCGGCCACGGCGGGGCTGGACAGGAGGTCGAGATGGCCGGTGCGGTAGACCACGCGCTGGTTGCCGCGCGCGAAGGCGAGCCGGCGCGCGGGGTCGTCGTGCTCGCCCAGCGCGCTGCGCAGCGGCACCAGGCCGTCGCCCACCAGCCGGTCGGCCAGCAGGTCGCGACGCGAAGCCAGGCAGGCTGCGACGGCCAGGCAGACCACGCCCTCGGGCAGCGGCAGGGGCGCCTCGGGCGCGGCCTCGTCGGCAGCGCGCACCTGGCCGTGGCGCAGGTCGGTGATGCCCGCGCTGCGCAGCCGGCCCAGGCGCGCCAGCGGGGCCGAGAACGGCGACGAGGCGAGCAGCAGATCGGCGCCATGGCCCGCGCGCTCCAGCGGTGCGCCGTGGTGCGGCGTGCCCAGGAACACCAGGTGGCGCACCCGGTGCGGCCAGCGGTGTCCGGCGCGCTGCCCCGCGTGCATGGCACTGCGCGCCAGCAGGCCACCCATGCTGTGGCCGACCAGCGTGATGCCCTGCAGCGCTGCCGGCCAAACCGACAGCAGGCGCTCCAACCGCTCGGCCAGCGCGCGGCCGTTGGCCGCGATCGGCAGGCCGCTGTTGTAACGCAGGTGCACGGGCGTGGCCTGCAGCGCCTGGGCCAGCACCTCGGTGTGGTCGTGGCCGCCGCGGCGCCACTGCAGATCGTTCATGCACAGGCCGTGCAGCATCAGCAGCAGGTGCGGCGTGGGGCGCTGCAGCCGCAGCGCGGCGGGGTCGGCCGGGCCGTCGACGCGCAGCGGCAGCACGCGCCCGCCCTCGCGCAGCTCCATGGGCTGGGCCAGGCCGTTGCCCAACGCCACCAGGCGGTCGCCGAGCACGCCGTTGAGCGCTGCCAGCACGGCCTCGCGCGCGGGCGAGTCGGCGTCGGCCTCGGCGGGCCGGTCGAGCAAGGGCAGCAGCGCACGCAGCGCGCCGTCGATGCCGCTGCCCAGGCCGTGCGCGACGCCACGCACGGCGCCGTACACGCGCCCGGTCAGGCCGCCGGTGCGCCCCTCGGCCGCGCCCGCGGGCAGGCCGACGCGGTGCCGCACGGCCTGGTGCACGCCCTCGGTGATGCCGATGACGCCCAGCGTGGCCTGGGTGGCCAGCTGGGCCAGCGCGCGCAGGTCGCCCGCACGCAGGTGCCGCGGCCGGCCGGGTGGGGGGGGTGAGGGTGGGCGGGCCATGGCCCATTGTGGCCACGCGCCTTCCGCGGCCCCGAGCCCTTCAGACCGGCGGTGTCAGAAGTGCTCGTCGGGCTGCAGGTAGCGCCACTGCCCGGGCGGCAGCTTGCCCAGCAGCACGCGGCCGATGCGCACGCGCTTCAAGCCCACCACGTGCAGGCCCACGGCCTCGCACATGCGGCGGATCTGGCGCTTCTTGCCCTCGGTGAGCACGAAGCGCAGCTGCTCGGGGTTGAGCCAGTCGACCTGCGCGGGCTTGAGCGGCTGGTCGTCGAGCGACAGGCCGTGGCGCAGCAGGGCCAGGCGATCGGGCGGGAACACCGACTGCACGTCCTGCTCGACCACGTCGGGCGCGCGCGGGCCGTTGGGGGCCCACACCACGCGCACCAGGTATTCCTTTTCCACACCGCTGTCTTCGCCGATCAGGGCGCGCGCCACGCGGCCGTCCTGGGTCAGCACCAGCAGACCGGTGGAATCGATGTCGAGCCGGCCCGCGGGCGCCAGGCCCTTGAGCTGCGCGGGCGAGAAGCGGCGCGGGCCGCGGTCTTCCTTCCAGCGGCTGCGCGACTGCACCAGCGAGACCGCGGCGGGGTGGCCGTCTTCGGGCTGGCCGCTCACGTAGCCCATGGTCTTGTGCAGCAGGATGGTCACGCGCTCGCCCTGCGATTGGCGCGCCTCGGGCAGGATCTCGATGCGCGCGTCGTCGCGCACCGGCTGACCCATCTGGGCCACCTGCCCGTCCACCAGCACCCAGCCCTGGCCGATCCAGTCGTCGGCTTCGCGGCGCGAGCACAGGCCCAGTTCGGCCATGCGCTTGTTCAGGCGTGTGCCTTCGCGCGGCGGCAGGGGCTCGCGCGCCGCTGCGGGCGGCGGCGGCGGGGCGGCGGAGCGGGCCAGCACGGCGAGCGCCCGGGCCCGCGCCTCGGCGGGATCGATCGGAGCGGCCGGCGGGGTCGGGGGTGTGGTCTTGCGTTTCGGGGCCGCGGCGGGCGGCGCCGCGGGGTCGAGCGGGCGCGGCCGGGGCGCGGGCGGCTGGGCCGCGCTCATGGGTTGGGCGCGCCGGGCCCCGCGGCCGCACCGGCGGGCGGCGCGGGGCACGGGGGTCGGCGGGCGGCTGGGGCGCCGCGGGTTTGAGGGAGAGGGTGCGCTTGGGGGAATCGGAGGCCATGGCGGGATTGTCCGCTCACCGCCCCCGCTTCAGCCGGTCACTCAGCCCTTGGTGGCCTTGATGGCGCGTTCGTGCGCGGCCTTGGCGTCGGCCTTGCACACCTTCTCGGCGTCGCCGGCCTGGTCTTCGCACTTCTCCTTGGCGATCGCGTAGGCCGTGTCGGCCTTCACCTCTTCCAGCTTGCGCGCATGGCCCGGCGAGGGCTTGTACTGGTTCTCGAGCTCGGCCTTTTCCACGCGCTCCTTGCCCTTGGCCTCCTCCTGGCAAACGTCCTTGGCGTTGTCCTTCAAGGTGTCGCAGGCCTTCTTGGCGTTCTTGTGGTTCATCTCGATGCGCTCTTTGGCCGCGTTGTATTCGGCCTTGGTCATGGCCGCCGAGGCCGGTGCGGTCTGCGCGGCGGCGATGGCCGAAGCGGCACACAGGGCGAGGGCGGTGAGGATCTTGGTGGTCATGTGGGCCTCCGGTGGTTGCTGAGGCCCCATCTTCGGCACCGGGTGCGGGCCGCGCCGTCGGACAAACGCGGCGCGCCGTGTAGGAGAAGCCCCCCGCGCCGGCGCGCTCTGCGCCTACCCCAGATCGCCCGAGCGCAGCGCCTGCAGATCGAGCACGCGCAGCCCGCCGTACTCGATGCGGATCCAGCCCTTGGACTGCAGCGTGCGCAGCGCCTCGTTCACGCGCTGGCGCGACAGGCCCACGAGGTAGGCCAGCTCCTGCTGCGTGATGCGCAGCACCCCGCCCACGTTGGGTGAGAGCAGCGGATGGAACAGCGCGGCCAGGTTGCGCGCCACGCGCAGGTCGGGGTTGTTGAGGCGGTCGATCTCGCGCGCCGCGATGAACTGGCCCAGACGCTCGTTGAGCTGGTGCATCACGAAGCGGTTGAAGCCGATCGAGTGGTCGAGCAGCCAGTCGAAGGTCTCCACCGGCAGGCCCGCGATCAGGCTCGGCCGCAAGGCCTGGATGTTGTAGCGGTAATGCTCGTGCTTGAGCACCGTGCCCTCGCCGAACCAGCCGCCCGGGGCCACGCCCGTGAAGGTGATGGCCGGGCCCTGCGAGTCGTCGTTGCTCATCTTGAGCAGGCCGTCGATCAGGCCGAACCACAGCGTCACGGGCCGGCCGAAGCGGCAGATGGTGTCGCCCGCCTCGGCCATGCCCACCTCGAGCGCATCGATCGCGCGCTCGCGCGCCTCGCCCGAGAGCTGCGGCAACCAGGGAATGCTGTCGAGCTCGGCCACCGTGGGCCGGCGCGCGCGTTCGCGGATCGAGCCGCGTCGGGCAGGGAACATGGGGAAAGTCCTAGCAGGGTAGACCCTGGATTGTCGTCGAACCGACAACACGACGTCAAAGCGGCGCCTACCATGCGCAGCAACGGATCCCGCACAGGAGACATACGGCATGCAGTCCACGTTCCCCCAGCGCCTGCTGGAGCACGCCCGGCAACGGCCCGACGCGCCGGCCATGCGCGAGAAGGAGTACGGCATCTGGCAGACCACGAGCTGGTCGCAGATGGCGCAACTCGTCGAGGCGGTCGCCTGCGGCCTGCACCAGGCCGGGCTGCAGCGCGGCGAGCACCTGGTGGTCATCGGGGCCAACCGCCCGCGCCTGTACGCCGCCATGCTGGCCGCACAGTCGCTGGGCGCCATCCCCGTGCCGCTCTACCAGGACGCGGTGGCCGCCGAGTGCGTGTTCCCGCTCACCAACGCCGAGGTGCGCTTCGCCATCGTCGAAGACCAGGAACAGGTCGACAAGATGCTCGAGGTGCGCGAGCAGTGCCCCGCGCTGAGCCACGTCTACTACGACGACCCGCGCGGCCTGCGCAACTACGACCAGCCCGGCCTGCACAGCCTGGACGCGCTGATCGAGGCCGGCCGCACGCACGCCCAGGCCCACCCCGGCCTGTTCGCGCAGCAGGTGGCCCAGGGCCAGCCCGACGACGTGGCCGCCATGTTCTTCACCAGCGGCACCACGGGCAACCCCAAGGGCGTGGTGCACACCCACCGCTCGCTGCTCGACCGCGCGGCCGCGGGTTCGCGCTTCGACAGGCTCGGCCCGCAGGACGAGGTGCTGGCCTACCTGCCGCCGGCCTGGGTCGGCCAGAACATCTTCTCGTACGCGCAGTGGCTGGTCACGGGCTACGTGGTGAACTGCCCCGAGAGCAGCGGCACCGTCACCATCGACCTCAAAGAGATCGGCCCCACCTACTACTTCGCGCCGCCGCGCGTGTTCGAGGGCCTGCTCACCAGCGTGATGATCCGCATGGAAGACGCGGGCGCGCTCAAGCGCAAGCTGTTCCACACCTGCATGGCGCTCGCGCGCCGCGTCGGCCCCGACCTGATGGACCGCAAGCCCGTGGGCCTGCTCGACCGCCTCAAGTACCGCCTGGGCGACTGGCTGGTGTACGGCCCGCTGCGCAACAACCTGGGCCTGAGCCGCGTGCGCGTGGCCTACACCGCGGGCGAGGCCATCGGCCCCGACCTATTCAGCTTCTACCGCTCCATCGGCATCAACCTCAAGCAGCTCTACGGCTCCACCGAGACCGCGGTGTTCGTGTGCCTGCAGCCCGACAACGAAGCCCGCGCCGACACCGTGGGCGTGCCCTGCGAGGGCGTGGAGATCAAGCTCAGCGAGAGCGGCGAGATCCTGGTGAAGTCGCCCGGTCTGCTCAAGGGCTACTACAAGAACCCGCAGGCCACGGCCGAGGTGCTCACCGCCGACGGCTGGTACCACACCAGCGACGCCGGCTTCATCGACGCCAGCGGCCACCTCAAGATCATCGACCGCGTGAAGGACGTGGGCCGCCTCAAAGGCGGCGCGCACGACGGCGCGATGTTCGCGCCCAAGTACGTCGAGAACAAGCTCAAATTCTTCTCGCACATCAAGGAGGCCGTGGCCTTCGGCGACCAGCGCGAGAAGGTCTGCGTGATGATCAACATCGACTTCGAGGCCGTGGGCAACTGGGCCGAGCGCCGCAACCTGCCCTACACCGGCTACACCGACCTCGCGAGCAAGCCCGAGGTGTACGCGCTGATCCAGGAATGCGTGGAGCAGGTCAACGCCGACCTGGCGCGCGACGCCCTGCTCGCGGGCAGCCAGATCAGCCGCTTCCTGGTGCTGCACAAGGAACTCGACGCCGACGACGGCGAGCTCACGCGCACCAACAAGGTCCGCCGCGGCTTCATCGGCGACAAGTACCAGGTGCTGGTCGACGCGCTCTACGGCGGCCAGAGCGAGCAGTACATCGAAACCCAGGTCAAGTTCGAGGACGGCCGCACCGGCTCGGTCAGCGCCACGCTGCAGATCCGCGACGCCAAGACCTTTGCCCCCGTGAAGGCCGCTGCATGAGCGATAGCAAGAAGATCGGCGAGGTCATCCTCGACGTGAAGAACATCAGCCTGCGCTTCGGCGGCGTGAAGGCGCTCACCGACATCAGCTTCAACGTGCGCGAGCACGAGGTGCGCGCCATCATCGGCCCCAACGGCGCCGGCAAGAGCTCCATGCTCAACTGCATCAACGGCGTGTACCAACCGCAAGAGGGCTCGATCAGCTTCCGCGGCCAGACCTTCAAGCACATGAACAGCCGCCAGGTGGCCGAGATGGGCATCGCGCGCACCTTCCAGAACCTGGCGCTGTTCAAGGGCATGAGCGTGATCGACAACATCATGACCGGGCGCAACCTGCGCATCAAAAGCGGTCTGTTGTCGCAGGCGTTCCGCAACCCCTTCGGCCTGGGCGGCGCACAGAAGGAAGAAGAACAGCACCGCGAGTTCGTCGAGCACATCATCGACTTCCTCGAGATCCAGGCCTACCGCAAGACGCCCGTGGGCACCCTGCCCTACGGCCTGCAAAAGCGCGTCGACCTGGGCCGCGCGCTCGCCATGGAGCCGCGCATGCTGCTGCTCGACGAGCCCATGGCCGGCATGAACCTCGAGGAGAAGCAGGACATGAGCCGCTTCATCCTCGACGTCAACGACGAGTTCGGCACCACCATCGTGCTGATCGAGCACGACATGGGCGTGGTCATGGACATCTCCGACCGCGTGGTGGTGCTCGACTACGGCAAGAAGATCGGCGACGGCACCCCGCAGGAGGTGCGCAGCAACGAGGAGGTCATCAGCGCCTACCTCGGCACCTCCCACTGAGGCAACAGACCATGGCTTTCTTCCTCGAAGCACTTTTCGGCGGCCTCATGGCCGGCATGCTCTATTCGCTCGTGGCGCTGGGCTTCGTGCTCATCTTCAAGGCCTCGGGCGTCTTCAACTTCGCGCAGGGCGCGATGGTGCTGTTCGCGGCGCTCGCGATGGCGCGCTTCGCCGAGTGGGTGCCGCAGTGGATCGGCATCGACAACCGCGTGCTCGCCAACGTCATCGCCTTCGTGCTCGCGGGTGCGCTGATGTGGGTCGTGGCCTGGCTGATCGAACGCCTGGTGCTGCGCCACCTGGTGAACCAGGAGGGCGTGACGCTGCTCATGGCCACGCTGGGCATCACCTACTTCCTCGACGGCCTGGGCCAGACCCTGTTCGGCTCCAACATCTACGCCATCAACGTGGGCATGCCCAAGGACCCGGTGTTCCTGTTCGAGAGCACCTTCCAGGGCGGCGTGCTCGTGAACCTCGAAGACGTGTACGCGGCCTGCATCGCCGCGCTGCTGGTGGCCACGCTCTCGCTGTTCTTCCAGAAGACCAGCACCGGCCGCGCCCTGCGCGCCGTGGCCGACGACCACCAGGCGGCGCAGTCCATCGGCATTCCGCTCAACCGCATCTGGGTGATCGTGTGGTTCGTGGCCGGCATCACCGCGCTGGTGGCCGGCATCATCTGGGGCTCCAAGCTCGGCGTGCAGTTCTCGCTCACCACGCTGGCGCTGCGCGCCCTGCCCGTGGTGATCCTGGGCGGCCTCACCTCGGTGCCCGGCGCCATCATCGGCGGCCTGATCATCGGCGTGGGCGAGAAGCTCTCCGAGGTCTACATCGGCCCCTTCGTGGGCGGTGGCATCGAAATCTGGTTCGCCTACGTGCTGGCCCTCGTCTTCCTCCTCTTCCGCCCGCAAGGTCTGTTCGGCGAGAAGATCATCGACCGCGTCTGAGGTACTGACACATGTTCTACAGGGAAAACGGTCAGTTCAAGACCTCCTACCGCGCCGACCAGCAGATCTTCCCGATCGCACAGGACCGCTGGCTCATCCTCGCGCTCATCGCCTTCGCCTTCCTCGCGGTGCCCATGCTCGCGAGCGACTACCTGATGCGCGCGATCCTGATCCCCTTCCTGATCATGTCGCTCGCCGCGCTCGGGGTGAACATCCTCGTGGGCTATTGCGGCCAGATCACGCTGGGCTCGGGCGCCTTCATGGCGGTGGGCGCCTACATGGCCTACAACTTCTTCGTGCGCATTCCCGGCATGCCGCTGATCCCGGCGCTGCTGCTCGGCGGGCTGTGCGCCACGGTGTTCGGCGTGCTGTTCGGCCTGCCCAGCCTGCGCGTGAAGGGCCTGTACCTCGCGGTGGCCACGCTGGCCGCGCAGTTCTTCGCCGACTGGATGTTCCTGCGCGTGAAGTGGTTCGTGAACGACTCGCCCTCGGGCTCGGTCTCGGTGAACAACCTGCAGGTCTTCGGCCTGCCGATCGAGAGCGCGGTGAGCAAATACCTGTTCTGCCTCGCGGTGCTGGTGGTGCTCGCGCTGCTCGCGAAGAACCTGGTGCGCTCGGCCATCGGCCGCGAGTGGATGGCCATCCGCGACATGGACGTGGCCGCGGCGGTGATCGGCATCCGCCCCATGTACGCCAAGCTCACGGCCTTCGCGGTGAGCAGCTTCATCATCGGCGTGGCCGGCGGCCTCTGGGCCTTCGTCTACCTGGGCGCCTGGGAGCCCGCGGCCTTCGGTGTCGACGTGTCCTTCCGCCTGCTGTTCATGGTGATCATCGGTGGCCTGGGCTCGATCATGGGGGCCTTCTTCGGCGCCGGCTTCATCGTGGTGCTGCCCATCGTGCTCAACCAGGTGCTGCCCGAGATCGCCGGCCTGTTCGGCATGACCATGTCCACCGCCGCGGTCTCGCACGTCGAACTCATGGTGTTCGGCGGCCTGATCGTCTGGTTCCTGATCGTCGAGCCGCACGGGCTGGCTCGTCTGTGGTCCATCGGCAAGCAGAAGCTGCGCCTGTGGCCCTTCCCGCACTGAGCAAGCCCGCTCCCGTTTTTCCGTCCGCGTCCTTCCTTCCAACCAGGAGACAAACCATGAAGCTTCGTCAACTGATCCTCGCTGTCGCCGCCGTGGCGACCGGGATGTCCGCGCTGGTCACCACCAGCGCCCAAGCGCAAGCGCAGGCCAAGGAGCAGTTCTTCCCGCTGCTGTCGTACCGCACCGGGCCTTACGCCCCCAACGGCACGCCCTGGGCCAACGGCAAGCAGGACTACATCAAGCTCATCAACGCGCGCGATGGCGGCATCAACGGCGTGAAGCTCACGTTCGAAGAATGCGAAACCGGCTACGCCACCGACCGCGGCGTGGAATGCTACGAGCGCCTCAAGAGCCGCCCGGGTGTGGCCCTGTTCGACCCGCAGGCCACCGGCATCACCTTCGCGCTGACCGAGAAGGTGCCCACCGACAAGATCCCGCTGATCACGCTGGGCTATGGCCTGTCGGTGGCGCAGGACGGCAACGCCTTCAAGTGGAACTTCCCGCTCATGGGCAGCTACTGGACCGGCGCCGACATCCTGATCCAGCACATCGGCCAGAAAGAAGGCGGCCTGGACAAGCTCAAGGGCAAGAAGATCGCGCTGGTCTATCACGACTCGCCGTTCGGCAAGGAGCCCATCCCCCTGCTGCAGGAACGCCAGCGCATGCATGGCTTCGACCTGCAGCTCATCCCCGTGACCGCGCCCGGCGTGGAGCAGAAGGCCGCCTGGCTGCAGGTGCGCCAGAGCCGCCCCGACTACGTGCTGCTGTGGGGCTGGGGCGTGATGAACTCCACCGCCCTCAAGGAAGCCCAGGCCACGGGCTACCCGCGCGAGAAGATGTACGGCGTGTGGTGGGCCGGTGCCGAACCCGACGTGAAGGACGTGGGCCAGGGCGCCAAGGGCTACAACGCGCTCGCGCTCAACACCTCGGGCACGCAGCCCAAGGTGATCCAGGAGATCCTCAAGCACGTGCACGACAAGGGCCAGGGCACGGGCCCCAAGGACGAAGTGGGCTCGGTGCTGTACACCCGCGGCGTGATCATCCAGATGCTCAGCGTCGAGGCCGTGCGCCGCGCGCAGGAGCGTTTCGGCAAGGGCAAGGTCATGACCGGCGAGCAGGTGCGCTGGGGCCTGGAGAACCTGGCGCTCGACCAGAAGAAGCTCGACGCGCTGGGCTTCGCCGGCGTCATGCGCCCGCTGTCCACCTCGTGCAACGACCACATGGGTTCGACCTGGGCGCGCGTGCACACCTGGGACGGCGCCAAGTGGAACTTCAGCTCCGACTTCATGCAGGCCGATGAACAGATCATCAAGCCCATGGTGAAGGCCGGCGCCGACAAGTACCTGGCCGACAAGAAGATGAGCCGCCGCGAAGCATCCGACTGCGGCAGCTGATCGACGACCCCCGCCGCGCCCGCCGGGCGCGGCGTCATCTGCAAGGGCGGCGCGCTGCCCTTGCACATGAGTCCCAAGGAACCTTCATGAGTACTCCGACCCCCGTCCTCAACGTCAACGGCATCGAGGTCATCTACAACCACGTGATTCTGGTGCTCAAGGGCGTCTCGCTCACGGTCCAGGAAGGCCAGATCGCGGCCATCCTGGGCGGCAACGGCGCGGGCAAGACCACCACGCTGCGCGCCATCTCCAACCTGCTCAAGGGCGAGCGCGGCGAGGTCACCAAGGGCAGCATCGAGCTGCGCGGCGAGCGCATCGAGAACCTCTCGCCGGCCGACCTGGTGCAGCGCGGCGTGGTGCAGGTGATGGAAGGCCGCCACTGCTTCGCGCACCTGACCATCGAAGAGAACCTCATGACGGGTTCGTACACCCGCAAGGACAAGGCCGAGGTCGCGCGCAACCTCGAGAAGGTCTACACCTACTTCCCGCGCCTGAAGACGCGCCGCACCAGCCAGGCCGCCTACACCAGCGGCGGCGAGCAGCAGATGTGCGCGATCGGCCGCGCGATCATGGCCAACCCCAACGTGGTGCTGCTCGACGAGCCCTCCATGGGCCTGGCGCCGCAGATCGTGGAAGAGGTGTTCGAGATCGTGAAGGACCTCAACCAGAAGGAGAAGGTCACCTTCCTGCTCGCCGAGCAGAACACCAACATGGCGCTGCGCTACGCCGACTACGGCTACATCATGGAAAGCGGCCGCATCGTGATGGACGGCGCCGCGGCCGACCTGCGCAACAACGAGGACGTCAAGGAGTTCTACCTCGGCATGGGCGGCGGCGAGCGCAAGAGCTTCAAGGACGTGAAAAGCTACAAACGCAGAAAGCGCTGGTTGGCCTGATGAACGAACACTTCGACGCGCTCGAAACGCGCCCGCCCGCACAACGCGAGGCCGAACACATGGCCGCGCTGGCGCGGCAGGTCGCGCACGCCCAGGCCAGCAGCCCGGCCTTCGCCGAGATCCTGCGCGGTGTGGACGCGGCCGCCGTCAACAGCCGCGCCGCGCTCGCGCAGCTGCCCGTCACGCGCAAGAGCGCGCTGCTCGAACGCCAGCGCGCACAGGTGGCGCGCGACGCCTTCGGCGGCTTCTCGGCGCTGGTGCGCGGGCCGCAGATGTCGCGCATCTTCGCCTCGCCCGGCCCGATCTACGAACCCGAGGGCGCGGTGCGCGACTACTGGCGCACCGGGCGCGCGCTGTTCGCTGCCGGCTTTCGCGCCGGCGAGCTGGTGCACAACGCCTTCAGCTACCACATGACCCCGGGCGCCTTCATCCTCGAGGCCGGCGCGCACGCCGTGGGCTGCACCGTGTTCCCCGCGGGCACGGGCCAGACCGAGCAGCAGTTGCAGGCCGTGGCCGAGCTGCGGCCCGATGCCTACACCGGCACGCCGAGCTTTCTGCGCATCCTGATCGAAAAGGCCGCCGAGACGGGCGCCGACATCGGCAGCCTGCGCAAGGCCAGTGTGGGCGGCGAGGCCTGCCCGCCCAGCCTCACGGCCTGGTTCGCCGAGCGCGGCGTCACCGTGTACCAGACCTACGCCACCGCCGACCTGGGCCTGGTGGCCTACGAGACCGCGGCCCGCGAAGGCCTGGTGCTCGACGAGGGCGTGATCGTGGAGATCGTGCGCCCCGGCACCGGCGAGCCCGTGCCCGACGGCGAGGTGGGCGAGCTCGTGGTCACCACGCTCAACCCCGGCTACCCGCTGATCCGCTTCGGCACCGGCGACCTGTCGGCCGTGCTGCCCGGCGCCTGCCCCACGGGCCGCACGGCGCCGCGCATCAAGGGCTGGATGGGCCGGGCCGACCAGACCACCAAGGTGCGCGGCATGTTCGTGCACCCGGGCCAGGTGGCCGACGTGGCACGCCGCTTCCCGCAGGTGCGCAAGGCCCGGCTGGTGGTCAGCGGCGAAATGGCCAACGACCGCATGTGCCTGCGCGTGGAAAGCACCGAGCACGGCGAGGCGCTGCGCGAGGCCATCGCCCACGCCGTGCGCGACGTGACCAAGCTGCGCAGCGACGTGGAGCTGCTGGCCCCGGGCAGCCTGCCCAATGACGGCAAGGTGATCGAAGACGCGCGCAGCTACCAGTGAGGCCCGTGGCGGGGCCGTTTACGACCGGGTTTCCCCAGGGGTCGGGCTACGTACTTTCCGCGATTCCCGACAACGGGCCGCCGAATAGCATCCGGCGGTTCCGTTCATCGATCCCTACCGGAGGTACTTCATGAAGAAGCTCGTCACCCTCGCCCTGGGCGCCACGTTCGCGCTGGGCGCGTTCGCACAGGCATTCCCGAGCAAACCGATCACCTTTGTGGTGCCCTTCGCCGCCGGCGGCCCGACCGATCTCGTGGCCCGCCAGCTCGCGGAGACCATGCGCAAGTACATCCCCAACGCCAACATCGTGGTGGAAAACGCCGCCGGCGCGGGCGGCACCATCGGCGCGGCCAAGGTGGCCCGCGCGGCCCCCGACGGCCACACCCTGCTGGTCTGGCACATCGGCATGGCCGCCACCGCCGGCCTTTACCGCAAGCTGCCCTACAAGCCGCTCGAGGACTTCGAGTACGTGGGCATGATCAACGACGTGCCGATGACGCTGCTGGGCTCGAACAAGCTCAACGCCAACACCTACCGCGACTTCGAGGCCTACATCCGCACCAACGGCGGCAAGCTCAACCTCGCGCACGCCGGCCTGGGCTCGGCCTCGCACCTGTGCGGCCTGATGTGGCAGCACGCGGTCAAGCTCGACAAGTCCATGACCACCATCGCCTACCGCGGCACCGGCCCGGCCATGAACGACCTCATCGGCGGCCAGGTCGACGTGATGTGCGACCAGACCACCAACACCACCTCGCAGATCGAAGGCGGCCGCGTGAAGGCCTTTGCGGTCACCACCGCCAAGCCCCTGAGCAAGCACCCCGTGCTCAAGGACTACCCCTCGCTGCAGGAAATGGGCCTCAAGGGCTTCGAGCTGACCATCTGGCACGGCATGTACGCCCCCAAGGGCACGCCCGCCCCGGTGCTCAAGACGCTCAACGACGCGCTCGTGAAGTCGCTCAAGGACGCCGACTTCATCAAGAAGCAGGACGAGCTGGGCGCCATCGTGGTGACCGACGGCCGCATGACGCCGGAAGGCCACAAGAAGTACGTGGCCGACCAGATCACCAAGCTCAAGACGGTGATCGACGCCGCCGGCCAGTACGCGGACTGAACGGGCCCCGGAGCGCCTTCGCCGTGATCGCGCTCCGGGTCATCGACTCTATCACCCAGCTGCAGCCCGCCGACGCGGGCTGCATTGCTTTGAGCGGTTCGCACGGGGGCCTGAGCTCCTCGCGCTACGCGATCGCGGCGCGGCCGCTGCTCTCGGTGTTCAACGACGCCGGCGTGGGCAAGGACGCGGCCGGCATCGCGGGCCTGGCCGAGCTGCAGGCCGCCGGTCTGGCCGCGTGCGCGGTGTCGCACACGAGCGCCCGCATCGGTCAGGCCGACAGTACATTGGCCGACGGCGTGGTCAGCCACGCCAACGCAGCCGCCCGCGAACTGGGCATCGAAACCGGTGTGGCGCTGCGCGGGCAGATCGAACAACTGCGAAGGAGACACGCATGAGCCCCCACACGAACCGCCAGAACCGCCAGAACCGCCTGAACCGCCGCCACCTGCTCGCGCTGGCCGCCGCCGGCGCCCTGCCCACCGCCTTCGCCCAGGGCGCCTGGCCCGGCCGGCCCATTCGCATCGTGGTGCCCTTCGCGCCCGGCGGCACCACCGACATCCTCGCGCGCACGCTCGCGCCCGAGCTCACCCGCGCGCTCGGCCAGAGCGTGGTGGTGGAAAACCGCGCGGGCGCGGGCGGCAACATCGGCGCCGAGCTCGTGGCCAAGTCGCCGGCCGACGGCTACACCCTGCTCATGGGCACGGTGGGCACGCACGGCATCAACAAATCGCTCTACAGCAAGCTGCCCTACGAGCCGCAGAAAGACTTCGCGCCCATCACGCTGGTGGCCGGCGTGCCCAACGTGATGGTCATGAGCACCAAGCGCGCGCAAGAGCTCGGCATCGGCTCGGTGGCCGAGTTCGTGGCCTTTGCCAAGGCGCGGCCGGGCCGGCTCAACATGGCCTCGAGCGGCAACGGCACGTCCATCCACCTCGCGGGCGAGCTGTTCAAGGCCCGCAACGGCATCTTCATGACGCACATCCCCTACCGCGGCTCGGGCCCGGCGCTGGCCGACCTGCTCGCGGGCGCGGTGGACGTGATGTTCGACAACCTGCCCTCGGCCATGCCGCACATCCAGGCCGGCAACCTCAAGGCCTTCGCGGTGACGAGCGCGGTGCGCTCGGCCGCCCTGCCCGACGTGCCCACCGTGGCCGAAGCGGGCAAGCTGCCCGGCTTCGAGGCCAGCTCGTGGTTCGGCCTGCTCGCGCCCGCGGGCACGCCGGCCGAGGTGGTGAACCGCGTGCAGCAGGAAACCGCCAAGGCGCTCAACGCGCCGGTGGTGAAGGAACGCCTGCTCTCGCAGGGCGCCATCCCCAGCGGCAACACGCCGGCCGAGTTCGCGGCCCTGATCGACGCCGAGATCAGGAAGTGGGAGGCCGTGGTCAAGGCCTCGGGCGCGAAGGTCGACTAGACCCCCCAGACCACCTCGACGTCCGCCTTCAGGCAGCGCTCCAGCATCTCGATGAAGGGGGCGCTGCGCATGCGCAGGCTCACGGCCGCGCCCTCGGCGGCCTTGTCGTCGTCGCCATCGGCCTCATCGGCCGCGGGTTTCTGTTCGGCCTCTTCGGCCGCCACCGCGGCGCGCAGCCGCTCGATCGCGCGCGGGATTTCTTCGGGTTGCAGCACGCCCGGGCTGTGCGGGTCTTTGCCGATGATTTCGAGCAGGCGCTGGCCGTGGGGGCGCAGCATCACGAGGTCGCCCGTTTCGCGGGACTTGAATCGGTACACGGTCATGGACGGATTCTCCCAAGGCCAGCGGCCGAAACAGGCCCGGTCGCAAAAAGATACGCCCTTCCGCCGAATGGCGCCACCGCGGCGCCCCGGGCTACGGGTTTACCCCGTTGTGGCGAGATATTTCAAATCTAAACTAATTAGGTATGAAAACCTCTCTGCAGCGCATCCTGTGCATCGGTGGTGGCCCGGCGGGCCTGTACTTCGCGGCGCTGATGAAGCAGCGCCAGCCGTCGCTGGAGGTCACGGTGGTCGAGCGCAACCGCCCCTTCGACACCTTCGGCTGGGGCGTGGTGCTCTCGGACCAGACCCTGGGCAACCTGCGCCGGGCCGACCCGGTGACCGCGCAGGAGATCGGTGACGCCTTCAACCACTGGGACGACATCGAGGTGTTCTACAAGGGCCGCAGCGTGCGCAGCGGCGGCCACGGCTTCTGCGGCATCGGCCGCAAGCGGCTGCTCAACATCCTGCAGGCGCGCTGCCAGGCGCTGGGCGTGAACCTGGTGTTCGAGACCGACGTCACCGACGACCAGGCCCTGGCCGCGCAGTACCAGGCCGATCTCGTGATCGCCAGCGACGGCCTCAACAGCCGCATCCGCACGCGCTACGCCAGCACCTTCGAGCCCGACATCGACACCCGCCAGTGCCGCTTCGTGTGGCTGGGCACCAAGAAGACCTTCGACGCCTTCACCTTCGCCTTCGTGCCCACCGAGCACGGCTGGTTTCAGGCCCACGCCTACAAGTTCGACGCCGACACCTCCACCTTCATCGTGGAAACGCCCGAGCACGTGTGGCAGGCGCACGGCCTCGACCAGATGAGCCAGGAAGACGGCATCGCCTTCTGCGAAAAGCTGTTCGCGCCCTACCTCGACGGCCACCGCCTCATCAGCAACGCCGCTCACCTGCGCGGCTCGGCGATCTGGATCCGCTTCCCGCGCGTGATCTGCAAGACCTGGGTCCACCACCAGGACGTCGCGGGCCGGCGCACGCCCATCGTGCTCATGGGCGACGCGGCGCACACCGCGCACTTCTCCATCGGCAGCGGCACCAAGCTCGCGCTCGAAGACGCGATCGATCTCGCGGACGAGTTCGAACGCCACCCCGAGGCCGACGTGGCCACGGTGCTGCAGGCCTACGAGGCGCGCCGCAGCGTCGAGGTGCTCAAGATCCAGAACGCCGCGCGCAACTCCACCGAGTGGTTCGAGCATGTGGACCGCTACACCGGCATGGAGATCGAGCAGTTCGCCTATTCGCTGCTCACGCGCAGCCAGCGCATCAGCCACGAGAACCTGCGCCTGCGCGATGCCAAGTGGCTGGGCGACTACGAGAACTGGCTCGCGCAGCGCGCGGGCACCGCACCCGCCCGGCACCCCACCCCGCCCATGCTGCTGCCGCTGCAGGTGCGCGGCGTGGCGCTCAAGAACCGCATCGTGGTCTCGCCCATGGCGCAGTACAAGGCGGCCGACGGCGTGGTGGGCGACTGGCACCTGATGCACCTGGGCGCGCGCGCCGCGGGCGGCGCGGCGCTGGTCATGGTCGAGATGACCAGCCCCACGCCCGAGGGCCGCATCACCCCGGGCTGCCCCGGCCTGTGGAACGACGCACAAGAGGCCGCGTTCCGCCGCATCGTCGACTTCGCGCACGCCCACGGCGACGGCGCGAAGATCGGCATCCAGCTCGGCCACAGCGGCCCCAAGGGCTCGACCCAGCTCGGCTGGGACGCGATCGACGAGCCGCTGCCGGCCGGCAACTGGCCGCTGCTGTCGGCCAGCGCCGTGCCCTATGGCCCGCAGAACCAGGTGCCGCGCGCCATGACGCGCGCCGACATGGACGCCACCACCGCCGCCTTCGTGGCCGCCACGCGGCGCGCCGCGGCCGCGGGCTTCGACTGGCTCGAGCTGCACTGCGCGCATGGCTACCTGCTCTCGGCCTTCATCTGCCCGCTCACCAACCAGCGCACCGACGACTACGGCGGCTCGCTCGAGAACCGCTGCCGCTACCCGCTCGAGGTGTTCGCGGCCATGCGCGCCGTGTGGCCCGCCGACAAGCCCTTCAGCGTGCGCATTTCGGCGCACGACTGGGCCCCGGGCGGCAACACGCCCGACGACGCCGTGGCCATCGCGCGCCTCTTCAAGGCCGCGGGCTGCGATGTGATCGACGTTTCTTCGGGCCAGACCACGCGCGCGGCCAAGCCGGTCTACGGCCGCATGTACCAGACGCCCTTCGCCGACCGCATCCGCAACGAGGTCGACATCCTCACCATGGCGGTGGGCGCGATCAGCGAGGCCGACCACGCCAACAGCATCGTGGCCGCCGGCCGCGCCGACCTGTGCGCCGTGGCGCGCCCGCACCTGGCCAACCCGGCCTGGACGCTGCACGAAGCCGCCAAGCTGCAAACCCGCGCCGTGACCTGGCCCGCGCCCTACCTGAGCGGGCGCGACCAGCTCTACCGCGAGATCGCGCGCCAGCAGGCGGTGCGCGAGGAGGAAGAGGCCGCCAAGTGAACGACATCGAAAACCTCGACCTCGAAGCGCGCGCCCACAGCGAGCACGCGCACGCGCTGCGCCTGTGGCTGCGCCTGCTCACCTGCTCGCAGCTGATCGAAAAGCGCGTGCGCGCCGGCCTGCGCGAGCACTTCGACACCACGCTGCCGCGCTTCGATCTCATGGCCCAGCTCGAACGCCACCCCGAGGGCCTGAAGATGAAGGAGCTGTCGCACCGGCTCATGGTCACCGGCGGCAACGTCACCGGCATCACCGATCAGCTCGTGGCCGAAGGCCTGGTCGAGCGCACCGGCGTCGAAGGCGACCGCCGCGTGTTCCGCGTGCGCCTCACCGAGCGCGGCCGCCGCGCCTTCGCCCAGATGGCCGAACAGCACGAGCACTGGATCGTCGAGGCCTTCGAAGGCCTGTCGCCGCGCGACCTCGAGCAGCTGCACAAGCTGCTCGGCAAGGTCAAGCAGCACCAGCTCGACCTCAACCACCGCCTCAACGACGCCGCCGAATGAAACACCCCATCCCCGACCACAACCCCATGCGCGGCCAGTACGGCCCGGCCGCGGCCGCCCCGAAACACTTCGCGCTGTCCATCGCCGACGGCGTGGCCACGGTCACGCTCAACCGGCCCGAGCGCAAGAACCCGCTCACCTTCGATTCCTATGCCGAGCTGCGCGACTGGTTCACCGGCCTGCAGCGCGCCACCGACGTGAAGGCCGTGATCGTGAGCGGCGCGGGTGACAACTTCTGCTCGGGCGGCGACGTGCACGAGATCATCGGCCCGCTCACGAAGATGAGCATGCCCGAGCTGCTGGCCTTCACGCGCATGACCGGCGCGCTCGTGAGCGCCATGCGCGCCTGCCCGCAGCCCATCGTGGCCGCCATCGACGGCGTGTGCGCGGGCGCGGGCGCCATGATGGCCCTGGCCGCGGACCTGCGCCTGGGCACGCCGCGCGCGAGCACCGCCTTCCTGTTCACGCGTGTGGGCCTGGCCGGCGCCGACATGGGCGCCTGCGCGCTGCTGCCGCGCATGATCGGCCAGGGCCGCGCGAGCGAGCTGCTGTTCACCGGCCGCTCGATGAGCGCCGCCGAGGGCCACGCCTGGGGCTTCTTCAACGCGCTGCACGAGCCCGAGCAGCTGCACGGCGCCGCGCTCAAGCTCGCGAAGGCGCTGGCCGAGGGCCCGACCTTCGCGCACGGCATGACCAAGACCATGCTGCACCAGGAGTGGGCCATGACCCTGGACCAGGCCATCGAGGCCGAGGCCCAGGCCCAGGCCATCTGCATGCAGACGCAGGACTTCCGCCGCGCCTACGAGGCCTTTGCGGCGAAGCAGCGCCCAGTGTTCGAAGGCGACTGAACAGCACGCACCATGGTCGCCTTCGATCGCCCCCACCCCCCGAGCCCGCCGCAGTCGCAGTGGGAACTGCCGTTCTTCGGCGAACACCACCGCACGCTCGCGCTGGGCCTGGCTGACTGGGCCGGGGCGCAGCAGGTCGACGAGCGCGACGACCGCCGCGCCTGCCGCGACTGGGTGGCGCGCCTGGGCGCGGCCGGCTGGCTGCGCTACTGCGTGCCCGCGGCGCACGGCGGCGCGCTCGACAAACTCGACTCGCGCGCGCTCGTGGTCCTGCGCGAAACCCTGGCCTTCCACTCGCCGTTGGCCGACTTCGCGTTCGCCATGCAGGGCCTGGGCAGCGGCAGCATCACGCTCGCGGGCAGCGAGGCGCAGCGCGAGCAGCGCCTGCGCGCGGTCGCCAGCGGCGCGCAGATCGCGGCCTTCGCGCTCAGCGAACCCGAGGCCGGCTCCGACGTGGCCGGCATGCAGACCTCGGCGCGCGCGGTCGACGGCGGCTGGGTCATCGACGGCAGCAAGACCTGGATCAGCAACGGCGGCCTGGCCGACTTCTACGTGGTCTTCGCCAAGACCACGGCCGACGCCGGCGCGCGCGGCATCAGCGCCTTCGTGGTGCCGGCCGATGCGCCGGGCCTGGACAGCTCGGCGCACATCGACGTGATGGCCCCGCACCCGCTGGCCACGCTGCGCTTCGACGGCTGCCGCGTGGGCGCCGACGCGCTGCTGGGCACGCTCGACGGCGGCTTCAAGCTCGCCATGCAGACGCTGGACATCTTCCGCGCCTCGGTGGCCGCGGCCGCGCTGGGCATGGCGCGGCGCGCCTTCGCCGAGGCCGTGGCGCACGCCAGGCAGCGCCGCATGTTCGGCCAGCACCTGGCCGACTTCCAGCTCACCCAGGCCCGCCTGGGCGAAATGAGCGCGCTGATCGATGCCGCCGCCGTGCTCACCTACCGCGCCGCCTGGATGCGCGATGAAAGCCCCACGCAGGGCGCGGGCACGCCGGCCTACACCGCGGCCGCCGCGGCCGCCAAGCTCACCGCCACCGAGAACGCACAGCGCGTGATCGACATGGCGGTGCAGATGTTCGGCGGGCGCGGCGTGCGCGTGGGCGAGGTGGTCGAACACCTCTACCGCGACATCCGCTCGCTGCGCATCTACGAAGGCGCCAGCGAAGTGCAGTTGCTCATCCTCGGCAAAGCCGCCCTGAAGCCATGACCTCCGCCCAGACCGACCGCTTCGTGCACGACCGCCTGCCCCCGCGCGAGGCCTGGCCCGAGCTGCGCTTCGACACGCCCGAGCTGCAGGCCATTCCCGCGCAGGTGAACCTGGTGCAGGCGCTGTTCGACCGCGCCTTCGCCAACGGCCACGCCGAACGCCCCTTCCTGCGCAGCGACGCGCGCAGCCTCAGCTACGCCCAGGCGCGCGAGGCGGTCAACCGCATCGCCAACCTGCTGGTGCGCGAACGCGGCCTGGTGCCCGGCAACCGTGTGCTGCTGCGCGGCGGCAATTCCGTGGCCATGGCCCTGGCCTGGCTCGCGGTGGTGCAGGCCGGGCTGGTGGTGGTGGCCACCATGCCGCTGCTGCGCGCCAAGGAGCTCAAGGCCATCATCGACAAGGCGCAGCCCGCGCTGCTGCTGTGCGACGCCGCGCTCACCGCCGAACTCGAGGCCACGCAGTGCGGCCTGCCGATGCTGCGCTTCAACTCCGACGCGGCCGACGGCCTGGAGGCCCTTGCCGCGGGCCAGCCCGCGCAGGCCGCGCCCTGCCCCACCGCGGGCGAGGACATCGCCCTGCTGGCCTTCACCTCGGGCACCACGGGAGTGCCCAAGGCCGCGGTGCACACCCACCGCGACGTGCTCGCGGCCTGCGAATGCTGGCCGCGCCACGTGCTGCGCGCCACGCCCGACGACGTGGTGATGGGCTCGCCGCCGCTGGCCTTCACCTTCGGCCTCGGCGGCCTGCTGATCTTCCCCATGTGGGCCGGCTGCTCGGTGTACTTTCCCTCGATCCCGTACACGCCCGAGGCCATGGTCAGGCTCATCATCGAGAAGGGCGCCACCATCTGCTACACCGCGCCCACCTTCTACCGGCAGATGGCGCCGTTCGCGCAGCAGCACGGCATCGGTGCCTTGCGGCTGTGCGTGAGCGCCGGCGAAGGCCTGCCCGACGCCACGCGCCAGCTCTGGAAACAGGCCAGCGGCATCGAGATGCTCGACGGCATCGGCGCCACCGAGATGTTCCACATCTTCATCTCGGCCGCGCCCGAGGCCGTCAAGCGCGGCGCCATCGGCACCGTGGTGCCGGGCTACACCGCGCGCGTGGTGAACGAGCAGGGCGAGCCCGTGCCCGACGGCCAGATCGGCCGCCTCGCGGTGATCGGCCCCACGGGCTGCCGCTACCTCGACGAGCCGCGCCAGGCGCAGTACGTGCAGAACGGCTGGAACTTCCCCGGCGACGCCTTCGTGCGCGACGCCGACGGCTACTTCGTCTACCAGGCGCGCACCGACGACATGATCATCACGGCCGGCTACAACGTGGCCGGGCCCGAGGTCGAATCCGCCCTGCTCGCCCACCCGGCCGTGGCAGAGTGCGGCGTGGTCGGCCGGCCCGACGAGGAACGCGGCCAGGTGATCGTGGCCTACGTGGTGCTCAAGCCCGGCCACAGCGGCGATGCCGCGCTCGTGAAGGCGCTGCAGGACCACGCCAAGGCCAGCATGGCCCCCTACAAATACCCGCGCGAGGTGCTGTTCGTGGAGCGCCTGCCGCGCACCGAGACCGGCAAGCTGCAGCGCTTCGCCCTTCGCCAGCAAACACCATGAGCCACCAACACCTCCACCCCGAAGGCTGGGCACCGGCCAAAGGCTACGCCAACGGCATCGCCGCGCGCGGCACGCAGATCTTCGTCGGCGGCCAGATCGGCTGGAACGGCCAGCAGCGGTTCGAGAGCGACGACTTCATCGCCCAGACGCGCCAGGCGCTGCAGAACGTGCACGACGTGCTGCGCTGCGCCGGCGCGGGCCCCGAGCACATGGTGCGCATGACCTGGTACGTCCTCGACCGCGACGAGTACAACGCGCGCCTGCGCGAACTCGGCGAGGCCTACCGCGCGGTGATGGGCCGCCACTTTCCGGCCATGACCTGCGTCGAGGTGCGCCGCCTGGTCGAGGCGCGCGCCAAGGTGGAGATCGAGGTCACGGCCGTACTGCCCGACTGAGCGTTCTCCCCCACGCTCCGCACGCGTTCAACCGAGGTCGAAGCCCGGCCCGTCCACCGCGTCGGTGGGCAGCGTGACACGCACGCGGCAGCCGCCGTCGGGCGTGGCGTCGCAGCTCAGGCAGCCGCCGTGGCGCGCCACGATACGGTGGCTCATGGCCAGGCCCACGCCCAGGCCCTCGAACGCGGTGGAGTGGTGCTGGCGCTGGAACAGCAGGAACAGCTTCTCGGCGCGCTGGCGGTCGAAGCCCACGCCGTTGTCCTCGACGTGGAACACCAGGCTGCCGTCGTTGCCGCGCATCCAGCCCACGTGCACCACGGGCTGCGCCACGCCGCGCGTGAACTTGGCCGCGTTGTCGAGCAGGTGGCGCCAGAGCTGGGCCAGCAGCATGGGGTCGCCGCGCACGGTGGGCAGGTCGGGGGCGATGCGCCAGTCGATGGGCGCGCGCGCCGCGCCGCGCTCGCGCAGCGACGGCAGGTGGCCCAGCACGCTGGCCACCACCGGCCCGAGCGGCACGTCCTGCACGTCGAGCTGGGCCCGGCACAGGTGCACGTAGTCGTGCATGGCCTCGACCATCTCGCCCAGGCGGCTCGAGGCCTGCTGGATGCCCGCGGCGTATTCGTCGATGGCCGCGTCGCCCAGCCCTTCGGTGCGCTCGCGCAGCAGGCGCAGGTAGGCCAGCACGTGGCGCAGCGGCGCGCGCAGGTCGTGGCCGAGGATCTGCGAGAAGCCCTCCATCTCGCGGCGCAGCAGGCCCAGCGAGCGCTCGGCCGCCTGCAGGCGGCGCTGCAGCACCTCGACCTCGGTGCGCGGCACCAGGGCCTCGCGGTCGCGCCAGCGCGAGAGGTCGAGCAGCACGGCGTCGAAACCCAGGTGGCTGTCTTCGGCGTCGCGCAGCGGCGTGGCCATGAGCAGGGCCGAGAACACCTCGCCGTTGGCGCGGAACAGGTTCAGGCGCAGCTCGCCGGGCCGCGGATCGGCCTTGAGCTCGTCGAGAAAGGCCTGCAGCGCCTCGCCGCGCGGGTCGTGCTCGGGAATGCCCAGGAAACGCGCCAGCGGCAGCATGAGCCGCGGCGGGTTGAACCAGCGCGTGGCGGTTTCGTTGGCCGCGCACACGTGCCGGTCGGCGGTGACCAGGATCAGCGCCAGCGGCGAGCGCTCGCCGGGCACGGGGGGCCAGGTGGTGACGGCCGAGGGGGTGTTCAGCGGAGCGGGCAGGTCTGCAGACGTCATGGAACGGCACAGGGCGCGCGGTGCGCAGCGCGCATCATGCCCGCATCGCGCGCGCCGCGCCAGCGCTTCAGGTGCGCACCTTGCCGTCGCCCGTGAGCATGGACAGCTCGGCAAAGCGCGAGGCCACGTGGTTGTTGGGGCCGAGCGAAATCTGGAAGCCGCCGAAGCTGGTGTCGCCGATGGCCTCGAGCCCGCTCACCAGCCCGTCCGACGAGAGCTTGCCGCCGCCGCGGCGCGCGCCCTCGGCGAGCAGGCGCGCGGCCAGGTAGCCCTCGAAGCTGGAGAAGTTGGGCTGCACCTTGTTGCCGCCGCGCTCGATGGCGTCGAGGAAGTCGCGCGTGATGGGCCGCGTGGTGGTGAAGGGGTTGGGCACCACCTGCGAGATCACCACGCCCGCCCCGTCCTTGCCCAGCGCGTCGGCCAGGGCCTGCGTGCCCACGAAGGACACGTTGTAGAAGGTGCCGCCGTAGCCGGCCTTGCGCGCCTCGCGGATGAAGGCCGCGCACGAGGCGTAGGCGCTCACCTGCACGATGGCCTTGGGCTGCGCCGCGACCAGCGTGGCCACGGCCTGCGCCACGTCGACCGAGTTGCGCTCGACCGTGGCGGTGGCCTTGGGCTTGAGGTTGCGCTGGTTCAGGGCCAGCGTCACGCCGTCGAGGCCGGCCTTGCCGTAGGCGTCGTTCTGGTGGAACACCGCGATGTCGTTGAGGCCCAGGCTGGTGAGCTGGCGCACGATGAGCGCGGTCTCGTCGTTGTAAGACGCGCGCAGGTGGAAGGCCAGCCGGTTGAACGGGGTGCGCAGGCCCATGGCGCCGGTGAACGGTGCGATGAAGGGCGTGCCGGCCTGCGTGGCCAGCGGCAGCGCGGCCAGGCTGGTGGGCGTGCCGATGTAGCCGAACAGCGCGGTGCAGCCGCGCGAGAGCAGCTGGCGCGTGTTCTCGGCGCAGCGGTCGGGCTCGTAGCCGTCGTCGAGCTTGACGATCTCGATGCGCTGGCCGTTGACGCCGCCCTGCTGGTTGAGCAGGTCGAAGTAGAGCTGGGCGCCGGCGTTGAACTGGATGCCGAGCTGGGCGGCCGGGCCGCTGAAGGCCGCCGACTGGCCGAGCACGATGCGGTTGCTCTGGGCGTGCAGCGCGGGCGCGGCGATCAGGGCGGCGCCGGCGGCGGTGAAGGCGCGGCGGGACAGACCCGTGGCGGCGGGTCGCAAGGGCAGACGGGGCATCGGGGCGCTCCTGGCAGGGGCTGGTACAGGCCCGGGTTCCTCCCCCGGGTATCAAGTCCGCTGCATGCTACCGAGCGACCGGGGCGGCGGCGGCGCGTTCGGGCGCTGCATTCGGCCGTTGATCGATTCTTTGTCCTTGGCTTGTCCGGGGGTTTCGCTCGGGGACCTCGCTGGGCGGGAGATGGGGTTCGCGGGCTCCGGCGTGCTCGCGGGCGGCGGCCCGGGCACACCAGCGCCGCGGCGTCAACACCTTGGCTGGTGCGCGCCCTCTGTGGCAACCGCGAATGGCGCCTGCGCCCGCGAACCCCATCACCCGCCCCGAAGCAACCTGGGCGCGCCAGCGCTGGTGTGCCTGCCCTTCGATGGGGCCGATGGCGCGGGTGCCCGTGCGCAGGCGCCATTCGCGGTTGCCACAGAGGGTGCGCTCAGATCACGGCGTTGACGAAGGGCTGTCTGCGCCCACGGGCAGTCGCCCGCGAGCACGCCGGAGCACGGGCACCCGCGCCATGGGCCCTGAAGAGGCACCTCCGAGAAACAAGCCCAAGAAAACTCAAAACCGCCGCACGAACTCCACCCCCGCCGCCAGGGTGCGGCCCGCGCCCGGCTCGAAGAAGCGGTTGTTGCCGTCGTTGACGATCACCGAGCCCACGTGGCGGCGGTCGGTGAGGTTGTCCACGCGCACGAACTGGCGCCAGGTCCAGGGCCCCACCACCTGCTCGAAGCGCGCGCCCAGTGCGAACAGCGTGTGGCTGGCGGCGGCGTCGGTGTTGAGGTCGTTCACGTAGACGCGGCCCGTGTGCCGCGCCTCCAGCGTGAACACACCGCCCACCGCCTGCGCCCAGGCCGGCGACCACGCGAGCTGCGCATAGAGCTGCTGCGCCGGCACGCCGGGCAGCGCATTGCCCGCGGGAAAGCGCGCGTCGGCCGAGGCCTCGTAGCGCGCGCGCAGGTAGGTGTAGGCGCCGCTCAGCAGCCACTCGCTGCCCAGCGCCTGCTCGGCCGAGAGCTCCAGCCCGCGGCGCGCCGTGCGGCCCGCGTTGGTGAACACGGTGCGCCCACCCGAGCTGCTCTCGACCACGATCTCGTCGCGGGTCTGGATGTCGAACAGCGTGGCGTTCCACAGGCCCCCCGTGTGCCGCCCGCGCAGGCCGAGCTCGGCGCTGCGGCTGCGCGCCGCGTTGAGCGCGGTGTTCAGGCCGCTCGCACCACCGGCGCGGTACGACGCCTCGTTGAGCGTGGGCGTCTCGAAGCCCTGGCCCACGCTGCCGAACAGCTGCAGCTGCGGCGCGAGCTGCCAGCGCGCGCCCACCACGGGCAGCGTGCGCGAGTACGAGACCTCGCCGCTGTCGTTGCCGTTCGACAGGAAACGGTCGCTCGAGCGGTACTCGGCGTTCACGTGCCGCAGCCCGCCCTCGAGCGTGAGCGCCTCGCGCACCCAGGCCGCGCGCAGGTAGGGGTCGAGCGTGTCGGCGC
Organism: Hydrogenophaga crocea; assembly: GCF_011388215.1. Lineage (NCBI taxonomy): Bacteria > Pseudomonadati > Pseudomonadota > Betaproteobacteria > Burkholderiales > Comamonadaceae > Hydrogenophaga > Hydrogenophaga crocea. Next base: position 2,873,576 of record NZ_CP049989.1, read on the forward strand.
GGTTGGTCTCGTCGCGCCGCAGGTTGCCCTGCACGCCGATGGCCGTGGGCGCGCCCGCGGGCCCGGTGTAGTTGTTGTAGCCGCGGCGCAGGTCGTCCTGGCGGTCGGCGGCCAGGCCCGCGCTCAGGTCGAGCTGGCCGCCCTGCCATTCGCGCTGCAGGCGCCAGCGCGCGTTGAAGCCCCAGTAGTCGCGGTCGAGGTCGATCACCGCACCCGGGCTCGTGGCCGGGTTCTGCGCCGTGGGCGGAATGGACTGGAACTGCACCACGCGGCGCTGGCCCGCGTAGCCCATGAGCTCGATCTTGTGGCCGCCGCCCAGGGCCTGGTCCCAGGCGATGCCGAACTGCGTCTGCGCCACCGACTTGCGCGTGTTGAAGGCGATCGCCTGCGGCGTGGTCTGCTCGGGGTTGGCGTTGAGCTGGGCGCGGTCCAGGCCCTGCGGGTCGAGCGCGAACGCGGTCTGGCGGTTGAACACCAGCACCGTGCGGCCGCCCTCGTGCGCGCGCGAGAGCTTGGCGTTGGTGGTGCTGCGGTTGGCGGCCGACTGCGGGCGCAGGCCGTCGGTTTCGAAGCGGCCGGTGTCGAGCGTGTACGACCAGCCCGGCGACTGCGCGTCGCCGGTCTGGCCCGTGAGCTGCGTGGACAAGCGCCACAGGCCATTGCCCGCGAGCGCCAGGCCGCTGCGCCACTCGGTGGGCTGGCGGCCGTCCTCGGTGTAGAGCAGGATCGCGCCGCCGCTCGATGCGCCGTAGAGCGACGCGAACGGGCCGCGCACCACCTCGATGCGGTCGGCGCTGCCGAGCGGGAAGTTCGCGGCCTGGCCCGAGCCGTCGGGCGCGCTCGCGGGAATGCCGTCCACGAACAGGCGCACGCCGCGCACGCCGAAGGTGGCGCGCGAGCCCGCGCCGCGCACCGAGACCTGCAGGTCCTGCGCGTAGTTCTCGCGGTTGCGGATCACCAGGCCCGGCACGCGGCCCAGGCCTTCGGAGAGGTTGATCTGCAGGCGGCCGTCGCGCAGCTCGCGGCCGTCGACCACGTCGACCGAGGCGCTGCCGCGCCAGCGCGCCTCGGTCTCGCCGCTGCCGGTGATGACCACGGGGGCCAGGGCGCCGCCGTCGGCCACGGGCGGCGGGCTGGCGGTCTGGGCTTGGGCGCTGGCCGCGGCCAGCAGGGCGGCGCCCCAGGCCAGCGGATGCGCGGGGGCGAAGGCGCGATCGGCGCGATTCATGTTCATGTGTCTCCTCGGATGCTCGGCCCTCTGCGGGGCAGCGGCATTGTGGGTTGCAAGCCTCGCGCCACCCGCGCCGCGGGGCAATACCCCATCGCACCACCCGGCTGTTGTGTGACGCAATGGAACACCTGCGCCAGCGGGGGCGTCCCATAATCGTTCGCTTTGCCCCTGGGGCGGCACCGCCCGCCCGGCACGGCACGCCCCGCATGACCCCCACCCCTCCCCGCGTCCTCAGCATCGCCGGCAGCGACTCCGGCGGCGGTGCCGGCATTCAGGCCGACCTCAACACCTGCAGCGCCCTTGGCTGCTTCGGCACCACGGCCATCACCGCGGTCACCGCGCAGAACACGCAGGGCGTGCGCGCGGTGCACGCCCTGCCCGCGGCCCTGGTGGCGCAGCAGATCGACGCCGTGGCCGAAGACATCGGCGTCGACGCGGTGAAGATCGGCATGCTGCACGGGCCCGAGGTCGTGCGCGCGGTGGCCGGCGCGCTGCGGCGCCACGGCCTGCGCCGCGTGGTGCTCGATCCCGTGATGGTCGCCAGCAGCGGCGACCGGCTCGTCACCGACGAGACCGTGGCCGCGTTGCGCAGCGAACTGTTCCCGCTGGTCATGCTGGTCACGCCCAACCTCGACGAGGCCGCGGCCCTGCTGGGCCGGCCCATCGCCACGGTGGACGCGATGCAGGCCGCGGTGCCCGAACTGCGCGCGCTGGGCGCGCAGGCGGTGCTCATCAAGGGCGGCCACCTGGTGGGCGATGTGCTCAGCGACCTGCTGATCGACCCCGAGGGCTCCACGCTGTGGCAGAGCCAGCGCATTGCCACGCGCAACACCCACGGCACGGGCTGCACGCTCTCGAGCGCCATCGCCTGCGGCCTGGCGCGCGGGCTCGCGCTGCGCGAAGCCGTGGCGCAGGGGCGCGACTTCGTGCGCGGCGCGCTGCAGGGCGCAGCGGGCTGGCGGCTGGGCCAGGGCCCCGGGCCGCTGGACCATGGCTGGGCCCGGCACGCGCATTGACCGGGCGCAACACGGCGGCCACCGGCCGGCGATAAGCTCGGGCCCTGCGCTTTTTTTTCACCAGGAGATCCCATGAGCAAAAAGACCGCCAAGCCCGTCATGGCCGTGAACATCGGCATCAGCGAGAAAGACCGCGCCGCCATCGCCAAGGGCCTGAGCCACCTGCTGGCCGACACCTACACGCTGTACCTCACCACGCACAACTTCCACTGGAACGTCACCGGCCCGATGTTCAACAGCCTGCACGCCATGTTCATGGCGCAGTACACCGAACTGTGGAACGCGGTCGACCCGATCGCCGAGCGCATCCGCTCGCTGGGCCACGTGGCCCCGGGCAGCTACGCCGAGTTCGCCAAGCTGAGCTCGCTGCCCGACGCACCCGCCACCCCGCCCAAGGCGATGGAGATGGTGGCCATCCTGGCCAAAGGCCACGAAGGCGCGGCGCGCACCGCACGCGCCATGTTCGAGCTGGTCGACAAGGCCAACGACGAACCCACGGCCGACGTGCTGGTGCAGCGCCTCACGGTGCACGAGCAGACGGCCTGGATGCTGCGCTCGCTGCTTGAGGAGTGACGCCCGGGCCGCGCGCTCAGCGGCGATCGCCCTTGCGTGCGCCCTTGTGTTCGGTCTTGAGCACCTCGCCCGAGCGCGCGTCCACCGTGAGCTCCACGCGCTCGCCCTGGGCCGTGTAGGCCTTCACCTCGTAGAGCCGCTCGCTCTCGCGCTCCACCTCGTGGATGTCGCGGTAGCCCTGGCGCTGCAGGGCGTCGGTCACCTGGCCAAAGCCCATGGCGGCCGGGCCGGCGGGCGCGGCCGGGGCCTGGGCCTGGGCCAGTGCGGCCGACAGGATCAGGGGCATGAGCACAAAGGTTTTCTTCATGGTGTTTCCTTTCGGGATCAAGGGGGATGGGCATGGCACCGGGTGGCGCCATGGCCGGCACTGTGCCCGGCGGCGCTTGAACGCCCCATGAACCCGCCGTTCATGCGCCGTTCATGCCGCGCGTGGCACGCTCTGCGCGTGACCGGCCTGTTCCCCGCCCTGCCCCGCCTGCCCGCGCTGCTGCTCGCTGCCGGGCTGGCCCTGCCCGCCGCGGCCCGCGACCAGGACCGCGCGCAGGAAGCGGTGCGCCGCGGCGAGGCCGTGCCGCTGGCGCAGGTCACGGCACACGCGCTGCGCACCTTCGGCGGCCGCGTGATCGAGGTCGAGATCGATGGCAAGGGCCGGCGCATCGAGTACGAGCTCGAACTGCTGCTCGATGACGGCCGCGTGATCGAGCTCACCTACGAAGGCCGCACCGGCAGTCTCACCGAAATCAAGGGCCAGCGGCTCGAAACCCTGTTCGCCCCGCCGCGCCCCGAGCGCCGCTGACACAGCCCATGCGCATCCTGGTCGCCGAGGACGATCCCCGCCTGCTGGTGCAGCTCGACAACGCGCTGCAGGCCGCGGGCTACGCGGTGGACCTGGCCGACAACGGCGTGGACGCCGCGCACCTGGGTCTCACGCGGCCGCCCGACGCGGTGGTGCTCGACCTCGGCCTGCCCGGGCGCGACGGCCTGAGCGTGCTGCGCCACTGGCGCGAGGCCGGCAGCACCGTGCCCGTGCTGGTGCTCACCGCGCGCGGCTCCTGGCAAGACAAGGTGCACGGCATGGACGCGGGCGCCGACGACTACCTCGCCAAGCCCTTCGAGCTCGAAGAGCTGCTCGCGCGCCTGCGTGCGCTGCTGCGGCGCGCGAGCGGCCTGGCCCACCCGGTGCTGCAGCACGGCCCGCTGCGGCTGGACACGCGCACGCGCGCGCTGCAGGTGGACGGCCGCGCGGTCGATCTCACGGCCTTCGAGTACCGGCTGCTCAACACCTTCCTGCACCACCCGGGGCGCGTGCTCTCGCGCGCCGAACTGGTGGAAAAGCTCTACGACGACGCCGGCGAGCGCGACAGCAACACGCTCGACGTCTTCATCGCGCGGCTGCGCCGCAAGCTGCCCGAGGGCAGCATCGCCACCGTGCGCGGCCAGGGCTTCAAGCTCCAGGCGCCTGGCGCATGAGCCGCGCGCCCGTCTCGCTGCAGCGCCGCCTGCAATGGGCCGCCTCGGTGCTGGTGGTGCTGGCGCTGCTGCTCGCGGCGCTGGGCCTGTACCGGCTGTTCCGCGCGCACGCCGAGCGCGAGTTCGACGCGCGCCTGCAGCGCCAGCTCGACGACGTGACCGCCGCGCTGCAGGTGCAGACCGACGCCGAGGGACGCGCCGCGCTGGGCCTGCGCCGCGAACCCGCCGACCCGCTGTTCCGCCAGCCCGCGAGCGGCCTGTACTGGCTCGCGCTGCCCGCGTCGGGCCAGCCGCTGCGCTCGCGCTCGTGGTGGGACAGCGCGCCCGCCTTCACCCCCACCCCGCCCGCGGACGCCCCGGGCGCCGCGCCCTGGGTGCAGACCGCCGATGGCCCGCGCGGCGAGCCGCTGCGCGTGTGGCTGCGCCGCGTGCAGCCCGCGGGCTGGGACGGCGCCGTGGTGCTCGCCGTCGCCAGCGACGCCAGCGCGCTCGAGGCCGCGAGCCGCTCGTTCGCGCGCGGCCTGGGCGCGTCGCTCGCGCTGCTGGCGCTGCTGCTGGTGCTGGCCTCGCACGCCCAGGTGCGGCTGGGCCTGCAACCGCTGCGCCGGCTGCAGGGCGCGCTGGCGGCGCTGCGCGAGCGCCACAGCCCGCGCCTGGACGGCCACCACCCGGCCGAGGTGCAGCCGCTGGTGGACGAGATCAACCGCCTGCTCGGCCAGCGCCAGTCCCTGGTGGACGAGGCCGAGGCCCAGGCCGGCAACCTCGCGCACGCGCTCAAGACGCCGTTGGCCGTGCTGGGCCAGCTCGCGCAGGCCGATGGGCGCGACAGCGGCCTCGGGCCCGAGGCGCGGGCCCTGCTGCGCGAGCAGCTCGACGCCATGGAGCGGCAGATCCACCGCCAGCTCACGCGCTCGCGCGCCGCGGCCTCGGTGCACAGCGGCGGCGCGCGCGCGCCGCTGGCCGACGTGCTGCCCCCGCTGCTGCGCACGCTGTCGCGGCTGCACCCCGACATCGACATCGCGGCCGACGAGGCGCAGGCCCTGCCCGCACCGCGCATCACGCCGCACGACCTGCACGAGGTGCTGGGCAACCTGCTCGACAACGCCGCGCGCCACGCGCGCCGACGCGTGCAGCTCTCGTTGCAGGCCACGGATGGCGGCCTCGCGCTGTGCGTGGACGACGACGGCCCGGGCATCGCGCCCGAGGCGCGCACGCTGGCCCTGCAGCGCGGTGCGCGGCTCGACGAATCGCACCGAGGCAGCGGCCTGGGTCTGGCCATCGTGGCCGACCTGGTCGAGGTGTACGGGGGCCGCTTCGCGCTCGAAGACGGCCCGCTCGGCGGCCTGCGCGCGCGCCTGTGGCTGCCGCTGGCCCTCAGCCCCGCCGCGTCAGCGCCGCCTGCGGCGCCGCCGCGCTGACTGGCCGCGCGCCCCACCACAGCGCCAGCGCCATCAGGCCCACGCCCAGCCATTGCCCGGGCGCGAGCAGCCGCTGGTAGACCAGCGCGTCGCACAGCAGCGTGACCGCGGGGTAGACGAACTGCAGCAGCGCGGTGCGCGCGGTGGCCAGCCGCGCCATGCCGCCATAGATCAGCACATAGGCCAGCCCCGTGTGCAGCACGCCGAGCGCGGCCAGCCAGCCCCAGGCCGGGCCCCAGGCGGGCCAGCCGTTCAGCCACAGCCAGGGCCACAGCACCAGCGCGCCCACCGCGCACTGCCACCAGGCCAGGGCCAGCGGCGGCACCGGGGTGCGCGCGCGCAGCAGCAGGCCCACGGCGGTCTGCGCCACCACGGCCACGCCGCACAGCGCCACCCCCAGCCACGACACCGCGGCCCCGCTGCCCAGCAGGCCGGTGGCCAGCGACAGGCCCAGCAGCGCCAGCAGCACCGCCGCGATGCGCGCGCGCGGCAGCGGCTCGCCCAGCCACCAGGCCCCGGCCACCATGAGGCACAGCGGCTGCACGTGGAACACCACGGTGGCCAGGCCGACCGACAGGTGCTGGATGGCCACGAAGAACACCACCCAGCTCAGCACCACCAGCGCCGCGGCCACGCCCACGCGCAGCGCCGTGCCCGCAGGCAGACGCCAGAGCGGCGTGCGCCGCGTGGCCCGGGCCCACAGCGTGAGCGCAAGCAGGCCGAAGGCGCAGCGGAACCAGGCGGCCGAGGCCGCGTCGCTGCCCGATTCGAGCAGGAACACGCCCAGCGTGCCCAGCAGGGCGCCGCCCGCGGCCATGCGCCAGGCGGCCCGCGTTTCGGCCGCGGCGGGTGAGGAAGAGACTTGCATGGCGCGCACTGTGGGGCTGGCCGGTGGTTTCGAGAAGCGGATAATTCGCAATCCATCCATCCGCTCTTCGAATGACCACTGCCCCCATGCGCGTGCAGGACCTGCAGATCGACTGGCTCAAGTGCTTCGTGGCCGTGATCGACGCGGGCTCGCTCTCGGCCGCCGCGCCCGAGGTGAACCGCTCGCAATCGGCGGTGAGCATGCAGCTGCAAAAGCTCGAGCGCGCGGTGGGCAGGCCCCTGCTGCTGCGCGGCCCGCGCCGGCTCGAACTCACGCCCGACGGCCAGGCCCTGCTCGGCTACGCGCGCCGCCTGCTCGACCTGCACAGCGAGGCCCAGGCCGCGATGCGGCCCGACACGCTCGAAGGCCGTGTGCGCCTGGGCGTGCCCGACGACTACGCCGCGCGCTACCTCACGCCCGTGCTCAAGCGCTTCGCGGCGCGCCACACGGCGGTGCAGATCGACCTCGCCTGCGAACAATCGACCGCGCTGATCCCGCGCGTGCAGCGCGGCGAGCTCGACCTCGCGCTGGTCTCGCGCGACCACGCGCAGCGCGGCACGCTGCTGTTCCACGAGCCCCTGGTGTGGGTGGGCTCGCCACAGTTCGACGTGTGGCGGCGCGACCCGCTGCCGATCGCGGTGTACGAAGACGGCAGCCTCGCGCGGCGGCACGCGCTCACCACGCTGTCGCTGCAGGGGCGGCGGCACCGCGTCGTGTACCACAGCTCCAGCCTGGCGGGCCAGATCGCCGCGGTGGAGAGCGGGCTCGCCGTGGCCGTGCTCACGCAGTGCAGCGCGCCGCCGCAGCTGCAGGTGCTCGGGGCCGAACACGGCCTGGGCCCCATGGCGCCCATGGCCGTGGCGGCCTACCGCAGCCGGGCCTCGCGCGGCTCGGCCGCGGTCGACGGCTTTCACCGCCTGCTGGTTCAGACCCTGCGCCAGGCGGTCTGAAACGGGTATTTACCGCGGCGCAGCAAGGCGACACATTCGCGCGCCACAATCCGCGCCCACATGCTGCCCACGCCCGCCGCCGCTGCCCAAGACCTGCCGCTGGTGCTCGCCGGACCGGTGCTGCGGCGCGTGCAGGCGCGGCGCATCGCCTGGTGGATGGCCTGCACCCGGCCCGTTGTGCTGCGCGTGCGGCTGCAGCACCCCGACGGCCGCACGGCCACCCACGAACCCACGGTGCACACGCTGCGCGTGGGCGAGCGGCTGGTGATCGCGCTGATCGAGCTCGCGCTCGATGAAGACCTGGCCCGTGACGCCCGCACCGGCTACCGATTCGAATTCGCCGATGGCGAGGGCGATGGCGAGGGCGGCTGGACGCCGCACCACGATCCCGCGCTCTGCTACCCCGGCCACGACGGCCCGGGCTTCGTGTTCGCGCCGCGGGTGCGCGCGCTGCTGCACGGCTCGTGCCGCAAGCCGCACCACGCGGGCGGCGGCGACGGCCTGGCGCGCGCCGACGCCCACCTCGAACAGCTGCTGACCGCGCCCGGGCCCGAGGCGCCGCCCTGGCCATCGGCCCTGGTGCTCAGCGGCGACCAGGTGTACTGCGACGACGTGGCCGGCCCCATGCTGCGTGCCATCCACGGCCTGATGCAGCGCCTGGGCCTGCGCGGGGAGCGCATCGCGGGCGCCAACGGCAGCGGCGTGCGCGACACCGCCGACCTGCTCGCGCACCCCGCCACCTACTACCACCGCGAACAACTGCTGCCGCGCACGCCGCGCAGCGAACGCCTGATCGATCTGGTGTTCGAGGGCGTGAAGAAGCCCGTCTTCACCACCGACAACGCGCACAACCACCTGATCACGCTGGGCGAGGTGATCGCCATGTACCTGCTGGTGTGGTCGCCGCTGCCCTGGCAGGGGATGGACCTGTCGCCACCGCCCGGGCTCGACCCCGCCTGCGCCGAGCGCTATGCGCGCGAGAGCGAGGCCATCGCCGCGTTCCGCGAGGGCCTGCCCGCGGTGCGCCGCCTGCTCGCGCACCTGCCCGTGGCCATGGTGTTCGACGACCACGACATCACCGACGACTGGAACCTCAGCCGCGAGTGGGAAGACGTGGCCTACGGGCATGCGTTCTCGCGCCGCGTGATCGGCAACGCGCTCATCGCCTACCTGCTGCAGCAGGCCTGGGGCAACCGGCCCGAGGCCTTTGCGCGCGAGGGGTTGCTCGAACAGGTGCAGGCCGCGCTCGACGAACCCGGCGGCGCGGCGCACGACGCGCTGATCGAGCGGCTGCTGCGCTGGCGCGACTGGCACTACGTGTGGCCCACCACGCCGCCGCTGATGGTGCTCGACAGCCGCACCCACCGCTGGCGCTCCGAGGTCTCGCCGCGCCGGCCCTCGGGCCTGATGGACTGGGAGGCGCTCACCGACCTGCAGCAGGCGCTGCGCGACCACCCCGCGGTGCTGCTCGTGGCCTCGGCGCCGATCTTCGGCGTCAAGCTCATCGAGACCATCCAGCGCGTGTTCAGCTTCTTCGGCCGCCCGCTGATGGTCGATGCCGAGAACTGGATGTCGCACCCCGGCGCGGCCAGCGCCATGCTCAACATCTTCCGCCACCCGCGCACGCCGCAGACCTTCGTGGTGCTCTCGGGCGACGTGCACTACTCCTTCGTGTACGACGTGGAGCTGCGCCCGCGCGGGCGGCGACTGCTGCAGACGCCCGGGCCGCACATCTGGCAGGTCTGCAGCAGCGGCCTGCGCAACACCTTCCCCGACGGCCTGCTCGCGCGGCTCGACCACCTCAACCGCTGGCTGTTCTCCCCGCGCTCGCCGCTCAACCGCTTCACACGCCGCCGCCACATGACCGTCACGCCGCGCAAGCCCGAAGGCACGCCCCCCGGGCGGCGACTGCTCAACGGCTGCGGCGTGGGCCTGCTCGAACTCGACGAACACGGCGCGCCGCAGCGCATCAGCCAGTTGCTGGCCGACGGGCGCACCGTGGTGTTCGTGCCGCGCGAGGACGAGGCGCGCGAAGACTGAAGAGCCGCCCGGCGCGTGAACCGCGTCACAGCCAGGGGCAAGGCTTCTGCGCTATGGTCATTCTTTCATCATGGACAACGCCTTCGACAAGCTCGTCGCCGCCTGTGAGCGCATGCGCCACCTCACGGGCACGCTGGAGACCATCCGCAACCTGCTGATGGCCGACGCGATGACGAGCAGCGAGCACACGCGCGCCGCCATGGGCGACACGCGCGAGACGGCACGCGGCCTGTTCATCCACGCGCTGGGCCTGCGCCAGCGCACCGGCGGCGATCTCGAGGCCGCGGTGCAGCTCATCGCCAACGACGCCGACCCCGACACCGCCGCGCAACGCAACGAGTGGCTGGCCCTGTGCCGCGAGCTCGCGGGCTCGCTCAAGGGCATCGACGAGGTGCTGGGCGACCTGCAGGCGCACTGGGCGCGCTGAGGCGCGCCGGGGACGCGCCCGCGCTCAGCGCGCCGGCCCGGCGTCGGTCGCGGCCACCGGTTCGGCAAAGCCCGGGCAGGCCTGTTCGGGCTCGCCCTGCGGCGGGCGCAGGTTGCCCAGGATCATGGGCCGCCCGGCCACCAGGCCGCCGCCGTTCAACTCCATCTCGAAGCGCTCGGCGTCGCGCTGGCGGATGCGCGCCACCACGGCGTCGGCCTCGGCGGGCGAGGTGCCCAGGGCCAGCATGGCCTCGCGGCCCATGAGCATGGCCGACTCGAAGGTCTCGCGCACCTGCAGGTGCACACCCGCCTTCACGAGGGCGGCCGCGTGCTCGCGGTCGAAGGCGCGCGCGATCACGCGCACGTGCGGGAAGGTGTGGCGGCACGCCTCCACGATTTGCGTGGCGGCGCTGGCGTCGTCCACGCACACCAGCACCACCTGGGCGCGCTCGGCCCCCGCGGCGCGCAGGATGTCGGGCCGCGTGCCGTCACCGTAGTACACCTTGAAGCCGAAGCGCTCGGCTTCGCGCGCGAACTGGGGATCGGCGTCGATGATGGTGATGGTCGCCCCCAGCAGCAGCAGGTTCTGGCTCGCGATCTGGCCCACGCGGCCGAAGCCGATGATCAGCACCTGGCCTTCTTCGTGCTCGGCCATGGGCGCACCGTCGGTGGACAACGCCGCGCGCGGCGCGAAGCGCTGGTGCGCCAGCACCGCCAGTGGCGTGAGCGCCATGGACAGCACCACGATGGCGGTGAGGTTGGCGTTGGTCACCGGGTCGATCACGCGGCCCGCAAGCGCGGCGGCGAACAGCACGAAGGCGAACTCGCCGCCCTGCGCCATCAGCACCGCGCGGTCCAGCGCGTCGGCGTGCGTGCTGCGGGTGAGCCGCGCCACCGCGTAAATGCCCAGCGCCTTCACCAGCATGAGCGCGAGCACGCCGGCCACGATCAGCGGCCAGTGGCGCGCCACGGCGCCGAGGTCGAGCGACATGCCCACGCCCAGGAAGAACAGGCCCAGCAGCAGGCCGCGGAAGGGCTCGATGTCGGCCTCGAGCTGGTGGCGGAAGGTCGATTCGGACAGCAGCACGCCCGCGAGGAAGGCGCCCATGGCCATGGACAGGCCGCCCACCTGCATGAGCAGCGCCGCGCCCAGCACCACCAGCAGCGCGGCCGCGGTCATGACCTCGCGCGCGTGCGCCTTGGCCAGCACCTCGAACAGCGGGTTGAGCAGCCACAGGCCCACGGCCACGAGCAGGGCCAGCGCGCCCGCACCGATGCCGATGGCCACCCAGCGCGACGCGCCTTCGGCCCCGGCGGCGGCGGCCTCGGGCGACATCAGCGCCACGATCGCGAGCAGCGGCACAATCAGCAGGTCTTCGAACAGCAGCACCGACACGATCTTCTGCCCGCGCACGGTGGCGATCTCGCCGCGCTCGCCGAGCAGCTGCATCACGATCGCGGTGGACGTGAGCACGAAGCCCATGGCGCCGATGAACGCCACCGGCCACGAAAAGCCGAAGGCCATGCCCACCAGCGTGAGCGCCGCACCGCACACGGCCACCTGCAGGCTGCCCAGCCCGAAGATCGCGCGCCGCAAGGCCCACAGGTGCGAGGGCTGCATCTCCAGGCCGATGACGAACAGGAACATCACCACGCCGAGTTCGGCGGTGTGCAGGATGGTCTGCGGGTTGCTGAACAGGCCGAGCCCGAAGGGCCCGATGGCCAGGCCCGCCGCGAGGTAGCCGAGCACCGAGCCCAGGCCCAGGCGCTTGAACAGTGGCACGGCGACCACGGCCGCCCCGAGCAGCGTGACGACCGGAATCAGCTCGGAACTGGCTTCAGCGGCCATGGCGCGCTCCTGTATTGCGGAGCGGCGATTCTGGCATTGCCGCCCGGGCTCAGCGCGCCGGCCGCACCCAGCGCATGCCCTCGCGGTGGCTGCGCAGCACGGCCTCGACGAAGGCCATGCCGTCCAGGCCGTCGTCCAGGCCGGGCAGTTGCACGCCGGCCTCGCCGCGCCAGGCGCGCGCGAAGTCGCGGTAGAGCTGGGCGAAGGCCTCGAGGTAGCCCTCGGGGTGGCCGGCCGGGATGCGGTGCGCCTGCGCGAGGCCGCCGGGCGCGGACGGCACGCCGCGGTACAGGCACTGCGAGGGCTGGCCGGGCCGCGTGAGCCACAGTTCCTCGGGCCGCTCCTGGTCGAACTGCAGCGAGCCGGTGCTGCCGTAGACGCGCAGGCGCAGGCCGTTGCGGCTGCCGCTGGCGACCTGGCTGGCCCACAGCAGGCCGCGCGCGCCGCCTTCGTAGCGCAGCATCACCTGCACGTGGTCGTCGAGCGCGCGGCCGGGCACGAAGGTGCTGAGCTCGGCCGCAAGCTCGTGCAGCTTCAGGCCCGTCACGTAGCCCGCCAGGTGGTAGGCGTGGGTGCCGATGTCGCCCAGCGCGCCGGCGGGGCCGGCCTGCCGCGGGTCGTTGCGCCAGGCGGCCTGCTTGTGGCCCTGTTGCTCGATCGGCTCGCCCAGCCAGTCCTGCACGTACTCGACCTGCACGATGCGAACCTCGCCGATCGCGCCCTGCGCCACCAGCTCGCGCGCCTGGCGCACCATGGGGTAGCCGCTGTAGGTGTGCGTGAGCAGGAACAGCAGGCCGCGTTCGCGCACGCGCTGTGCGAGCGCCTCGGCCTCGGCCAGCGAGGTGGCGATCGGTTTGTCGCAAATGACGTGGATGCCCTGCTCGGCGAAGGCCAGCGCCACCGGGACGTGCAGGTGGTTGGGCGTGACGATGGCCACGGCGTCGATGCCGTCGGAACGCCGCGCCTCGGCGCGTGCCATCTCGGCGTAGTCGGCGTAGCTGCGATCGTGCGCAATGTGCAGCCCGGCCGCGCTCGCGTGCGCGCGCCCGGGCGTGGACGACAGCGCGCCCGCCACGAGCTCGAACTGGTCGTCGAGCCGGGCCGCGGCGCGGTGCGCGGCGCCGATGAAGCTGCCCTCGCCCCCGCCCACCATGCCCAGGCGGATGCGCCGGGTGCTGCGGTCCTCGCTCATCGCGACAGACCCAGCAGCGCGGCCAGCGTGGCCGCATCGCCCGCGCTCGCGGCGAAGTCGTCGAAGGCGCGGTCGGCCACGCGGATGATGTGCTCGCGGATGAAGGCAGCGCCTTCGCGCGCGCCGTCCTCCGGGTGCTTGAGGCAGCACTCCCATTCGAGCACGGCCCAGCCCGCGTAGCCGTGCTGCGTGAGCCTGGAGAAGATGGCCTTGAAATCGACCTGGCCGTCGCCGAGCGAACGGAAGCGGCCCGCGCGGTCGACCCAGTTCGCGTAGCCGCCGTAGACACCCTGCTTGCCGTTGGGGCGGAACTCGGCGTCTTTCACGTGGAAGGCGCGGATGCGCTCGTGGTAGTGGTCGATGAAGGCCAGGTAATCGAGCTGCTGCAGCACGAAGTGGCTGGGGTCGTAGAGGATGTTGGCGCGCGGGTGCTGGCCGACCGCATCGAGGAAGCGCTCGAACGTGAGGCCGTCGTGCAGGTCTTCGCCGGGGTGCAGCTCGTAGCACACGTCCACGCCCGCGTCGTCGAAGGCGTCGAGCACCGGGCGCCAGCGCCGCGCGAGCTCGGCGAAGGCCGCGTCGACCAGGCCGGGCGGGCGCTGCGGCCAGGGGTAGAGGTAGGGCCAGGCCAGCGCGCCCGAGAACGAGGCGTGCGCTTTCAGGCCCAGCCGCTGCGAGGCCCGGGCCGCGAGCAGCAGCTGTGCGTGCGCCCAGGCGGTGCGCGCGGCCGGGTTGCCGCGCACGTGGGGCGCGGCGAAGGCGTCGAACTGCAGGTCGTACGCGGGGTGCACGCACAGCAGCTGGCCCTGCAGGTGGGTGGACAGCTCGGTGAGCTGCAGGCCGTGGTCGGCGAGCAGGCCCTTCACTTCGTCGCAGTACGCGTCGCTGGTGGCGGCGCGTTCGAGGTCGAAGATGCGCGCATCGCTGGTGGGCATCTGCAGCCCCTTGTAGCCCAGCGAAGCGGCCCAGCGCGCCAGCCCGTCGAGCGTGTCGAAGGGCGCGGCGTCGCCGATGAACTGGGCCAGGAAGATCCCGGGTCCCTGGATCGTTTTCATGCGGGTCCTCCTGGCGCTTGCGTTCAGAACGGCGAATCGGGGAAGTAGAAGTCCTTGGCGTTCTCTTTGGTGATGAGCACCGAGGGCACGATGGTCGAGGCCGGCAGCTTCTGGCCCTTCTGGCGCGCCAGCGCGGTCATCTTGATCGCCTCGTAGAGGAACTTGGGCGAATACGACACGTTGGCCTGGATCAGCGGGTTGCTGCCGTCCATGAGCGTCTTCACCATGGCCTTGGCGCCGGCGCCGCCGAAGACGATCTTGATGTCCTTGCGCTTGGCCTGCTCGATCGCGCGCAGCACGCCGAAGGCCATGTCGTCGTCGGCCGCCCACACGGCGTCGATCTCCTTGAAGCGCGTGAGGAAGTCCTGCATCACCTTGAAGGCGTCGTCGCGGTTCCAGTTGCCGTGCTTGGCGTCGAGCACCTTGATGCCCGGGTGGTTCTTCATCACCGACATGAACGCGTCCATGCGCTCGTTGTCGATGGTGGTGGGGATGCCGCGCAGCGCCACGATGTTGCCCTTGCCGTTGAGGGCCTTGGCCAGGTACTCGGCCGGCACCTTGCCGAAGGCGGTGTTGTCGCCCGACACATAGGCGTCCTGCGCGCTGGTGTCGGTGAGGCCGCGGTCGACCACGGTGACGTACACGCCCTTGGCCTTGACCTGTTGCACCGGGCGCGTGAGCGCGGCCGACTCGAAGGGCAGGATCACCAGCGAATCGATCTTGGTCGCGGTGACCAGGTCCTGCAGCTGGTTGGCCTGCTCGGGCGCGCCGCTGGCGGTCTTGATGGTGACCTTGATGTTCGGGTCCTTCTCGAGCTCTTTCTTGGCCTCGTTGGCCCAGTACACCAGGCCGGCGGCGAAGCTGTGGGTGGCGGCCGGGATGGCCACGCCCAGGTTCACCTTGTTCTGGGCCTGTGCCAGCAGGGGGCTGGCCAGGCCGATGGCGGCCACGGCGGCCAGCGCGTGCAGTCGGATGCGGTGCTTCATGCTTGTCTCCTTGAGGGGTGGTGGTGCGGACGGAAAACGAGGCTCCTGCGTCGAGCCTAGGGACGCCGCCGCTGCATGAATGCGACGGCGATGATCACGAACCCCTGCACCGCCGCGTTGAGGTACACGCTGATGATGCTGGTGAGGTTGAGGATGTTGCTGATGACCGAGAGCAGGATGGCGCCGACCACGGTGCCGCCGATGCTGCCGGCGCCGCCGCGCAGCGCGGTGCCGCCCACGATCACCGCGGCGATGGCCTCGAGCTCCCAGAGCAGGCCGGTGGTGGGCGAGGCCGAGCCCAGGCGCGGCACGTAAAGCAGCGTGGCGATGCCCACGCACACGCCGAGCAGGGTGTAGGTGAGCACCTTGGTGCGGTCGACGTCGACCGCGGCGTAGCGCGCCACCTGCTCGTTCGAGCCGATGGCCTGCACGTAGCGCCCGTAGGCCGTGCGCTTGAGCAGCAGTGCCCCGGCGATGGCCACGAGCGCGAACACCCACACCGGGATCGGCACGCCGAGCAGGCTGCCGTAGTAGACCGGGCCGTAGGCGTCGGCCAGGGTGTTGTCGAGCGCGAGCGCGCCGCCGTCGGCGAAGTAGGTGAGGTAGGCGCGGAAGATGCCCAGCGTGCCGAGCGTGACGATGAAGGGCTCGATGCGTCCGCGCGTGATGAGCAGCCCGTGCGCCAGGCCGAACAGCGCGCCCAGCAGCACCGCGGTGGCCATGCCCGCCACCACCACCGCCGCGGGCGGCCAGCCCAGCGGCGCGAGCTTGTTCATCAGCAGGATGGTCACGCCCGCGATCAGCGCGGCCATGGAACCCACCGAGAGGTCGATGCCGCCCGAGATGATCACGAAGCACATGCCCACGGCGATGATGCCGATGAAGGCGGTGCGCGTGAGCACGTTGAGCGCGTTGTCGGTGGTGGCGAATTCGCGGTTGAGCAGCGTGCCCGCGATGCACAGCAACAGCAGGCCCAGCAACGGCCCCAGCGGGGGCAGGCGCCAGCGGCGGGTGGCGGCCGGGGCGGGCGCGTCAGTGCGTTCCGGTGGCATGGGCGATCAGCTCCTGTTCGTTGAGTTGCGCGGCCGACAGCGTGGCCTGCAGCCGGCCCGCGCGCATCACCGCGACGCGGTGGCACAGGCCGATGAGTTCCATGAGTTCGGACGACACCACCACCACCGCGCGGCCTTCGTCGGCCAGGCGGCGGATCAGCGCGTAGATCTCGCGCTTGGCGCCGATGTCCACGCCGCGCGTGGGCTCGTCGAGCACCACCACGCGCGGTTCGGGGTGCAGCACGCGCGCGAGCGCGAGCTTTTGCTGGTTGCCGCCCGACAGCGAGCCCGCGGGCACCTCGAGCGAACCGCAGCGGATGCCGAAATCGCGCACCGCCTGCTGCAGCGCGCCGTGCTCGCTGGCGGGCCGCAGCCAGGGCCGCGCGTGGCGGTGCAAGGCCATGAGCGTGAGGTTCTCGCGCAGGCCCAGGCGCACATGCAGGCCGCGGCCCTTGCGGTCTTCGCTGAGGTAGGTGAGGCCGGCCTCGGCCGCTTCGCGCGGCGAGCGGGGCAGCAGCGCGCGGCCGGCGATCTGCACCGCGTCGGCGCGGCGCGGGCGCAGGCCCAGCAGGCCTTCGAACAGCTCGGTGCGGCCCGCGCCCACCAGGCCCGCGAAACCGAACACCTCGCCCGCGCGCACCTCGAAGTCCACGCCCTCGGCCCAGCCGGGCACGCTCAGGCCGCGCACCGACAGCAGCACCGGCGCGCCCTCGGGCACGGGGGGGCGTGGCGGGTACAGGTCGGCGAGCTCGCGGCCTACCATCAGGTTCGCCATCTGCGCGCGCGTGAGCGAGGCCGTGGGCTGCTGCGCCACCACGCGGCCGTCGCGCATCACCACCACGGTCTCTGTGGCGCGCTCGACCTCGTCGAGCTTGTGCGAGATGAAGACGATGCACACGCCCTCGGCCTTGAGCCGCGCCACCAGCGCGAACAGCCGGCCGGTCTCGGCGGGCGTGAGCGTGGCCGTGGGTTCGTCCATCACGAGCACGCGCGCCTGGCGCGACAGCGCCTTCGCGATCTCCACCAGCTGGCGCTCGGCCACGATGAGTTCGCGCACCCGCGTGTCGGGGTCCACCTGGGGCAGGCCGACCTCGTCGAGCACGCGGCGCGCGGTGGCGCGCATGGCGGCGTCGTCGAGCCAGAGGCCGCGGCGCGGCTCGTGACCCAGAAAGATGTTCTGCGCCACCGTGAGGTCTTCGGCGAGGTTGAACTCCTGGTGGATCAGCACGATGCCCTGAGCCTCGGCAGCGCGCGGCCCGTCGAAGGCCACGGTGCGCCCATTCACCGCCAGGCTGCCCTCGCTCGGCGCCTCGTAGCCCGCAAGGATCTTCATGAGCGTGGACTTGCCCGCGCCGTTCTCGCCCAGCAGGCCGTAGACGTGGCCGGGCTCGAACGCCAGATCGACCCCGTGCAGCACCTGCACCGGTCCGAAGCGCTTGACGATGCCGCGCAGCGACACCTGCACGCGCCCGGTCGCCGGCGCGCCGGCGCTCACGCGACCTCCAGGCGGCGCAGGCTTTCCTGCATGGCGAGCACCGCCGCGCCGATCAGGCCGGCGCGTTCGCCCAGCGGCGTGTACTGGATCTCGAGGTGGCGGGTGGAAAGCGCGAGCGAGCGCTGGTACACGCTCTGGCGCACCGCCGCGAGAAACAGCGGCCCCACGCGCGTGATGCCACCGCCGATGAACACGTGCGAGGGGTTGAAGAAGTTCACCACCGAGGCGAGCATCTGCCCCACGTGCGCGCCCGCGCGCTGCACCGCCTGGGTGGCCGCCATGTCACCCGCGCGGCAGGCCTCGGCCACGTCCTGCAGGCGCAGCGCGCCGCGCTCGGCGATGAGCCGCGCCAGGCGGGGGCTCTGCCCGGCCTCGGCGGCTTCGGTGGCCATGCGCGCGATGGCCGGGCCCGCGGCCATGGCCTCGACGCAGCCCAGGTTGCCGCAGTGGCAGCGCGGGCCCTCGGGCACCACGCAGATGTGGCCCACATCGCCGGCCGAGCCGTTCGCGCCGCGGTAGACCTGCCCATGGCAGACCACGCCGCAACCGATGCCCGTGCCCACCTTGACCACGAGGAAGTTCTGCAGACCGCGCTGCATGCGCCACAGCTCGCCCAGCGCCATCACGTTGACGTCGTTGTCCACGAAAACCGGCGCGCTGAAGTCGGTGGCGATGTCGTCGCGGATGGAATAGGCGTCCCAGGCGGGCATGAGCGGCGGGTTCACGAGCTGGCCGCTGTCGAAATCGACCGGGCCCGGCAGACCGATGCCGATGGCGATCACCTGGCGCGGCGGCACGCCGCAGCGGGCCAGCAGCTCGCGCATGAGGGTGCGGATGCGCGCGAGCATGGGCACGGGGCCATCGCGCACGTCGGCGGGCTCGCTGTGGTGGGCCAGCAGCGCCAGGTCGGGGCTCAGGACGCCGACCTCCAGCCCGGTGGCGCCGACGGCAACGCCGATCAGCACGCCCAGGCTGCGGCTCAGGCGCAGGGTTTCGGCGCGGCGGCCACCGGTGCTCATCTGCTCGCCGGTCTGCTCGAGCAGGCCCTGTTCGAGCAGCTCGGCCACGGCGGCATTCGCGCGGGTCTTGGAAAACGACGAGGCCGCGGCGAGCGCGTCGCGCGAAATGCCGCTGGCCCAGAACACGTGGTCCAGCAGCGTCTTCTCGCCGGTTTTGAGGCCTTTCAGGGTCACGCTTGTCTCCTCTGCCGGGCTCTGCGGCCGGGCATTGCGGGGGATGCTAGAAGGTCGATTTCGACCCGAACAGATCAAACTTCGACCCATTCCGGTTCAAAGCAGGGACCAGCTTAAACCCGGGGCAGCCACGGCCCGGTGGAACCCGCCCGCCCCGGCGCCACTCTCTGCCAGGCATGAACACCCCCACCCTTCCCGCCGATGTGCACGTGCTCGTGCTGTGCGCCGACTGGTGCACGCAGTGCCGCGCCTTCACCGCCGTGGCCGACACGCTGGCCGGCCCGCGGCTGCGCTGGGTGGACATCGAGGACGCGGGGCTCGACGCCGACGAACTCGGCATCACCGCCTTCCCGAGCGTGGCGGTCTTGCGGCCCGCCGGGGTGCTGCGCTACCTCGGGCCGGTGCGCGCGGACCGCGAGGGTTTTCTGGCCCAGGTGGCGCAACTCAGCCGGCTCGACGAACGCGCCCCGCCCGCGGCGCTGCGGCCGCTGCTCAGCCCAGGCTGAGGCCGCTGTAGCGCCCGTGGTGCAGCAGCTCGCGCAGCCACACCAGGCGCGCGGCCGAGGCGATGTCGGTCGGCACCTGGCGGCCGGCCACCACGCTGCCCTGGGCGTGGTCGGCGAGCGCCGAGAACGCGCGCTCCACGGCATCGAGGTCGAGCGTGGCCTGGCCGGGCGCGATGGCCTCGAACAGGCTGGCCACGGCCATGTCCTGCAGCGCCAGCGGGCCACCGGCCCCGGGCAGGGGGCCCGCGGCCATGATCGCCTCTTCGACGTGCTCGATCGCGCGCTCGATCCCGAGCGCCGTGACGCGCCCGCCCGGAAAGTTGTGCGCCGCGAGCACCGCGTAGCCCGGCGTCAGCGCGGGCGCGTCGCCCACGCGGGTGGCCCGGGGTTCGAGACGCAGTGGCGTGCCCATGGCAGGCGCGCCCTCAGGCGCTCTCCACGGCGCCGAACACGTAGCCGTCCATGGCGAGCACACCGTGTTCGATGCCGCCTTCGATCACGCTCACCGCGCGCTGCGGCGCGGCCGCGCCCGCGGCCACGAGCAAAGGCAGGAAGTGCTCGGTGGTGGGGTGGGCGCGCTGCGCATGCGGCGCGCGCGAGAGCGTGTGCAGCAGGCGCTCGTCGTCGCGCTGCAGCACGGCTTCGCGCACCCAGTCGCTGAACTCGCGCGCATAGGCGGCCTCGCGCGGATCGCCGGCGCGGAATTCGTAGAGGTTGTGCGTGAGGCTGCCGCTGCCCACGATGAGCACGCCTTCGTCGGCCAGCGGCGCGAGCGCCTGGCCCAGGGCCCAGGCGCTGGCGCTGTCCAGCCGCGCGGGCAGCGAGACCTGGAACACCGGCACATCGGCCTCGGGGTAGAGGTGCATCAACGGCACCCAGGCGCCGTGGTCGAGGCCGCGCTGCGCGTCGCTGCGGGGCGACCAGCCGGCCGCGACAAGCAGATCGAACGCCCGCTGGGCCTCGGCGGGCGCGCCGCTCACCGGGTATTGCAGGCGGTAGAGCGCGGCCGGAAAACCGCCGAAGTCGTGCACGGTCTCGGGCCGGCTGGCGGTGCCCACCAGGGGCACGGTGCTCATCCAGTGTGGCGAGACGACCAGCACGGCGCGCGGGCGTGGCAGCGCGCGGCCCAGGGCCGCGAGCGCAGGGCCGGCGCGGCCCGGTTCGAGCGCAAAGGTGGGCGCGCCGTGGGAGATGAAGACGGTGGGCAGGCGGTTCATGCGGGGCTCCTGTGAAGCGGGTGCGGCCGGGGCTCGCACCGAAGCCTCCACTGTAGGTATTGCGCCTCAGCAGATAAACCGAGGTTTAGGTGACATACTGTTCCGATTTTCGGTACAAAGGAGCGCCCATGGACCGCTTCCAGGAGATGCACGTGTTCGCGGCCGTGGTCGACGCGGGCAGCTTCGTGGCCGCGTCGGACGCGCTGGGGATGTCCAAGGCCGCGGTGTCGCGCCACGTGGCCGAACTCGAGCGCCGCCTGGGCGTGCGCCTGCTCCACCGCACCACGCGCCGGCTCTCGCTCACGGCCGAGGGCGAGACCTTCCACGCGCGTTGCAAGGCCGTGCTGGCCGAGGTGGACGAGGCCGAGGCCGAGATCACCGCGGGTGCGGGCGAGGCACGGGGCACGCTGCGCGTGAACGTGCCGTTCAGCTACGGCCAGCAGCGCCTGGCGCCGCTGTGGCCGCGCTTCATGGCGCGCCACCCGGCGCTGACGCTCGAGGTGACCCTGTCGGACCGCGTGGTGGATCTGGTGGACGAAGGCTTCGACCTCGCGGTGCGCATCGCGCAACTGCCCGCCTCCACGCTGATCAGCCGCCGGCTCGCAGGCACCCGGCTGCTGCTGTGCGCTTCGCCCGGCTATGTGGCTGCGCGCGGTGCGCCGCAACACCCAGCCGATATCGCGCGGCACGACTGCATCGCCTACACCTTGTTCTCCAGCGGCGACCTCTGGCACTTCGAAGGCCCGGACGGGCCCACGGCCGTGAAGGTGCAGGGCCGGCTGCGCAGCAACAACGGCGACACCTGCGTGCAGGCCGCGCTGCAGGGCCAGGGCCTGATCCTGCAGCCCTCGTTCCTGGTGGACCCGCACCTGCGCAGCGGCGCGCTGGTGGCGCTCATGCCGGGCTGGCACGCGGTCGAACTCGGCGTGTACGCGGTGTACCCGACGCGCCGCCACGTGGCGCCCAAGGTGCGGCTGCTGATCGACTTCCTGGCGCAGGCGCTGGACGCGAGCGACGGGCCGGCGCCGCCGCCGCGCTAGGGCGCCGGCGCGCGGGCCGTGACCTGCGCGAGCACCGCCCGCGCCGCGGCGGCGCTGTCGCCGCGCCAGGCCACGATCTGGTCGGGGCGGATCAGCGCGAGCGGCGCCTCATAGAGCGCGCGCAGCGACGGCTGCGGCAGGCGCAGCACGCGCAGGTCCAGGCCCCATTCGCGGGCCACGGCCTCGAAGGCCCCGGTGTCGGGCGCGTCGGGCCCGAGTGCGAGCAGGGTCCATTCGGTGTGGAACAGATCGAACAGCGAACGGCCGTCGTCGAGCCAGGCGTGTGGCGGGCGACCGCCCGGGCTCGCGGTGGGCACGTAAACGTTGGGCTCGTCGGGCGGCAAGGGCGCGCCGTCGCGCACGATCACGGGCGAGGCGTCGTAGCGGCCGCCGAAGGTCACGCCCGGAATGTTGAATTCGAGCCGCGCGTGCTGGTCGAGGTGGCGCCCCGCGGCGGCGCGCTCGGCCTCGCCGCGCGGCGAGTCTTCCTCGAGTTCGGGCCGCGCGGTGAACAGGCCCACCGAATCGGCGAAGCGGCGCGCGTAGGCGGTGTTGCGCTCGGCCAGCGGCCGGCGCTCGGCCTCGTAGCTGTCGAGCAGCGCATCGGGCGCCTGGCCGCGCAGCACACCCGCGAGCTTCCAGGCCAGGTTCACCGCGTCTTCGACCGCGGTGTTGTAGCCCAGGCCGCCCGTGGGCGTGAACAGGTGCGCGGCATCGCCCGCGATGAACACCCGCCCGCGCCGGAGGCGCTGCGCCACCAGCGCGTGTCCCGCGAGCCAGGTGCCCATGGACAGCACCTCGATGGGCACGGCCTCGCCCACCACCTCGGCGAACACGCGCTGCGCGTCGGCCTCGCTCCAGGCATCGGCGTCTTCGTCGGGCCGCAGCGCGGCGTGGAAGGCGTACTCGGCCACGCCGTCGACGCAGGCCATGAAGGCGCGGCGCTCGTGGTTCACCGAGACGTACATCCATGCGCGCTCGCGCGGCAGCACCTGCGCGAGCTGCGGCGAGCGCAGGTAGACCGCGAGCATGCGCCCGCCCATGAAGTCGCGCTGGATGCCGGTGACGCCACCCCACTCGATGCCGAGCTGGCGCCGCACGCCGCTGCGCGCGCCATCCGCGCCCACGAGAAAACGCGCGCGCACCGTTTCGGGCGCACCGCCATCGGCCGGGCGCAGCGTGGCGTGCACGTGCTCGCCGTCGTCGTGGAAGCTGTCGAGCGCGCAGCCGTAGCGCAGCGTGTTGACGGGCCAGGCCCGGGCGTGGCGCAGCAGCGTCTGCTCGACGAACTTCTGCGACACGCGGTGCGGCAGCTCGGCCGCGCTCCACGAGCCCGTGAGCGTCTTCACCTGCTCGCGCGCCTGCGCCGCGGTGGGCAGGCGGATGCGCGCGAGCTCGTGGCGCGCGTAGCGCGTAAAGTAGGCGATGTCGGTCGGGTGATCGGCCGGCAGGCCCTGGGCACGCACCTCGTCGGCAAAGCCCAGGCGGCGGAAGTGCTCCATGGTGCGCGCCTGCGTGGCGTTGGCCTGCGGGTTGAAGGCCGTGCCGGGCTTGCTGTCGACCAGCAGGCAACGCACGCCGCGGCGGCCCAGCTCGTTGGCCAGCATCAGGCCGCAAGGGCCGCCGCCCGCGATCAGCACATCGAACAGATCGTCCGCCATCCGTTATCTTTCAGCTTGAGTTCCGATTTATTTAGGTTACCTAAGCATAATGCCGCCCGCATCCGGGTTAGCCCCAGCATGAGCCCGCCCTCCGCCCCCGACGACGACTTCCGCTGGCGCCAGCACAACCCGGGCCGCGTGCTCGACAACGCGCTGCGCCGCTTCGAAGAGCGCGTGCTCGAGCTGTTGCGCGAGGCCGGCCAGACGCAGACCCGGCGCTCGCACGTGAACCTCACGCGCCACCTCGACCTGCACGGCACGCGCATCACCGAGCTCGCACGCCGCGCGGCCATGACCAACGCCGCCATGACCGAACTCATCGACCAGTGCGAGGCGCTGGGCCTGGTCGAGCGCCAGCCCGATCCCGCCGACAAGCGCGCGCGCGTGGTCTGTTTCACCGTGGCCGGCCTGGCCTGGCTCGACGCGTTCGGCCAGGCCGTGGCCGCGGCGCAGGCCGAGATGGCGGCCGAGATCGGCCAGGCCGGCATGTCGGTCGTGCTCGGCGGCCTCGCGCGCTACGCGCAGGCGCGCGACGAAGGCGGCTGAGGCGCCCGCGCGCGGACGGGCCGATCCGCGATCGAATCATCATGAACGGCCGCGCGGGAACGCGGTGGGCTCGGCTACAACCGGGCCCCCATGAGCGCAGCGCCCCCCGACACCCGGCCAGCCCACCCGTCCCCGCAGGCCAACGAGCCCTGGCAGCGGCGCAGCCTCGCCGCGCTGTGGCACCCCTGCACGCAGATGGCGCGCGCCGCGCGCACGCCGCCGCTGCCCCTGCTGCGCGGCGAAGGGCCCTGGCTGTTCGACGCCGCGGGCCGGCGCTACTACGACGCCAACAGCTCGTGGTGGGTCAACCTCTTCGGCCACAGCGACGCCGGCCTCAACCTGGCGATCCGCAATCAGCTCGACCAGCTGCCGCACGCCATGCTCGCGGGCTGCACGCACCCGCCCGCGGTGCTGTTGGGCGAGAAGCTGTCGGCGCTCACGGGCGGTGCGCTGGGCCACTGTTTCTTCGCCAGCGACGGCGCCTCGGCCGTGGAGATTGCGCTCAAGATGAGCTTTCACAGCTGGCGCAACCGCGGCCTCAGCGGCAAGCGCGGCTTCGTCTGCCTGCGCAACGGCTACCACGGCGAGACCCTGGGCGCGCTCGCGGTGACCGACGTGGCGCTGTTTCGCGACGCCTACGACCCGCTGCTGCTGCGCGCCCATGTGGTGGCCTCGCCCGACAGCCGCGCGGGCCCGGCGCAGGAGGCCGCGGCCTTGCGCGAGCTGGAACGGCTGCTGCAGCGCCGCCACGATCAGATCGCAGCCCTCATCGTCGAGCCGCTGGTGCAGTGCGCCGCGGGCATGGTGATGCACCGCCCCTCGTACCTGCGCGGCGTGCGCGCGCTGTGCAGCGCGCACGGCGTGCACCTGATCGCCGACGAGATCGCCGTGGGCTGCGGCCGCACCGGCAGCTTCTTCGCGTTCGAGCAGGCGCGCACCGACTGGCCCGACTTCATCCTGCTGGCCAAGGGGCTGAGCGGCGGCACCCTGCCCTTGTCCGTGGTGCTCACCACCGACGAGGTCTACCGCAGCTTCTGGAGCGAAGACACCGCGCGCGGCTTCCTGCACTCGCATTCCTACACCGGCAACCCGCTGGCCTGCGCCGCCGCCAACGCGGTGCTCGACCGTTTCGCCCACGACGGCGTGCTGGAGCGCAACGCCGCCCAGGCCGCGCTGCTGGCAGAGGCATTCGCGGACTTTGCACAGCACCCGCGCGTGCGCCACCTGCGCCAGCAGGGCAGCATCCTGGCCTTCGACGTGGCCGATGCCGCGCCCGGTTTCGCC
The DNA here is from genome assembly GCF_011388215.1 of Hydrogenophaga crocea. Classification (NCBI taxonomy): domain Bacteria; kingdom Pseudomonadati; phylum Pseudomonadota; class Betaproteobacteria; order Burkholderiales; family Comamonadaceae; genus Hydrogenophaga; species Hydrogenophaga crocea. The sequence continues at coordinate 2,898,644 of NZ_CP049989.1, forward strand.
GAGCGCTTCCACCGGGCCGCGCGCGAGCGCGAGCTGCTGATCCGGCCCATCGGGTCCACCGTGTACATGATGCCGCCCTACCTCATCGACCGGCCCGCCGCGGCCTTTCTGTCGGCCGCCGTGCGCGACACCCTGAACCATGTTGATTGAGCACCTGAAGGCGCGGCTGGCCGCAATCGAGGCGCGCGGCGAACGGCGCGAACGCCACCGCGCGCAGACACCCACAGCCACACGCCAGACCATGCGCCGCCCCGACGGTGGCAAGCGTGAGCTGCTGATGTTCTGCGCCAACGACTACCTGGGCCTGGCCTCGCACCCCGCGCTGGTGCAGGCCCTGGCCGACGGCGCGCAACACCACGGCGCGGGCGCGGGCGCCTCGCCCCTGGTGAGCGGCCACAGCGAACTGCACCACCGGCTCGAAGAGCGGCTTGCGGCCTGGTACGCACCGCACATCCCGGGCGCGCGCGTGCTGGGCTTCTCGTGCGGCTACATGGCCAACATCGCGGTGCTGTCCACGCTGTGCGATGCCGACACCGAGATCTTTTCGGAGCGCCTGAACCACGCCTCGCTCATCGACGGAGCACGCCTGTCGCGCGCGCGGGTCACGCCCTATCCGCACGCCGACCTGTGCACGCTGCGTGCGCAGCTCATGCAAAGCCAGGCCCGCATCAAGCTCATCGCCACCGACGCGGTGTTCAGCATGGATGGCGACATCGCGCCGCTGGCCGACATCCTGATGCTGGCCGAACGTTTCGACGCGTGGGTGGTGGTGGACGACGCCCACGGCTTCGGCGTGCTGGGTGCCCGCGGCCGCGGCACGCTCGAGCGGCTCGGCCTGTCGAGCCCGCGCCTGATCCTCATGGGCACGCTGGGCAAGGCCGCGGGCCTGGCCGGCGCCTTCGTGGTGGCCGAGCCCACGGTGGGCGAGTACCTGCTGCAGGCCGCGCGCGCCCACCTCTTCAGCACCGCCGTGCCGCCCGCACTGGTCCAGGCGCAGCTCACGAGCCTCGACCTCATCGAAGGCCCCGATGGCAGCGTGCGGCGCGAGCGGCTGGCGCTGCTGCAATCGCGCCTGCATGCGGGCCTCGCCCGGCTGTGCGCGCAACACCCGGCGCTGGGTTGGCACGCGCCCCGCACCGACACGCCGGTGCAACCGCTGATCGTGGGCGACAACGCCGCGGCCATGGACCTGAGCGAACGCCTGGCGCGCGCCGGAATCCGCGTGGCCGGCATCCGGCCGCCTTCGGTGCCGGCGGGCACGGCCCGCCTGCGCATCACGCTGTGCGCCGGGCACACCCGCGACGACGTCGACCGGCTGCTCCAGGCGCTGCAGGCCTGCGCGCACGGCTGGTCTCCGCCCGCGAGGCCGGCGGGGCGATGAGGGGCTTCTTCGTCACCGGCACCGACACCGGCGTGGGCAAGACGGTGGTGAGCGCGGGCCTGGTCTGGCTGCTGCAGCAGCACGGCTGGCGGGTGGCGCCGGTCAAGCCTGTGGCCGCAGGACTGGAGCACATCGACGGCCGCTGGATCAATGCCGATGTGCTGCGGCTGCGCGAAGCCTGTGCGCTGCCGCTGGACGAGGCCGACATCGGCCCGCTGCAGCTGCGCGCCGCGTGTGCGCCCCACATCGCGGCCGCGCTCGAAGGCGCGGCGATCGCGCCGCACGCGGTGCTCGACGCGGTGCGCCGCGCCGCGGCGCGCGCCGACTGCGTGGTGGTGGAAGGGGTGGGCGGCTGGCGCGTGCCGCTCACCGACACCTGGGACAGCGCCGACCTTGCGGCCGCGCTCGGTCTGCCCGTGGTGCTGGTGGTGGGGCTGCGCCTGGGTTGCCTCAACCATGCCTTGCTCAGCGCGGACGCGATCCGCGCGCGCCGCCTGCCGCTGGCGGGCTGGGTGGGCAACACCCTGCCCCCCGAAATGCCGTGGGCGCGAGAAAACCTCTCGGCCCTGCGTGCCCACATCGCCGCACCCTGTCTCGGCCTGGTGCCTCCGCTGCGCGATACCGGCCCGCGCGCCCTCACCGATCACCTGAACGCCACGGCCGTGCTAGACGCACTCGCCGCCATACCCTGAGCGGCCCCCGGCCCGGGCCTTCAGGTCTGTCCGCGGCCGCGCTCGATCACGGCCTGGCGCTGCGCCTCGACCGCGCCAGCGTCCATGCGCTGCGCCCATTGCTTGCAACGCTCGCGCTCGAGTTGCAAGGCCTCGCCCAGCGGCAGCGCGCCGCCCTCGTCAATCAGCGCCTTGTAGGTGCGCAAGGCCTGCGGCAGCACACCCGCCATGTCGGCCGCGAGCTGCAGGCTCTGCGACAGCAGCGCCTCAGGCGTCACCACACGGTTCACCAGGCCCCAGGCCAAGGCCTGCTGCGCGTCGATGAAATTGCCCGTGAAGGCCATTTCCTTGGCGCGCCCCACACCGATCAGGCGCTGAAGCTTCTGCGACAGGCCCCAGCCCGGCATCACGCCCACACGCGCATGCGTGTCGGCAAAACGCGCCCGGGTCGAGGCAACCAGGAAGTCGCAGGCCAGCGCAAGCTCGAAGCCACCCGTGATGGCCGGACCATTGACCGCGGCGATCACCGGCCAGGGGAAGTCCTTGATGGCGTGGGTGGGGTCTTCCTGCGGGCCTGACTGGATGGTGCTGCCGGGGTCGCGCGCGCCGCCGAGTTCCTTGAGGTCCAGACCCGCGCAAAAGGCATCGCCCGCGCCCGTGAGCACCACCGCGCGCAGCGCGGTGTCTTCGCGCAGGTCAGCAAAGACCTGAACCAGTTGGCGCCGCAATGCCATGGACAGCGCGTTGCGCACGCGCGGACGGTTGAGGATGACCAGGGCGCAGCCCGACTGCGGGCGTTCGACCAGGACCAGGGAGGCGTCGTCAGAGGGGCTCATGGTGCACGCAGAGGCAGTGAAGGTACGCCATGATGGCTTCAGCGCGCGCAACAAAAAAGCCCTCGTTTCCGAGGGCTTCGATGTGGATTCAGCCAAGGACTGGCTGCGCTTGTCCACTCGCTTTGGCGGCCAAAAGGTCCAGATACGACTGCATCTGACGAGGCAGTCCATCAAAGGTTGGCGGAGTTCGCGTTGCGTCCACCAACACGTGGCGAACTTCCACTATCAATCTCCATCCGTTCGTCAAGTTGGCGCCGCGGAGAAGGCAGCTTTGCTACGCTGAACCAACGCGCACGTGCATCGTCGCGTATTGATGTGGCGGGACCCTCCTCAAAACAAGTTCACCTGAGCGACTTGTCCTCGTTGGAATCCTCAACCGGCTGCGTTTTTCCAGTAGTGGACGACGACCATGCAAGACCAACCCACTAGGCGAGTAGTGGCAACAGTGCTTGGGCTGGACGTCGACCCCGACTACCTCCTGGCCGAGGATGCAGACGGGCAACAGCTCGTTGTTCGGCGGGATTCTTTCGAGGGTGACTGGAGTTCGCTCAAGCGGGGCGAATTGGTAGAGCTCGTTGCAACGTGCGCAAGGCTTTCGCGGGTGCTTAGCGCGCGGCGGGTACCGGGACTCGATGCCTGAAGAGCCAGACGCAATACCGCCCGCTGCGTCGTGGAGTAGGAGAACGACATGTTGACACCCGAGTGGGAGTGCGCCGACGGAACAGCCGTGCGTTTGGGGTCGATGAGCACCTCGCACATCCTGAATGCGCGGTGCCACCTGCTGACAGGCACAGGACCGTATGGCCCGATGCTCAGGCTAGGATGCTCCGGCTTCACCAACCGTGAATGGATTCGTCTGTTTGACGCTGAGTTGCTTCGGCGCTCCAGGGCTTACCTACCCCTTTGAGGCCATCGCCTTGGCAATACCCACCTGCAAGGGGCAGCCCTTGCCGGTGACATTGACCAATTCACCTACCAAAAGTGGAAAACGCATTCCGATAGGTGAATCCAATGTTTTCAATGCGTTGCGCGCTATGTCAGGGCCCAAGCCGGGGGCTGCGGGCAGGGGTTTCCGTGCGACTTGGACCACACCGCGAGCTTTGCGATGGTTCCGGAGCGCACGGGCTTCTCACGTTTTCTCAATGGATATGAGAAATCTCAAAACCGGTGAGAAAGCTTGATGAGCCGCCCCGCGTCTGGTCGTCCCCGGCTTGTGGTCCCCTCGAAAACCTGAACCACCCGGAGGTAGAGAATCCCCCCAAGCGGAGTCTCTACATGACGAAGTCCAGATTCAGTGAAGCGCAGATAGTCGGCATCCTCAAGGAGGTCGAGATGGGTGCGAAGGTCGGCGAGACGTGCAGGAAGCACGGCGTGAGCGAGCCGACGTACTACAAGTGGAAGAGCCAGTTCTCGGGCATGACGGTTTCGCACCTGTCGCAGCTGCGCCAGCTGCAGGACGAGAACGCCAAGCTCAAACGCATGTACGCAGACCTGGCGCTCATGCACCACGCACTCAAGGATGTCGTTGACCGAAAGCTCTGACCCCGGAGCGTCGCGAGATGGTCGTGCAGGCCCTCGTGGCCGAGCATGGCATGAGCGAGCGACGGGCCTGCCAGGCCAGCGGCATTGCCCGCTCCACGCTGCGTTACCGGCCCGTCGCACGCGACGACTCCGGGGTCATCACCTTCATCCAGGCCTACATGACATTGAACCCGCGCCACGGCTTCGGGCTGCTGTACGACAGCGCCCGCCATCAGGGCAAGCCCTGGGGCAAGACGGTGCTCTGGCGCGTGTACTGCGAACTGCGGCTGAACCTGCCCCGGCGCGGCAAGAAGCGGCTGCCTGCGCGCATCAAACAGCCCCTGCACGCCGCCGGCCAGCCCAACCAGGGCTGGAGCTGCGACTTCATGGCAGACGCGCTGTGGTCGGGGCGGCGCTTCAGGACCTTCAACGTCATCGACGAGTTCAACCGTGAAGGCCTGCGCATCGAGGTCGACACCAGCCTGCCGGCTGCGCGCGTCATCCGGGCCTTGAATGAACTGGTGGAGGTGCACGGTGCGCCGCTGTCGATTCGCCTGGACAACGGCCCCGAGTTCATCGCGCACGCCCTGGCCCAGTGGGCTCAGAACAAGGGCATCGCCTTGCAGCACATCCAACCCGGAAAGCCCACGCAAAACGCCTATGTCGAACGATTCAACAAGACCTACCGCACCGAGGTGCTCGACTGCTACGTGTTCAACAGCTTGCAGGAAGTGCGCGACATGACGGCCGACTGGCTGCACCGCTACAACCACCACCGACCCCATGAAGCTCTCGGCCGAATCCCACCGGTTGAGTACCGTGTCAAACTGTTCCCCAACCTCTACTTCTGACTGGCTCAGGAAATCGAGGGGACCACAAGCGGCAGCAGCCCAGTAGGGCAGCACCGGGAAGACTTTGCGGTTCTGTCCCGCGAAAAGCTTGAACGGTCCATCTCGGCGTCCCGTAAAGATTGCACATTGTGAGCCCCTCGGAAGAGCGACAGAATGCCGCTGTGAAGCGTTCAACATTACTACTCGTTCCTGGACCACCCCCGTCGTTCATGGAGCAGCGCGCGCTGGAGCTGGCGCCTGACGCCTGACGCCTACCGCGTCGGAAAGGCATCTCCAGATTTCTAGGCGGTTCGGGTCGCGGCGACTGGTCGACAGGTTTACCGCGGACCTGGTCCCACCATGGTGCTCCTTTCGCCTGCGCCCTTCTAAGGAAACCGACCGTGAGTATCGAGGGGTTAGACGTAGTTCAACCTAAACATGTCTTGCCGTCTGCTACCCTGACCAACTTTACTGAAAAATCCAATGACTACATTCGCCGACTCACTGAAGCGAGAAATCGCACGGGTAGCTCGTAAAGAGCTGAAGAGCGAGCTGACCTTGCTGCGCAAAACGACTGCAGGGCATCGCAGCGAAATTGCGGCTCTTAAGCGAGACTTGAAGAGCCTTCAGTCCGAGAACAAGGACCTAGCTCGCAGGCTAAAAGCGGTGGGAACCGGTGCCGGCGCAGTGATGCGTTCAACAAATGACGAGCCACGTGCCAAGCCTGGGCGGAAAGTCGTCTACAACGCTGAGGCATTCGCCGCGATGAGAGCCAAGCTCGGCCTTACACAAGCGCAAATGGCGACGTTACTTGGTGTCTCCAGCCTGTCGGTCTACAAGTGGGAGTCTGGCCAAGTGGAGCCGCGCGAGAAGCAAAAGGCCAAGGTACTTGCGCTACGCGGGGTGGGAAAGAGAGAAGTCGTCAAGATGCTGGAGGCGGCTGCATGAGGTTTCACGCGCGGCAGCATGGTTCTCCTGGGTAATGAATGGCTCGCAACTGCAAGACTGCGCGCTCTTCACGTGGAGGTTCCCCCCCAACTATGACTTGCGATATGCAAGTAGGCGCAAGGCGTTGAATACCACTAACAAGGTGGAGCCCTCGTGCACGGCGACCGCAGGACCGATGCCGAGACCCATGATGGTGGCTGGCACCAGGAAGGCAACGATGCCCAAGCTCACAAAGACGTTTTGACGGATGATGGAGTGGGTTTGACGGCTGAGGCCCACTGCGAACGGGAGCACTTCCAGCTTATCCGCCATAAGGGCGACATCTGCGGTCTCAAGCGCCACATCTGAGCCGGCAGCTCCCATGGCAATGCCTACTGTTGCGTTGGCCATCGCGGGCGCGTCGTTGACTCCGTCGCCCACCATTGCGACCTTGGCTTCTGCACGGAGCTTTCGGATTGCATGGACCTTGCCTTCAGGCATTAGGTCACCCCATGCCTCATCTAGGCCCACCTGCGCTGCGACGGCGCTTGCGACCTTCTGATGGTCGCCGGAAACCATGACCATTCGGCCGATGCCGAGGGAGCGCAACCTTTGCAGCGTCTCGGTGGCACCGGCGCGAGGCGTGTCCATCAAACCAATGGCTCCCAAGTCCCGCTCTCCTAGTCGAATCACCATGCTGGTGCGCCCATGGTCGCGCAGCGTGGAAATAGCATTCGCCGCTGCAGCGCCTAGAGGAGCCACGCCGTCGGTACCGAACAGTTCGGCCTTGCCAATCCAGACCGGCTCCCCTTGGAAGCGAGCCTTGACACCCCGACCAATCAGGTTCTCCAAGTCACTGGCCTCAGGGATGTTTGAGTTGACGTTTGCAAGACGTTGCCTCCCATCTCGCGCAATGGCTGCCGCCAATGGATGGTCGCTGAGTGACTCCACCGCCACGGCAACGGTAAGGAGCTCAGCCTCGCTGACTCCGGCTGCTGGTATGACGTCTGTGATGCGCGGCCTGCCCTCGGTCAGCGTACCCGTCTTGTCGAAAGCCATCGCGTTCAGCGAGCCAAGCTCTTCTAGCGGCGCGCCACCTTTGATAAGAACTCCACCACGGGCAGCTCTTGCAATACCTGAGAGCACCGCGCTCGGTGTCGCAATTGCCAAGGCACACGGGCTTGCTGCGACCAGCACTGCCATCGCTCGATAGAAGCTGTCGCGAAACGGCTCGTCGACCACCACCCATGCAAACAGCAACAGTACGGCCAACACCAAAACTGCAGGGACGAACACGCGTTCGAACTTATCGGTAAAGCGCTGCGTGGCGGACTTTCGTGTCTCCGCCTCGCTCACCATCTTGACGACCCTTGCAAGTGTGGAGTCTGTCGAGCGGCGAGTCACTTCCACTTCGATGCCGTTCGCTCCATTGATTGTTCCTGAGAACACGCGCGATGCAGCGTCAATGCTTTCGGGACGGGCGCGCGCTGAGACGGGGTCGGTCACGGGGCGCTTGTCTACAGGAATACTTTCACCGGTCACGGGGGCCTGGTCGATGCTGGTTGAGCCGACAACGATGAAGCCGTCCGCGGCGAGACGCTCGTTGGGGCGCACCAAGACGATGTCGCCTACCGCCAAGTCCGCGACTGAAACTTCTTCGACTCCGTCTCCACGACGCACAGTTGCCGTTTCCGGCGCGAGCTCAGCCAGGGCTTCGATTGCGCGCTTCGCCCGACCCATCGCGTAGTTCTCCAGAGCGTGGCCTAGGCTGAAGAGAAACAGCAGAAGGGAGCCCTCAGCCCAGGAGCCTAAGGCGGCCGCGCCCGCCGCTGCGACCAGCATCAACGTGTCAATCTCGAATCGCCTTTTTCGCAGATTCTCGATGGCCTCTTGGACTGTGTAGAAGCCACCAAAGAAGTAGGCGCTCAGGTAGCAGGCTAGCGCTGCCCAAGAGGGCGCGCCGGGCGCGAACTTCTCAACAAGAACACCTGCAGCGAGCATCGTGCCGCACAAGACAGCGAACACCGCTTCAGTGTTGGGCCCGAAGACCCCCCCGTGTGAGTGACCTCTATGAGCGCTCGAGTCACCGGGAGGGTGGTCGTGTTGGTCGTGAGTTTCGGTGCTGTTCCGGGACTGTTGGGACATAGAGCCTGCCTCATTTCTTGGAGCCCACCTATTGGAGCTACACAGCGGATTCTTCAGTACGGGGCGTGCGGTCGCTCGAACGTATCGTCAAAGTCACTTTCGCGTCACATTCAAGTTAGATACTAAAAAAAGTTGTGGTGCCGAGGGCGCCAAGCTCTTCTTTGACCCCGTACTGTCATATACGCTGGGTCTACTCGTTCGTGGCATCTCACAAAGAGATGTTGGTTTCAGAGTCTGGATACGAATTGTCCCGCTCTGGAGCGCAGCTCAATCCAATAGTGAAGCAACGAACGACATGAAACACACCCTCATCGTCCTATCGGTCCTGGCAACCTGTGCAGCCGCCTCCGCGCAAAGCAGCGTCACCATGTTTGGCGTCGTCGACGCATCGGTCACCCGCCTCTCGAGCGACAGCGCCAATGTCACGGGCCTGGCAAGCGGCGAGCAGTCCAGCAGCCGGTTGGGCTTCCGAGGCATCGAGGACCTTGGCGGTGGCCTAAAAGCAGGCTTCTGGCTTGAAGGCTCGCTTGCTGTGGATAACGGTGGCACCTCCTACCGCTTTGACCGCCGCTCCACCATCAGCCTTCTTGGTGGCTTCGGTGAAGTTCGTCTGGGTCGCGACAAGCTCGCCTCGTACCTCAACGTCGAGTCCTTCGACCCCTTTGGCGACATCGGCGTTGGTGGCAATGGCCTGAACAACATGTTGGGTGGCGCCGCGGCAGCTGAAGGTACTGCGGAAGGAAGCCACCCCAAGCGCTCGAGCAACATCATCGCCTACATCAGCCCTAACATTGGCGGACTCCAAGGGCAGCTGCAGTACTCGTTTGGTGAGCGTCCGAGCAATCAGCCGAACAACGACCGTGGCAATATCGTCTCGGCCCGCGTTTCGTACCAGGCGAGCCCTCTTGAGGTGGCGCTCGGCTATGCTCAGCTCGACGCGGGAACTGCCGCTACTGCGGTGACTTACAAGGCCACCAACATCGGCGCCTCCTACGACTTCGGAGTGGTCAAACCCATGGTCCTGATTGCGACGGAGCGCGGCGCGGGTCGAGGCGTGAACGCATACACCCTAGGTGCCTCGGCTCCCCTCGGTCAGGCCGGTGAATTCCGTGTCGGTTACACGCGCTTCAACACCCAGAATGTTGACGACGCGGATTCCTCCAAGCTGGCTCTGGGCTACTTTCACAAGTTGTCCAAGCGCACCGTGGTGTACGGCATGCTTGCCCGCGTGAGCAACGACAACAATGCATCGCGCGGCTTCGCGGTCTCCTCTTCGTCCTTGACCGCCCCGCTGATTGCTGCCGGCGACAGCGCAACTGGCTACTCGGTCGGCGTGCGTCACACGTTCTGATTTTCAAGGGCGCTTCGCTTCGGCGTTGCGCCACGCTTGCTCCATTTTGTGCTTCCCAGTGGGTTAAGGCCCTGCGTCTAGCGACGCAGGGCCCTTTTTGTTGGTCTGTTCGACGTAGATAGCCAGTCTTACATCGCCTTGGTAAACATCACAACCACGGTGTTCGCATTGACCGACTTGCCGTCGGCCTTGCCGAGGTAGTCGTTCTTCCGAGTAGCGCCCACCAGCGCGCCCGAAACAGAGAACCCGTCGCCAAGGTCGTAAGCCGCGCCGATGCTGTAGTCGACATAGTTGGGAGCGGAGATGTCACTGCTGTAGGAGGTGTAGCCCACTGATGCCTTCAATGTCAGCGCGGGCATGATTTCTTGGGCGTATGACACGTTCAGGTACCCCGTCCCTTTGCCCTTCAGACCGGAGCCGCCGGCAGCTCCGGCCGCGTTGAAGTAATCGGTAGACACCGTGTGGTAGTACTTGGCAACCACAGGGCCGATGCCCAAGCCAACGTAGAGTTCATTGGTGTTGGCCGCACTCGCACCCGTGTACTGGTAGCGGATAGCGCCGAAGTCCCAGGATAGGTAGCCGCTGGACAGCTTGTAGCCGGCATAGAAATCGCTTTCGAGATTCGCCGTCGGACCATCCGCACCCGTAGAGAAGTTGACCGTGGAATTCCAGTTGCCGGCATAGAAGCCGCTCGAGTGGCTGTAGTCAAAGCCACCCTGGAGAGCTGGGCGCAGCTGGCCCTTGCGGAGGTCCTGGTCCTGACCGCGGGTCTTGTAGTTGCTTGCCAAACTGATGTTGGCGCTGAGTTCGGCGCTGGCGATGACGGGCAGAGAAGCCAGGCAGGTGGCAGCAACGACCTGGGAGAGATTGAGCTTCATTGGTGACCTTCAATGTGGGTTGAGTTGAGCGGCCTGGAGTTGCAGTTGTGAACCATCGTCCAGTTCCGTCTCGTAAGCCGCATACACATCTTGTTGAAGGAGGTGTGTCCCGTCTGAAGAGAACCGAGTTCGAGCGGAAAGCGCGAGTCGGGTTGGTCGCAACACGGGCGACGTGTATGGAGAACGCAACGTCCAAAGGAACTCAGCGGTATCTCTAAGTGACTGCCCGCATGGGGTAACCCTTGATGGTGCCTGAGGGAGCGGCTTGGAGAACATGCGAAGCGTGGGATGCCTGGGAGCGGCTGCCGCGAACAAGGGCTTGATGACGCGGCGTGACAAGGACTTGGAGCGCTCGCTGGTCCAGCAAAAACCCTCGTCGAGACGGCTCCCTTAGGCCTCGTAGCCATCAACAGAGGTCTCTGATGACATCGAACGTGAGGCATTTCTATCGCTAGGAAAACGCAGCCCTGACTGATGAATTACATGTTCGTCATCTTCAAGAATGGCGAAAACGACATGCCAAACTGCCGCGAACAGAAGGCGTTGGCATGAAGATATTGATAGTCGAAGACGAGCTCCACACAGGCGAGTACCTGAGACAAGGTCTTAGAGAAGCGGGCTACTTCACTGAGCTGATGCGCAACGGGGTCGACGGACTGCACGAAGCAACTGAAGGCGACTACGACCTGGTCATCCTTGATGTCAACCTGCCAGGCATTGATGGGTGGTCGGTCCTGAGCTCGCTTCGACGTAAGAAGAAGCAAATCCCCGTCCTGTACCTGACAGCGAGAGACAGCGTGGAAGACCGCGTGAAGGGCTTGGAGCTCGGTGCAGACGACTATCTGGTCAAACCGTTCTCCTTCTCCGAGCTCCTCGCGAGGATTAAGTCCATAACTCGCCGAGGAAGTCAGATGCAAGAGGACACTGTGCTTCAGGTGGCCGACCTACAACTGGACCTCGTGCGCCGTCGGGTAACCCGTGCGGGGAAGCGTCTTGACTTGACCGCCAAAGAGTTTGGCCTCCTCGAGTTGTTCATGCGTCGGCAGGGGGAGGTGCTTCCGAGGACATTGATAGCCTCACTCATGTGGGACATCAACTTTGACAGCGAGAGCAATGTCATCGTCGTGGCAGTAGGCCGTCTGAGAGGAAAAATCGACGACGGCTTCAGCTGCAAGCTGCTCAGAACCATTCGTGGAATGGGATATGTTCTCGATGAGCCAGAGTCCTGATGACGCGATAAGGCCATGTCGCTCACCTTTCGTCTGACCGCACTGTTTGCCGGAGTTCTGGTCCTAGTTCTGGCTGGCTTCTCGTGGCTTGTCTTTCGAGAGACGAGCAACCGCTTTCATGAGCTAGACAGGTCGCTTCTGCAGGGGAAGGTCCAGCTGGTCAGAGATATGGCCAAGCTGAGCTCGTCAAAGGAGGAGCTGCGAAGCAGGCTGGAGTACTCGTCCCGCGGACATGTCGGTCTGTACATTGGAATCACCGACCGACAGGGGCGTCGATTTGAACAGGGAGACATGCAGATTCCGTCTAGCATGCTGGACGCGCTCACATCGAGCAATAAATTGGTGAAGTTGCGTCATGAGGCACATAGCCTCTACGCGCAAAGATTCGATGTATCTCTACCTGGGCAACCTCAGGAAGGAGTGTCGGTGATAGCAGCGGTCGACACTCGACAGCACAGCCTCTTCCTTGACAGTCTTGCCGCAAAGACCATTGTGTATGTCGTCTTCTCTGTCCTGGTAGGAACGCTTCTAGGTTGGATTGCAAGCCGCGGTGGGCTCAGCCCGCTGACCGCGATGATGAACCGAGCAGAGAAGCTCAACGCGAACCGCCTCTCGGAGAGGATGCCGTCACGTCGATGGCCATCAGAGATGTCAGACCTGTCGCGTTCATTGAATGGAATGTTAGAGCGCTTACAAAGTGACTTTGACCGATTGAGTTCGTTCTCCTCCAACCTAGCGCACGAGATGAGGACGCCTGTGAGCAACTTGTTGACTGCGGCCCAGGTCACCTTGGCTCAACCCAGGTCGAGTGCGGAGTACCGGAACACCTTGGGAACAATATCTGAAGAGCTGCAGGACCTCGCCAGGACGATTGCAGACATGCTGTTCCTGGCGAAGACGGAGAACCTCCACGCGTTGCCATCTGTGTCGCAAGTGAATCTGGCCAGTGAGTCCCGCTCGCTAGTCGACTTCTACGAAGAGGTGGCAAACGACAAGAGTCTGAGGTTTGACGTGCGGGGGGATGCGTGGGTAAGGGGTGACCGCCTGATGATTCGACGCGCCGTGAGCAACCTACTGTCGAACGCCATTCGACATGCAGATGCCGACTCGGTGGTGACTATCGAGATAGCGGCTGAGTACGAGCAGGTGAGCTTGGCAGTCACCAATCGCGGCCTGCCGATACCTGCTGACGCTCAAGCTGCCCTCTTCGACCGATTTGTTCGCCTACCGAATGACGCAAGGGACCCGGGTGAAGGCTTGGGCCTTGGGTTGGCCATCACCAAAGCCATCATGAGAGCGCACCGCGGAGGAGTGAAGGTGCTGACAAGGCCGAGCTCCAACACGTTTGTGCTGGAGTTTGGCCATTAGGAGCTGAAGCAGATAGGGGGAGGCGGCAGTCAGTTGCCGCTGTGACCTTCCATCAGCAACGAGTTGAGCAGGGCAACCTCGTTGCTCGTCACAGTGATGGACTTCCCGTCCGAAGTCTCCAACACCTGATTCATCTTGAGCGACTGCGCGCGGCCATAGCGGTCTTCCTTCGCCATCTTGCCATCGTTGAAGACGTAAAGAGCGCCACCGTCCTTGAGAGGAACGATGCTCTTGGCGGCCTCTTGCGCTGCGTGACCAGCAAACGCGGACGAGGCGGTCATGCAGAGGGCAGCGATGGAGAGCTTAATTTTCATTTGATTGATTCCTTGTGGAGTTCCGGACTCAGACTTCTTGCCCGGGTACGCGAGTACAGCTGTAAGGTATCAATCAGGTGGTGACCAAAGTCGCGCGGAGAGATTACGTTCCTGTCAGGAGGCTAGGTGCTGACCAGCGCGGAGCGGAGGGTGCTGCGAACTCCGTGCGCCCAACTCGCGCCTTGGCGAAAGGACGATATCTTCGACGTTGGTACCTGAGCGAAGAAGACAGATTCGTCAACGCTGATTCGCTCAAGAACGTATCGGAGGGTGTGAGGCCGTTGTCGACGTTCTCCATTGACGATGGCGCCGTTCTCGCTAGACATGCGAATGAAGTCGACGGACTCACGCAGTTGCTCCATGTACCTTGTCTCAAGCGCGGGAATGGTCCTGCTGAAGCGGGTCCGGATTCTCTGGTCGGCAGCGTCGTTTGACACCACCAATCCCCAGGACCGGATGCCTGAGACCAAGTCGACACTCATGGCCTCCGTTTTGGTCAAGCCGAAATTCCTCGATGCCCTGAGCTTATGAGCGACCCACGGGTCGATGCGCATCACCTCATTGATTGCCCGTTCCGCCTCAAGGTCACTGCCATGGACGGGCAGGACAAAGCTGCGCAGAAGGCTTTTGGCGATGGCATCTCCCTGGGAGGAGGCCTGAGACATCCAATGCATGCCCAACTCGAACTCGCTGGCGTCGATTGCTGATTTGAGAATCAGCGCTCCCAGTTGCCGCTGTGCATTGACGTTCCCGGTGCCGGCGGCTTTCTCCAGGAAGAAGCGTGCAGCCTGCGGATTGGCGACAGACCCCTGGCCGTCCGCATGGACGTGGTGGAGTAGAAGCCATGCATCGCTCATCCCCGCATCAGCGGCACGGAGAAGAAGTGCCGTTCCTCCGCGCAAGTTGCGCTTTGGTGCCAGGTTGGTTGAGTCAGCAAATGCTGTGTCGATGCCGCACATTGCTCGACCGAGGATGAGCGCTGCAGCGGAGTTGCCGCGCCGAACGCAGTCTTCGAGAATCGACTGTAGGCGGCTGCTGTCCAAGGCCGGCATTGACGTGCGAAGCCTTTGTAGGCTCATCATCGCGTCGCACACGGCGTCGCAAAGCGCCGGGTTGTTCCCCACTGGAAGTGCGACTGCGAACTCTAGGTTTCGTAACAGAAGAGGTACTTCGGAGGCGGACACGGCTTGCGCTAGAGCCCAAGACACCGATGCGCTCACATCGACTTCGGGAAGTTCAACCAAAACGGTGAGAGCAGACAGCAGTGGGTTCGGGCTTTCGTGATACGCATCCAAGGCCCGAGAGGCGTTCTCACATCCCATCTGACTCGCCTGCGACCACATGCGCCGGGCGGAGTCAGGGTCACTCCTGGTTAGAGCTCTCCAGACGCCGAGCTTGAGGCAGGCGGAGCGTGAACCAAGATGTGCGGCCGAGGTAAGTGCTATCAACTGCGAGCGCTGGACCAGTTCGCCTAGTGGAAGGCTCTCGGCAATGATGCGAGGCGCGCGGTCCGACTTCGACAGGCCTTGATGGGAAAGGTACTCAAGGCCCAACTCCGTGTACTTGGGGAATCCCTTTGCCCCTTTAAGGTAGCGCAGACCAACTTCGCAAAGCGCGTCGTGGTCACCTTGTCTTGCTAGCGCTAAGAGCTGAACGTCCTGTCGTCGCATGTTCTCCGACTCAATAGATGGTTTGCGCGTCGGGTCGATGCGGCGCGTATTCGAGGTCTTCCAAATCTATCGAGAGTGCGGTTTCGAGATGCTTGCGCGTCCGTTACAGAGAAGTCATCTGGCAGTTATTTCGGTGATGCATTGATACCGAACCAACACCGAGTGGTCACAGAGTGACGATGTGAGTCTGATGTTGGTGGATTCGCTAGCGATTGCGCTTGCCTGCCCGCTTGACTCAGTCATTTCTCTTGCACGCCCATAGTCTTGCGGTCGCACCCTGTTCTTCCGGTCCCTAGAAAGCGGGAGGACACCTGTGAGGTGCTCAATAACCCAACCTTGGAGCAAGCAATATGAAAAGGACTTTACTGGCGCTCGCGGCGCTGGCGTCTATTTCCACCCTGGCCAGCGCCCAGTCGTCCGTGACGCTTTTCGGCGTCGTAGACGCGTCGGTCCGCTCGGTGAAGAACGGTTCGGCCGGTTCTGAAACCCAAATGGCATCTGGCGACAACACGACCAGCCGTTGGGGTATGCGAGGCGTCGAAGACCTCGGCGGTGGTCTGCGTGCGAGCTTCCACCTCGAGTCGCAGCTCAACGTGGACAGCGGCACGGCTGACGCTGCCAAGTACTTTGGCCGTCGCTCGACAGTGAGCCTGAGCGGTGGCTTCGGCGAAGTCCGGCTTGGTCGCGACTACACGCCCACCTTCACCAACGGTCTGGGTGACGAATTTGGCATCGTGGGCATTGGCTCGCGTGGCATCTTCCTGTATGGCGGCGGCTCCAACCTCGGCAGCGCTGCCACCACGCTGGTGCGTGCCGACAATGCGGTGAGCTACTTCCTGCCGACGATGGGTGGTGTCTACGGCCAGGTGCAGATTTCGGCCGGTGAAGGCGTGGTGGGCAACCGCTACACGGGTGGCTTGCTTGGCTACAAGAACCAAGCCTTGGATGCGGGCATTGCCTACGGCATTACCGACGTCGGTACGCCCTCTGACTTCAAGCACTACAACGTCAAGTTCAACTACAACTTCGGCTTTGCTACGTTGCATACCCTGTACGACGTGAAGACCTGGGGTGCGCGCAAGACGCAAGACATCTCGATTGGCGCGAGCATCCCTGTGGCCACTGGCACGATTCGCGCCGGCTACACGCGTGCCAACCGCTCGGGTGGCCCCCTGGGTTCTGGCTATGCGGATGGAGACGACAGCACCCGCCTGGCAATTGGCTACGTGCACGACCTGTCCAAGCGGACCGCGGTCTACACGACGCTCAGCCGCATCACCAACAAGGGCGCGGCGCGTAGCTCCGTTCTGGGCTCCGCGCCGGCGGGCATGCTGGGTGGCGAGAACTCGTCGGGTTACCAGGTTGGCCTGCGCCACATCTTCTAAGTTGCATGGGCCCCATGAGCGGGGACCCTGACTAGCTCTTGCCGCTGGTCTTGTTCACGCGGGTTGCCTTCGAGCAGCCCGCGTGAACGTTTTTTGGCCTGCTGGAGTCTCTTTTTGGGGCCCGTGGTATACCGTGGGCCGGCGACAGAACAGGCGCTCATGAAACTGCTGGTTATCGAGGATGAAGTGAAGCTTGCGGAGTACATCCGCAGGGGCTTGCAGGAGGAAGGCTACGTGGTAGACCTTGCTCACAACGGAATCGACGGGTTGCACCTGGCGATGGAGTCGGACTACGACTTAATAGTCCTGGACGGAATGCTTCCAGGCATCGACGGGCTAGGACTACTGGCTGCACTACGCCAGAGCAAGCGAACCCCGGTCGTCATGTTGACTGCTCGAGTCAAAGTCGAAGACCGGGTTCGAGGTCTTCAGAGTGGCGCGGATGACTACCTCGTCAAGCCGTTTGCTTTCTCAGAGCTTGCCGCTCGTATCCAGGCGCTTCTTCGACGAACAAAAGGCCCCAGCGAACCTGAGCCAGTCCGTCTTCTCCAGGTCCACGACCTAGAGCTCGACCTGATTGGCCGAAAGGCGACTCGTTGCGGTCAAAAACTGCAGCTCACCGTCCAGGAGTTCGGGCTTTTGTCCCTGCTAATGCGCCATGAAGGTCAAGTTTTGTCGCGCACCGAGATTGCGGCCCAGGTCTGGGACATGAATTTCGACAGCAACACGAACGTAATAGACGCTGCGGTTCGGCGCTTGAGGTCCAAGGTCGACGAGCCCTTTCATCGTCCTCTGATACACACGGTGCGCGGTATGGGCTACGTGCTCGAGGCGCGGGATGAATGAACTCCCGCGTTCCAAAGACTCTCGGTAGCAGGCTCTCTCTTTGGCTAGCCCTGCAGAGCTTTTTCGGATTGCTTGCGGTTTGCATTGCCATCTACGCGGCCACCTTCTATGCGTTCAGGAGCCACCAGCTGGAAGAACTGGCTCATAAGAAGGGCCTCCTTGAACACTTCGCGTCAGAGGCGCTGAGCACCGGCGACGAGAAGATGTTGGGGCACAAGTTGAGGGACTTCAAGGTCGGACATTCTGAGTTCGGTCTCAGGGTTCTTCGTGCCGAGGGAACCGTGTTCTTCGAAGACGTTGTTCCGAGCGCCACCTCTCAGCGCAGACTCATCGAGTTCGAACTAGCTTCCCCAGTCGCCGGCCACAGACCTTTTCAGGTCACGTTGTCGCAGGACATTCGAAAAGACCAATCTCTCCTAGAGCGCATCGCCGCGGCTCTGGTGTTCGCCGCTCTGGGTGGCACATTGCTGGTCTCTTGTGGTGGCTACCTGCTTGTCTGGTTGGGACTTCGGCCCCTGCGAGAGCTGTCGACGCAGGTTCAAGGCTTGGCTGCGGACTCGTTGCATCGTCGCCTGGACGGCTCAAACCAGCCGGGTGAGCTGGCGCCTCTTGTCGCGCAGTTCAATGACCTTCTTGCCCGTCTTGACGCCTCTTACGAGCACCTCGAAGGATTTAATGCTGACGTCGCCCACGAACTGATGACGCCGCTCGCGACGTTGACAAGCGGTGCCGAGCTGGCTCTTTCCTCAGCAAAGAGCGTGGAGGAGCTGCGCGATACCCTCGGCTCGAGTCTGGAGGACCTGCAGCGCATAACCGGCATCGTGCAGGACATGTTGTTCCTTTCCCAGGCGGACCGAGGCGCGGTTGCGCGACGGGTTCATACACCCAGTTTGGCGGCTGTGGTCAAGCAGGTGGCTGACTACCACGAGGCCGCCCTAGAAGACGCGGGGCTCAGCCTTGTCGTGGTCGGCGATGCAGTCGGCGAATTCGATGTCTCATTGCTGCAGAGGGCGCTCTCCAACCTGATTGGCAACGCGTCCAGGTACGCCAGCTCCGGCTCCGAAGTCCGCGTTCTCATCAACTCGTCCTCGCCGAATGAGGTCTCCATCCAAGTTGAGAACCGTGGCAGCACCATCGAACCAGCAGCGCTTCCCCGCCTCTTTGACCGCTTTTTTCGTGCGGACATGGCGAGGAGCAACGCAAATCGCAACCACGGGCTCGGTCTTGCGATTGTGGCGGCCATCGCCCGAATGCACGGTGGTCGGCCGATAGCGTCCTCCTCAGAAGGTGTGACGAAAGTGGGATTGGTTCTCGGGAGCTCCAAGACATCGGAGTCCTGACCTAGCCGCCGGGCAGGCGTGAGAACCGTCTCATGCTTTGAGAGAAGACCAACATGACTGATTTGTCATTCTCCGGTCTTCAGTCTGTTGAGGTCACTTTTCTAAAGTGCGTGTCAGTGCCGAGAGGCGACCACGGCCTCGGTCTTGAGGCCATCTGACCCACTTGAGAGGTTTACCTTGAACAAGCTCCATACCCTTCGTTTTGCCGCCGTCTCCGTCGCGCTCGCCAGCTCGCTCGCAGGCGTTGCCTCTGCCGAGACCTTCCGCAACGGTCAGTCCATTTACGGCCAACCTGGCGGCGAAGCAGCCCAGGCCCGCGTGGTGGATGTCACCAACACCAAGTACGCCAACATCACCTACGGCGAAACCGTTGTCTTCCAAGGCGCGGGAGGACAGAAGTTCGCCTGGACCTTCAACGGACTGGATGCCCGCTCCTGGGAACTCGCAAAGTTCGCCCCTGCAAGCCTGGCCGGCGAGGGGTATCGGGTTTACGTGAGTAAGAACCCCCTCTATCGCCGTTGATTCGGCTCCTCACTGACTGAATGAGTTGGCCGGACGCTCCTTCAAGGAGGTCCGGCTTTTGGCCGCTCGACGCATCAAGCAAGTCGAGCCACTGGTTCGCCAGGTCAATGGGAGATTTAAATGCCCGGTAAGTTGGTGCCTCTAGCCCTTGTGCTGGCGGCGGGGGTGATTTCATCTGCGCAAGCGCAGACGGCGGAGGCAAGTACCTTCATTCCCCCATCTAGGGAGTTAAGCGGCCTTGCAGGTGGACCCGACAATCGACTGGTTACGCGTTCGGCGGACTCGCTTCCTCTCACGCTAGGCGCTGCTTGGAGCCTGGCACAGAACAACAATCCGGCCATCTCGGCTGCGATGCGCGAAGTGGAAGCTGCTCAGGGCGCTTTGACGCAGGCGGGAGTGTTTCAAAACCCCTCCCTGGATGTTGAGGTTGAGGACCTGCGTTCTGGGAATCGAACCACCACTGTCACCCTGAGCCAACCCATTGAACTGGGTGGCAAGCGAGCAGCGCGCATCGCCGCGGCCGAACGAGCGCTTGACGCAGCGCGTGTGCAGCGAGATATGAAGGCCGCACAACTGCAGTCGGAGGTGACAGCCGCATACTTGGCAACTCTCTTGTCTCAGGAGCGGGTGCGTCTGGCGCAAGAGTCGCTGGGTATTGCGCAGACAGGCAGCGCGGCGGCTTCGAAGCGGGTTCAAGCGGGGAAGGTATCCCCTTTGGAAGAGACGCGGTCTAAGGTAGCGGAGGCCAATGTTCGTCTGGAACTAGCGCAGGCGCAGGGCGAGCTATCCGCCCAGTTGCAAGAACTGCGCGCGCTCCTTGCCGGCGGACCGAGCTTTCAGGCGCTTGACGGCAACGCGCTGCAGTTGCCGTCGCTACCCCCCATCGAGGAGTTGCAGGCGCGAGTGGAGAGTTCGCCAACGATGCGGTTGGCCAGATTGGAGACAGCACGCCTGCGAGCTTTGGCCGACCTGGAGCAAGCGAAACGAACGCCAGACATCTCCGTGAGCCTAGGCATGCAACGCGCCCAGCAAGACGGGCGCTCGCTGGCCATCGTAGGTGTTTCCATCCCACTTCCTGTGTTCGACTCGAACCGCGGCAACCTTGTCGAGGCGCTTCGTCGCCGAGACAAGTCGGAAGACGAGGCTCGTGCGCTCGAGCTTCGGCTCCGCGCTGACCTTGCCATTGCTCGACAACGACTCTCCATCGCCTCAGAGGAAGTGATGGCCGTTCGGTCAGAAATCCTTCCAGCGGCCGAGTTGGCATTCAGCTCCGCTACTCAAGGCTTCGAGCTTGGAAAGTTCGAGTTCTTGGATGTGCTCGATGCGCAGCGCACGCTGCTCCAAGCCAGAGCTCAGTACCTGCGTTCAATGGGCGAATCACATCGAGCGGTGGCAGATGTCGCACGCCTGCTCGGAACCAACACTTCTCAACCTTGAATCTGCCATGGACACGCCTGAATCCTCCGGCTCGAAACTGAGCCGAAAGCACCTAGTCATCATTGTTGTGGTTCTGCTCCTTGGGGCTGTAGGCGCGGCGTTCATCCTTCGAGGGGGTGGTAGCCACGCAGAAGGCGATGGTCATGGTCACGGGCAAGAAAGCTCGAAGGCTGTGGAAGCCGAAGGCGATGGACATGGTCATGAAGAAACGCCCAAGGGAGATGCGAAGCCAGAATCAGACTCTGCATCCAAAGAGGGTGCGGAGGGCGGCGGGCACGATGATGAGAAGGTGGCGCTGACGGATGCGCAAATCGCAGCTGCGAACATCGAAGTGAAGGACAGCTCTTCTGCGGTCATCAGAACGTCATTGCAGCTTCCGGGAGAAATCCGCTTCAACGAAGACCGAACCGCGCACATTGTTCCGCGGGCTGCTGGGGTCGTCGAGCGCGTCAGCGCCAACCTTGGTCAGAGGGTCTCCAAGGGGCAGGTTCTTGCGGTCATCTCCAGTAGCGCGGTCTCTGAAGTTCGCTCAGAGCTCCAGGCCGCTCAACGCAGGCGCGAACTCGCCCAGGCTACTTACGAGCGCGAGCGTACGTTGTGGGAGCAGAAGATTTCTCCCGAGCAAGACGTTCTGCAGGCGCGGCAAGCCCTGCGCGAAGCGGAAATTGCGCAGGCGAACGCATCTCAGAAGCTGAAGACCCTCGGCGCGTCGGCGAACGCCAGCGCCTTGGGAACAGTCGAGCTACGCGCACCGTTTGACGCGGTGGTCGTCGAGAAGCACATCGCAATTGGGGAGGCAGTCGGCGAAGACACCAACGTGTTCACGTTGTCGGACCTGTCCACTGTGTGGGCGGAGATGAGTGTTGGCGCCGGTGACCTATCCAAGGTACTGGTCGGGGAGCGCGTTCGAGTCAAGGCAGACGCTGCGGATGTGGTCGCCGAAGGGAAGATTGCTTTCGTGGGCTCTCTCATCGGAGCGCAGACCCGCACCGCTCCCGCTCGCGTAGAGCTGAGCAACCCCAAAGGAGCGTGGCGCCCCGGCCTCTTTGTCACGGTGGAAGTTCTCACGAACGACAACGATACGGCATCTGCCGTAACGGTCGATTCGTCGGCGCTTCAAACCGTAGAAGACAAGCTTTCCGTTTTCGTGCGCGTAGATGGTGGATTTCAAGCTCGACCCGTGCGTGTCGGTCGCTCCGATGGACAGCGAGTCGAGATTCTGGACGGCCTAAAGGCCGGTGAGGCCTACGCGGCGAATGGCAGTTTTGTCGTGAAATCTGAACAGGGCAAGGGCTCTGCAACGCACGCCCACTGAAAGCAGCCCATTCATGTTTGAACGAATCATTCGCTTTGCCATCGAGCAACGGTGGCTGGTCATGCTCGCCGTGCTCGGCATGGTCGGCCTGGGTGTCTACAACTTTCAGCGTCTCTCCATTGACGCAGTACCGGACATCACGAACGTCCAAGTACAAATCAACACGGCCGCTCCGGGCTACTCCCCCCTGGAGACCGAGCAGCGCGTGACTTTCCCGATTGAAACGGTCATGGCCGGGCTGCCTGGCCTGCAGCAAACCCGCTCCCTTTCGCGCTACGGTCTATCCCAGGTCACGGTCATCTTCAAGGACGGAACGGATATCTATTTTGCCCGCCAGTTGGTCAACGAGCGCCTGCAGGGAGCGGTGGGTGCACTGCCGGACGGTATCCGGCCCAATGTGGGCCCCATATCGACAGGACTGGGTGAAATCTTCCTGTGGACTGTCGAGGCTGAAGATGGTGCCAAGAAGCCCGACGGTACCCCATACACGGCGACTGACCTAAGGGTCATCCAAGACTGGATTATCAAACCGCAGCTGCGCAACGTTCCTGGCGTCACGGAAATCAACTCAATCGGTGGCCATGAACGTCAGTTTCAAGTTGCGCCGCTTCCCGAGCGACTGTTGGCCTACGGCCTAACGCTCAACGATGTGGTGCAGGCCCTCGAGCGCAACAATGCCAACGTCGGCGCCGGGTACATCGAGCGCAGAGGCGAGCAGTACCTCATTCGCGCACCTGGCCAAGCAGGAAGCCTCGACGACCTTCGCAACGTGGTGCTTGCCAACAGCGGGGGTACCCCCGTTCGCATTCGCGATGTGGCCGAAGTCGAGATTGGTCAAGACCTGAGAACAGGCGCGGCCACGGACAACGGTCGTGAGGTCGTGCTGGGCACTGTGTTCATGTTGATTGGCGAAAACAGTCGGACTGTTGCTCAGGCTGTCGCCAAGAAGATGGAGGAAATCAACGGAAATCTTCCGGACGGTGTGCACGCCATCACTGTCTACGACCGCACAGTGCTCGTTGATAAGGCGATTGCAACCGTCAAGAAGAACCTCTTTGAAGGCGCGGTGCTGGTCATCGTGGTGTTGTTCCTCTTCTTAGGCAACATTCGAGCCGCCTTGCTGACAGCGATGGTCATTCCCCTGTCCATGCTATTCACCTTCACCGGCATGGTGAGTCAGAAGGTCAGCGCGAACCTGATGAGTTTGGGGGCGCTTGACTTCGGCATCATTGTTGATGGGGCGGTGGTCATCGTAGAGAACTGCGTTCGCCGCCTCTCCCACGCACAGGAACGACTCGGCCGACCACTTACCCGTACAGAACGCTTTCACGAAGTGTTTTCCGCCTCCCAAGAGGCGCGTCGACCGTTGCTCTACGGGCAGCTCATCATCATGGTGGTCTACCTGCCCATCTTTGCGCTTACGGGCGTTGAAGGCAAGATGTTCCATCCGATGGCGCTCACCGTGGTGATTGCGTTGCTCGGTGCCATGATTCTGTCCATCACCTTTATCCCTGCCGCCGTCGCCTTGTTCATCGGCAACAAAGTGGGCGAGAAGGAAAACCGGGTCATGGGTTGGGCGCGACGGGCCTATCACCCGTTGCTCACACGCGCCATGAACGCCAAGGCCGTCGTGCTTACTGTGGCCGGGGTCGCGGTCGTTCTGTCTGGTTTGCTGGCAACGCGCCTGGGGAGCGAGTTCATCCCGAACTTGAACGAAGGTGACTTTGCCATTCAGGCGCTTCGCATTCCCGGGACCAGCCTCTCCCAGTCTGTGCAGATGCAGCAACAACTGGAGCGAACCCTGAAGGCGGAGTTTCCGGAAATTGAGCGAGTGTTCGCTCGCACAGGAACGGCAGAGATTGCATCTGACCCGATGCCCCCGAACATCTCTGACGCGTATGTCATGCTCAAGCCTGAGAGCCAATGGCCGAGCCCGAAGCGCACACGTCAGCAGTTGGTGGAGGCAGTGCAGCAACGGGTGGCAGAGCTGCCTGGCAACAACTACGAGTTCTCGCAACCGATTCAACTGCGCTTCAACGAGCTGATTTCGGGGGTCCGTGCTGACGTTGCCGTGAAGGTCTTCGGCGACGACATGGATGTTCTCAACAAGACCGCTCAGGAGATTGCGGCCGTACTGGGCTCTATCTCGGGAGCAAGTGAGGTCAACGTTGAGCAGACGACGGGCCTGCCCGTGTTGTCTATCAATATCGACCGCGACAAAGCGGCTCGCTACGGCGTTAACGTGGGCGACATCCAGGACACCATCGCAACGGCCATTGGCGGGCGCAGCGCCGGGACCCTCTTCGAGGGTGACCGACGCTTCGATATCATGGTTCGGTTGCCAGAGCGAATGCGCTCCGATTTGGACTCTATCCGCCGCCTGCCGGTGACGTTGCCCGCGGCAACTCAGGCAGACGGAAGCTCGCGCGTGTCATTTATCCCGTTGTCGGAGCTAGCCTCTCTCGAAGTCGCACCCGGGCCCAACCAGGTCAGTCGTGAAGACGGCAAGCGTCGCATCGTTGTCAGCGCAAACGTGCGCGGTCGCGACATGGGCTCTTTTGTGGAAGAGGCCGGAACTGCCTTGCAGGAGAAGGTGCGCATCCCCCCGGGCTATTGGACGACCTGGGGTGGTCAGTTTGAGAATTTGCAGTCCGCGACGCAGCGACTCCAAATCGTCGTGCCTGTGGCGCTTCTTCTGGTGTTCACGTTGTTGTTCGCCATGTTTGGCAACGTGCGCGACGGGCTCATTGTGTTCACCGGAATCCCCTTTGCCTTGACTGGAGGCATTCTGGCGCTTTGGATGCGCGGCATACCCTTGTCCATCTCTGCGGCTGTTGGCTTTATTGCGTTGTCGGGTGTCGCCGTCCTCAACGGCTTGGTGATGATTTCTTTCATACGCAATCTTCGCGAAGGGGGCGCGACACTGGACCAAGCCATCTTCGAAGGCGCTCTCACGCGGCTCCGCCCAGTACTCATGACCGCGCTCGTGGCCTCTCTCGGCTTTGTTCCTATGGCGATTGCGACCGGGACGGGTGCCGAGGTGCAGCGACCGCTTGCGACTGTGGTGATTGGTGGCATCCTGTCGTCGACAGCATTAACACTCCTAGTGCTGCCAATCCTCTATCGGTTGGCATATCGGCGCGAAGAGGAGGAGGAGCGTTTGGCCAACCCAAAAAGCTCTTTGGGCTCCTTCTCCGAACCGCAACTAAGTTGACCATAGGCGGCGGGCTTCCGGGTCCGCTGCCTCATTTCTGCTGGATGAAGGACTGTGCTTCTCTAAGTGCTGTCCATGCGCACTGTTTAGAGTTACTGAGGCAGCGATAACGCTAGTTCGGAAATGACCATGTGGTCCCCTCGAAAACCTGAACCACCCGGAGGTAGAGAATCCCCCCAAGCGGAGTCTCTACATGACGAAGTCCAGATTCAGTGAAGCGCAGATAGTCGGCATCCTCAAGGAGGTCGAGATGGGTGCGAAGGTCGGCGAGACGTGCAGGAAGCACGGCGTGAGCGAGCCGACGTACTACAAGTGGAAGAGCCAGTTCTCGGGCATGACGGTTTCGCACCTGTCGCAGCTGCGCCAGCTGCAGGACGAGAACGCCAAGCTCAAACGCATGTACGCAGACCTGGCGCTCATGCACCACGCACTCAAGGATGTCGTTGACCGAAAGCTCTGACCCCGGAGCGTCGCGAGATGGTCGTGCAGGCCCTCGTGGCCGAGCATGGCATGAGCGAGCGACGGGCCTGCCAGGCCAGCGGCATTGCCCGCTCCACGCTGCGTTACCGGCCCGTCGCACGCGACGACTCCGGGGTCATCACCTTCATCCAGGCCTACATGACATTGAACCCGCGCCACGGCTTCGGGCTGCTGTACGACAGCGCCCGCCATCAGGGCAAGCCCTGGGGCAAGACGGTGCTCTGGCGCGTGTACTGCGAACTGCGGCTGAACCTGCCCCGGCGCGGCAAGAAGCGGCTGCCTGCGCGCATCAAACAGCCCCTGCACGCCGCCGGCCAGCCCAACCAGGGCTGGAGCTGCGACTTCATGGCAGACGCGCTGTGGTCGGGGCGGCGCTTCAGGACCTTCAACGTCATCGACGAGTTCAACCGTGAAGGCCTGCGCATCGAGGTCGACACCAGCCTGCCGGCTGCGCGCGTCATCCGGGCCTTGAATGAACTGGTGGAGGTGCACGGTGCGCCGCTGTCGATTCGCCTGGACAACGGCCCCGAGTTCATCGCGCACGCCCTGGCCCAGTGGGCTCAGAACAAGGGCATCGCCTTGCAGCACATCCAACCCGGAAAGCCCACGCAAAACGCCTATGTCGAACGATTCAACAAGACCTACCGCACCGAGGTGCTCGACTGCTACGTGTTCAACAGCTTGCAGGAAGTGCGCGACATGACGGCCGACTGGCTGCACCGCTACAACCACCACCGACCCCATGAAGCTCTCGGCCGAATCCCTCCGGTCTAGTACCGTGTCAAACTGTTCCCCAACCTCTACTTCTGACTGGCTCAGGAAATCGAGGGGACCACAAACGTCGCTTTAGAAGCGACGAGGCGTTTTCCAGTGGGTCCGAAGCCTCGCCAAGTACTGCTCGTCCTGCATTTCGCTCTCCGAATGTTCATTCGATGAAAGAACTGCATGGACATCCAGTATTAGCGAGCAAGCATCGCCAAATACCCCTCCTCATGTGAGATATTTAGTTTTATTAACTAGTGCATCTATGCAGCACTGGTGGTGTCTGAGTATCGGCGGGGTCCCGGGACGAAGCGCTCGAAGGCTGGCCACACCCGGAGCACGGCGAGTCGCAACTCACGATGACCTCGCGGACATAGCCGGTGGCTGCGAGCAATTCACCTACAAAAAGCAAAAAACGCATTTCGATAGGTGAATCCAAGAATTTCAAAGGCTTACGCGCGCCACGGGGCTAGAAATCGCGATGTCGGAGGGCGTGCTTGCGTGGGGCTGCTACCGCCGTGGGAGCCTGCAGACAGCAGCTCGGGGCTCGTCTTCTCATGTTTTGTCATCGGAAATGAAAATTATCAAAACCGATGACAAAACTTGAAAAGGCACCACCGCTTGTGCCCGTTTGGGCCCTTGGCTACTGTCAGGATTGACTCTGTCGATGGCGGCTTGGCCAACTCGCTTGGTGATGAACTGCGCACTGACCTCGTCACCTTGCGCGAGGTCAGGAGGCAAGTGCTAGAGATTCGACCGAAGTGCTGTATGGTTTTGTAAGGGAGGCCGAACGGTTCGCCGGCTTGGCTAGGTTCTTCCAATTTGGCCAGCAGGCCCGGGGGTGTTGCGGATGGCACGCAAGCGCAAGGGGGACTCGGTAAGCGTCCTCGGGGTGGTCTTGGTTGGCCTGGTAGCACTGGTGGCGTCGGTACCCGTCGAGGTGTGGCTCTTTGTCGGTGGGGTGGTCCTTGCCTTCTTTGCCTACCGCTACTTCAAGGCAAAGCCCAGTAGCGAGCCACCCGAGACGCAGCCAATGCCTCAATCGAAAGCCACGCCACGACCCCGTGCCCGCGCGCTGAAGTCTTCTGACATGGACGAGCCGGTATCGGTCACCAGCACAGCTGCTGCATCGCCAAGCACTGCCACCAGCGAGTACCGCCTTCCTGCAGCCCCGAAGGGGTTCGGCAACGCGACGTGGCTTGGTGCTGGCCAGCCGGTGAATGTTGCAGGCTTCTCCATACCGGGCGGCCTGATTTACGTGGGCACACGCCTGAAGACGCCTTCTGGCGACAACGACCCGTGCCTCATCGACCCCTCACTGAGTGTGTCCAAGAGCGGTGACTATACCGAGCGGCAAATGGGCTACTGGCCCAGCTACGGCGCCATCTCGAGCAGCGCGCGCGGCGCTTACCTGAAGTGGCTCGCGGGCGGCCGACAGGACCCCTCCGCCGACATCGGCTATGTGTTCCTGTTCTTCTACGGGCTGGAGCGACGCGCCATTCTTGATGCCTCTTCAGATGCTGCGGCTCGGGCCGAATGGCCGGTCATCGCGGAAGAACTGCGACGCCTACTTGACATCTACGGGCAAAAGTCAGGTTCGTTCCGGCGCTACGCAGTTGAACTGCTCAACTGGGTCTCTACCGTCGAGCACCCTGAGCGCTTGTACGAGAAGGCGGTTCCGAGCTTTCCCCGCTCCCTCGAGCTACCGCTGTACGTCCGTCATGCACTAGGTATTGCAGCCGTGGACGGTGTGCCGGTTCCAGCAGGACTTGCGCTTGCCTGGGCGCGTCTTGAGCCAAGTGTCGTGCTGCGCACCCCAGCCATTCGGTGTCCCGAACAGTTCGATGCCCTGTTCGTGCAGAAGTACGAGCAGCAGTTCGGCGCGGGCATGGTATTGCCACGTAATCGCACCAAGCTCAAGCTGGTATATCGCCCGGCATCAGCGGGCTTCCGTGGTTACAACGACCTAAGGCTCACCTTCGGGGAGGTGCCCGACGTGTCGGTACTCACGGGACCGGTGAAGAAGCTGCAGGACCTGGTCGATGCCACTTCGAAGGAGCTCGAGTCCTACAGCCGCTTCGTTGGCAAGAGTGTCACCGGAAAGAACTCGCTCGAAGGGCTGCTGCAGCTACCGCCCACGTTGTGGCCAGAACAGGCGCAGAAGGCATTGCAGCAGCTCAAAGCCCGGATAGGTGAAGGCATGGTCGCAATGCCGTTCCAGGACCTGCTGAACGCCCTGGGTGCCACGACGGCGTTCACCAAGGACAAGACGCTCTCGCTGGCTCGCACGTTGGAGTCTGCCAACGTGGGCTTCGAGCCGGACGTCCTGGCCGGGGCGAAGACGCCCAAGCCCGAGGAGAAGGTGGTTCTCTTCGCGCTGCCGCCGTCCGAGCAGCTGTCACGCACTAACGGGCCGTACCTGGCGGCGGCGCTGACGCTGCAGCTCGCCTCGGCGGTTGCGACCTCCGACGGGGAGTTCGGCATCAAGGAGATGGGTCACCTTCGTGAGACCGTGCTCTCCTGGACGCACCTCACTCCAGGCCAGAAGCGTCGTCTGCTGGCGCACCTGCGCTTGCTGATGCAGGCGCCGGCGTCCCTGACGGCCTTGAAGAAAAAGTTCGAACCGCTCGAACTCAACGTCAAGGAGACCATTGCCGCGTTCATGGCAACGGTTGCCCAGTCAGACGGTGAGGTGTCTCCTGGAGAAGTAAAGATGCTCGAGAAGGTCTACAAGGCCCTGGGCGTCGACTCAAAGAAGGTGTTCTCCGACGTCCACGCTGTCGCTGCGGGCACGAAGCCGACCGCGGCGGCCGTCGCCAAGGTCGAGGAGTCCAGCTTCAAGCTCGACCCGGCCCGTATCGCCGCGCTCCAGAAGGACACCGAGAAGGTCTCTGCGCTCCTCGCGAACATCTTCACCGACACCGACGAACCTGCTGTGGCAGTGGCCGAGCCCGTCGAGGCGGAAACCGAGGCCGAGCCAAGCGAAGCCTCTGCGGGTCTGCTGGGCCTGGACGAAGCCCACACCTCACTTGCCCGGATGATGCTCTCGCGCCCCGAGTGGAGCCGTGCCGAGCTGCTGGACGTGGCCGCCGACCTTGACCTCATGCTGGACGGCGCTCTGGAGCACATCAACGAGGCGGCGTTTGAGGCGCATGACATGGCGCTGTTCGAGGGCGAAGACCCTGTGACGGTGAACACTGAGATTCTGGACAAGGTGAAAGCATGACGACAACGATTCGCCCCAGGGACCGCGACGCGGTCATTCAGTCGCTGCGCGCCGGGGTGGTGCCTCGCACGGGCCAGCACCTGGTGCAGGTCGGTCGAACACGGGAAATCGAGACCCTGCTCACCGACATCGAGCGCATTGCGGACGGTGGCTCGGCCTTTCGGGTGGTCGTGGGCGAGTACGGCGCCGGCAAGACCTTCTTCCTGAACCTGGTGCGCGCGGTGGGCATGGAGAAGAAGCTGGTCGTGGCCAGCGCGGACCTGAACCCGGACCGGCGCCTGCACGCCAGTGGCGGCCAGGCGCGCTCGCTCTACGCCGAGCTGATGCGTAACCTCTCGACCCGCACCAAGCCGGAGGGCGGCGCCCTGAGCGGCATCGTCGAGAAGTTCATCGCAACGGCGAAGACCGAAGCCAAGGCATCTGGTCAGACCACCGAGGCCGTCTTGCGTCAGAAGCTCGACCACCTGACCGAATTGGTGAACGGCTACGACTTTGCCGACGTCATCGCCGCGTACTGCCGTGGCTTCGAAGAAGGCAATGAGCAGCTCAAGTCGGATGCGGTCCGCTGGCTGCGTGGTGAGTTCTCGACCAAGACCGACGCGAAGCAGGCGCTCGGTGTGCGGACCATCGTTGACGATGCCGCTGTCTACGACCAGCTGAAGCTGATGGCGCGCTTTGTCCGGCTGGCCGGGTTCTCCGGGCTGCTGGTGAGCCTGGATGAGTTGGTGAACCTCTACAAGCTGGCCAACACCCAGGCACGCAACGCGAACTACGAGCAGATTCTGCGCATCCTCAACGACTCCCTCCAGGGCACCGCTGTGGGCCTTGGCTTCGTGCTGGGTGGCACGCCCGAGTTCCTGCTGGACACGCGAAGGGGGCTCTACAGCTACCCCGCTCTGCAAAGCCGCCTGGCACAGAACACCTTCGCCTCCGGGGGACTGGTCGACTTCAGCGGGCCAGTCGTTCGCTTGTCCAGCCTGACCCCAGAGGACTTCTACGTGCTCCTGCAGAAGATTCGCCATGTGAACGCCAGTGGCGACCCGGTCAAGTACCTGCTGCCCGACCAAGGCATCTACAGTTTCATGGAGCACTGCTCCAAACGCATCGGTGACACCTACTTCCGTACACCCAGGACGACCATTACGGCCTTCATCAACCTGTTGGCTGTGCTGGAGCAAAACGCCGGGACTACCTGGCAGGAGCTGCTCGGGGGGCTGGAGGTGCTTCCTGACAACGGCGCCACCGGGGACCAGGTCGTCGAGGCCGAAGGAGACGATGAGTTCGCCTCGTTCAAGATGTGATGTAGATGGCTGAGACCCAGTCATCTGCATTCCACCTCCTCGATGAGCGCATCCAGCGCTTCATCTGGGCCGAGGGCTGGGAGTCCCTGCGAGACGCGCAAGAGGCTGCCATTCCCCTCATCGTGCCCGGCGACAAGGACGTCATCGTGGCTGCGGCCACCGCCGCAGGAAAGACCGAGGCCGCCTTCCTACCGGCACTGACCCACCTGTTGCAGCGGGAGAAGCCTGGGCTCATCGTCTACATCAGCCCCTTGAAGGCGCTCATCAACGACCAGTTCGGGCGATTGGACCGCCTCTGTGAGCAGCTCGAGGTTCCGGTTTGGCCGTGGCACGGAGACATCTCGTCTTCCAGCAAGACGCGGTTCTTGACCAAGCGCCAGGGCGTCCTGCTCATCACGCCAGAGTCGCTGGAAGCGCTACTCTGCAACCGCGGTACCGCTTTGAGCGCCGTCTTCGGCGAGGCGGCATTCTTTGTCGTCGATGAGCTGCACGCGTTCATCGGCAGCGAGAGAGGCAAGCAG
Organism: Hydrogenophaga crocea; assembly: GCF_011388215.1. Lineage (NCBI taxonomy): Bacteria > Pseudomonadati > Pseudomonadota > Betaproteobacteria > Burkholderiales > Comamonadaceae > Hydrogenophaga > Hydrogenophaga crocea. The sequence goes on from NZ_CP049989.1 coordinate 2,930,114, forward strand.
CTGCAGTCGCTCATGCACAGAGTCCAGGTAGCCATAGAGCGCACGGTGCCACGCGTCGGGCTGTCAGCCACACTTGGGGACATGCGCCTCGCGGCCGACTTTCTGCGGCCCAGTGCGGGGGAGCGGGTTCAGATAGTTGAGTCCAAGGCTTCAGTTGCCGAGCTCAAGGTCCTGGTGAAGGGCTATGAGGAGCCCGCGGTGGTCCTGAGAGAAGGTGATGACGAGGTAGAGAGCGAAGACTCTGAGCCCACAACACCTGGCCTCATCGCAGCCCACCTGTTCAAGGTGCTGCGCGGCTCAAACAATCTCGTGTTCCCGAACTCTCGGCGCGAGGTAGAGCGCTACACGCACCTGCTCAACGAGATGTGCCTGAAGGAGCAGGTGCCCAACGAGTTCTGGCCGCACCACGGCAGCCTGTCCAAGGAGATTCGCACCGAGACCGAAGCGGCGCTAAAGCAGAAGGAGCAGCCGGCGTCGGCCATTTGCACCAACACGCTGGAGCTCGGCATCGACATCGGCGCAGTCAAAAGCGTCGTGCAAATTGGACCGCCTCCGCAGGTGGCCAGCTTGCGCCAACGGCTTGGGCGCTCTGGGCGCCGAAAGGGTGAGCCCGCCATCTTGCGCGGCTACTGCATCGAGGACGCCTTGGACCCCAGGTCATCTCTTGACAGTCTGCTTCGCCTGGGCACCGTCCAGATGGCGGCCATGGTGTCGCTTCTCCTGCAGAAGTGGTTCGAGCCGCCGCGCGCTCACGGTGCCCACTTGTCAACGCTGGTGCAACAGGTCCTTTCGGTGGTTGCCCAGCGAGGAGGCGCGACCATCGGTCAGCTTTACGCGCTCCTGTGCGCACCCGGCACACCCTTTCAGGGGCTCTCCAAGGAGGAATTCGCGCAGCTGGTGCGGCAGCTAGGTGCCAAGGAGCTGCTGACCCAGGACTCGTCTGGACTGCTTCTGCATGGCAGGCTGGGCGAGAAGTTCGTGAACCACTACTCCTTCTATGCCGCGTTCGCTGCGGACGAGGAGTTCCGCATCGTCAGCGCGGGGCGCATGTTGGGCACGCTGCCGGTCTCTCAGATGCTCACCACCGGGCAGCGCATCCTATTTGCCGGAAAGACCTGGCTCGTGGAGAGCGTTGATGAGCCCCAGAAGACGATTTTTGTGGTCCGTGCTGGCGGCGGCGTTCCCCCGCTGTTCAACGGCGGGGCTGGCCGGGTTCACACGCGCGTAAGGCAGGAGATGCGCCGGCTGTTGGAGTCCAACGAGTCGCTGCCTTTCCTCGATGAGGTGGCTCAGCGCTTTCTCTCTGAGGGTCGCCAGCAGTACGCTGACCGAGCGCTTTCCACGGAGTTCGTGCTGAATCAGGGGCGAGAACTCATGCTTCTGACCTGGCTGGGGGACTCAGCCAATGAAGCGATTGCCGCACTGCTGATTCGACGGGGGTTTGTGGCCAGCCCGGCTGGCCCAGGAGTTGAAGTACGCCTAGATGGCCGCTCCGCGCAGGATGTCTTGGATGCGCTGAGCGACGCGGCTGTCGACGAACCCCCGTCGCTGGACATGCTGCTCCAAGACGTCAGCAACCTTCAGCGGGAGAAATGGGACTGGGCGCTGCCGGATGGTCTGCTTCGAAAGGCGTACGCGAGTCTGAACCTCGACCTGGATGAAGGCCTTGCGTGGGTTCGAGAGGCTACCGCGCGCTGAGGCCCCTGCTTCAGTGTCGGGACCAGCTCCCCTCGCCAACGTCTCAGTAGGTAAATCAATAACGTAGCCGCACCCTCGACGTCGCCTACGGGCCTGCAACGCAACCAGATATCAGTCTGCAAGCCAAAAAGTGCAACGTCGTTTCAAGCGCGCACGTTCTTGGTTTCAAAAAGGATTTTTTTGAGACGAGCCCGCTTCGCAGCCTACGCGCTGCAGCAGGCCGGCGACCATCCGGGCTGACCCCCTCTGTCACAGATGCGCAGAACTGACCCGACGCGTGGGGCCGCAGAGCGTGGTCGCGCGCCTAGTGGGCTTCTCCTTTCAAGAGCAAGCGTATTTGACACTCTTGCAACATATTGCGAACAATGGTTGCTCTTAAATTGCACAGGACACTGACACTGTTTGCCCCCATAACCGAAATCATTATTGACAATGCGGACGACTATTGCTATAATGATTACTGTTATGCCCGCCAAAGCGCCAACCCTTTACCCCTCGCAGTCGCGAATGACGGTCGCGCTGGGGCAGCGCCTGCGCGAAGCTCGCCTGCGTAGGCGGTTCACGGTCACGCAGGTGGCCGAGCGCGCCTCGGTGTCTCGGCCCACACTCAACAAAGTCGAGCAAGGCGACCCCGCCGTGACGCTGGGCACCTACTTGCGCGTGCTGGCTGTGCTCGGGCTGGAACATGACCTGGACCAGGTAGCGGCGCACGACCCAGTGGGTCGTCGGCTGCAAGACGCTGAGCTGAACGTGCCTCGGCGCGCGCCCAAGCGCAAGAAACTCGACAGCCCGTCGGACTCCCCTTCCGAAGACGAAGCGCAATGAGCCCCGCCGTCAAGAAGTCCGGCGCTCGCGCGAGGCCTGCGCCCGAGGCTGCCCCCGCAACCCCTGAGGGCCTCGAAGTCTGGCTCGATGACCCGACGTTCGGCCCGCTAACTCACCTGGGCCGGCTGCACCGCTCGGGCCTGGAATCGGTCCGCTTCGAGTATTCGCCCCTGTGGCTGAAGAACGGGGCCGCTTTCGCGCTCGACCCGGAGCTGTCGCTGGCCAGTGGCAACTTCTATCCGAAGGACTCGAACTTCGGCATCTTCATGGACAGCTGCCCCGACCGCTGGGGCCAGACGCTGATGAAGCGTCGAGAACTGGTTGAGGCCAAGCAGCAAGCGCGCACCCGCCGCGAGATGCGCCCGTGGGACTTCTTCCTGGGCGTGCAGGACGTGACCCGCATGGGCGCCCTGCGTTTCTCCGCACTGCAAAGCGACAAGCAGCTCAAGCAAGGCCCTGCTCCGGAATTGCTCGAAGGCCAGGCCCTGGCCAGTCAGGCGCTCGCAGCGCCAGCGCTGACTCACATGGGCGAGCTACAAGCGGTGGCGCTCGAGCTCACGCGCAAAAAGGTCGACGACCTCGACTTGCTGCAGCAGTGGCTGAAAGTGTTGGTGGCGCCCGGCGCGTCCCTAGGCGGCGCACGACCCAAGGCGAATCTGCAAGACGGCCTCGGGCAGCTGTGGATTGCCAAGTTTCCCGGTGCCGACGATGAACACGATTGGGCTCTGCGCGAGATGTTGGTGCACCAGCTGGCCGCAGAGTACGGGCTCAGCGTTGCACCGGCACGGCTGGAGCGCATCGGGCACGGCTTCCACACCTTCGTCACCCGACGCTTCGACCGCCACGGTGGCCGGCGACGGTTCTTCACCTCCGCGATGGCGGTGCTGGGCCGCAGCGACAGCGAAGAAACGTCGTACCTGGACCTGGCGGAGTTCATCGCGTCCAAGCAAGGCGTGGAGGGCCGCATCGAAGCGGACCTGCGCGAGCTGTTTCGGCGGGTGTTGTTCAACGTGGCCGTCTCGAACCGGGATGACCACCTGCGCAACCACGGCTTCATGCGCGAGGCCACCGGTTGGCGCCTGGCGCCCGCCTACGACATGAACCCGTCGACCAAGAAAGACGGTCACGTGCTGGCGCTGGACGATGCCAGCACCGAGCCCGACCTGGACACAGTCATGGCCACGGCGGCGCTCTATCGCGTCACGCCGAAGCAGGCGCAAGAGGACCTGGCCCGGCTGAGCCAGGTCATTGGCACCTGGCAAAACAAGGCGCAGCTGCTGGGACTCTCAGGGGAAGACCGGGCAGAGCTGAAGGACTGCTTCCTAGTCTGAGGCCAAGGGGCCCAGCGTCTGGGCGGCCTGAGAGTCCGTCGGCGGCGTTAGCTTGCAGCCGTTGCCAGGGCTAGCTTGCGAGGTTGGTAGTGGAAGCCAGTTTCGACCGTCAGAGTGCCCGTTTACACGCTTGACAGCCTCTCAGCGCTCGCGAAGGCCCAGTGCTATACTTGGTTTGCCTCGTATCGGAGAAACCCGGAAAGGCGTCCCGGTGATTGAACTCGTGCACAGGGTTCAATACTGATGAGGAAAATGTGCGCCCTTGCAGGGAAACCTGGACAAGGTAACCGACCAAGGTGTCGGAAGCTGGGCACTCAGCCGCTCCTCCTCGGGTACGAGGTCCTTTCACTTTTTCTTGGCCAGCGCTCGGTTCACGAGCAATTGTGCTTTTGCTGGCTTCATCCAGTACGCCGTCTCAAGTCGAAAGTGGGCCATCGGTGCCCCCTCGAATCGCAGAGCCGCCACTGGTGATTCACCCTTAGCCGCAGGGTCCCCCGCTTTGTAGGTTGCATCAAACATCAGCAACTGGTTCGGGTAGCCGGGATTGGGCGCGTACTTGGGGTGGCCATACACGAACAGCTGACCCAGCAATTCCACAACGCCGGCATCGGCGACGCTGTCCTTGCTTGTTCGGCTATCTCGAACGTGCTCCACGCGGCTGCGAGAAATCACAACGCAGCCAGTGCCCGCGGGGGAAACGAGTTCAAGAGCCGCAAGCTTCTTATTCATCAACCACTCGGAGATGAGCGCGTGCGCGCGCTTGCTGAGAAACCAAGAAACCTCCTCTTGGTGGCCAAGCGACGGGTAAGAGCCATCAACCCAGCCTTGAAGGAGCCCAAGCAAAGAGGAGTTGAACATGCCTGGCCCTGCTTGGCAGGCTGGAGAAAACCTCGCTGAAGCGGCTGCAAGTGTGGCATCAGCTAGCGCGCTTTCCTCGTGCGCCGGTGGAACGCTACCGTGCTGGCCGGGAACCGCTGCGAAGGTGATGCTGTTTGCGTCCTGTTCAGACCTGCCGGCTTGCTCGTTGGGGAACTCAGGCATGTTGTGGTTGTTCTATTTTTCGACTATCCCTCGAGGCGCAACAGCATCTCGGATGCAGAGCCCCTTGCAAAGGGGTCCCTCAAGGCAGAGGCGCGATGCGGTTCCCGTACCGGTCCTCGAGCATCCACCGCCGGCCATTCTCCTTGGACCGGTTGTTGATGTTGCCCAACAGGTGGTCCTGCACCCATTCGGACTTGGGGAAGTCGACCTCCTTCACCTTGCCCGTCTTGTCGTTCATGTAGCGGTCGCGGTCGACGTACTGCTTCAAGTGCGTGGTGTCGCTGAAGAATCGGGCCCGTGTGTTCGGGTGCTTCGCGTAGAAGTCCTGCGCCATCTTGATAAGAGTGCCCTGGCGCACTTCCTTCGGCACCACGACCAAGTAGAAGCGCCACTCCTCTGCGGGGAAGAGCATCGGCCGAATCGCATAGTCGCCCCACACGGTAGCCTTCACCCCTGCCAGAGTGACAGGCCCCTTGGCAGGGGGTGCCGCAAAAGCCGGGGCGGCGCCAAGAAGAAGCACCGTTATGGCGCAAAGGCACAGACGTCGGCGAACGGTATTGAACGGCATCATGCTGTGCAATCCTCCGTCACTTCCTCTCGGCAACGCCGCACTCCATTGACTCATCAACTTGACTGAATCGCGTGCCTTGCGAGAACAGGCTGAACTGGCCTGCATTGCTCATGGCCAGACCGGACGCCCGGTCGTGCACAGCCCACGCTGAGCCTTCGACGGAAAAGCGGACGCCTTCCCCTGCACAGGTCTGCTCGTAAGTCTGGGTGAGGAGAAAAGCAGCGCGCCCGGAGTAGGTCAGCGTCCCCTCGACAACTGTTGTCCCCTTGGAAGCTCCGCTGGATTGGGTGCCGAGCATCGCGCAGACGTCCATCGTAGGACCGTAGTCCTTTCCGATTTCTAGCGGCTGCCCCATAGGCTTTCCCGTCAGGCCCGCCATCATTTGGTTGACGACTTGCGAAAGCGCGGGACCGTACTCCTTCTCAAAGCCAGGAATGGTGGTTTCAATCAAGGGCGGCACCTTTCTCGGCTGCCCCTCGGGAGTCATCTCCAGCAGAATCTTCAGTTCGTCCCTGTCGACGTTGGTGGCAACGCTGAGGTACTCGACTCCGTTTCGAACCTCAAGGCGCGCACGGTGCTCACTGCGGGTCTTCGTCGGTTTGGACCAGTTGCCGCGTTCGCGGGTCGTGGTTTCCCTGAAGCACCGGGCCTCGTACCCCGACTTTGGCCTCAAAGACACCGGCTCTCCGGTGGTTGCCGACACCTGAGGCGGGCTAACGTTGGACGCGAAGCCGACGACTGGCAGTGCTCCAAGTGCCAAAACCGCCATACCGCTCATTGCAATCAGTCTGTTCATCGAAGCCCCTGTGTGCTCGCAACAGGATAGCAAGTAGCGGCTGGACTTGGCATGCATTTCCTCTGCCCTTGTCGCGGGAGCGAGACCCACGCATCCCGGCGTGAAATAGTCGACACGCCCTTGGCAATGCCAACCCTCTCTGCACTCGACACGCACGGGCGAACGGCGCGGCGTGACTTCTGCGAGTTCGCGTCGCACGAAAAGAGCCCGCTTCGAGCTCAAGCTCCCGCGCTACGACGTCTCTAAAGTCAACACGTCTATCAACCGATAACCTGAATGAAACCGAGGGCCTCCGTCCCGGCAACGCCAATCGAAATCGTTCGCTCTGTAGGTTCGTAGCGAACGGCGTATGCGCCGACGAAAAAAGAGACCAGCGCTACGGCTGGTCTCCAAAGAATCGTCTAGTGACGGAAAGGCATCGATGGCAAGCACCATCTCCAACGTTTCTCGCAGTCTGCTCAATCTCACTCGCCTCCTCGTGATTCCGGTTGCTACCACCAGCCTCACGAGCGACACCCCGGTGTCCAGAGGCGACTGTGAAAGAGCAAACTGCCCAAGTGACAGCAGGGAAGTACTGACACCCGTGACAACAATCCCAAACCCGCACGGCGCGTAGCCAAGTGCGACCTTGATGGCCGAGTTACAGCTCGGCCATTTTCTTGTCCTCGATTCGTATAGCAACCGGCTGTTCAACTCCCGGCCACGGCCCCGCCATCCCTCCAGCAGGGTCCTTGCAGGCTCCGGCCTGCGCGTAATGAACTACCTGGAGTTGACCCGGTTCCGTGGACACATCATTCTTTGTGTTCAAGGAGCCACAAATGTCCAAGGTCAGCATCGAGCGCATCACCAAAATCGTGCGCATCATCCGAAAGCGTCGGGCTGCGCCGATGGCCTTCCTGATGAATGAACTGGAGGTCTCTCAGGCATCGGTAAAGCGCGACCTGGATTTCCTCCGTGACCGCTTGGGATGCCCCCTGGAATGGGACCGCAAGAAGCGCGGCTGGGTCATCCGGGACGACCTTGCCGAGGGCGGCCGGTTCGAGCTGCCTGGCGTTTGGTTCGACTCATCAGAAGTGTTCGCACTACTCACCATGCTCCACTTGGTTGAGGGCGTCCAGCCCGGCCTCCTCGAAGAGCACGTTGGCCCCCTGAAGACGCGTCTTCGCAGCATGCTCGCGGAAGGTACCAAGTCCGCAAGACCCATCGAGCGCAAGCTCCGACTGATTCACTTCGCGCCGCGAAAAGTCGAGCCCAAGCACTTTCAGACGATTGCTGGAGCGCTTTTGTCAGGAAAGCGCCTTCGCCTGCAGTACTGGAACCGCGACCGCAAAGAGTCGTCGGACCGGGAAATTTCTCCCCAGCAGCTCGTCCACTACCGCGAGAACTGGATTCTCGATGCCTGGTGCCATGAGAAGAATGCGTTGCGCTCCTTCGCGCTGGAATCAATCCAGTCTGTACGGGTTCTGGTGGAGCCAGCGCTCGAAGTCAGTCAGCAGGAGATGCACGAGCACTTCCGCAGCGGCTACGGCATCTTCGCCGGCGCCGCTAAGCATCGTGCACGCCTGAAGTTCACGCCAGAACGTGCGCAGTGGGTCGACAAGGAGACCTGGCACCACGACCAGTCCAGCGAGCGACTCGACGACGGCAGCTACATCTTGGAAGTGCCCTACTCCAACGACCAAGAGTTGGTCATGGACCTGCTGCGCCACAGCCCCGAGGTCGAAGTTCTCAGCCCGCCCGAGCTTCGGGAGCGGCTGCACACCGCCTTGTGCACCGCAGCAACAAAAAACCGCCCGGCCGCAATTCAGTAGGTCACTCTTTGAGCTAGTGCCCTCGCAAGAATGCCTTCCATGCTTGGGATAGGTCCAAGTAAGGAGTGCACGATGCGAATCAATCTTGCCCACCTGCGCGAGCGCGCCGCGAGCGGCGGCTGGGTCAACTTTGCGGTCTTCGACGCCCGCTCGTCGTCCGGCTCGCAAAGCGACAACGCCCGCCTGCTTGCCCAGCTGACCGCCCAGGCACGTGCCTCGAATCTGCGGGTCGAGCAGTCCGCCCTGGCGTTCTCCTCCGGCGGACGCATGCAGTTCTTCGGCAGTCCTCCGCTGGTGGACTACCTCTCCCGAAACGGCCTCCCCGGCTGGACTCACACCATCGACGCCTGAAGCGAAAGGAAACTGAACATGGCCAAGAACGCCCCCATCGGTGACAACGCCCGCCGCGGTGCCGTCCGCGACCGCTCCCAAGCCTTCAACCCGACCACCCAGACCTGGACCAAGCGCGACGCCGGCAACGGCCAGTTCATGGACCAGAAGAAGGACGGTGAGCCGTTCAAAGGCGTGCGCAAGGAGCACAAAAAGTGAACGGGCCGGCCCACCAGCTTGTTGCCGGCTTCGCCACCGGCGTGTTCATTGCCGAGCAAGAGCGCCAGGCTGGCCTCCAAACGGCCCAGCCACTACTGGCAGGCACAGCTGCCGCCTTCCTGACCAAGTTGCCGGACATCCTGGAGCCGGCAACATCGCCAAACCACCGCCAGTTCTTCCACAGCGTCGCGTTCGCCGGCCTCCTCTGCCTTGCATTCAAGGAGCTCGGCAAGTGGCAGCCCGAATCCGCAGGCGGCGACTTCCTGAAGGCGCTTGGCCAGGTGGCAATTCCCGCCTACCTGATTCATCTCTTTCTCGATTCACTGACTGTAAAGTCGCTTCCGCTGGTTGGTCGATAGTGTTCAAACGACGACCTCGGGCATTCCATCCACAAAATTGATGATGAACTGCAGGATGCTGATTCTTCTATATCTTCGCCGTCGTCAGCGCTAACCGAGCTTGCTTACGCCGAGTCGCTTCGCGACGGCCGCAGTTCGGGTTGCGTATTTGGGCGGATGCTCGGACTCGTCGAATCGGAGGCCTTGGAGCGAAGACTTCAGTTCCGTGTCGACTTTCGCCATGGCTTACTTATCGAAGAGGTGATGGTGCCCAGTGGGCTCAGCGCCGACTTAAGAGGATAGCGCCGTGATTTCGTTTGAGCGCTCCGCTTGTGTTGCTCACCACCGCAGGCCGGGAGCGGACCTCTGTTGGACTGATGTGAGTGCCCTACAGTCGGGTCAAGCACAACATAGAGGGAGGCTAGCTGGCGATGTGGGCCGACAACGAAACGACTATTGACTACCTGAACTTCGGAGTCGTTGCAGACGCGTGCGCCAAGCTCCTGCAGCAGGCCCAGGGGGTTCCTCTCTCTGTAGGCGTGTCCGGCGGCTGGGGGGTCGGCAAGACCTCACTGGTTCGGATGATTGAAGACCGACTCAAACAGGCCGATGCCCCAGGGAAGAACACCTACGTCGTCGTAACCTTCAACCCGTGGCTCTATCAGGACTTCGAGGGCGCCCGCAGCGCGCTGCTGCAGCTCATCGGCGATGAGGTCTTGCGGCTCGCCGCGAAGAATGAGGCTGTGCTGAAGAAGGCCAAGAGGCTTCTTAAGAGAATCAACCTCCTTCGGCTGGCCCAGCTGGGTGGAGAAGCGGCAGCGACGCTGTATACGGGCGTCCCCGTAGGCAGCATCGGCGCCGCCGTCATGAAGGTTGGAGGGTTCTTCGGCCTCGGCGAAGGCGACGGTGAGCCCGGCGACGGCGAGGACGAGAAGGGCAAGGACGATAAGAGGGCTGCTGACGGTCTGCTCAAGCCGGCCGAGCCCGTCTCGCTGCCCAGCGAGATTCAAGCGTTCCGCAACGCGCTCGAAGAGCTGCTCGAGGAGCTCAAGGTTACGCTGGTCGTGTTCGTAGACGACCTGGACCGCTGCCTCCCCAAGACTGCCATTTCCACGCTCGAGTCGATTCGCCTCCTCCTCTTTCTGAAGCGGAGCGCCTTCGTTGTCGCGGCCGATAACGAATTCATTCGTGGAGCGGTGCGCGTGCACTTCGAGGGCACGGGCATTTCGGCTGAAGTTGCGACGAACTACTTCGACAAGCTCATCCAGGTACCGTTGCACGTTCCGCGACTGGGTATCAACGAGGCCAAGGCGTACCTAGCCTTGCTTCTCATGGAGCGGGCCCATGCAGACGGCGACTTCGACAAGACCGGCTTCGAGACCGCAAGGGGCGCCATTCCGAAGCGCTTGCAGACGAGTTGGAAGGGCGATGCGGTCACCTCGGAGTTCCTGCAGAGCCTCGTCGGCGTGAGCAACACCCGAATGCTCACGTTAATGCAGTTGGCCGAAGGCTTGGCGCCGCTGCTCACCCAGTCAAGCGCTGTCAACGCGAACCCTCGGCTCATGAAGCGGTTCCTGAACACGGTCTACCTTCGGTCCGCCTTGGCTGCCCCTCAGGGCATCGACCTAGACATCCCGTCCCTTGCAAAGTGGCACCTCGTGGAGCGGTGTGACGAAACGCTGGCCAACGCGTTGGCGGCAAGGGTAACCTCCGCCGCCGATGGGCGAGTTCCGGTCTTGCATGAGGCAGAAGCGGCTGCGGCGAGCGGCGCTGTGCTTCCTGAGCCATTCAAGGACGACCGCTTCACCCGCGAATGGCTGCAGTTGCACCCACCGCTAGGCGAAGCGGACCTTCGCCCTCTCCTGCACTTGAGCAGGGACACGGCGACTCGGGACTTTGGTGCGGACAACATGACCGCTGAAGGGCGCGCCTTGCGCGATGCGCTGGTCAGTGCGACGGCGTCGAACGCGCCGCTGACCGAAGCCATCCGCGCTGCTGGTGCAATCCAGACTGGCATGGCGATGGCCAAGGCATGGCAGCTCAAGGCGGCCAAGCGCACCTGGCGCATGGGGGAGGACGTCGTCCCGCTTATAGAGCCCTGCAAGGTGTACCCGGAGCTGGCCGCCCAAGCTTCAGCGCTTCTCGCCGAAGCGCCGGCCGCCAAGGTTGGCCCTGGAATCATCCCTCTGCTATATGCACAGGCATGGGCGCGGCCCATCGTTGACAAGTGGGAAGCGGACTCGTCGGCTGAGCGGCCCACGAAGGCTGCCATCGCGCAGGCAAAGAAGGGAGCCCGATAGTGGGCACGTCTACTTCAAGCTCGGGCGGCAAAGCGGGCTCGCCATTCGACCCAGAGTGGCTGCCACCTGACACTTCAGGCGGGGGAGCAGCAGGTGGCGAAGGTCCTACATGGCCTGGCCAAGATGGGGACGACGAATCCGGCCAGGCGACCGATGCCGGCTACGCCGACACCTCGCAGGGTGAGACCGTGGCCGTCGACGGGGCATTCGCGCCCAGCCGCCGGTTTGCTGATGCCCGCACCAAGATGTCGACCTTCCTAGGTGGTGGCGGGAGCGAGTCGCTCCGCTCTGCGACCAGAAGCATGGTCACAAAGGGTATGGGCGGTTCTCGCCGCGCCGCCTCGACCATGCGAGGCACTGCCCAAGGCGCAGGCGCCCTCGGCAAGTTCTTGGCGTCTGCCCGTGACCGTTCCGACCCTCGCGTTGCCGACTGGGTTGACCGAACTCGCCAGGCGAACCTCGCTGCCGACGACCTCATCCTGGAACTGGTCAAGGAGGTCATGCCCGAAATCGGCAGCGTGGACGACGAGTCGTTGCGCAATGCCGCTGCTGAAGCGCTGGGCCTGCTATATGAGCTCAACCCTAATATCGACATCTTCAATCTCAGCGATGCGCAGATTCACGACGTCATGGCCATTACGATTGCCAATGATGTTTGCAATCGCATGGACCTGCAGCTCGGTCAGGCATACGAGAAGCTGAAGTACGACGCGCAACAGATTCAGGTGTATCGGAAGGACGTGAAGGAGTACGTTCAATCGGAAGTTCGGGTCGTGATGGAACGACTCGGCACAACGGGGCTCGACCCCAAGCGTCTCGCTCGAGACGTGCTGCAGTTGGCGATGGAGGTTTTTGCATCATGATGAAGGTGCTATGTACGTCCGTTGACCATTTGCCAGCCACGCTCGCAGAGGGAGAACGGGCCTTCACGCTTTTTAAGAGCGCCAAGCGCGCTGGCATCGGCACCGTTGCCCAAGGTTGGCGCGGGTCCTTAAAGCGAAAGGGGTTCGCACCGACCGTGCAGGCCTGGGACTTCGTGCAGTTCTGCCTGGCGGTTTGCGCGGCCGACCTCTGCTGCCCGCGGAACACGAGCGCGGACGGTTGGACGCGAACGATTGAGCTCACGGTCGCGCTGAATGAGCCGTTGCGTTGGGCACCTTGGAAGGCGCATGCCGAGCGACTGCTAAAGGTTCTGACCGGTGACTACTGGACACTGAATTTCATTGACGGGGGAGTCACCCCGCCCAATGGCAAGCCTCAACCTCTGGCGCAGGACTGCGTATGCCTGCTATCGGGCGGCCTGGACAGCCTCATCGGCGGCATTAATCTGGTGACAGAGGGGCGTCGGCCGGTCTTCGTGTCGCAGCTGGCGCACGAGGACTCAGACCGCCAGCGGCGATACGCGGCTCTGCTCGGGGGCGGCGCTACCCACATGCAGTGGAGCCACGGCATCAGCTTCTCGGGCAGCCGTGAGCCCTCGACGCGGGGCCGGTCGTTGGCGTTCTATGGGTTTGCGGTTATGGCCGCCTCAAGGATTGCTAGCGCCCCAGTGCAGGTCTTCATCCCCGAGAACGGATTCATCTGCATCAACCCTCCACTGGTTCCCGGCCGGGTAGCCAGCCTCAGCACACGGACGACACACCCGTTGTTCATTGCTGAGTTGCAAGAGCTCCTCGAAGGCCTGGGCATCGCAGTACGGCTTGAGTTGCCCTATCGATTCAAGACGAAGGGCGAGATGCTTCGCGAGTGCGCGGACCAGACCCTGCTCGCGTCGGTTGCCTCCGACTCAACGAGCTGTGGTCGGTTCCGGACCTACAACCGCACCCACTGCGGCCGTTGCGTGCCTTGCCTGATTCGCAGGGCAGCGTTCTTGGCATGGGGACCCGGGCGCGACACGACAAGGTACGAGTACCCATCCGTGGTTGGCTCCGACAAGTCCAGCGGCCCGGACGACCCTATGGCCGCGGCGCTGGCCGTGCTCTCGGTCCGGGAAAAGGGGCTGGACCGCTTCTTGGGCGCCACCCTTGCCTTTGCGTCGCCCGCCGAGCGAGCCGGGTATCGGCAGGTGCTTCAATCGGGGTTCAACGAGCTTGAGGCGCTGCTACAGGCAGATGGGCTGCTGTGATGGACTTCCACTGCCACTTGGACCTCTACCCTGGGGCACGGGAGGTCTACCGCGAAGCGGCCAAGCGCAATGAGTTCACTTGGTTGGTGACCACAAGCCCAAAAGCGTTCGCAGCCACGTCGCGTGCGCTAGAGCCTTCGCCGACAGTGCTCATGACACCGGGGCTGCATCCGGAGATTGCACATGAGCGCGCAGCAGAGCTGGACTTGCTGTTGGAGCAGATTGCCGGGGCGAAGGCAGTTGGTGAAGTGGGCCTGGACGGGTCCCCTCGGTTTCGGGCTCACTACGAGGTTCAGCGCCGCATCTTCAGCGCGGTCATCGCGCGCTGCGCCGAGGTGGGCGGTCGCGCGCTCAGTATTCACTCCCGCCGCGCTGTCAGGGATGTGCTGGCAGAGTTGGGGCGGAACCCGAACTTCGGGACAGCGGTGTTGCACTGGTTCTCGGGGACCCCTGCTGAGCTAAGGGCGGCTGCGGCTCTCGGTTGTTGGTTCAGCATCGGGCCGGCGATGTTCGATTCTGCAAGCGGCAAAGCTCTGGCCGCCGCGATGCCCCGCGACCGAGTCGTGCCTGAGAGCGACGGCCCCTTTGCGAAGATTGAAGGCAAGCCGGTGATGCCTTGGAGCGAAAGTCAGACGGCCGAGGGGTTGGCGCCTCTGTGGCGTCTATCGACCGAAGAGGCTGCTAGTGTGCTCGCTCAGAACGGGCGCGCGCTTCTCAAGCTGATAGGGCGGTAGTGGCACCAGGGTTTGATGCGCTTGCCGAAGTCGCGCCCACTTTCTCTGCCGCGACCGCTCTCGTTCGACACAAAACTTTAATTTTAAAGGAGTTTTGTTATCAGCTCGATGCCGCTCAACAAGACGCAATAGAACGCCTGCACGCGATTGTCTTCAGGGAGTCAACTACAGCATGCACGTCACCTTTGGTTTGTTCCTGGACGCCCGCCAGGGCCCGTCACCGACGGATTTTTTCAACAGCCCTCTTGTCGGCCGTGTGGGCTTCCTCTCCCTGCTAGAGACCTACCTTGGCTTGTCGGCACCTGAGGCCTCGTTTACGAAGCGAGTAGCGGTCTACTCCGGCCTCCTTAGAGCTCACGACAACGGCGCCTACTTCTACAGCGAGTCCCTGCAGGCAGACAGCATCGGTACCGCCGCAAGCCTCCTGGCCTGGCGAGACGAGTGGCGCCTCGGCGGCTGGGACGGAAGTGCGAAGTCAACGCACCCAGCGCGAGTTAAGGAACTTTCCGCCATCGAGACGGCCGCCGCCGGCAAGCTCCCGCCCGGGGAGGCCGAGCGTTTGCAGCTGGTAGTGCAAGCCCTGCGCGATTCGGGGCCCGGCCCCATCAAGTCGGTTCACCTCGTTGACCCACCCGAAGACTTCCCCCTCCTTTGGCGGCAAGTACTCGACCTCCTGCCTGCCGTTGAGGTCCGTCTCCCCGAACCACAGGGCACAGGGCATCTCCGCGCGGTGCAGGAGCAGGCGCTGGCCGTTCTGGCCGGCCACCCGGCTGGCAAGTTGGGCGCGCTGCCCGACGGTAGCGTCCTGTTGGTGCACGCCCTCGCGGCAACAACTGCCGCGCACTGGCTGAGCGCCCATAACTCGTACGAGCCGGGCGACCGGCTGGTCCTCGCCGAGGACGCCGGCGATGGGCTCGACGTATCCCTGTCCGCAACTGGCGGGGTCAACTGTGGGTTCGAACACCCGAGCCAGCTCCGTCCTGCCCTTCAGGCACTGCCTCTTGCCCTCGAGCTGTGCTGGACGCCCCTCGACATCAACCGGCTGCTGGACTTCCTCACCCACCCGGTCGGCCCGTTCAGCCGCCGCGCGAGGAGCACCCTCGCCCGCGCTGTGTCTCAACAGCCCGGGATTGGCGGGGAGGCCTGGACCTCGGCCAAGGCCAAGCTCGCGACGGGAGAGGACGCCCAGGAAGTCGCCGACGAAATTGCCTTCTGGCTGGAATCCGAGCGCTGGACGCGCAACAACGGAGTGCCCGTCGACGCACTCATCGCCCGGGTTGACCGACTGAAAGAAGCGATGCGGCGGCGCCTCACGGGTGAGTCCGCTGATGTGGCGAATTTCCTGGCTGCGCATCGCCAGTGCGCAGCCGTCCACGACGCGCTGACCGAGCTCGCCAGCCAGGGCCTGGCGACGGTGCTGCCTCGGCAAATCGA
The DNA here is from genome assembly GCF_011388215.1 of Hydrogenophaga crocea. Classification (NCBI taxonomy): domain Bacteria; kingdom Pseudomonadati; phylum Pseudomonadota; class Betaproteobacteria; order Burkholderiales; family Comamonadaceae; genus Hydrogenophaga; species Hydrogenophaga crocea. The sequence continues at coordinate 2,945,667 of NZ_CP049989.1, forward strand.
GCAGCTAGTCGCCCACGCCACGCCTGCCGGGGCAACCAACCCTGCCGCGGTTTCGCATGTCGGCTGCATGCGCTCTGCCAGCACCCCGGCCGCCTGTATCGAGGCTGCCGACGAAGTGGTCTGGTGGATGCCGTCCACCCCCGCCCTGCCGTCGCCGCTTCCTTGGTCGCAATCCGAAGTGGAATCTCTGACCCAGCTTGGTGTCCAGCTGCGAGACCCGGCACGCGAGCTGGTATCGCTGGCCGCGCAGTGGCTTCGCCCGCTGCTTGCAGCGCGCAAGCGCTTTGTCCTCGTCTGCCCGCCCCCTGGCGCCGAGGTGCATCCGATTCGTCTGCTGCTCAAGAAGCTGCTGCCCGCAATCGAGAGCACCGCCATCGACCTTGATTCAGCGATAGGTTCCACGTTCATCGCCTCCACCGCCGCAGCGCTGGCGCCGCAGCCTTTGCCGACGCCACCTCGACTCGTTCAACTCCCGCAGCCCGTACAGCTCAGTGACTCCGCGCAGTCGTTCACCACGCTCAACGAACTCTTCAACGACCCTGCCCTTTTCGTGCTCAAGCGAGTGGCGGGCCTGGAGCCCACCTCGGTCCTGACCGTGGAGGAGGACAACCGCCTGCTCGGCATCCTTGCGCACCGTGTGTTCGAGAAACTCTTCGAGCACGCCGCCGCACTGACTTGGTCGAACCCCGATGCTGTCGCCTGGTTCCGCGCCGAGGCCGACACGCTCCTGCAGACAGAAGGCGCCGTCCTGCTGATGCAGGGCGCGGGCGTCAGCCAGCAGCACTTCCGAAAGGTCTGCGAAGGCGCCATATGCAGCCTGCTCGACCATCTGCGGTCGGCCGGGGCTACTCAAGTTCAGACCGAGGTCGCGTTCTCTGGAACCCTGGGTGCAGTACCGCTGGTCGGCAAGATTGACCTGCTGGTCACGCTCGATGACAAGCGAACCGTCGCCCTCGACATGAAGTGGCGGAGCGACAACTACTACGCTGGGCTGCTTCGCTCGGGCGAGCACCTGCAACTCGCGCTCTACTCCAGTCTCGTCGAGCAAAAGAACGGGGCCGCACCCGCCGCGCTCGGCTATTTCATCTTGGAGAGCGGTGCGCTCTACATCACAGCAGCAGACCTCTTCCCGAAGGCGCAGGTCCGGCGGCCGCCAGAAGGGGTAACCGTCGCCACCCTGCTGGACCAGGCACGCGCGACTTGGAACTGGCGCAAGCAACAGCTGGACGACGGGGTCATCGATGTAGTTCCGGTAGACCCGCCAGAAGACTTCAAGGGGCCCGACGGAACACTTCCAGTAAAAGGCCCCAACAGCCGCTTCGACGGAGACCACCTCGTCTTGCTCGGAGGCTGGGAACAATGAACAACATCGAGTTCATCAGCGCAGGCGCTGGCAGCGGCAAGACCTACAAGCTGACCGAGACCCTCGCCCAGGCGCTCGAGTCTGGTGCGGCACGCCCTCACGCCATCTTGGCCACAACCTTTACGGTGAAGGCCGCCACCGAGCTGCGCGAACGCGCCCGTTCCTGGCTTCTTGAGACGGGAAGCATCGACCTGGCCACCGCCATCGGTCAAGCCCGCCTGGGCACGGTCAACAGCGTTTGCGGCCAGATGCTCAAGCGATTCAGCTTTGAGCTGGGCCTGTCGCCCGACCAGACCGTCCTGGGTGAAGGCCAATCCAAGCGACTGCTCAAAGCCACCCTGGCCGAGTCCATGGACGCTGCCGCGCAAGCGCAATTGGTGTGGCTTACCGAGCGGCTTGGAATCGAGCAAGCAGACTGGTCCAAGACCGTCGAGGACGTCGTCAAGGCCGCGCTCAACAACGACATCGCGCCAGCGGCGCTCCGCGCGATGGGTACCCAGAACGCAGACGCGATGCTCGCGAACTGGCCTGCTCCGACGGCAGGACCAGACCCGACCGACGCGCTGGTGGCTGCTCTGGCCAAGGCGCACCAGGAGGTGGCCGCCTACGTCGAACAGCAGCTGGCTGCCGGCGCAAAGGTCGCAAAGAACCTCACTGATGGGCTCGAGGACATCCAAAAGCTGGACCGCCGCTTCCAGAGCAACCGTTGGAGTTGGCCAGACTGGATAGGGGCTGCCGGGTTGAACGCTGGCGCCAAGGTCAAAGACCTCGTGGAGCCAGTCAAGGCCGCCGCTCAGGCCCATGAGTCTCACCCCGCCTTTCATGCCGAGGTCCGCCAGTACCTGGAGCTGGTGTTCAACCTAGCCGCCGACGTTCTCGACGCCTACGAGCAGGCCAAGAAAGCACTGGGCGCCGTCGACTTCAGTGACCAGGAGGTTCTGCTGCTGCGGGCGTTGAGGACAAAGCCCAGCGTCCGCGAAGCCCTGGCGGCCGAGCTGGACCTCATCATGGTCGACGAGTTCCAGGACACCAGCCCCCTTCAGTTGGCGCTCTTCGTGGAGTTGGCCAAGCTAGCCAAGCGGTCAGTGTGGGTCGGCGACTCCAAGCAGGCCATCTACGGGTTCCGCGGCACGGACGCGAGCCTCATCGCTGGCGTCCTGGGCGCCATCAAGGATTGGGGCGGAACCATTGGGAAGGCCCTCGACACCTCCAGGCGTTCCATCGAGGGACTCGTAGCGCTAACCAACGGCGTGTTCGGGTCTGCGTTCGAGCCCGACCTGACTCCAGCGCAGGTTCAGCTGCAACCGCTGCGAAAGGACATCCCGGACCAGCCAGCACTACTGAACTGGAGCTTCGAGAGCAGCAGAAACGACTCGGACTACCTGGGTCTTGGACAAGCCGTCCGCGAACTGCTGGCTTCAGGCGTCAAGGTCGAGGACAAGGACACCGAGCAGCTGCGACCAATTCAGGCTGGCGATGTCGGGGTGCTGTGCCGCTACAACGAGCAGGTCGGGTTTGCCGTCACATCGCTCACCCGCTGGGGCATCCCTTCAGCCAGCCCACGTTCCGGCCTGCTGGGGACTGCCGAGGCCATCTACGTGATGGCATGCCTGCGGCGCCTGAACGACCCGACCGACACGGTCGCGACGGCGCTGGTACTCACCCTGGCCGAAGGCATGCCGGTCGAAACATGGCTTCAAGACCGGCTGCAGCACCTTGCCAACGATGGAGCCAAATCCCATGAGTGGAAGACAACTGGCGACAACGCCCATCCGCTGCTGGCCCGATTGGAAGAGCTGCGCCCAACACTCAACGCCTTAACACCACAGGAGGCGCTGCGACTTGCCGCTGCTGAGTCCCAGGTCGCGCGCCTGGTCGGCCAATGGTCGGCCTCTCCCCACGAGAGCCGCAACCGCCTGGCCAACGTCGAAGCGCTGGTCGAGTTCGGCAAGACTTTCGAGGACGAGTGCGTTGCCGCGAAGCGGCCGGCAACCGTCAGCGGCATGCTGCGCTGGCTGGACGAACTCGCCAGCGCAGAAGACGACAACCGGGCGACCTCGGCAGACAACTCGGTCACGGTCCTGACCTACCACGGTGCCAAGGGCTTGGAGTGGCCCGTCGTCGTGCTGACAAGCCTCGATGCGACGGCGCGCAGCTCACTCTGGGGCGTCCGCGCCAGGACAGTCGGCGCCTTCGACCCACAGCAGCCGCTGGCCAACCGCTTCGTCCACTGCTGGCTGAAGACCTGGGGCAAGCGGTCCCAGCCCCAAGCGGCCCTGAATGCGGAAGGTAGCGACATTGGCAAAGCCATGCAGGCCGAAGCCCTGGCGGAGAACAGGCGCCTGCTCTACGTCGGCCTGACCCGCGCGCGCGACATGAACGTGGCCGTGTCCTTCGTTCGTTCGCGAGGACCTGGGCGTGCCTGGGTTGGCGAGATTCAAGGCGCAACCGAGCTGTTGTTCGGCGACTCGGGCGCCGTGGCGCTACCTTGCGGCCGGCAGCTCTCCCGCCTGACAAAGTCATGGAGCAAGGACGACTGCGCTGTCGAGCCGCCGGCCAAAGCGCCCGAGACGTGCCACTGGTTCACCCCGCGGCCACGGATGCAAGGCGAACCCCTATGGCATCGTCCAAGCGCCGCCTCGGGCGGGGCCTTCAAGGTCGCTGAGACAGACACCGTCGGTGTGCGGCTAAGCCTGGCGGGCAAGCCCGACATGGCGTCGCTGGGCACGGCGCTCCACCTGTGCATCGCGCGCGCCGGAGTGCTTGGTGGCGTTTCAGCCCCGGAAGTCGAACGCGTCTTGAAGACCTGGGCCGTTGCTCACTGCGTGGACAAGGATGCCGTTTGCGCCCAGGTCGCTGCATTCCAGGCGTGGATTAGCGCTCGCTGGCCCGGTTGCCCGGTCCATGTCGAAGTTCCCGTGGAGGCTGATGGCCCAAACGGAACCCGCATCCGTGGCCGCATCGACTTGCTGGTCGAAGCGCACGACGGGTGGGTCCTCCTGGACCACAAGTCGAACCCCGGTGGGGCTGCCCGAGACGAGGACTTGGTGGCTGAGCATGGTCCTCAGCTCGAGTCCTACGGCCACGCCCTCCTAGCCGCGACCGGCAAGCCCGTGAGCCAGCGGTGGCTCTACCTGCCGGTGGCTGCACGAGCCGTTCGCTTGGCTTGACGGTCCCGTAGACGAAGTAGGCAGAGTTCAACAGAAACAGAAGTGACGACTATGGAAGTGAAGTTCTTGTCGCGCGTAAAGACACAGACGACTCTCGTTGCACTTGTGGAGAGCTGCGATTCCATGCAGTGGGCGGTCGCCTGGGCTACCGAGAACGCAGTCTTCGAAGCGGCGATGAAGCACAGCGAGAAGTTCGAGCACTTCGTCGTGGGCACTCACATGTTCCAAACGCAGCCCGAGGTTCTTGAGCGAGCTGCAGCCCTTTCGGCCGCAGCCGTCGTTCCGCCTACCGGTGACTTGTTTCACCCGAAGGTATACCTGTTTCGCAACGGGCAACGCATCCGCTGCGTGGTCGGGAGTCCCAACCTTACGAAGGCCGCGATGCGTCGAAACGTCGAGGCAAGCGTGCTGCTGGACGGCTCGTCCGAGGATGCTGCACTGGCGGACCTAAGTCGCTTTGTTGCGGAAGCTTGGAGCGGCGCCGATGACCTCTCGCCTGAGTTCCTCTATCGGTACCGTCATCAGTACGACGCAAAGGAGGTTGTGCGAGAGGAACTGACTAAGTTTGCTGACGTTCGACTACCCCTCAACCGGAACACCAAGCGTGCGCCACATGACATGAGCTGGGCGGACTACCTTGTGCAGGTCCGGAGCTCATCGCACCCGTCGGCGCACCTTCTCAATGAGCGCCTGGGCGTCTTGACGAACGCACGCGCCCTATTCGCTACCGGCGTTTCCTACGCCGAATGGGTCGAAGACGACCGCAAGCTGGTCGCAGGTACTCTGGGACGCAAGAAATCCCAACAGCCGGGAGTGGACTACGGCCTCTTCGGAAGCATGGGCGCGAGTGGGACGTTTGCGAACCTGGTCATCGAAGCGCCTCAAGGCCTCTCCGCCGCCCTCGACTTCATCCCGTTGATGGGACTGGTCACGCAAAGTGACTACGACCGCTACTGCGAGGCGTTTGTCGCAGCCTTCGACCAGGACGGCAGGGTGGGCGGGCTACCGACCGCAACCAGGCTCTTGGCGATGAAGCGTCCCGACACGTTCGTGTGCATCGACTCAGCCAACAGAAAGGACTTGTGCGAGAACTTTGGTGTCAGCCCGAGCACAACAAACCTAGGAAATTACTGGCAACGCATCATCGAGCCGATGCAAGGCGATGCTTGGTGGAGGCATCCCCAGCCCAGCAATGCGGCTGACGTCCAAATCTGGTTGGGGCGCGCAGCGCTCCTGGACGCCATTTACTTTACGCCCCGCTGAGCATGCTGCTCTTTGAGTTCCTGCGGACTCAGCACCCAGCAATCGCCCCTGAGACAACCTACCTCTGATTTGACCAGCCTATGAGCAGTGACCGAGCTGCGTTCTGGAGCATTCAGCCGGGAAGTCCCAGTCCCAGGCAGCAGTTGAGCGACCTCGTCCTGGCGTGGGGGAAGGACATTCACACCGGAGAGGCACGGTACATCTTCGAGCTCGAAGAAAAGCATCGCGGCTCGAAATGCAACTGTGTTTGCTACTGCTGCGGCGAGCCCTTGACGGCCGTGAATGCCGCCAAGACCGAGTGGAGAAGGCGGCCGCACTTCAGGCACCCCGATGGCACTGACCGGCACTCCTGCCTCGTACTCACTGCCCGAGCCGCGGCTCTTGAACTGCTCGAGAAACAAGACCGCGTAGTGCTCCCTGCTCGGCGCGTATCTGCCCAGGTTGTCGGGTTGAGCGGTGCCGCTTACTCCGCATGGATTTCTCAGCCGGCGGAAGCGGTGAACATACGGAGCTTCAAGCCACTTGACCAAGTACGCGCCCTGTTGACGCTCGAGGACGGCAGGACTGTCGTCGTTCAGCTCACGGGTTCCCTATCTGAAGAACTTGACGGCGCCTTACATCCTGTCGTCCAGGTCGTGATGGACGACCCCGCCCTGGCCGCGCTAGACCCCAACGAGCTCAAGGGGCGACTGCACCTCTTGGTGGAGGCCGGGAGTTGGCATGGGCAGCACTGGTCGGACGCATCCCTGGCAGAGCAAGCGCATGCGCTCGCCACCGCAAAGGCGGTTGCCGCTCTGGACTGGCTTCCTGACGAAGCGTTGCAGGACCTTGGCCCAACAGCCGGCAGGGAGTCGTTGTTGCATTGGCTAGCGAAGGACGTCCTCAGGCGAGAGGAGCGCCTGCGGATACCGGAACTTGTTCTCCGAGAGCATCTCGGCGGCGCCGGCTCAAAGCTGCACCATGAAGTTGCTCGGCGCGACGAGAGCCTGCTTGAGCTCTCGAACGTTCGGCTAGAAGAAAAGGTCGGCCAGATTCGTCCCGACCTCATCGCACAGTTTGTTGACCCCGTAGACGGCGCGCGGGGGACCTTGCTCATAGAGGTCACGGTCACTAACGCAATCACGGCCGAGCGGCTTGACCGAATCCGCGCGGAAGGCTTCGCGGCTCTCGAAATCAATGTCGGGAGTCTCGGGGGAACGCTGTCCCGAGCCGAGTTCACAGCTTTGGTGGTGCATGAACTGGCCGCGAAGCGGTGGCTTGCCCATCCTTGGCTCGACGAAAAGGCGGCGACCAGAGCAGCGCAGCTGGAGCTAGAACTTCAGGCTGATGAGCAGGAATTGGCGCGGCTGCGGAGCGAGTACCTGGCGGCTGTGAAGAGTCTCGCTGCTCTTCGTGCAGAGGATGCCCAAACCCATGAAGCCAGGCAACTCCAGGAGTCGACCCGTGAGCTCATCGCCGAGCTTGGGAAAGAGCTTGCGTCGTACGGGTTGGCACACGGAGATGACCCAGTTCTCTACGCGTGGCAGGGAAGCGTCCTCGACCGTCTGCTCTCGATTCAGGATAACGCGGCCTGGGGGTACCGCGTAGAGACGCTTTGGCAAGTACTGAACACAGCCCTTGTCGAGAAGGCGCAGGACAAGCTTTGTTGGCACACCCTCTACCTCACGGCGCTCAAGGCGTACAAGCCGAACTTGGAGCCCCAGCACCGTGCGCGTGTCACCCAGTGGCGGGAGAAGGTTTGGCAAGACCTTGAAGACTGCGGTCAGCGAGGTGTTGAGTCGGTGTACAGGCGAAGCCGACGTTTCGACCCGCTCCTGGGCGTTCTCTTCCCCGAGATGCGGGAGCTACTGGCTCGCCCCCTGCCTGGCGAGGCGACAAGCAGGCGTCCCGGCCCGGCACCCTCACAACCCCAAGAAGTCGGCCGAAGACCAATGGACGGTAGTCCGTCGATGCACTGGAGCCGCGAGCCGGCTTGGCTAAAGGGTCCAGAACTCGACGACTGGAAACGAAAGAACCCTGAGGCGGCAGCGGCCTGGGAGGACTGGCTTAAGCGCAAAACAAGCTGATGCCACCCGACCTTTGTTGTCAATGAAGTATGCCCTGGGCGATGAGGCAGCAGAGCCTTGAAGCCACTCGCGAATACAACGCAATAGTCTTGTGATGGCAAAGCACAATAGTCTTGCAACTGCACAACACAATAGTCGTGTAACCGTAGCGAGCGAGGCTCGCAGCCTGCACGCACCGCCACGAGTCCAACGCCATAGACTAGAACGCCGCCATGGACGGCAACGCCCCTGACAACGCAGCCAACTCAAGCGTCGACTTCATCGCCATCGACACAGGCGACCTGGAGCGGCTTGTAGGCGAGCCTGTAGTCGTTGCAATTCTTAAGGCAGCCCCCTTGAAGGTTCAGACCCGCGTTGCAAAGGCGGCCTACCACCTGCAGAGAGCCTTGCGCCTGGAGGGTGTAGACGACGAAATGGGCGCCCTACGGTTGATTGCGGCCGAGGAGGAGTTGGTAGTTGCCATTTTCGAGTGGCTCAAGCTGAACTCGGAGCATTTCCCTGAGCACCGAGACTTCGTGGCCAAGCAGAAGAATCACTTGGTGAAACTCGCCGTCACTCCAGTACTAGGGCAGATGGCCCTGGTGTTCGAGGACTTTCTATTCAACGGAATCACGCCAGCTGGGCTGGAGGGCTTGACATCCTGGCGTGTGGTACCAGCGGTCAAGAGTGGTCGGGTCGTATTGCAAATATTCGCAGACGGGGAGAAGCCACTCATTGAGGTGAATCCACTCGACGTGGCGATTACCAAGAACGACGTGAGCGATGACACCGTGGTCAACGACCTGTATCAAGCATTCTTGGAGCGGCTACCCGACACGGAGGGCAACCGGGTCAAGCGATTTGTGACGGAGCGGGCCGACTACCGCAACAAACTGCTCTATGCCGAGGACGGACGGTCTTACTCGATGGGTGAGTCGCTTGCAGACGTCCGACACATCGTAGAGCGTGACCTCAAGCGGCTGCTTTGGTGCTTGGCAGCGCTACTGACAAACAAGCCACTGACCAAGTCATGGGGAGCGGTAAGCCAGTTCCTTGCGCTCTACCGGCGCGTCTTGACTGAGGCGAAGGTGCTTGGGCCTTCAAAGCCCGACCCAGAAGTCTCGCAAAGCTGAGTCCCAGGCCTGTAGCAGAACGCACCTTGGAGTTGGAGTTGAAGTGGACCCGGTTCCGTGGACGTTTTTCGGTTCGATTCTCAAACCGTCTATCGTTTGCGCTTGAGCCCAGAGAGACGCCATCGTCCGCCATTGCTTGGCGAGGTTTTCACGCGCGGCCCTAAAGCAATCGATGTCCGTGATTCGACACTCGCACCTCATACGCTCTGGCGCACCGTGCCACCCTCTGCATTTAGTTGAAGCAGCGACGTCCACCAAGCATGGGCGTTTTTCCCGGCGATGCATCCACCTCGGTCCCGACCGGTACTCGGCCTTCGATTTGGTCTTCTAGAGTGTTGGCCAAACGAGCAGCCATCGCGATAAATTGGAAGGATGAGTCCTACGTCGACACCAAGTTCCGTCCACGTGCCGCGAAGGGCCGACTTCCTGCTGTACTTAGACCTCGACGGCGTCGTCCAACATGAAGCAGTGGTATGGCATCCACGCCGCGGCATTCACGTGAGTTCAGTCCTTGCACCTGGTCACACGCTCTTTGAGTGGGTCCCGTTGCTTGTCACCGCGCTTGAACCGTTCCCTGAGGTGCGAATTGTTCTGAGCAGCTCCTGGTGCATCAGACCGGGTTACGGGAGGACTCTCAAGCGCCTCCCTGAAACCTTACGCCGACGCTTTATTGGCGGCACGTTTCACAGGAGAGTTCATGGGGCCGACACCTGGCTGCAAGCGTCGTTCCAGAACATTCCGCGTGGCATGCAGGTCTGGGCTGACGTACAGCGGCGAAGGCCTCGCCAGTGGCTGGCGCTTGATGATGACGTTGAGGGGTGGCCCCCCTGGGCGCAAGAGAATCTCATCGCATGCGACGGGAGCACGGGGCTCTCGAGCGCACCTGTTCTAGAAGAGTTCTCCGCCAAACTCAAGCGTTGCGCTGCTGCGCTGCATATGTAGGCGGTCGCAGGGCGCGGCACACCATGCGGCCGGCTCGAGGGTGTCAAGCATCGCGCTCGACTTCCCGAAACCTTCTCGCCACTCGCACTAGGTCGAGTTCCTCGCAGTTCATCGCCACCATCAGCTGCAAGAAGAACGCGAAGGTGAAGTTGCCACGGTTGACGCGATTCATGATGGCCGCGGCGCTGTTTCGCACCCCCACACCAGCCAGCAGCGCCTCCAGGTGTTTGTAGGACTTGCCAGTGCGCTCCATCTCGGCACGCACGATGGCTCTGGCCTCGTCCTCCCAGAAGGTCTTGCGGCGGGCGTTCTCGCGGTTTTGGATATTCGGGTCGAGCTCTTGCGCTCTTGGCTGCTTCGGCATGCGGTCTAAAACGCGTTGTGTCTTTTTATTCTGCGCTAAACAATCCGATTTAGACTAACATCAATCCAAATGGATATATTTGGTGCCACTTTGTTGCACCAAACTCGGTGTGGATGGAGGAAAACGCTGCTCCCGGTTTCTAGACGCAGCTCATCACCTCAGTTTTCCGCGCCGTCATGCCACCACTCTCAGACCACGAAGTCGAACAGCTGTTTGCTCAGTGGCGTACTCCCGCAGCAGGGCGAACGTTGATTCGCAGCGCTCGCGGGACAGCGTTGGCGCCTGTTCGGCAGCAGCAGCATCTCAACGGTGCTGTACGAACCCTCTTTCAGAGCAAGAAGATGGGACGCGGCCTGATGGCTGAGAGCCGCACCTGCGAGTTGCCGGGCCTGTACATCAGGGAACACGACCAGAGCACACTGGAAATGTGGCCCCAGCCGTTTCAGCTCTCAATCCCGGTGGAAGCCGGTAAGGGCAAGACCATCGTCTCGCACCTGCCAGACCTTCTTCTCATTACGGATGAGGGCTTCCTCGTTGAGGAATGGCGTGAAGAGGCGCGCTTGGAGCGCCTGGCGTCAGAGAGGCCACACCGCTACTTCAAGGATGAGCAGGGAGCGTGGCGGGACCGATATGTAGAGCCACACCTCAAGAACATGGGAATCACGTACCGACTTCGGTCGGCCGATGAACACCCACGAATCTTCCTCGCCAACCTCGACATCCTGGCGGACTTCAGCCTTGCCTCAACTCCCCCGGTCCCCGAGAACGAAGCAATCCGACTCCAAACTCTGCTCTCAGAGAGGCTGCGCTGTCCATACCTCGAACTCCTGGAAGAGCACGGCTTCAAGCCAGAGCATGTACTCCAAAGCGTGTTGTCTGGGTCTGTCTACGTGGACCTCTACACCGAACGGCTCATCGACACCGACGAACTCCTTGTCTATCGCGATGAATACGTCGTACTGGCTGAGCGATTGGCAGCAAGGTCTGCACGGCCCACCTCCCCAGACAGCATTCTTGAAATTGAGCAAGGCACCGAGGTCGACTACGACGGTGTGAAGTTCAAGGTGCTGCTGGTTGGGAAAGAGAAAGTGAGCTTGGTCAACGGGGCCACCGGTGAAATTATCGAACTTGAACTCTCCGTTGTTCGGCATCTGCACAAAAACCAGTTGCTCAAACCTCTAGGCTTGACAGTCGAAGAGGTTCCGGCGGCCTTTGAGATGGTGCTGTCCAACAAAAAGCTCATTCAAGCAGCCAAGCGCCTTGCCGCATTCGAACGCGGCAAGTCGGACAGTGGCATGTCAGAGCGGACATGGCAACGCATCCAAAGCGCACTGCGAGGGAAAGAGTCGCCTCATGAGCGACTGCTTGCGCTCGTACCAAAGACAGCAGGCAACGCAACTCCGCGTCTGCCGGCCGAGACGTACGAGATAGCAGAGAGAACCCTCAAGGAGCGCTTCAACACCCCAATAAAACAGACACTGAGTTCTGCCTACAGCCACTACGTGAACGACTGCAACGCTGCAAACGTGCAGTTCATGTCCAGGACTCGCTTCTTCGAGTGGGCACGTCCGCGAACGAACACTCGGCAGCGTGAAGGCAAGCGTCGTGACTACGCAACCGCGCCCATTCCATTGACTTTCAACTACGGCAGTCCAGTGCACGGTGTGCTGCCGCACGAAGTTGCGTACTGCGACCACACTCCGCTAAACATCAGAGTACGCGGGAGACGGATTCCCATTCAGAGCAGGCCGGTCCTCACCGTCATGGTCGACGGTTCCAACAGCGGTGCGCGCGCCTTCTTCATCAGCTTTCGCGCTGCCGGCGTTCACTCCGTTTTCATGTGTCTTCGCGACTACGTACGCCGATGGGGTGTTTTGCCACGCATTCTCGTTCTTGACAACGGCAAGGAGTTTCACAGCCATGACCTGACTCAGTTCTGCAAGCTGTTTGGAATCACCGTTCGTTGGCGCCGCAGCGCAAAGCCTCGCGACTCTGGAATAGTCGAGCGATTCTTCGGCACGGTAGAGACCGAACTGCTTCAGCAACTCGCAGGCAACTCCATCCATATGAAGGACCCCAGGGCGGTGTCTTCGTCGCACTACCCAGAGAAGCATGCGAGGTCAACACTGGCTTCACTGCACGGCCAGATTGATTACCTGCTCTTTGATATTCATCGTCACCGGGTTCACCCCAGACTGGGTGTTTCACCCGCACAGCTCGATGAACAGACAGAGTTCGAACTCGGCCGGCGAGCGCATCGGATGGTGCGCTATGACGAACTCTTCAAGTTGCTCACTTCTCCACACCCGCGTGTGGCAACGCGAAAAATCGACCCCCAACGCGGCATCTTCGTCGAGGGCGTCTACTACTGGCACGATGCCTTCAAGGATGCTCGCTGGGTTCGCGCTGCACACGTCGAGGTTCGCGTTGAGCTTTGGAACGCTGAGGTGGTTTACGCCTGCTACCGGGACAAGTGGCTGGTGGCGAGGTCTCGCGAAAGCTCAGGACTCAAAGGTCGATTTCGACCCGAACTCGCAGTTCAAGCGAGAGAGGAACGCGCTGAGGGAAGAAGGCTGGCTCAGCAAGACAAGTTCAGTCCTGCCACTTCCAGCAAACGGGTCAAGTTGTGGGACCACGAACTGTGGGATGAGGCGACCAGAGATGCGCTAATGATTGAGCACGCACTTTACGCTCGATTGGGCATGGTTGAAGCGCACTCAGAAGCCATCAATCATGAAGCTGACGTCAACTATCTCCCTCCCCCGCTGCTGGGGTGGGAAGAGGTTCCAGAAGACGCTTACGTTGAAGACAGTTCTATTGCAGATGGACCGACTAGCAGTGCGCATGAGAACGCCAGCGAGGCAATAGATGCACCAGGGCCGACTGCCGAGTTCAGCGGTGCCGATTCAACCAGTTCGGCACCCTCTGAAAGCAACGCGGCCTCGGTCCCCATGCAGAGCGCGGACAAGCGCTCGGAGGCGAGCGATGGTTCGGTCGCGAAGGGTCGAGTGATACGCCCTGCAGGGAACTCCAGAACGAAGAAGGACAGCGCAGTACCGAAAGCCCATCTACCTCCAAAGCAACGTCTCGACGACTTCATTAGAGACCTCGATGGAGACACCTACTTCTGAGACATCAATCCCTTCGACGTGAAATGAACTTCTGAGACATCAATATGCCACTTGCAATCATTCCTAGCCCTGACGCTGCCCCAACCCCTGTAGTGCCCACACGGAGCTCCACGCATACCAAGAGTTCTGACTCGCACGAAGCCGTAGAGGCGCTTGAGCGCTTCAAGCAGGCGCGCGTTCGTCACCCTGCACTTCAAACACTCCTGAATGACCTCCTACGCCACATCCACTCACCTGATGGGGAAAGCATTCTTGTCCTTACCGGCGTCACTGGAGCTGGAAAGACCGCTGCCAGTGAGGCGCTCCAGGTAGCGCTTCTCAACGAGTTTCGTTCTGACATCGAGGGAAACCCGGGAATCATTCCGGTTGTGACCGTCGAGGCTGGGCAAAGCGGCGACATGAAGCAGGGCTTCAAGGGGCTGTATAGGCTGGCGTTGACCAAACTGCACGAGCACGACCCAGACAGCGGAGTAGCGGTTGTCCGCAAGGAGGGGCACCTTTGGCTCAACGTTCATGGCCGTCGAACGACTGAGGGCATGCGCAATGTGCTCGAGAGTGCATTGCGCCATCGCCAGACCAAGGCTCTGGTCATCGACGAGGCGTCGCACTTGCTTTCCATGGCAAGGTCAACTGCGGTGATGGACACACTCAAGAGCCTGGCCAACACCGTCGGCTGCAAGGTCGTGCTCATTGGAAGCTTCGACCTTCTTGACATCATTGTCCAGAGCGGACAAGTCTGCCGGAGGACCAACATCTTCGCACTGCAGCGCTACAAAGACACGGCAGACGACCGAGCTGCATTCAAGTTTGTCATCCAGAGGCTGATGCAAGCCTGGCCTTGTGAGGCGGTCCCCGCCTTTGATGCAGTGAGTGACGAACTCCAAGAAGTCACCTTCGGTGCCGTCGGGCTGCTCAAGAACTTGATGACAAACGTTCTTTCACAACAACTGGAGGCGGGCGGTGTTTTCAGTCCTTACATGTTGCAGAACGCAGCGAAGGCCGCTGCGCTGCGTGAATCCATCCGCGAGGAGATTGAGGCGGGCGAAGCAAAGTTGGCAACATCAGCCTACGGTAGCGGGGCCTGGACTGAGGCGGCATTCGCCAAGATGACGCTCAAGATGGAGGGTTGAGGCAATGACGAGCATGTCACCTCGCACGCTGCTCTTTCCAATGGCCGTAGGCGGCTTGGGAACCGCCCAGGTCGAAAGTCTGCGTAGCCTAGTTGAGCGCATTTCTTTGGCGCATCACCGCACGACGCGTCAACTCCTGAGTTACCTCTTCCGCTCGTCCTCCGATGGAATGAGTGCTAGCGCACCGTCCGAGATTACCCGTACATGGTGCGTCCACACAGATAGCGAGCTGGGGCGTGTATTGATTCACAGACTGCAAGTGGCGACCGGCCAGGCCTTGGCTACGACGACGTTGGCCAGATTCGGTGGCCCCCTTTCACTTTCCAACGTTATCCACCTCAAGAAGTCGGGGAAGGTGCGGTATTGCCCCATCTGCCTAGAGAACGACCTTCTGGAGCAGGAGATTCCCTACGGTCGGCTTCTTTGGGAACTCCGAGGCGTCAGCTGCTGCCCGCTCCACGGGGTTCAGCTGCATTCATCCACTGGCTGCGGTGGCGTGGGTGGTAAGCGCATCGCTCTTCAGAGCAGGCCGCGCGCTATCGGCGTGTGCCCTGATTGCGGTAGCGTAGGGCGTCGATGCGAGACACCCATTCTCATCAAGGCAGGCTCTGTCGACTTGGCCATCGCCCACAGCATTTCAAAGGTTCTTGCACTCAGCGAAGAGGAGTGCGAACTTGTCACCGGTCCGGCTGTTCGCGAGGGAATCAAAGCTGTGGTGGACTGTCGCTTCGAGGGAAACACGATTGCGGCGGCGCGAGCTGCAGGAATAGGGAGGGGAAGCATCTGTACTTGGCTCAAGAAGCACACATCTGTCGGACTTGCGCCTCTTGTACAGCTCAGCATCGCCGGCGGGGCAGATTTGTCTGCAATGCTTGTGGGCCGCTTCGTTTCGGCTGACGTACATGCGACCGCGGTTGAACTCAAGAACCGACTTGGACGGACCTACTTGCGTAGCTCAGCTACCGCGGATGAGATGAGGCAACACCTCTCCAATGCACTGGAATGCGATGAGGCACCGTCATTCAAGCGCGCAGCATCTGCACTGGGCGTCTCAACAGAGGCCTTACGTGCGGCCGCTCCCGTGCTAGCGAAGGCACTTGCAGCCAAGCACCGGGTTCAACGCGAAATCCGCAGTGGAGATGCATATTCCCATGCGTTAAGCGTGTACATGCAAGCACGTAGTGCCTTGCTCAGCAGAGGCAAGGCTGTGAATCAGAAAAGCCTGCAGCTTCATTCAGGCCTGAAGGCGAGCCTCGGCAGGCATGGGCCGCGCTATCGAGCAATGCACGACGTGCTCTCGGACCCAGCAAGATTCGAGCTGCCCAGCTGAAAAGTTCAAGAGAAATATGCCACCAAAAAGAAACGGGGTGAGCCCTTCGGCCCACCCCGTTCTGTTTGGCATCAAGCACTTAGCGCTGTGTCAGCTTGCGATTCTGTCAACCATACCTTGTCGTTTTGCGACAAAGCTAGCTGGAATCAACATTCGATGACCAGCTGGCACTGGGTTTGTTTGGTTGCGGAGGCAAGATTTGAACTTGCGACCTGGGTTATGAGCCAGTAGATCTTGATGCGTATACCCATCGAGATTAACTGGTGTCTCGTGTAGGTGGTGCCCTGAGCGGAGTGACACCACAAATTTCTCTTTGAAAATCATACATCTTTTCGGCCAACCCTGTCACCCTCCGATGACAACATGTGCGCCCGACGCAGGCCGCTCCGCGACAGTTGTCATCCTTCTTCAACAAAGTAGCCCAGGAAAGCACGTCGACATGCCTCTCCAGGCATGACCGTTGGGCACACCACCGCGGCAATCTCCTTAGCGCTTTCGACACCATGCCGGCCCAGGCTCGGCGAGGCCAGGCAAGAGTTCAGTCGTCCAAGGACGAGAGTGAAACCAGGGCAACCAGCTCCGGAAAAAGCTCGGCGTGCCATTTCCGGAGATAACCCTCGACAGCGGGATTCCCGATCAGCTTGCTGACATATCCCTTGGCGACAACAAGATTCAGGACATCGTCAGCGTAGGTCTGCTCGATCATTCGATACCGGGCCCGCAAGTTGGCCGTCTCCCGCTCAATCTGTCCAAGTTGAGCCTCGGTTGCCATTCGCGGCGAGCGTCGGGGGGAAACAAGCATTTCGTCCTGAGTTGCTGCCAACAATGCCTTGGCGTAGTGCACGGTCGAGCAGTTCGCTGCCACCATCATCTCCGCACACTCGATTTGCCGGGTTGGCTTCATTTGCCGCAGCGCCTTTGTCACCCCCGGGGAAAACTCCCGGTCGCGCAGCACGTGCAATGCCTCCGCGCACACCCCCTCCAGCAGGTGCAGCTTGGTTGCTATGGCACTCAAGTCCACGGACAGAGCGCGCGCCAGCCTTTCAGGTGAGACGCCTCGATCCACGGCCCGCCGAATCATCCAGTGCTCCTGGATCGTGGAGAGCCGGTTGACGCGCTTGTTGTAGGTGTAGGACTCGTCGTCGGTCGAAATCAAACAGGCAACCGTCTCGTGCCCCAACTCCCTCAATGCGGCAAGGCGAAGGTGCCCATCGAGCAACGGGTGCTTGCCGGATTGCCGGTCAAGTGCTGCCACCACCAGAGGCTCGATCAGCCCGACCTCCCGGATCGAGGCAACCACTTTGCGAAACTTTGGCGATTGGACAACGGTATCGGCGAATACCTTCAGCGGGAGCAGGTTGTCCAGCTTGACCTCCACGATCTTGGGCAGAAACCCGAGGCTCACCGCCTTCATTTTCGACCTCCCGCGTGGGCGGCATGGATCTTCTCAGCCAGGTACTTGGGAAGCGTCTCAAGCCCCTCCGCACGCAACAGGGTCACGAAATTCTCATCCGCCAGCAGTTTTCTCATGGCGCTGGTAACAATAAGCAGGCGCTCCTGGACTTGCGTGCCTTTGCGCACAACGATGCGCTGTCGATCAACTTCCTGTTGGTACGTTCTGACCAAGCTATGGGTCGTCACCGGTGGGTGACCACTTGAGCCTCGCCTCGTGTAGGTCTTTCCAAACAATGCGCGTTGCTTGATCACCTTGCGCACCTCAAGCAACTGCCTGCCGCGCAAAACACCGGAGTTGTATGCCTCGTGCAGTGTCGTCTGCAGCGCGGCGTCGTCATCGCCGGCGTCCACGATATCTATCGCCGCACGCATCGGCAGCGTCCCGCATTCAACCGCGGCGAGGATTCGGTCTTCCCCCTGGCTGATCAGAAGCACCAGATCCTTCACGTACTCGCGAGACAACCCCGTCTTTCTGGAGATCTCCGCTATCGCGTACCCTTTCGAATGCAGGACCCGAATGCCCGTCAGCAACTCGATGGGGCGATACCTGCGCCGAGCAAGGTTCTCGGCCAGGCTCATGATGAAGGCATCCTCTTCGCTGACCTCGATCACGATTGCCGCGATCTGTGTCTCTCCGAGATGGGCAACTGCTTTCAGCCGCCCTTCGCCGCAGACCAACTTGAAGCACTCCACTCCATCGGAGTCCAGCGCAGACGTCACGGTGATGGGCTTCTTCAAGCCAACGTCTCGAATGCTTTGAACGATCTCCGCGAACACCTCGGAATTTCGCTCGCGCGGGTTGAGCACGGCAATTCTGGCGATGGGTATCACCCGAACTTCCTTGCCGGCGACTGGTCGGCTCATGCGAGTTTGCGCAGATGTATCTGTGCCCCCATTTGCCACAGATAGTCGAGGTTGTCGAAGCGATAGCCCTCCAGTTCGAAGCGGTTCTGATCCGCGAACCGAAGCTTGTGCCCGGAGAAGTCCAGGCGTGGCAGCAAGTAGTAGTCCAGCGGTTGCTCATTGGTCGAGTTCAGGCGGACTGCGACCGTGATATCTGGATCAAGCCCGGTATCCAGACGGACCATCCATGAGTGCTTGCCGTTTTGCGTGCTCTCGCAGCGCGAGAGCACCATGGACAAGGTGAACTCCCCGTTGATCGCGAGCAAGTCCGTGCACGAATCTCGAACGACACGGCCATGCAAGCTCTCGATCATCTGAGTCGTTTGCTCCACAACTTGCGGATGCAGTCGCCTCAGCACCTTGTTGATCTCAAGGTAGCGGTAGTCCCTGAGCGGTTGAAATCCGACCAAGCTGTACGCGCGTACAAGGCTGCCAAACCGCGACGAGTACGCAGACGCGGGAGGCATTCCATCGGTCTCGTTGATCACGAATCCCGAGAGATAGCCCTTCTGCTGAAACAGCGCGCGAAGCCGTTCAAGCAGCTCTTCGTCGGAATAGCGCCGATAGCGCCCACGGATGATTCCCTGGGCCGTATAGAACGTCTCCTTGTCCACCAGAGATTCAAACGCTCCCTCCTTGCGGATCCACATCTCAGGCGCGTTGACCACATGCAGCTTCTTGAGCTTGAACGAGGTTCGATTGAACAAGTTGTTGCCGATGTACTTTTCGTTGGTCAGGACACCATGTACTTGCCCTCTGCTCCAGGATCCCCCGCCTTCCGCAGCGACACCCGCGCTATTCAGTCGATTTGCGATCTCCCGCTCGGTCAGCCCATGCTCGATGAACCAGGTGTAGATGCGCTTGACCACATCCACCTCGGTCTGCGGCCCCGGCCTGAGAACGACCCGATCGGTTTGCAGGCTCTTGTGCTCACCCCGGGAGAGCTCACCTTTTGCCTTGCCGGATTGATCCAGAAGCACGCGCCGCAACCCATAGCCTGCTGTGCCGCCCTGGCGATACCCCAGCTCGATCAATCGGCACTGGCCCGCAAAGACTTTTGATGAGAGTTCTCGGCTGTATTCGCCTGCCATCGCCCGCTTCACGCCTTTGACGATGGTGGAGACAGGAGAGCCGTCGTTTTCGAACTGTTCGGCGCAATAGACGACCTGAATCCCGGCGCGCTTGCAGATGTACTCGTAGTAGGCACTTTCATCCGCATCCTGGAAGCGCCCCCATCGACTCACGTCATAGACCAGGATGACCTTGAAATCGGCCGTTCCCGACTCGACCGTGTTGATCAAGGCTTTGAGCGCATCCCGTCCATCGATCCGAAGTCCGCTCTTTCCCTCATCTGCAAACGTGCGCACCACTCGCAGACCACGGTGATGTGCATACGCCAGGATCTTGTCGTGCTGGTTATGAGTGGAGTACTGCTGATGCTCCGTGGACATCCGTACATAGGCGGCTGCCGGTGTCCATTTCTGCGGAGGTGGCGGATCGTCGTGCTGCATGGCGGCTCTTCCGAAAGTCGATATGGGAGCTCCATACACCGCAAATCCACCTTGCTCCAGAGGTGGCAAGCGCCTTGGACGGTAGCAGTTGCACACAACACGGCCTATGAAGTCGTCTATTTGCGCTCGCTCTATGAAGACGTCTGACCATCGCCCAGTTCCAGCCGAACGAACAGCGAGATGGCGGCGAAGTCACCGAGAGGAATTTCAACCGCGAAGGAGGCGTGTCGAGTTCGTGATGTGGTGGCCTCAGCAGACCGTTGTGAGGACGCGTCCTCACGGGCAATCGCTGCCATTTGCCGGAACAGGCCAGCGATATCGCTTTCACTGAGATTGCCTTCCACGCGACGCGCGCGATAACTTCGCCAGTAGTCCGGGTTGCGCTTCGCCCAGGCAGCGCTCGCTTTTGCCTGATTGGCTGCGTAGTCCGGATCACTCTTGCGCTTCGTCCTCTGCCAAAGTAGCTTTCTCTCCCTCTGACAGTCCTGCTTGGCGCAAAACGCCTGACTCGGACTCTGCGGTCTCACTTGAAAAAGCTCACCGCAAGCGCTACACCATCGCTCTTTCATCAATGGCCTCCACAGCTTGGCTATCCGCTGACGCGTGAATTGCGTTGCCTGAATAACCGCGCCTTGAGAATGCCTTTCAACGGCAACAAATGGCGCTCCTGTGGGAGGCCGTTTCGGGTGTCGCGCTGGGGAGCTTTTGTGGCAACGGCCGCCACCTGAGGCAAGTCGCACCCGTGGAGGTTTCCATGCGCGCTGCTGCATACGTCCGCATGTCCACAGATCAGCAAGAGCTCTCGATCGGGACACAGCTCGCCGCCATTCAGGCGTACGCACAAGCGAACGCGATCAGCGTCGTGAAAACCTACGAAGACGCTGCCAAGAGCGGGCTTGGCATCTCCAAGCGTGACGGCATGAAATCCCTGCTCAGGGATGTGATGGACGATCCACGCCCGTTTGACATTGTCCTGGTCTACGACGTCAGTCGCTGGGGGCGTTTTCAGGACATCGATGCTGCCGCCTACTACGAGTACACCTGCCGCTTGCATGGTGCTCGGGTCGTCTATGTGCAAGAAGCGTTCGGCAGCGATCACGAACCCATGACCGCGCTGCTCAAGACACTCAAGCGTGCGATGGCGGCTGAATACTCAAGGGAGCTGGGTGTAAAGAGCCGAGCTGGACAAGACAGAGCCATTCAGCTGGGGTTTCAGATGGGGCATTTGCCGTGTATGGGCTTGACCCGGGTGGCCATCGACAAGGACGGCGTGCAGCGCCCTCTGAGCAGGGGCCAGCGCAAGTCCATGCAAAGCGAGCGTATCGCCTGGGTGCCCGGTCCGATTCCGGAGGTGGATCTCGTGCGTCGGGTCTTCGACATCTACACCGGTGAGGGCGGAACCATCAAGGGAACCGCGAGGCAACTGCGTTTTGAGGGCAGGACGACGCCAGACGGGCGCCCATTCACCGCATCCATGGTCGACACGATGCTGCGATGTGAGGCATACGCGGGCAATTTTGTCTGGGGTCGAGAGCGATACGTTGCCGGGACAAGGTCCAAGCGCAGACCGGAGACCAGGGCTTCGAACGTGATCGAACGAGTTGTGCCTCAGGACCTGTGGGAGCGCGCGCAGGGCAGGCTGTGGGAACGTCGACGACTGCGGCGCGACAAGGAGCAACTGCTGCAGGTGCTTCGCGAGCGGCTTGCCGAGAACCCGACACTCAATGCTCTGGATCTCGAGGGCCTTGGTCTGCACTCAAAGAAGGCCTACACAAATGCTTTCGGCTCGGTCTCGCGCGCACTGGAGCTTGCAGGGCGAGATGCCAAACTTGTTCGAGCGCAGCATGAGCAGAGCAAGGTCACCGGTAGGCAGATCGGTGATCGGCTGGAGTGCGACATCAAGTCGTTGCTGCTCGACGCTGGCATTGCGTGCCGGATCCACCCTCGTAGCCGTGTACTCATCGTTGGGGAAGATCTTCGGGTTCGGCTTCAGCCAATCTGGCCGAGAACGCTGCGCGGGGCCTCCTGTTGGCATGTCTTCAAGAGAAGGCGGCCGATGACGCATGCCGTCTTGTTGGCACAGATGGACGCGGGCCCTGTGGTGCGCGCTTTCGTGCTATTGACGCCTGAGGCCTACCGTGGTGCTCCTGCATGGTTCTCTCAGGAGGTGCCAGATGCCTTGAGCCCCTTGAAGTCGGCTGACTTGCTGCTGAGCGCACTGCGCTCTTTTCTAGAGAGACCATCAGGAACAGTCTTGCAAGGCGAGCGCTGCATTACCTAAACGTCGCCTTCCCGTGGCTCATTCTTTTGCTCCTGCACGATCGCAAGCGCGATCTGCACGGAGATTGTTTCTGCAGCCTGCTGCCAAGACCAATCACGCGGCATGCATTCGATGTCCACGGCCTCTAGGGCCAGAAGCACCCGCTCCTCGATGATTTCGCGAGCCCAGGTCAAACGCTCGCGTTCGAGGCTGAGGCCCTTGGCGATGCGATGCGCCAAGACCACGTCATTGGCCAGCCGAAGGCGGCTGCGCAACTCGCCCACGTCGATGCTGGTGACATCCATCACGCGATTCTGACGCCAACGCCGGCTGCGGTTCCCTCGGGATCGCCTCAGCGGGCAACCTTGCTTCAAGTCAGGTGCGGACTGAATTCAGCCCGAAACCGGCTGACTTCATGTAACTCCCTTGGGTTCGTGTGAATCAGATATCTGATTCACAAGGTTCTCATACTTTCATCGCATTCTGCGTATAGCAGTTCTTTCTTACTCAAGTTGCCGACGTGGGCGCCGATAGCCTGAGGAGTGACATCAATCCCTCAGCGATGCAGCCCACGCCCCACTCCCTCCACCTGTGCCTCGCTCGCCCGGCGAAGCACACGTCCGCACCAGCAGACATCGTGATCCCGCCTTGCGCCCCGGGGAGCCACCAACCGCGTGCAGACGCCAGCGCGTGTGACATGTGGATAGGTCAGCGCTTGGCAGCTGACGTGGTCGCGCCAGGCAGTGGCCCTCATGCGAGAAAGACATGAGAACCAGCGCACCACTCGATTCACAGGACCCGACGCGAAGCGACCTTGCGTTGCCAAGTACGGTCACGGCAGCAGTTCTTCAACGGGGACCGCCACACACCGACCTAGTACCGATGCCTACGAATGATTCGCCAGACCTGGTCCGGTACACGTCCACCGAGCACGACACGTCGCACGTCCTCATCAACCCCACCAGCGGATTGATTCGCGACGCCAAAGGCAAGAGCCAGGACGTCCTTGGCCAGATCACCAAGCTCTTGCGTGCACCGAAGGCTCAGCCCTGTTCGCTTGAAGTTTGCGAGGCACTACTTTCTGGGCTGCGCGAAATCCAGGAGTTCCTAATCGTGCGATCTCACGCCGTCGATGAACTGATTGCGGCACTTCAAACATTGGCCGACTCGATTCAAGACAAGTTGGGACAGGAATACACGTCGTCGCTGGCCAGCCTTAAGGGACTGCGAAGCAAGCACCCCGTTTGGTGTGCCCTCGCCGATGAAGGATTCGTTCGCAACGGAAACTATGCCAAGCGCTTGTACATCGGCTGCGCGTCAGCTCTGGCGATTTCCACCGGAGAGCCTGTTTCAAAAAGCCTTGCCCAATATGCCGCGAGTCTTCATCGCCTCGAGTACTTGGACCGGCGCCAGTTACGGCTAGTCCTTTCCACAAATTCGGGGCCAGGACATTCAGAGAACGGTGAGTTTCATGAAGACGTCGCTGCGCTGCGGCGCATTTGGGCCAAGGTCATCAAGGTGTTCGGGAGCACTGAGCCGCCACCTCCGCAGACCACCGACGAGCGCGTGCGTGGGCAGATCTTGAGTGCGGCTTTGAACGCGACTTCCCGCCATATGGGCGGGGCAGCACACCATCGCCTGTTAGGTCCCGATCAGTTCAACAAGGCTCTATCGAGGATCGTTGCCGAACTTGCTGTCGACAATTTGGAAGGTGCCCTGGGATTTCTGGTGATGCGGACCGGCTTATCGATCGACGTGGCAGGCGCGCTGCCACTTCGTCGAGAGCCAGTTGCCGATGGTCGCTCCTTCATCGACGTCGATCAAGGTGTTGCAGTAGTAGACCTCAACGTCATCGCCAACGAGGCGAGCAAGCCGTTGGTCGGATCGATTCCCGCCGGCCACCGCTTGAGGGTTCATTTACCCATCACCTTGCAGAGCCATCTGAAAGCCCGACTGCAGGTTCATTCCAACGCACAGAACCTGGCCGAGCTTTACCCCGAGTCACGGGTTCCCGAGAGCCGCGCACGCATCTATCCCAGCAGAGACGAACTGGAGCCGTCGTGGGCGCGTTTGCGCTACTCCTTGGGGTGGATGCTTCGCAACCAGGGAATCAACAAGCTGCATGCTGCGTTTCTGAGCGGCGACTTCGCGATCATCCCGAGGTCCAAGCTGCACTACGCAGCCGTTTCGGCACAGGAGTGGCATGTTTTGCAGCAGTGGCTACATGAAAAACTGGGCTTTGACGAGCCGGTAGCTCATCAGCTAGCAACGGAACTAGGCATCGGTTGTGCGGTGGTACCTCGAATCGAGAACGTCCGCCTACATGACGCACTGCTGGTTGAAGCCGTCACCCGAGCTCGTCCGGCCAAAAACACCACAGTGACGGCTTTGCTAGCGTTTCACAACGCTTTTACCAAGCTCACCGGATGGCGTCTTGCCGTCCTGCTTGCACTGCGCGAACAGCGATCGATCGACCTGGACGCAAGCATCGGCGATGTCACTTCTAGCTGGGTAGCAATACACGATAAATCCGTGAGGAGCGACCGCGGACATCAGCCTGTCGCGCTATCCGGCTTCGCGGCGATGTGCGTTCGCCTCTACAAGTTGCATTGTGATGCGATAGCAAAGCGCATCGAAAAAACGATCCCCACAGGAACGCCTTTCACAAGGTGGTGCCGCTCAGTAGCAGGAGGACAGAACGTTCGCCTTTTGTCACTGGTTCTCGATGACCAACAAGTGCATGTACTTCGCTCAAGTGACTTTACGGGTCCGCAGTGGCCGGGCTACGTGCTCGCCCCGGATTGCGGGAGAAAAATCATGGAGCACGAACTCAGGAATCACGGGGCTCGATCGAGTGACGTCGACGCACATCTTCGCCACTTTACGCAAGGTCAGCAGCCAGCAAGTCCATTCGATCCCTCCGTGATGAGCACCATCGTTCGACGCATAAGCATCGTTCAGCAAAAGGTTGCCGTCTCGATATTTAGGTCCCCGGTTGTAGGTCTGAGCAAGGGTTTCTTGAGAGTCGAAGCACTTGAATTGGGCTGCCGATGAGCATGTCTGCGTTTAGCGCGCACTGGCCCCCCGGGGCGCCCGTTCGCCTCAGGCAGCTGCCTGGCACTGTGACTTGGGAATTCCTGCCGCATGCCGAGCAAGCCATCGCACGCTTCTCGGGACTTATCAATGAAGTGCTTTTTCGGCGCAACGAAGCCACATCCACGGGATCCGATCTCGGGCTGCTGGCCGCGCGGTTGGTCTGCCTTGATGGCCTGCGACCTGAAACGTTGCCACTACTACAGGAGTTCAGATGCACTCCCTATCGCTGCGGCGATGCCACCGCGCTGGAGTGGCCCGAGGGCCCAGTGAAGCGCCTGGAGCGCCGCTTCCTTCACCCGATGACGCTGGCACTATGGCCGCGTCTATCGGTGGTGGTCGGGAATCGAACCACATCGTCCTCGACACCCCCATCCCAAGACCCGCAGGATGACTCCAAGCGTCACGATGTCATACGTCTACTTCCACTCGGCGATCTGCTTCTCGCTCTGGCATCTTGGCTGTCCAAGGTAGGGCTGTACAAAACCAGCAGATCTCAATCAATCCTGGAGCAGTTGTCAGCCGACCAGATTGCCTGGTGGAGTGTGCACCTGCCGGGACCACTCTTTGCTCATTGCACGCTCACCCTCTCATTCACCGCCCTCGAGAGAAGTGCCTGGGGGCGCCTACTGGCGAAGCACGCGCTGGTCCATCGTCCCGAGGAGTTTGAAGCGGTCGACGATGGGATCCTTGATACCACGACCAATGAGCCTGGTGAGCGCACCTTCCAGTTGCTCGAGCAAATCGATGCGACGCAAGGAATCGGGTACGACCTTGCCGAACTAAGGTCGATGCTGGAAATTCTCAAAGAGGACCACCCTTCGGGCATTGATGGGCTCACGAAGCGGGTCTGGATTGAGGGCCTTCAGCGAATGCCGCTCGCCCGGATGGGGGTGAACCCTGTCACAGTGGCACTGGCTGGCTGGATTTGCCACATGTGTGAATTGGGCACAGTGACCAAAGCCAATCCTGCCGTCAGCACGCTGCGCCAGTATGTTTCTGCAGTATTGCTTGCGCTGGGCAAAGCAATGGCGGGGCGAGACGAAGCTCCGGAGGACTGGCAAGCCGATCAGTTGCTGGAGGTCTATCGCTGCGTCTACCGCGAGACAACAAAGGGCAGGCGCCCACAAGCCCTCGCTGCGCTTCACAGCATGCACGAGTACCTGATGGAGGCGTTCGACATCGAACCACTACCTGGCTTGATCGACTCGGTTCGCTCGGATCTCGTGGGTGGCTCAGACGCTTCGCTAGCGGAAAAGCCCAGTATCAATCCAGTCTCGAAGGTCGATTCTGCCGATGGGCGAATACCGGCGCGGGTGATGGCAAACGTGATCTGGGATCACGAAGTCGACTGCTGCGTCGAGCGTTGCAAGCAGGCTTCCGACCCGCGACTCGGGCGCATCGCCGCCGTCATGATCGCCATTGCCCGCGAATGCGCAGTTCGAAACCAGGACCTCTCACGCTTGGTATTGGCCAACGTGAGTTTCCTGGCCGACTCACGGGGCGCGTACTGCAGCATTGAAGTCGTGCGACATGCCGCACGGGGTCGACTCAAGACAGAGTTGTCCCAGCGCCGCCTGACCGTTCGTGACTCACGATCTCTCAAAACCATACGGGAGTGGGTCGATTTTCGCCGCCTTGAAACACAGAACAGCAAGGCCTACCTATTCGGCGAGTCCAACAATGACAAGAGTCGATACCGCTCTGCTGCCACACAAGCCTTCCTCAATCGCGTAGTCAAACTGGCGACGGGGTACCGCCGTTCTCGCATGTACGACCTGCGCCACACAGTCGTTAGCACGCAAGTTTCGCAAGCCCTGATGTCCAGCGCATGGGTTGACGCAAACCCGTTGGAAATCATCGCAAGCGAGGCCGGCCATGCATCCCCCCTTACGACGATAAGAAGCTACTCGCACCTCTACGAACAGGCGCTTCGCATGAACCTTGATATCGCGCTTGAGTCGGTTGTCAACGCCAGCAGTCAGGAAATGGCGAATGCGCTCGCCACGATCACCATGCAGGGCCGATCACTTAAAGGGAACTCACTCGTTCAGGCCGCGAAACGGCGGGATATCGGCTTGCCCTCCCTATGGCGAATGCACATGGAGGCAGCAACGCACGCCTTGCCGATCGAGACGGCACAAGATCCTTTTGAGTGGGCGCCGCCGGCTGCATTGAGCGCGTCGCAACGCGCCAAGCCTCAGACACCGGTCCACCTGCTGGCCGATGCGCTGGCGCGCATGCAGCGAGGGGAGAACCTCGAGGCCATTGCTCGGGTGATCGGATTGCCAATCGATCGCATGTCTGTACTGACCGATCGCCTACATTCCTGGGCGTACACACTCTACTGCCGCCAGTTCCCACGCAAGACGGCGCACGCTCGAACGCCCATCGATCTCTTGCAATGCCTTGAGTCCATGCACATCAAAGCTGCAGGCGCGTCCGCTGACTTGTGGTCGCCGCTCTCACGACATTTGGAGGGGTCAGTGAATCGTGCAAGCATGCAGGCCATCATCACGTACTGGGAGAACGCGGCTCGCGGCGTGTACCTTGCTCTATCTCCGCCTGCGAACCCGCGCCCCCTCATTGCTCTTCTTGTCTCCGGTGGTCTCGCAAGGGGCCATCTCCGCGTCGTGGCTCAAGTGCCAAAGCATGACCACTCTGCGCCTTTTCCATCAACCACTTCAACCGACGGATCGCTTCCTGAAGGGTTGAGGAAGGACAAGACCATAGGCAGCGTGATCGACGTCTTTCGTCAAGAAGCGAACTTCAATCCGTGGATCGAGACAGTCGCCCATCGCGGCGATAGACCGAAGATGTACCTGCGGATCAATCCGCATCCAGCCAAGGATCGCGCCGCTTCATCCGCTGACGCAACTGCAACTCTGCGTGCGTGGCTTCTTGCCATCAAGGCTCGCCTCCTTCTCGACGAACTTGAAGACGCTTGATATGACAGAACACTACTTGTTCGCTCAACGATTGATGGCAGGCAACGGTCTCACCGTCAGTGAAACCGATTGGGAAGACAGAAAATCGGATTTCCTGGAGGACCTTCGAGCGCAGTTCCCGCTTGAGGCCCTGCAGGCCAGCGAGTTGCGGTTCGACTATGAAAACTCCCCTGAGGGAAGGATATGGATCCGGGCATTCCTCCAGTCTTCATCCCTGTTCGGATGGACTGACAAAGACGCCTTCTCCGAGGATGTTCGGCGGATCAAGCAGGCTGCTTTGACCTTGAGGGAGGACTTCGAAGATGCGCTCAAGGGCAGTAGGGACCCTGCACTTGATTCACGACTCAAGAGACGCAGACTCAATATCTTGAAGGCACGTCAATCAGGCACCCTTATGCTGTACACAAGTCGACATGGCGAGGCCATGCCTTTGGATGAAGTCCCCCGCTGGATGCCTCACAGTAGAAAGGTGAAGATCGAATTCAAGGTTGAAGACCTTCTCAAGCGGGGATCGTGCAAAGCCGTTGTCAATTTGACTCACGATCAGTCGCATTCAGCGAAATGGGTAGGGCTGGAGAGATCGTCGACAGTTACCTTGGTTCGCGATCATCAAGCACGTGGATTCGAAGCGGGAAGCATTCTTTGCGAGTCCCTTGAAACGGGCGTTTTGCTCGAGGCAAGCGTTCATCTGGCATACAGTTGGACGGATGGGTCTCTGGGAAAACTGACTCTCCATGAGGTTCCGCGGTACCTTGAGAAGCAAGGCGTCAAACAGTTCCATCACCAGCTTCCTTTGCCCGATCTCGATCAAAGTGTCGATTTCGAAGTCTCCGAATGGGAACGATCTCTCGAGAGTGCGAATAGCGACGGCCGGGATTTCAACCCGCTGGAAGCAGCCTAGCGCGTCAAGCGGCACGTGGCCTTCAAGGGCACACGGAAGAAATGGAAATCACCGCCCAGGCGTCGCTCGCCAGCCATCTGAGTTGACCCGGCACGCTGCGAGCAGATCATCTGCCTTCGCGCTCGACAGTACCAAACGCATTTGGCAATGCGCCGGTAGGCGAAGAGATCCCGCCCGAGGTCTTGTTGATGACCTGCGCCTTGTCCAGCTCATCCAGGATCACGAGCGGGTTGGCGCACTCGCCCAGGCCCAGCAGATCGAAGATCAGCCCGTAGCGAGAGTTGCCCCATGTGATGTCCGAGCCGAGCAGCGCTGGCAATGTCTCGGCCCGGTCCATCGCGTGCTGCAGCGCCTACGCCAGGGCGAGCGCGCGCTGGACGTTTACCGGTTCTGATGCCGGTGGCTCTAGCGGGGCCCGGCGCCGGCGCGGGGCTGGACCCCGTGGCGCGAGAACCCATAACCCCCACAACGGAGCTTCGCCCCCACCCCCATTTCATCGTGGAGCGCCTTGGCTGCGCGTCTGCCCATCCGCGGCCCGGGCCGGCATGCGCATCGGCACGGTCATCGGTATTTACCCTAGTTCTCGAACCAAATCATGGCCGTACAATGACACATCTGTCCATGTCATGGACAACTAGAAGTTTCAGATCCCCAGCAATGAAAGATCCGCGATGACCCAAGCCCCCACAACAAGCCCCCCCCGACTGGCGAACCGCGTGGCGATCGTGACGGGCGCGGCGCAAGGCATTGGCGAGACCTATGCGCGCGCCCTGGCGCAGGCGGGGGCCACGGTGGTCTGCGCCGACGTCCTGGACGCCTCCGGGGTGGTCGGCCAGATCACGGCTCAGGGCGGTCGGGCGATGTTTGTCCACACGGACGTGTCGTCCCGCGAGTCGGTCGAGAAGATGGTTGAGGCCACGCAGCAGTCCTTCGGCCGCATCGACGTGCTGGTCAACAACGCCGCAATCTTCGGCAACCTGGTCCTCAAACCCTTCGAGCAGATCGAGTCGGCCGAGTGGGACAAGGTGATGTCCGTCAACGTGCGCGGCTCGTTCGAATGCGCCCGGGCGGTCAGCCACGTGATGCGGCGGCAACGCTACGGGAAGATCATCAACATCGCCTCGGGCACCGTTTTCAAAGGCACGCCGCTCTTCCTGCACTACGTCACATCCAAAGGTGCCGTGGTCGCCATGTCGCGCTGCCTGGCGCGTGAGTTGGGCAAGGACAACGTCTGCGTCAACACGCTCGCCCCGGGGCTTACCCTGAGCGCCAATGTCAGCGCCAACCCCGACTGGCAAGGCGCGATCGCCGCCGGCATCGTCGCCTCGCGCTCCATCCAGCGCGAGCAGGTGCCGGACGACCTCACCGGCACCTTGATCTACCTCGCCAGCGCCGACAGCGACTTTGTCACCGGGCAGGTGATCGTCGTCGATGGCGGATCGGTCACGCACTGAGAGCGCCCATGAACCTCAGCGCGGAACTCTTGATCAACGGCCGGTGGACGGCGGCCAGCCAAGGCGCCAGCGCGCCCAGCCTGGACCCGGCCGACGGCCGCGACATCGGCCGCTTCAGCGCGGCGACGCGAGCGGACGCCGAGGCGGCCATCGCGGCCGCACGCGCCGCCTTTGAGAAGCCCTCGTGGGCCCAGTCGCCGCGGCTGCGACAGAACGTCATGAACGAATGGGCAGATCGGCTCACGCGCAAGGCCGAGGAACTGGCCCAGCTGCTGACGCGGGAGAACGGCAAGGTCGTGGCCCAGTCGCGCGGCGAAGTGATGGGCGCCATCTCCGAGATTCGCTACTACGCGGGCCTCTCCCGGCACCTTCCGGGCCATGTGCTCGAGGTGGAGCCGGGGGTGTTCTCCACGATGCTCAAGGAGCCCGCCGGCGTCGCCGGCATCATCGTCCCGTGGAACGCGCCGGTGATCCTGCTGATCCGCTCCATCACCCCCGCGCTGGCCGCGGGCTGTACCTGCGTGGTCAAGCCGGCGCCGCAGGCCGCGCTCATCACGGCGGCGGTGATCCGGGAGCTGAGCGAGGTGGCCGGCTTGCCACCCGGTGTCGTGAACCTGTTGAGCGAGACGGGCCATGAGGTGGCGCAGTGGCTCACCACCTCGCCGGAAGTGGACGTGATCAGCTTCACCGGCTCCAACCTGACGGGGCAGCGCATCATGGCCGCCGCCGCACCCACGATGAAGAAACTGTCGCTCGAACTGGGCGGCAAGTCCTGCTGCCTGGTGTTCGAAGACGCCGATGTCGAACGCATCGCGCCGCAATTGGCCACGGCGGCGACGGTCATCTCCGGCCAGCAATGCACGGCCGCTCGCCGGGTGTTGGTACATGCCTCGCGCTACGAGGCCATGAAGCAAGCGCTCGCAGCAGCCCTGGCCAGCATCCAGGTGGGGCCGGGCAGCGCCCCGGGGTCACAGATGGGGCCTCTGATCGACCCGGGCACCGCCGAGCGGGTACAGCGCCGCATCGAGCAGGCCATGGACGACGCCGATGAAGTGATCCTGCGTGGCCAGCGCTTGGGCGGCCCGCTGCTGCAGGGAGGGTTTGTGTCGCCGACCCTAGTGGCGCATCGCGACACCAGCGCTTCGTTTGTGCAGGACGAGGTCTTCGGCCCTCTGGTCGTGCTGGAAAAGTTCGAGACCGAGCCCGAAGCGGTGGCCCGGGCCAACCACAGCGATTTCGGCCTGTCTGCCAGTGTCTGGACCGAACAAGGCGCGCGTGCCTGGCGGATCGCGCGCGCGCTGCGCAACGGCACGGTCTGGATCAACGACCACAACAAGCTGTTCGCCGAAGCCGAAACCGGGGGCTACCGCCGCAGCGGCCTGGGACGACTTCACGGCGCCGACGCGCTGATCGACTTCACAGAAATCAAGCACATCTACCAAAGCGTGGGCGTGCTTGAGTCCCTCAAGGGTTGAACCCACGAAACCGCCCCACCTTGGAAAACCAATAGGAGAGACCGACTTATGTTTCCGAAAAACACTTGGTATGTGGGCGCGACGCCCAACGAGATCGATGGCAAGCCTCTCGGCCGCAAAATCTGCGGCGAGTCCATCGTGTTCTTCCGGGGACCCGACAACACGGTGGCAGCCGTTGAGGATTTCTGCCCGCACCGCGGCGCGCCGCTCTCACTGGGCAAGGTCGACAACGGCAAACTGGTTTGTGGCTACCACGGCCTAGAGATGGGCTGCGACGGCAAGACCGTCGCGATGCCCTGCCAGCGGGTCGGCGGCTTTCCTGCCGTGCGGACCTACCCCGTGGTGGAGCGCTACGGCTTCATCTGGGTCTGGCCCGGCGATGCCAAGGAGGCCGACCCGGCCAAGATCCACCACCTGGCCTGGGCCGATGACCCGGCCTGGTCCTACTGCGGCGGTCTGTACCACGTCAAATGCGACTACCGGCTCATGATCGACAACCTCATGGACCTGACGCACGAGACCTATCTGCACCCGACCAGCATCGGCCAGAAGGAAATTGACGAGACACCGCCCAAGACGCGGCTGGACGGCAACTGCGCCATCACCGAACGCTACATGGAAGGCATCATGCCCCCGCCGTTCTGGCAGGCCGGCCTGCGGGGCAACCACCTGGCTGACGACGTGCCCGTGGACCGTTGGCAGATCTGCCGCTTCTATCCGCCCAGCCACGTGCTGATCGATGTGGGCGTGGCGCACGCGGGCCACGGTGGCTTCCACGCGGACCCCAAGATCAAGGCGTCCAGCACGGTCATCGACTTCATTACGCCGGAAACCGAGTCCTCGACCTGGTACTTCTGGGGCATGGCAAGGAACTTCAACGCGCAGGATCAGGCCCTGAGCGAGCAAATCCGCTCCAGCCTGAGCAAGGTGTTCTCCGAAGACCTCCAGATGCTGGAGATGCAACAGCAGAACCTGGAGCGCAACGAAGGACGCAAGCTCTTGAGTCTGAACATCGATGGCGGCGGCGTGCAAGCCCGCCGCATCATCGATCAGATGCTGGCCGCTGAAAAGGCCGCGGCCTGAGGCCCCAGAAACCACGGATACAGGAGACAAACCGATGAACACACGCCGGCTGGTTCTGACGCGAGGTGCTGCCCTGATCGGCGCCGCTTCCACGGGTCTGGTGCTGCCCTCTTGGGCGCAAGCACAAGGCAGCAAGCTGAGGGTGGGCCTGATGCTGCCGTTCACGGGCACCTTTGCCCAACCCGGCATCGCCATCGAAAACGGCTTCCGACTGGCCTTGGCGCAAAACGGCGACAAGCTCGGTGGTCGCGAGATCGAGTTCTTCAAGGTGGACGACGAGTCCAACCCCGCCAAGGGCGTCGAGAACGCCACCCGCCTGGTGCAGCGCGACAAGGTCGACGTGCTGGTCGGCACCGTGCACTCGGGTGTGCAGATGGGCATTCACAAAGTGGCGCGCGAATCGGGCGTGCTCAACCTGATCCCCAACGCCGGCGTGCACATCGCCACGCGCGCGCAATGTGCGCCCAACGTGTTCCGCACCTCCTTCACGAACGCCCAACCCACCCTGGCCCTGGGCAAAGCCATGGTGGAGAAGGGCCACAAGAAGGCGGTGTGGATCACCTGGAGCTATGCCGCGGGCGACGAGGCCTTCGAAGGCTTCGAGCAGAGCTACAAGGCCGCTGGCGGCGAGATCGTCAAGAAGCTGGCCCTTCCCTTCCCCAACGTGGAATTCCAGGCCCTGCTCACCGAGATCGCGTCCATCAAGCCCGACGCCGTGGCCTGCTTCTTCGCCGGCGGCGGCGCCGCCAAATTCCTGCGCGACTACCACGCCGCGGGCTTGAGCAAGAGCATCCCGCTCTATGGTTCGGGCTTCCTCACCGAAGGCGTGCTCGACGCCGCCGGTGACGCGGCCAATGGCGTACTCACCACGCTCCACTACAGCGACTCCCTGGACACGCCGCGCAACAAACAGTTCCGCCTGGAATACGCCAAGGCCTTCAAGCTGCAGCCCGACGTGTACGCCGTGCAGGGCTACGACGCCGGCCTGCTGCTGGTCAAGGGCGCCAACGCGGTCAAGGGCGACATCAACAACAAGCAGGCACTGTACGCCGCCCTGCGCAGTGCGGAGATCGACAGCCCGCGCGGCAAGTGGAAGATGAGCCCGTCGCACAACCCGATCCAGGACATCTACCTGCGCCGCGTGGAAAACCGCGAGAACAAGGTGATCGGCATCGCCGGCAAGGCCATCGCCGACCCGGCCACCGGTTGCCGCATGGCCTGATCCTTGCGCCATGCTTTCTGCAAGCCGGCGCCCTAGCGGCGCCGGCTTGACGTCGGCTTGCTGAAACGATGGACTTCGCCAATTTCCTCATCCAGCTGCTCAACAGCGTCCAGTACGGCCTGCTGTTGTTCATGCTGGCCGCCGGCCTCACGCTGATCTTCGGG
This sequence comes from Hydrogenophaga crocea, assembly GCF_011388215.1. Taxonomy (NCBI): domain Bacteria; kingdom Pseudomonadati; phylum Pseudomonadota; class Betaproteobacteria; order Burkholderiales; family Comamonadaceae; genus Hydrogenophaga; species Hydrogenophaga crocea. Next base: position 2,980,007 of record NZ_CP049989.1, read on the forward strand.
ATCATGGGCGTGGTCAACCTCGCGCACGGCAGCTTCTACATGATCGGTGCCTACCTCGCGTGGTACTTCACGTCGCTGCTCGGCAGCCTCACGCTGGCCATCGTGCTCGGTACGCTGCTCGCGGTGGCCTTCGGCTGGTTGCTGGAGTGGTTGCTGTTTCGCCACTTCTACCACCGCGACCACCTCGACCAGGTGCTGCTCACCTTCGGCCTGATCTACATCTTCGAAGAGATGCGCTCCATCTTCTGGGGCGACGACGTGCACGCCGTGCAAGTGCCCGAGCTGCTGAACTGGTCGATCCCGCTCACCGACACGCTGTCCTACCCGGTCTACCGGCTGGTCATGTCGGCCGTGTGCATCGTGCTCGCCATCGGCCTGTACCTGCTCATCAGCAAGACGCGCCTGGGCATGAAGATCCGCGCCGGCGCCTTCAACCGCGACATGACCGAATCGCTCGGCGTGAACATCCGCCTGATCCACGGCGTGGTGTTCGCGCTCGGCGTGGGCCTGGCCGCCATCGCTGGCGTGATCGCCTCGCCCATCGCCAGCGTGTACCCGGGCATGGGCAGCTCGGTGCTCATCATGTGCTTCGTGGTCGTGGTCATTGGCGGCATCGGCTCGGTGCGCGGTGCGCTCGTGGCCGCCCTGCTGGTGGGGCTGGTGGACACCTTCGGCAAGGTGCTCGTGCCGCAGATTGCGGGCATGGCGGTCTACATGCTGATGGCGCTCGTGCTGCTCTACAAACCCGAAGGCCTGTTCAAACAATGAGCACCGCCAAAGCCCAACTCGAAAAACTGCCGCGCAGCATCCAGTTCGTGCTCGCGCTGGGCGCCATCGCGCTCGCGGCCTTTCCGCTGCTGCCCATTGCGGGCAGCGACTTCTACCTCGGCATGCTGTCGCAGATGATGATCCTGGCCATCTTTGCGATGAGCCTCGATCTGCTGCAAGGTGTGAGCGGACTCGTGTCGCTGGGGCACGCGGCCTTCTTCGGCCTGGCGGGCTACGCGCTGGCTTTCATGACGCCGGCCGATGCACCGATCGCACTGTGGTGGTCGCTTCCGGCGGCCGCGCTGGCCGCGGGTCTGGCCGCGCTGATCATCGGCTTCTTCGTCGTCCGCACGCACGGCATCTACTTCATCATGGTCACCATGGCCTTCGCGCAGATGGTGTTCTTCCTGTTCTTCGACAACAAGGCGCTCGGCGGCTCCGACGGCATCTACGTGAACTTCCGCCCCGACGCCACGGCGCTCGGCATCGACCTCGAGAGCAAGACCGTCTTCTATTACTTCACGCTCGTGGTGCTGATCGGCCTGTACTTCGCGCTGCGCCGCCTGCTGTTCTCGCCCTTCGGCCGTGTGCTCGCGGGCATCCGCGTGAACGAGCACCGCATGCGCGCCGTGGGCTATGGCACCTTCGGCTACAAGCTCACGGCCTTCACGCTGGCGGGCGCACTGGCGGGCGTGGCCGGCTACCTGTGGGCCGCGCAGACCGGCTTCGTGAACCCCGAGCTCATGGGTTTCCACATGAGCGCGCACGCGATCATGATGGTCATCCTCGGCGGCATGGGCAACTTCGCCGGCGCCATCGTCGGCGCGTTCGCGTTCGAGTACGTCATGCACCTGTTCAAGGACATGACCAAGCACTGGCAACTGCTCATGGGTGGCTTCATCGTGCTGGTGGTCATCGTTGCGCCGCGCGGTCTGCTTGGATTGATCGACCGCTACAGCAAGCGCGGAGGCAAGGCATGAGCGACCTGCAGCTTTCCGCGAAGAACCTGGTCAAGCGCTTCGGCGGCCTCGCCGCCGTCAACGATGTGTCGGTCGATCTGCACCGCGGCCGCATCCACGCGGTCATCGGCCCCAACGGTGCGGGCAAGTCCACGCTGACCAACCTGCTCTCGGGCGACCTGCCGCCCACCAGCGGGCAGATCGCGCTCAACGGGCAGGGCATCCACGGCAAATCGCCCGAGCGCATCTCGCGCCAGGGCCTGGGCCGCAGCTACCAGAAGACCAACATCTTCCTGCCCTTCACCGTGTGGGACAACGTGCGCCTGGCCGCGCAATCGCGCGAGCGCCACGCGCCCTTCAACCCGCTGCACTGGTTCAGCGCGGCGTCGAAGCTGGCCGACGTGAACCGCCGCTGCGAACGCGCGCTGGAACTCGCGGGCCTCACCGCACGCGCCCACACCGTGGCCGCCGCCACCAGCCACGGCGAACAACGCCAACTCGAAATCGCCATGACGCTGGCCACCGAACCCACGGTGCTGCTGCTCGACGAGCCGTTGGCCGGCATGGGCGCGGCGGAAGCCGAATCGATGGTGGCATTGCTGCAGCGCCTGAAGGCCGAACACGCCGTGATGCTGGTGGAGCACGACATGGACGCCGTGTTCGCGCTGGCCGACGTGCTGACCGTGATGGTCAACGGCCAGGTGATCGCCAGCGGCACGCCGCAACAGATCCGAAACGACGAAGGCGTGCAGGCCGCCTACCTGGGCGAGGAACACTGATGAGCGCCATCATCGAAGCCAGCGGCCTGCACACGCACTACGGCCAGAGCCACATCCTGCGCGGTGTCGATTTCACTGTCGGCCCGGCGCAGACCATCGGCCTCATGGGCCGCAACGGCATGGGCAAGACCACGCTGCTCAAGTCGCTCATGGGCCTGGTCAAACCCAGCGGCGGCACGGTGCAGGTGAAGGGCCGCAACATGACCGGCGCCTCGCCTTACAACGTGGCGCGCCAGGGCATTGCCTACGTGCCCGAAGGCCGCGGCATCTTTGGCAACCTGAGCGTGAAGGAAAACCTGGTGATGGCCGCGCGGCCCGGCACCCAAGGCCAGCGCGAATGGACTTATGAGCGCGTGCTCGACACCTTCCCGCGCCTGGCCGAACGCCTGGGCCACGGCGGCCAGCAGTTGAGCGGCGGCGAGCAGCAGATGCTCACCATCGGCCGTGCGCTGATGACCAACCCCGACCTGTTGATCCTCGACGAGGCCACCGAAGGCCTGGCCCCGCTGATCGCGCGCGAGATCTGGCGCATCTGCGGCCTGATCCGCGAGAGCGGCATCAGCAGCGTGATCGTGGACAAGAACTGGAAGCACGTCACGCAGATCACCGATCGCAACGTGATTCTGGTGAAGGGTGAGGTGGTGTTCGAGGGGGCCACAAAGGAACTGCTCGCGCAGCCAGGCCTGCTGGAGCAGCACCTGGGGGTCTGACCCCAGAGCTGGCGCCGCCTCGGCCGGCGCCCAGGCGCTAACGCTGCCCCAAGGCCTGCGAGAGTTTGCGGGCCTCTTCCTTGAGCACGAACACGATGGCGCGCACGCGCTCCTCGTCCACGCGCACGCCGGGGCCGAACACCGCCAGCGACCCCTTCACCTGGCCGTCGCCGCCAAAGTAGGGCACGGCCATGGCCACGGCGCCCTTGATGAGTTCGTCGCGGCTGATCTCGTAGCCCTGCTCGCGGATGGTCCGCAAGCGGTCGAGGTAGGCCACGAGATCGGCGTCGCGCGCGCCCTCGCCGCCAAGGTAGGCCTCGGGTGAGGCCACGTGCGCCAGGATCACGCGGCCGCTGGCGCCCAGGGTCACGTCGGTGCTGTAGCCCACGCCGCGCTTGAAACTCAGCGGCTGCGCGCTGGGCAGCTCGGCCACGCAGGTGCGCATGGCGCCCTGGTGGACCAGCAGCGACACGGTCTCGCCCGTGGCCTCCCACAGGCGGCGCATCATGGGCTGCGCCACAGTGGCGATGTCCAGGCCCGCGCTCCATACGTGCGCCAGGTTTGCCACCGACGGGCCCAGCTCGAAGCGCTGCGGCTCGCCCGAGGACACGATGAAACCCTTGTGCTCCAGCGTGCGCAGCAGGCGGTACAGCGTGGGGCGGCTCAGGTCCACGCGCTTGACCAGTTCGCCCGCCGTCAGGCGATGGTCGGTGGCCGTGAAGGCCATCAGGATCTCCAGCGCCCTGTCCACGGCTCGGACACTGTCCCCCAGTTTTTCAGCTTTTTCGCTTTTTTCGCTTTCTTCGATGCTGTTCATAGTCTGCTGACGGTTGTGTTCCCACGATGGTAGCTCAGCATTGTCCGCAGAGCGAACACATAAATCAAATACTTGACAAGGCATCACTTGTCCGTAAAATGGACTCAAGAATCATCTTGTGGACAAATGGAGATACCCCGATGAACAAGGAAATGTCCGAAACGCTGACCCGCGTAGGCCCCGGCACCCGCATGGGTGAGCTGCTGCGCCGCTACTGGGTGCCGGCGCTGGCGTCGAGCGAAATCCCCGAGGCCGACGGCCCGCAGGTGCGCGTGCAGCTGCTGGGCGAGAAGCTGCTGGCCTTTCGCAACACGGACGGCAAGGCCTGCCTGATCAGCGAGTTCTGTTCGCACCGCGGCGTTTCGCTGTACTTCGGCCGCAATGAGGAAAACGGCATCCGCTGCGCGTACCACGGCGTCAAGTTCGACGGCGACGGCAAGTGCGTGGACGTGCCGTCCTCGCCCCAGTCCTGCGCGCGCATGCACATCAAGGGCTACCCCTGCGTGGAGCGCGGCGGCATCGTCTGGACCTACATGGGCCCGGCCGAACACCAGCCCGCGCCGCCCGAGATCGAGTGGTGCACGCTTCCCGACAGCCACGTGTTCGTGTCCAAGCGGCTGCAGTACAGCAACTGGCTGCAGGCCATGGAAGGCGGTATCGACACAGCCCACGTGTCCTACGTGCACCGCTACGAGGTGGACACCGACCCGATGCACCAGGGCGTGAAGGCGCTGGACTACATCAAGGCCGACGGCAACGTGGTATTCGAGATCGAGAAGACGCCCTACGGCCTGGGCCTGTTCGGCCGCCGCAATGGCGAGCCCGACTCGTACTACTGGCGCGTCACGCAGTGGCTGTTCCCCTGGTTCACGCTGATCGCGCCCTTCGGCGAGCACGCGCTGGGTGGCCACGTCTGGGTGCCCATCGATGACCACCACTGCTGGGCCTGGAGCATCAACTGGCAGCCCTTCCACCCGCTGACGGCCGAGGAGCGTGCGGCGATGGAAGCCGGCCAGGGCATCCACGTGGAGTACGAGGCGCCGGGCAGCTTCGTCCCCAAGGCCAACCGCGACAACGACTACGGCATGGACCGCGTCGCGCAGCGCGAGAAGCGTTCGTACAGCGGCATCTTCGGTTTCTCTGCGCAGGACTACTCGCTGCAGGAAAGCATGGGCTCCATCCAGAACCACGAGGCCGAGCAACTGCTGCCCACCGACAAGGCCATCGTGATGGCGCGGCGCATGTTGTCGGAAGCCGCGATGGGCATCGAACAGGGCACCACCCCGCCCGCGCTGGACGCCAGCCAACAGCGGGTGCGGCCCGCCGGCGTGCTGCTGCCCAAGGAGCAGAACCCCGTCGAGTGGGCCAGGGAGCACCTGGCCAACAGCATTCACAAGCCGGTGTTCAGCCTGTGAAGGCCTGAGCTGGTTCGACCACACCAACTACAGGAGACAAGGCATGTTTCCACGCCGATCCCTTCTCGCCGCCGCCCTGCTGGGCGTGGCCACCGCCAGCCCTTCGTGGGCGCAGAGCGCGGCCGACTGGAAGCCCACCAAGCCGGTGCGCATCATGGTGCCCATCGTGGGCAGTACCAACGACGTGCTCGCGCGCCTTGTGGCACCCAAGCTGCAGGAGGTGTTCGGCCAGCCCTTCGTGGTGGAGAACAAGGGCGGCGCGGGCGGCACCATCGGGTCACTGGACGTCGTGAAGTCCGCGCCCGACGGACACAACCTGCTGGTGGGCTACAACGGGCCACTCGCCATCAACGTGACCCTTCTCAGCAAGATGCCCTACGACCCGGTGAAGGACCTGGCGCCCATCACGCTGGCGGTGAAGGCGCCGCAGTACCTGGTGGTGAACCCGGCTACGGGCATCACCAATGTCAAGGACTTCATCGCCACCGCCAAGTCGAACCCCGAGAAGCTGAACTACGGCTCGGTCTCGGTGGGCAGCGCCTCGCACCTGACGATGGAGATGATGAAGTCGGAGGCCGGCTTCAACATCACGCACATCCCCTACCGGGGTGCCGCGCCCGCGGTGTCCGACTTGGTGGCCGGCATGGTGCAGACCGGATTCTTCGTGCCGGGCAACGTGCAGGGCTTCGTCAAGGAAGGCAAGCTGCGCCTGCTGGCCAGCACCGGCCTCAAGCGATTCCCCAGCACGCCCGACGTGCCCACACTGGACGAGTCGGGCCTGAAGGGCTTCGAGGCCACCTCGTGGATCGGTTTCCTCGCGCCGGCGGGCACGCCGCCGCACATCATCAAGCGCTACAACGACGAGATGGTGAAGATCCTGAAGTCGCCCGACATCCAGGCCCGCCTGCACGAGATGGAGTTCGAGGTGATCGCCAGCACGCCGCAGCAGTTCAGCGCCTGGATCGCCTCGGAGATCAAACTCTGGGGCAAGGTCATCAAGGACAACGGCATCAAGCTGGATTGAGAGCGGACATGGCATCGTTTCGATTGGCCGGCAAGGTGGCCTTGATCACGGGCGGGGGCGCCGGCATCGGCGCGGCCGCGACCGCCCTGTTCTGCCGCGAAGGCGCGGCGGTGGCGATGGTGGACGCCGATCCGCAGGCGCTGGAGCGCACGCGCGCGGCGATCCTTGAGGCGCAGCCCGAGGCGCGCGTGATGGGCATCGCGGCCGACGTGTCGGACCCGGCCGGCGCGCAGGCCGCCGTGGCGCGGTGCGTGAACGAGTGGGGCGGGCTCGACGCGCTGGTGAACAACGCCGCCATGCGCAACTACCTGCCGGCGGCAGAAGTGTCGCCCGCCGACTGGCAGGCCATCGTGGCGGTGAACCTGGCGGGCATGTCCAACTACTGCCAGGCCGCGCTGCCGGCGCTGCGCCGCTCGGGCGCGGGCGCCATTGTCAACGTCTCCTCGTGCTACGCCGTCACCGGCCGCCGGGGCATGGCGCTGTACGACGCCACCAAGGCCGCGCAACTTGCCTTCACGCGCACGCTGGCGTTCGAGGAATCGACGCACGGCGTGCGCGCCAACGCGGTGTGTCCGGGCTCCACGCTGACCGACTTCCACGTGGGCCGCGCCTCGGCGGCGGGCAAGAGCGTGGAGCAACTCAGCACCGAGCGCAAGGACACCTCTCTCATCGGCCGCTGGGCCCGCCCCGAAGAAATCGCCGCGCCGATCCTCTGGCTGGCCTCGGGCGAGGCCTCCTTCATCACCGGCACCACGCTGATGGTGGACGGCGGCCTGCACATCATGTAACTCCCGGCTTGTGCCGCCTCTGCTGCGAACCCATGTCCACCGCCCTGCTCTCAGCCCTCGTCTACAACCTGAGGTACGAAGCCCCTGGCATCGTCAGCGTCGAGTTGCGACCGGCCACGCCAGACACGGTCTTCCCCGCGCACACCGCCGGCGCCCACATCGACCTTCACCTGGGCCAGGGGCTGATTCGAAGCTACTCGCTGATGAACCCGGTCACCGACGGGCAGCGTTACGTGCTGGGTGTGCTCAAGGACCGCCAGAGCCGCGGGGGATCGAAGCACGTACACGAGAAGCTGCGCGTGGGCGATGTCCTGGAGATCTCGCCGCCGCGCAACAATTTCCCGCTCGAAGAAAGCGCGCCGAAGTCGGTGCTGGTGGCTGGAGGCATCGGCATCACGCCCATGTTGTGCATGCTGGATCGGCTGGCCGCCCTGGGCCGCCCCGCGGAACTGCTCTATTGCGCACGCTCCCGCCGGGAAGCGGCCTTCGTGCAGGAACTGGAATCCAGGACCTCGGACCTGTTCCGGCTGCGCTTGCATTTTGATGACGAAGCCGCCGCGCCGCCCGACCTGCGCAGGCTGCTGGCCGGCCACCCGGGCGAGACCCACTTCTATGGCTGCGGCCCCGGCCCCATGCTGAACGCCTATCAGCAGGCCTGCGATGACCTGGGCTACAGCCACGTGCACCTGGAGCGTTTCGCTGCCGTGAAGCAGGAGGGGGAGGTCCCTGTCAACGCCAAGGGCTGCACCGTGGAGTTGCGCCGCAGCGCCCGGATCCTCCAGGTACCGCCTGGCACCACCCTGCTCGACGCCATCATGGAGGCGGGCATCATCCCCAGCTACAGCTGCAGGGAAGGCATCTGCGGGGCTTGCGAGACCAAGGTTCTGGCGGGCGAGGTAGACCACCGGGACAGCATCCTCACCAAGGAAGAGCGCGCCGCCAATCAGTCGATGATGATCTGCGTGTCGGGCTGCCGCTCCGACTCCCTGGTGCTGGATATGTGAGCGCCCGGCGGGGCAGCGGGTGGCTCCATCAGCGGGCTTTGTCCAGCTTGGGCAGGGTCTCGAAGAAATCGGCTCCCAGGCCGTAGTCGGCGACCGAGAAGTTCGGCGCCATCGGGTCCTTTTTGATCGCCATGATCACATTGGAGTCCTTCATGCCCGCTAAGCGCTGGATGACCCCCGAGATGCCGGCCGCGATGTAAAGCTGCGGTGCCACGATCGGCAGTCGAGGCAGGAGAGCCGAGTACGTCGGGTTCATTGAGGCCATCCAGTGCGCCAAGCGGCGCTGGCGTGTGTTGTGTACTCACTTCAGCGCAATGGCCTTGTCGGATATGACGGCAGAGATGTGGATCACGCGCAAGCCGAAGCTCGAAGTGCGGACCTGCCTTGTAGCGGACGTGGAAGCGAACAAGCAGCGTGAGACCAGTGTCCAAGTGCTTCCTGGTACGCATTGCCGCGCGCAATGGCCTCAGTCCGTGCCGTTCGCGCTTCGCCGCGGGTTCAAGAGAAGCGGCTACTCGGCTTTGGCACCTGAAACCCGCACGAGCTCTCCGGCCCTCAGATAGTCTGACTGAATGAAGCGCACGAATTCCTGCGGCGAGTAGATCATCGGCTCTGCACCAGAGGCGATGATGCGGTCCCGAATCTCTTTTAGCGCGAGAATCTTGTTGATCTCCTCGCTGATTCTCTCGGCAACAACGGAAGACGTGGCCGCGGGCGCTGCAAATCCGAACCACCCAGCGACCTCGTATCCTTTGAGCGCTGATTCTGCGACTGTCGGTAGCTCGGGAGCTGCAAGGGAGCGGCGGGCACCGGATACGGCCAGCGCCCTGACGGAGCCGGCCTTTGCATTGGGCAGTGCCGTAACGATGTTGTCGAACATGAGTTGTATGTGGCCGCCAATCAGATCGGTCATCGCTGGTGCCGAGCCCTTGTAAGGCACATGATTCATTTCGATGCCCGCCATGGTCGCGAATTGAGCCGCAGCCAGGTGTGCGAGTGAGCCACTTCCATACGAACCGTAGCTCAGCTTTCCGGGCTGCTCCTTGGCCAAGGCGATCAGATCTCGAACGCTGTGGGCGCGCACCGATGGATGAACGAGCAGAACCGTCTGAGTCAAGGCGATGGGAACCAACGGTGTGAAGTCCCGTTGGGCGTTAAAGCTGAGACCGCGATAGAGGTGCGGATTGACGGAAAAGGTCACATTGGTGCCAAGCAGGATGGTGTGTCCGTCTGCCGGGGCTCGCGCGACGAACTCCGCACCCAAATTGGTGGCCGCCCCCGCCTTGTTTTCCACGATCACGGTCTGCCCGAGGGCTTCTTGCAGTTTGGGGCCAATCAGGCGGGCCAAGATATCAGTCGTGCCTCCGGCCGGGTACGGAACGACGATTCGAATCGCGCGCGATGGAAATCCCTGTGCGGCAACGGGAATGACGAAGCTTCCTGCTGCGGCTGCGATCAGGTTGCGACGAGACAAATTGAACACTCGACGATCCATAGAAACTCCTGTGGGGTGGTTGAAAGACTGTCACCAGTCGTGCTGCAGCGTCCAGGTTCGGATGAGCTCGACGCCCTGGGCCAGTTGCTCCGGCTGTCCTTGAAAATAGTGATTGGCACGTGGTATCACGCGAAACTGCTTGTCTGGGCTCGCACACGCGTCGTGCATTCGACGGACATCGGGCTGGGGCACGGCATCGTCGGCACTGTGTTCGATGGCAAGCAGGGGCGCCGTTACACCGCGCGCGCATGTCTCTCCATCGGCCAAGGAAAACTCCAGAGACCATTGGGAGAGCCAGGAGCGCAGCGTGGAGAATCGTCCCAATCCCACGGGCCCGCTGTTGACCGTTTCTGGAATCCCCAGGTAGCAGCGCCCTATAAGGCGGTCATTGGGTTCGATGCTGCCGTCCAGGAATCGTGGATCGGCCATCGTGCGATGGGTGAGGAGTCCGCGCTCCATTTCAGCCCCTCCGCATTGGCGCAGCATCGCGAGGGTTTCCTGAACGTACGCGGTGATGCGTTGAAGCCGTGCACGTTGCGCCTCGCGATACGCCGCCAACCAGTCGGGCGGATATGGCGGCCGCACTGGCAGTGAGGGACTGTACAGATCCAATTCTGGATTGCGCCGATCAGGTGCGTTCTCGTCGATCACCGAGGGGTCGATCCAGTCCAACAGACACCGGGCACGAGAGCGATGCGCGGCCTCCAAGACAATGCCGTCAACGGGCCAGAGAGCCGCAGCCTTCAGGTTGATCGGGTCGCCAGCCGGAGTTGCTGTGACCGTCGGATTCTCCGCTTGGGATTGGTAGTACAGCGCCAGCGAGCCGCCACCGGACCATCCCAGCAGGACGACTTGGCGATAGCCCAATTGCTCCTTGGCGTATCTGACACAAGCACCAAGATCCAGGAGGACCTTCTCGTAGACCAGCGCTGTGTCGTTCCTTGCGTAGCGACTTCCCATGCACAAGACCGCATGGCCTGCACATGCCAACGCTGAGGGAAGCGGCATCAGTTGCAGGGTTGAACTGGGGTGCATCATGAGGAACACAGTGCTGCCCTCTCCGTGCGCGGGGCGGATCAGTAGGCCTTCCAGATTGATCATTCCCTGGCTTCCAGAGAACCCATAGGTTTCCGTTGCTTGGGCGGGCTCGGGGTACTGGATATGTACCCATTGGCGTCGAACTTGCTGAGACATCATCTGTGCTTAGTCAGTAGAAGTGGGCTTGGAGCATGGGCGTCCACTGTCTGGCGCTTGGCACCTGCTGCAACCATTCCAGGTTTGGACTTGATGCCCGCATCGTTCGGTATGGGGTGCAAATCCAGGCGGAGCCCGGCTCTGACGATCTGGCTTGGGACATCGTGTCCGACCAGACTGGGCAAGCGGGCGGCCGCCTCTACGAGTTGGGATAAATCTATGCCGGTGTCGTAGCCCATGAGATCGAGGGCGTGCACGATTTCTTCTGTGCAAACGTTCCCTGAGGCGCCAGGCGCATACGGGCAACCTCCCAGCCCGCCCAAGGCTGCATCGAACCGGTCGAGGCCAGTACTTATGGCCGCCAGCAAGTTCGCCAGACCCATGCCGCGCGTGTTGTGAAAGTGCAGCGTGAAGTCCACTCCCGTGTACTGGGCCAAACGGGCATGCGTCGCCAACTCGACCACCTGCAGCGGGAAAGCCATGCCGGTGGTGTCGCACAGCGTGATGCCCTGCACCCCCATGTCGACGAACCGCTGTATCCAGTCAGACACTTCTTCCTTGGAAACGTCTCCTTCCATGGGGCATCCAAAAACGCAGGAGAGCGAGACATTCGTTGGCACATCGGATGAGCGTGCCAGGGAGATTGCCTCTGTCAGCGCCGAAAGCGATTGACTGCGCGACATGCGCAGATTGCAGCGGTTGTGTGTCTCGCTCACCGACATCACGAGATTGACCTCGTCGGCTCGGGCCTCAATGGCCCGTTCCGTGCCGCGCACGTTCGGCACCAGGGCGGTGTACATGACACCTGGGCGCCGTTCGATCTCACGCATCACAACTTCAGCGTCTCGCAGCGCCGGGACAGCGGCAGGCGATGTGAAGGAAGTGACCTCGATTTTCTCCAGCCCGCAGGAGGAGAGCGCATTGATCAGCGCAATCTTCTCTTTGGTCGGCACGAACCGGGCTTCCATTTGCAGGCCGTCGCGTGGGCCTACCTCCTGTATGCGGATGCGCCGGCCCGAGCCGTTCCAGACACTGGCGTTCATCGGATCACCCCCTTGGTGCGCAGCAACCCGATCTGCTCCGTCGTGAGGCCGGCCTCAGCGAGCACGGTGTCGGTGTCGTCACCAAGGTGTGGCGCACTGCTGCGGATGCTGCCGGGCGTTGCGGAGAGCTTGGGCACGATGCCGGGCACTTCCACCGTATAGCCATCTCGGGTGACCTGGGGCAGCATCATGTCGCGAGCTCGGTAGTGCGGGTCCTCGGCGATGTCCTTGGCGGTGTAGACCTTCCCAGCCGGCACACGGGCGGCCGCCAGGATGTCCATCACCTGCTGCACGGTGTGCACGACGGTCCAGGCCGCGATGGCGGTGTCGATCTCGTCCACCCGAGCCACCCGGCCGGCGTTGCCGACCAGGTCGGGCGCATCGCCCAGGTCTTGCCGGCCAATGGCGCCCATGAGCCGCTTGAAGATGCTGTCGCCATTGCCCGCCACCAGCACCCACCCGTCCTGACAGGGATACGCGTTGCTGGGCGCGATACCTGGCAGCGCGCTGCCAGCGGCTTCGCGCACCGCGCCGAAGGCGCTGTATTCGGGGATCAGGCTCTCCATCACGTTGAACACCGCTTCGTGCAAAGCTACGTCGATCACCTGCCCCGGGCCGCCATGCACATTCCGGTGATATAGCGCCATCAGAACGCCGATGGTGCCGTGCAGCGCGGCCAGGGTGTCACCGAGAGAAACGCCCACTCGCACTGGCGCGCGCCCGGGCTCACCCGTCAGGTGACGCAAGCCTCCCATCGCCTCTCCGATGGCGCCGAAGCCCGGCAGGTCCCGATAGGGCCCTGTCTGGCCATAGCCCGAAATGCGCAGGATCACCAACCCTGGGTTGAGCGCGTGGATTTCATCGGGCGACATCCCCCAACTTTCAAGGGTGCCGGGCCGGAAGTTCTCGATCAGCACGTCAGCCTCAGCGATGAGGAGGCGAGCGATTTCCTGGCCCTGCGGTTGACGCAGGTCCAGCGCCAACGATCGCTTGTTGCGCGACTGCACCTGCCACCAAACGGATGTACCTTCCTTGACGAGGCGCCAGGAGCGCAGCGGGTCGCCGCCATCGGGCGCCTCGATCTTGATGACATCAGCGCCGAACTCGCCCAGCGTCTTGCCGCAGAAGGGGCCGGCAATGAGTTGGCCCATTTCAATCACGCGCAAGCCCTGCAGGGCACCGGCGGCGAGGCCCCCTCCCATTGAAGAATTGATTCGATGTTGTCTCATGTGAAGGGAATGATGCGCGCAACGTTGGGCTCTGCAAAACGCTGATGCGTGAGGCTGCCATCGCAATACGGCATGGCACGCTATCATCGACTCGCGATGAAGCTCGACCCTGTTTCCCTGCGCCTGTTCGTTGCCGTGATGAAGGAAAGCACCATAGCTGCTGCGGCCGCGCGCGAGCATTTGGCCGCGTCGGCCGTTAGCCGCCGGATGGCTGAGTTGGAGGCCTCACTGTGTGTGAGCCTTTTCACCCGTAGCAACAAGGGCACTGAACCCACCGCCGCCGCGTTTGCGTTGCTCAATCTGGCTCGAGGTGTCCTCAACGACATGGACGGCATTGCCAGTCAAATGCAAGAGTACGGCAGCGGTGTGCGCGGTCACGTACGCATCGTGGCCAACATCTCGGCCATCACACAGTTTCTACCCGCCGAGCTGCAGCGCTTTATGGCGCTGTACCCGCAGGTGGACGTGCGTTTGCAAGAGCAGATAAGCACCGTGATCGCGCGCTCAGTGGCTGAGAACGCGGCCGACGTGGGCATTCTCAATGCAGGCCACTACGGCGAGAGAATCGAATTGCTGCCTTACCACCTGGACGAACTGATACTGGCGGTGCCCAAGGACCACCCACTGGCGCGGCGCAAAAGCGTGCGGCTGGCCGACGCGCTGGCCTATGACTTTGTGGGTGCGCATCCCGGCAGTGCCATCAACAACCTGCTTACTACGGCGGCCTCCGCTGTGGGCTTGCCGCTGAGGTTGCGCATCCAGGTCACGAGCTTTGACGCGCTGTGTCTCATGGTCCACGCAGGCCTGGGCATAGGCGTTCTTCCGCGCAAAAGTGCAAGCCTCTACCACGGCACACTGGCAATTCGTGCTGTCCGCCTTGCTGAGCCTTGGGCGCACCGGCAACTCTCACTGTGCATACGATCAGACGACTCATTGTCTCGCGTGGGCCGTCTGCTGGTGGACCACTTACGCGCCAGCACGCCGGTGGCCAAACCGTGAATACCCCTTGAGCTGTTGCACACGAGGAGGCGCCCCCGTGTTGATCTCTGCCCGACCGTAGCCGTGCCTGGAAAGGCTGTCTCCGACGCATCCGAGCCAAGCAGTTTGCGCTGTCGCCGACTCGCTGGGACAAGGTCGTTCGCACTGCGGGATCGCGAGGAGGCGTGGCCAGGTCTCTGTATGACCCGCGTCTATCGATCGAGGAACTCCGCTGTCATGGCTTCGGATGGTTTAGGAACATAGTTAGAGGGTGTTTTCTGCTTCAGGCCCTCGACCCAACCCAGCATCTGGGGGATCCCCGGCCAGAAGAGATGGTCAGTGACCAATGTAAGCGTCGCCATGTCCTTCACGGTCGAGTCAGGGTATCTCAGTCCCGCACAGTTCGAGCAAGCTCAAGAAGCTTAGGTCGGTGTCAACGAGACCGGCAGCAGCCCATTCGGCCTGATCCATCGGGTGGCGACGCACCGGCACGCCGAGCACCTTGGCCAGGGATTCGCAGAAGTGGGTCTTGCCCACCCCCGGCGGCCCGAAGAGCAGCAAGGGCGGCAGGCGAACGGGCGGCGTTCCTTCTTCTTCACCGGGCACGCCCGTGTCCGCGATTGCCGCCTTGGACTTGCCCTTCCCTGCTCGGGCCTTCTTTCCCGTTCCGCTGGCTTGGGCGCCGTTTTCACGCTTCGCGCTTTCATGTCCTGGCGCCGCACTGCGCATCTTCTGCAGCGCCACATGGTTCGCCACGAACTGGATCACTTCACCGAAGTGCGGGTGATCGTCTTGCAGCGCCAGGATGGCCTCCACCGACTCGGGCGCACCCAGGCGCCGCCAAGGCCCTTTCGCGTTGAGCATGAAGCCATGCCACCGTGATGACCACCTCAATGATCAAAAGTCGTGTATGCTATCCATTGAAACCGGTTTTATTGTACGAAACCATGAAGGTGCTACACATGAACTTCGAACTCAGCCCGGATGACCAAGCATTTGCCGACGCCGTCGCCCGCTTCGCTCGTGCCAAGCTGGCCGGCGGTGCGCTGGAGCGTGCCCACTCCCCAAGCTACCCATGGGAGGTCGCGCGCATGCTGTCGGAGCAAGGCCTGTTCGGCATCGCCTTTTCTCAAGCAGACGGAGGCCAAGGTGGCACCCTGATGCAGGCGGTGTTGGCAATTCAGGAGGTGGCGCTGGTATGCCCCAAGAGCGCCGACATCGTGCAGGCCGGCAACTTCGGTCCGATCCGCACCATGGTGGAGTACGCCACCAACGAACAAAAACAACGCTTCCTTCCTGACTTGCTGGGAGGGCGAAAACTCATCTCGCTGGGCATGACTGAGCCCGATGCGGGTTCTGCGGTGACCGAGTTGCGTACCAGTGCCACAGCCGATGGCGATGGCTACCTCATCAATGGCAGCAAGATCTTCTCGACCCACAGCCCCGAGGCTGAGCTCTTTCTGGTCTACGTGCGATTTGGCCCGGGACTGGAGAACATCGGTTCCGTGTTGATCGAGAAGGGCACGCCGGGCTTCACCGTCGGCAAACCTGCGAGTTTCATGAACGGCGAGCAGTGGAGCCAGTTGTACTTCGAGAACGCACGGGTACCAGCCAGCAACCTGCTGTTGGGCCCAGGGGGATTCAAGAAGCAGATTGCTGGTTTCAATGTGGAGCGCCTGGGCAATGCATCGCGCTCGTTGGCCCTGGGCCGCCACTCATTCAACATTGCACGCGAGCACGCACTAAACCGCAAACAGTTTGGACGACCCTTGTGCGAATTCCAGGGACTGCAGTGGAAGTTCGCCGACATGCACATGCGGTTGGAGCAGGCGCAACTGCTTTTGTACAAGGCAGCGATGGAAGGAGAACATGACCTGCCGAGTGCACAGAGCACGGCCATGGCCAAGCTCGCGTGCAACGAGGCCGGATGGTTCGTGGCCAACGAAGCACTGCAAGTGATGGGCGGCATGGGCTTCAGCCAAGAATCGATCGTCGAGTACTGCGTGCGCCGCATTCGCGGCTGGATGATCGCAGGTGGTTCGATCGAAATGCTCAAGAATCGCATTGCCGAGGGCGTGTTCGAACGCAGCTTTCCGCAACGCGCGCCGAAGGTCGGGTAAAGGGTTTCATAGGAGACATCGATGGATCTTGGAATGCAGGACAAGGCGGTGCTTATCACCGGCGGAGTGCAGGGCATAGGCCTAGAGGTGGCACGTGAGCTGGCGCATGCCGGTGCGCGCCTGATGCTGGCTGACGTCAATGTCAGCGCGGGCCAGGCCGCCGTTGCCGAGCTGGGCGCACGCACCCAGGTTTCATTCGTGGAAGTCGACCTTACGCAACCCCAGTCGGTGCAAGCGATGGTGGAGGCAACGATGAAGACCTACGGTCGCATCGACGGATTCGTCAATTGTGCGGCGATCTTGGATGACAAGACCTTCGAGGAATCGTCTCCTGCAGATTGGAAACGCATGCTCGACGTCTGCCTTCTCGGTCCCATGTACTGTCTGCACGCCCTGCTCCCGATCATGAAAACCCAGCAGTCAGGCCGCATCGTGTGCTTCTCGTCTGACTCGGCCCGCGGCGGACAGGCGCGCCTGTCGTACTACGCGGCCGCCAAAGCTGGCGTGACGGCATTGATCAAGTCGATTGCACAGGAGATGGGGCCCAGTGGCATAACGGCCAACATCGTCTCGCCCGGCGCCACCAACACACCACTTCGCATGAAGCGCGAGGAAGCGATGCGTGCACAAATGGGTGAAGAGAAGTATCAACGCCGCGTGCAGACGGTCCAGAAGATGTACCCGTTGCGGCGCATCGGAGAACCCGGCGACATCGCGCCCATGGTGGCGTTTCTCCTCAGTGACCGCGCGGCCTGGATGACGGGCCAGGTGGTCAGCATCAATGGCGGCTTTACGATGGTGTAACGGGTATGAACTTCGATCTCACTTCTGATCAACGCCAACTCCAGGACGCCGCCATCCGGTTGTCGGAGCAGAAGCTCTATCCGTGGCTGGCCAAATACCCGAAAAACCAGCCACTGTCAAAGGCAGTCATGCTGCAGATCTTCGAGGTGCTGGCCGAATTCGGCCTCACTGGCGCGCGCGTGCCAGAAGAAGAAGGTGGCAGCGGCCTGAGCACGCTGGAGTACGGTCTCGCCTTCGAGCAGTTGCCGCCGGTCATAGCGCTCGCATTGATAGCACACGATGGCACCACCTCACGCCTGTGTGCAAGCGGTGCAACCAAGGATTTTCCGCAACTCATCGCCGACTTGCTCGCGGGCCGCAAGATCGCCTGCACCGCGTCCACCGAGCCGACCACGGGGTCGGACCCGCGAAGTATCCGGTTGCGCGCACGCGAGTCAGACGACGGTGCGATGCATTTTCTGACCGGAACCAAGCAGTGGATCACCAACGGGACGATCGCCGATGTGGCCTTCGTAACGGGGAAATCCGAGAAAGATGGCGAGTTTCGTCGCTACATCGTGGAGCGTGAGGTCTCCCCGTTCCATGCCAGCGAAATCCCCTGCGTAGGGCTGCAGCAAGGTCACCTGAGCGAGCTGACCTTCGACCAAGTCGCAGTACCTCGAAGCAACGCGATCGGCAGCGAAAACAGCACCATGAAGACGCTTACTCAAGCTTGGCTCGTCAATCGACCGCTGCTGGGCTTGTTGGGCCTGCGGGCCGCTGAACGAGCACGCGACGTGGCGATAGAGCATGTCAAAGGGCGCGAGCAATTTGGTGCTTTGCTGGCGAGCAAGCAACTCATCCAGGAGGCACTGGTCGATATCGACGCCTCGATCCAGAGCGCTCGGCTGCTGTGTTACAGCGCGCTCGACGCCGCCGACCGCGGCGCCTCAACGCAGGCCTTGTCGGCCATGGCCAAACGCCAGGGCGTAGCGGTGGCGGAGCGCGCGGCCAGCATAGCGATGAGGTTGTGTGGCGCCATGGGTCTGGCCACCGAGACCGGCGTCGAGCAGCACACCCGCGACATCAAGATGCTCACCATTCCTGATGGAACCTACGAGGTACTGACGCTGATCGCCGGGCGCGACATCACCGGCCACAGCGCGCTCTGAGGTTCAGCCATGGTGATTGATGAACTCGCGCAATTCGCGGCAAGACAAGTGGCTGACGGCTTGCCACCGACAGTGAGCCACGCGGCCAAGCGTGCGCTGGTGGACTGGTTCTCCGCGCTTTTTCCCGGGACACGCATCGCGCCTGCGGCCAACCTCATGGCCGCGCACCGACATGAACTGGGCGTCGGCAATGCCAGTTTGCCCGGGCTGAAGACCACCTCGTTTCCCGCGACGGCCGCCTGGATCAATGGCAGCGTCTCACACGCCGTGGAATTCGACGACATCTTTCGCGACGCGATCTATCACCCTGGATGTCCCACCGTGGCAGCGGCACTGGCTGTGGCCGAGCACCTCTGCGCATCCGGCTCGCGTTTGCTGGAGGCGATCACGGTGGGTTACGAGATTTCCACCCGCATCGGCGTGGCCGTGCAACCATCGCACTACAAGTTCTTCCACACCACCGGCACGGTGGGGTGCTTTGGCGGCGCGGCCGCGGCCGCGGTGCTGCTCTCACCCAAGGCCGAAGTCACCGCACATGCGCTGGCCAGTTCGGCCACGTTTGCCTCGGGCCTGCAGCAGGCCTTCCGCTCCGACGCGATGACCAAGGCACTGCATGCGGGGCATGCAGCTTGGGTGGGTGTCACGTCTGCATTTGGCGCTGAAAGCGGTGTTACCGGTGTGCTCGACATCCTTGAGGGCTCGGCAGGATTCGGGGCGGCGTTGGCAGATGGCCCCGACTGGTCCAAAGCCACCGAAGGGCTCGGCTCGCGTTTCAACATCGAGAGCGTGACGGTGAAGAACCACGGCTGCTGCGGCCACACCTTCGCCTCCATCGACGGCTTGCTGGCATTGCGCGCGCAGCACGGCTTCGGCGTCAACGACATAGAGTCCATCGAGATCTCGACCTACGGTGCGGCGGTGGAGGTGGCGGGAATTCGTGAGCCGAAGTCGCCGTTCGAATGCAAGTTCAGCATCCCATACGCGGTGGCCCACGCAGCACACCACGGCTCGGTGCGCATGGCGGCTTTTGATATCGACCGCATCTTCGACGTCACGGTGCGGAACCTGATGCCGCGCATCCATTTGCGGGCCGACCCCGAACTCACGAGACGCTTTCCCGGCATGCGCGCGGCAAACGTGCAAGTGGTGCTCAAGAGTGGACAAGTGCTCAATCACTTTCAGCCACATCGGATCGGGGATCCAGAAGCGCCTCTCACGGACGAACAGGTGAGTGAAAAGTTTCTTGAGCTCGCGTCGCCGGTGATTTCTACGGACGGTGCGAAGAAACTGCTCGATCAACTCTGGAATATCGACCAGGTGCGCGACGTGCGCTCGCTGCGATTGCAGTTGCTTTGACGCGCTTCATTTCACTACGGAAAACACCCCCGAGCCCATCTTCGAAGAAATGTCACTCTGCGCGTCGAGCATGAGCGTGAGGTTGCGATCCAGAACGCCGCGCATGCGATCCTCAGGACCGGTGACCGTGACGGCGTAGCGGCCGCGATCGTTGATGTCAAAGATGGCGACCGAAATCGCCAACGAACCCTTCACGCGTTCGCTGCGCGTGATGGCATAACGCTGGCTCCGGATTTTTTCCAACTCTGCCCTGAGTTCGCTCGCGCTGGAGGGGAAATCTGTCGGCAGCCGCTTGATGGTCGCGGTTTGTTCTTCCTTCGACAGGTGTGCCAGCAGTACCTTGCCTGTAGCACCATAGAACAGCGGCGCGTGTTCACCCAGCTTGACGATATGCACGAGCCTCGAACTCGACTCGATCACGTCAATGCACACGCGGTCCATGCCAATCGCGGTATTCAGACTGACCGTCTCGCCTGTTGCATTGCCGATCTCCACCATGATGGGATGCGCGACATCGCGAATGTTCAAGCCACTGGCGACAACGCCTGCCAGCTTGATCAGCTTCATCGACAGGCAGTACTTCTGATCGTCCAGTCGCACCAGGTATCCAGCGTCGCACAGGCTGTTGACGAGACGAAAGGCCGTGGCTTTGGGCAACTCGATGCGGTCGCTGATCTCTTGCAGCGCAAGCTTGGGCCTGTCCGGAGTGAATGCGTCTAGCACCGAAAAGATTCGATCGACGGCTCGCACGGTATGAACGCTTTCTTGAGTGTGGCTGGCGCCAAGGTGGCGCCGGATATTAGCAGTCGCCGATCATCACCAAGCCGTCCAGCGCCCGCACGCCACGGCCTGCAGGCAGAACCGCAAGAGGGTTGATCTCGGCCTCGGCCACGCGTGGCTGCGTGCAGCGTGCGAGTTCGGAAACCCGCGCCACGGCGTGCGCCAGCGCGTCGATGTCGCCCAGCGGCAGGTTGCGGTAACCAGAGAGTTGCGCGAACGCCTTGACCTCACTCAACATCTGGCGCGCCACATCGATCGACACCGGCGCGGGGCGAATACTCACATCCTGGTAGAGCTCGGCCAGCACCCCCCCCAGGCCGACCGATACGATAGGTCCGACCGCTGGATCGTATGAATAGCCCACCAGCACTTCGGCCAGTCCCTTGACCATCTCCTGCACCTGAAAGCCGTCAATACGGGCTCGCGGTACAGCCTCGCAGACGCGCCGCAGCATGGCCTCGGCTGCCGATCGAAGTTCGTGCGCGTTGGCGATATCGAGTTGCACGCCACCCATCTCGGTCTTGTGCGGGACGTCGGCGGAAGAAATTTTGAGCACGCAGGGAAAGGCAACGTTGTCGAGCGACGCGGCGTCCCAAGTCGCGGGCGTGGGGGGCAGCGTCCACTCCTGCGCCTGGGGGATGCCAAGTGCGGCGAACGCGCGTTGCGAATCGGCCGAGCTCAAAGTCTGGCCCGCCTGGTGATCACCGGGCAATACGGGCTTGGCGCCAGCGGTTTGATGCACGCGTGGGACCTGCCAACGCGCCCAAGCTGACAGGGCGTCGGTGCAGGCCTCGGGTTGCGAGAACACCGCAACACCGGCTTCGCGCAGCAACTGGCGCGAACGCTCTGCATTGGGTGTGAGGAAAACCGCCACCGGCTTGCTGGACTGCACGCTCAGGATCGGTGCAACCGCTCGTTCGGGCCGGAACTGCGAGGACGAGCCCACCACAGCGACCACCGCATCGATTTCCGACGACTGCAGAAACTCCTCGAGCACCGCGCCGTAGGTGGCCGCATTGGTCCCCGCCAAGGTCAGATCCACCAGCGGCGCGTCGCCGATGTGGATGCCCTTGTTGGCCAGTGCAGCCTGCATTCGTGGCGTGGGCGGGGCCACGTTGATGTTGCGTTCGCCGAGGTTGTCGACAATGAGCGCGCCGCCGCCGCCTGTGGTGGACATGACGCCGATGCGCGCGCCTGCCCCGCGGCCTCGGCGAAACAGAGCTGGTGCGTCCAACAGGGCTTCGAAGTTGTTGAGCTCTGCGATGCCGATGTCGTGCAGGAAGGCCGAAGTGGCCTTGCCATTGCCAGTGAGCGCCCCGGTGTGCGAGACCGCCAGGTGCTGGCCGATAGCGGAACGGCCCAGCCGGTAGGCCAGGATAGGCTTGTTGGCAGCATGGGCCTTGAGCGCAGCAGCACGCAGTGCTTCGGGTGAACGAATGGTCTCGATAAACAACTCGATGACACGCGTGTCCGGGTCGTCAACCATCATCTCGATGAGTTCGGCGATGGAGATGTCTGCCTCGTTGCCAACGGAGACGAGCTTGGAGAAGCCGGCGCCGCGCGCCGCACCGCGCGAAAGGATGGCGCCCAGCATGCTGCCGCTCTGCGAGATCAAGCCCACGTCACCTTTTGGTAGCGCGGGCAGCGACAGCACCTCGTTGGCTGACAAGGCCACCTGTGCGTGCAGGTCGACGATGCCCAGCGCATTCGGTCCCAGCAGGCGGGTCTGAGACCCGGCGAGCAGTTGCAGCAGCGTCTCTTGTCGAGCCTGGCCTTCTTCGCCCGCTTCCGAAAACCCGTTGGACATGATGGTGACGCAGCGCACCGCCGAGGCCACGCAGTCCTCGACCGCGGGCAGTACGTGCTCGGTGGGCAGCATGATGTAGGCGTGGTCCACCGGGCTTGGCGCGTCGCTCACCTTCGGGTAGGCACGCAGGCCCTGGATGTCACTGCGACGCGGGTTGATCGGAAAGATTGTTCCGGTGTAGCCGTGTTGCGTCAGGTGCTTCTGCGGAAGCGCAGCGTGTTTGGCGAGGTCGGCAGAGGCTCCGACGAGTGCGATGGTCTTGGGCCGGAATACGGCCTCCGCCAGAGTCGACATCCTCATTCCCCTTTGAACTGTGCCGTGCGTTTGTCCAGGAAGGCTGAGATACCTTCCGCCTTGTCGGCCGTGCCATAGACCGTGGTCACGAGCATGGTCTCGAACTCGATCGCCGAGGTCAGGTCCATCTGCATGCCACGGTGCACTGCGCGTTTGACAAACGCGAGCGCCAGCGGTGCGCGCGAGGCGTAATGCCGGGCCATTGCAAGCGCGGTTTCGAGCGTTTTCCCGTTGGCCACGCGGCGGTTGATCAGGCCGATTCGCAGCGCCTCGACCGATTCGATAGGCTCGGCAGCGAACAGCATGTCGAGCGCGTTTGCCAGGCCCACCACGCGCGGCAGGCGTTGCGTTCCACCAGCCCCCGCCACCGTGCCGATGCGCGCGCTGGTGATGGCGAAGGTGGCGTTCTCGCTCGCAACGCGCAGGTCGGCCGCGAGTGCGAGTTCCAGCCCCCCCGTCATGCAGAAGCCTTCGATGGCCGCGATAACAGGCTTGGAAGACTGCTCCAGCGCGTCGTTGAGCCGGTGCCAGTGGCTGAAGTAGCGACGCCCCTCTTGAGCGGTTTTCACCTGAAAGGCTTCGTTGAGATCGGCACCAGCCGAGAAGTAGTCTTTGCCGCCGCTGATAACGATGGCCGACACGTCCTTGCGCGCCTCGACCTCGAGGAACGCCGCCATGATGTCGTCCATCATCTGCTCGCTCACCGCGTTGCGTCGCTCGGGTCGGTTGAGTTCGATGACGAAAGCGGGGCCTTCCTTTCGGGTACTAATGGTCTGATAGCTCATGGTGTTCTCCTCAAAGGTGGAATTGGCGGATCGTTTGGTTGATGGTGTCGCTGGCCTCATAAGCGAGCCAGTGACCGGCGCCTTCGATGACTTCGACACGCGCACTCGGCAGCGCGTGCCTTAGCAAATCAATTCGTTCCTGCAGCGATGGAAAGATCAGCGGGTCTTCCTGCCCCAGCAGTACCTGCGTGGGCACGTTCGCGGTGCGCACGTGGTCGACCAGCGAAGCCTGATGGCTCACCTGGCGACTGTCGAAGCGGGCCAGGTCCACATTGCGCAGATGGATGTCGATGGCGAGGTCCTGGGGGTCGGGTTCACGGGCCAACATCCAGCGCCCCAGGTTGCGAGCTGTGGCCTCGCGCAGAACGCGCGCGTCGGCAGGGTCAATGCCCTTTACCTTCTCCAATGCGATGGAGCGCCCGGCCGGTGGACCAAAGCCTGCGGGGCTGAGCAGACTCAGGCGCGTGGGAGCACGGCCATTCGAGGCTAGCAGGGCACTCACACCCGCTGCCACGGCGCCGCCGAAGCTGAATCCGACGAGATGAAACTCACGCTCGCCCACTGCCAGGCGGACGGCGTGTGCGACCCAGGCCAGGTAATCGGAAACAGGCATCTCTTGCGACGGCCGGGCGGATTCACCGAAACCGGGCAGATCGAGAGTGATCACCTGGAACGAGCTGGCCAGCTCCGGCACATTGCGCGCCCAGTGCGTGCGCGAGCCCGAGCCTCCATGCAGCAGCACGAGTGCGGGGCCGGTTCCGGTCGATCGGACCGCCAGTCCGGTCGAATAGAAGAGGGGGCCGTAAGACTGCATCAGGGGTTCTCCTCCGAAGTGATTTCGTGTATTCTATCCATTGAAATCAATTTTGACTAGTGAAACTTATGGGCATCTGCCCGAACAACGACCGGCCGCTGGCGTCTGGCGCCGCTGGCCTGCAGGAAGCGAGATGTCGCAACAGCCCTATTCAGGTATCCGTGTGGTTGAGCTTGGCGTCAGCGTTGCCGCCGGGACGTGTGGTCGCCTCCTCGCTGACCTGGGTGCGACGGTGTATGTGGTGGAGCCCCGCACCGCGAACACTCAAGGCAAGTGGGCCGACCGAATTTCTGCCACGGCGGGCAAGCACAGCTTGCTGGCCGACCCGGGGAACGCCAGTGACGTGCAAGCACTGGTGCAACTGATCCGCGCCTGCGAGGTTGTGGTCCTGAGTTCGGACCTCGATGGCGATGGCTGGCCGGAATCCTGGCTTGGTGCGATTGCGGAATGCCCGATCGTCTGCGACATCACGTCGTTTGGTCGAAGCGGGCCGCTCGCGGGACAAAGCAAGGATGAAGCCGAGTTGCAGGCACTGAGCGGCATCATGGACACGACCGGGTTGCCCGATGGTGAGGCCACGCCGCTAGGTGTGCCCGTGATCGCCATGTCGGCCGGGCTATATGCCGCGGGCGCGATAGCAGTGGCCCTGAGTGTGTATCGCCGCCACGGCGTGGGCCAGTCCATAGAGATCGCACTATTTGATGTGGCGATCAGCACGCTGACCACATTCATGACCGCGCACTACTCGGGCAGGGTACCTCAACGGCTGGGAAATGGTCACGGTATGGCGGTGCCATGGAACGCCTACCCAGCCTCCGATGGCTGGATTCTGATCTGCACGACCAACGACGCGCAATGGCGACGTATCGCGCGGTGTATTGGGCCGGCAGTCGAAGGCGTCGAGCGCTATGTTGAACTCCGTTCGCGCTTGACGCACCGCGAGGAGATCGACACGCTGGTGCGTGATTGGACTTCCAAGCAGCCGATCGACGCGTTGGAAGCACGCTTGAGCGCAGAGGGCATTCCTTGTGGTCGCATCGTGTGCATACACGATCTGCCGAGTGAACCCAATCTGCGCCTGCGCCGGTCGCTCTATTCGGTGCCCAATCCCCTCACCGATGAGGCCGTGTGGGTGTCGAACGCGATTTTTCGATTCTTGGGTGAGCCGCCGGTGACGAGCGCGGTGCCAAAACGCGATTCGGCGCGCACTCAGTTGTCGACGCTGGTGCCGCGGATCCCACGCACACGTGAGCACGGTGAAATCCCGTCGAAAGCGCTGCCAGGATTGCGCGTGGTAGAGATCGGCCAACTCACCACCGCACCGCTGGCCGCGCGTCACCTGGCCACCTTCGGTGCCGACGTGATCAAGGTCGAACCACCAGAAGGAGAAAGCGCACGTGCCTGGGCGCCATTGCGCGGCGGGGTGAGCCACTTCTTTGTTGCGAGCAATGGTGAGAAGCGAAGCGTAGCGCTCGATCTGCGCAGCGAAGCCGATCGTTCCTACCTGTGCGAGCTGCTGAAAGACGCCGACGTTCTGGTCGAAAACATGAAGCCCGGCGCCCTTGCCAAGCTGGGCCTGGGTTATGAGCGCTTGCGCGAACTCAATCCGCGTCTCGTCTACTGCGGCATTTCGGGCTTCGGCCTGGAGTCGGTCTATCCCGGGCGTGCGGCCGTCGACACGGTCATTCAGGCGATGTCCGGCATGATGGACGCAACACAGAGCGAGGGAATGCCCGTCAAGACCGGCATCTCGTCGGCGGACATTCTTGGCGGTCAGGCGGGGTTCCTGGCGATCGTCGCGGCATTGGCGCGGCGCGACGAGATCGGTCGTGGTTGCGCGATCGATATCTCGATGCAAGACGTAGGCGCATGGGCCACGCAGCATCGTTGGAATCGAGCAGCCGCGCCCACTTCGAAAGTACCAACGCAGGTGGCCAATGTGGCCGAAGCCTGCATGCACGCGCAGACCCAGTCCCGCTCCCTCATCGTGACGTGCAGGGACACACTAGGCCAGCAATGGGAGGTACTGGCCTCACCCATGCGGCTGGCCCGCACACCACCACAAATCGGCGGGCTGATTGGCGCGCCCAGCCGCGAACACATCGCTTGGCACACGCGCCAAGCATATTCAGTTGCCAATGGAGAGAACGATGAAATTTGAAGACATTCTGTACACAGCGCAAGGTGGCGTGGCCACCCTCACCATCAATCGCGCCGAGGTGCGAAACGCCGTGCGTCCACGCACCTACGAAGAGCTCACGGCCGCCATGCATATGGCCGCTGACGATCCCACGGTGGGCGTGGTGGTGCTCACAGGCGCAGGTGACAAGGCATTCTGTTC
The DNA here is from genome assembly GCF_011388215.1 of Hydrogenophaga crocea. Classification (NCBI taxonomy): domain Bacteria; kingdom Pseudomonadati; phylum Pseudomonadota; class Betaproteobacteria; order Burkholderiales; family Comamonadaceae; genus Hydrogenophaga; species Hydrogenophaga crocea. The sequence goes on from NZ_CP049989.1 coordinate 3,006,462, forward strand.
TGGTGGCGACATCCGCGACCAGCAGGCCCGCGTGCCAGAGGTGGGCCGCAAACACATGCGCCGCCTGTTTGCGCTCTCGTCAGTGATGCGCATGATGGACAAACCCATCATCGCCAAAGTGCGTGGTTTCTGCGTGGGAAGCGGCAATGAGATCAACCTCTTTTGCGACATGACCATTGCGAGCGAGGATGCGAAGTTCGGCCAGACTGGTCCTCGCGTAGGAAGTGTGCCGATCTGGGGAGCGTGCCAATTGCTCGCGCGCTACGTGGGAGAGCGCAAGGCGCGCGAGATGCTCTACACCTGCCGGCAGTACACCGCACAACAGGCGCTGGAGATGGGCCTCATCAACGAGGTGGTGAAGGCCGAAGATCTCGATGCGACCGTCGATGCGCTGTGCCAAGACATTCTCGACAAGAGCCCGCAGAGCATCCGCATCGCCAAGCTGGCCTTGAACGCGGGCTCCGATCAGGAGTTCTATGGCTCCTATTTCCCGAATGCCGAGTTGTTGGCATCGATCTACGGAAACGAAGAGAACTCGGAAGGCATTACCGCCTTTCTGCAAAAGCGCAAACCCGACTACCGCAAGTACCGCGTTAGCCGCGCCTGAGTCAAAGGAGTCCGAGAATGAAAATCCTCGTCCCCGTCAAACGCGTGGTCGACTACAACGTGAAAGTTCGCGTCAAGAGCGACGGCACGGGTGTGGACATCGCCAACGTGAAGATGTCCATGAACCCGTTCGACGAGATCGCGGTGGAAGAAGCGGTGCGCTTGAAAGAAAAAGGCGCGGCCACCGAAGTGATCGCCGTCTCCTGCGGCGTCGCGCAGTGCCAGGAAACCCTGCGCACTGCCATGGCCATCGGCGCGGATCGCGCCATCCTGGTGGAGACCGCTGAGGAACTTCAGCCGCTGGCGGTTGCCAAGCTCTTGAAGGCGCTCGTGGACAAGGAACAGCCCGGCCTCGTGATCCTGGGCAAGCAGGCCATCGACGACGACTGCAACCAGACCGGCCAGATGCTGGCCGCGCTCGCGGGCCTGCCGCAGGCCACGTTTGCTTCGAAAGTGGAAATCGAAGGCGCCACCGCCAAGGTCACGCGCGAAGTGGATGGCGGTCTCGAAACCCTGTCCATCAGCACCCCGGCGGTGATCACCACCGACCTGCGCCTGAACGAGCCGCGCTACGTGACGCTGCCCAACATCATGAAGGCCAAGAAGAAGCCGCTGGAAACCGTCAAGCCCGAGGACCTCGGCGTCGACGTTTCCCCGCGCATCAAGACCCTCAAGGTCAGCGAGCCGCCCAAGCGCGGTGCTGGCGTGAAAGTGGCCGACGTGGCCGCGCTGGTCGAGAAGCTCAAGAACGAAGCCAAGGTGATCTGAGGAGCGCACTGAAATGACTGCACTGGTTATTGCCGAACACGACAACGCGTCCATCAAAGGCGCCACCCTCAACACCGTGACCGCTGCCGTTGCCTGCGGTGGCGACGTGCACGTGCTGATCGCGGGCCACAACGCCGCCGGCGCGGCCAAAGCCGCCAGCCAGATCGCGGGCGTTGCCAAGGTCATCCACGCCGACGCCGAGGGCCTCAATCACGGCCTGGCCGAGAACGTCGCCGCGCAGGTGATCGCGCTCGCGGGCAGCTACAGTCACATCCTCTTCCCCGCCACCGCCGCGGGCAAGAACGTGGCGCCGCGCGTGGCCGCGCTGCTCGACGTGGCGCAGCTCAGCGACATCACCAAGGTGATCAGCGCCGACACCTTCGAGCGCCCGATCTACGCGGGCAACGCCATTGCCACCGTGCAGAGCGCCGACAAGGTGAAGGTGGTCACCGTGCGCACCACCGGCTTCGACCCGGCTGCGGCAACCGGTGGCTCCGCCGCCGTGGAAAGCGCAACTGCTGTTGCCGACTCGGGCAAGAGCAAGTTCCTGGGTGCCGAGATTGCCAAGAGCGACCGCCCCGAACTCACGGCCGCCAAGATCATCGTCAGCGGTGGCCGCGCGCTGGGCAGCAGCGAGAAGTTCGACGAGGTCATCACGCCGCTGGCCGACAAGCTGGGTGCGGCCATCGGCGCCAGCCGCGCGGCGGTGGACGCGGGCTACGCGCCCAACGACCTGCAAGTGGGCCAGACCGGCAAGATCGTGGCGCCGCAGCTCTACATCGCGGCCGGCATCTCGGGCGCCATCCAGCACCTGGCGGGCATGAAGGATTCGAAGGTGATCGTGGCGATCAACAAGGACCCGGAGGCGCCGATCTTCTCGGTCGCCGACTACGGGCTGGAGGCCGATCTGTTCGAGGCCGTGCCGGCGCTGGTCAAGGCGGCCTGACTACCTAGACCTCCGCGCCTGTCGTCAAAGGCACGCGAAGATCGCGCCAATCACCACCAGGGTGATGGCGATGTTTTCGCGCAGTCGAGGCCGTTCGCCCAGCAGGTGGCGTGAGACGAGATAACTGAACACGACTTCGACCATGCCCAGCACGCGCACGTCGGCCGCGGGACGCAGCACATAGCCGATGTACCAGCCAACCGAGGCAGCTGTGCCCGCGAAGCCTGCGGCAAGCGAAAGCCTCCAGTCGGTGAAGATGGCAAGTACCGAGGCGCGTTCGCGTGCGAGCATCCAAAGACCCAGCGTTCCGACCTGCACCCCTTGTGCCAGGAGCACGCACCAACAGGCGACGAGGATGGCCGAATGACCGAGGTTGGTGAGTTCAAGGCCTGCGGCGCGATAACCCACGGCTGCCAAGGCGTAGCACGCGCCGGTGGCCACGCCATAAAACGTGCTCAGCAAAATTTGCCTGCGGCTGGCAGCGGCCGCATGGTGCCCCTTGCCGCGGGTTGAGAGCAGCAAGGCTCCTAGCAGCGCGAACACCATGCCCGCCGCGCTATAGGCGTTGGGGGCCTCTGCAAGGATGATGGTGGCGAAGACGGCAATCTGCACCACCTCGGTCTTCGACAACGCCACTGCCACCACGAAGCTGCCTGAACGCATGGCCGACATCAGGCACACGCTGCCCAGCGCGTGCGCGATCGCACCCACCACCAGCCACAGCCAGAACATGCCATTCACGTCGGGCAGCGGGTTGCGTGCGCCGAAGGACGCCTGAACGGCCAGCGCGCACAGCAGCGCGAACGGCAGACCATACAAGAAGCGGGCGAGCGATGCGCCCACCGGTCCGGCGCTGTCGGCAAGCGATCGTTGTGCGGTGTTGCGAATGGTCTGGGTCAGCGCAGCCACAAGAACAGCTGCGATCCACACCCATTCGGGAAGTGCATTCATAAACAGGGACCGCTTGCCGTGGGCCCAATAAAAGACAGGCCGCAAAAGCCTGTCGGTCGAGAGGGTGGATACGGATTACTTGGCTTCCATCGGTGTGATCTTGGCGGCCTGCGCAGCCTCTTTCCAGAACACCAGTTCGCGTTGGAAGAATGCATCCATGTCGGCCACAGTACCGCCGCGAGGTTCGATGGCTTGACCGTCCAGATGCGTGAGCACGGCAGGGTCCTTGAGCACTTCGTTGACGGCGTCATTCAGCCGCTTGACGATCGCGTCAGGCACGCCTGCCGGCGCTGCCAAGCCCAGCCAATAGCCAGACTCCAGTCCTTTGATGCCGTGCTCGGCCAGTGTGTCGGCCTTCGGCATGTACTTCGAGCGTTGGTGCGAGGTCACGAACAATGCGTTCATCGACCCCCGATCCACGGCGGACTTGGTGGAGGAGATGGTGCCGAAATAGGTATCGAGGTTGCCACCCAGCACGTCTTGAATGGCAGGCGCGCCTCCACGGTAGGGAATGTGGTTCAGCGTAATGCCATTTCGCAGCGCAATGATTTCCATCAGCAGGTGGTGCACCGAGCCGATGCCAGCCGAACCGTAGGCGAGCTTGCCGGGGTTCTTTTTGGCGTGATCAATGAACTGATTGAAGCTGGTGATGCCGCTCTTGGTGGACGACACCATCAGGTTCGGGGCCATGCCCAGCAGAACAATGTTCTTGAGGTCCTTGTTGTAGTCGTAGGGCAGCTTTTCGTAGACCCAGGGGTTGGTGGCGTTCATGCTGCTCGACACCAGTAGCGTGTACCCATCGGCCGGCGCTTTGGCCACCAGGTTGGAGGCAATGATGGTGTTTGCGCCCGCACGGTTTTCCACCACGACAGGAACCTTCAGTTTCTCTGTCAGCCCGCGCGCCACTTCGCGGGCCACAGTGTCTGATGAAGCGCCAGGCGAGAGGCCGACGATGAGCTTGATGGGGCGATTGGGATAGTTGCCGTCTTGTGCGTGGCCCGTGCCGGTCAGCGCAAGGGTGACAGTGGCCAGCAGCAGTGTTTTCAGATGGATGCGCATGGAGTCTCCTGGTGATGTGCTTGAAGCGATGCGTTGAGGTTTCATTCATTGAAACTCGTTTCGAACAAATGCTAGCAAGATTGTTTCGCACCGACAAGCACCCCTGGTCCGGCTACAGGTAAACACCTACTGTGGGCTGCCGTCGGTCTCAACGACACCTTGTTAAGAGTGGACGTGCAATCGGCCTCAGTGCGTCCAAGAAAGCCTGCATTGCGCACCTGCCTCCTCCGCAACGATTTCCCTTGGCAAGTCCTTCGTTTGAAGTTCTCGTGCCCCGCGCCGCGCCGCCGTCGCAGCCGCCGCCAACGTCACTTGATAGATCTCCCGCGCACTCAAGTGCGCCAGCGCCACTACGATTCGTTTATCCGGCTCCCCTACTCCGAACCCCGCCGCCTTGAGCGCGTGCTTCACCACGCTCCTTGAAAGCTGAATCGCCTGCTCCGCATCCGGTGGCGTGATCAGGAACTCCTTGAAGCGCGAGCGCAGCGTCGCCGGCACCCACCACGGGTAGTTGGCCGTGGCGATCCAGGTGATCTGGCTCGCATCGAGCTCCAGGTCCAGGCTGATGTCGCGCACATTGGCTGCTGACACCGGCTCGAGCAGCGAGTGCAGCACGCCGGTTGGCGACGAGATCCCACCTGAGGTCTTGCTGATGACCTGCGCCTTGTCCAGCTCATCCAGGATCACCAGTGGGTTGGCGTACTCACCCAGTCCCAGCAGATCGAAGATCAACCCGTAGCGCGAGTTGCCCCAGGTGATGTCCGAGCCCAGCAAGGCTGATGAGGTTTCGGCCTGATCCATCGGGTGGCGGCGCACCGGCACGCCGAGCACCTTGGCCAGGGACTCGCAGAAGTGGGTCTTGCCCACTCCAGGAGGCCCGAAGAGCAGCAACGGCGGCAGGCGAACCGGCGGCTTGCCCTCTTCTTCTCCTGGCACGCCCGCGTCCGCGATTGCCGCCTTGGACTTGCCCTTCCCTGCTCGGGCCTTCTTTCCCGTTCCGCTGGCTTGGGCATCGTTCGCGCTCTTCGCGCTCTCTGCGCTTTCATGCCCTGGCGCCTGGCTGCGCATCTTCTGCAGCGCCACGTGGTTTGCCACGAACTGGATCACTTCACCAAAGTGCGGGTGATCCCCCTCCAATGCCAGGATCGCATCCACCGACTCGGGCGCACCCAGGCGCCGCCAGGGCCCCTTCGCGTTGAGCATGAAGCCGATGGACTCATTGCGCTTCTTGATGTCCGAGTCCACGCTCTGCGCAGCACTCGCCATGCGCTGCACGTTGTCTTCTCGGTAGACGCGCAGCCGCTGGGACGCCGGCAGCTTGGAGACCTGGTTCCTGAACCCGGACTGATCCGGATCGACCCCCATGCTCCTGAGGCGCGCCTTGATCCTTTCCTTGTTCTCTTTTGCGTCGCGCTCGGCGCGCTCCGCGGCAAGCCTCTTTTGCTCCTGCTCGCGGCGTTCTTCCTCCTGCTTCACGAGCCTGCGCAGGCGCGCCCTGTCTTCCGCCGGCTCGGGGTTCGACGCCTCCCAAGCCCTCTTCTCGTTGTCCTCCTTCTTCAGGCGCTCCTTCAGAGCATCGAACTGCTCTCCCACGCCCGGAGGCAGCATGAGATCCAGCCGGTAGTCGTCGGCAAAGCGGTGGTAGACAACGAAGGTCTTCTCGTTGTGCAGCCGCGCGCGGCCTTCCGTGGGCCTGGCGGTGAAGCTGGCCGGGCGGCGCTTCTTGATCGCTTCAGTGTTCCCCACAGCGTTCACTGATGTGCTCGGCTTGGGGACGAACTTGAAGTTCGGATTGATCATCGGACGCAGCAAGTCCACGACCTCTGAGCCCGTCAGTTTTCGGGGGACCTGGGCTTGCGGTTCGTCCTGCGTTGATGGCTCATGCGACATGTCTTCCTGGCCACTGGGATCGACGTCTTTCTTGAAGTCAGTCATGTTCAACCTCACTTCAGCGCGCGCAGCTTGTTGTAGTGGCTGATGCGGATGCGCTCGATCTCCACCGGCACGCCCCGCGCACCGAAGCGTCGGCCCACTTGACCGTTCTCGATGAAGGACAGGGCCACCTCGGCCTCGGCGCGTTTTCGGACCAGGTGGGGTGCCAGACGTTGCACCACCCGAACCGCTCCGGGGCCGGAGTACATCAAGGCGTAGACCTGCTTGTTGTGGCTGATCCGGCGGGTCACTTCGTGGATCGGGCCGATTTCTCCCACGCACTCGCGGAAGTGCTCCAGGGTTTTGAGGCAGTTCTGCGTGATCTGCACCACCAGGCGGTAGGTGGCGGAGCGGTTCGGGTAGCGCTGCTTGACGATGCTGATGCAGCCGTCGCCATCGAGCATGCCGGCCGCCCAGGCCCGGTTCGGGGTCGGCCAGGGGAGCTTGCGGTCGGCGTAGGTGCGCAGTCCAGGCTCGGCATCCGGTCCAGCCCCACGCCCAGAATCTCGACGAGACGTCGGCCAGCGAACCTGGCGGGTCTCATCCAGCTGCACCGGCTCATGCGGGAAGGCCATCAAGGACATCAGCAAGGGAGAAACGTCGTCGTCCTCGCTGTCGTCGATCTGTGGCATCTCGGTGAGCGGGCCTTCGTCGGGCTCGTACGCCAGGTCGAGATTGCCCTGCGCACGATCGTCGACTTCGCCGACCGACTCGCGGCCGGCTTTCGTGGCGCCCGCACCCACTTCAGCCGAGTCCCCAGGGACCCTGGCCAGGGCCGCGGTCACCAGCGTGGGGACAGGCTCCAGAGGCAGCGGCTGCTGAGGATCCGGACGCGCATCGCGCAGCCTGGCATAGGCTTCGCGGCGTGCCAGCTGCATGGCATCACAGAAGGTCTGCGCCATGAGCGCAAAGCGCGGGTTCACCGGGTTCTTGCCCAGGGGACCGTATTTACTGCCAATGCGGTATTGCTGGTGCACCGCGTCCGAGAGCAGCAATTGCAGCCAGACCCCATCATTGACAGCCTGCTTCATGCCACCCTGGCCATCAGCCTCTGCGCTCATCGGCTCCAGGTTGATGAAGCGCGTGAGCAGGCCGCGCAGCGTGAGCTGCGTCAGCGGGTGCGCGGCGCGCTCAGCCTCGCGCTCACGGGCCAGGGCTTCGCTGGAGGAATAGCCGCTACCCGACACCAGATCCGGTGCCGTGTGCAGCGACCCCAGCTCGGCGATCAGGCAGGCCAGGCGAACCAGAGAAACTTCGTCGCGGGTCAGCTCAGAGGAATTGACCTGCTCGGCCGCGGCCACACCGAGGGCCAGCGGGTGAACCACGCTGCGCGCACGCACCTCGGGCAGCAGGGAAACGAGCGCCTGCTCGATGTCGGCCCGGGCGATGGCGGACATCACGAACGCCTGGTGAGCGGGTTTCAAACTCAAGATGGCGTGGTGCAAGTCGGCGGTGATGCCATCCGAGAGCCCCAAGTGATCGAGCATCCAGGGACCAGAACCACGGCCCGAGCGCGGCTGATCGATGCCCGTGACCAGCAAGGCGTCACCAGGCACACCCGGCACCCGGGTCTTGGCGGCGCGGATCCAGCGCACGCGGGGAGAGGCCGCCTGGGCGATCTCGGTCTGCTCCGAGGGCGTGGGCAGCACGAGCGTCTGGTCGCCGCTGCCGAGCAGGGCAATGGAAACACTGCCTTCGCGGCGCTGGCAGATCTGGCCGTGGTGGTTGGTGTACGGGCCCACGGGGCCAAGCGGGAAAGAAGCGCTCAGCAGCGTGTTCATCCGAAACACCGAGCCGGGCTCGGCGAGTTCACCCAGTACGTTGGGCATCTCTTCGCCGGGAGACACGGCGTAGGGGGCAAAGCCACCGGTGCCCATGCCGGCACTGAGGCCAGAACGATCCGCGCCTTCAGCGCCCGCACCGTCGTTGGCCGCCTTCTTGCCCAGGCGCGCCGACAGCTGGCTGCGCACGTTCTTCTCGAACTCGCCCATGTTCTTGGAGAGCTCATGCAGGATGGTCGGCATGGCCAGGGCGTGGGCAACCGGGTTGGTGTGCGGCTGGATGTGGCCGGCGCCGTTGTTAGCCTGATCGAGCATCTGGTTCGAGATCTGGGCGGTGTTCAGTTCGTTGGTCTTGTGGTTCGTGTTCATGCTGGATTCCTTGAAAGTTGGTGGATTCGGTTGTGGTGTCTGAAGCGATGTCGGTGGTGAGCAGGCAAAGCTCCGCCCGCCCCGCCCGCCTGCGCCTTCGCTGTTCGCGAAAACCCAAACGGACTGAGAAAACTCTTCTTGCTGTTAAGGGGCTGCTGCCGGCTAGTGCGTCAGCGCCGCCTGCGGCCTGAAGCTGCTCACGGCGCCCGCGCAGGCGAAACTCATCGCCATGCGCATGGGCCACTGCGGCCTCAGCCCGCCATCTGCGGGTGGCGGCTGGGCGTTGGCCTCACGCGGGCCATTCGAGCGACCTGCGGCGCTGCCGGTATCCGCAGGCGTGGTCGTTGGAACCTGGGTGACCCCGATCAGCTTGGCGCCCACCGTGCCGCGTGGTTTGGGCACGGGCATGGCAGACGCCTGACTGGCTGGCACGTACAGATCGGGTGACGTGCGACGCGGCACGACGGTCTGTGCCTGGATGGGCTCCTTGGGGGCGGCCAGGCGCTTCGGCGCCGGAGACACATCGTCGGGCTCGTATTTCACGAGGGGACCGTTGGCGAACTGGTTCGCAAGCAGTCGCTCCATGGCGCTGCCATCCTGGCGCGTCATGTTGGGCACATAGCGGCTGTACGTCCGAAACAGCATCTCGGTGCTGGTGTGTCCGAGCTGGCGCGCCACGAACTCCGGTGCTTCACCTGACGCCAACCAGAGCGTCGCCGCTGTGTGCCGCATCTGGTACGGCCGGCGCAGCTCATAACCCAGGTGGCGCAGCAACGGGTACCAGATGCGCTTGGTGAAATTCGTGTTGTCCAGCGGCTCACCGAGCAGGTTGCAGAACACGTAGTCGGAGTTGCCGAATGTGATCTCGCGCTGGCGCAGCAGCGCCTCGAACACCGGCTGGCTCATCTTGATGTCGCGCTGGCTGCCATCGGTCTTGGTGTAGTCGTCCTCACCGAGCACGTGGGTCTCGCGCACCAGGATCAGGCGGCTTTCGAAGTCGATGTATTTCCACTTCAGACCGTTGACCTCGCCCGTGCGCATGCCAGTAAGAAAGCGCACCTGCAGGTAGTCGCGGTAGTCGGCGCGCACGGTGGCCAGGATGATCTGGACCTCGGCGAGCGAGAACGGCTGCACGTCGCTCTTGCGCACGCGCAGGCGCTTCACGTTCAACGCGGGCGACGTAAAGTCGAATCGGTCGGCGGCTTCCTCCAGGATCTGCTTGAGCGTGCCCATGATTTCATTGATGCGCTTGGCTGAGAGACCAGCCTTGCCTGCGCGACCTGGTTCTTTGGCGAGAGCGGCGCGAAAGGCAAGAACATCGGACTTGGTGATACTGCTGACCACCTTTTCTGCGAAGGTGGGGTACAGCCGACCTTCGATCGTGGACAGCAGCGAGCGGATGTGGCTGCGGCGCCATTCGATGCTGTGCTCTTGCAGCCATTGATCGGTGAAGGTCTTGAAGGTGGGGCCTACGGGCACATCGTTGACCTCAGTGACTGGCTCAGCATCCACGGATTGACGCTCGGTCAGGCGAGCCGCATTCGCGCTGCCGGGAAAGAACTCCCCGTAGACAAAGGTGCCCTTCTTGATTGCAGCCAACAAGCGGTCGACCACGGCCTGAACCATCTTGCGATTTCGCGGGGTGTCGTCGAGCGCGGTTTGCTCGCGGCAGCGGACGCCCTTGTACGTGAAGTCGATGACGAGCTTGCCCGTCTCTTTGCGAGCGACCACCTTAGCCATGGACCATCGCTCCGTTGGCCATCGGGATCGCGGACATCCCGACTGGGGTGTCAAGCGACGGTGTGCGCATGTCGCGCTCGATCGCCTCCCACAGGAACAGGATCTTTCGGCCACCGAACGGCCGAAAGTAGTGGGTACCCTCGATGAGCACGCTGTCCTTCAGCCGCTCCCGAATGGTCCGGGCGTCGTACTTGATGCGCTGGGACAGCTCATCTGTGGTGAGGTAAGTGGGCTGAGCCAAGAGTCTCTCCTGTAAGATGGAACGATCAAGTGATAGAAATATTCATCACTTGCCACATATCTTACGCGACTCTGCTCGTTTTGCAAGTCGTTTGATAAAAATTTTTATCGCTTGACGCCAAAACGCATCATGATCAGGTTCAAGCTCGGCGAGATGATCGAGAAAAAGCAGTTCGCTGACGGCCGCCGGATCAGCATCAGCGAGATCGCGACCGCAACGGGACTCAACAGGATGACCCTGTCGAAGATCCTCAACCAGAAGGGATACGGGACAGGTACCGAGACGATCGATCGGCTCTGCAGCTACTTCGACTGCAAAGTCGAGGACCTCATGGAGCACTTGCCTGATGAAGGTGAGGCTCCCGCCGAATCACATACCTGACCCTCCCAGCCAGCAATCCCTTTCCGGCCGAGTTCGGCGTTCAGTCAGTCAATGAACAACCGACGCGCTCGCTCGCGTCCGGCTTCTTCATCCACATGCAGTTTGCAAGTTTCTAACCCGTGCTGTGCGGACGCGATGTCGTCGGCGTGGGAAGCACTCGATTGCAGCGATTGCCGCCGCAGGTACTGGCTGTCCGAGTTACACCTCGCGGACGCTTAGGAGACACTCATGACCAGAGTGGACGCGTGAGCCTGCGTTGGCGTCAGTGAGACCAGCAGCAGGCCAATGATGTGTTCCACGGACACGCTATGGCCAGAGTCAGTCTGGCAGAACATGCAGCGCATGTGCCGAACTCTTCAGGCCTTTCGGGGAAGCACATGTCGGATGAAAGATTCCACATCGCCGCCTTGCAGCAACGTGAAAGGAACGGCAAGGGCGGCAGCGACGAGCCTTGAATGGCGCAACTCCGCATCTTGAAGGTCCGCGATCTCGCGATGGGCCGGTGCCGCCCCGTCTCTCTGCCGAATTCTGACCGCAATCGCACTTGCATCGTCCACGAGGCAAACGACCCGATCAATCTCGAGCGACCTGAACACGTCGACGGACACTGGCTGAATGTCGCCGAGTCCATCGCGCATCGCAAAGTGGCCATCCAGCAGGATAGGTGTGGTCCCCGCCTCCTGCCTCAAGGTGCGGAACCCGCGAATGAGCAGTCTCTGGTTGCCGTCCACATCGGCGACGAGCTTTCCTGCCGAAGCAATTGCTTGTGCGCGCTCTCTGCGAATAATCTCGCTGGCTGCGAAATGAAGACACCCAGCAAGCTGAGCGACCTGACCACAGCAGGTGCTCTTGCCGACCCCATGCACCCCACCGACAAAGATGACCGTCACCGTGCGGCCTCCAATAAGGCACGCACCTTCAACTTTTCGGTATCCGATAGGTAGCGAAATGACTGCGGCGGTCGAAAGGACGCGCCGAACACCTTCTTCGGGGGCAGGCCCGAGCCCAGTTTGATTCGTTTGCCTAGGCGGATCGCGACGCCAAGCTCCTTTCCTTCGAAATAATCGAACAGTGCCTGCCGTGTGATGCCACCCCCTTCGGCCGCCGCGACCCGCCAGAGCGCCGTCTTGGAGACTCGTACCACGCCGGCGACCTGCACTATGGCGGCCAGCCGCTGCTGCGGATGCGTGGCGTACACGACGAGTGTGTCGATCGCCCGCTTGGGCCATATCCGCCTAAATTCCAGGTTCTTCTCGCCCGACATGATCTTCTCGACGTAGACGGGATGGACCGAGATCAGCGCGACATCACCCTCAAAGGCGAAGGATGTCTTCGAACTTGTCATGGGAAATCTTTGTAATGCTCTGCGGGTGGCTGCCGAGGATTCGGCGTGACAGCAGTTCTTGGAGAGGTAATGCGCGCGACAGATGTCGCACGAAGCGGAACAAAATCACCCTTGTAGGCTTGCTTGCCATTTTCTGGATCTCAGGGAGGGAATAGACCGTACGCCGCTTTACGCGGGCGACGATCGCCTCGGCATCTGCCAGCGTCTCGTAGGTTTCGACGACTCCGATGCTGGTCAAGGCATGCTCATCCACAGATCGGTAGAAAAGCAAGACGTCGCCGGGGTTCATTGCCTTTGTCGGTGCTCTGCACAAGTAGGCCATTTTGATGGCGTTCCCGGCATAGTTGTCTTGCTGGAAAAGTTGTTGCTGCCGGGTCGATGATCCGTCGAAATCCGGGAACAGGATGTCGTGGTACTCGGGCCGGATAGGGACGACATATGTTGAAACGCACGGATCGCGGCTGAAGTGCGGGAAATACGAACGGAGGTATTCGAAGGGTGAAACCGTGATCACAGGTGGGTCCACCGGATGGCGCTTTAGGTAAACCGCGTCGCGGCGTACGCCTGCGGGATGGTCGCCGACATGCTCGAAACCGAAGTCGGCGAGCATCTCAAAGAGGAAGTAGTGACGCTCCTCGTCACCGTGGATGAAGATGTTCTGCAGGCGATTCGCGCTCGCGTACTTGAAGGCGGCTTTCAGGAAGAGTTCACCGACCTTGCGGCCTTGACAGGCCGGGTCCACCTTGAAAGTCGAGAGCTTGAGCGCCGCTCCCTCAAGCGAGACGCCCTCCGCAATCCGTTCGTGATCCTGGCGCTGAAAGATGCAGATCCCTCCCAGCCGGTCACGTGCTTCCCAGTGCACCCATGCGCGACAGCCCTCCTCCGACTTACGCCGGAACCATCCATCGAACTCGTAGCTGTCACGAAGACTGTCGAAGAACGAGGACGCCAGCAGAGGTGTCAGCTGGTAGAGCGGGACCTCCTCGATGTTCGGTAGCCTGACACCGACCGTCTCGTGCAGCCGCAGCAGCAGGTCCTCGGCCGTCTGGATGGTGAAGACGCGGTCGAGAAGCCCTCTGGTCTTCGCCTTGTCGTGGATCTGTCGGTCCTCGGTGACGAGGGCGGACGCTGCGTGCACCGAAAGCGCGTAGAGGATTTCGTTGTCGGCGGCGTCGTTGCGCTTGGTGTCCGGCGTGTTCCATGGACACACCGGTCGGTGTTCCAGCTTCGTGTACTGCCGAAGCCGCTGCAGAGTTTGCGCGCGGCGGGCCTCGTCCTTGTCTTCCTCGATGTCGTCGATGGACGCCGGGTGGTAGACCAACACATGTTTGTTCGCCGTGGCCAACCTGACGAAGTTGGCCAGACTGTCTCGCAGCGGGATGGACGAGTCCTCAAGGGGGATCAAGACATTGGTATCAAGCAGAAAATGCATGCGTCAGACAATCTGCAGTGAGGATCCCGATCACCCGGCAAGCTTCTCGTCTGTCGCGGGCTACATCAATGCGGCCGAACCTGCCCCGACGCAGCGAAGCCATTTCTCGATGTCCAAATTCTTCAGACTTTCAACATCGAGCACACCGACGGACAGCAGCGCCGGGTACTTATCACTAGTCAGCCGTACCGGAATCTTTGTGAGAGACGGTGCGACTTAAGGAGATCCAAAAACACGGTTTGCACGGTGCTCAGCGCTGTGTGCCTCAGATTAATTCCGGCAGTCTAGCCGTAGCATCGTCGTACGCAAGCGCGTCGACATCAAAGGCCGATATTCGAATGACTAAAAGTTGCGTAGGTCACACATTCAACGCGCTAACTCCGCCGGCCGCTCCCATTCTGGAACCGACTCGAAACCCATCCCTGGCGTACAACGATCGTGATTCACGACCTCAATGCAACTGCGATGCAGCCACGTGCAAATCTTGACCCCGACGCTTGCCTGGGCCTGAAGCAGGGGATCTGAGCCCCCTGGCTTCTGAAGTCAGCTGAGGTGCTTGCCCAGCAGTCCGGTCATCTCGAACATGGTCACCTCATCCTTGCCAAAGACGGCCTTGAGCTTGGTGTCGGCCAGGATGTTGCGCTTGTTCTTCGGGTTCTGCAGATTGTTGGACTTGATGTAGTCCCACACGAGCTTCACGATCTCGGTGCGAGGCACGGCGTTGGGGCCGATCACCGCGGCGAGTTCAGCGCTGGGCTTGAGAGCGCGGTTGAAAGCAGTTTCCTTCTTGGCAGTGGTCATCTCAGTGTCTTTTGGTGAACGGGATTTTTAGGATTGGACTGCCTGATAGCAGTACACGAATACGGCCCTCGAAGTCAGCTGGCCTCGATCACCTTCCACGCTTCGCGTTTGCCCAAGTTCATGGCCACAAAGTAGCGCTCAAGCATTGAGGTGCGCGGGGTGACCTGACCGGATTCCCATTTCCATAAGCTGAGGGAAGAGATGCCGAGCAGTTGCGCCATCTGCGCCTGACTCATCCCAAGCGCCTGGCGCTTCGCCTTCAGCCGATCAGCATTGAAAACCGGCTTGCGCCCTGGACGTCCCGCAGCCTTTTGCTCAACAGGTGCGGGCGCGGCGCGCTTTACTGCCTTCTGCGCAAGGCGCAGCTGCGCGCCGAGTTCTTTGATCGTCCGCTTCAACGAGGCAATTTCAGACCGGTGAGCAGTGACGGTCTTGCGAAGCCCGGAAATGTCTTCACGGACCTCCTTGCGAGCGATGCGGGAGATCTCTTGCTTGAGGGTTTGGGCGAGGTTAGGCATTCGCTGATGGTACTTCCCGCCGATGTATCTGGGCGTGCCGGCAAGTTTGTTCGGTGATTGAGGCACTTTCGAACTTCACTTGCTTTGGATGTGCCCCTAGGTTTCCTCCGCGAGTTGAGGACTTGCTTCAACCATTTGAACGGAGGACGACGAGCACAGAAGAAAGAGCTCCCGCGGGAGCCCTTCGCACATGGCCGCCTTTCAGATTACAGCGCGGCGTCCTTCACCTTCTTGAAGAAGCGCGCCTTGACTTTCACCGATGCAGGCTTGGCCGCGAACATGCGCTCGACCTTGGTGAAAGGATCAATGCCCTTGCGGGCCTTCTTGGCCGGCACCTGCAACGCGGTGATCTTGAGCACGCCAGGCCAAGTAAAAGCGCCAGCGCCCTTCTTGGACAGAGAGGCGTGGATCGTGGCCTCGAGCGAACCCAGCACGGCCTTGACGGTCTTGGCGTCGGTGCCAGCGGCCTGCACCAGGTGGTTGACCAGACTGGTCTTGTTGAACGTTTCCTTGATCGGCTTCATCGCGCCAGTGCCCTTCGGCGCAGCCTTCACCGCTGCCTTGGGGGCGGCCTTCACGGCTTTGGATTTGACCGCGGTCTTCTTGGCGGCGGCCTTCGGCGCCGCCTTCTTTGCAGTTGCCATGTTTCGAGATCTCCAGTTTTCGTTGACAAGCGCCGCGCGTGCCGCGCGGCGCTTGGAGTCTACCGGTCAACGCGCCCGCAATGACATACAGATCAACGACGGGCCGCTGCAGACTGAGGCTGTGTGAAAACTCGATGCGGTGAGCATCACTCCACAACTCGACCTCTCAGATGGGTCCAGGATGCGTTTTCTCGCATGGGCCAAGGGGTGAAGGACCCCAAAAAACACGGCTCGACGGAGTTTTCACACAGCCTCGACTGGCGGCGGACAGTTAGTTTGCGCCGCCCGACCGGCTATTGACGGTCATCGGGGCCCTTCCTCAAACAATCGGCGCAGCTTGTTGCAGGCAGCGCCGATGTCGGGTCTGCCGTCCGCGCCCTTCTTGTAGGTGACAGTCGTCACGCCCGCCATGTCGCTGGGCAACTTCACCTTGTCTTCGCGCGGCTCCATCAGGATGGCGCGGTGCCGTCCCAACATACCCATCGCC
The DNA here is from genome assembly GCF_011388215.1 of Hydrogenophaga crocea. Lineage (NCBI taxonomy): Bacteria > Pseudomonadati > Pseudomonadota > Betaproteobacteria > Burkholderiales > Comamonadaceae > Hydrogenophaga > Hydrogenophaga crocea. The sequence goes on from NZ_CP049989.1 coordinate 3,022,463, forward strand.
AGTGCCAGCTCAAAGATGACGTTGTCACGTGGCGCCGGCCACTTGTCGTCCCTGACCTCCACGATGTCGTCACCCTGCGCGATGGCGATGACGAAGTCGCTGTCCGCCAGCTTGCGCTCCAGGTCGTCCAGCGTGTAGAAGGTGGCGCGGAAGATGTCCGTCCAGATGTCGACAAAAAGCTTGTCGTGGTCGAACTCCTCCTTGACGGCCCTGGCCACTGGCAGCGCCTCGACGGATGAGACGATGAGGACCCGCACCTTGTCATTGGTGCCAGCGACCAGAGAGTTGCGCTGCTTCAGGCGGCGTGACAGCTCACGAGCGATGGCGCGGTAGACCCCCGCGTGACGGCTGGCGATTTGCGCGAAGCTCGCCTCAGAGATTTTGGCCACCACGCCGTCCGCCTCGGCCCGAATGGTCGCGGCCCGAACCTGAGATGGCTCGATGGCCGCCATCTCACCGATGTGGTCGTTTACGACACGCTTATTTAGTACGCGCCCGTTCACGATGACGGAGAATTCACCAGCGACGATAAAGTAGATGTCAGTGTCGTCGCCCTCCTGTTCGATGAGGATCTGGCCGGCACTCGTCGGCATGAACTCGGTGACGGCTTCCAGCTCGCCTGCTAGGTCTTCCTTGCCACCAACCAGCTTCTGGGCCAGCAGCGCATCCAGCCTGAGGCGCTTACCTTCTTCACCAAGGTACTTGTCAATCAAAGCCATCTGATCGTTCCTCGAATCTGTCAGCCCGCCCGCAGCGGGCATTCGTCCACCGTTGCGCAACAATGGGCGCGCCTGTAGGCGGCCCATAGCTGCTCTTCCGCCAGCAGCGACGTGGCAAGCTCGTACGCATCCAGGGCGTCGTCGCCGCAGTTGCGCAGCCGGAATTGGTGCTGCACGCTGCCGGCTGCGTTGTTCGTCGGCTCATAGCCACTTCGCGCCCTCTCGTCGCCATGCCATCCACGTTCCCGAGAGCCGCTCGAACGGCGTCTTGGGCGCAAGAACCTCCCCGCCCTCTTCGCGCGCCACGCGCGCCTGCACAACATGCGCGCCGCGGCGGAACGCGTGCCCCGTGGCCTCGATCTCGCCACCTCGGCCAAGCTTCACGACAAGCAGGACGAGGAAGTTGGCCGGCTGGCCTCGCTCTTCGATCAGCCCCTGCATTTGCCGCAAGTCGGTGCCGCTGGGCAGCGCCGGGAAGCTCGGGTGCGAGTGCCATTCGCCGAGGTAGTTGAAGCGCGTGTAGTCGTTGCCGGTGCGCGCGAGGAAGCGTCGCATGAACCTGCGGTGGGCGCCCGGATCGCGAACAAAGTGGGCCACACCGCCGCCTGAGCGCTGCACCGAGAGGTCCGCGACCAGAAAGCGGCCGCCGCCGAGATCCTCGCCCGCGAGTACGCCGCCGATCTCGCGGTCACCCGCGCGCCGCAGCTCCCGGCGCAACTTTACGGCCACGTTAGCCGGCAGCACGACCTCGATCACGTGGACTCCTTCGGAAGCAGCGCCGTCAAGGCCTCCACCGCCCGCTCCACCTCGGCCTCGCTCGGCGGCTCCGCCCTACGGGCCGATGGCGCGCCCAGGTCGACGGGCCAGACATCGAATGCGCCGGTGAAGATCCACTCCTTTCGCAACCCGATCATGTAGGCAGAGCTCTCGAACGACGACTCGGGCGCGGCCAACAGTGCGTCGATCGCGAGTCTGGCCAGGCTCGCCGCGATCTGCGCCACGTCGGCGTCGTCGGCGACCATGGGCTCCCCGTCGGCTCCCTCGGCGCCGTAGTCAACCGTCGCCTTGGGCGGCTTCGGAAAATGAGGATTGGCGCACCAGGCGTGAATGGACGCTCGCGCGTCGAGCGGAGTGGGGTCAAGGCCTGGGCGCGAGCGCGCCACCATGCCGCCGTAGCCGCCCCCGAACACGCGCCCCCAGATCATCGGCCGCTCGCTCTCGGCCGCGACGCCGGCAGCGTAGTTGAAGGCGGCGTCGCTGCCGCTGGCGTCCACGATCAAGTCGCACTTGGCGAGCGCCGCGAGCGCGCCGTGCAGCGACCCGCTGCTCTCTTGCCCTCCTAAGCTCAGCCTGCGCGAGTCGATCGTCGCCCCCGGCCGCAACAGCTTCAGCCGCTCGGCGAGCGCGTCGACCTTGTGAGCGCCGACCGCGAGCCAGTCGAGCTCATGGCGGGGGATGTTCTCGGCGCCGAGCACGTCGTCGTCGATCAGCAGGAACTTGGTCACACCGGCGCGCGCGAGGCTCGCGGCCACCTTGCTGCCCATGGAGCCCGCGCCGAGCACGCCCACGAGCTTCTCGCCGAACGCCTCGCGGCCAGGAGCGGCCCTCTGCCCAGGGTTGGGCGGCACGATCGCGTATTCAATCACGGCGTCGTCCTTCGGATCGACGTGGAACGCCCGCACGCCCGTGGGGAGCGAAAGCACCAGCGTCTCCGAGGACTCGAAGGCGAGATCTGCGCGGAATAGGAGCGAACGCAGCGCCCGCGCGCCGCGCGCCGCGGCGACCGCGACTTGCCCGAGCCGCGCGTCGCCGGAGGGCAAGGCGATCACGTGGCCAGTCTCGAACTCGTATCGGCCGATCGGCTCCGGGAGGGTGGGGTCGCGCCACTCGGCGCCACCAGGCTGGGTGATTTTCACGACGAACAGCACGAAGTTGCGGCCGGTGACCAGCATCCGCGCCGTCATGGCGCGCGGCTCGCTGGCCGCCGCGACCGCGGCCGCCAGCGCCTCGGTCTCGACAAGCCGCATGGGTTCCGAGCGGAGGCGCTGTCCTAAGCTGACGCGATGCGCGGAGGGCACAACGCGCGAGGCGTCGGGGCCGCCGGTCGCGCCTGCTTCGGTCGACAGCAACCGGTGGGCGCTGCGCAGCACGTCGGCGCCGGTCACGTGCTCCTGCCAGTTATCCGAGCGGTGCTCGAGGCACAGCTCGCCGCCAGGGCCGTATTGATGGATGCTCCAGCGCTCGCCGCCCTCGCGCGGCCGCACGGACGGCGGCGCGAACGGGAAGATATCGGGATACGCGAGCGTGACCGGACGCCGGACTTCCGCGACCACGATGTCGGCGTCCACGAACAACCCCCGGTCGAGCCGCCACCTGATGTTCTCGATCCACGGCTCGGCGGCGAGCTCGCCAATGGCGTCCCGCTCGTGGTTGTATCGGCCGACGCGCGTGATGAACCACATCAGGCGAATCCCGCCGGCGTCTTCGAGGGCGAGGCGGCGCGCGCCGGGAACGAGAAGCCGGCCGCCGCCGCAGTAGCCGGGCGCAGCAGCCCCCTGGCGCGGCTCGCCTCGGCCTTCTTGGCCTCCTCGGCCTTGGCCAGCACCGCGAGGGCGGCGTCGTAATCGAAGCCAGAGCGGCGCCGCGAGGTTCCGAAGTGGTCGCGGAACGCGGCCGGCGCGGCCTTCGCCAGCGCCTCGCCCATCGCGGTCTGCTGCCCGTCGCAGCGGCGCTGCTCCTCCTCGGAGCGCAGGACCGCCCGGCCGACCACGCAGCGCAGCATCTCGCCCTTCATGCCCAGGCGCGTGATGGCCTGGGTGCCGTAGTCGCAGCCCACGGCCAGGCCCATGCTGCCGACGTCCACGCCCGCGCCATCGAGCCGCTCGAGGGCCAGCTTGAAGCTGCTGCGCAGGGCGGCGGCGCACAGCAGCGCGTTCTTCGCGCTGTCCTCGGCGTCGGTGGTGGCCGCCGTCCCCTCGACCAGCACTCCATGCACGCAGTCGCCGATGAAGCGGATCTTGCGGCCAGCGAAGTCGGCGTGGAGCGTCGCGTCGAGCTCCGCGCGCAGCACATGCAGAGCCCTGACGACGTCCTTGGCCGGCTCGTCGTCGTCGATACGCTCGTCGACGTAGCTGGTAAAACCGTCGATGTCGGCGTAGATCGACACGCTATCCTGGCGCCGCGAGTTCTTCGGCGTGAGCAGCTCGAGGTCCAGCGTGGCGAACGGCGGCGTGTGCGCGGAGAACTCGAAGGCCCCGATGGGGAGCTTCTCGAGGTCCTCCTCCCAGGTCTTGACCACTGAGTCCACCGTGATGCCCAGCTTCGCCTGGTCCTTTGACTGCTCGATCTCCTCGGTGGTCAGCGGGATCGTGTCGACGTTGGACACCTCGGACCAGCCCACCGCGGAGCGCGCGTTGTTGGTCATGAAGATCCCCGCTTTGGTGCCGCCTCCGGCGCGCTTGGCCGCGAGGTTCGCGGCGCAGCCCAGGAACAGCGGCTCGCGGTGCCCGCGGCGCCCGTTGTTGACGGCCAGCGCCTCGCCCGAGTCGATGCCGACGCGGACCTTCGCTGCCGGCAGCGGATCGTCTCCGCCCTCACCGGTGCGCGCCAGCACGTCGATCACGAGCTGCGCGGTAGCCACCGCGCGATGGATGCGCTTGGCCTCGTCGTCGTAGGGCTTGGCGAACACCGCGTGGAGCCGCTGGTTGTGGAAGTCGACCTCGATCGCGTCGACGTCCACCAGGATGTTGCGCGCGGCGCGGAAATGCAGGTTCAGGAAGCGCAAGGTCCGCTTGTGGACCGTAACCCCCTCGAAGTTGGTGGTGCCGAGCATCTCGTCGAGGTTCAGGATGTCGACGTAGACGTGCACCCCGTCCACGCGGTAGGCCACGCCGTTGGCGAGCCCATTGAGGTCGGTGTCGCGGCCGTAGTCGCGGATCTCCACCGTCTTCACTTCCGCCAACCGCGCGTCGATGCGGTCCTGGGCAGTCTGCTTGTTCCACGTGCGCTTCGCCATATTTCGCTTTCCTTGCCGTTGCCGGCGAAACACTAAATATGGGGCCCGTTAGGCACCGAGGCCCAATATGTAGCGCCCATCTTAATTAGACCTGTGCTTTTGTCCAGTGCATACCGTTTCCGTCAACCCTTGGGCGGGGACGGGTCGTGGCCGTGGCTGTCCTTCGACTGGATTTGCCCGTCGCGGCCGTGGATCACCAGTTCCGTGCCCTGGTTCTGGGTGATCTCGCGGGCGCGGTCGACCGCGTCCTGCTTGCGGTCGAAGTGGCCAGTGTCGCGCTTGGCGCCGGCTCCCCGGATCGCCCATCCATCGTCGCGCGGGACGACGTGCTGATTGCGTTTGCTCATGGTCTGAGTCCCTGTTAGCGCAGCGAGATTGCTGCTGGTAATGTGTGCGGTGACTCGGCGATTCGCGGACATCGCCGGGCGGATGTCCGCGATCGCGAAAACGACCGCACACGTCCATGGCGACCCTTGGAGGCGTAGTGACAAGCAAAAGACCCCCAGACGAAATGGCGACCGTCGACGAGCTGATCGAGGCGCTCAGACGGCTGACCGTGGACGAGAGGCTCCGGCTTTACCGCCAGGGCGACGTCATGGCGCTTGGCAGCGAGTTCGCGAGCGGCCGGGAGCTGTTCAGCGAGGCCGTCAAGCGCGCCCTGATAGGCACCTCGGGCGAGCGAGAGGACGGGGAGCGGGGCCGGCCATGGCCGAAGACGGTCGACCTCGTGGCCTTCCTGATGGAGTGCATGAGGAGCATCGCCAATGGCTCGCAGAACTCCGTCAAGCAGAAAGTGGACCGCCGCGCCGAGGCGCTGGCCACGGAGGACGGCGTGGACAACCCCCACCTCTCCGAGCCGGAGCGCCACCACCCCAGCGTCGAGGAGGAGCTGATCGAACGCCAGGAGCGGGAAGCGCGCCAGGCGGCGGCCGAAGCTGACGTGGCCGCGATCCGCGGACTCTTCGCACAAGGGGATGTAGTCCACGAAATCATGGACGGCGAGGAGATTGGCATGACTCCCGACGAGATCCGGCAGGCCACCGGAATGACCGCCACCGCTTACGCCAGCGGCCGCAAGAAGCTGCGCCGCACCGTCGACAAACACTACCCGGGCGGGAGGAAGGCATGACTACTGACGCGCGCAAAACGCTGAGTGCCATCCAGGCGCTGATCAGCAAAGACTTGGTGGAGACGTCGGCCGAGCAGATCCGCGCCGAGTTCGTCGAGGACGGCCTCAATCCCGACCGCGTGGCCCGGGAGATGGCCGAGGCGATCGACGCCGCGGTCTCCGAATTTCAACGAAGCAGGGTGGCCGCGACCAAGGCTGTGAAGAAGGCCACCAAGGTGCCAGTCCCGACGAGCAGGCCCGCTTTGGAACGCATAAAAGAGCTGGTGCAAAGCGCGTTTCAGAGAGAGCCAAACCTCGCCACAGCATTCAGAAACGGATCCAAGCAGTCGGAGAACGACTGGAATTCAACGTATGACGATCTTGTTTTGCTTGGGAAGATAGATCCAAATCAACATGATTGACGTCGCTTCCTTGTCACCGGCGGAAAAGCTTCTTTGGGATCACGGCTTTCGCAAACCCGAGCACATAGATCTTGAGGGAGTCGCCCTTTCAAGAGGGGCGACCGTCATCTATCGACGCCTTGATGGCTGCGCCGCCAGGCTTCTCACCGACGGCGACAAGGCGGTGATCAGCATCGCGGCGAACGACAATCCGGGCCGTCAACGCTTCTCGCTCGGGCATGAGTTGGCGCACTGGATCAACGACGCCCAACGTGCGTCGTTCAATTGCTCCAGCGATTCGATCGGGCCGCAAAACACCGAGGCGCTGTCGGTCGAGGCAAGCGCGAACGTGTATGCGAGCCAGCTCATATTGCCCGACTACATGGTGACTCCGTGGCTCGAAGGCAGGAAGATGACGCTCAACGTCGCCGCGGAGCTGGCCGACGCATTCAACGCAAGCGTCACCGCTTCGGCGATCAAGATGGCCAAGAGGTCGACCGCGCCCGTGTGCGTGGCGTGCCACGAGATGCGGGGCAGACGCTGGTTCATGCGCAGCAAGTCTTGGCCCTTCGACCTGTATCCGGTCAGTCAGCTCAACCACAACACGGCCGCCTTCGACATCGCATTCAAGGCCACCAATCGCATGTCGACGCCCAAGAAAGAGCAAGGCGACTGGTGGCTCACCGGTCCGGACGTTTGGCGCATGCAAGTCGAGACGCAATCGATGCGGCTTCCGGACGGATCGGCTCTGACCACAATTGCGCTTAGCACTTCTTGCCGTTGAGGTGTGTCTTGTAATGGCGGGGACAGAGGGCGCTGACCAGTCGCTCCAGGACGACTTTCGCTTTCGACCCGTTGTCGTCGATCGCGCTTCCACAGGTCATGGTGGCTCAATGGCCGCCTTGGATTAGAAACCGTGACCTTGGCGTTCACCGGCGACCGACTGCAACCGCTGCAGCGCCGCCGGCCAATGCCTAGAAGTCTGTTCAAGACTGGCTGCGGTCGATCACCTGTCCTACCCGCATGATTTTCTCCCTATTCAGATAGCGATTCGAAAATCTTTCGTGCATGAGATGAACCTTGGCGCATGGCGCAGGTAGTCTTTGCTCATCACGCGCCAGCCACCTTCTTCCCCCTCTCTTCCAGCATCTTCGGCATCAACTCTCGTGCTTTTTTGCATTGGTCGGCGCTAAGCTTCCCCTTCGCGACAGCCGCAGCCGCTCCCGCCTCGAGCGCAGCATTCAGTTCGACCGCGGCCACGCCCGTGGCTAAACTCAGTCGCCCCATGTAGTCGGCAGACATTTTCTTTAGTTTCGCTCGCTCGCTGGGCGCCGACTCCCAGCACTGCCTCACCACATCGCGAACCCCACCTTCGCTCTTTGCGAGGGCCAGGGCGTCACTCTTGACGTCAGCCGCTGCGACGGAACCGGCCACCAGCGGAAGCCACACCCACAAGATCTTGCTCATTGCAGACTCTCAGAAGCTGATGCCCAAGGCGTTGCCGAGGTCGCGGATGGCATTGCCTCCCGCTTGCAAAACGCCCCCCGCAGCGTTGCCAAGGCCACTCGCCAGATTGCCCACTGCATTGCCCAGCCCTTCGACAAATTGGCCTGCCGCTCCCAGCGCCTGCTCGGCGAAAGCTACCTGTGCCTTCAACACGTCCAAGTTGAAGTTCGCCACCTGGCCAAGCACAGTCGAGTCGCCGACATCGATACCTACCGCGGCTAGTGCTTTTCGAATCTCGTTGTTCTTGCCGAAGCACGGCTCCTCGCCGAACTTCTTGCCTTGACACTTGCCGAACTCGCGGATCGACAGCTGGCCGCCCGTGCAGGCGGCGAAGCTTAGGAAATCCGGCGACTGTGCCGCGCACTGCATCGCGATCTGCTGCTCCGCCGTAAGTTGGCCCTCGGTCATACAGGCCAGCGTGCCCATGCCATCACCGCCTGACTGGATCGCGCAATTCGCGAGCTTTCCTGCATCGCCCCCGCCTTGGATGTGCAGATTCTTCTGCAAGGCGCAGCCAGCGAAGCCGCTCGGCGACGCTGCACACGCCACCAATTGCTTGACGTCGTTCGACGCGGAGCTCCCCTCGACGAGGCAAATCCCAGCGCGGTTGTATTGGTTAGGGTACTTCTCCCAGCATGCGGCTGCATTGCCGATATCCCCACCCGCCGACTTCGCGAGGCAGGCCATCACCTGGTCCTTCGATGACTTTGCCAAGCAGGGCAGATTGTCGCGAACGCCCGGCGGCAGCTGCGTGCTCACACCACACAACGCGATCGCGTTCGGGTCCTTCGCGCCGTTCTTAGCCATGCATTCGGCGAGCTGGCGAGCCGGGCCGTCGGGCAGCGCCGCAGTCGCACATTGCATTGCTCCGCCCGCTCCTGCCTTTCCTTTGGCGACGGCTTGCGCACATTCCAGCGATTGCCGGTCTTTGTCGTTCAAGCCGATCTTGGACAGACACACGGCCGCGTCTGCCGCTGGAAGCTTGGCGCAGGCCTGTCCGGCAGCCTTGTACTTGTCGACGTCCGCCGTAGCTTGGCCAGCGAGCCGGGGCAGCTGTGAACTCAGGAGTTCGGCGCCATCGCCTGGTGCAAGCCGCATTAGCACCGCAGCATTGCCGGTGCTTGCAAGCTGGGGCATGCAATTGCCGCCACCTAGGCACGCCGCCAAGTCCTTCTTGTCCAAGGTGTAGCCAGCGCATGCAGCGATCTTCTCGGGCAACTGCTGTCCCTTGAAGCGGACGCACTCGGTGAGACGGGTGCGCGCCACTTCGTCCTGAAGCAGCTTGAAAGGCGGCGAACCGGCTGCGGCTTCCGGCAGGAAAGGAACACTCAGCAACGGGCTGGCGATCACGTCCGTGAGCCGCACTGCAGTGTCCTTCTTCAGCGCAGCCACGCGTGGCACGATGTAATCGTACTGGAGCTTGCGCTTACGCAATTCCACCACACCGCGTTCGAACGAGGCTTGCGCATGTTCGGCGCTGCGGGGAGCAGGCCAAAACTGCTTCTTAAATGCATACAGCTCCTGCGGCGCAGGGATGGCGGTCAGTGACCCGCCAGGCCCGATCTCGAGGTACTCGTTCTCCCGACGCAATCCCGCCGTGAGGTACCACTCGTACACCTTGGCGAATCGCTCGCCTTTCGGGAGGGCGCGCCGGCCAAGGTAGCCCCCGGCGTCGCACGCCCGCGGTCCCCTTGCCAGACAAATGTAAGGAACGATCGCCAGCCGCGCCTCAGCAGCAACGTTGGCCGGCAAGCCGCACTTCCGCACCTCGGCCATGAACTTCGTGCGAGCAGCATCGAAAACCTCTCCCACCTGCTTGGCGCGCGCAGCTCGGGTACTGTTGAAGCTTTCCGCATTCACCGCCAGTCCGGCGACCGCGAGGTCCTGGACAATGGTTGTATTCGGCTTTACCTTGACGTCTAACGATTCCCAGAACTCACGCGCACTAACCACGGCCACGACCGAACGCGGCAGGCAGGCCGCGAGACGGTCGTGCACCGTCAGCGGAACTGCATCCGGGCCGGTCGCAACCAAGACCAGCTTCATGTGAACTGGCGTGCCCTTCGTCGGATCGGAGCCGACGTACGCAGTAGCTATGCCACCTTCGCCCCACACTCTCATCGCCTGCGCGGGTGCTGCGGCCGCGATCGTCAGCAGCCCTGCCCCAAGCGCACTCCGCACTGCCCGCCTCATGACGTGTTTCATGCGTCGTCCCCTCCGCTTGAAAAATCATCCTAAGGGAGTCCGGCTTTCTTGTGAATACTGGGGAACGCGCGCAGCAGCGCAGCCGCCTCAGGGGTTTCGCAAGTGTCCAGCCGGCCAGGACAATAGATCGAGGCCGGTGGCGCGGCCGGCACCGCTGATGGATTGACGGGTAAACACTAAGGGACCGTTTTTGGGCACCTGAGCGAGGGACGACAAGGGGGTCGAAACCGTCAGTCTAGGTAATGAGGAAGCGGTCAGTAGCGCTACGCCAGTAGGGTCGCGGAAGCCCTATGAATGCAGTACCCGCAACAGCCGCCTCTCAGGCCAGCGCCTGTCGCTGTGCCAAACAGCCGCTTCGTGGTTATCAGCTGCGTACGCCTGGCAACACCCATCGGCAGCAATCGCTGCGAATCCGAAGTCCTGGCGTCGCGGTTGGCTCAAGACTGGGTGCGGTCGGACGAGCTACCGTTCTGAACGTCGCATCCGCGTCACGTTGCAGTCATTCGATTGCCGGACTTCCATGCCTGTCGCATGTGACCCATGAAGCCATGGCAGACTGCCGCAATCGGCCAGAAGCAGTCGGTCGCTCGCGCTGCAGAATGGCGCCCGGAAGCTGACATTCATCGCCCCTGGCCACGCCAGAATCATGGAGGAGAGGTGCCCGCAGATGAGCGTTCCTGAATCTATTCACGAACTCACAGTGCTCTTTGAGCGGCTTGGAGCACGAGACCCAGAGTCCTGGGCTCGCTCACAAATCCACGAACGCATCCCACAACTACATCGCTACTTGTTCCTTCGCCAGTGCTGGCAGCACGTGGTTGGGGAAGACAGCACCGGCTGGGTCGACTATCACATCGAGCAAGCGGAACAGGACCCTCGGGGTTCTTTCGCAGGCATGGGAGCAGCGTTGAAGCGTGCAGTCGCCGCCGGGGTGGCGCGTGAGGACCTTTCGCAGATTGCGCGCGGCGTCCAAGTCGAATTGCTGAGCCAGCTCTGCTACATGCTCGAAGACAACGGACTGTCGGAGCCTGAGTTGAAGGGCGTCGGCTGGGGACTTTTCCAGACGGACGAGGAAGGGAACCCGCAGGCGCCAATCTATTCGCTTCACGAGTCTGTGCTTGACCTCGACCCTACCGGTAGAGAGATGCGCCCCAAGGCGGCGTCTTAAATCGGCGACCGGCTACAGGCGGCCAGTAGCGGACCTTCGCCAAACTCCACCCAATGAACGTCCATCGCTCAGTTTCGTACCGCGCTCAGCGCATCACCGGGCCAACTGCAGTTTTGGTCTCTCTCCGGTTTGGGAAGGCTCCCTTGTCAGGGCCACATGTGATTCGTCTGTTGAGTGAGGGTGAAGACCCAGCCGTTCGTTTCGATTTGATGGCGCATCGAGAGGAGGTCCTCGCGGGTGTTGGGCGAGCGAACGCTGAGTTCAACGGTGTATTGGAGATCGAGGCCATTGAGGTGGTCCCAGGCGACAACCCAGGGCGCGGCGATGCAGAACAGCTCGCATACGAGGTGGCCGCCGCAGTTTTGCGAGGTGCGGTCTAGCCGCGCGTTCGGCCAGAAGCAGACATCCATGTACGACGAACGAACTTTGTTGAAGATCGGTGCACTGGAGCCGCTCAGCGCGACAAGCGAAGATGAATGTCATGAAGCAGTCGCACGCTTTTGCTCTGCAATTGACTCCCATTCCGATCTTCGGTCATTGGTCGATATGGGTTCGTACGATAGCTTCGTGTCCGTCTTTGTGTACTCGCCGGCAGAGGCCGTTCGACGAAACTCTGAAAACGGAGAGGTGCGGGTGAACTACGAAGGGCAACTTCTCTTTTTTCACAAACTTGCGCCTGTTGTCGCTCTGGGGAAAGGTGGTTGGGGTGAGTCGCTTCGACCGGATGGGACTTGGAGTTCGCGGGGCTATGACCAGCTTGACATCGAGAACCTAGTCACGCTCGAGCAAGTGCTGCCAGATCTGCGACGCAGTCGAATTGCAACTGCTTTGGAGAAGACAACCTTTGCGCTTCTTTCTCCTGCGTACCTCATGCAGCCAGCCCCCAGCGATTTCGAACCGGACGAACGCAGTATTGGCGAACCTCCATGGGATCGACTATTCCACGTCTACTTTCAGTTTTGCGACTAGGTATGTTTGCTTTGGGCCCAGCTCGGCCTTAGCTAGCATGACGGTCATCGGCCACAAGGAGACATCTCCGATGACCATTGAACTGCCGCCTGCTTATCGGGCTTACGTCGCCGCAAGCGGCCTGTTTGAGGGCATCGTGGCCACTGCCAAGGGGGACCATGACATCATCCTTTGGGGCGCCGATGAGGTGGCTAGTGGCAACAGGGAACTAGAGGTTGAGCTGTACGCCCCAGGCTTTGTAGCTTTCGCAGGCAATGGCGGTGGAGAAGTGTTTGCCTTCGACAAAGATGGCGCAGTATTCATGCTGCCCACGATTGGTATGGAACCTGACGCCGCGATCCAAGTCGCGAGCGACTTTCTTACGCTTGCGAAAGGGTTTAAGCGAGAAGCTGCACTTGGCGAGTGACCGCTTCGGAGAAGACTGAGCGGCGGCTCAGGGCCCAAAGCGGCTGGTGAGGGACCCAAATCCAGCAGGAGAGGCCCGGGCAACGACCCCGGAGGCTGCCATTCGCTAAAGCGCCGCCCAGGCCTCATTGGAGTTGGTCAACCGCGTGACGCGAGACAATACTACCGATGGAACCCACCGATGCCGATGCCCGCCTCACCGATCTCGAGATCAAGGCGAGCTTCGCTGAAGACCTGCTGGACACGCTCAACGAGATCGTCGCGCGCCAGCAGGCCCAGATCGACCGCCTCACCACTGAGCTCTCCACGCTGCGCAACCAGATGCCCACGGCTGACGGCGCCCCCATCTTTCGCAGTCTGCGCGACGAACTGCCGCCGCACTATTGAGCAAGCCCGGGCGCCCGCAAATACCGCATTTGATGGCGAGCCGCGGGCGCTCTCGGCCGTTCAATCAAGTTAGTCGTCATTGCACATGCTGAACGACCGCTTGATGTCAGAGTTCGGTCGCGGCTGAAGCAGCCGCCTCTGACAGCTCTCGCTGCAGAAGAGTCGCTCGTGATCGGCTTCGATAAGTCAGTGGACAGGGCGAGAACCTCGCCAAATCGCCCAAAGGTCGCAACGGCTTGTCGGGGAGTTTGTGACGGCACAGACCTCGTCACAAACCTCGACACAAACAAAAAGGCCCTCGTTTCCGAGGGCCTTGATGACAAGCAAGTGCTTGATTTTGTTGGTTGCGGAGGCAAGATTTGAACTTGCGACCTTTGGGTTATGAGCCCAACGAGCTACCAGGCTGCTCCACTCCGCGTCAAGCCAAAAATTATATCACGCTTTATCGGCTTCACCGGCTTCAGCAGCCGGTTCGGCGCGATCGACGAGCTCGACCAGGGCCATGGGCGCGTTGTCGCCCACGCGGAAGCCCATCTTCAGGATGCGGGTGTAGCCGCCCGGACGCGCCTTGAAGCGCGGACCCAGTTCGTTGAAGAGCTTGACCACCACGTCGCGGTCGCGCAGGCGATCGAAGGCCAGGCGGCGATTCGCCACCGTGGGCTCCTTGGCCAGGGTGATCATGGGCTCGACGACGCGGCGCAGTTCCTTGGCCTTGGGGACCGTGGTCTTGATGACTTCGTGCGTGAGCAGCGAATTCATCATGTTGCGCAGCATCGCCTGGCGGTGCTCGCTGGTGCGGTTGAGTTTGCGAAGTCCGTGTCCGTGACGCATGGTGTTTCCTTTCCGTCTTTTGCCGCCGGCCGTGTCAGGTACCGGCGGTTCGTCATGGTCTGGCCGTGAGGCTCAGGGGTTGGGGATCTATCAGTGCTTGTCGAGGCCCGCGGGCGGCCAGTTCTCGAGCTTCATGCCCAGCGTGAGACCACGCGAGGCGAGCACTTCCTTGATTTCGTTGAGCGACTTGCGACCCAGGTTCGGGGTCTTGAGCAGTTCGTTCTCGGTGCGCTGGATCAGGTCACCGATGTAGTAGATGTTCTCGGCCTTGAGGCAGTTGGCCGAACGCACGGTGAGTTCGAGCTCGTCGACCGGGCGCAGCAGGATCGGGTCGAACTGCTGCGAGCTGCGCTGCTGGGGCGCTTCGCTGAACAGTTCGGCGCCTTCGAGTTGCGCGAACACGGCGAGTTGCTCGACGAGGATCTTGGCCGAGGCACGCACGGCTTCTTCGGGGCCGATGGAACCGTTGGTCTCGATCTCGAGCACCAGTTTGTCGAGATCGGTGCGCTGTTCAACGCGCGCGCTTTCGACGGTGTAGCTCACGCGCTTGACCGGCGAGAACGAAGCATCGAGCACGATGCGGCCGATCGAGCGGGCAGCGTCGTCGCCGCGGCGCAGGGTACCCGGCACGTAGCCACGGCCCTTTTCGACCTTGATCTGCATGTCGAGTTTGGCACCGGCCGACAGCGTCGCGATGACGTGACCGGGGTTGACGATCTCGACGTCGTGCGGCGTCTGGATGTCGGCAGCGGTCACGACGCCTTCGCCGTCCTTGCGCAGGCTCAGCGTGACTTCGTCGCGGTTGTGGAGTTTGAACACCACGCCCTTGAGGTTCAGCAGCAGGTTGACGACGTCTTCCTGGACGCCATCGATGGAGGAGTACTCGTGCACGACGCCCGCGATCGTCACTTCGGTCGGCGCGTGGCCCACCATGGACGACAGCAGCACGCGGCGCAGCGCGTTGCCCAGGGTGTGCCCATAGCCGCGCTCGAAGGGCTCGAGGGTGACCTTGGCGCGGTTGGCCGAGAGTTGCTCGACGTTGATGGACTTGGGCTTGAGCAGGTTGTTGAGCATTCAGACTTCCTTCAGGACCCTCGGCTCGTTACACCGATAAGGCAGACGGAGCATGGAATGGCCCGGCCAGCGCGGCGCGTGCCACGAGGGCCGGGGACGGGGATTAACGCGAATAGAGTTCGACGATGAGCGACTCGTTGATGTCCGAGCCGAATTCATCGCGGTCGGGGGTCTTCTTGAAGACGCCTTCGACCTTGTCGATCGACACTTCCACCCAGGCGGGGAAACCGATCTGCTTGGCCAGTTCGAGGGCCTCGATCACACGGGCCTGCTTCTTGGACTTCTCGCGCACGGCCACCACGTCGCCGGCTTTCACCAGGTACGAGGGGATGTTGACCGGCTGGCCGTTCACCGTGATCGCCTTGTGCGACACGATCTGGCGGGCTTCGGCGCGGGTCGAGGCGAAGCCCATGCGGAACACCACGTTGTCCAGGCGCGATTCCAGCAGGAACAGCAGGTTGGCGCCGGTGTTGCCACGGCGGCGATCGGCCTCGGCGAAGTAGCGGCGGAACTGGCGCTCGAGCACACCGTACGTGCGCTTGACCTTCTGCTTCTCGCGCAGCTGCACGCCGAAGTCGGAGGTGCGCTGACCCGAGGTGCGGCCGTGCTGGCCGGGCTTGGAGTCGAACTTGGCCTTGTCGCTGATGGAGCGGCGTGCGCTCTTGAGCAACAGGTCGCTGGCTTCGCGACGGGAAAGTTTGGCCTTGGGGCCGAGGTAACGTGCCACGTTGGTTTCCTTGTGTTGTCTGCCGCAACCGGCGTGTTGCGGGAGCCATCCGCGATGGCGGAGGCGGTGGGCTTAGCAAAAATGCCACCGCAGCGGAACTGCGGTGGCGCTCGAAAAACCCGGCATTCTACCGCCGAAGCGGAGAGCCGGTGATTCGGGGGTCAGATGCGGCGGCGCTTCTGGGGGCGGCAGCCGTTGTGCGGCACGGGCGTCACATCGGCAATCGACTTGATGCGGATACCCAGGGCGCCCAGGGCGCGCACCGACGACTCGCGGCCAGGACCGGGGCCCTTGATCTCGACGTCGAGTTCCTTGATGCCCTGTTCCATGGCGGCACGGCCAGCCACTTCCGAAGCCACCTGGGCGGCGAAGGGGGTCGATTTGCGCGAACCCTTGAAGCCCTGGCCACCGGAAGAAGCCCACGACAGTGCGTTGCCCTGACGGTCGGTGATGGTGATGATGGTGTTGTTGAACGACGCGTGCACGTGCGCGATGCCGTCCGCAATGTTCTTGCGAACCTTTTTGCGAACACGCGCAGCGGCGTTGTTGCTGGACTGCTGCTTGGCCATGGTTTTCCTTCGAACCGATTATTTCTTCAAGGACTGAGCCGCCTTGCGCGGGCCCTTGCGGGTGCGTGCGTTGGTCTTGGTGCGCTGACCACGCATCGGCAGACCACGGCGGTGACGGAAGCCACGGTAGCAGCCGATGTCCATCAGGCGCTTGATGTTCATCGTGGTTTCACGGCGCAGGTCACCTTCGATGGTGAAGGTGTTCACCTGGTCGCGCACCTTCTCGAGCTCGGCGTCGCTCAGGTCCTTGATCTTCTTGCTGTATGCGATGCCGCAAGCGTCGCAGATCTGGCGAGCGCGGGTGCGGCCGATACCGAAAATGGCGGTCAGACCGATCTCAGCGTGCTTGTGCGGCGGAATGTTGATGCCTGCAATACGGGCCATGTGAGTCCTCTTACGAAACGATCAGCCTTGACGCTGCTTGTGGCGGGGATCGGTGCAGATCACGCGCACGATGCCGGCGCGCTTGATGATCTTGCAGTTGCGGCACATCTTCTTGACAGAAGCCGAAACTCTCATTTTCTTCTCCTAGAAATCCAGTAAACGTTCAGGTCGTGCGCTTCACTTGGCGCGGAACACGATGCGGGCGCGGGTCAGGTCGTAGGGCGTGAGCTCCACCTTGACCTTGTCACCAGGCAGGATGCGGATGTAGTGCATGCGCATCTTGCCGGAGATGTGACCGAGAACGACATGACCGTTCTCCAGCTTGACCCGGAAAGTTGCATTGGGCAGGTTTTCGACCACCTCCCCTTGCATCTCGATCACATCGTCCTTGGCCATGGTTCAGTTGCCGAGGGAGGTTTTGAAATTGGCCTTCTTCAGCAGCGACTCGTATTGCTGCGACATCATGTAGTTCTGCACCTGGGTCATGAAGTCCATGGTCACGACCACGATGATCAGGAGCGAGGTGCCGCCGAAATAGAACGGCACGTTGTACTCGAGGATCAGGAACTCCGGCAGCAGGCACACCGCGGTGATGTAGATCGCACCGGCCAGGGTCAGGCGCAGCAGGATCTTGTCGATGTGGCGCGCCGTCTGGTCGCCCGGGCGAATGCCCGGAATGAACGCACCACTCTTCTTCAGGTTGTCGGCGGTTTCCCGGCTGTTGAACACCAGGGCCGTGTAGAAGAAGCAGAAGAAGATGATCGCCGCTGCGTACAAGGCCACGTAGATCGGTTGCCCCGGCGACAGCGCCGACGCCAGGTCGCGCAGCCAACGGGTGGAATCGCCCGTGCTCACCCAGCTCACCACCGTGGTGGGCAGCAGGATGATCGACGAAGCGAAGATCGGCGGGATCACGCCGGCCATGTTCAGCTTGAGCGGCAGGTGCGACGACTGACCGCCGTACACCTTGTTGCCCACCTGACGGCGCGCATAGTTCACGAGGATCTTGCGCTGACCGCGCTCCACGAACACCACGAAGTAGGTCACCAGCACCACGAGGGCGATGATGAACAGGGCCACGAGGATGTTCATGGCGCCGGTGCGAACCAGCTCGAGCAGACCGCCAATGGCATTGGGCAGACCGGCCACGATGCCCGCGAAGATCAGCAGCGAAATGCCGTTGCCCAGACCACGCTCGGTGATCTGCTCGCCGAGCCACATCAGGAACATGGTTCCGGCCACCAGGCTGACGACCGCGGTGAGGCGAAAGCCCATGCCGGGATCGATCACCAGGTTGGCCTGCCCCTCGAGCGCGAGCGCAATGCCCGTGGCCTGGAAGATCGCCAGCGCCAGCGTGCCGTAGCGCGTGTACTGCGTGATCTTGCGACGACCCGCCTCGCCTTCCTTCTTCAGCTGCTCGAACGTGGGAACCACGTAGGTCATGAGCTGCATGATGATGGATGCCGAGATGTACGGCATGATGCCCAACGCGAACACGGTGAAGCGCGACAGCGCCCCGCCCGAGAACATGTTGAACAGGCTCAGGATGCCACCCTGCTGCCCCTGGAACAGCTGCTGGAGCTGCTCGGGGTTGATGCCCGGCACCGGGATGTGCGCGCCAATGCGGTACACCACCAGTGCCAGCAGCAGGAAGACCAGCCGGCGACGCAGGTCGCCGTACTTGCCGGTCTTGGCCAGGGACGTGGAAGCGGTTGCCACGGAGTCCTTTCGAACGGGCGTGATCAGGCGGCGGCGGCCACCTGGCCGCCAGCGGCTTCGATCGCGGCTTTGGCGCCGGCGGTGGGCACCACGTCCTTGAGGGTCACCGCACGGGTGATCTCACCGGACTTGATGACCTTCACGCGCTTGGCCAGCTGGTGCACGAGGCCTTGCTGCTTGAGCAGCAGCACGTCGATTTCCTTGGCTTCCAGACCATTGAGGTCCGACAGCGTGACTTCGGCGTTGAACTGCAGCAGCGCGGACTTGAAGCCACGCTTGGGCAGGCGACGCTGCAGCGGCATCTGGCCGCCTTCGAAGCCCACCTTGTGGTAGCCACCTGCGCGCGACTTCTGGCCCTTGTGACCACGGCCGGCGGTTTTGCCCAGGCCGGAGCCGATGCCACGGCCCACGCGGCGCTTGGCGTGCTTGGCGCCATCGGCCGGTTTGATGTTGTTGAGTTCCATGTCGTCGGTCTCCGATCAGAGCACTTGGACCAGGTAGCTGATCTTGTTGATCATGCCGCGCACGGCCGGCGTGTCCTGCAGCGTGCTGGTGCTGTTGAGCTTGCGCAGGCCCAGGCCGCGCACGGTGGCACGGTGGTCCTCTTTGCAGCCGATGGGGCTGCGCACGAGCTTGACCGTGACGGTGTTCGTGTTGCTCATGGTGATTCCTCTCAGCCCAGGATTTCCTCGACCGTCTTGCCGCGCTTGGCAGCAACTTCAGCCGGGGTGGTGGACTTTTCGAGCGCGTCCAGGGTGGCGCGCACCAGGTTGTAGGGGTTGCTCGAGCCGTGGCTCTTGGCCACGACGTCGGTCACGCCCAGCACTTCGAAGACGGCGCGCATCGGGCCGCCCGCGATGATGCCGGTACCCTTGACAGCCGGCAGCATCATGACGTTCGAGGCGCCATGCTCGCCGTGCACCGCGTGGTGCAGGCTGCCGTCCTTGAGGGACACCTTGATCATGTTGCGGCGGGCCTGCTCCATGGCCTTTTGCACGGCCACGGGCACTTCACGTGCCTTGCCTTTGCCCATGCCCACGCGGCCGTCGCCATCGCCGACCACGGTCAGCGCGGCGAAACCGAGGATGCGACCACCCTTGACCACCTTGGTCACGCGGTTGATCGCGATCATCTTCTCGCGAAGACCGTCCTCGTTCGCTTCGTTCTTGATGTTTGCCTGAAACTTAGCCATGTCGTGTATCCCGTTTCATCAGAACTGCAGACCGGCCTCGCGGGCGGCATCTGCAAGGGCCTTGACGCGGCCGTGGTAGGCGAAACCGGCGCGATCGAACGCGACTTTCTCGATACCGGCGGCCTTGGCCTTCTCGGCAATGCGCTTGCCGATCAGGGACGCAGCGGCGGTGTTGCCACCTTTGCCCGCGGCGCCGAGCTGGGCGCGCACTTCCTTCTCGGCGGTCGAGGCGGAGGCGAGCACCTTTGCGCCGTCGGCGGAGATCACGCTGGCGTAGATGTGCAGGTTCGTGCGGTTGACCGTCAGACGCACCGCGCCCTGCTGGGCAATGCGGATGCGGGTCTGGCGGGCGCGACGCAGGCGTTGTTCTTTCTTGGTCAGAGACATGATCGGACTCCTTATTTCTTCTTGGTTTCCTTGATCACGACCTTCTCATCCGCATAGCGGATGCCCTTGCCCTTGTAGGGCTCGGGCGGACGCACGGCGCGCACTTCGGCGGCCACCTGGCCGACACGCTGGCGGTCGGCACCCTTGATCAGGATTTCGGTCGGGGCAGGCGTTTCCACCTTGATGCCGGCCGGCATGTCCATGATCACGGGGTGCGAGAAACCCACCGTGAGGTTGAGCTTGGCGCCCTGGGCCTGGGCCTTGAAACCCACGCCGACGAGGCTGAGCTTCTTCTCAAAGCCCTTGCTCACGCCCGTGACCATGTTGTTCACCAGCTGGCGCATGGTGCCGGACATGGCGTTGGCGTCGCGCGATTCGTCCACCGGGGCGAAGGTGATCTTGCCCGCGTTGACATCGATCTTGACGAGGCTGTTCAGCGCCAGGCTGAGCGCACCGTTGGCGCCCTTGACGTTGACCAAACCGTCCTTGACGGTCACCTCGACCCCGCTGGGGACGGTGACCGGCAGTTTTCCAATACGTGACATTCAAATTCTCCTTGAAGCCCGCATCAGGCGACGTAGCACAGCACTTCGCCGCCAACACCGTTGGCGCGGGCTTTGCGGTCGGTCATCACGCCGCGCGGGGTGGTCACGATCGCCACACCCAGGCCGTTCTGCACCTGAGGGATGGCGTTGCGACCGCGGTAAACGCGCAGGCCGGGGCGGCTGACGCGCTCGATGCGCTCGATCACAGGACGACCAGCGTAGTACTTCAGGGCGATTTCGAGTTCGCTCTTGCCGCCTTCGTTGACGACCTTGAAACCGTCGATGTAGCCCTCGTCCTTCAGGACCTGGGCGATCGCCGTCTTCACTTTCGACGCCGGCATCGACACGGTGGCCTTCTCGACCATCTGCGCGTTGCGGATGCGGGTCAACATGTCGGCGATGGGATCACTCATGCTCATGTGGGGATCTCCTGAGGCTTACCAGCTGGCTTTGGTGATGCCGGGGATTTCACCGGCGAACGCCATCTCGCGCACCTTGGCGCGAGCCAGACCGAAGTGGTTGAAGGTGCCACGCGGACGACCGGTGATCTCGCAGCGGTTGCGCTGGCGGGTCGGGTTCGCGTTGCGCGGCAGCTTCTGCAGCGCCAGGCGCGCGGCATCACGCTCTTCGTCGCTCTTCTGGGCGTCGCCGGCGATGGACTTCAGTTCGTTGTATTTCTTGGCGAACTTGGCGGCGAGCTTCTCGCGTTTCAGTTCACGTTGGAGCAGTGCTTGTTTGGCCATGCGCCACCTCAGTTCTTGAAGGGGAAACGGAAACCCGCCAGCAGTGCCTTGCACTCCTCGTCGGTCTTGGCGGTCGTCGTGATGCTGATGTTCAGACCACGCAGGGCATCGACCTTGTCGTACTCGATCTCGGGGAAGATGATCTGTTCCTTGACGCCGACGTTGTAGTTGCCACGGCCATCGAACGAGCGACCCGAAATGCCGCGGAAGTCGCGCACGCGGGGCAGGGCCACGGTGACGAAGCGGTCGAGGAATTCGTACATGCGGGCGCCACGCAGCGTGACCATGCAGCCGATGGCCTGCTGTTCACGGATCTTGAAGCCGGCGATGGCCTTGCGGGCCTTGGTCACGACGGGCTTCTGGCCGGCGATCTTGGTGAGGTCGCCAACGGCGTTGTCCATGACCTTCTTGTCGGCCACGGCTTCGCTCACGCCCATGTTCAGCGTGATCTTGGTGATGCGGGGCACCTCCATCACGGACTTGTAGCCGAACTTCTTGGTCAGCTCGGGGACCACCTTCTCGGCGTAGTGTTGCTTGAATCGTGCCATGGTCATGCCACCTTGATTTCTTCGCCGCTGGACTTGTACACGCGCACGCGCTTGCCATCGGCCAGGACCTTGATGCCCACGCGATCGGCCTTGCCGCTGGTGGCATTGAAGATCGCCACGTTGGACTGGTCGATGGGCATGGTCTTCTCGACGATGCCGCCGGTCACACCCTTCATGGGGTTCGGCTTGGCGTGCTTCTTGACGGTGTTGACGCCCTCGACCACGACGTGCTGCTCGTCGGCGCGGGAGAGCACCTTGCCGCGCTTGCCCTTGTCGCGGCCGGCGATCACGATGACTTCGTCACCGGTACGGATCTTGTTCATGGATGCTTCCTCAGAGGACCTCGGGGGCCAGCGACACGATCTTCATGAACTTCTCGGTACGCAGTTCGCGCGTGACCGGGCCGAAGATACGGGTGCCAATGGGTTCGAGCTTGGCGTTGAGCAACACCGCGGCGTTGCCGTCGAATTTGATCAGCGCGCCATCCTGGCGGCGGATGCCCTTGGCGGTGCGCACCACCACAGCGTTGTAGACCTCGCCCTTTTTGACGCGGCCGCGCGGCGCTGCTTCCTTGATGCTGACCTTGATGACGTCGCCCACGCTGGCGTAGCGACGCTTGGAGCCACCGAGCACCTTGATGCACATCACGGACTTGGCACCCGTGTTGTCAGCAACATCGAGTCGAGATTGCGTTTGAATCATTTGATTTAAGTCCCAACTTGAATCCTGAAGGCCACCGCGGCCGACAGCGATCAGTCTTGGGCCCGTCGTCCGGTGACATCCACTGCATGCGGCTGCTGCCGCGGCGGATGCCCCCTTTCGGTGGGCAGAAGGCTTGCGCCAGACACTTCACCCCAAAGGGCGAAGCCGCGCATTATGGCATGCCGGCCAAATGACGTCAAACGCCCGGGGCTGCGTAGCGTTGCGCGAGTGCCAGGAAATCGTCGAGCCGCGGTTCGGCCACGCCCTCCTCGCGCATCACCTGAGCCACCTCGGGCGCCATGCGGGCCGCTTCTGCGGCGTCGAGGAACAAGGCGCGCCAACGGCGCGCCAGCACATCTTCAACAGTAAGCGCGTACTCATGTCGCGCAGCAAAGCGCACCATGGCCACGCAGAGCCCCATGCCCAGGTGGCGGTCGGCGCCGGGCAAGGCGCGCACGCGCTCGGCCTCGGCCCCATACAAATGCCAGCCCGGCGCCGCATGGATGGGCACCGATGCGGAGGGCGGCGCGCCCACCAGGCGGTGGCGCGCGCTCTGCCCCCCGGGCCGAGCCGGCAGCCGCCCGGCCTCGAAGCAGCGGTCCAGCACGTCTTCGGCCATGGCGCGATAGGTGGTCCATTTGCCCCCGGTGACCGTGACCAGGCCATTGGGGTCGACGAGCACGGTGTGCTCGCGCGACAGGCCCTTGGTCGCGCCGCCGCCGTCGCTGGGCGGCGCCACGAGCGGGCGCAGGCCGACCCACACGCTGCGGATGTCCTCGCGGCGGACCGGCCGGCTGAGCACGCGCGAGGCCTCGTCGAGGATGAAGGCCAGTTCGTCGGCAAAGGGCTCGGGCTCGCGCGCCAGATCCTGCCGCGGCGTGTCGGTGGTGCCGAGGATGAGCTTGCCCAGCCAGGGCACCGCGAACAGCACGCGGCCGTCCTGCGTCTTGGGCACCAGCAGTGCGTGCTCGCCGCCCAGGAACGCGCGGTCGACCACCACGTGCACGCCCTGGCTCGGGCTCACCATGTGCGAGGGCGTGCCGGCGGCCTCGCGCAGCGCATCGACCCACACCCCGGTGGCATTGACCACGCAGCGCGCGCGCACGGTGTGCTCGGCACCGTGCAGGCGGTCGCGCACGGTCACGCAATGGCCCTCGCCGTCGGGCGCGATCGCGGTCACCTGGGCGTGGTTGAGCACACGCGCCCCGGCCGCCTCGGCGCTGCGCGCCAGCGCGATCGCCAGCCGGGCGTCGTCGAACTGGCCGTCCCAGTAGCGCACGCCGCCACGCAGGCCGTCGGGGTTCACGCCCGGCAGGGCCGCGAGCGTGCGGGCGCGGTCGAGGAATTCGGTGGCGCCCAGGCCGGCGCGGCCCGCGAGCAGGTCGTAGAGCTTGAGGCCGATGCCGTAGAACGGGGTTTCCCACCAGTGCCGGCTCGGCATCACGAACGGCAGGGGTTGCGCCAGGTGCGGCGCGATCGCCATCACGGCGGTGCGCTCGGCCAGCGCCTCGCGCACCAGGGCCACATTGCCCTGGGCCAGGTAGCGCACACCGCCGTGCAGCAGCTTGGTGGCGCGCGACGAGGTGCCGCCCGCGAAATCGTGCGACTCGAACAGCGCCACCGAGAAGCCCCGCAGCGCCGCGTCGAGCGCCACGCCCAGGCCGGTCGCGCCGCCGCCCACCACCAGCAGATCGAACACAGGGGTGCGATCGACGGCCGCCCAGACCGGCCCGCGCCAGGCGCTCATGCCGTCCACCCGGGCGCGCACGCGGCGCCCGACCCGATCGTGCCCTTGTGCAGGGCCCACACCGATGCGTCGTTGTCTGCAGGCATTCTGCGAAGATACCGCAGGCCCGCGACACCTCGTGGGCGCGCTTTCCCTCACCCCATGACCCCTTCCCTCATCACCTTCATCGGCGGCGGCAACATGGCCAGCGCCATCGTCGGCGGCCTGCTGCGCCAGGGCCATGTGGCCGAACGCATCCAGATCGTCGAACCCTGGGACGAGCAACGCGGCCGCCTCGCGCAGCAGTTTCCCGGCGTGGCGGTGTTCGCCGCGGCCGATGGCGGTCTGCAGCCGTCGGACCTGGTGGTCTGGGCCGTGAAGCCGCAGACCTTCAAGGACGCCGCGCTCGCCGCCGGCCCGCACCTGGGCGGCGCGCTGCACCTGAGCGTGGCCGCGGGCATCACCAGCGAGAGCATGGCCGGCTGGCTGGGCACGCAGCGCATCGTGCGCGCCATGCCCAACACGCCCGCGCTCGTGGGCCTGGGCATGACCGGCCTGTTCGCGCGCGAAGGCGCATCCGCCGCCGACCGTGCGCTGGTGGAATCGGTGGTGAAGACCACGGGCGAGCTCGTGTGGGTGGTCAGCGAGCGCGACCTCGACGCCGTCACCGCGCTCTCGGGCTCGGGCCCGGCCTACGTGTTCTATTTCCTCGAGGCCATGCGCGACGCGGGTGCGCGCATGGGCCTGCCAGCCGACACCGCGCTGCAGCTCGCGATCGGCACCTTCCTGGGCGCGTCCACGCTGGCGCAGCGTTCGAACGAGCCGCCGCAGGTGCTGCGCGAGCGCGTCACGTCCAAGGGCGGCACCACGTACGCGGCGCTCACCGCCATGGACGCGGCGGGCATCAAGGCCTCGTTCGAGGCGGCCCTGAGAGCCGCGCAGCAGCGCGCCGAGGAACTGGGGCGCGAGTTCGGCCGCTGATCAGGCCAGCGCCAGCACCACGCCGGCGAACAGCGTGAAGCCCAGCCAGTGGTTGGCACGGAACGCCGCGAAACAGCCTTCGCGCGTGCGGTGGCGGATCAGCGTGAAGTGCCACGCCACCTGGGCCAGCGCCGCGAGCAGCGCCGCGGCCCAGAGCGCGTGGTCCACACGGTCCCACAGCGCCCAGGTCCACACCGCGAGGTGCACCAGGTAGAAGGCCGTCACCGCGGCCACGTCGGCGCGGCCCAGCGTGATCGCCGAGGTCTTCATGCCGATCTTCAGGTCGTCGTCGCGGTCGACCATGGCGTATTCGGTGTCGTAGGCCAGCACCCAGAAGGCGTTGCCCAGCAACAGCACCCAGGCCAGCGGCGGCACCGCGCCCTGCACCGCCGAAAAGGCCATGGGAATGCCGAAGCTGAAGGCCACGCCCAGCACCGCCTGCGGCATGGACACAACGCGCTTGGCAAAGGGGTAGGCCAGCGTGATGGCCAGCGCCGCGAACGACCAGGCGATGGTGGCCGCATTGGTGGTGAGCACCAGGCCGAAGGCCGCGAGCGCGAGCACCGCGCCCACGGCGAGCGCCTCTTTCGTGGACACGCGGCCCGAGGTGACGGGGCGCTGTGCGGTGCGCTTGACGTGGCGGTCGAAGTCGCGGTCGGCCACGTCGTTGACGCAGCAGCCCGCGCTGCGCATGAGGATGGTGCCGAACGTGAACACCGCGAGCAGGTGCCAGCCCGGGAAGCCGCCCGCGGCCACCCACAGCGCCGACAGCGTGGGCCACAGCAGCAGCAGCCAGCCCGCTGGGCGGTTCCAGCGGATCAGGTCGAGCCAGAGCGACAGGCGCGACGGCGTGTGGGGCGCGGGCGCGATGGCGTTCACGAGAGCCTCTTCACGCCCGGCAGCTCGCAGGCGTAGATCGAATTGCGCAGCTCGGCGATCGCCTCGTAGCGCGGGAAGCTGCGCCGCCAGGCCAGCACCACGCGGCGCGTGGGCGCGTCGCCGTCGAACGGCAGGTAGCGCACGTAGGGCGAATCGCCGAAGTCGACGCCGGGTTTCATGGCCGCGTCGAGCGCCGAACGCGGCACCGACAAGCGCGGCACCAGCGTCACGCCCATGCCCGCGGCCACCATGTGCTTGATGGTCTCGAGCGACGAACCTTCGAAACTCTTGCGGATGCCTTCGGTGTCGTTGGAGTAGCGCGCGAACTCGGGGCAGACCTCGAGCACGTGGTCGCGGAAGCAATGGCCCGTGCCCAGCAGCAGCATGGTCTCGCGCTTGAGCTCCTCGGCCGTGATGCGGCCCTTGGCCACCAGCGGGTGCGTGTGCGGCACCGCGGCCATGAAGGGCTCGTCGTAGAGCGGCGCGAGCGCGAGGTTGGTGTCGGGAAACGGCTCGGCGAGGATGGCGCAGTCGATCTCGCCCAGGCGCAGCTGCTCGAGCAGCTTGGTGGTGAAGTTCTCCTGCAGCACCAGCGGCATCTGCGGCGTGCGGTCGATCACCTGGCGCACCAGCTCGGGCAGCAGGTAGGGGCCGATGGTGTAGATCACACCGAGCTTGAGCGGGCCGGCCAGCGGGTCTTTGCCGCGCTTGGCGATTTCCTTGATGGCCGCGGCCTGTTCGAGCACGGTCTGGGCCTGGCGCACGATCTCCTCGCCCAGCGGCGTCACGGCGATTTCGGCCGCGTTGCGTTCGAAGATCTTGAGTTCGAGCTCTTCCTCGAGCTTCTTGATCGCCACCGACAGCGTGGGCTGCGACACGAAGCAGGCCTCGGCGGCCTTGCCGAAGTGCCGCTCGCGCGCCACGGCGACGATGTACTTGAGTTCGGTGAGCGTCATAGGGCGCGTATTGTGCGTTCTCGGGTGCGGCCACACCAGCCGCCAGGGCTTGCCCCCGCTCAGGCCTTGAGGTACTCGGCCTTGCTGCCGAGCCAGCGCGCGATGTGCTGCTCGGCCAGGGCGGGGTGGCGCTCCAGCATCAGCGGCGCGGCCTCGCGCGCCCAGGCCAGCAGGTGGGTGTCGGTGGCGAGATCGGCAAACCGCAGCAGCGGCGCGCCCGACTGGCGCGCACCCAGGAACTCGCCCGGGCCGCGGATCTCCAGGTCGCGGCGCGCGATCTCGAAGCCGTCGTGCGTCTCGGCCATGGCGCGCAGGCGCTCGCGCGCGGTCTCGCCGAGCCGCCCGCCCTCGGGCGCGCTGTAGAGCAGCACGCAGGCCGATGCCGCGGCCCCGCGCCCCACGCGGCCGCGCAGCTGGTGCAGCTGGCTCAGGCCGAAGCGCTCGGCGTGCTCGATCACCATCAGCGAGGCGTTGGGCACGTCCACCCCCACTTCGATCACCGTGGTCGACACCAGCACGCCCATCTGCCCGCCCACGAAGAGCGACATCACGGCCTTCTTCTCGGGCGGCGGCATGCGCGAATGCAGCAGGCCCACCAGCACCCCGGGCAGGGCCTGCGAGAGTTCGGCGTGCGTGGCGGTGGCGTTCGACAGGTCGAGCGCCTCGCTCTCTTCGATCAGCGGGCACACCCAGTACACCTGCCGGCCCTGGTCGAGCTGGCTGCGGATGCGCTCGACCACCTCGGCGCGTCGCTGGTCGCTCACGACCTTGGTCACGATGGGCGTGCGCCCCGGCGGCAGTTCGTCGATGGTCGACACATCGAGGTCGGCGTAGTAGCTCATGGCCAGGGTGCGCGGGATGGGCGTGGCCGTCATCATCAGCAGGTGCGGCTCCAGCGTGCCGCCGGTCTTGCCGCGCAGCGCCAGGCGTTGCGCCACGCCGAAGCGGTGCTGCTCGTCGATCAGCGCGAGCGCCAGGCGCTGGAACACCACCTGGTCCTGAATGACCGCGTGCGTGCCCACCACCAGCGCAGCCTCGCCGCTGGCGATCAGGTCGAGCATGGCCTGGCGCTGTTTCTTCTTCTGCCCGCCCGTGAGCCAGGCCACGCGCTTGCCCAGGGGTTCGAGCAGCGGCTCGAGCCAGCCCACGAGTTTGCGGAAGTGCTGCGCGGCCAGGATCTCGGTGGGCGCCATGAGCGCGCATTGCCAGCCGGCGTCGATCGCGATGGTGGCGGCCAGCGCGGCCACCACGGTCTTGCCCGAGCCCACGTCGCCCTGCAGCAGCCGGTGCATGGGCACGCGGCGCGCGAGGTCGAGCGCGATCTCTTCGCCCACGCGGCGCTGCGCCGCCGTGAGCGCGAACGGCAGCGTGGCAAGCAACTGCTCGTGCAGGCCGCCGCGGCGCAGGGGCAGCTGGGGCGCGTTCAGCGCGTCGCGTTCGCGCTTGGCCAGGGCCTGCGAGAGCTGCTGCGCGAGCAGTTCTTCGGCCTTCAGGCGCTGCCAGGCCGGGTGGCTGCGGTCCTCGAGCGCGGCCAGCGAGGCCTCGGGCCCGGGGTGGTGCAGCACCTGCAGCGCCTCGCGCAGGGTGGGGCTCACGCGCGCCGTGCGCTGCAGGCCCGCCAGCAGCGGCGGCGGCAGGGTCTCGTGCAGATCGGCGCGTTTGAGCGCGCCCACCACGGCCTTGCGCAGGTAGGCCTGCGGCAATTGCGCGCTCGTGGGGTACACGGGCGTGAGCGCCGTGGGCAGTTCGCCGCCCGCCAGCTTGAACGCGGGGTGCAGCAGCGTGTAGCCCGCGAAGCCGCCGCGGATCTCGCCGCGCGCGCGCACCACCGCGCCCACGGCGAGCGTCTTCTGGTGCGAGGGGTAGAAGCTGAAAAAGCGCAGCGTGCAGGTGTCGGTGCCGTCGTCGAGCGTGACCAGCAGCTGGCGGCGGCCCCGGTATTGCACCTCGCTGTGCGTCACCGTGCCCTCGATCTGCACCAGCTCGCCGTTGCGCACGTCGCGCAGCTGCACGATGCGGGTTTCGTCCTCGTAGCGCAGCGGCAGGTGCAGCGCCAGGTCGATGTCGCGCTTGAGGCCGAGCTTGTGCAAGGCCTTCTGCGGCGCCGACAAGGGCTTGGAGGCGGAGGACGTGGCGGGGGCGGCGGGTTCGGCCATGGGACAATTCTGCCTTCCGCCATTCCCCCTCTTCCTTGGAACGGGCCCGTCCGGCCCTCAAGCGACATGAACCCATCCCCCGGCCCACGCGCCTTCACGCTGAGCGATTTCGACTTCGCCCTGCCCCCCGAACTCATCGCCCAGCACCCCGCACCCGAACGCAGCGCCTCGCGCCTGCTCGACGGCCGCGCCGACACCCCCGCCGACCGCGTGTTCCGCGAGCTGCCCGGCCTGCTGAACCCCGGCGACCTGCTGGTCTTCAACAACACCCAGGTGATCAAGGCCCGCCTGTTCGGCCGCAAGGCCAGCGGCGGCGCGCTCGAGCTGCTGGTGGAGCGCGTGCTGCCCGGCCACGAGGTGGTGGCCCACATGAAGGTGAGCAAGAAGCCGCCCGTGGGCGCGGTGCTGTCCATGGACGGCGGCTTCGAGGCCGAGCTGCTGGGCCGCTGGCCCGACGATCACGGCGCGCTGTTCCGCCTGCGTTTCAGCGACGAGCCGCACATGCTCATGGCCGCACACGGCCACGTACCGCTGCCGCCCTACATCGAGCATGCCGACTCCGCCGAGGACGAACGCCGCTACCAGACGGTGTTCGCCAAGCACCCCGGCGCCGTCGCCGCGCCCACGGCGGCGCTGCATTTCGACGATGGCGTGCTGGCCGGGCTGCGCGCGCGGGGCATCGAGACCGCCGAGGTCACGCTGCACGTGGGCGCGGGCACCTTCCAGCCCGTGAAGACCGAGAACATCGCCGAGCACACCATGCACGCCGAGTGGTACCGGGTGCCGGCCGAGACCATCGCCGCCATCGACGCCTGCCGCGCGCGCGGCGGACGCGTGGTGGCCGTGGGCACCACCACCGTGCGCACGCTCGAAAGCTGGGCCGCCTTCGGCCGCACCGAGGGCGACACCCAGATCTTCATCACGCCGGGCTTTCGCTTCCAGGTGATCGACGCGCTGATCACCAACTTCCACCTCCCCAAGAGCACGCTGATGATGCTGGTGAGCGCGTTGGCCGGGTACGAGCGCGTGATGGCGCTGTACCGCCACGCCATCGAACAGCGCTACCGCTTCTTCAGCTACGGCGACGCCATGCTGTTGCAGCGGCGCTGAGCGCCCGGGCCGTTCAGGGCGTTTGCAGCCGGCTGATGTACTCGATCAGCGTGAGGATGCGCGCCCGCACCACCTCGGCCGGCTCGTAGTGCCCCCGGGCCTCGCGCAGGCGCTGCGCCTCCTCGATGCGGTACTCGCGGCCCCACACCGGCATGTCGCGCGTGCCGTGGCTCGGCACCGTGGCGGTGCCCTCGATGACCGCGTACATGCGGTTGACCGGCAGCACCCCGCCGTTCTTCTTCGCCAGTTGCGACAGATCGGGCGGGCTCTTCTGCAGCAAGCCGCCCAAGGGCCCGTTGCCCTTGCCGTCCAGGCCGTGACAGGCAGCGCAGTTGTCGCTGAACTCCAGCCGGCCCAGATCGACGGGCGCCTGGGGCGCCTGTGCCTGCGCGAACGCGGTGCCCAGCGCGCAGCCGAGCAGAACCATGCCCTTGATCATTTTCTTCATGGGGTGTCTCCAGTGGGGTTGAAGCCAGGGCCCACCGACAGGCCGGTGAACCCTGGGACCCATGCTAGGAAGCCTTTCGCGCCGCAAGTTGATGCGGCGCAAGTTCCGTGAGGCCCTCCTTACAATCCGCCGCTCACGAAAGCCCTCCATGCTGCGGTTCGACCTCCTCACCACCGACCCCACCAGCCACGCGCGACGCGCCACGCTCACGCTCAACCACGGGGTGGTGCAGACGCCCATCTTCATGCCCGTGGGCACCTACGGCACCGTCAAGGGCGTGATGCCGCGCAGCCTGCACGAGATGGGCGCGCAGATCATTCTGGGCAACACCTTCCACCTGTGGATGCGCCCGGGTCTGGACATCATGAAGGGCTTCGGCGGCCTGCACGGCTTCGAGCAATGGCACAAGCCCATCCTCACCGACTCGGGCGGCTTCCAGGTGTGGTCGCTCGGCGCCATGCGCAAGATCACCGAAGAAGGCGTGCACTTCGCGAGCCCGGTCAACGGCGACAAGCTCTTCATGTCGCCCGAGGTGAGCATGCAGATCCAGACCGTGCTCAACAGCGACATCGTGATGCAGCTCGACGAGTGCACGCCCTACGAGACCAACGGCCACATCACCACCGAGGCCGAAGCGCTCAAGAGCATGGAAATGAGCCTGCGCTGGGCCAGGCGTTCGCAAGACGAGTTCGCGCGCCTGGGCAACCCCAATGCGCTGTTCGGTATCGTGCAGGGCGGCATGTTCGAGCACCTGCGCCAGGCCTCGCTCGACGCGCTCGTGGCCATGGACTTCCCGGGCTACGCCATCGGCGGCGTGAGCGTGGGCGAACCCAAGGAAGAGATGCGCCGCATCATGGCGCACACGCCGCACCGCCTGCCCGCGCACAAGCCGCGCTACCTCATGGGCGTGGGCACGCCCGAAGACCTGGTGGAAGGCGTGGCCTGTGGCGTGGACATGTTCGACTGCGTGATGCCCACGCGCAACGCGCGCAACGGCACGCTGTTCACGCGCTACGGCGACCTGAAGATCCGCAACGCCAGGCACAAGGCCGACCACCGCCCGCTCGACGAGACCTGCACCTGCCACGCCTGCGCCGGCCCCAGCGGCGTGAGCTGGGCCGATGGCGGCCGCGAGGGCTTCAGCCGCGCCTACCTGCACCACCTCGACCGCTGTGGCGAAATGCTCGGCCCCATGCTGGCCACGGTGCACAACCTGCACTACTACCTGAACCTCATGCGCGAGGTGCGCGAGGCGCTGGACGCGGGCAGCTTCGCCGCCTTCCGCGAGCGCTTCCGCGAAGAGCGCGCGCGCGGGGTCTGAACCGCGGGTTTGTGCCGCCGTGCAAGCCCATCGCGCGCGATTAAGCTGGGCGCGATGAGCCACGCGTCCGCCGTCCCCCGCCACGTCCTCCCCGTGCTGGTCCTGGCCCAGTTCGCGGGCACCTCGTTGTGGTTCGCGGTCAACGCCGTCATGCCCGATCTGCAGCGCGAGCTCGGCTGGGCCACGGGGGCGGTGGGCACGCTCACCTCGGGGCTGCAATTCGGCTTCATCGCAGGCACGCTGGTGTTCGCGCTGCTGGCCATCGCCGACCGGTTCCCGCCACGCACCGTCTTCCTGGTGTGCGCGCTGGCGGGCGCGGCCTGCACCGTGGGCGCGTGGTGGTCGGTGCGCGACTTCGCGGCACTGCTGGCCTGGCGCGTGGCGACGGGCTTCTTCCTCGCGGGCATCTACCCCGTGGGCATGAAGATCGCCGCGCAGTGGTACAGCCGCGGCCTGGGCGCGGCGCTGGGGGTGCTGATCGCGGCACTGGTGCTCGGCTCGGCCAGCGCGCACGCGCTGCGCGCGATGGGCCACACCCTGCCCTGGCCCACGCTGATGCTGGGCGTGGCCCTGCTCGCGGCGTTTGGCGGTGTGCTGCTGTTCTTCGGGCTCGGCGATCCGCCGAGGGCGGTGGCGCGCGTGAGCCGCCTGCAGTGGCAGGCGCTGGGCACGCTGTGGACCGATGCGCGCGTGCGCAGTTCGGTGCTGGGTTACTTCGGCCACATGTGGGAGCTTTACACCGTGTGGGTCATGGTGCCCCTGATCCTGGCCACGCGGCTCGAAGGAGTGGCGCTGTCGTGGGCCGCGTTCGGTGTGCTGGGCGCGGGCGCCATCGGCTGCGCGGGCGGTGGCTGGCTTGCGCAGCGCCTGGGCAGCGCGCGCGTCGCCGGGGCCCAACTCGCCACCAGCGGCGCCTGCTGTCTGGCCGCGCCGATGCTGCTCGGCGCGCCCGATCCGGCCTTCTATGCCTGGCTGGCGCTCTGGGGCATCACCGTGTCGGGCGACTCGCCGCAATTCAGCGCACTCACCGCGCGCAACGCACCAGCGCAGGCCGTGGGCAGCGTGCTCACGCTCACCAACAGCATCGGCTTCGGCATCAGCATCGTGAGCATCCTGCTGTTCGTGTGGCTGGCCGACTCGGTGCCACTGGGCGCACTGCTGCCCTGGCTCGCGATCGGCCCGGCGCTGGGGCTGTGGGCGCTGCGGCCGCTGCTGGCGGCCGCAGACGCGTCACGTTGAAGCGCAGCGCCAGGGGCTGGGGAGCATCAGCGGCGCAACAGCCCCGCCACAAAGGTGATCAGCGCGAACACCAGGAAGACCACGAAGAGGATCTTGGCGATGCCCGCGGCACCGGCGGCGATGCCCCCGAAGCCCAGCAGGGCCGCGATGAGGGCGATGACGAAAAAGACCACGGCGTAGTGCAGCATGTCGGACTCCTTGGTTGACCGGCCGGGGCCGGTCTTTCGGGGGTTCGCGACGACCACCGCCGCGATGGGTTCACTGTAGGCACGGGCCCGGGCGCGTGGTGTCGGCAAGCCGCGCTGCCCCGCGTAGGACGCTGCCGACACGCGCCGCCCCCGGCGGCCTACTGCGCGGGCCCCGGGCAAAGGCCACACTGCGCCAACCCTCAGCCCATCCATGGACGCATCGCCATGACGCCACTGCCACGCCCCCCTGCGAATCCCGGTCCAGGTCTGGCCCGTCGGCGTGCCTGGGTCTGGGCCTGGGTCGGCAGCGCCCTGCTGTTCGCGCTCGGCGGCTGCAGCGCGCTGCCTGCGCGCACGCCCGAGGCCGCGGGCGCCACACCTGGCCGCGTGAACGTGCAGGGCGCGCAAGGCGAGCTCTCGCGCGAGCAGCGCCGCGCGACCTTGCTCAACGTGGCCGCCGAGGGCCGGCACGCGCTGTTCGAACACCACCTGCGCACGCTCACGCGCAGCGGCGACGCCGACCTCTACCGGGGCAACCGCACCCGGCTGCTGGTGGACGGCCCCGCCACCTTCGCGGCCATGAAGGCCGCGATCGCCCAGGCGCGCCACCGCGTGCTGCTGCAGAGCTACATCTTCGAAGACCAGGGCGTGGCGGCCGACGTGGCCGAGCTGCTGCTCCAGCGCGCCGCCCAGGGCGTGCAGGTGCGTGTGATCTACGACGCCGTGGGCTCGATCACCACGCCCACCGAGTTCTTCAAGCGCCTCACCGACGGTGGCGTGGGCGTGTGCGAGTTCAACCCCATCAACCCGGTGCGCCGGCCCGGCCACTGGAGCATCACGCACCGCGACCACCGCAAGCTGCTGGTGGTCGACCAGGACGCGGCCTTCACGGGCGGCATCAACATCAGCCGCGTCTACGGCTCGGGCTCGGCCGCGTTGCGGCGCAGCGCGCCCGCACGCACCAAGGACGCCGCCGACGACGGCTGGCGCGACACGCAGATCGAGCTGCGCGGCCCGGTGGTGCCCGCGATCGCGCAGGTGTTCGAAGACACCTGGCGCGAACAGGGCTGCAAGGGCGAACTGCCCGCGGCCCAGGGCCGGCCCGCGGCGCCCGAGCCCGGCGACCGCGTGGTCAAGGTGCTCGCGAGCGACCCGCGCGACGAAGGCAACCGCATTTACACCGCGCTGCTCGCGGCGATCGACGCCGCGCAGCAAGAGGTGCACATCGCCATGGCCTACTTCGCGCCGGGCGAGGCCTTCGTGCAGGCGCTGTGCGACGCGGCGCAGCGCGGCGTGTCGGTGGCGCTGGTGCTGCCCGGGCGCAGCGATTCGCGCCTGGCGCTGCACGCGGGGCGCTCGTACTACACGCGGTTGCTGCAGGCGGGCGTGCGCATCCACGAGATGGACCAGGCCGTGATGCACGCCAAGACCGCGGTGATCGACGGCGTGTTCTCCACCGTGGGGTCGAGCAACCTCGACTGGCTGAGCTTCGTGGCCAACAACGAGCTCAACGTGATCGTGCTCGGCGACGAATTCGGCAGCCAGATGAACGCGCTGTTCGACAAGGACCGCCGCGAGTCGCGCCCCGTCGCGCTCGAGGACTGGCAGCGCCGTGGCCTCGGTCAGCGCGTCATGGAAGGCGTGGGGCGGCTGATGGAGCGCTGGCTCTGAGCCCGCTCACCGACTCACTGGATGAGGCCGTTCTTGAGCGCGTAGTAGGTGAGTTCGCTGTTGCTGCCGAGCTTGAGCTTTTCGAGCACCCGCGTGCGGTAGGTGCTCACGGTCTTCACGCTCAGGAACATGGCCTCGGCGATGCCGCCCACGCTCTCGCCCTTGGCCAGCCGCAGGAACACCTGCAGCTCGCGCTCGGACAGCGCCGCGTGCGGCGCCTGGTCGCCCTCGCCGAGCGCGTTGTCGGCCAGCAGCTCGGCCACCGCGGGGCTGATGTAGCGGCGCCCGCGCGCGACCACGCGGATGGCGTTCACGATCTCGTCGGGCGAGCACTCTTTGTTGAGGTAACCGCTGGCGCCGTGGCGCATGAGCTGCGTGGCGTACTGCGCCTCGGGAAAGCCGCTGAGGATGAGCACCGCCAGATCGGGGAAGCGCGCCTTGATGGCCTGCAGCGCATCGACCCCGCCGTGCTCGGGCATGGACAGGTCCATCAGCAGCACATCGACCTCGCCGCCGCGCGCGAGTTCGAGCGCTTCGCGGCCGTTGTTCGCTTCACCCGTCACGCGCAGGTCCACGTGCTCGCTGAGGAACTGGCGCAAACCCGTTCGCACGATGGCGTGGTCGTCGACGATGCCTACCTTGATCATGGTGTCCTTCTGAGGGCTGATGGGGGGCAGCGCGCATTGTGGCAGGGCCTTGCGCGCGCAGGCGTCGGACGCTTCCTACACGCGCTTCGCGGCGGCGGCCGGGGCCATCGGCCTTGTCCTACAGCGCCTCGGCGACGCCGCCGACACCGCGGCCGAACGCGGATTTCTACAGTTGATTCCACGGCCAGACGCCCTGCCGCAAATGCAGCGCACCGGCCGACGTCCACCACCCGGTAGGCGTTCAACCAACCAAGGAGCACCACATGAACTGGGACCGCATCGAAGGCAACTGGAAGCAAGTCAAGGGCAAGGTGATCGAGAAGTGGGGCAAGCTCACCGACGACGACTTCGACGTCATCAAGGGCAAGCGCGAACAACTCGCCGGCAAGATCCAGGAACGCTACGGCGTGGCCAAGGACGTGGCCGAAAGCCAGGTGGCCGAGTGGGAGCGCAGCGCGAGCGACGACTGGTTCGACGCGCCCGCCCGCAACAAGCGCCACTGACCGGCGCCGCCGCCCACCCGCCCCGAATCCCTATGCCGGCCCCCCGGGGCCGGCGCATGAAAGGACAGCACCATGAACAGCACCCTCCGCCTCAGCGCCCTCACCGCCGCCCTCGCCGCGTCCGCCCTGGTCGTGGCCTGCGGTGAACGCGAAGACGCCACCATCGGCCAACGCGTGGACAACGCAAGCGAGCAGGTCCAGCAGTCGGCCAACCAGATGGGCCAGGACGCCCGCCAGGCCGGCCAGGAACTGAAAGCCGCCGGCAGCGAGGCCATGGACACCATCGCCCGCGGCGCTGCCGACGCCGCGATCACCGCCAAGGTGAACGCCGCGCTCGCCGCCGACGACCAGCTGAAGGCGTTGAGCATCGACGTCGACACCACCAACGGCCGCGTGTCGCTGGAGGGCAAGGCCCCCAACGCCGAAGCGCGCGCCCGCGCCACGACCCTGGCCTCCGCCGTCGAAGGCGTGGTCCAGGTCGACAACCGCCTGACCATCGAAGGCCAGGGCTAACCAGGAACCACCATGAAACTGACCCACGCCCTTCTCGCCGCCAGCGCGGCGGTCCTCGTGATCCAGACCACCGGCTGCGCCGTCGCGCGCGACCAGCAGTCCGTTGGCGCCTACATCGACGACGCGACCATCACCACCCGTGTGAAGGCCAAGTTCGCCGAGGACAAGACCGTGAGCGCCATGGCGATCAACGTCGAAACGCTCAACGGCACAGTGCAGCTCTCGGGCTTCGCCAAGACCAACGCCGAGAAAAGCGCCGCGGCCCAGCTGGCCTCCAGCGTCTCGGGCGTGAAGTCGGTGCGCAACGACATCGTCGTGCGCTGAGCCCCCGAGCCGGTTCGCGTGTAGGACTTGTCCGACACGCGAATCGGTGCGGCGGCATTGCCGGCGCGCGCGAACACGGCATCATGGCGGCGTTCGCGCGCGCCGGCCCGCATGGCCGGCCCTCGGCGCGCCCTGTGTCCACTGCTTCCCCTGCACTGTCGTGTCCTCTCCCCTGCGCACCTTCATCGTTGAAGACAACCTGCTGATCTTCGACAACCTGGTTTCCACCCTGAAGGAGCTGGCCGGTGTCGAGGTGATCGGGCACGCCCGCGACGAGGCGAACGCGGTGCAATGGATGCAGCAGCGCGAACCCTTCGATCTCATGATCGTGGACATCTATCTGCTGTCGGGCTCCGGCCTGGGCGTGCTCAAGGCGGCGCAGGAAGCCGGCCTGGCGGGCCGCCGTGTGGTGCTCACCAACCGCGCCACGCCCGACATGCGCCGGCGCTGCTCCCAGCTCGGCGCCGATCGCGTGTTCGACAAGTCCTGCGAACTGGAAGAGTTGATCAGCTACTGCGAGCGCATCGCCGACGGCACGGCCACCTCACCGGGCGAACTGCATTGAGCCCTGCCCCGCGCCTGACGCCCGCCGGCCTTCTCCGGTCCTTGCGCATGCCCTGGTCGGCGGCCCTGGCCGTGGTGCTGGCGCTCGGTGTGTTCGCGGGCACCGAATGGACCTACCAGCGCGCGATCGACTCGCTGGTCAACCTGGGCGGGCGCGGCATCGCGCGCACGGCGGCGCAGAACGTCATCCGCAGCCTGCTCGACCTCGAGTCGGCCCAGCGCGGCTACCTGCTCACCGGCCGCCAGCAGTACCTCGCGCCCTATGAAAGCGCGGGCGCCGAACTCGACGTGGCGATCCGCCGGCTGCGCGAACACTACCGCCACGACCCCGAGCTCTCGCGCCTGGTCGACACCCTGCAGCAGCGCGCCCAGGAGAAGGTCTCGGAAACGGCCGAAACGCTCTCGCTCTACAAGGCCGGCTCCACCCAGGCCTGGCAGGGCCTGATGCTCACCGACATCGGGCGCGAGAAGATGGAAGCCGTGCGCCGCGCGGCCGACGTGCTGCTCATGACCGAAGAGCGCCGCATCGCGGCCGAACGCGTGGCCATCTACCGCACGCTGGGCGTGGGCCGTGTCTCGGTGCACCTGCTGGCCCTGCTCAGCCTGCTCGGTTATGTCTTCTTCCTGCGCAACAACGCGGCCCTGCAGGCCAGCCAGGCGGCGCACGCCACCCAACTGCAGGAAGAGCGCGACTCGCTCGAGCGCCAGGTGGCGCTGCGCACCACCGCGCTGCGCAACCTCGCGGGCCACCACGTCACCGCGCGCGAGGACGAGCGCGGCCGCGTGGCGCGCGAGCTGCACGACGAAATGGGCGGCCTGCTCACCGCGATGAAGCTCGAACTCGCGCGCCTGCGCCGTGTGCCCGACGTGCCGCCGCTGGCGCTCGAACGCCTCGCGGGCATCGAGCAGCGGCTCAACGAGGGCATCGCGGTCAAGCGCCGCATCGTCGAGAACCTGCGGCCCTCGTCGCTCGACCAGCTCGGCCTGATCCCCGCGCTCGAAATGCTGTGCAGCGACGCCGCGGGCGTGCTGGGCATTCCGGTGCAGGCCGAGCTGTCGCCCGTTTCGCTGTGCAAGGACAGCGAACTCACGGTCTACCGGCTGGTGCAGGAATCGCTCACCAACATCAGCAAGTACGCGCAGGCCACACAGGTGCGCGTGCGCCTGCTGCAGGAGGGCGACCTGGTGCGGGTGACGGTGCAGGACAACGGCCGCGGCTTCGACACCAGCGTGGTGCCGCCGGGCCACCACGGCCTGCTCGGCATGCGCGTGCGCGTCGAATCGCACGCGGGCCATTTCGACCTCATCAGCGCGCCCGGGCAGGGCACGCGCGTCGAGGCCGACCTGCCGGCCAAACCGGCCGATCACCGCGAAGACGCCGGTCCGGCCCAGGCCTGATCAGCGCGCCGTGCCGGCCTCGTCGAGGTCGTGGCTGGGCCAGCTCACCGCGCTCATCGCCACCTCGCTCAGCTCCGACACCGCCTTCACGAACTGCTGCTCGGAGCGGTGCGCGGCGTCGTCGAACCAGGGGTGGACGAGGGCCGCACCCACCGCGGTCACGAGGGTGACGGCATAGGCCAGCACGGCAGAGATGGGCAGTTGCATGGTGGGCTCCCGGTGATGGAGCCACTGTAGGCAAAGCGCCGCGGCGCGGCGACCGGACGGCGGCGGCTCGGCGTGTCGGCGCTGTCCTACAAGCCCCCGGGTGCGCGGCCGTTCCCCGCTTGTAACCCCGGCCCGATTGCTTTGTGGATAATTGAAATCAAATTACATCCGCGGCCAGCCCGGCCGCTTCTGGAGACCGCCCCCATGCCCACCCGCGCCACCAAGATCGTCGCCACGCTCGGCCCTGCGTCCAGCGACCCCGCCCTGCTTGAAGCCATGATCCGCGCCGGCGTCAACGTGGTGCGGCTGAACTTCTCGCACGGCACGGCGCAAGACCACATCGACCGCGCGGCGCTGGTGCGCGAAGCGGCCCAGCGCGCTGGCCGCGAGGTCGGCATCATGGCCGACCTGCAGGGCCCCAAGATCCGCGTCGGCAAGTTCGCGCAGGGCAAGATCCAGCTGGTGCCGGGCGAGAAGTTCGTGCTCGACGCCGCGCGCACCGAGCCCGGCGACCAGGCCGGTGTGGGCCTGGACTACAAGGAACTGCCGCGCGACGTGAAGCCCGGCGACACCCTGCTGCTCAACGACGGCCTGATCGTGCTCACGGTTGACGCGGTGCAAGGCGCCGCGGTGCACACCACGGTGAAGCTCGGCGGCGAGCTGTCCAACAACAAGGGCATCAACAAGCAGGGCGGCGGCCTCACCGCGCCCGCGCTCACCGCCAAGGACATGGACGACATCAAGACCGCCATGGGCCTCAAGGCCGACTACGT
Source organism: Hydrogenophaga crocea (assembly GCF_011388215.1). Lineage (NCBI taxonomy): Bacteria > Pseudomonadati > Pseudomonadota > Betaproteobacteria > Burkholderiales > Comamonadaceae > Hydrogenophaga > Hydrogenophaga crocea. Next base: position 3,062,371 of record NZ_CP049989.1, read on the forward strand.
GGCGGTGAGCTTTCCCAAGAACGCCACCGACATGGAGCTCGCGCGCCAGCTCTGCGCGGTGGCCGGCGGCGGCCACAAGCCGGGTCTGATCGCCAAGATCGAGCGCGCCGAGGCCATCCCCGAGCTCGCCAACATCCTCAAGGCCTCCGACGGCATCATGGTCGCGCGCGGCGACCTCGCGGTCGAGGTGGGCAACGCGGCCGTGCCCGCGCTGCAAAAGCACATGATCCGGCTCGCGCGCGAGATGGACAAGGTGGTGATCACCGCCACGCAGATGATGGAAAGCATGATCGTGAACCCGGTGCCCACGCGCGCCGAGGTGAGCGACGTGGCCAACGCCGTGCTCGACGGCACCGACGCCGTGATGCTCAGCGCCGAGACCGCGGCGGGCCGCTTCCCGCTCGAGACGGTGAAGGAAATGGCCGCGATCTGCCTCGAGGCCGAGAAGGCCGACCTGCACGAGCTCGGTGCCGACTTTCAGGGCAAGACCTTCACGCGCATCGACCACAGCATCGCCATGGGCGCGCTGTTCACCGCGCACCACCTGGGGGCCAAGGCCATCGTGGCACTGACCGACTCGGGCTCCACCGCGCTGTGGATGAGCCGGCACATCGTGCGCACGCCCATCTACGCGATGACGCCCAATCTCAACACGCAGCGCCGCATGACGCTCTACCGCAACGTGCGCCCGCTGCTGATGGAGACCAACGTCGACCGCGACAACGCGCTGGCCGACGCCGAGGCCCACCTCAAGAAGCGCGGCATCGTGCAGAGCGGCGACGTCTACGCCATCACCGTGGGCGAGCCCATGGGCCAGCCCGGCGGCACCAACACGCTCAAGATCTGCCGCGCGGCCTGAACGCGTTCAGTCGAAGCGCATCGACAACCCGGTCACGAACATCGCGTCGCCCTTCTTGAGGTTGGTGCCCGGGTCGCTGTCGTAGCGGTAGCTCAGGCCGGCCGAGAGGTTGATGGTCTGGGTCATGGCCACGGTCAGGCCGGTGTCGAACACCGCGCGGTACTTGCCGCGGTCGCGCAGGTCGGGGTAGAGCGCGAACTTCTGGCGAAAGCTCGTGGTGTCGGTGAGGCGGTGGCTCGACTCCTCGGCCAGCACGAGCTCGAGGCGGCCGTAGCGATCGCGCACCTCGCCGGCCACCACCGTCGGGTTGACGAAGCGGTCGTAGGCGTAACCGACACCGCCCGAAACGTCGAAGAAGCCGCGCCCGTCGCGCCACACGTGCCGGCCCACGCCGGTGGACACCGCGCTGCGGCCCTGGATGTTGGCGAGCCGGTCGCTCAGCAGCTCGCCGGCGCCGAAACCGAACCAGTCGATGCCGAAGTCGCGGTTGTACTGGGTGCGCAGGCCGTAGCGCTCGATGGTGTCGTTGCCGCCGGCGCGCGCGCGGTCGGCCTTGGCGTCCCAGGTCCATTTGTCGTTGCCGGTCTGCCGCGCCCCTTCGGCCGAGAGGTTGAGCGAGCCCGCGTTGTTGTTGCCCGACGAGACGTTGGCGCCCGCGGTGAGCAGGTAGCGCCACTGGCCGTCGGGCTTGAGCGTGACCTGGGCCTGCGCGAGCGCGGGCGCGAGCAGCAGCGCGAAGCCCAGTGGCAGGAAGCGGGGGCGGCGGGAACACATGGCAACTCCTTCGGCGAACAAAACCGGAAGGGTCGGCCCGGCCGCCCCGCGGTTCCCCCGGGTTTGTGACGATTTGTCGCACCAGCCGCATCCAGCAGGGCTTCGATGGCGTAATCAACGCCATGCCCGATCTCATCCGCCGCGGACTCACCGCCCTGGGCCTGCTGCCGCTGCTGCAGGCCTGCTCGCCGCTGCGCGTCATCGACGCGCTGGTGCCCTCCGACACCCACACGCGCGTGCCCGACCAGGCCTATGGCCCCGATCCGCGCCAGCGCCTGGACGTGTACCTGCCCGCGCGACCCTTGCCGCAGGCGCCCATCGCGGTGTTCTTCTACGGCGGCAGCTGGACCACCGGCGAACGCGCCGACTACCGCTTCGCGGGTGAGGCCCTGGCATCGCGCGGCATCGTCACCGTGGTGCCCGACTACCGGCTCAGCCCCGCGGTGCGCTACCCCGGCTTCGTGCGCGACAGCGCGCTCGCGCTGCACTGGGCTCGCGAGCACGCGCGCGAATTCGGCGCCGACCCTGAGCGGCTCTACGTGACCGGCCACAGCGCGGGCGCCTACAACGCGGCCATGCTCGCGCTCGACCCGCGCTGGCTGGGCGAGGTGGGCCTGCAGCCCGGGCAGCTCGCGGGCTGGGCCGGCCTGGCCGGCCCCTACGATTTCCTGCCCATCGTGCAGGCCGAAACCCGCGTGGCCTTCGAATGGCCCGACACCCCGCCCGACTCGCAGCCGCTGTTCCACGCACAGCGGCTGCGCGGCGCGGCCCCGCCCGCGCTGCTGCTGGCGCCGCAGAAAGACCCGCTGGTGGATCCGCGGCGCAACACGGAGGCGCTGGCCGCCGCGCTGCAGGCGCGCGGTGTGCCGGTGCAACACGCGCTGCTGCCGCGCGTGAACCACGCCACGCTGGTCGCCACGCTGGCCCCGCCGCTGCGGCCCCTGGCCCCGACACTCGAACGCCTCGCCGGCTTCATGGGCGTCCCGCCACAGGCCCAAAGCTAGAATCGCCGGTTGTCCTGACAGCCCCCGCGGGCTGTCGATCCGCCCACCCGATCACCCGAAGGAACCCCCATGGCCCTCGTCTCCATGCGCGAACTGCTCGACCATGCCGCCGCCAACGGCTATGGCATCCCGGCGTTCAACGTGAACAACCTCGAACAGGTGCAGGCCGTGATGGCCGCGGCCGACGAAGTGGGCGCGCCGGTGATCCTGCAGGCCAGCGCGGGCGCTCGCAAGTACGCGGGCGAGCCCTTCATCAAGCACCTGATCCAGGCCGCGATCGAGATGTACCCGCACATCCCGCTCGTGATGCACCAGGACCACGGCCAGAGCCCCGACGTCTGCCGCGGTGCGATCGACCTCGGCTTCTCGTCCGTGATGATGGACGGCAGCCTTGAGGCCGACGGCAAGACCATCGCCAGCTACGACTACAACGTCGACGTGACCCGCAAGGTGGTGGACATGGCCCACAAGCTGGGCGTGACGGTCGAAGGCGAGCTGGGCTGCCTGGGCAGCCTGGAAACCATGAAAGGCGACAAGGAAGACGGCCACGGCACCGACGCCACCATGACGCGCGAGCAGCTGCTGACCGACCCCGAGCAGGCCGCCGACTTCGTCAAGAAGACCCAGCTCGACGCGCTCGCCATCGCCATCGGCACCAGCCACGGCGCCTACAAGTTCACCCGCAAGCCCACGGGCGACATCCTGGCCATCGACCGCATCGCCGAGATCCACCGCCGCCTGCCCAACACCCACCTGGTGATGCACGGTTCGTCCAGCGTGCCGCAGGAACTGCTGGCGCAGATCAACCAGTACGGCGGCAAGATGAAGGAAACCTACGGCGTGCCCGTCGAGGAAATCCAGAAGGCCATCCAGTTCGGCGTGCGCAAGATCAACATCGACACCGACATCCGCCTGGCCATGACCGGCGCGGTGCGCAAGTTCCTCACCGAGAACCCCGACAAGTTCGACGCCCGCGAATGGCTCAAGCCCGCGCGCGAGGCCGCCAAGCAGGTCTGCAAGCAGCGCTACATCGAGTTCGGCTGCGAAGGCCAGGCCGGCAAGATCAAGGGCGAGCCGCTGCAGGTGGTGGCCGCCAAGTACGCCAAGGGCGAACTGGCGCAAGTGGTGAACTGAGGCCGCGCCGGCTTCAGTCCTCCCACGCGGCGGCCTGGATGGCCGCCACGATCTCGCGTCCCGTGCGCACCAGCGCGGGCGCGAAATCCTCGTGCAGCAGCGCACCGCGCAGCCGCGCCGCCGGCCCGCCCACGGTGAGCGCCAGCGGCTCGCGGCCGTCGCCCAGGTCCAGCGCCACACCGATCGCGGCGATCTCCTGCTCCCATTCCGAGGCCGAGGCCACGTAGCCGCACTGCGCGTGGTCGGCTTCGGCGCGCCGCAGGCCGGCCTCGCGCGCGGGCCAGCGCACCGCGTCTTCGGCCTGCAGCCGGCGCGCGATCAGCGCGCGCATGCCCGGCGTCGACGCACACCACATCGCGCGTCCCATGGCCGTTTCGGCGAACGGCAGCCGCGTGCCCACGTCCAGGCCCAGCAGCAGCCGCGCCGTGCTGCGGCAATGCGCCACGTAGACCACCGAGGTGTCGTGCCGCACCCCGAGCGAGATCGCGGCCTGCGTGTGCTCGGCCAGCGCCTCCATGAAGGGCCGCGCGATGCGCCCGATCTGGAAGTTCGACAGCATGCTGAAGCCCAGCGTGAGCACCGCGGGGCCGAGCGCGTACTCGCCGGTGGCGGCGCGGTGGCGCAGGTAGCCCAGGCTGCACAGCGTGAACGTCAGTCGCGAGACCGTGGCCTGCGGCAGGCCGCTGCGCCGGGCGAGCGCCTGGTGCGCGAGCCAGCGGTCCGCCGGGCCGAAGCAGCGCAGCAGCGCCAGGCCGCGCGCGAGCGCGGTCACGAAGCGGCGGTCCTGGGCGGGGTCGGCGCCGGCGTCCGGGGTGGGCGGGGTCAGGCGCTGTCGGCCCATGGCGGCTCCTTTTCTGCAGATCGGAATACCCACCGCCGTCGGCGACGGCTTATTCCGCGGATCGGAATTCTCGGGCCAGTCCGTCGGATGGCAGGTGCTCGCTTTCCCTGAACCGCATTGACGGCAGCGGGCGCAGCGCCGCATATTGAACCCGCTGCCCACCGTGTTCCGATCAGCGGAATAACCGCACCCCATGACGCCCGCCGCCGCCCCGCACTGGCCCCCCGAGCTGCCGCACCACCTGGCGCTGCCGCCCACGCACGTCTTTCACAACCTCGAGGCCTCGGCCGCGCGGCACCCGGACAAGCCCTTCATCGTTTTCTACGGCTCGGTGCTCACCTACGGCCAGGCGCTGCGCGAGGCCGAGCGCCTGGCCGGCCACCTGCAGCAGCGCTGCGGCGTGCGCGCCGGCGACCGCGTGCTGCTGTGCCTGCAGAACAGCCCGCAGTGGGCGCTGGCCTTCTACGCCATCCTGCGCGCCAACGCGGTGGTGGTGCCGGTGAACCCCATGAACCGCGTCGAAGAGCTGCGCCACTGCATCGCCGACAGCGGCGCGCGCGTGGCCTTCGTGGCGCAAGACCTGCTGCCCCAGCTGCAGCCGCTGCTCGCGCCCGCGGGCGAGGCCGGCCTGCAGCGCGCCCTCGTCGCCACCTACAGCGACCACCTGCACACGCCCACCGACCTGCGCGTGCCCGACTTCGTGCTGGCGCCGCGCGCGCCGCTCGACGACCCGCGCTGCACCGCCTGGGCCGACGCGCTCGCCGACGCGCCCGCGCCCGGCCCCGTCACCACCGGCCCCGACGACCTCTGCGCCCTGCCCTACACCTCGGGCACCACCGGCCTGCCCAAGGGCTGCATGCACACGCACCGCAGCGTGATGGCCACGCTGGTGGGCGGCGTGCGCTGGTTCGGCACCACGGCCGACGCGGTCTGCCTCTCGGTGCTGCCCTTCTTCCACGTCACCGGCCTGGCGGGCAGCCTCAATGGGCCGCTGTACGCGGGCGCCACGCTGGTGGTGCTTGCACGCTGGGACCGCGAGGTGGCTGCGCTGTGCATGCAGCGCCACCGCGTCACCATGTGGCAGGCCATCTCCACCATGGTGATCGACTTCCTGGCCCAGCCCGGCCTCGACCGCTTCGACCTCTCGAGCCTGACCTGCGTGCGCGGTGGCGGCGCAGCCATGCCCGAGGCGCTGGCTGCGCGGCTCAAGGCCCTCACGGGCCGCGATTACATCGAGGGCTACGGCATGACCGAGACCATGGCCGCGACCCACATCAACCCGCTGCACCGGCCCAAGCGCCAGTGCCTGGGCCTGCCGGTGTTCGACGTGGACGCGCGCGTGATCGACCCCGAGACCCTGGCCGAGCGGCCCACGGGCGAAACCGGCGAGATCGTGGTGCACGGCCCGCAACTCATGCAGGGCTACTGGAACCACCCGCAGGCCACGCGGGAGGCCTTCATCGACATCGGCGGCAAGCGCTTCCTGCGCACCGGCGACCTCGGCCACGTCGACGCCGAGGGCTACTTCTTCATGACCGACCGGCTCAAGCGCATGATCAACGCGAGCGGCTACAAGGTCTGGCCCGCCGAGGTGGAGGCCCTGCTCTATCACCACCCCGCGATCCAGGAGGCCTGCGTGATCGGCGCGCGCGACGCGCGCCGCGGCGAGACCGTGAAAGCGCTGGTGGTGCTGCGGCCCGAGCACCGCGGCCGGCTCGCCGAGAAGGACCTGATCGACTGGGCGCACGGCCACATGGCGGCCTACAAGAGCCCGCGCATCGTCGAATTCGTGGACGCGCTGCCCCGCTCGGGCAGCGGCAAGGTGATGTGGCGCGAACTGCAGGCGCAGCAGGCCGCGCGCGATGCCACCGCCCCCTGATTTCCCGCCCCGCCACCCGGCAGAACAACCGCAAGGAGACACCGCGATGACCCCCACCGACCCGTCCACCGCCCCCACCATCGGCCGCCGGCGCCTGCTGCTCGCCGGCCTCGCGGCCGGCACCGCCGCGCCCTGGATCGGCGCGCAGGCCCAGAGCTACCCGAGCCGGCCCATCACGCTCATCGTGCCCTGGCCCGCGGGCGGGTCCACCGACCGCCACCTGCGCACGCTGGCCGAGATCGCGAGCAAGCACCTGGGCCAGTCCATCGTGATCGAGAACCGCCCCGGCGCGGGCGGCACGCTGGGCCCGGCCACCATGGCGCAGACCGCCAGGCCCGACGGCTACACCATCGCCCAGTTCCCGCTCGGGCTGCTGCGCATGCCGCACATGCAGAAGACCGCCTGGGACCCGCTCAACGACTTCACCTACATCATCGGTGTCTCGGGCTACACCTTCGGCCTCACGGTGAAGGCCGACTCGCCCTACAAGACCTTCAAGGACTACATCGAGGCCGCGCGCAAGCAGCCGGGCCAGATCAACTACGGCTCGACCGGCACCGGCAGCAGCCCGCACCTGCTGATGGAAGAACTGGCCGGCAACGCCAAGGTGCAGCTCACGCACATCCCGTTCAAGGGCAACGCCGACCTGCAGGCCGCGCTGCTGGGCGGGCACATCATGGCCCAGAGCGACGCCAGCGGCTGGGACAAATACGTCGATGGCGGTCAGATGCGCCTGCTCGTGACCTTCGGCGAGCAGCGCACCCAGCGCTGGCCCGAGGTGCCCACGGCGCAGGAGCTCGGCTACGGCGTGGTGTCCACCTCGCCCTACGGCCTGGCCGGCCCCAAGGGCATGGACCCGGCCGTGGTGAAGACCCTGCACGACGCCTTCAAGAAGGCCATGGACGACCCCAAGCACATGGAGGTGCTGGGCCAGCTCAACCAGGCCGTGTGGTACCGCAACGGCGAGGACTACCGCAAGTGGGCCGGCGAAACCTTCGCCAAGGACAAGGCCCTGATCGAGCGGCTGGGGCTGGCGGCCAAGTGAGCGCCGGGCCGCGGACCGGGCTTTGACCGGGCGCCGCGGCAACTTGCGATAATCCCGCCGAACTGCGCAAGGCCCGTTGAGCGTTCAACGGGCCTTTTTCTTGCCCTTCGATCACCCCTGCCGTGCCATGACCTCTGCCCTGCACACGTCCAATCTCACGTCGCTGCCGCTGCTCGCGCGCGGCAAGGTGCGCGACAACTACGCCGTGGGCGACGACCGCATCCTCATGGTGGCCAGCGACCGCATCAGCGCCTTCGACGTGATCATGGGCGAGCCCATCCCGGGCAAGGGCGAGTTGCTCACGCGGCTGTCGCTGTACTGGTTCGACCGCCTGGGCCCCAAGGGCCTGGGCATCTGCCCCATCCACCTCACGGGCGAAGACCCCGAGAGCGTGGTCACGCCCGAGGAGCGCGCGCAGGTGCGCGGCCGCTCCATGCTCGTGCAGCGGCTCAAGCCGATTCCGGTCGAGGCCGTGGTGCGCGGCTACCTCGCGGGCAGCGGCTGGAAGGAATACCAGGAGAGCCGTTCGGTGTGCGGCGTGAAGCTGCCCGAGGGGCTGCAGAACGCCTCCAAGCTGCCCGAGCCCATCTACACGCCGGCCGCCAAGGCCGCGGTGGGCGAGCACGACGAGAACATCACCTACGAGCGCACCGTGGAAATGGTGGGCGCCGACATCGCGGCCCAGGTGCGCGACACCGCGATCGCGCTCTACAAGGCCGCGGCCGCGATCGCGCTCGAGAAGGGCATCATCATCGCCGACACCAAGTTCGAGTTCGGCCTCGATGCCGCGGGCCGCGTGGTGCTGATGGACGAGGTGCTCACGCCCGACAGTTCGCGCTACTGGCCCGCCGAGCAGTACTTGGTGGGCAGCAACCCGCCGAGCTACGACAAGCAGTTCCTGCGCGACTGGCTCGAACAGGCCAAGGTGAGCGGCAAGCCCTGGGACAAGACCCCGCCCGCGCCGCGACTGCCGCGCGAGGTGATCGAGAAGACCGCCGAGAAGTACCGCGAGGCGCTCACGCGCCTCTTGGGGTGATGGAGCCCCCACGCTCCGCCGCTGCGCGGGTCGCTGCCCCCCGGGGGGGCTGATCCGGCTTGGGGCGGCCCGGCGCCGGATCCCGCCTCGCTCAGCTGAGCACCACCGACGAGAGCCGGCGGCGGTAGGTCGCCACCACCGGGTCTTCGGGCGGCACCTGGCCTTCGGCCACCTTGGGCTTGGGCGGCTCGATCACGTCGAGGATCGCGATGTAGGTCTTGCGCGCGAGGTCCTCGCTCCAGGCCTTGTCGCGCATCAGGATCTCCAGCAGCTCGTCCATCGCGGCCGTCCACTGGTTGTAGGCCATGAGCAGCTGCGCGCGCGCGAAGCGCGCGTCGAAGTTGCGCTTGTTGGCCGCGATCGCGGCGTCGAGCTCGGCCATGCGCGCCTCGGGATCGGCCACGTTCGCCTGGGCGTCGCGCGCGTCCATCCAGCGCTTGAGCGAGTCGAGCCGGCGCACCGCGCCGGCCTTGGCGATCACGGGCGCAAAAGCCACCTTGGCCTCGTCGTCCTCGCCGAGTTCGAGCAGCAGCTTCACGAGGTCGAAGCGCGCGTCGTCGTTATCGGGCGCGGCCTGCACCGCCTGGCGCAGCCGCTCGATCGCGCCTTCCATGTCGCCATCGGCCAGGGCCTCGTGCGCGGCCGCTTCGTCGGCCTCGGCCTCGACCTCGCCCGCGCTGGGCACGTGCTTGTCGAGGAAGGCCTTGATCTGGCCCTCGGGCAGCGCGCCCATGAAGCCGTCGACCGGCTGGCCGTTCTTGAGCAGCACGCAGGTGGGGATGCTGCGGATGCCGAAGGCCTGGGCCAGCTGCTGCTCCTGGTCGGAGTCGATCTTGACCAGCTTGAAGCGGCCCGCGTACTCGGTCTCGAGCTTCTCGAGGATGGGGCCGATGACCTTGCAGGGCCCGCACCAGGGGGCCCAGAAATCCACCAGCACAGGGGTCTGCATGGAGGCTTCGATGACCTCGGCTTCGAAGTTGGCGATGGTGACGTCGATCATGGCGGGCGCGCGCGGGCCGGGGGCCGCGGGGGTGAAACGTAAAATCGCGACTTTACCGGAGGCCCCGCGGGCCGAAAGCCGAATGCCATGAACCCCATCCCCGTGGGCGTGGTCATGGGTTCCAGCAGCGACTGGGACACCATGCAGCACGCCGTGCAGATCCTTTCCCAGTTCGGCGTGGCGCACGAAGCGCGCGTGGTCTCGGCACACCGCATGCCCGACGACATGTTCGCCTACGCCGAAGCGGCTGCAGGCCGCGGCCTGCAGGCCATCATCGCGGGCGCGGGCGGCGCCGCCCACCTGCCGGGCATGCTGGCCGCCAAGACCGTGGTGCCCGTGCTCGGCGTGCCCGTGGCCAGCCGGCACCTGCAGGGCGTGGATTCGCTGCACAGCATCGTGCAGATGCCCAAGGGCGTGCCCGTGGCCACCTTCGCCATCGGCCCCGCGGGCGCGGCCAACGCCGCGCTGTTCGCGGTGGCCCTGCTCGCCAACCACGACCCGGCGCTGCGCGCGAAGCTCGAGGCCTTCCGCGCCGAGCAGACCGAAGTGGCGCGCGCCATGGTCGTCCCGCCGCCGGCGTCATGAGCGCTCCCGCCCCCCTGCTCCCGGGCGCGCTCGGCGCCGACGGCCGCCCCATCACGCTGGGCGTCATGGGCGGCGGCCAGCTCGGCCGCATGTTCGTTCAGGCCGCGCAGGCCATGGGCTACTTCACCGCCGTGCTCGACCCCGATGCCGACAGCCCCGCGGGCCTGGTGAGCCACCACCACGTGCGGGCCGCGTACGACGACCCGGCCGGCCTGGCCGAGCTCGCGCGCCTGAGCCACGCCATCACAACGGAATTCGAGAACGTGCCCGCGCCCGCGCTGGCCACGCTCGCGCAGCAGCGTCCGGTGGCGCCGGCCGCGGCCTGCGTGGCCATCGCGCAGGACCGACTGCAGGAGAAGACCCACTTCGAGCGCAGCGCCGCCCACAGCGGGGTGCGCCCCGCGCCGCACGCCGCCATCGAAACGCCCGAACAGCTCGCGGCCGTGCCGGCCGCGCTGCTGCCCGGCGTGCTCAAGACCGCGCGCATGGGCTACGACGGCAAAGGCCAGGTGCGCGTGAAAGACCGCGCCGAACTCGCCGCCGCCTGGGACCGCCTGGGCCGCGTGGCCTGCGTGCTCGAACGGCTCATGCCGCTGCGCGCCGAGTGCTCGGTGATCGTGGCGCGCGGCGCCGACGGCCAGTGCGTGGTCTTCCCGGTGCAGAAGAACACGCACCGCGACGGCATCCTCGCCATCACCGAGGTGCACGAAGGCGCGATCGACCCGGCCCTTGCGCAACGCGCGCAAGCCGCCACGCAGGCCATCGCGCAGCAGATCGGCTACGTGGGCGTGCTCTGTGTCGAGTACTTCATCGTCGACGACGGCCGGGGCGGCCTCGACCTCGTGGTCAACGAGATGGCGCCGCGCCCGCACAACAGCGGCCACTACACGCAGAACGCCTGCGACGTGTCGCAGTTCGAGGCCCAGGTGCGCGCGCTCGCGGGCCTGCCGCTGCGCACACCGGTGCAGCACAGCCCCGCGATCATGGTGAACCTGCTCGGCGACCTGTGGTTCGCACCGAACGGCGTGCGCGCCCAGGCCAGTACCGAGGCGGTGAGCCCGCCGTGGGACGAGCTGCTGGCCTTGCCGGGGACCCACCTGCACCTGTACGGCAAGCGCAGCGCGCGCGTGGGCCGCAAGATGGGGCACCTGAACATCACGGGCCCGAGCGTGGCCGCCGTGCGCGACACGGCGGCGCGCGCGCTCGCGCTGCTGGGCCTGCCTGCCCTGGACGCCTGAGGTCCGCGCCATGCCCCTGTTGCTTGGCCAGGACCCGGCCGCCATCGAGCAGGCGGCGCAGCGGCTGGCGCACGGCGGGCTGGTGGGCCTGCCCACCGAAACCGTCTACGGCCTCGCGGCCGACGCCGAGAACGCCAGCGCGGTGCGCGGCATCTTCGCGGCCAAGGGCCGGCCGGCCGATCACCCGCTGATCGTGCACGTGGGCCCCGACGCCCCGCGCACCGCGATCGACGCCTTCGCGCGCGAGGTGCCGGCCTTCGCCGAGCGCCTGATCGCGGCTTTCTGGCCCGGCCCGCTCACGCTGATCCTGCCGCGCCGCGCCGATGTGGCCGCCGTGGCCGCGGGCGGCCAGGATTCGGTGGGCCTGCGCTGCCCTGCGCACCCGGTGGCGCAGGCCGTGCTGAGCGCCGCGGCGGCCCACGGCGTGCGCGGCCTGGCCGCGCCCAGCGCCAACCGCTTCGGCCGTGTGAGCCCCACCACGGCCGCGCACGTGGCCGAGGAATTCGCCGACCTCGGCGAAAGCGAGCTGCTGATCCTCGACGGCGGCGCCTGCCCCGTGGGCATCGAATCGACCATCATCGACTGCACGCGCGGCCACCCGGTGCTGCTGCGCCCCGGCGTGCTCACGGCGGCGCAACTCGAAGCCGCCGCCGGCGAGCCCCTGCGCGCGCGCGACGGCGCCGCGCCGCGCGCCTCGGGCACGCTGGAATCGCACTACGCGCCGCGCGCCAAGGTGCGCCTGATGGACGCCAGGCAACTGCGCGCGGCCTTCGAGGTGCTGGGCCAGGACACGAAGCACATCGCGCTCTACACCCGCAGCGCGATCGACGCCGCCCGCGGCACGCCCCACCGCCGCATGCCCGACAACGCGGTGGCCGCGGCGCAAGAGCTGTTCGCGGTGCTGCGCGAACTCGACGCCACGGGCGTGCGCCTGATCTGGGTGGAAACGCCGCCGGATGGGCCGGAGTGGGACGGGGTGCGGGACCGGTTGGGGCGGGCGGCGGCTTGAGCGGCCAGGCTGTTCAGTTCAGGTAGGGAAACGCTTCATCAACACCGGCGCGCTCGGCCTCTTCATTCCAGATGCGCTTGGCCACTTCATGCGGCATCTGGTGGGTGTAGAAGAACGGGTCCACCTCGGTGAAGTAGTCGAACGCCTCTCGTTCCCTGTTCGCTTTCTGCGCCGCGAACATGGCGCGCAGCATGTGACGCACATGGAATTCGTCGCCCCCGTCGCCGCCGCCACCACCGACCAGGTTGCCTTGCCAGATGCGCTTGTAGATCACGGCGCTCTTTGACACGTCGTCCCAGTAGATCGTGAAGGAACTCCCGTCGTATTCACTGGTATCCATACCAACTTTAAATGGCTCAAAACCATGTTCAGTCCTGAGGTAGATGCCACGTGGAAACTTGAGCAAGACAGGCATGCGATGGGGATTTTTGAACATCTCCTTGTGAGCCGACGTGATGACATCGCACCATCCGTCGCCATCGATATCGACCCATGTCACATCCACCGCATCGTCCTTTCGCCACTGTGCGGTCAGTCTTGTGATTGTCGATTCTGTATCTCCCTTTTGTCTTAGCCGATTCCAAGGCGAGAAGGTTTGCCACCCGAGCATGTCTCGCTTGCACGCCGGCATGTCGATCGTCCAATCCACCGAAGGAGTGGATGGACTGCTGACAGATTCACTGGATGCCTTGGCTGCATAACCGCCGAATGCTGCCAATGCGCATACGAAAGCCAACGCCTGCGTTCGCCTCATTTCCACTCTCCTTCTACTTGAAGGCTCTCTTGGTTGGATCCAGTGCCATTCGCGGTACATCCAGGCGTACGCAGGGCACCTTGTCGAAGTCTTTCCAGATCGCTATCAGTCCCTGGGAATACGCAAAGCCTCGTGCGATTGAAAGATCGCTCACGTCAGAACCGGCGTTGTGAAAATAGCCTAAACGCGTCGCGATGTCCTGCTCCGACTCGTTGGGGAACTGGCTGCGGTACTGCGCGTACTTCCAGCGAATCTCACGGTCCGAAATCAGGCCGAACTTCTCGCGGCTCTTGAACAAGGCGTCGGTACTCTTCAATAAGGCAGCCTCGACAACAGGATCAATGAACACAGCCGCCGTGGCAAAGCCCTGCCAGCCTTCGTTCCAGATCCGCTGACGCAGGTAAGGGCGGAAGCCGCGCCGGTTCATTCCCAGGTCGAGCAACAAGCTGTCAAACCTTTGCTCCACCGTCGGATTCACGCCCTCTTGCGTTTGCGCCAGCGACCTCTGATGCAGCAGGGAATAGGCGGCATTGGGGTCACCACCACCATCCACCAGAAACCGCTCCATCAGTTCCCCCATCTGCGCCCACTTCACCATCTTCACGTACATCGTGTACGCCTCGCTGCTTGTGCTGTCGGGTGAGTGGCTGAAACCCGTCTCGGTCGCGAAAAGTTGGAGTTGAATTGGATCTGGCGGTGAGATGGGTGTACTTGCATTCAGTCGAACCCTCCAGCCACGCACGAGCTTTCCGGCGTAGATGCCTCCGACCACATTGACCGCCCGCCATGCGGCCCGGTCGAGCCTCTGCCGCAACTCGCTGTCCCTCCCCTGCGCATCCACAAACCCCAATTGCCGCCGCTCCTCGTCCGTCATGCTTGCCTGGCTGTCGAACAACACGCGGAACGCAAGGTTCTTGTTGGTGCTCGGCTTGCGCATGTCCGAAAACGTCAGCAAGCGATCCACAAACGTAGACACCACAAATTGCGTCGGCCCGTAGCTCGCGGGCGTGCCCGCGGGGTTCTGCGTGCCCGCGGGGCAGCCGGTCTGCGAGCAGTCCGCGCCGCCCGATTCCTTGAGCTCCACCGCGCGCTTGAGCCGCTGGAAGGCGCGCTCGGGCGTCATGCCCTGCTGGCAGCTCAGGCTGTCCTGGCCCTGGTCCACGCGCTGGCCGCCGGGGGCATCGTTCTGGCCGGCAACGCCGCCGGGCGACAAGGCGAGGCCGCGCAGTTGCACGGGCGGCAGCACCAGCCGGTCGCTGCCCGGGCAGGCGCCACCCAGGTACTTGTGCACCACATCCCCCTGCGTCTGCAGTTCGTCGAGCAGTTGCAGCGCGGCGGCGTCCTCGATGTCGAGCGTGAAGCTGTCGGGCGAGATCAGGTCGTTGACGTAGTACGCAACGAAGGCCAGGGCCGGGTCCACGTTGCCCGGTGCCGACGGTGTCCAGCGCGCGTAGGTGTCGCTCACGAAGGCCGTGTCCGATCCCGCGAGCGGGTTCGACGCCGACCCCAGGAAGCCGCCGCCGCGGTCGTACAGCACCTGCGTCTGCGCCTCCGTGAACGGCATCGGCGATGCCCGACGGGTTGGGGCCGATGAAGCGCCCCTCGCGCGCCTCGAAGTACAGCGTGCCGTGCTGGACCAGGCCGCTGTCGTCGTCGTGCATTTGGCCCACGTGGCGACATACGACCCGAGGAAACGAATGACAAGCCCGGTCACCGGTCCATATAAGGGAATTCCAGATCGACACCGGCGCGCTCGGCCTCTTCTTTCCAGATCTGCTTAACCACCGGGCGAGGGATGCCACTTCGGTGGAAGAAGGGGTCGATTTCCGCAAGATAAGCGTTCTCCACGTCCGTGTTGCCGGCTCTGTGTCCAGCAAACGCCGCGCGCAACATCTGGCGCACATGGAACTCATCGCCCTCTCCCCCGAGGCCCTGGATAAGGTTCCCCTGATATACGCGGATGACGATCACCGCGTTCTTTGCGGACTTCTGCCAATAGACGACGAATGAACTGCCGTCGTACTCGCTCGTGATCATGCCTGGCCTGAAGGGCGTGAAACCTTGCGCCGTTCGCAGGTAGATACCACGCGGTGCGTACAGCAGCATGGGCTTGACAGACGCCTTGAAGATTTCCTTCTGGCCCGAAGTGATGGCGTCGCACCAGCCATCTCCGTCGATATCGACCCAGGTCACGTCCACCGCATCTTCTTTGCGCCAGTGCGCGGACAACCTTGCGATCGTTGCGTCTGAGTCTCCCTCGTGGCGCAGGCGATTCCATGGCGAGAACGCGCGCCACATGACCATGTCTCGCTTGCAAACAGGCAGATCGATCGTCAAGTCGTTCGCGATGAACCCCGAACCGCTCTGTGGGTCATCGGCCGACCCGGCCCATGCTGGCCCGAGCGGCATCGTCAGGGCTACGGCCAAAGCCCATGCGCGAATACGTTTCATTGGACTTCTCCGACTACTTACCGGATTTCCGGCCCGGGTCTAGCGACAGTCGCGAAACCTCCATATGGGCGCAAGGAACTTGTGTTGTATCGCTCCAAATCGACATCAGGCCTTTGGAATAGCCGAAGCTGCGTGCGGCGACGAGATCGCGAACGTCGGACCCCGCGTTGTGGAAGTAACCCACGCGCGCGACGATGTCCGACTCAGATTCGTCAGGGTGTTGGATGCGATAGGCCGCGTACTTCCATCGAAGCTCCCGATCCGAAATCAGGCCGAACTTCTCGCGGCTCTTGAACAAGGCGTCGGTACTCTTCAATAAGGCAGCCTCGACAACAGGATCAATGAACACAGCCGCCGTGGCAAAGCCCTGCCAGCCTTCGTTCCAGATCCGCTGACGCAGGTAAGGGCGGAAGCCGCGCCGGTTCATTCCCAGGTCGAGCAACAAGCTGTCAAACCTTTGCTCCACCGTCGGATTCACGCCCTCTTGCGTTTGCGCCAGCGACCTCTGATGCAGCAGGGAATAGGCGGCATTGGGGTCACCACCACCATCCACCAGAAACCGCTCCATCAGTTCCCCCATCTGCGCCCACTTCACCATCTTCACGTACATCGTGTACGCCTCGCTGCTTGTGCTGTCGGGTGAGTGGCTGAAACCCGTCTCGGTCGCGAAAAGTTGGAGTTGAATTGGATCTGGCGGTGAGATGGGTGTACTTGCATTCAGTCGAACCCTCCAGCCACGCACGAGCTTTCCGGCGTAGATGCCTCCGACCACATTGACCGCCCGCCATGCGGCCCGGTCGAGCCTCTGCCGCAACTCGCTGTCCCTCCCCTGCGCATCCACAAACCCCAATTGCCGCCGCTCCTCGTCCGTCATGCTTGCCTGGCTGTCGAACAACACGCGGAACGCAAGGTTCTTGTTGGTGCTCGGCTTGCGCATGTCCGAAAACGTCAGCAAGCGATCCACAAACGTAGACACCACAAATTGCGTCGGCCCGTAGCTCGCGGGCGTGCCCGCGGGGTTCTGCGTGCCCGCGGGGCAGCCGGTCTGCGAGCAGTCCGCGCCGCCCGATTCCTTGAGCTCCACCGCGCGCTTGAGCCGCTGGAAGGCGCGCTCGGGCGTCATGCCCTGCTGGCAGCTCAGGCTGTCCTGGCCCTGGTCCACGCGCTGGCCGCCGGGGGCATCGTTCTGGCCGGCAACGCCGCCGGGCGACAAGGCGAGGCCGCGCAGTTGCACGGGCGGCAGCACCAGCCGGTCGCTGCCCGGGCAGGCGCCACCCAGGTACTTGTGCACCACATCCCCCTGCGTCTGCAGTTCGTCGAGCAGTTGCAGCGCGGCGGCGTCCTCGATGTCGAGCGTGAAGCTGTCGGGCGAGATCAGGTCGTTGACGTAGTACGCAACGAAGGCCAGGGCCGGGTCCACGTTGCCCGGTGCCGACGGTGTCCAGCGCGCGTAGGTGTCGCTCACGAAGGCCGTGTCCGATCCCGCGAGCGGGTTCGACGCCGACCCCAGGAAGCCGCCGCCGCGGTCGTACAGCACCTGCGTCTGCGCGTTCGCGCCCGGCAGGTCGCGCAGCCAGAAGGCCCAGCGCCCGGTCACGGTGCTCGCGGCCACGGCCTCGGGCTCGGTGTCGATCAGGTAGTAGGTGAGGCGGGCCGCGCCATCGGGGTCGAAATAGGCCTCGGGCTGGCCGCCCGCGTAGGCGTACAGATCGAGCAGTTGCGGCGGCCGCACGCCGTGGAGGGCATCGGCGATGCCCGACGGGTCGGGGCTGATGAAGCGCCCTTCGCGCGCCTCGAAAAAGCGCGCGCCGTGCTGCTCCAGGCCGCTGTCGTCGTCGTGCACCTGGCCCACGTCGCGCAGCGGCTGGTGCAGGCCCGAAGGCGCTTCGTCGCGCCACACGGTCTGCCCGGCCTCGGTGGCGCGCTGCACGCGGCCCACGCCATCGGTGTGCAGGTGCCGCACGCGCGGCCCAAAGACCAGGGCCTGCAAGGCCTGCCAGCCGCGCTCGGGGTTCATCACGATCTGCGCCACCGGCCGGTGGCCCAGGTGCACATAGGCGTGGGTCACGCGGCCGCGCGCATCGGCCTCGGCAGCGAGGCGGCTGCCGTCGTAGACGCTCACGGCGGCGTGCGTGTGGCCGCGGGCGTCGGTCACCAGCTTGAGCACGCGGCGGCCGCGCGGGTCGTACAGGTAGCGGCTGTGGCCGCCGTCGTCGCGTGCGCTGTGCGCCAGTTGCCCGGCCGCGTTCCAGCGCAGCCGCTGCAGGCCCTGTTCGCTCAGCACGGTCGCGGGCAGACCGGCGGCGTCGTGGTGCAGGCCGGGGGGCGGCAGGGGCGGTGACGGGTCCGCAGGCCCATAGGCAAGCGCCTCGCCGGCCGTGCGGCCGGGCCCGCGCGGCGCACGCGGCACCACAGGGTCGTAGCGGTCCACCGTGCCGTCCCCGTGGTGGAGCGCGAGGGCGCGCCGCCAGGGCATGCCGTCGGGCGCCTGCCATTCGATGCGGGCCAGGATCTCGCGCTCGCCGCCGAGCCCGCCGGGCAGCATGCCCTGGACCGCGAGGCGCACCGGCCGACCACTCGCGTCGAGGGCCTGGGTCAGCGCCAGCGCCTGGCCCGTGGCGTCGGTGAGCACGCGGCCCAGCGCGCGGCCGGCCGGGTCGCGCCGGTGCGCGAGCGTGAACACCAGCGGCTGGGCCAGCACCGCCTGGAGCGCACCCGCCGGCTCGATGCGCAGCGTCTCGCTCGCCAGCGCGCCGCTCGCCGCGTGCGTGTAGCGAAGCCGGCGCGTGCCGTCGGCGTCGCTCACGCTTTCTTCGGTGAGCCGCCCCTGCGCGTGGCGGCGCTCCACTACCTGCTCGGGCTCGGTGGCGCCCGGCGCGAAGCGTTCGATGCGGACCAGCCGGCCCGCCAGGTCCCAGGCCAGGCGCTGGCGCGCGCCGCGCGGGTCGGTGGTGTGCACGACGCGCCCGGCCGCATCGTGCTGCGCGAACCGCCAGCCCTGGCCAGGGTTGCGAATGGCCACCACGCGGCCGAAGTCGTCGATCAGGCGGCGGGCCTGGGCGTGGGCATGACCGATCTCCAGGGCCTGTTGTTCGGCGGCGCTGCCGAGCGGCCCCCAGGCGGCCTGCAGCAAGAGCGCGCCATCGGCGCTGCGCCAGGCCACGGGACGGCCGAGTTCGTCGCGCTCGGGGTTCGGCCGGTCATCGGCCGCGAGGGGCTCGGGCCGCGCCGCGGGTGCCTGGACGGGCGGCAGTGGCTCGCGCACACGGCCGGTGTCGGCCTCCTGCCCCACCCGCACCCCCTCACCCCCCGGCCCTGTGATCTGCACCACCCGATCGCCGCGCGCGTCCCAGCCGTAGCGCGTGATGTCCGAGTCGGCCGGGCTGTTCAGCGGCCCGTTGGGCAAGGGCCCGTCCTGTTGCACCCGCACGCTGCGCCCGTTGATCGTCGCGTAGCCGTATCCGGTGCTGCGTTCGATCGCCACGCCGTTGGGCACGACGCGGCCTTGCCCGTCCACCGGGCTGTACCCGCTCTCGTCCACCCGCAGCAGCTGCCGCGCCGCGTTGTAGGCCAAACGCAGCGTGTGCACCCGCCCCGCCACCACGCTCGGGCGCTCGATGCGCAGCGGCTGCGGCTCGGGCAGCGCGTCGGGGTCGGTCGTGTCGAGCGGCGCGTAGGCGTAGCGCACGCGCCATTGCGCGGGCAGGGGCCGGCCGCGGCGGTAGCGCACGAGGCTGCGCTGCGTGACGCGGCCCTGCGCGTCGCGCTCGCTGCGCTGGGTGAGCACGGGCCGGCCTCGCGCGTCGAGCCGGGTTTCTTCGACGAGCCGGCCCAGGCGGTCATAGGCGTAGCGCACGTTGGCCGGCCCGCAGGCGGCGCAGCCCGCGCCGCGCACCTGCAGGATGCGCGGCTGGCCCGCCACGAGGGCCGTGGTGTAGTCGGTGGTCTGGCCCAGGCTGTTGGTGAGCCGGGTGTGGCCCTGGCCGGCGCGGCCGCCGTGCGCGGGCAGCCATTGCAGCTGCACCTGTTCGAGGCCGGGCGCACCGGCGCGGCGCTCACCCTTGAAGCTGAGCACGGCGCGGCCCTGTGCGTCGTAGGCCCAGGTGCTCAGGCGCTGCGAGGGCGGCTCGCCCTGCTGTTCGCTGATGCCGGTGAGCAGCACGGGCCAGCGCGGGTCTTCGTGGTGGTAGTGGCGCACGCGCGCGGGCAGGCCCGCGGCGGCGGGGGCGGTGACGCGCACCAGGCTGGCGATGCTTTCGCGCGGGTCGGCGCGCGAGCCCGCGGGCAGCGCGGCGCCGTGCGCGTAGCCGAAACGGCCCACGGGGGTGTCGATGGCGTACACGCCGCGGAAGCCCCCTTCGCTGGGGTCTTCGCGGTGTTCGCCGCGGCGGCCCGGGTAGTGCAGCACCAGCCGCCGCCCCGCGGGGTCGATGACCTCGCGCAGCCAGCCGCGTTCGTCGTGGCGCAGGCTCAGGAATTCGCCGCTGGGCACGCGGATCTGTTCGAGCCGGCCCTGGCGGTTGAAGCGCAGTTCGCGGCCGTCGGCCCAGGTCCAGACGTGTTGGGTGCCGCCGGCCACGGCCTGCGCGCGCACCCGGCCTTGCAGGGGCTCGCGGGTGCGGTAGGTGTCGGGGCGCTGGGGCACGCGCTCGAAGCGCAGCCGCGTGCCGTCGCCCTGCACGATCTGCAGGCCGTCGCCGCGCACGCTGAGTTCGCTCTCGTAGCTCAGCCGCCAGCCGCGCCCGAGCACGCCTTTGCCGTGTTCGGCGCTGTTGTAGTGGCGCACGAGTTCGAGCCCGAGCACGCCGGGCAGCGCGGCCATATCGACCTCGCGCTGGTGCTTGTTGCCGCCGATGACGTGGATGGGGTTGCCCACGCCCTGGTCGGTGCCCGAGGCATTGCCCAGCGTGGCCACGCCCGCGCCGCCGCAGGGGCTGCCCAGACCCGCGCCGTCGCCGCCGGCGCAGCACATCTGGGTGGGGTCGCAGGCGGTCGCTGCGGCCCCGGCGGGCGCGGCCACGGCCCATGCCACCGCGAGGGCCAGGAGAAAACCGCCACAACGCGAGCGCAAGCCCGCGCGGCGCAGGCGCTGGTCCATGTCTCACTCCCTGGGTGCCGGCGGGCCGGACGGCCTCGACACAGCGGCGCGGATGCTAGTCAGGCCGGCCGCGTTCCAGGGCTTGCGGGCGCAAGCATCACGCCATCATCCGAACCACTGAACAGGCGTTCGTTCAGTCGGGCAGGCGCGCGGTCCACTCCACCAGCGCGTCGAGCGCGGGCCGCGCCGCGCCCGCGTTGGGGTGGTTCACGAAGGCCACGAGCACGTAGCGCGTGCCATTGGCCGCGTTGACATAGCCCGCGATGCCGGTCACGTCGCGCAGCGTGCCGGTCTTGAGCCACGCCCGGCCGTTGGCCGGGTTGCGCGGATCGCTCGCGTAGCGCTTGGCGGTGCCGCTGACACCGGCCACGGGCAGCGAGGCGACGAAGGCCTCGGCGCGCGGATGGCGCGCCGCGTGGCGCAGCAGCAGGGCCAGCGCCTCGGGCGTGATGCGCTCGTCGCGCGAGAGGCCCGAGCCGTTCTCGAGCACGGGCGCGGGCACCGCGGGACCGAAGGTGCGCTGCCACCAGCCGAGCAGCACCTGGCGCGCCTGCGCGAAGCCGCTGCGCGGCTGCGGCAGCGGCAAGGGCCCCGCGCCGGGCAGCGGCGTGGCCTGCGGCGCGAGCTGGCCGAGGGTGAGGAACACCTGCTGCGCCATCACGTTGTTGCTCCACTGGTTCACGTCGAGCAGGATCTCCGACAGCGGCAGCGAGGGCGCGTCGAGCAGCAGCGTGGCCCCGGCCGGCACCAGGCCTTCGCGCACGCGGCCCGTGAGCAGGCCGCCCGAGCTGCGCCACAGGCCTTCGAGGGCGCGCGCCGCGTAGCTCGACGGCTCCTGGTAGGCCACGGGCCACTGGCCTTCGCCGCAGCGCGAGGGGTAGCGGCCTTCGAAGTAGATGCGTGCCGGGTCGTCGAAGCGCGCGCGCAGCGCACCGCGCCAGTCGCCACAGGCGGCGTTGGCCAGCGGCACGGTGGCGTCGATCTGCATGCCGGCCATGGGCGGCTCGCTGAGCACGCGCGCCACGCCGGCCGCGGGGTCGGGCACGAACTTGAGGATCAGCGACTTGAAGTTGACCAGCAGCGCGTCGGGCGTGGCGTTGTAGGGCCGCAGGGCCTCGCCGTCGAAGGCGCCGGGGTCGCTCGGGGGCAGGTCGAAGGCGCTGTGGTCGAGCACCAGGTCGCCCAGGATCACGCGCGCGCCCTGGGCCTGCAGCGCCTCGAAAGCGGCCTGGATGCGTTCGAGCACGAACTTGGGATCACCGCCGCCGCGGATGTAGAGGTTGCCGCGCAGCGCACCGCCATCGACCGCGCCGTCGGTGTAGAAGCGCGTGCGCCAGGTGTGCTCGGGGCCCAGCAGGTCGAGCGCGGCGTAGGTGGTGACGAGCTTCATCACCGAGGCCGGGTTCACCGGCGCGGCCGACTGGTGCCGCAGCCGCGCCTCGGCCCCGCTCACCGGCGCCACCACGGCCGAGAACGCGCTCGGCGGCACCTGGGCGCGCTGCAGCGCGGCCAGCACCGGCGCAGGCAGTTCCTCGAGCGACGGGCCCTGGGCGTGGGCGGCGGGGCTCAGGACGGACACCAGGGCGGCACAGCACCCCAGCGCGGCGGACAGCAGGCGGTGGCGGATCATCACGCCCGGGATTATCGGCCGGGGATAATCGCCCGATGCCCCCTGCCCTGCCCGATCACCCGCCCGCAAGCGCGCGCTTCCTGGCCATCGAGACCAGCACCGACACGCTGTCGCTCGCGCTGGGCGAGGCACGGCCGGGCGGCGCGCTGCACCGCTTCAGCGGCGCCGGTGGCGCCCAGGCCTCGACCACGCTGCTGCCCCAGGTGCAGGCCCTGCTCGACGCCGCGGGCTGGCGGCTCGGCGATCTCGATGCCATCGCCTTCGGCCGCGGGCCCGGCTCGTTCACCGGCCTGCGCACGGCCTGCGCCGTGGCCCAGGGCCTGGCCTACGGCACACGCAATGCGCGCCACCCGCACGGGCTGCCGCTGTTGCCGGTGGACACGCTGCTCGCGCTGGCCGAGCAGGCGCGCGCCGACCACGCGGCCGACGGCCACCCCGCGCCGCGCCACACCGCCGCGCTGCTCGACGCGCGCATGGACGAGCTTTATGTGGCGGCCTACGCGCACACGCCGCAGGGCCTGGTCGAGATCGCACCGGCGCGCCTGTGCGCGCCCGCGGCGCTCGCGGGCTGGCTGGCCGACCAGGGCCTGGACGGCCCCGACACCCTGCTCGCGGGCAACGCCTTCGGCGTGTACGGCGACGCGCTGGGCCAGCTGAACGGCCAGCGCCGCAGCGCCCTGCCCACGGCCGAGGCGCTGCTGCGCCTGGCGCCCGGCCTGCTGGCCGCGGGCCGCGCCGTGGCCGCGCGCGACGCGCTGCCGCTGTACGTGCGCGACAAGGTCGCGCGCACCACGGCCGAACGCGAGGGCAGCGCATGACCACCGCCTGCGCCGACCTTCCCCTGCCGGCCCAGGCCGCGGCCAGCGAACGCGCGGTGCGCTTCGCGCCCATGACCGAGGCCGACCTGGAGGCGGTGCACGCCATCGAGACCCGTGCCTACGGCCACCCCTGGACGCGCAAGCATTTCCGCGATTCGCTGCAGGCCGGCCACCGGGCGGTGCTGCTGCTGGGCCAGGTGCTGCCTGGCGAACAGCCCTTCCCGGTGCGCGACGACGGCCTGTGCCTGCTGGGTTACCTGGTGGCCATGCGCGGCGTGGACGAGGTGCACCTGCTCAACATCACGGTGGCGCCGGCGCACCAGCGCCAGGGCTGGGCCCGGGTGCTGATGGACGCGCTCGCCCTCTGGTCGCGCGGCGAAGGCGCGCACACGCTGTGGCTCGAGGTGCGCCAGAGCAACGCACCCGCGCGGCGGCTGTACGAACGCTGCGGCTTCGAGGCCGTGGGTCTGCGCCGCGCCTACTACCCGCTGTCGGGCACGCAGCGCGAGGACGCGATCGTGATGAAACTGCCGCTGCACGCGCCGGAGCCGCAGGCATGACCGCCGACGACCGCTGGGTGCGCGAACTCGATGCCCGCCAGCGCGCGATGCTGGCCGAGATGGGCGTGAAACTGTGGCTGCCCAAGCCCCGGCCCGCGGCCGCCACCGCCACCGCGGCAGACCCCGAACCGCCGGCCGCCCCGGTGGTGGCCGAGCCGGCGCCGCCCGCGGTGTCCGCGGCCCGCCACCCGGCACCTGCCCCGGTCCAGGCGCCCACCGCGGCACCTGCTGCAGCGCCCGTCATCGCCGCCGCGGCTGCCCCCGCCACGGTCGCCGCGCGCGCCGACATCGCCACCCTCGACTGGCCCGCGCTGCGCGAGGCCGTGGCCGGCTGCCGCGCCTGCGGCCTGTGCGAATCGCGCCGCAACACCGTCTTCGGCGTCGGCCACACGCAGGCCGACTGGATGATCGTGGGTGAGGCCCCGGGTGAGAACGAAGACCGCCAGGGCGAGCCTTTCGTGGGCGCGGCCGGTCAATTGCTCGACGCCATGCTGCGCGCCTGCGGCCGCTCGCGCACCAGCGACGAGGCCGCGCGCAGCGTGTACATCGCCAACGTGCTCAAGTGCCGCCCGCCGGCCAACCGCAACCCCGCGCCCGAAGAGGTGCTGCGCTGCGAGCCCTACCTCGCGCGCCAGGTGGCGCTCGTGAAGCCGCGGCTCATCATCGCCATGGGGCGCTTCGCGGTGCAGTCGCTGCTCAAGACCACCGAGCCCATCGGCCGCCTGCGCGGCCGCGTGCACCACTACGAAGGCGTGCCGGTGATCGTCACCTACCACCCGGCCTACCTGCTGCGCACGCCGATCGACAAGGCCAAGGCCTGGGCCGATCTGTGCATGGCGATGGCGCAGTGAGGCTCAGCGCGCCCCGGCGGCGCGCGCGGGCCACAACACCGATGCGATGGCCACCATGATCAGCACCACGGCGGCCCAGTCCTGCCAGTGCAGCACCTCGCCCAGCCACCACGCGCCGGTGAACACGCCCAGCACCGGGATCATCATCACGCTCAGGGTCGACGCGATCGGCGGCAGGTCGCGCGCCAGGATCAGCCAGGCCACCTGCGCGAACGCGAACACGCCGAGCGCGTTGTAGACGATGGTGGCCCACACCGTGGGCGAGGGCAGCGCCGTCCACAGGTGGCGCTCGAGCAGCCAGGCCATGAAGCTCATCCAGACCGTGGCCACCACGGTCATCCAGAAACACAGCGTGAGCGTGGAATAGGGCAGCGTGGTGCGCCGCATCATCTGCGTGCCCACGGCCCACACGGCCGCGGCCACCAGCATCATGGCCACGCCTTGCGGCGCGCCCGACAGGCGCACGAATTCGTGCCAGAGCAGCAGCGTCACGCCCAGCGCGGCGGCCGCCACGCCGGCCCAGGCGCGCCAGGGCAGGCGCTGGCCGAACCACACCGCGCCCACGATGGCGGAGAACACCGGCATGGTGTAGCCCAGAATGGCCGCGCGCCCGCTGGAGAGCGACTGCACCGCCAGCACCGCGAGCGTGTGCCACACCAGCATGTTGAACACCGTGAGCCACACCAGCGGGCCCCAGTGCTCGCGCGCCACGCGAAACGGCACCTTGCGCCACACCAGCACCAGGCCCAGCACCGGCAGGCCGATCCACATGCTCAGCACGCGAAAGCTCAGCGGGTGGTAGCCCATGATGCCCACCTTCATGATGGGCCAGTTGACGCCCCAGATGAGCGTGAGCAGGACGAGCAGGACCAGGTGCTGGCGGGAGATCGAATGCATGGGCGCGGATGCTAGCGGCCCGCCGGCGCCGGCCCGGTCGCGCCCGCTACAAGGCCCCACCTAAAATCGGCCCATGACCTTCATCGACCAGTTGCAGGCCGCCACGCGCGCCAACACCAGTCTGCTGTGCGTGGGCCTCGACCCGGACCCGGCGAAGTTCCCCGGCCGCTTCCGCAACGACGCCTCGCGCATCCACGACTTCTGCGCCGCCATCGTCGACGCCACCGCCGACCTGGCCTGCGCCTTCAAGCCGCAGATCGCCTACTTCGCCGCGCACCGCGCCGAAGACCAGCTCGAACGCCTGATCGCCCACATCCACCGCAGCGCGCCGCAGGTGCCCGTGATCCTCGACGCCAAGCGCGGCGACATCGGCAGCACCGCCGAGCAATACGCCATCGAGGCCTTCGAGCGCTACGGCGCCGACGCTGTCACGCTCTCGCCCTTCATGGGTTTCGATTCGGTGCAGCCCTACCTCAAGCACCACGGCAAGGGCGCGTTCCTGCTGTGCCGCACCTCCAACCCCGGCGGCGACGACCTGCAGGCCCAGCGCCTGGCCTCCATCGACGGCCAGCCCCTGGTCTACGAACACGTGGCGCGGCTCGCGCAAGGGCCCTGGAACCTCAACGGCCAGCTCGGCCTCGTGGTGGGCGCCACCTACCCCAACGAGATCGAGCGCGTGCGCGCGCTCGCGCCCACGCTGCCCCTGCTGATCCCCGGCGTGGGGGCGCAGGGCGGCGACGCCGCGGCCACGGTGCGCGCCGGCCTGCGCATGCAGGGCGACACCATCACCGGCCCGGTGGTGGTGAATTCCTCGCGCGCCATCCTCTACGCGTCGGCGGGCGACGACTTCGCCGCCGCCGCGCGCGCCGCGGCCGAGCGCACGCGTGCGGAATTGCACGCCGCGCGCAGCCTCTGAACGACAAGCGGCCTTGGCATACCCCCTAGTGGTATGCCGTCCAGCGGCTGGCGCGGCGCCGCGACAACCGTCTGTAACGACTCGCAACCTGCTCTCACGGCGCCATCACGCCTGCCTAGACTCGCGCCCCATCGATCAGGAGGTGGAGCATGGCAGCGAAGGAACAGGACGCCTGGACCGACGGATGCATCGCGGATGACGCGGCGGCGGCGCAGGCCGCGGCCGGGCCCGAGGCCGGCAGCGACCGCGCGCTGAAGGCCGCGGCGGGCGTGGCCGCGGCGGCGGCGCTGGCCGCGTGCGGCGGCGGCGGCGGCTCGGGCGGCGGCTCGGCCGACGAAACGCCCTTCGTGCCGGTGGTCGACTTCTCCACCGCGGGCTACAGCAGCCTCGCCCCGGCCAGCGACGCCGAGGCCGCGCGCTTCCTGCAGCAGGCGCAGTTCTCGTCCACGCGCGCCGAGAT
This sequence comes from Hydrogenophaga crocea, assembly GCF_011388215.1. NCBI lineage: Bacteria > Pseudomonadati > Pseudomonadota > Betaproteobacteria > Burkholderiales > Comamonadaceae > Hydrogenophaga > Hydrogenophaga crocea. Next base: position 3,089,210 of record NZ_CP049989.1, read on the forward strand.
CGCCGCGCTGCGCGGCGAGGGCTACCCCATGTGGCTCGCGCGCCAGTTCCAGCAGCCGCTGCGCTCCAGCGGCTGGGACTGGCTCGAGGCGCGCGGCTACGGCGCCAACAACAGCAACAACTACTACTTCAACACCTACCCGGCCGATTTCATGATCTGGGCCCAGCTGCTCAGCGGCCCGGACATGATGCGCAAGCGCTGCGCGCTCGCGCTTTCCGAGCTCTTCGTCACCTCGATGACCTCGGCCGAGTTCACCTGGCGCAGCCACGCCTACGCGGCCTGGTGGGACATGCTGGTGCGCAACGCCTTCGGCAACTTCCGCCAGCTGCTCGAAGACGTGACCCTGCACCCCGCGATGGGCTGGTTCCTCAACACCAAGGGCAACCAGAAGGAAAACCCCGCCACCGGCCGCGTGCCCGACGAGAACTACGCGCGCGAGGTGATGCAGCTCTTCACCATCGGCCTGCTCGAACTCAACATCGACGGCACGCCGCGCCTGAGCGGCGGCCGTCCGATCGAGACCTACACGCAAGACGACGTGACCCACCTCGCCCGCGTGTTCACGGGCTGGGACTTCGACACCTCCGACGGCGTGCGCATCACCCCGCCGGGCCAGAGCTACACCGTGGAATCGAGCGCCTTCGCGCGCAAGCCCATGAGCCTGCGCGAGAACCGCCATTCCACGCTCGAAGCGCGCTTTCTCGGCGCGGTGGTGCCCGCGGGCACGCCGGGCCGCGCGGCGCTGCAGACCGCGCTCGACACGCTGTTCAACCACCCCAACGTGGGCCCGTTCTTCGCGCGCCAGATGATCCAGCGCCTGGTCACGAGCGACCCGAGCCCGGGCTACGTCGAGCGCGTGGCGCGCAAGTTCAACGACAACGGAAAGGGCGTGCGCGGCGATCTCAAGGCCGTGTGGCTGGCCATCCTGCTCGACGACGAGGCGCGCGGCGCGGCCTCGCTCGCCAGCCCCACGCACGGCCGGCTGCGCGAGCCCATGCTGCGCTTCATCCAGTGGGCGCGCACCTTCTCGGTCACCTCGGCCGCGGGCAGCTGGAAGATCTTCGAGCTGAGCAACGCCGGCACGCAACTGGGCCAGAGCCCGCTGCGCGCGCCCTCGGTGTTCAACTTCTTCCGCCCCGGCTACGTGCCGCCCGGCACCGCCATGGCCAACGCCAACGCCACGGCGCCCGAGTTCCAGCTCGTCAACGAAACCAGCGTGGGCGGCTACCTCAACTTCATGCAGGGCGTGATCGAGCGCGGCATCAACTGCCCCAACCCGACCGTGCCCGAGGCCTCGTGGACCAACTACGTGTACGACGTCAAGGCCAACTACGCGACCGAACTCGCGCTGGCGCTCGACGCCACCGCGCTGGTCAACCACCTCGATCTCGTGCTCACCGCGGGCCAGCTCAGCAGCGCCACGCGCAGCGTGATCGTCAATGCCCTGCAGGCCACGCCGCTGACCGCGTCGAGCAGCGCCGACGCGCGCAACCGCCGCGTCTGGGCCGCGATCCTGCTGGTCATGGGCTGCCCCGAATACCTGGTTCAGAAGTGAGGGCCCCGCCATGTACCTGATCGACCCCGCCAAACACACGCGCCGCGCCTTCCTGCGCCGCGCCGGCCAGCTCGCCTTCACCGGCACCGCCCTGCCCGCCGCGCTCAACCTCGCGGCCATCGGCGAGGCCGCGGCCTTCGACGCCACCGACTACAAGGCCCTGGTCTGCGTGTTCCTGTTCGGCGGCAACGACTACGCCAACACCGTCATCAACTACGACACCACGAGCCACAGCCAGTACGCCACCATCCGCGGCGGCATCGCCATCCCGCGCGCCGACCTCGCGGCCACGGTGCTCAACCCCACCACGCCGCTGCCCGACGGCAAGCAGTACGCGCTACACCCCGCCATGACCGGCCTGGCCGGCCTGTTCAACGGCGGCGTGGCCGCGGTGCAGCTCAACGTGGGGCCGCTGGTGGTGCCGCTCACGCGCCAGCAGTACAACAGCAGCAACAACGTGCTCTACCCCAAGCCGCCCAAGCTGTTCTCGCACAACGACCAGCAATCGGTGTGGATGACCTCGGCCCCCGAAGGCACCACCACCGGCTGGGGCGGCCAGACCGGCGACCTCGCGCGGTCCTCCAACACCAACAACGTGCTCACCTGCATCTCGGTCGCGGGCAACACCGTGTTCCTCTCGGGCGACCAGGCGCTGAGCTACCAGGTGAGCAGCAACGGCGCGGTGCGCATCAACAGCCTCAACGGCAACGTGTACGGTTCGGCCCAGGTGCGCGCGGCCATGACCACGCTCGCGCTGCAGTCGCGCAGCCACGTGCTCGAGAACGAATACAACCTGGTGACGGCGCGCGCCTACAGCACCGAGGGCGCGCTCACCAACGCGCTCAACCAGTTCCCCGCCGCCAACGCGCCGTTCAACGCCTTCCCCGCCAACAACGGCCTGGCCAACCAGCTGCGCCTGGTGGCGCGCCTGATCGCTGCGCGCAACGTGCTGGGCACCAAGCGCCAGGTGTTCTTCGTGTCCATGGGCGGCTTCGACCTGCACGACAACCTCATCAGCGGTCAGGCCAACCTCATGGGCCAGTTGAGCGGCGCGCTCAGCGCTTTCTACGACGCCACGGTGCAGCTCGGCGTGGCCAACAGCGTCACGGCCTTCACCGCCTCGGACTTCGGCCGCACGCTCACCTCCAACGGCGACGGCTCGGACCACGGCTGGGGCTCGCACCACTTCGTGGTGGGCGGCGCGGTGCAGGGCGCGCGCTTCGTGGGCAAGGCGCCGCCGGTGAGCGTCACCAACAGCACCAGCGACGCCTTCGACCAGTGGCACGTGGGCCAGGGCCGGCTGCTGCCCAGCACCTCGGTCGACCAGTACGCGGCCACGCTGGCGCGCTGGTTCGGCGTGAGCAACGCCGAGCTGGGCCAGATCCTGCCGCACATCGGCAACTTCGGCGGCACCGACTACCCGGTGGACCTGGGCTTCATGGCCTGAGCGGTCGCGCAGCCGACACCGCCCGCGCGGTGTCGCGCTTGGTGTGCTGTCCCGCCAATAGCCGACGTTTCGCTGCGCCGCATCCATCGAACGAAACGTCGGCTATTGGCGGGACAGCACACTAACATGCGGCCATGATCGACCTCTACACCGCCGCCACGCCCAATGGCCACAAGGCCTCGATCGCGCTCGAGGAGCTGGGCCTGCCCTACGAACTGCACGTGCTCGACCTCACGAAGGGCGAGCAGAAGACGCCGGCCTTCCTGGCCATCAACCCCAACGGCCGCATCCCCGCCATCGTCGACCGCGAGGCCGGCGGCTTCGCGGTGTTCGAGTCGGGCGCGGTGCTGGTCTACCTGGCCGAGAAGACCGGCCGCCTCATGCCCGCCGATGCGAAGGGCCGCTCGCGCGTGATGCAGTGGCTGATGTTCCAGATGGGCGGCATCGGGCCCATGATGGGCCAGGCCAATGTGTTCTTCCGCTACTTCCCCGAGAAGATCCCCGCGGTGATCGAGCGCTACCAGGGCGAGAGCAAGCGCCTGTTTCGCGTGCTCGACGGCCACCTGCGCGAGCACGAGTACCTCGCGGGCGACTATTCCATCGCCGACATCGCCAACTGGGCCTGGGTGCGCACGCACCGCTGGTCCGGCGTGGACATCGACGACCTGCCGCACCTCAAGCGCTGGCGCGACGCGATCCGCGCGCGGCCCGCGGTGCAGCGCGGCATCGAACGCCCGGCCCCGGCGGTCGACCTCTCGCGCGACGGCGAGGCCGCGGCGCAGCGCTTCGCCGAAGACGCGCGCAAGCTCATGGAGACCGGCCAGAGCCTCAAACCCGGGGGCGCGGCATGAAGCTCTACGTGTCCGAGCGCGCCCCCAACCCGCGCCGCGTGCAGATGTTCATCGCCGAGAAGGGCATCACCGGCATCGAGCAGGTGTTGGTCGACATCAACGCGCACGAGCACCGCGCGCACCCGCTGCTCTCGCGCGGCCCGATGGCGCGCATCCCCGTGCTCGAACTCGGCGACGGCCGCGTGCTGAGCGAGTCGCGCGCGATCTGCACCTACCTCGAAGGCCTGCACCCCGAGCCCGACCTCATGGGCCGCAACGCCGAGGAGCGCGCCTTCATCGAGATGGCCGACCGCCAGGTGGAGTGGTCCATCACGCTGCCGCTGGCCCAGGCGATCCGCCACCAGCACCCGGGGCTCGCGGTGCTCGAACAGCCGCAGTTCCCCGACTTCGGCGCCTCGCAGCAGGCCAAGGCGCTCGAGACCCTGCGCTGGCTCGACGCGCAACTGCAGCGCCAGCCCTGGGTCGCGGGCGAGCGCTTCACCATCGCCGACATCACGGCCTTCTGCACCATCGAGTTCGCGCGCCTGCTCAAGTGGAAGCCGGCCGAGCTGGGCCTGCCCGCGCTGGCGGCCTGGCGCGACCGGATGGCCGCCCGCCCCTCGGCGGCCTGATCCCTCCCGCCGCCCCTGCCCCTCGCCCCGCGGCCCGGGCCGGCCTGCCGGCTGGCGGCTGGCCACCGTGCCGCGCCACGGGTTGGCATTGGTCTTGCCTCACATCTTGTATCCAAGATGGGATGACCCAAGATGGTGCCAACCGATTCCACCCCCCGTGCCCCGGCCGCGGCCTGGCAGACCGCCTGGCTGCACCAACCGCCCCAGCCCCTGAGCGGCGCGGCCAGCGGCCCGCTCGCGGGCCTGCGCTTCGCGGTCAAGGACAACATCGACGTGGCCGGCTGGCCCACCACCGCGGCCTGCCCCGCTTTCGCGCACACGCCCACCGCCCACGCCACCGTGGTGCAGCGCCTGCTCGACGCCGGGGCCACGCTGGTCGGCAAGACCAACCTCGACCAGTTCGCCTGCGGTCTCAACGGCACGCGCTCCCCGTACGGGGCCGTGCCCAACAGCTTCGACCCGGCGCTGGTCTCGGGCGGCTCCAGTTCCGGCTCGGCCGTGGTGGTGGCGCGCGGCGAGGTCGATTTCTCGCTCGGCACCGACACCGCCGGCTCGGGCCGCGTGCCCGCGGGCCTGAACAACATCGTCGGCCTGAAGCCCTCACGCGGCCTGGTGAGCGCCCGGGGCGTGGTGCCCGCCGCGCAGAGCATCGACTGCGTGTCGGTGTTCGCGCGCACCGTGGCCACCGCCGCGCGCGTGCTGACCCAGATCGCCGCGCCCGATGCACAAGACCCGTACTCGCGCGAGCTCGCGCTGGTGCGCCAGCCCTGGGGTCGCCGCTTCCGCTTCGGCGTGCCCGACGACCTCTCGGCCTGCGACGCGCCCAGCCGCGCCGCCTTCGAGCAGGCCATCGCGCAGCTGCAGGCCCTGGGCGGCGAGCCCGTGCGCTTCACCTACCGCCCCTTCGCCGAAGCCGCCGACCTGCTCTATGAAAGCGCGCTGGTGGCCGAGCGCTACGCCGCCATCCGCGCCTTCTTCGACGCCCACGAAGACCAGGTGATCGAACCCGTGCGCAGCATCGTGGCCAAGGGCCGCGGCTACTCGGCGGCCGACTGGTGCGAGGCGCAGGTCAGGCTGCAGGCACTGTCGCAACAGACGCGCCAGGCCTGGCGGGCCTTCGACGTGATGGTGGTGCCGACCGCACCGCGCCACGTGGCCATCGCCGACATGCAGGCCGACCCGGTGGCGCTCAACCGCGCGCTCGGGGCGTACACCAACTTCGTCAACCTGCTCGACCACGCGGCGCTCGCGGTGCCCGTCAGCCTGCGGCCCGACGGCCTGCCCTTCGGCGTGACGCTGATCGCGCCTGCGGGCATGGACTGGCCGCTGCTCGAGCTGGGCCAGCGCCTGCACCACGCCAGCGGTCTCACCCAGGGCGCCACCGGCGAACCGCTGCCCGCGCCCGAAGCCCTGCCACTCGATGCCCCCGAGCCCCGCGTGAAGCTCGCGGTGGTGGGCGCGCACCTGAGCGGCATGCCGCTCAACGCCCAGCTCACCGAGCGCGACGCGCGCCTGATCACCAGCACCTTCACCAGCGCCGACTACCGCTTCTACGCGCTGCCCGGCACCACGCCGCCCAAACCCGGTCTGGTGCGCGTGGCACCGGGCCAGGGCGCGCCGATCGCGGTCGAGGTCTGGGACATGCCGCTGCGCCACTACGGCAGCTTCGTCGCCCTGATCCCCGCGCCGCTGGGCATCGGCACGCTGGACCTCGTCAACGGCGAGCGCGTGCAGGGCTTCGTCTGCGAACAGCAGGCCACGCTGGGCGCACTCGACATCACCGGCCACGGCGGCTGGCGCAACTACCTCGCGCAGGCCGCGCGCAGCGCGCCGGCCGCCACCGCCTGATCCCCCTTTTTCTTTTCCATTGCCTTCACCGACCTTGCAGGAGTTGTCCATGAAACACCACGCCGCCCCCGCCACCGTTTCTTCCCGCCGCCGCCAGCTGATCCAGCTCGGCGCCGGCGCCACCGTGCTCGGCGCCCTGGGTGCGCCGCAGGTGCACGCGCAGGCCGCGCCCAAGGTGCGCATCGGCTACTGGCCGATCGCGGCCGGCCTGCCGTTCTACGCGGCCATCGAACTCGGCTACTTCAAGGAGGCCGGGCTCGACGTGGAGCCGCTGAAGTTCGCGGGCGCGCAGCAGGTGATGGAGGCCGTGCTGTCCAACCGCGCCGACGGCACGGCCAACGGCACCGGCTCGGCCAACATCGCCATCGGCGAGATCGCCCAGCCCGGCACCTTCAAGATCTTCTGCTCCAACCCGAGCAACGTGAAGAACGTGCTCGACGAGGTGATCGTGCCCGTGGCCAGCCCGGCCAAGGTCATGGCCGACCTCAAGGGCAAGCGCGTCGCCTCGGGCCCGGGCATCCAGAACGTCACCCTGGCCAAGACCATCCTCGAGCGCGGCGGCGCCACCGGCGCCACCGTGGTCGAACTGCCGATCGGCCAGCACGTGGCCGCGCTCGCCGCGGGCCAGGTCGACGGCGCCTACACGCTCGAACCCACCGGCACCATCGGCCGCCTCAACGGCACCACCCGCGTGCTCGAGGCCGGCGTGATCGCGCGCTACGTGCTCGGCGACCCCATGGCGCCGTGGTTCGGCGGCTCGGCCTCGCTGTCGTCGGACTTCATCAAGAAGAACCCCGAGGCCGCCAAGAAGTTCGTGGCCGCCTACGGCAAGGGCGTGACCTACGTGCGCACCAAGGCCACCGAAGCGCGCCAGTACCTCAAGGGCTACACCCCGATCGAAGGCGCGCTCACGGGCGAGGTGCCGCTGGCCGCGTACACCATGTACAACGAGTTCACGCCGGCCGACGTGGCGCACTTCCAGAAGTTCTTCGACCTGTTCAGCGAAAAGGGCATCTTCAGCTCGCGCCTGATGGTCGAGACCATGCTCTACAAGGGCTGAGGCGATGGAAGCGGCCAAGCCCTGGAGCCCGCCCGCCTCGAGCGGCGCGCCCGCGCTCCCCAAGAAGACCGACTGGAGCCGCGCCCTGCCCTTCGTGGGCCCGCTGGTGCTGTTCATCGTGTGGGACCTGGTGGTGCGGCTGGGCTTCATCAAGCCCATCCTGCTGCCGCCGCCCATGGCCGCGCTGGGCGCGCTGTTCGGCGGCCTCGCGGGCGGCCCGCTGCTGGGCGATTTCCTCGTCACCGTGTGGCGCACGGTGCAGGCCTTCCTGATCGCGGCGGTGGTCGGCATGCCGCTGGGCATCGTGCTCGGCAGCACCGAGAAGGCCTACCGCAGCGTGGAGTTCCTGATTGACTTCTTCCGCTCCACGCCCTCGTCGGCGCTGATCCCGCTGTTCCTCATGATCTTCGGCGTGTCCGACATCAACAAGGTCGCCATCGCGGCCTTCGGCGCGCTGCTCATCGTGGTGTTCAACAGCGCTTACGGCGTGATCAACGCTCGCAAGCAGCGGGTGATGGCGGCCAAGGTCATGGGCGCCAGCCGCTGGCAGGTGTTCAAGGACGTGCTGGTCTGGGAAAGCCTGCAACCGAGCTTCGTGGGCCTGCGCTCGGCGGTGTCCATGGCGCTGGTGATCGTGATCGTGGCCGAGATGTTCATCGGCGCCGACAGCGGCCTGGGCAACCGCATCATCAACGCGCAGCAGGTGATGAACGTGAAGGACATGTACGCGTCCATCCTCGCCGCGGGCGCGCTGGGCTATGCGCTCAACGTGCTGTTCCTGCTCATCGAACGCAAGATCGTGCACTGGAGCGGCCGATGAACACCCTGGTCAACGCCCCCGTGTTCGCCGACGTGCCGGCGCCGCGCTTCCAGCCCGGGCCCGCGGGCACGCACATCACCATCCGCGGCCTCACCAAGTACTTCGCGGGCTGGCCGCTGTACGAGAACTTCGACCTCGACATCCCCAAGCACAAGATCGTCTCGGTGTTCGGTCCCAACGGCTGCGGCAAGAGCACGCTGATCAACATGATCGCGGGCCTGATCCCGATCGACAGCGGCGAGATCCTGTTCGACGGCAAGTCGCTCAAGGACACCAAGATCGGCTACGTGTTCCAGAACTACCGCGAAGCGATGTTCCCGTGGATGCGCACCATCGACAACATCGCCTACCCGCTCAAGCTCGAGGGCCGCAGCAAGGCCGAGGTCGACCGCCGCATGGAAGAGCTCGTGGCCTCGTTCGACGTCAAGTTCGACCTCAAGCGCTTCCCCTACGAGCTCTCGGGCGGCCAGCAGCAGACCGCGTCCATCATGCGCGCGCTCGCGCCCAAGCCCGAGGTGCTGTTCCTCGACGAACCCTTCTCGGCGCTCGACTTCGAGATGACGCTGTTCATCCGCGAGAAGCTGCAGGAGGTGTTCATGCAGACCGGCACCACCATGGTGCTGGTCTCGCACGATCTCGAAGAGGCGGTGTACCTGGCCGACCAGGTGCTGCTGCTCACCAAGCGGCCCACCAAGGTCGCCGAGATCCTGCCCTACGACGACCCGCGCCCGCGCACCACGGCCACGCTCTCCGAGGCCAGCTTCGTGGCCGCCAAGAAGCGCAGCCTGGAGATCTTCCAGCGCGAGGTGCGGCGGTGAACGGGGCCGCCACGCTCGCCTACGTGCAGGCCGCGGCCGCGCTGCTCGAACTGCCGCTGGACGCCGAGCGCGCCGCGCGCGTGGCCGGCCACCTGGAGCGCACCGCCGCGCTCGCTGCGCGGCTGCAGGCCTTCGCGCTCGACGACGAGACCGAGCCGGTGGCGCTCTACTGCCCCGCGCCGTTTCCATCGGCCCCGGCAACGCCGCGCTGAGGTGCCCATGCCCACGCTCAGCCAGACCGCCCACGCCATCGCCACCCGCCGCACCCGCGCCAGCGAGGTGCTGCAGGCCTGCATCGCGCGCATCGAGGCCACCGAACCGCGCCTCAACGCCTTCACCGGCACGCGCTTCGAGGCCGCGCGCGCACAGGCCGCGCAGATCGATGCGCGGCTGTCGCGCGGCGAGGCCGTGGGCCCGCTCGCGGGCGTGCCCTTCGCGGTCAAGAACCTGTTCGACATCGCGGGCGAGGTCACGCTCGCGGGCTCCAAGGTGAACCGCGCGAACCCGCCCGCGCCGGCCGACGCGGTGCTGGTGCAGCGCCTGCAGGCCGCGGGCGCGGTGCTCGTGGGCGCGCTCAACATGGACGAGTACGCCTACGGCTTCACCACCGAGAACAGCCACGAGGGGCCCACGCACAACCCGCACCGACCGGGCCACAGCGCGGGCGGCTCCTCGGGCGGCTGCGGCGCCGCGGTGGGCGGCGGCCAGGTGCCGCTGGCCCTGGGCTCGGACACCAACGGCTCGATCCGCGTGCCCGCGTCGTTCTGCGGCGTGTGGGGGCTCAAGCCCACCTTCGGCCGGCTCTCGCGCCGCGGCAGCTTTCCCTTCGTGGCCAGCATCGACCACCTCGGCCCCTTCGCCGACGACGCGGCCGGCCTGGCGCTGGCCTACGACGCGCTGCAAGGCCCCGACCCGCTCGACCCCGGCTGCTTCGCCACCCGGGTGCAGCCCACGCACCGCGCGCTCGAGCAGGGCGTGCAGGGCCTGCGCATCGGCGTGCTCGGCGGCTACTTCGAAGCGCACGCGAACGCGCCCGCGCGCGAGGCGGTGGCCCAGGCCGCTGCCGCGCTCGGGGCGCGCGAGACCGTGCTCTGGCCCTTCGCGGCCGAGGCCCGCGCGGCCGCCTTCATCACCAGCGCGAGCGAGGGCGGCGCGCTGCACCTGCAGCGCCTGCGCGAGCGCATGGGCGATTTCGAACCGCTCTCGGTCGACCGCTTCATCGCCGGCGCGCTGCAGCCCGCCGCCTGGTACGTGCGCGCGCAGCGCTTTCGCCGCGTCTACCGCGACCAGGTCAATGCCCTGTTCCGCGACTGGGACCTGCTGATCGCGCCGGCCACCCCCGTGCCCGCACCCGCGCTGGGCAGCGAGTGGATCGAGGTCAACGGCCAGCGCCTGCCCTGCCGGCCCTCCATCGGCCTGCTCACCCAGCCGGTGTCCTACGCGGGCTGCCCGGTGGTGGCCGCGCCGATGTGGCCCTCGGGCACCGACGGCCTGCCCCTCGGCGTGCAACTGATCGCCGCGCCCTGGCGCGAAGACCTGGCCCTGCGCGCGGGCCGGGTGCTGGAACAGGCGGGCGCGGCCCGCGTGAAGGAAGCCCTGCCGTGATGCCCATCAACGACCCCGCGGTGCTGGCCGAGGTGACCGCGGCCTTCGAGCGCTACGAGACCGCGCTCGTGACCAACGACGTGGCCGTGCTCGACGAGCTGTTCTGGAACAGCCCGCACACGCTGCGCTACGGCGCCACCGAAAACCTCTACGGCTACGCGCAGATCCAGGCCTTTCGCGCCGCGCGGCCCGCGGCCGGCCTGGCGCGCACCCTGGGCCGCACCGTCATCACCACCTACGGCCGCGACTTCGCCACCGCCAACACCGAGTTCCACCGCAGCGGCAGCGACCGCGTGGGCCGCCAGAGCCAGACCTGGCTGCGCACGCCCGAAGGCTGGCGCGTGGTGGCCGCCCACGTGAGCCTGCTGGCCTGATTCCCCCGCCCCATCCACCCCCACCGGAGCCTTCGCCATGAGCCTTCTCCTGCCCAACCGCCGCGATTCGATCAAGACCCTGGCTGCGCTCGGCGCGGCCGCCGCCTCGCCCCTGGCCTTCGCGCAGAAGCCGATCACGGTCGGCGTGATCTACGTCGGCCCGCGCGACGACTATGGCTACAACCAGGCCCAGGCCGAGGCCGCGGCCCAGCTCAAGAAGATGCCCGGCGTGAAGGTGGTGGAGGAAGAGAACGTGCCCGAGACCGCCGCGGTGCAACGCACCATGACCGGCATGATCGCGCAGGACGGCGCGAGCCTGATCTTCCCGACCTCGTTCGGCTACTTCGACCCGCACATGCTGGCCGTGGCCGCCAAGTACCCCGACGTGCGCTTCGCCCACTGCGGCGGCATGTGGACCGAAGGCAAGCACCCCAAGAACACCGCGAGCTTCTTCGGCTACATCGACGAGTGCCAGTACCTCAACGGCGTGATCGCCGCGCACATGAGCAAGAGCGGCAAGCTCGGTTTCATCGCGGCCAAGCCGATCCCGCAGGTGCTGCGCAACATCAACGCCTTCACCATGGGCGCGCGCTCGGTCAAGCCCGGCATCACCACCAGCGTGATCTTCACCGGCGACTGGTCGATGCCGGTGAAAGAGGCCGAGGCCACGAACAGCCTCGCCGACCAGGGCGTGGACGTGTTCACCATGCACGTGGACGGCCCCAAGGTGATCGTGGAAACCGCGGCCAAGCGCGGCAAGATGGTCTGCGGCTACCACGCCAGCCAGGCCAAGCTCGCGCCGCAGGCCTACCTCACCGGCGCCGAGTGGAACTGGCTCACCGCGTACACCACCTTCATCGAGGCCGCGCGCAGCGGCAAGCCGCACCCCAACTTCGTGCGCGGCGGCCTCAAGGAAGGCTTCGTCAAACCCTCGGCCTATGGCCCCGCCGTGACCGACGCCGCGAAGAAGCAGGCCGACGGCATCAAGGCGCAGATGGTCGCGGGCAGCTTCGACATCTTCAAGGGCCCGCTCAAGGACAACAAGGGCGCGACCGCGATCCCCGCGGGCAAGGCCTTCAAGCAGACCGATCTCGAGCTCGAGAAGATGAACTACCTGGTCGAAGGCGTCATCGGCAGCGTCTGAGCAGGCCCACGCCATGCGCGACGCCCTCGCCGCCATCGCCCTGCCCACCGGCGCCATCGTGGCCGCGCTTGGCGTGTTCGGCCTCATCGTGTCCTTCGCGGGCGTGGACCCGGTGGCCGTGTGGGTGCTGCTGTTCAAGGGCGCGTTCGGCGACGCGTTCTCGTGGCAGAACACGCTGCAGCGCGCCGCGCCGCTGATGCTCACCGCGCTCTGCGTGGCCCTGCCCGCGCGCGCCGGTCTCACGGTGATCGGCGGCGAAGGCGCGCTGGTGCTGGGCGGCCTGGCCTGCGCGGCGCTCGCGCACGCGCTGCCGCTGCCCGCCAACGCCGTGGGCACGGTGCTGGTGTGCGCCGCGGGCGCGCTCGCGGGCGGCCTGTGGATCGCGCTCGCAGGCTGGCTGCGCCAGGTCCGCGGCATCAACGAGACCATCAGCAGCCTCTTGCTGGCCTACGTCGCCATCGGCCTGTTCAAGCACCTGGTGGAGGGGCCGCTGCGCGATCCCGCGAGCCTGAACAAGCCGTCCACGCCCGCGCTGGGCGAGGGCCTGCTGATCGGCACCATCGCGGGCTCGGACGTGCACTGGGGCCTGGTGGTGGGCACCCTGGCCTGCCTGCTGGCAGGCCTGTGGCTGCGCTTCACGCCCTCGGGCTTCTCGGTGTGCGTGGTGGGCGGCAACCCGCGCGCGGCCCAGCTCGTGGGCCTGCCGGCCACGCGCCTGATCGTGCTGGCCTGTGCGCTCGGCGGCGCGGCCGCGGGCGTGGCGGGCGCGATCGAGGTGGCCGCGGTGCACACCAACGCCAACGCCTCGCTGATCGCGGGCTACGGCTACGCCGGCATCCTGGTGGCCTTCATCGCGCGGCACCAGCCGCTGGCCATCATTCCGGTGGCCATCCTGTTCGGCGGCTTCGGCGCCGCGGGCAGCCTGCTGCAACGCCGGCTCGGCCTGCCCGACGCCTCGGTGCTGCTGCTGCAAGGCATCGCCTTCGTGCTGATCCTCGCCAGCGAGGCGCTGCGCGAGCGCGACTGGAAACCGCTGCTCGCCGCGCTCGGGCGCTTCGGCCCGTCCGATCCCGTGCCCGTGGTGCTCGGCACGCCCGAGGCCCCGAAAGGAGAACCGCGATGAGCGCCGAACAATGGCTGATCCTGGTCAGCGGCATCGTGGGCGGGGCGCTGCGCGTGGGCGTGCCCTTCCTGTTCGTGAGCCTGGGCGAGTGCCTCACCGAAAAGGGCGGGCGCATCAACCTGGGCCTGGAGGGCGTGCTGGTGCTGTCGGCCATGGCGGCCTTCGGCGCCTCCTACCTCAGCGGCTCGCCCTGGGTCGGCGTGCTCGCGGCCGCGGCCGTGGGCGCGCTGCTGGCCACGCTGCACGGCCTGCTGTGCGCGTTGCCGCGCGTGAACGACATCGCCACCGGCATCGCGCTCATGCTGCTCGGCATGGGGCTGGCCTTCTACCTCGGCAAACCGCTGATCCAGCCGCAGGCGGCGCAGCTGCCCGCGATCCCGCTGGGCTTCTGGAGCGACGCGCCCGCGGTGCGCTCGGCGCTGCAGATCAACCCGCTGCTGCCGCTGGGCGTGCTGCTGGCGCTGGCCATGGCCTGGGGCTTCACCCACACGCGCGCCGGCCTGCTGGTGCGGCTCGCGGGCGACTCGGCCCACGCGGCGCGCGCGCTCGGTTATTCGGTGCCGGGCATCCGGCTCGCGGCCACGGCCGCGGGCGGCTGCATCGCCGGCCTGGGCGGGGCCTCGCTCACGCTGTTCTACCCCGGCAGCTGGAACGAGGGCATCTCCAGCGGCCAGGGCCTGATCGCGGTGGCGCTGGTGATCTTCGCGCGCTGGAACCCGCTGCGCTGCGTGGGCGCGGCGCTGCTCTTCGGCGGCGCGGGCGCGATCGGCCCGGCGCTGCAATCGGTGGGCATCGGCTGGGGCTACCACCTCTTCAACACCCTGCCCTACGCGCTCACGCTGCTCATCCTGGTCCTCAGTTGCCGGCCCGGCCAGATCGTGCCGGGCAGCCCGACCGAGCTCTCCTCCAACCGCTGAACGCCCCTGCCGCCATGGAACGATTCGTCGACGCCCACCCCTACGCCTGGCCCTGGAACGGCGACCTGCGCCCCGACAACACCGCGCTCATCGCGATCGACATGCAGACCGACTTCTGCGGTGTCGGCGGTTACGTGGACAAGATGGGCTACGACATCTCGCTCACCCGCGCGCCCATCGAACCCCTGCAGGCCACCATGGCCGCGATGCGCCGCGCGGGCTACGCGGTGATGCACACCCGCGAAGGCCACCGGCCCGACCTGTCGGACCTGCCCGCCAACAAGCGCTGGCGCTCGCGCCAGATCGGCACCGGCGGCGTGGGCATCGGCGACGACGGGCCCTGCGGCCGCATCCTGGTGCGCGGCGAGCCGGGCTGGGAGCTCATTCCCGAGCTCGCGCCGCTGCCTGGCGAGGTGGTGATCGACAAGCCCGGCAAGGGCTCGTTCTGCGCCACCGACCTCGAGCTCATCCTGCGCACCCGCGGCATCCAGAACCTGGTGCTCGCCGGCATCACCACCGACGTGTGCGTGCACACCACCATGCGCGAGGCCAACGACCGCGGCTTCGAATGCCTGCTGCTGTCCGACTGCACCGCCGCGACCGACCGCGGCAACCACGAGGCCGCGCTGAAGATGATCACCATGCAGGGCGGCGTGTTCGGCGCCCATGCCCCCTCGGCCGCCCTGCTGGCGGCGCTGGCATGAGCGCCGACAGGAACGTCGACGGCCCCGCCGCGCCCATCGGCGGCCTGCCCCCGGGCCAGGGCGCGATGGCGCTCGAGACCTACGGCCTGGGCATGCGCTTCGGCCGTTTCGATGCGCTGCAGGACGTGGGCCTGAAGGTGGCGCCGGGCACGGTGCACGCGCTGCTGGGCGAGAACGGCGCGGGCAAGAGCACGCTGGTGAAGTGCGTGGCGGGCTTCCAGCGGCCCACCAGCGGCAGCATCCTGATCGATGGCCGCGAACAGGCGGTGGCCAACCCGGTGGTGGCGCGCGGCCTGGGCATCGGCATGGTCTACCAGCACTTCACGCTGGCGCCGGGCATGACGGTGGCCGAGAACCTGCTGCTCGCGGGCGGCCAGTTGGGCGCGGCCATCGACTGGCGGCGCGAGCGCGCGAAGCTCGAGGCCTTCCTGCAGACGGTGCCGTTCCGGCTCGACCTCGACGCGCGCCCGCAGGCCCTGGCCGCGGGCGAGAAGCAGAAGCTCGAACTGCTCAAGCAGCTCTACCTGCGCCCGCGCCTGCTGATCCTGGACGAGCCGACCTCGGTGCTCACGCCGCAGGAGGCCGACGAGGTGCTGGGCCACGTGCGCGGCTTTGCGCTCAGCGGCCTGTGCACCGTGCTCATCATCACCCACAAGTTCCGCGAGGTCATGGCCTATGCCGACGACGTGACCGTGCTGCGCCGGGGCCGCGCGGTGCACCACGGGGCGGTGCTCGACACCGACCCGGCACGCCTGGCCGAGGCCATGGTGGGCGACGCCGCGGCCTCCCCGTCGCCGATCCCGGGCGCCCCCCGCGCGGCGCCCGCCGCCGGCGCGCCCGAGGCGCCGCCCGCGCTCGAGGTGCGCGCCCTGCGCGTGCTGGGCGACCGCGGCACGCTCGCGGTGCACGACCTCAGCCTGCGCGTGGCGCCCGGCGAAATCCTGGGCGTGGCGGGCGTGTCGGGCAACGGCCAGCGCGAGCTGGTGGAGGCCCTGGTGGGCCAGCGTCCGCGCGCCGGCGGCGAGGTGCGCGTGCAGGGCGAAAGCTATGCCGCCAGCCGCACCGAGAACCACCGCCTGAAGGTGCGCAGCCTGCCCGAGGAGCCGCTGCGCAACGCCTGCGTGGGTGAACTCTCGGTGGCGCAGAACATGGCGCTGCGCGACTTCGATCGCGCGCCGCTGTGCCGCGGCGGCCGGCTGCGTTTTGCCGAATGGCGCCGCCGCGCGCGCGACTGGATCGCCGAGTACGGCGTGAAGACGCAGGGCGAGAACGCGCCCATCCGCAGCCTCTCGGGCGGCAACGTGCAGCGCGCGGTGCTCGCGCGCGAGCTGCACGGCGAGATCAGCGTGCTGATCGCGGCCAACCCGGTGTTCGGGCTCGACTTCGCCGCGGTGCGCGAGATCCACGGCCGGCTGCGCGGCGTGCGCCAGCAGGGCGGCGCCGTGCTGCTGATCAGCGAAGACCTCGACGAACTGCTGGAGCTCGCCGACCGCATCGTGGTGATGAGCGAGGGCCGGGTGTCGTTCGAAACCCCGGCCGCACAGGCCGACCGCAAGACCCTGGGGGCCCACATGGGCGGAGGCCACTGATGCCGATCGACGCACAACCCTTTGCCTTCGGGCTCGACTTCCCGCGCGCGGCGCTGGTCATCATCGACATGCAGCGCGATTTCGTGGAGCCCGGCGGCTTCGGCGAAACGCTGGGCAACGACGTGTCGCTGCTGCAGGCCATCGTGCCGGCGTGCGCCGCGGTGCTGCGGGCCTGGCGCGCCGCGGGCGGCGTGGTGGTGCACACGCGCGAGGCGCACCGGCCCGACCTGTCGGATTGCCCGCCCGCCAAGCGCCTGCGCGGCAAGCCCAGCCTGCGCATCGGTGACGTGGGGCCCATGGGCCGCATCCTGATCGCGGGCGAGCCGGGCAACCAGATCATCGACGCGCTCGCGCCGGCGCCGGGCGAGCTGGTGATCGACAAGCCCGGCAAGGGCGCCTTCTACGCCACCGGCCTGCACGAGCGATTGCAGGCGCTGGGGGTGACGCAGCTGGTGTTCATGGGCGTGACCACCGAGGTCTGCGTGCAGACCTCGATGCGCGAGGCCAACGACCGTGGCTACGACGCGCTGCTGCTCGAGGACTGCACCGAGAGCTACTTTCCGCACTTCAAGGCGGCGGCCATCGAGATGATCCGCGCGCAGGGCGCGATCGTGGGCTGGACCGCGCCGAGCCAGGCCCTGCTGGCCGCGCTGCCCCAGGCCGCGGTGCGCGCCTGAGGCGCAGAATCGCAGGCCACCGCCCCCTCCACCGACACGCGTCCCCGTGACCGCCCCCCGAACCCGCCGTCCCGCCACACCGCCGTCGCGCGCCGACGGCGTGTACGAACAGCTCAAGCGCGACATCGCCGACTTCCACCTGCTGCCGGGCGACCGCTTCACCGAGAACGAGTTGTGCGAGCGCCTGGGCGTGTCGCGCACGCCGGTGAGGCAGGCGCTGATCCGCCTGCAGCAGGAGGGCTTCGTGGAGGTGATGTTCCGCGCGGGCTGGCGCGTGCTGCCCTTCGACTTCAACCGCTTCGACCAGCTCTACGAACTGCGCCTGTTGCTCGAGACCGCGGCGGTGCAGCGCCTGTGCCAGCAGGACGGCCCGCCCGGCGCCCTGCTGCAGGGCCTGAAGGAGCAATGGATGGTGGCGGCGGCCGATCGCGAGACCGACCCGGCGCGGGTGGCCGCGATGGACGAGGCCTTCCACCAGGCGCTGGTGCGGGCCGCCGGCAACGACGAACTGTCGCGGGTGCACCAGGACGTGACCGAGCGCATCCGCATCATCCGGCGGCTGGACTTCCTCAAGCCGGTGCGCATCGATGCGACCTACGACGAGCACGCCAAGATCCTGCGCGCGGTGCTGGCGCACAACGCCGACCGCGCGGCGCTGCTGCTGCGCACGCACATCCAGACCAGCCAGGTGGAGGTGCGCAAGATCACCCTGCACCAGGTGTTTCTGGCGCGGCAGACGCCGGGCGGGTGAGCCGCGGCACGGGCACCCGTGCCGGCGCCCTGAAGAAACCCCGGCGCGCGATCTTAAGTTAATGCTAAGAATTATTCGCATTTAGAATCCGGCGCATGTCCACCCGGGAGACCCCCATGCGCCTGAAGACCACCGCCGCCGCCGCCCTGCTCTCGCTCGCCCTCGCCGCCCCCGTGTTCGCCCAGACCGCGGCCACCCCGGCCAGCGTCGCCGCGCACTACGCCACCCTGGTTCACGCCAACTACGAGGACACCCTCAACGCCGCCAAGGCCCTGCAGGACGCCGTCAAGGCCCTGACCGCCGCGCCCTCGCAGGCGAACCTCGACGCCGCCCGCAAGGCCTGGCTGGCCGCGCGCGAGTTCTACGGCCAGACCGAGGCCTTCCGCTTCTACGGCGGCCCGATCGACAACGACAACGGCCCCGAAGGCCGCCTCAACGCCTGGCCCATGGACGAGTCCTACGTCGACGCGGTGCAGGGCAAGGCCAACGCGGGCATCGTCAACAACCGCAAGCAGGCCATCACCAAGAAGGCGCTGTCGGCCCTCAACGAAAAAGGCGGCGAGGAAAACATCGCCACCGGCTGGCACGCCATCGAGTTCATGCTCTGGGGGCAGGACCTGTCCGAGACCGGCCCCGGCAACCGCAGCTTCGAGGACTTCGTCGACGGCAAGGCCCCCAACGCCGACCGCCGCCGCCAGTACCTGAACGTGGTCACCGAGCTGCTGGTCGACGACCTCGGCACCCTCGTGAAAGCCTGGGCCCCGAACGCGAAGAACAACTACCGCGCGCGCTTCGAAAAGGGCGGCAACGAGTCGCTGCGCAAGATGTTCGTCTCGCTGGGCTCGCTCTCGCGCGGCGAACTCGCGGGCGAACGCCTGGAAGTGGCGCTCGCCAGCCAGGACCAGGAGGACGAGCACAGCTGCTTCTCCGACAACACCCACCGCGACGCGGTGGCCAACGCCAAGGGCATCGAGAACGTGTGGCTGGGCCGCTACGTGCGCGCCGACGGCAGCACCCTGCAGGGCCCGAGCCTGCGCGACCTGGTGAACGCCAAGGACGCCGCGGTTGCCAGCAAGACCAGCCAGCAGATCCGCACCTCGGTGGAATCGGCCGAGGCCATTCCCGCGCCCTTCGACCGCGCGATCGTGATGGGCTCGGCGGGCCGGCCGAAGATCGAGGCCACCATCAAGAGCCTGACCGCGCAGTCCAACGACATCGTGTCGGCGGCGGCCGCGATCGGCATCCAGAAACTCACGCTGGTGCAGCCGTGAAGCGCGCGGCGGCGGTGCTGGGCCTGGCCATGGCGGTGGCCACCACGGTCGCGGCGGTGTCCGCGCCCGACGACGCCGCCACCGATGCGCCGGGCGAAAAGCCCGGCGGCGAGACCACCGTGTGGGCCACGGGCCAGAACGCGTTTTCGTTTCCCGCGGCCAACCTCAGCGATCCCGAGCGCACGCGCTTCGTGATCGGCAATTCCTTCTTCAAGCGCAACTGGGTCGAAGCGCCCGCGAGCACCAAGGCGCGCGACGGCCTGGGCCCCAACTTCATCGCGCGCTCCTGCGGCGCCTGCCATGCCATGGACGGCCGCGGCGAGCCGCCGTCGTGGCGGCGCGGCCTGTCCGACGAGAGCCCGCTCGCGCTGCTGATCCGCCTCTCGGTGCCGGGTACCGACGAACACGGCGGCCCGCGCCACGACCCGGTGTACGGCGACCAGCTCAACACCTCGGCGGTGCAAGGCGTGAAGCCCGAGGGCCGCGTGCGCCTGCGCTGGAGCGCGGTGCACGGGCGTTTTGCCGACGGCACGCGCTACACGCTGCAAAAGCCCGAGTACGTGATCGACCGCCTCGCCTACGGCCCGTTCGCGCCCGGCATCATGACCAGCCCGCGCGTCGCGCCGCAGATGATCGGCGTGGGCCTGCTCGAGGCCATTCCCGAACAGGCCATCCTGGACAACGCGCGCGCGCAGGCCGAGGCAGACGGCCCGATCAAGGGCCAGCCCAACCGCGTGTGGGACGTGTTCGCGCAGCGCGAGATGCTGGGCCGCTTCGGCTGGAAGGCCAACGTGGCCACGCTCGCGCACCAGACCGCGGGCGCCTTCCACGGCGACATCGGCATCACCTCGGCGCAGTTCCCGCACGAAACCTGCACGCCCACGCAGACCGACTGCCTGGCCGCGCCCACCGGCGCGCGCAACGGCCAGCCCGAGATCGACGCCAAGACCCTCGACGACGTGGTGTTCTACCAGGCCACGCTCGCGCCGCCCGCGCGCCGCAATGCCCGCGATCCGCAGGTGCTGCGCGGCCAGCAGCTGTTCGCGCAGGCGCAGTGCGCGGTCTGCCACCGGCCCTCGTACACCACCGCCGAAGGCCCGTTCCCGCGACTCACCAGCCCGGCGCTCAAGGGACAGACCATCTGGCCCTACACCGACCTGCTGCTGCACGACATGGGCGAGGCACTGGCCGATGGCCGCCCCGACTTCCTCGCCAACGGCCGCCAGTGGAAGACGCCGCCGCTGTGGGGCATCGGCCTGTTCAAGGACGTGAACGGCCACACCAAACTGCTGCACGACGGCCGCGCCAACGGCGTGCTCGAAGCGGTGCTGTGGCACGGCGGCGAGGCCGAGGCCAGCAAGCAGCAGGTGCTGGGGTTCAGCGAGGCCGACCGCCGCGCGCTCGTGAAATTCGTGGAGAGCCTGTGATGCGCATCCGCCCCCTGATCGCCGCCCTGTGCTGCGCCCCCACGCTGCTGTGGGCGCAGATCGCCGTGCCCTACTACCACTCGGAAGACGCGCTCGCGGGACTGTACGCGGGCCACAGCGCGCCGCGCGCGCGCGCCTTTGCCGAGCGCGCGCCCGAGCTCGTGGCCGCGCTGCAGGCCCATTGCAGCGGCCCGGGCGCGCTCGCGCCCGCGCGCCAGGCCTGGACGCAGACCATGCTCGCCTGGGAACGCCTGGCCGCGGTGGCCGTGGGGCCGCTGGTCGAGCGCCGCTCGCTGCGCGAGATCGACTTCCAGCCGCTGCGCCCCGAGCTGCTCAAGCGCATGCTCGCGCGCGAGCCGAAAACGCCCGAGGACTTCGAGCGCGTGGGCACGCCGGCCAAGGGCCTGCCCGCGATCGAGCACCTGCTGTGGACCGCGCCCGCGGCGCCGCGCACGCCCGCCTGTGGCTACGCGGTGCTGGCCGCGCAGGCGGTGCAGCGCGAGGCCGAGGCCCTGCGCAGCGCCTTCGACGCGCTGGCCGCCACGCCGCCAGAAGAAGAAGACGCGGTCGCCCCCTTCGTGGAGTTCGTGAACCAGTGGCTCGGCGGGCTGGAACGCCTGCGCTGGGCCAGCCTGGAAAAACCGCTGCGCGAGGCCGCCACGCGCGGCGGCGCGCCCGCCTTCACGCGCGAGGCCAGCGGCCAGACCGGCGCGGCCTGGGCCGCCGACTGGGCCGAGCTGCGCGCGCTCGCGCGCCAGCCCGACGCCGGCGCCCCGCCCATCGCCACCGCACCGGGCACGCAGGCGCCGATCAGCATCGAGTCCTACCTGCGCGGACGCGGGCACCTCGCGCTGGCCGACCGCTGGCACAACGCCGTCGACGCGGCCGACCGCGCGATGCAGGGCCTGAACCCCGCACGGCCCGCGTCGGTCGAGGCCACGGCGCGCGCGCTCAAGGGCCTGACCGCGCTGATGCAGGCCGAGGTGGCCGCGGGCATGGAAGTGAGCCTGGGGTTCTCCAGTGCCGACGGCGATTGACATGCCCGCGGGTCTGACACGGCGCGCGCTGCTGGCCTGGCTGGGCGCGGCGGCCTGCGCGCCGGCATTCGCCCAGGACGGCGGCACCCTGCTCGCCGCAAGCTGGCTCGAAGGCGACCGCCACCTCGCGGGCCTGCTGCGCCTGGACGGCACGGGCCTGCAGGTGCAGGCCGCGCTGGCGCTGCCCACGCGCGCGCACGGCCTGGCGGTGGAGAGCGGTGACGGCGCGCCCAGCGTGCTGCTGGCCGCGCGCCGCCCGGGCGACTGGCTGCTGCGCTGGCAGCCCGCGAGCGGCCACACCACCTGGCACTGGGTCGACGACGACCGCGTGCTCAACGGCCACGTGCGCCGCTCGCCCGACGGCCGCGCGGTGTGGACCACCGAGACCGACCAGGCCGATGCGAGCGGCCTGATCGGCGTGCGCGACGCCGCCACGCTGCGCAAGACCGGTGAATGGCGCACGCACGGCATGGACCCGCACGCGATGCTGGTGCTGCCCGAGGCCCTGGGCGGTCTGGCCGCGGGCACGCTGGTCGTGGCCAACGGCGGCATTCCCACGCAGAGCGAAACCGGCCGCAGCCACCGCGATCTCTCGCGCATGGACCCCTCGCTGGTGGCACTGCACCCGGGCACGGGCGCGCTGCTTGGCCAGTGGCGGCTGGGCGACCCGCGCCTGAGCATCCGCCACCTGGCCTTCGACCCCGTGGGCCGGCGCGTGGGCATCGCGCTGCAGGCCGAGCACGACGACGAGGCCCGCCGCCGCGACGCCCCGCTGCTGGCCACCTGGGACGGCCGCGCGCTCACGGCCGCGCCGCCCATGGCGGGCGCGCTCGGCTACGGCGGCGACATCTGCGCGCGCGCGGGCGGCGGCTTCTGGCTCAGCGCCACGCGCGCCAACCAGCTGCTCGGCCTCTCGCCGCAGGGCGAGCTGGTGGACCGCATCGCGCTGCCCGCGGCGGGCGCGCTCGCGGCGCGCGAGGGCCATGCCTGGGCCGGCGGCGACGCCGCGCTGTGGCGCGACGTCGGCAGCGCGCCGGCCACCGCGCTGCGCTTCGACAACCACTGGGCGCTCGCCTGAGCCGTGGCGCGCCGCAGCGCCCGCGGCCGGGCGCTCACCAGGGCAGCGGCGCGCGTTCGAGCGAGCGTTCGAGCGTGGGCAGCGCGAGCAGGCCGGCGTCGAGCTGGGCCTGCAGGCCGGTCTGCAACGCGGCCACGAGCGCGGGCGCAAGGCCGGCCGGCGCCTGCTGGAGCAAGGCCTGGGCCGTGCTCAGGTCGTTGAGCTCGCCGAGCAGGGCCTGGGCCTCGGCCAGGCCGGCGGTGCTGCGCGCGGCGCGGCGCGGCGGGAGCACGCCGCTCAGGAATTCCTGCGTGTAGCGCAGCCGCTTGAGCGCCAGCCGCAGCTCGTGGCGGCCCTCGGGCCCGAGGCGGCGCGCCTCGCGCGCCTGTTCGCGCAGCCGCGCGTGCCCGTCGTGCAGGTGGGCGCGGGCCCAGGCCGACAGCCCGCCCGCGGGCGCGCGGCCCGCCACCGGCAGGGCCAGCAGCGAGCGCGTGAAGGCCAGCACCGCGAGCGCGTGGTCGGGCGCGGCCAGCGCCGCCACCGCCGCGCGCTGGGCCGCCTGGCGCTGCGCGCGCACCCAGGCGCGCAGCGCCGCGGCGTCCGCGCGCGCGTCCGGCTCGGGCAGCAGCGTGGGCAGGGCCTCGGTGTCGAAGACGTCCCAGTTGCGCGCGGCGCCGAGCACGTGCGCCAGCTCTTTCCAATGGGTCGACCAGTACCGCACCCAATCGGCCGGCAACTGCGCGCGGAACAGGCGCAGGCCGGTGCGCAGGCGGCGCAGGGCCACGCGCGCCTGGTGCACGAATTCGGGGTCGGGCAGCTGGCGTGCGTCGCGGGCGGCGTCGAGCAGGCCCTCTTCGTTGGCCTGCAGGTGCTGCAGGGCCGCGAGGCAGGCGAGCCGGCAGGCCTCGCGCACGGGCATGGCGTCGTGCAGCGCGATCGGCGCCGCCTTGTGCGGCGCCGGGCGTTCGCCCTGGAACAGCGCGTAGCCGCGCTCGGCCTTGCTGCGCTGCGCGGGGCGCAGCCGCAGCGCGCGGTCGTGGTGGCCGTCGGGGCCGAGCACCAGGGTGTGCGCGAGATCGAGCAGCGCGTCCACCGGGCCGTCGAGCAGTTCGAGTTCAAACTCGAGCAGGGGCGCACGCCGCACCGCCGAGCCGCTGCCCGAGCGCAGCTCCCCCTGGTCGAGCGCGATCTCGATGCGCGCGCCGGCGTGCGACACGAGCCAGGTGCGGCGCGTGAAATCGGTGTGGAACACGGGCACCAGCGCGCCGGCCCAGGCGTCGAGCTGCCGCGCGAGCGCGGCGTCGTCGACGAAGCGCGCGAAGCGCAAGGCCCCGCGCGGCCGCGGCACCTCCCACTCGCCGCGGCGCGACAGGCCGCCCACCGAGCTGCCCGCGGTCTTCACGGTGAGCAGGGTGCGCGCGCCCACGCGGCGCTCGCGCACGGCCATGCGCGCGGCGCGCAGTTCGAGCGCGGGCGTGTCGAAGTAGGTGTTGAGCAGCCGCTGGCCGGGCCGTGCGCCCGAGCGCAACAGCGGGTGCGCGAGCAGGCGCGGCAGGTCCTGCGGGTGCAGGCTGAGCTTGAGTTCGGTTTCCTGGGCCATGGGTTCGCGCGCTGGGGGCACGACCATAACCTACAACTTGTAACGCGGCGATGTCCGGCTCGGCCAACAATCGCCAGCCGCGCGACCGCGTGCGCGGCCTGCGACAGGAGACATGCCCATGAACATCCCGAACCTGAAAACCGGCCTCAAGGCCCTCCTCCTGGGCGGCCTGGCGGCGCTGCTGGTGGCCTGCGGCGGCGGCGGGGGCGGCGGCGGGGGCGGCGGCTCGGCCGGCAGCGGTACCCTGCGCGTGGCGCTCACCGACAACCCCGCCTGCGGCTACGACGAGGTGGTGGTGACGGTGCGCGAGGTGCGCGTGAACCAGAACGCCGCGGCCGACAACGACCCGGGCTGGCAATCGATCCCGGTGAGCCCGCCGCTCACCGTGGACCTGCTGGACTACACCAACGGTGCGCTGCTCGAGCTCGGCCAGACCCGCCTGCCCGCGGGCCGCTACACCCAGCTGCGCCTGGTGCTCGACGCCAACACCGGCGTGCTCGCCGACCGCAACTGGATCGTGCTCTCGGGCAACCCGGGCGTGCGGGTGCCGCTGAAGACGCCGAGCGGCCAGACCTCGGGCCTGAAGATCAACACCAGCCTGGACGTGCAGCCCAATGGCCTGACCGACGTGGTGCTGGACTTCGACGCCTGCAAGTCGGTGGTGGTGGCGGGCAGCTCGGGCCAGTACCTGCTCAAGCCGGTGCTGCGCACGCTGCCGCGCGTGGACACCGGCGTGACGGGCGAGGTCTCGCTGGCCGCGGCGGCGGCCGGCGCCACGGTGTCGCTGCAGCAGAACGGCGAGGTGCGCCGCGCCACCGTGCCCGACGCCAATGGCGCCTTCAAGCTGCAGCCGGTGGAGCCCGGCGAGTACACCCTGGTGGTGGCCACGCCGGGGCGCGCCACCGCCGCGGTGCGCAATCTGCTGGTCTTCAGCGGCCAGCTCGCGCGCGTGGCGCCCGCGGGCGAACGCATCGACCCGCCCGCCTCGGCCAGCGCGGCCTTCACCGGCACTGTCACCATCACCCCCACGCCCACCGAGATCGAGGCCGACGTCGCGCTGCGCCAGTCCCTCACCAGCGGCGACGTGGTCACGCTGGTGGACCGCCGCGTCAACGCCGTCACGGGCGCCTATGCCTATGGCGGCGTTGCCGTGGAGGCCCCGCGTGTGGCCCAGCACGCGGCCGGCGCCAGCCTGAGTTTCAACGCCGACAACGCGGCCGCGGGCCGCTTCGAGCTGCGCGCCACCACGGGCGGCAGCGCCAAGACCGCCGGTCCCCTGAGCGCGGGCGCGGGCGCCACCGTGAACCAGGATTTCGCCTTCCCTTGACACCCGGAGTTTTCGACATGACCCGATACATCCCCCACGCCCTGCTGAACACCCTGGCGCTGGGCCTGGCACTGGCGCTGGGCGCCGCGCCGGCCCTGGCCGAAAAGCCCGAGCACGCCGGCGGCGGCAAGCACAAGGAACACAAGCACAAGCCCGAGCGCGAGGGCCGCGGCGAACGCGAGTTCCGCGGCGAGCGCGACGACGGGCCGCGCCGCGCCGTCTCGGGCGGCGACCGCACCAACGTGTCGGTCAACATCCAGATCGGCAGCTATTTCACCGCGCCGCAGCGGCGCGCCGTGGTCGAGTACTACGAGCCGCAGTTCCGCGCCGGCCATTGCCCGCCGGGTCTGGCCAAGAAGCGCAACGGCTGCATGCCGCCGGGCCAGGCCAAGAAGTGGCGCACCGGCTACCCGCTGCCGCGCGACGTCGTCTACTACCCGGTGCCCGCCGACATCGCGATCCGCCTGGGCACGCCGCCGGCCGGCCACAAGTTCGTGCGCGTGGCCACCGACATCCTGCTGATCGCCGTGGGCACGGGCTTGGTGATCGACGCCATCGACGACCTGGGCCGGCTCTGAGGCCGGCCGCCGCACCGCGCGCCGCTCAGAGCAGCCGCGCGAGGTAGCGGCCGGTGTGGCTGTCGGGGCAGGCCGCGACCTGCTCGGGCGTGCCCTGCGCCACCACCGTGCCGCCGCCCGAGCCCCCTTCGGGGCCCATGTCGATCACCCAGTCGGCGGTCTTGATGACGTCGAGGTTGTGCTCGATCACGACGATGGTGTTGCCCGCGTCGCGCAATTGGTGCAGCACCTTGAGCAGCAGCTCGATGTCGGCAAAGTGCAGGCCGGTGGTGGGCTCGTCGAGGATGTAGAGCGTGCGGCCGGTGTCGCGCTTGCTGAGTTCGAGCGCGAGCTTCACGCGCTGCGCCTCGCCGCCCGACAGCGTGGTGGCGGCCTGGCCGAGCTGGATGTAGCTCAGGCCCACGTCGAGCAGGGTCTGCAGCTTGCGCCGCAGCGTGGGCACGGCGCTGAAGAAGTCGTGTGCCTGCTCCACCGTCATGGCCAGGATCTGCGCGATGTTGCGGCCCTTGTAGAGCACCTCGAGCGTTTCGCGGTTGTAGCGCTGGCCGTGGCAGACCTCGCAGGGCACGTAGACGTCGGGCAGGAAGTGCATCTCGACCTTGACCACGCCGTCGCCCTGGCAGGCCTCGCAGCGGCCGCCCGCCACGTTGAACGAGAAACGGCCCGGGCCGTAGCCGCGTTCGCGTGCGGTGGGCACCTCGACCATGAGCTCGCGGATGCCGGTGAACAGGCCGGTGTAGGTGGCCGGGTTGCTGCGCGGCGTGCGGCCGATGGGCGACTGGTCGACGTTGATGACCTTGTCGAAGCCTTCGATGCCCTCGATCGCGTCGTGCGGCGCGGGCTCGTCGTGTGAGCGGTAGAGCGTGCGCGCCACCGCGGCGTACAGCGTGTCGTTGACCAGCGTGGACTTGCCCGAGCCCGACACGCCCGTGACGCAGGTGAAGAGGCCGACCGGGATGTCGACGCTCACGTTGCGCAGGTTGTTGCCCCGCGCACCCACCACGCGCAGCGCGGCGCCGCCCGTGGCCGCGGCCGGCGCGGGCGCGGCGGCGCGCGGGCCGGCCGGGAACCGCGGCCGGCGCGCCGCGGGTTCTTCGGCGCGCGCGGCGGAGGCGGCGGAGGCGGGCGGCTGCCACGCGGTGCGCTGCGCGGGCACCTCGATGCGGCGCGCGCCGCTCAGGTACTGGCCGGTGAGCGAGTCGGGGCTGGCCAGCACCTCGGCGTAGCTGCCCTGGGCCATCACGCGGCCGCCGTGCACGCCCGCGCCCGGGCCCATGTCGACGATGTGGTCGGCGGCGCGGATCATGTCCTCGTCGTGCTCGACCACGATGACCGAATTGCCGAGGTCGCGCAGGTGCTGCAGGGTGGCGATGAGGCGGTCGTTGTCGCGCTGGTGCAGGCCGATGCTGGGCTCGTCGAGCACGTACATCACGCCCGTGAGCCCGCTGCCGATCTGGCTCGCGAGCCGGATGCGCTGCGCCTCGCCGCCCGACAGCGTGTCGGCGCTGCGTTCGAGGCTCAGGTAGTTCAGGCCCACGTTGTTGAGGAACTTCAGGCGCTGGCGGATTTCCTGGATCACGCGCGCCGCGATCTCGCCCTTGGCGCCGGGCATGACGAGCTCGGCGAACCACTGCTGCGCCTCGCCGAGTGTGACGTGGCCGATCTGGTGGATGGCGCGGCGCTGCGCGCCTTCGCCCACGAACACGTGGCGCGCCTCGCGGCGCAGCCGAGCGCCGCCGCAGTCGGGGCAGGGCTGGCTCGCGCGGTAGCGCGCGAGCTCTTCGCGCACGGTGATGCTGTCGGTCTCGCGCCAGCGGCGCTCGAAGTTGTGCACCACGCCTTCGAAGGGGTGCTTCTTGTTGACTTTCTTGCCGCCGCGTTCGCCGCCGTCGAGCGCGTAGCTGAAGCGCACGGCTTCGTCGCCCGAGCCGTGCAGCACCACCTGGCGCACCGCCTCGGGCAGGTCTTCCCAGGGCGCTTCGGGATCGAAGCCGTAGTGCGCGGCCAGGCTTTCGATGAGCGCGTAGTAGTGGCCGTTGCGGCGGTCCCAGCCCTTGATGGCGCCGCTGGCCAGGCTCAGCGAGGGAAAGGCGACGATGCGCGCGGGATCGAAGAACTCGGTGTGGCCCAGGCCGTCGCAGGTGACGCAGGCGCCGATGGGCGAGTTGAACGAGAACAGCCGCGGCTCGAGCTCGCTCACGGTGTAGTGGCACAGCGGGCAGGCGAAGCGCGCGGAGAAAGCGTGCTCGGCGCCGCTGTCGGTGTCGAGCGCGATGGCGCGGCCGTCGGCCAGGCGCAGGGCGGCCTCGAAGCTTTCGGCCAGGCGCTGGCGCTGCGGGTGCGCGGCGTCGTCTTCGCCCGCGGCGCGCACCTTCAGGCGGTCGATCACCACGTCGATGTCGTGCTTGTCGTTCTTGCGCAGCGTGGGCAGCTGGTCGGCCTCGATCACCTGGCCGTCAACGCGGAAACGCACGTAGCCCTGGGTCTGCATGTCGGCGAACAGCTCGGTGAACTCGCCCTTTCGGGCGCGTGCCACGGGGGCCAGGATCATGAGCCGCGTGCCCTCGGGCAGCGCGAGCGTGGTGTCGACCATCTGGGCCACGCTCTGCGCGGCCAGCGGCAGGTCGTGGTCGGGGCAGTGCGGCGTGCCGGCGCGCGCGTAGAGCAGGCGCAGGTAGTCGTGGATCTCGGTCACCGTGCCCACGGTGGAGCGCGGGTTGTGGCTGGTGGCCTTCTGCTCGATCGCGATCGCCGGCGCCAGGCCTTCGATCAGGTCGACGTCGGGCTTGTCCATGAGCTGCAGGAACTGCCGCGCATAGGCCGAGAGGCTTTCCACGTAGCGGCGCTGGCCCTCGGCGTAGAGGGTGTCGAAGGCCAGGCTGGACTTGCCCGAGCCCGACAGGCCGGTGATCACGACCAGCCGGTGCTTGGGCAGGTCGAGATCGATGTTCTTGAGGTTGTGCGTGCGCGCGCCGCGCACCGAGAGCACGGCGCTGCGCTGGCGCAGCGCTTCACCGAGGTAGCGTGCATCGGCCTCATGGACGGTGGGAGCGTCGGCGGGCCGGTCGGTGGGCGGGTAGGAATTCAAGATGTCCGGGGGGCGTCGGAGACAACCCGGCATGATAAGCCGCGGCCGTCGGCCGGGCCGGCCACCCCGGACGGCCCGCCGCCTTGATCGACAATACGCGGCTGACCTCCCGCTCCCTCGCCGTTCCCTTGAGCTCCTCGCGCACCGCCTCCCCCGACACCGCCTCCGCGGGCCCCACGCCGCAGCGCATGACCCCGGCCGAGCGCCGCAGCAGCGCCGCGCTGGCCGGCGTGTACGCGCTGCGCATGCTGGGCCTGTTCATCGTGCTGCCGGTTTTCGCGCTGCAGGCGCGGCACTACCCGGGCGGCGACGACCCGGCGCTGGTGGGCCTGGCCATGGGCATCTACGGCCTCACGCAGGCGCTGCTGCAGGTGCCGCTGGGCATGGCCTCGGACCGCCTGGGCCGCAAGCCGGTGATCCTGGCCGGGCTCGCGCTGTTCGTGCTGGGCAGCGTGGTGGCGGCCTGGGCGCCCACCATGGCCTGGCTGGTGGCGGGCCGGGCGCTGCAGGGCGCGGGCGCGGTGTCGGCCGCGGTCACGGCGCTGCTGGCCGACCTCACGCGCGACGCGGTGCGCACCAAGGCCATGGCGCTGGTGGGCATCAGCATCGCGCTCATGTTCGCGCTGTCGCTGGTGGCGGCGCCGCTGCTGGTGAGCTGGGTGGGCCTGTCGGGCCTGTTCGCGGTCACGGCCGGCCTGTCGCTCACCGCCATGGCGGTGGTGGCCTGGGTGGTTCCGCCCGAGCCGGTGCACGCCCCGGGCGCGCCGCGTGCGCGCCTGGCCGAGGTGCTGCGCAACACCGAGCTGCTGCGCGTGGACCTGGGCGTGTTCGTGCTGCACGCCGCGCAGATCATGACCTGGCTCTCGGTGCCGGCGCTGCTGGTGCAGGCCGGGCTGCCCACCGCGCAGCACTGGCAGGTCTACCTGCCGGCCGTGCTGGCCTCGCTGCTGATCGTGGGCGGCCTGCTGTTCCGCCTCGAGCGCAAGGGGCTGTTCCGCGCCGTGTACCTGGGCGCGATCGCCCTGATCGGCCTGGTGCAGCTCGGCTTCATCGGCCAGTTGCACGCGCCCAGCCTGGCGGTGCTGGGCGTGCTGCTGTGCCTGTACTTCGTGGGCTTCAACACCCAGGAGGCGGGCCAGCCCAGCCTGGTTTCGCGCCTGGCGCCCGCGCAGCAGCGTGGCACCGCGCTGGGCATCTACAACACGCTGATGTCGCTGGGCATTTTTGCCGGCGGCGCGGTGGGCGGCGTGGTGGCACGGGTCTGGGGGCCGGTGGGCATCTTCGCGCTGAGCACCGCGCTGGTGGTGCTGTGGCTCATCGCCGCCTGGCCCATGAAGCCCATGGCGCTCGACTCAGCGCGGCGCTGAAGCGCCTTCGTCGGCGGGCTCGCGCAGCGGGCGCATCATGAGCTGCGCCATGGTGCTGTAGAGCGGCCGGCTGATCATGCGCGAGACCAGGCTCGCGAGCAGCGCGCAGGCGATCAGGCTCAGCACCATGCTGTGGCCTTCGGTCATCTCCATCACGATGATCATGGCCGTGATCGGGGCCTGCGTGACCGCGGCGAGCAGCGCACACATGCCGAGCGCGATCAGCGCCGTGCCGTGGGGCAAGCCCAGCAGCCAGGCCACATCGGCCGCCACGCCCGCGCCCAGCGAGAGGCTGGGGCCGAACACCCCGCCCGGCACACCGGCCCAGGCCGACAGCCAGGAGGCGGTGAACTTCAGAAAGGTGAACAGCAGCGGCTGGTGGGCCGCCGTGGCGTCGCCGCCGGCGTCCAGCAAGGCCCGGGTGTGTTCGTGGCCCACGCCCACCGCGCTGCCGCCGCTGACCACCGCGATCACGCCCACAGCCAGGCCGCACAGCGCCGCGAACGCCACCGGGCGCTTGCGGCGGTAGGCGCAGAAGCGGTCGGGCGTGCCGCGGAACGAGGCCAGCATCAGCCGCGAGAGCAGGCCGCCGATGAGGCCGCAGGCGATGGCCACCAACAGCCCCGGGCCGAGCAGCGCCCACCACGACACGCCGGCCGTGCTCACGCGGCCGAACGTCGAGAGGTTGCCGAAGGCCGACACCGCCACCAGGCCGGCGATCACGATGGCGGTGAGCATCAGGCCGCTGCTGCGCTCGGTGATGCGCCGCGACAGCTCTTCGATGGCGAACACGATGCCGCCCAGCGGCGTGTTGAAGGCCGCGGCGATGCCGGCCGCGCCGCCGGCCACGAGCAGCTCGCGATCGCTGATGCCCGAGCCCGGCGAGAGCCAGCGCCGCGCGTGCAACATCACGCCTGCGGCCACCTGCACCGACGGCCCCTGCCGCCCCACCGACAGCCCGGCCAGTTGCGCGCCCGACACCGCCAGCACCTTGGCGATGCTCACCTTGAGCGAGACGAAGCGCGAGCGCGCCGCGATCGGTGTGGCGGGGTCGAGCGCCACCAGCACCTGCGGCACGCCCGAGCCGCCCGCGCCCGGCGCCCAGCGCCGCACCGCCCACACGACGGAGGCCGTGACCGCCGGCGTCCAGACCAGCGGCGCCCACCAGGCGAGCTGTCGCAGCCCGTTGTAGAAGGCGGTGGCGGCGTCGGCAAGCACGGTGAGCGCCACCACGGCCAGGCCCGCGAGCACCGCGTAGACCAGCACGGTCACGCGGTCCAGCCAGTGCCGGCCGCTGCCGATCTCGGCGCGCAGGTTCTGGAGAAAATCGGGTTCGCCCTTCATGAGCCGGACAGTGTAGAAGCCCCGCGTGCGGCCACCTGGCGCGCGACCGGCTTGCGGCACAATGGCCGACCGGTTTTCCCGCGCGACCACGCGCACGCACCCTCAGGACTTCCCGCCATGGCATCCGTCAACAAAGTCATCCTCGTCGGCAACTGCGGCCGCGACCCCGAGATCCGCTACCTGCCCTCGGGCCAGGCCGTGGCCAACGTGAGCGTGGCCACCTCCAGCCGCCGCAAGGACCGCAACAGCGGTGAGACGGTGGAAGACACGCAATGGCACCGCGTCACCTTCTACGACCGCCTCGCCGAGATCGCGGGCGAGTACGTCAAGAAGGGCCGCCCGATCTACGTCGAAGGCCGCCTCAAGTACGGCAAGTACACCGACCAGTCCGGCGTCGAGCGCAACACGGTGGACATCATCGCCACCGAACTGCAATTGCTCGGTGGCCGCGAAGGCATGGGCGGCGGCCAGGACGAAGGCGGTGGCGGTGGTGGCGGCTACGCCCGCAACACCGGCGGTGGCGGCGGTGGCGGCGGTGGCGGCGGTGGCCGCCCGGCCGCGGCCGCCCCGCGCCAGGCCCCGGCCGCCCCCGCGCCCGCACCGGCCCGTCAGTCGAGTGGCTTCGACGATATGGACGATGACATTCCTTTCTGATTTCCCGCAAAGCGCGTAATCTGGCCCATCGCTGCAACGCGATGGGCTTTTTTGTGGGTTTTTTCCCGATCTTCCCCCATACGTCCAGCGATACGAATTCATACCAAGGTACTATCAGCCAAGGGAGTCCATCACCACAAGGTGAATGCATGCGTTGTACTGACGCGTGCGCATTCCTGCTGATGAGGTCAACCATGATTCGAGTGGTCGTTGCCGAAGATCACGCCTTGGTGCGTCAAGGCATTTCCATGCTGCTGCAGGCCGCGGGCGGCTTCCAACTGGTCGCCGAAACCGCCAAGGGCAGCGACGTCGAGCTGCTGGTGCAGTTCCACAAGCCCGACCTGCTGCTGCTGGACCTCGCGCTCAGCGACAGCTCGGGCATCGAGGTGGCGCGCCGGGTGCGGCGGGTCGCACCGGCCGTGCGCATCCTCGTGGTCACGGGCAACGTGTACCCGGGCTCGGTGGCCAATGCCTTCAGCGCCGGGGCCAACGGCTTCGTGCTCAAGCACGAACAGGGCTCGGAGCTGCTCGACGCGATCCAGACCGTGATGACGGGCCGCCAGTACGTGAGCGCCCAGGTGGCGCGTGGCCTGGACAGCTCGGCCAGCAAGCGCCCGAACGCCACCGGACTGCCGCAGACGCTCACGCGGCGCGAGCAGCAGATCGTGCGGCTCATCGCGCGCGGCAGCACCAACCAGGAAATCGCCGACAGCCTGCACATCAGCGTGCTCACCGCGCGCAAGCACCGGCAGAACGTGATGCTCAAGCTCGGCCTGCACAACGGCGCCGAGATCGCCGCTTACGCGATGCAGTCGGGCCTCATGGAAGCGCCCGACATCGAGTCCAACCTCTGAGCCACGCAGCGCCCTGCGGCACCGGGGACACCGATGGTTTCGAAATACTGCTGCCGCGTTATTGGGACGCACCCGACGCGTCCGGATACTGCCGCCCACACTGAACATTCGTTCAGTGCCCCCCGGTTCGTCCAACCGCCAACGAGGCACCCCATGTGAGCGGCGACCTCCGGCACCGTGACGGACCGCCCGGGCAGCCGGCCGCCACGGTGCCGCGCTGGCCGGGCCGTGGAGCCCTGGAGCCGATCGATGCCGCTGCATGACGCCCGCCTCCTGCTGTGGTCCCTGCTGCCCGGCCGGGCCGCGCTGCTCTCGCGCACGGCGACGGTGCTGGCCTGCTCCAGCGGCTGGGAGCGGCAGTGGCCGCGCACCGACGGCGACTGGCGCCAGCACCTGAGCGACGACAGCCGCTGCCGCCTGCTCGACGCCCTCTCCCGCCCGCAAGACCTGGACATCGCGCTGGAGATCGCGGGTGCACAGCACCGGTTCGGCCACTGGCGCTGCGTGGGTGCCTGGGACCCCGCGCTGCAGGCCCATGCCTGCCACGCGGTGGACGTGACGGCGCAGGAACAGCAGCGGCTCGATGCGCGCCTGATGAGCGAACGCATCCACCTGCTGTTCGACCAGTTGCCCATGCAGGTGGCCTACTTCGGCCCGCCGCCCGCAGCCCGCTGCCTGTTCGCCAACGACAGCTTCGCGCGCTGGATGGGCTTCGAGCGGCACGAGATCGTGGGCAAGGCAGCGCAGGAGATCCTGCAGGAGGAGGACCGGCGCTGGCTTGAAAGCGTGATCCCCGCCTACGGCGCGGGCGGCGAGAACCTCATGCTCGCCTACAGCCGCCGCGGGCCGCAGGGCCGCCTGCGCCACTTCGAGGTGTCGATCGCGGGTGACCAGGACGCCCAGGGCCGCACCTGCGGCTTCGTGGTCGCGATGGCCGACGTGACCGAGCGCCGCCTCGCCGAAGACTCGCTGCGCCGCTCGCAGGAACGCCTGGCGCGCTTCCTCGAAATCAGCGCCGAGGGCGTGTTCTTCCACCGCGACGGGGTGATCACCGACGCCAACCCCGCGGCCTGCCGTCTCCTGTCGCTCACGCACACGGAGCTGATCGGGCGCTCTGCGCTGTCGCTGCCGCAGGACGCCAACCGGCGCTGGTCGCACCTGCGCATCCACAGCGGCGCCGAGACCACCATCGAAACGCAGATGCTCGACGGCCACGGCCAGGCGGTGCCGGTCGAGCTCATCGGCCGCTCCATGACGCACCAGGACGAGCGCCAGCGCATGACCGTGCTGCGCGACATGCGCGACCGCCAGGCGGCGCAGGCGCGCATCCACACGCTGATCGAGGACCTGCGCTCGCAGAAGGACCGCGCCGAGGCCGCCGACCGCGGCAAATCCGTCTTCCTCGCCGCCGCCAGCCACGACCTGCGCCAGCCCATCCACGCCATGGGCCTGTTCCTCTCCGCCCTGCGCGCCATGGCACAGGCCCCCGCCGTGCGCCAGGGTGAGCTCGCCGAGATCTGCCGCCGCATGCAGTCCTCCCTGGACAGCCTCGGCCAGCTCCTGAACATGCTGCTCGACGTCTCCCGCCTGGACGCCAACGCCGTGCAGGTCCAGCTCGAACCCACCCCGCTCGAGCCCCTCTTCGCCGAACTCGAGCAGGAGTTCACCGACCTCGCCCGCGAAAAAGGCCTGCGCCTGCACGCCGCCCCCTGCACCGCCTGGGTCCGCACCGACGCCACCGTGCTGCGCCGCATCCTCTCCAACCTCGTGGCCAACGCCGTGCGCTACACCCAGCACGGCCGCATCCTGCTCGGCGCGCGCCGCCGCCCCGGCCACATCGAGATCCAGGTCTTCGACAGCGGCATCGGCATCGCACCCGAGCAGCTCGACGCCATCTTCGAAGAGTTCTACCAGGTCGGCCAGTCCCGCGCCGCGCGCGACGAGGCCCACGGCCTGGGCCTGGGCCTGTCCATCGTGCAGCGCTCGGCCCGGCTGCTCGACGCCCCCCTCACGGTGCGCTCCACCCTGGGCCGCGGCTCGGCCTTCTCCATCACCCTGCCCGCCTGCGCCCCAGAGCCCCGCCGCCCGGGCGCCGAGGCCTCCGCCGCCCCCCAGCCCGGCCAGCGCAACGTGCTCGTCATCGACGACGACGAGCAGGTCCTCATGGGCATGCAGCAGCTCCTGCAGGTCTGGGGCCACCGCGTCTGGTGCGCCCCCAGCGCCGATCAGGCCGTGCTGCTGGCCATCGAACACGCCGCCGACATCGACCTGCTGCTCAGCGACTACCGCCTGGGCGGCAACACCACCGCCGTGCAGGCCATCGCCGCCGTGCACGCCTGCCTGGGCCGCACCGTCCCCACCTTCATCCTCACTGGCGACACCTCCCCACAGCGCATCCAGGAAGCCTCCGAACTCGGCTTCCCCCTCCTGCACAAACCCGTCGACGCCAATGCGCTGCTCGGCACCCTGGCGCTGCCCGCATGAACAGCGACGCCCTGCCGACCGACCATGACTTCTGGCGCTCGCTGCCCGGCATGGTGCTGCTGTTCGACCACAGCGGCCGGCTGATCTGCGAAAGCGACCCCTGCCGCGAGCAGCTCGGCCTGATGCGCCACGGCAGCGACTGGCTCGAACACGTCGACCCCGCCGACGCCGGCCGGGTGCGCGACTTCATGGACAACGAAGACGAATTCGAGACCGACATCACCTGCTTCACGCCGGCGGCCCAGGGCCACGCCTCGCGGCGGCAGCTGCGCCTGTGTGCGCGCCACGAGCCCGCGCTGCAGGCCTGGCTGGCCTGGCTGGTCGACCTCTCGGGCCACCACCGCCGCTGCGTCGAAGCGCGCGAGGAGCAAGTCTTCCTGCGCAACTTCTGCGACGCCGTGCCCGTGATGATGTCGTTCTACGACCGCAACCTCGTGCTGCAGTACGCGAACCGTGCCTATGCGCAGCAGGACGCGCAGGTCGACCGGCTGCAACAGGGCCTGCACGTGTCCGACGTGCTGGGCATCACCGGCGACCTCGGCGCGCAGTTGCAGCACAAGGTGGCCACCGAGAACGTCGCGGTGGATTGCCGGCGCAGCATCCGCCGGCCCGATGGCACGCCCCGCTGGGTCGACGTGTCGCTGGTGCCCATCAACAGCAGCACCGGCCAGTTCCTGGGCACGGCCGCGCTGGCCCTGGACGTGACGCGCCAGCACGAGACCCAGACCGCGCTGCTGGAGTCCGAGGCGCGGCTCAACCAGTTCTTCGGTGCGAACGCCGAGGGCCTGGTGTTCCACGAGAACGGCATCGTCCTCGATGCCAACCCCGCGGCCTGCAAGCTCCTGGGCCAGAGCGTGTCGGCGCTGCTGGGCACCTCGCTGGTGGAGCGCTTCGACGCCGTGGACCGCCCCGCCGTTCGGCAAC
This sequence comes from Hydrogenophaga crocea, assembly GCF_011388215.1. Lineage (NCBI taxonomy): Bacteria > Pseudomonadati > Pseudomonadota > Betaproteobacteria > Burkholderiales > Comamonadaceae > Hydrogenophaga > Hydrogenophaga crocea. The sequence continues at coordinate 3,126,116 of NZ_CP049989.1, forward strand.
TGATGCTCGCCACCGACGACCGCCTGCTCGACGCCTTCCTCAACAGCGAACAGCAGGGCACGATCCCGGTCGAACTCATGGCGCGTTCGTTGTGGCGCGATGGCGAGCGCCTGCACGCGGTGGTCATCCGCGACATGCGCGACCGCCAGGCGGCGCAGGCGCGCATCCACACGCTGATCGAGGACCTGCGCTCGCAGAAGGACCGCGCCGAGGCCGCCGACCGCGGCAAGTCCGTCTTCCTCGCCGCCGCCAGCCACGACCTGCGCCAGCCCATCCACGCCATGGGCCTGTTCCTCTCCGCCCTGCGCGCCATGGCACAGGCCCCCGCCGTGCGCCAGGGCGAGCTCGCCGAGATCTGCCGCCGCATGCAGTCCTCCCTGGACAGCCTCGGCCAGCTCCTGAACATGCTGCTCGACGTCTCCCGCCTGGACGCCAACGCCGTGCAGGTCCAGCTCGAACCCACCCCGCTCGAGCCCCTCTTCGCCGAGCTCGAGCAGGAGTTCACCGACCTCGCCCGCGAAAAAGGCCTGCGCCTGCACGCCGCCCCCTGCACCGCCTGGGTCCGCACCGACGCCACCGTGCTGCGCCGCATCCTCTCCAACCTCGTGGCCAACGCCGTGCGCTACACCCAGCACGGCCGCATCCTGCTCGGCGCGCGACGCCGCCCCGGCCACATCGAGATCCAGGTCTTCGACAGCGGCATCGGCATCGCCCCCGAGCAGCTCGACGCCATCTTCGAAGAGTTCTACCAGGTCGGCCAGTCCCGCGCCGCGCGCGACGAGGCCCACGGCCTGGGCCTGGGCCTGTCCATCGTGCAGCGCTCGGCCCGGCTGCTCGACGCCCCCCTCACGGTGCGCTCCACCCTGGGCCGCGGCTCGGCCTTCTCCATCACCCTGCCCACCTGCGACCCCGCACCCCTGCGCCCCGGCGCCGAGGCCCCCGCCGCCCCCCAGCCCGGCCAGCGCAACGTGCTCGTCATCGACGACGACGAGCAGGTCCTCATGGGCATGCAGCAGCTCCTGCAGGTCTGGGGCCACCGCGTCTGGTGCGCCCCCAGCGCCGATCAGGCCGTGCTGCTGGCCATCGAACACGCCGCCGACATCGACCTGCTCCTGAGCGACTACCGCCTGGGCGGCAACACCACCGCCGTGCAGGCCATCGCCGCCGTGCACGCCTGCCTGGGCCGCACCGTCCCCACCTTCATCCTCACCGGCGACACCTCCCCCCAGCGCATCCAGGAAGCCTCCGAACTCGGCTTCCCCCTCCTGCACAAACCCGTCGACGCCAATGCCCTGCGGGGCGCGCTCGCGGCCTGACCGCGGCCGGATCGCGCCGCGCTGGCATGATCGCGCCTTCGCGCTCGACGCCCTTGCCCCCATGACCCAGACCTCCCGCCCCGCGCGCCGACCGCGCCCCGCCAAGCCCCAGGCACCCGCCGCCCCGCGCCACCCGCTGCTCGCGCAGCTCGCGGCATGGCACCCCGCGCTGTTCGGCGAGGAACCCCGCCCGCTCAAGCGCGGCATCTATGAAGACCTGCTGGCCGCGCACGGCGACGCCGTGAAGGCCGAAGACCTCAAGGCCGCGCTCGCGCTGCACACGCGCAGCACGCGTTACCTCAATGCCGTGGGCTCGGGCCAGCCACGCCGAGGGCTCGACGGCCAGGTGGTCGAGGCGGTGGCGCCCGACCAGCGCCACCACGCGCTGCTCGAAGTGCACCGGCGCCGCCAGCAGCGCAGCAGCGAAGACCTGCGCCCGCAGCTGCAGCAGCGCATCGCGCGCGCGTTCGAACAATCGGGGCTCGGCCGCGAGGCCTACGCGGTGCTGGTGCGCGGCCGCGACGAAGCGCTGAACGCGGTCACCGAGGCCGCGCTCGACGAAGCCAGTGCGCGCATCGCGCGCGAGGCCGCGCTGCTGCGCGCCTTCGAGGCCAGCGGACAAGACCTGGCCGCCTTCGCCAGCGGCTACGGCCTGGCCGAAGACGAGGCCCGCCGCATGCTGGAGCGCGCGCGGCAACGGCGATGAGCCGCTGATCCGCCCCGGCCTCAGGCCGGCCGCGTGAACACCGTGAGCACGCCGGTGTAGCCGTAGAGCCGGTGGTGGGCGATCTCGCCGCCGGCAAAAAAGCCCACCAGCGGCACGTCGCCCAGCGCGTGGCGCACCACCTGGAGCTCGGCGCTCGGCCCGCCGAAATGCGGACCGCCGCGGCCCGCGCAGCTCACGTACACCGCGCCCGCGATGCTGCGCGCCGGCCGCGGCGACAGCTCGAGCTCGGCCTCGCCGCTGCCGATCAGCACCTCTTCGGGTTCGAGCTCCTCGCGCAGTTCGGCGCACACGCGCACCAGGTCGGCACGGGCCGCCCGCACGTGGCGCTCGCAGAACGCCAGCCGCGTCCCCACGGGCGCGAGATCGGCCACCGCCACGCCGCGGCGCGCCGGATCGAGGCCGATCAGGTGCCGCACCAGCACCTCCTGCCCGAAGGCGCCGCGCAGGCGCGCGGCTTCGCTGTCGCCCACTTCCACGCCATCGGGTTCGGAGCGCGTGAGCCCCACCAGCGTGTTGCGCAGGCGCGGCATGGCGTGCTCGGGGTGGTCAAGCGAGATGCGCAGCTCGCGCAGCAGCACGTCGAGCGCGGGCTCGCCGTCCAGCCGCAGCACCAGGTTGCCTTCGGCCTCGGTGACCCGGTGCTCGGGCGCGACGGGCTGCGCCCCTTGGGTCACACGCGACACGATGTCCACGCCGCGCGCGAAGGCCACGCCGCTCAGGCCACCGTGGAACACGCCGCTGGCCGCGCCCTGGCCGCTGAGATTGCCGGTGCTGCCGAGTGCGAACTGCACCGTGGCGCTGCGGCTGCCGGCCAGGCCGCCGAACAGGTAGCCGCTGCCGGTGCGCTCGGCCATCTCGTGGATCAGCTCGGCCAGCTCGGGCGTGCCGCCGTCGGCGTGCACCAGCGCCGTGTGGGCCGAAAAGCCGTCGCCCGCGTCGGCGCGGCCGCTCACCGAGAGCGGCGCGACACCGCTGAACACGCGGTACTGGTCGGGGCTCAGGTCGCACAGCATCAGCGCCATCGCGGGCTCGTCGAAGTACTCGACGTTGTTGGCCGACACCCCCACGCCCACGGTGCCGGCCCAGTCGGTCACCTCGGGCAGTTCGGCGCTCAGGCATTCGAGGATGGCCTGGGCCTCGGTGGCGTAGTGGTCGGTGATGTAGAGCAGGCCCAGCGAGGGCTGGCTCGCGTGATCGGGCAGGGCCATCTGGGCGCGCAACTGCGCCACCACCATGGCCGCGGCCATGCGCCACTGCGGGTGCGTGGCGTGCGCGTGGGGAAATCGTTTCATCGGTTCAGCGGGAGGCGCGGGCCTTGCGGGCCGGCGGGGCTTTCTTCGCGGGCGTGGGTGAGAGCGCACGCGCGGCCTTGCGCGCGGCCTGGCCGGCCAGGCCGGTGGCGGTCTTCACCGCGGCACCGCCGAGGCCGCTGGCAACCTGGCGCGTGGTGTCGAGCGCGGTCTGCTTGGCCACGTCCTTCAGGGCGTTGCTGGCGATCTGCTGGAATTGTTGCGACAGCGCGCCCCACCACTGCACCGGGTCGACCACGCCGGCCGGCTGGGCCGGTGCGGCCGCCGCCGTGGCCTTCCTGGCCGCGGGCTTGCGGGTCTTGCGCGCGGGCTTCGCGGGGGCGTCGGCCGCGCTGTTGTGGCGCGGCGCCACCTCGAGGCCGGCGAACTTGCTGGCCGGCGCGGGCGCTGCGGTGAAGCCGGCCACGGTGTCGGCGGCCTTGAGCTTGAGCGCATTGGCCACGTCGCCCATGCTGAAGTTCATCGACTTCAGGGTGGACAGCGTCATCTTCTGCACCTCGAGCGCCTGGATGGTCGCGCCCAGGGCCTTGGCGTTCTGGTCGAGCCAGAAGTGCACGGCCTTGAGCTCTTCGATGCGCTTCTCGAGCTCTTCGACGTTGAAGGTGGGCGCGACCCAGTGGCTCAGGTTGGGCATCTGGGGCAGGTTCTGCCCGATGCCCTGTGCCAGCCCGCCGGCGGCCTGCGTGGCCAGGTTCTGCAGGAAATCGAAACCCGGCACGAACTTGCCGAAGCCAGGGGCCGACGCATCGCTCATCGGAGTCTCCTCGAGGTGTTCCGGGGATCAGCCGTCGACGCCGTAGCGCGGCGCGCGGCGCTCGCGCAAGGATGCCACACCTTCACGCACGTCGGGCCCGGCAAAACCCATGAATTCCAGCGCGAGCGAGGTGTCGAAGCTCGGGCCCGCCTGGCGCAGCCAGTTGTTGAGCGAGTACTTGGTCCAGCGGATCGCGCTCGCGCTGCCGCCGGCCAGGCGGTCGGCCACCTCGTAGGCCTTGTCCAGCAGCTGGTCGTCGTCGACCACCAGCGACACCAGGCCGATGCGCTCGGCCTCTTCGCCGCTCACCGCGTCGCACAGCATCAGGTAGTACTTGGCCTTGGCCATGCCGCACAGCAGCGGCCACACGATGGCCGCGTGGTCGCCCGCGGCCACGCCCAGGCGCGTGTGGCCGTCGACGATCTTCGCGCTGCGCGCGGCAATCGAAATGTCGGCCAGCAGACCGGCCACCAGGCCCGCGCCCACGGCCGGGCCGTGCATGGCGCTCACGATGGGCTTGTCGCAGTTGATGACGTTGTAGACCAGGTCGCGTGCTTCCTTCCACACGCGCGAGCGCACCTCGAAGTCGGTCGCCATGTCCTGCACCAGGGCCAGGTCGCCGCCGCCCGAGAAGCCCATGCCGCTGCCGCGCAGCACGGCCGCGCGCACCGTGTCGTCGCGCCCCACGTCGCGCCAGATCTCGCTGAGCTCCCAGTGGCCCTCGTGGCCGGCCGTGGGCAGCTTGCCGTTGCCGCCGGGGCCATCGGCGCGCATGCGGATGTCGAGCACGCTGGGCGTGCCGTTGACCAGCGGTCCGCGGCGGGTGATCTCAAGCGTCTGGTAACGGCCGTAGTCCACGGTCTGGCTCATGCGGGGTCTCCTCGGGTGTTGATTCGGAACGCGGGCCATTGTGCTTGACCTGCGTCAAGCCGCGCCGCGCGCCGCGGCCTCACCATGCGGGCTCAGGAGGCCTCCATGAGCAAACCCGTTTCCGACACCTTCCGCCTGCAGCTGGTCACGCGCCGCGACGAGTTGCTCGCGCGCCTGCAAGGCCAGCGCGGCGGCGCGCGCAGCCGGGCCGAAGCGGCCTCGGACAAGCGCGAACGCGCCGACGATCGCGGCCTGGTGCGCGACGACGCCTTCGACCTCGGCGCCGAGCTCGGCGAACGTGAGACGGCCGAGCTGCAGGCCATCGAACGCGCACTGGAGCGCGTGCACGACGGCAGCTACGGCCTGTGCCTGCAATGCGGCGCGCCCATCCCGGCGGCCCGGCTGCACGCCCAGCCCACGGCCGAGCGCTGCGTGGCCTGCCAGGCGCAGGCCGAGTGAAGCGCCCGGGGCCTCAGGCCTTGGCGAGCGGGGCGATCTTCTGGTCGATCGCGCCGAACACGCTCTGGCCGTCCTTGCCCTTCATCTCGATGCGGATGGTGTCGCCGAACTTCATGAAGGCGGTCGAGGGCTTGCCGTCGAGGATGGTCTCGATCGCGCGCTTCTCGGCGATGCAGCTGTAGCCCTTGGGCCATTCCTGGCGGCCGTCGACCGTGACCGCCTTGTTGCTCACCGTGCCGCTGCCCACGATGGAGCCGGCGCGCACGTTGCGCGTCTTGCAGATGTGGGCGATGAGCTGGCCGAAGTGGAAGGTCATCTCCGGGCCGGCTTCGCACATGCCCACCTTGCGGCCGTTCCAGGTGCTCTGCAGCGTGAGGTGCACGCGACCGCCCTGCCAGGCATCGCCGAGCTCGTCGGGCGTGACCGCCACCGGACTGAAGGCCGTGGCCGGCTTGCTCTGGAAGAAGCCGAAGCCCTTGGCGAGTTCGGCCGGGATCAGGTTGCGCAGCGACACGTCGTTGGCCAGCATGATCAGGCGCACGCCTTCCAGGGCCTGCTCGGGCGTGGCGGTCATGGGCACGTCGCCCGTGATCACCGCGATCTCGGCCTCGAAGTCGATGCCGTAGTCCTCGCTCGGGCACACCACGTCGTCCTGCGGGCCGATGAAGTCGTCGCTGCCGCCCTGGTACATCAGCGGGTCTTCGTAGAAGCTGTGCGGCACCTCGGAGTTGCGCGCGGCACGCACCAGTTCCACGTGGTTGATGTAGGCCGAACCGTCGGCCCACTGGTAGGCGCGCGGCAGCGGCGCCATGCACATGGCCGGATCGAACGGGAAGGCATGGCGCGCCTTGCCCTGGTTCAGCGTGACGTACAGGTCCTGCAGCTGCGGGGCGATGAAGTTCCAGTCGTCGAGCGCGCGCTGCAGGGTGTTCGCGATGCCGGTCGCATAATGGGCCGTGCTCAGGTCGCGCGAGACCACCACCAGTTGTCCGTCGCGCGAGCCGTCCTTGTAGGTGGCGAGTTTCATGCCGTTCTCCTGCTGCCGTTGGGGGTGAAGTGTGCTGGGTGAAGCGCCGCCCCACCGAACCGGGGCTTCGTCACATAATTACGAATAGTGAAATTCGTTCACCTATGCGTAAGCGCGAGATTCTAGACCAAACCCCTGCCGACGACACCGACACTCCCGACGACACGGAGCCGCAGCGCGCGGGCATCCAGTCGGTCGAAGTGGGATTCGAGCTGCTCGAGGCCATGTCGCAGGCCCATGGTCCGCTGATGCTGCGCGACCTCGCGGCCGCCGCGAACATGAGCGCGGCCAAGGCCCACCGCTACCTCGTGAGCTTCCAGCGCCTCGGCCTGGTGGTGCAGGACCCGGTGAGCAACCGCTACGACCTGGGCCCGGCCGCGCTGCGCCTGGGCCTGGCCAGCCTGGCGCGCCTGGACGCCGTGAAGCTCGCGCGCGAACGCATCGACGGCCTGCTGCAGGACGTGGGCCACACGGTGGCGATCGCGGTCTGGGGCAACCAGGGCCCGACCATGGTGCACTGGGCCGAGGCCCCGCAGGTGATGCCGGTGACGCTGCGCCTGGGCGACGTGATGCCGCTGCTGAGTTCGGCCACGGGCCGCTGCTTCGCGGCCTTCATGGGCCGCGAAGGCCGCGACGCCAAGCGCCTGGCCGCCATGACCCGCGACGAACTCGCGCGGCTGAAAAAGCTGCCGCGCGGCGACGGCCTCACGGCCGAAGACCTGCCGCAGTCGCCCGCCGAGGTGCAAGCCCTGCTCGACGAGGTGCGCCGCCGCGGCGTGGCGCGCGTGGTGCACAGCCTGCTGCCCGGGGTGGGCGGCTTCTGCGCGCCGGTGTTCGACGCCCAGGGCCGGCTCGCGCTGGGCATGGTGGTGCTGGGCTGGGTGGCCACGCTCGACACCGCCTGGGACGGCGCGCCCGCGACCGCCCTGCTCAGAACCACCCGTCGGCTCAGCGCCGATCTCGGGCACCCGGGCAGCGGCCCGCGGTCCCACGCCACATGAGCCCCATGCGATCCGCCCGCCTGTTCCTCGCCGGCCTGGCCAGCGCGCTGCTGGCCAGCGCCGTGCTCGCCGCCCCCCCACAAGCGCCGCGCAGCAACCCGCCGCCCAGCACCCAGTTGCAGTACGACGTGCTCGGCCGCGCCAGCGGCTTCGACTACAGCGCCAAGGGCGTGCTCGACTGGCGCCTGAGCCCCCAGGGCTACGAAGCGCGCATGGAAATCAGCATGCCCCTGCTGGGCAGCCGCGTGCAGACCAGCAAGGGCAGCACCGGCCCCGAAGGCCTGCGGCCCGAACGCTTCGCCGACCAGCGCAAGAACAAGGAAAAGGCCGCGCAGTTCGAGCGCGAGGCGCAGCGCATCCGCTTCAGCAACAACGCGCCCGAGGCCGAGCTCATGCCTGGCGCCCAGGACCGCCTGAGCCTGTTCATGCAGCTTGCGGGCCTTATGCGCGCGCAGCCGCGCCAGGAAGGCGAGGTCATCGGCTTCCAGGTCGCCGGCACGGGCGACGCCGAGCCCTGGCGCTTCGAGGTCGGCCCGCTCGAAACCCTGGCGCTGCCGGCCGGCAACATCGAGGCCCGGCGCCTGCTGCGCGCGCCGCGCAAAGACCGGGACACCAAGGTCGAGGTCTGGCTCGCGCCGTCCCTGGGCCACCTGCCCGTGCGCTTGCGCGTCACCCAGCCCGATGGCGACATGGCCGACCAGAGGCTGGCGCGGCGGCCCTGAAGGCGAGGCCCTTGAAATAAGTCCCCATGGGGACCACATGCATCACGAAGCGGCTGCAACAACGGCTCCATTTGCCGATATAACGGCACACAGCGGCTTCTCGTGAAAGGAACAACACCCCATGAACATGCTCTACGACTCGGATGCTTTTGCGGTGGTCCACATCCAGGCCGACGCGCCCGCCAAGGGCGAGGTGGCCGTGGCCGACGGCCCGCAGATCCCGCGCCACGGTTTCGAGATCGTGGACAAGCGCTCGGGCAAGGAGGTCTACCTCGACGGGTCGTGGGCCGAACTGTTCCAGCAGCAGATCACCGAATGGCAGCGCAACAGCCCCTCGCAGGAAGAGGTGGAAACCACGCTCGAAGGCTACGCCTCCCTCGCGCAGAACCCTGTGGTCATGCACTGACCACCCCCTGCATCCCGCCCCAAAGCCCGGCCCGCGCCGGGCTTTTGCGTTTCAGGCCCGCGCGAAGCGCCAGCGGTACACCGGCTCGGCGAGCACCAGCACGGCCACCAGCCGGCACACCTGGAAGGCCGTGACCACCGGCACCCCGAGCTGCAGCACCTTGGCCGTGATGGCCATTTCGGCGATGCCCCCGGGCGCGGTGCCCAGCAGCATGGTCACCGGGTGCAGGCCGGTGAGCTGCGCCATGAGCCAGCCGAAGCCCGCGCACAGGCCCATCATCACGCAGGTGGCCAGCGCCACCGAGCCCAGCCAGCGCGGCGCCGTGTGCGCAAAAGCGGGCGTGAAGCGCACCCCCAGGCTCACGCCGATGAACAGCTGCGACAGCTCGGTGAGCGTGGCCGGCAGCGCCGACAGCTGCACGCCCGACAAGGTGATTGCCATGGTCGCCACGAGCGCGCCCATGAACCAGGGGTTGGCGCGGCCCAGGCGCTGCATCAGCAGCGCCCCCGCCAGCGTCAACAGGCCCAGCAGCGCCAGCCCGCCCGGCTGCACCACGCGGATCGCGGGCGGCAACGCATCGAGCCCGCGCACGCCCGCGGCCTGCAGGGCGAAAGGGATGGTCACGGTGACCAGCAGCACGCGCAGCGAATGGGCCGCGGCCACGAGGTCGGTGCGCGCGCCCTGGCGCTCGGCCAGCAGGGTCATCTCCGACGCGCCGCCGATCGCGCCCGCGAAATAGGTGGTGCTGAGCAACTGCTGCGGCGGCAGCCGCAACCGCGCCGCGTGCACCCGGCGCAGCCAGGCCGCCAGGCCCAGCCCCAGCATCAGGGCCCAGGCCACGCCCAGCACGATGGCCCACCACAGGCTGGCCACGAGCGCGCCCACCTCGGGCGTGAAGTACAGGCCCAGCGCCGCGCCGATCACCCACTGGCCGAGATTGCGCAAGGGCGCCCAGCTCTCGGTGCGGGCGCCGAACACCGACACCAGCCCCGTGCACAGCAGGGGGCCGATCATCCAGGGGATGGGGGTGCCGAGCCAGACGCACAGGCGGGCGGCGGCATAGGCGAGCAACAGGGTGAGGGCCGTGCGCGTCCAGGACGCCGGCCCGCGCAACATGAACAGGGAAGGCACGCGGGGGATATCTCGGGGCGGCGCCGACGGCCGCGGAACAGGGCCGTAGTATCGGCGCATGCCCATCCTCTCACCGCGACTGAGCTTGATCGCGGCGCTGGCCCTGCTCGCGGCCTGCGCGCACCGGCCACCGGCCGCGCCCTCGCTGGACGCGCTGCTCGCGCGCACGCAGCCCACGCCGCTGCTGCTGGTGGGCGAACAGCACGACGCGCCCGAGCACCAGGCGCTGCAGCGCGATCTGGTGCAGGCCCTGGCCGCGCGCAACCAGCTCGCGGCCGTGGTGATGGAAATGGCCGAGGCCGGCCGCGACACGCGCGGCCTGGCACGTGATGCCAGCGAGGCCGCGGTGCGCACCGCCCTGGGCTGGGACGAACAGCAGGGCTGGCCCTGGCCCACCTACGGACCGGTGGTGATGGCCGCGGTGCGCGCGGGCGTGCCGGTGGTGGGCGGCAACCTCCCGCGAAGCGACATGCGCGCGGCCATGGGCGATGCCGCGCTAGACCGCAGCGTGAGCGCCGCGGTGCTCGAACGCCAGCGCGAGGCCATCCGCAGCGGCCACTGCGACCTGCTGCCCGCGAGCCAGCTCGGGCCGATGGCGCGCATCCAGCTCGCACGCGACCGCTCGATGGCACAGGCGGCCACGGCGCGGCTGGAGCCGGGCCGCACGGTGCTGCTGATCGCGGGCAACGGCCACGTGCGCAGCGACCTGGGCGTGCCGCTGCACCTGCCGCCGGGGCAGGCGCACCGCGTGGTGGTGGCGCGTGCCGGCGGCGCCAGCGGCGCCGAGCCGGGGGCCACGGCCGACGCCTACTGGGACACGCCCGCGCTGCCCGAGCGCGACCACTGCGCCGAGCTGCGCGAGCGCTTCAAGCGCTGATCAGGCGGGCAGGCGCTTGATCGCGTCGGCCAGCACCGAGACCATGGTCTCGATGTGCTCGCGCTCGACGATGTAGGGCGGCGCGAACACCAGGTTGTCGCCCGCGTTGCGCACCAGCACCCCGCGGTGGAAGCAGTCGAGGAAGACGTCGAAGGCGCGCTTGCCCGGCAGGCCGGCCTGCGGCGCCAACTCGACCGCGCAGGCCAGGCCCAGGCTGCGGATGCCGACCACGTGCGGCAGGCCCTTGATGGCGCTGAACATGGCATCGCTGAGCACCTGGCCCATCTCGCCGGCGCGCGCGAACAGGTTCTCCTGCTGGAACAGCTCCAGCGTGGCGATGGCCGCCGCGCAGGCCACGGGGTGGCCCGAGTAGGTGTAGCCGTGGAAGAACTCGATCGCGTGGTCGGGCGCGCTGCCGTGCGCGCCCATCATAGCGTCGTAGATGCGCTGGCTGCAGACCACGCCGCCCAGGGGAATCACGCCGTTGGTGACGCACTTGGCGAAGTTGAGCATGTCGGGCTGCACGCCGTACCAGTCGGCGCCGAAGGCCGTGCCCAGGCGGCCGAAGCCGGTGATGACCTCGTCGAAGATCAGCAGGATGCCGTGCTTGTCGCAGATTTCGCGCAGGCGCTTGAGGTAGCCCTTGGGCGGCACGTACCAGCCCGCGCTGCCCGCCACCGGCTCGACGATGACCGCCGCCACGTTGCTCGGGTCGTGCAGCGGCAGGATGCGGTTCTCCAACTCGAGCAGGATGTCATCTTCCCACACCGGCTCCTGGTGCTGCACGAAGGCGTGCTTGACCGGGTCGTGGATGAAGCGCAGGTGGTCCACGCGCGGCAGCAGGCTGGTGCCGTAGACCTTGCGGTTGGCCGGAATGCCGCCCACCGACATGCCGCCGAAGCCCACGCCGTGGTAGCCGCGCTCGCGGCCGATGAACAGGTTGCGCTGGGCCTCGCCGCGCGCGCGGTGGTAGGCCAGGGCCACCTTCATCGAGGTGTCGGCCGCTTCCGAGCCCGAGTTGCAGAACAGCACCTTGTTGAGGTCGCCCGGGGCCATGGCCGCGATCATTTCGGCGGCGCGGAAGGCCTTGTCGTTGCTCACGCTGAACGCGGTGGCGTAGTCCAGGGTGTCGAGCTGGCGCTTGATCGCGTCGTTGATCGGCTTGCGGTTGTGGCCCGCGCCCACGCACCAGAGGCTGGAGATGCCGTCGATCACCTGGCGGCCATCGTGCGTGGTGAAGTGCATGCCGTCGGCCGCCACGAAGATGCGCGGGTCCTTGGCAAAGCTGCGGTTGGGCGTGAAGGGCAACCACTGGTTGTCCATCTTGAAGTCGTTGTAGGCCATGGCGGCACCTCCTCGGCAAGGTCAGCAAAACGGCCATTCTGGCACCGGCGCCGCGCGCACGAAGGCACCACTGCGGCCGCCGGCGTGAGGCCCACCACGGACGCCGCCCGAACAAGGCTGCGACAATCGCGCCGCCATGGAAAACACCTACGTCCTCACCCTCTCCTGTCCCGACCGCCCCGGCATCGTGCACGCCGTCTCCGGCTTCCTGTTCGAGCGCGGCGGCAACATCGAGGAAGCGGCCCAGTACAACGACCATGCCACCGGCCTGTTCTTCATGCGCGTGCAATTTGCTTGCACGCAACTGAGCCAGGCCGAGCTGCTGGAGCAGCTCACCGCCTTCGCCGCCCCTTTTCAAATGCAGATGGGCCTGCACCCGCTGGCCCAGCCCATGCGCACGGTGATCTTCGTGAGCAAGGAAGGCCACTGCCTCAACGACCTGCTGTTCCGCTGGAAGAGCGGCCTGCTGCCGCTGGACATCCGGGCCATCGTGAGCAACCACCGCGACTTCTACCAGCTAGCGGCCAGCTACAACGTGCCCTTCCACCACATCCCGGTCACGGCCGCCACCAAGCCCCAGGCCGAGGCGAAACAGCTCGAGATCATCCGCGGCGAAGGCGCCGAGCTGGTGGTGCTGGCGCGCTACATGCAGGTGCTGTCCAACGACCTGTGCCGCGAGCTCGCAGGCCGCGCGATCAACATCCACCACAGCTTCCTGCCCAGCTTCAAGGGCGCCAAGCCCTATTACCAGGCGCACGACCGCGGCGTGAAGCTGATCGGCGCCACCGCGCACTACGTGACGGCCGACCTCGACGAGGGCCCGATCATCGAGCAGGACGTGGCGCGCGTGGACCACACCGACACCGTGGAAGACCTCACCGCCCTGGGCCGCGACACCGAAAGCCAGGTGCTGGCGCGCGCCGTGAAGTGGCACGGCGAGCACCGCGTGCTGCTCAACGGCCACAAGACCGTGGTCTTCAAGTGACGCCGGGGCAGGCCGCATGATCCGCATCCCGCCGATCCAGTGCCTGCTCACCTTCGAGGCGCTGGCGCGGCTGCGCAGCGTCACGCAGACCGCCGACGAGCTCAACGTCACGCCCAGCGCGGTGAGCCACCGCATCCGCCAGCTCGAAGAGGTGCTGGGCACCAAGCTGTTCGGCCGCGCCGACTTCTCGCTCACCACCGAAGGCAGCGAGTACCTCGCGCACGTGCGCGAGGGCCTGAGCTCGCTGCAGCAGTTCCCGAGCCAGAAGGCCGCGCCCGGGCGGCGCAAGCTGCGCCTGGCCATCACGCCCACCTTCGCGCGCTCGGTGGTGCTGCCGCGGCTCAAGCAGTTCAGCGACACCTACCCCGAGATCGACCTCACGCTGCAGGTGAGCATCCCGCTGCTCGACGTGGTGGCCGAAGACGCCGACCTGATGGTGCGCTTCGGCACCGGCCGCTACGCCGATGTGGAACACCTGCTGCTGGCCAAGGACGAGGTCTCGCCCATGGCCTCGCCGGCTTTCGTGCGCGAGCACGGCCCCTTCGACACCCCGCAGGACCTTGAAGGCCTGCCCTTGCTGCGCAGTCCGCTGGAGCCCTGGCGCACCTGGTTCGCCGCCCACGACCTCGACTGGCCCGAGCCCGCCGAGGGCTCGCAGTTCAACGACATCGGCCTGATGTGCGACGCCGCCGCCGCCGGCATGGGCGTGGGCCTGCTGCGCTACAAACTCGCCGCGCCCTGGATCGACAGCGGCGCCCTGGTGCCGCTCTACCCACGCCGAGTGCCCAGCCCGCATGCCCACTACCTTTGCTGGCGCAGCGGCACCATGGAGCGCTGGGAATGCGCGGCCTTTGCGCGCTGGTTGCAACAGGCCATGGGGTAACACCCAGCCGCGCGACCCCCGCTTGCCACTACCATCCGCGGTAACAAAAGGTAGGAGGTGGGGGTATGCGTGAGGTGTTGGCGCGCTGCTGGCGCGCGGCCGCCTGGGGTGTGGCGGCCTTGGTGCTGACCGGATGCGCGGCCACGGGTCCCCGCTTCAGCGAAGTGCAGGGAAACTTTCCCTCCATCAAGCCCGGCCATGGCCGCGTGATGGTGTACCGCACGGGCGGCCTGGGGCCGGCGATCCAGCCCGACGTGCGCCTGGGCGGCGAGGTCGTGGGCCAGATGGTGCCCGAGGGCTTCTTCTTCGTCGACCGCCCCGCGGGGCGCCACACCGTGTCGGCACGCACCGAGGTGGAGAGCAGCGTGGACGTGGAGCTGGTCGACGGCGGCACGGTCTACGTCGAGGCCCTGATCACCCTGGGCCTGTTCGTGGGCCAGCCGCGCCTGAGCCTGCAAGGCGAAACCGTCGCCCGCGCCAAGCTCGCGGGCCTGGCCTACACCGGCGCCATTCCGCTGGTCGCGGGGCGGCCCGGCGGCACCGGCCAGGCGCCGCCCGCGGGCATCCCCAGCGGTCCGGGCGCCGCGCCCCGCACCGGCGGGCCCGTGACCCTGGACGATCTCAACGGCCTGCTGCCGCCCTCACGCTGAACGACATGCCCAAAGTGCTCACGACACGGATCCCTTGGCTGGTGCCGGCCCTGGCCGGCGCGCTGCTGGCGCCGGCCAGGGCCCAGCCCGTTCTCACGCCCGAAACCCTGTTCGAGCAGGTCTCGCCCAGCGTCTGGGTGGTGCGCACGCAGGACAGCGCGGGCAAGCCGCTGGCGCTGGGCAGCGCGGTCGTCATCGGCCCGGGCCGCCTCATCACCAACTGCCACGTGCTCGCGCGCGCCAAGACCGTCAGCGTCGCGCGTGAGAACGTGAGCTACGGCGCCACGCTCGAATTCCCCGACGCCGAGCGCGACCTGTGCCAGCTCAAGGTCGCCAACTTCAGCGCCCCGCCGGTGACCATCGCCCCGCCGGACAGCTGGCGCGTGGGCGCGCGGGTGTATGCCATCGGCAACCCGCGCGGGCTGGAGACCACCATCAGCGACGGCCTGCTTTCGGGCATCCGCCGCAGCGAACAGAACAGCTTCGAGGCGCTGCAGATCACCGTGCCCATTTCTTCGGGATCGAGCGGCGGCGGCCTGTTCGATGCGCGCGGCCGCCTCATCGGCATCACCACCTTCATGCTGCGCGACGCGCAGAACCTGAACTTCGCGCTGCCCGCGAACTGGATCGCCGAGGTGCCCGAGCGCGCCCAGGCCGCGCTGGCCAAGCGCCAGGCCCAGGCCAGCACGGCCGCGGCCCCGGGCGCAGCGGCCGCGGCCGCGCCCACGGGCGACCGCGTGTTCGAGTACCGGCTGCGCGACCGCCGCACCGGCGTGGCGCAGGCCATCGTGTACCGCCTGGACCGCGTGGACGGCGACCGCCTGGTCTTCAACCAGGGCAACCGCGTGGAGCGCACCGGGGGTGCGGTGCTCGAGAACAAGCAGCCCAGCGCCGGCGATTTCGATGCCGCCATGCCGCCGGGAGGCTGGGTGTCCGCGCCGCCCGAACCCGGGGCACGCTGGTCGCTGCGCTACACCAACCGGCAGCTCGATCGCACGCTGCAGCTCGAACTCACGGCCCGCACGGGCGAAACCTCGAGTTTCCAGGTGGCCGGGCGCGAACTGCAGATCGTGCGCGTGGGCTTCGACGGTTACGTGCAACGCAGCGCGACCTCGATGCCCACCTCAGGCACCTTCAAGGCCAACGCCTGGTACGCCCCCGAGATCGGCCGCGTGGTGCGCTTCGACGTGCGCAGCCGCGGCGGCAACGGCCTGGCGCAATTCGACATCGACGAGGTCGTCGAGCTGGTCGACATCCGCAGCGAATAAGCCCAGACCCCCATGTCCAGAACCTTCGCCACACCCCTGCTGCTGACCCTGGCCCTGCCCGCCCTGGCCCAGCCCGTTCTCACCCCCGAGACCTTGTTCGAGCAGGTCTCGCCCAGCGTCTGGGTCGTGCGCACGCAGGACAGCGCGGGCAAGCCGCTGGCGCTGGGCAGCGCGGTCGTCATCGGCCCGGGCCGGCTCATCACCAACTGCCACGTGCTCGTGCGTGCCAAGACCATCAGCGTCGCGCGCGAGAACGTGAGCTACGGCGCCACGCTCGAATTCCCCGACGCCGAGCGCGACCTGTGCCAGCTCAAGGTCGCCAACTTCAACGCGCCACCGGTGACCATCGCCCCGCCCGACAGCTGGCGCGTGGGCGCGCGGGTCTATGCCATCGGCAACCCGCGCGGTCTGGAGACCACCATCAGCGACGGCCTGCTCTCGGGCATCCGCCGCAGCCAGCAGAACAGCTTCGAGGCGCTGCAGATCACGGTGCCGATCTCGCCCGGCTCCAGCGGCGGCGGCCTGTTCGACGCCCAGGGCCGGCTCATCGGCATCACCACCTTCGTGCTGCGCGACGCGCAGAACCTGAACTTCGCACTGCCCGCGAACTGGATTGCCGAGGTGCCCGAGCGCGCCCAGGCCGCGCTGGCCAAGCGCCAGACGGCGGCCAGCACCGCTGCCGCACCGGCCGCAGCGCCCGTGGGCGACCGCGTGTTCGAGTACCGGCTGCGCGACCGCATGACCGGCAACGCCCAGAGCGTCGTGTACCGGCTCGAGCGCACCGAGGGCGACCAGCGCATCTTCAACCAGGGCGCGCGCGTGGAGCGCGAAGGCGGCGGCGTGGTGAGCAACCGGCTGGCCATCGGCGGCGAGTTCGACGCCGTGATGCCCCCGGGCGGCTGGGTCTCGGCCCGCCCCGAACCCGGCGCGGGCTGGGACGCTCGCTACGAGGTGCGGCGCAACGACCTCGTGGTGCGCATGGAGCTGCGCGCGCAGGTGGCCGACAGCAGCACGCTGCGCGTGGGCGCGCGCGACCTCGAGGTGGTGCGGGTGAACTTCAGCGGCTTCACGCACCGCATCACCGGGGGCCACATGGTCAACAGCTCGCCCTACGAGGCCTCGGTCTGGTACGCGCCCGCCATCGGCCGCGTGGTGCGCTTCGAGGCCCTGGCGCGTGGGCGCGCCGTGCAGGTCAACGAATCGCTCGAACTGGTCGACATCCGCAGCGACTGAGCGCGCGCGGCCAGGCCGCCGCGCCCGCCGCAGTTCACTCGATCGTCAGGCGCTGGCCCACCGCCGGGGCCTTCTTGGGCAGCGTCAGGTGCAGCACGCCGTTGTCGTACCGGGCGCGCGACGCGCTTTCGTCGATCTCTTCGGGCAACTGGAAGCTGCGCGCCACCGCGCCGTAGTAGCGCTCGCTGCGCAGCACGCGCTCGCCTTCGCGCTGGGCGTCCTGCTGCTTCACCTCGGCGCGCAGGGTGATCACGTTGCCTTCGATGGTCACGTGGATGTCTTCCTTGGACACGCCCGGCACCTCGGCATCGACGGTGTAGGCGTTGGCGGCCTCGCGCACATCAACCTTCATGCGTGCCGGCAGCGCGTCGCCGTGCAGCGGCTTGACGTAGAAGCCCGGCGCCACGTCCTTGAAGAAGTCGTCGAACAGGCTGCCGCGGGAGATGAGAGCGTTCATGGCTGGGTCCTCCAGATTCGGTTGCACAACAAGAGGGGCCGCGACCACCGCAGCACCCGGTGAGCGTCAACTGGCGTTGCCCCCGGGGCTTTTCAAGACCCCGGGCGGCCCCCGGCGACGGCCGCGGCTCACGGTTCGATGCAGGTTTTTTCAATGACCGTTCGGCGGCCGCGGCCTACACTGGCCGGCACGGAAGCCGCTCCATGAACGCCCCCACCCTGCCCCCGCACACCCACCACCTGCAACGCGCCGAACGCCAGGCCGACGTGGTGCGCGCGCTGCAGCCGCTGCTGCCGGCGCACGCCCTGCTCTGGCACGACGAGGACACCGTTCCCTACGAATGCGACGGCCTCACCGCCTACCGCGAACGCCCGCTGGTGGTGGCCCTGCCGGAGACCGAGACCCAGGTGGCCGCGGTGCTCAAGGCCTGCCACGCGCTGGACGTGCCCGTGGTGGCGCGCGGCGCTGGCACCGGCCTGTCGGGCGGCGCCATGCCGCACGCGCAGGGCGTGGTGCTGTCACTGGCCAAGTTCAACCGCATCGTGGCCATCGACGCCCGGGCGCGCACCGCCACCGTGCAGGCCGGCGTGCGCAACCTGGCCATCAGCGAGGCAGCCGCTCCTTTCGGCCTGTACTACGCGCCCGACCCGAGCAGCCAGATCGCCTGCACCATCGGCGGCAACGTGGCCGAGAACTCGGGCGGCGTGCACTGCCTGAAGTACGGACTCACCATCCACAACGTGCTGCAGGTGCGCGGCTACAGCATCGAGGGCGAGCCGCTGGTGTTCGGCGGTGAGGCGCTCGACGCGCCCGGGCTCGACCTGCTGCCGCTGGTGGTGGGCAGCGAGGGCATGCTGGCCGTGACCACCGAGGTGGTGGTGCGCCTGGTGCCCAAGCCCCAGCTCGCGCGCTGCATCATGGCCAGCTTCGACGACGTGCGCAAAGCCGGCGACGCCGTGGCCGCGGTGATCGCGGCCGGCATCATCCCGGCCGGCCTGGAGATGATGGACAAGCCCATGACGGCCGCGGTCGAGGACTTCGTGCACGCGGGCTACGACCTCGATGCCGAGGCCATCCTGTTGTGCGAGAGCGACGGCACACCCGAAGAGGTGGCCGAGGAGATCGGCCGCATGAGCGCGGTGCTGCGCGACCACGGCGCCACCGCGATCGCGGTCAGCCGCGACGAGGCCGAGCGGCTGCGCTTCTGGAGCGGCCGCAAGAACGCATTTCCGGCCAGCGGCCGCATCAGCCCCGACTACATGTGCATGGACTCGACCATCCCGCGCAAGCGGCTGGCCGACATCCTGCTCGCCATCCAGGGCATGGAGAAAACCTACGGCCTGCGCTGCGCCAACGTGTTCCATGCCGGCGACGGCAATCTGCACCCGCTGATCCTGTTCGACGCCAACGACCCCGACCAGCTGCAGCGCTGCGAGCGCTTCGGCGCCGACATCCTCGAAACCAGCGTGGCCATGGGCGGCACCGTCACCGGCGAACACGGCGTGGGCGTGGAAAAGCTCAACAGCATGTGCGTGCAGTTCAGCGCCGAGGAGAACGCGCAGATGTTTGCGGTGAAAGCGGCGTTTGACACCAAAGGCTTACTCAACCCCGGCAAGGTGATTCCCACCCTGCAGCGCTGCGCCGAGTACGGCCGCATGCTGGTGCGCGGCGGGCGGCTCGCACACCCCGAACTGCCCCGTTTCTGATCGGCATTTCGCTCGCCGGGGGGCACGGCACCTCGGGTACATTGCGGCAATGAGCGCCTCGCTGCCGCCTGGTCTGGAGCAGTTGGCCCGCCGCGAGGGCGAGGCCGGCGCGACCGAGCGCGAACGTGCGCTGATGCTCGAACTGCGCACCCTGCGCGCCGAGAACGCCTACCTCCGCCAGCGCTACGCGCGGCAACTGGGCGGCGAACCGCCGGCCAACGGCAGCGGCCCCGGCGCACCGCCCGGGGATCTGCCCCTGCCGCTCGAGCCCACGGGCGCGGGTGCGCCCGTGGCGCCCTTCGAGTACGAGGCCTTGTTCAACGCGCTCGGCAGCGTCTTTCCCATCGGCATCTTCCGCACCGACGAGGCCGGCCTGCTCACCCACGTGGACGCTCAGCTGCTGCAGATCTGCGGCATGCAGCGCGACGAGCTGCCCAACTTCGGCTGGCTCAAGAACGTGCACCCCGACGACGCCGAGCGC
Source organism: Hydrogenophaga crocea (assembly GCF_011388215.1). NCBI lineage: Bacteria > Pseudomonadati > Pseudomonadota > Betaproteobacteria > Burkholderiales > Comamonadaceae > Hydrogenophaga > Hydrogenophaga crocea. The sequence goes on from NZ_CP049989.1 coordinate 3,145,723, forward strand.
GTGCAGGCCCACTGGGTGCGCGTGATCTCGCGCGGCGAAGCGCTGAGCATCGAATTCCGCCTTCTGCGCGCGGGCGAGGTCCGCCACCTGATCGCGCGCAACGCGCCGCTGCGCGACGCGCAGGGCGCGCTCACCGGCCAGCTCGGCTTCGTGCAGGACATCACCACGCTGCGTGTGCTCGAAGCCGAGTCGCGCATCAAGGAAGAGCTCAACCGCCAGATCATCGCCAGCAGCCCCGACTGCACCAAGGTGCTCGATCTCGCGGGCCGCCTGGTGCAGATCACCGAACAGGGCCGCCGCCTGGTCGAGGTCGACGACTTCGAGCAGATCCGCCTGAGCGACTGGACCAGCTGGTGGCCCGAGGAAGGCGCCACGCTCGCGCGTGAGGCCGTGGCCGCGGCCGGCCGCGGCGAGAGCTCGCGCTTCGTGGCCTACGGCACCACCTTCAAGGGCACGCCCAAGTGGTGGGACACGGCCGTCACCCCGATCTCCGACAACCTCGGCGAGCCCGTGATGCTGCTCGTGATCTCGCGCGACATCACCGAGCAGCACCGCCAGCAGGAGGAGATCCGCCGCTTCAACGCCGAACTCGAAAAGCGCGTGCGCGAGCGCACCGACGAACTCGCCGACGCCAAGGAGCGCGTGAGCATGGCGCTCACCGAGGCGCAGTCGCTCTACAACGGCGCGCCCTGCGGCTACCACTCGCTCGACGCCAGCGGCACCTTCGTGCTCATGAACCGCACCGAGCTCGAATGGCTGGGCTACGAGCGGCACGAGGTGGTCGGCCAACTGCACCTGCGCGACGTGGTGCTGCCCGAGCAGCTCGATTTCGCGCTCGGCCGGCTGCGCGATCTGGTCATGGGCGGGAAGATCGAGCCCGCCGAGATGACCATGCGCCGCCGCGACGGCAGCAGCTTCGTGGCCCTGGTCAGCAGCACCGCGGTGCGCGACCAGAAGGGGCGCTTCGTGCGCACCAACAACACGCTGATCGACATCACGGCGCGCAAGCAGGCCGAAGAGGCGCTGGCCGTGCAGACCCGCTTCCTGCAGGCGGTGACCGACACCGTGCCGGTGCAGCTCGCCTACTTCGACCGCGATCTGGTGTGCCGGCTGGCCAACAAGAGCTACGCGCGCTGGCGCAGCGGCACGCCCGGCGAGGTCGTGGGGCTGCACCTGCGCGACATCGCGCAACCGCAGGATTACCAGGCGGCGCTCGAGCGGCTGCAGGCCGCGTTGCAGGGCGTGCCCCAGCGCTTCGAGGGTGAGCGCTCGTTCCCCGACGGCCACCGCTTCTACGCGAGCATCGAGTACACCCCTTTCGTGGTGAACGGCGAGGTACAGGGCATCATCATCCAGATGCTCGACATCACCGAGCGCAAGACCGCCGAAGACACCCAGCGCGAGCAACAGCGCTTCCTCGAACGCATCACCGACCAGGTGCCCGGGCTGATCGCCTACCTCGACGCCGGCCTGCACTTCCGCTTCGCCAACGCCGAGCACCAGCGCCTCTATGGCATGGACCCGCAGCAGATCCTGGGCCGGCACATCCGCGACTGCGTGCCACCCGGCGAATGGGCCGACATCGCACCGCACATGGTGCGCGCGCTGGCCGGATCGCCGCAGCACTTCGAGACCTGGCGCCAGACCGTCGACGGCCAGCCGATCTTCATCAGCGCCAACTACCTGCCCGACATGGACGCCGACGGCCGGGCGCGCGGGCTGTTCGTGCAGATCATCGACATCACCGAGCGCAAGCGCATCGAGGAGCGGGTGAGCCACCTCAACGAGGAGCTCGAGCTGCGCATCCAGGAGCGCTCGGCCGAGCTGCTCGAAAGCGAGCAGCGTTTCCGGCTCATGGTGGACAACCTGCGCGACTACTGCATCTTCTTCATGGATGCGAACGGTTTCATCACCGACTGGACCGACAGCGCACAGCGCATGGACGGTTATTCGCCCGTGCAGATGCTGGGCCGTCACTACGGCGTGCTGTTCGACCCGGGCGACCCCGAGGCCGGCAAGGTCGACGCCGAGCGCATGCTGCGTCTGGCGGCCTCGCGCGGCCAGCACGACGTGCAGGGTTGGCTCACCCGCAAGGACGGCTCGCGTTACTGGTCGCATTCGGTGCTGATCGCGCTGCGCGACCAGAAGGGCGACCTCAAGGGTTTCGCGAAGATCAACCGCGACATGACCGACGCCAAGCAGCTCGACGACCTGATGCACAACATCAACGACGAGCTCGAAAAGCGCGTGGTCGAGCGCACCGAGCAGCTGCTGGCGGCCAACCGCGACCTCGAATCCTTCTCGTACTCGGTGTCGCACGACCTGCGCTCACCGCTGCGCCACATCTCCAGCTTCGTGAGCCTGCTCGAAGAACACCTGGGCACCGAGCGCGACGAGACCACCACCCGCTACCTCGCCACCATCGGCAACTCGGCCCGCCACATGAGCCAGCTCATCGACGGGCTGCTGGCGTTCTCGCGCCTGGGCCGGGCGGCGGTCAACATCGCGCCGGTCGATTTCAACCACCTCGTGAGCGCCGTGGTGTCGCAGATCGCCCACGACACCGACGGGCGGGTGGTCGACTGGCACATCGCCCCCGACCTGCCCCTGGTGCACGGCGACGCGCTGCTGCTGCGCGAAGTCTGGGCCAACTTGCTGGGCAACGCCTTCAAGTACACGCGCCCGCGCGAGCGCGCCGTGATCGACGTGAGCTGGAACCTCGAACCGGTGCGCGGCTACGTGTTCTCGGTCCGTGACAACGGCGTGGGTTTCGATACAAAATATTCCCAGAAGCTTTTTGGCGTCTTTCAACGCCTGCACCGCGCTTCGGAATTCGAAGGAACAGGGATCGGACTCGCGCTCACACGGCGCATCATCGAGCGACACGGCGGCAGCGTGTGGGCGGAAAGCCGCCTGGGCGAAGGCAGCGTGTTCCACTTCTCGCTCCCGATAGATGGCCCTCGTTTGCCGGACACGACCGACTCCATGCCGGCCCCGCTCGAACCATGAACAAGAACGCCGATGCCATCCTCCTGGTCGAGGACAACCCCGACGACGCCGAGCTCACCAAGCTCGCGCTCTCCCGCCATGGCCTCGAGGGACGTGTCACCCACGTCTCCGACGGCATGCAGGCGCTCGACTACCTGTTCCGCCGCAACCAGTTCGCCAACCGCCCGGGCAGCCACCCGGTGCTGGTGTTGCTCGACCTGAAGATGCCCCTGCTCGACGGCATCGGCGTGCTCAAGGAAATCAAGAGCTCCGACCAACTGCACAACATCCCGGTGGTGGTGCTCACCTCGTCCACCGAACCGAGCGACCTGCTGCGCGCCTACGACGCCGGCACCAACGCCTACATCGCCAAACCCACCGAGTTCTCGCAGTTCCTGAGCGCCATGAAGCACGTCTGCGAGTTCTGGGTGAACATCAACCAGACCGCGCCGCCCATGGCCACGGCCGGCGTGCGCAACACCGGCTTCGGCGAGCTGCTCTGAGCCCTCACCAGGGGTCGACGTAACGCGCCGGCCCCGGGCGCAGCCGGGCACCGGCCAGGCCGCGCAGCAGCCAGTCGCGCGTGTCGGCGGGGTCGATCACGGCGTCGATCTCGAGTGTGGTGGCCATGGGAATCGCCGCGCCCTGTGCCACCTGGCGCGCCAGCAGTTCATCGAACAGCGCCTGCCGCTGCGGGCCCTCGGGCAGGGCCTCGAGCTCCTTGCGAAACCCCAGGCGCACCGCACCCTCCAGGCCCATGGCGCCGCATTCGGCGCTGGGCCAGGCCACGGTGAAACCCGGCGCGTGGAAACCGCCCCCGGTGAGCCCTATGGCCCCGAGACCGAAGGCCTTGCGCAGCAGCACGCTAAAAAACGGCACGCGCAGCGAAGCCGCGATCACGAACAGGCGGCTCACGTGGCGCACCTGTGCGCGCGATTCAGCCTCGGGCCCGACCATGAAGCCCGGCGTGTCGACCAGGCTCACGATCGGCAGGCCCCAGGCATCGCAGAGCTGCATGAAGCGCGCGAGCTTGTCGGCCGCGTCGGCGTCGACCGCGCCGCCCAGGTGCTGCGGGTTGCTGGCCACGAAACCCACGGCGCGCCCGCCCAGCCGCCCCAGGCCGGTGTGCACCGCCTGGCCGAAGCCCTCGCGCAGCCAGACCACGCTGCCCGCGTCGGCCAGGCCCAGCACCACCGGGCGGCTGTCGTAGCTGCGCACGCGGCTCTCGGGCAGGGCCTGGCGCAGGGCCAGCGGGTCGGGCGCCGGGTCGGCGGACGTGCTGCCCTGGAACAGCGCCAGACAGTGCTTCGCCCGCGCCACGGCCTCGGCCTCGTCGTCCACCAGGATGTCGATCACGCCGCTGGCCTGCTGCACCGCGGCCGGGCCGATGTCTTCGGGCCGGTGGCGGCCCAGGCCCGCGCCCTCGACCATGGCTGGTCCGCCCATGCCGATGTTGCTGCCGCGCGTGGCGATGATCAGGTCGCAGCAACCCAGCAGCGCCGCATTGCCCGCGAAGCAGCGCCCGGCCGCGATGCCCAGGGTGGGCACGCGGCCCGACAGGCGCGCCATGGCCGCGAAGGTGCCCACGTGCAGGCCGGCCACGATGGCCATGTCGGTGTCGCCCGGGCGCCCGCCGCCGCCTTCGGCGAACAGCACCACGGGCAGTTGCTGGTCGAGCGCGATGCCCAGCAGCCGGTCGGTCTTCTGGTGGTTGCGCATGCCCTGGGTGCCCGCCAGCACCGTGGCGTCGTAGGCCAGCACCGCGGTGCGCGCGCGCTGGTCGCCGAACAGCCCGCCGTTGACCGAGCCGATGCCCGCCACCAGGCCGTCGGCCGGCGTCTGGGCGATCAGCTCCGCCTCGCTGCGGCGCGCGGTCTGCGCCGCGATGGCGAGCGCGCCGTATTCGATGAAGCTGCCCGGGTCGCAGAGGTCCGCGACGTTCTCGCGCGCCGTGCGCAGGCCCTGGGCGTGGCGGCGCGCCACCGCCTCGGGCCGCGCCGCATCGGCCACGAAGGCCATGCGCTCGCGAAAGCGGCGCAGATCCTCGCGCTCGCCGGTCGGGGCAGCGGCCAGGGTGGGTGTGTCGGGTGGGGTCGGGCTGGGGGCCGGGGCGGCCGCGTCGAGCCGCCAGAGCGGGTCGCCGGTCTGCACCGTGTCACCGGGCTGCACCAGGCATTCGGCGAGCCGGCCGTCGCCCTCGGCGCGCAGCTCGTGCTCCATCTTCATCGCCTCGACCACCAGCAGCGGCTGGCCCTGGCGCACCGCCTCACCCGGCCGTGCGAGCCATTCGACGACCTGGGCCTGCAGGGGGGAGCGCAAGCGCGGCGCTCAGTAGATGTCGGAGTCGGCCCACTGCGACGAGGGGCCGAATTCGGGCTGCTTGGCCGGCATGTTGAGGTTGAGCACGAACACCACCTCGCCGCCGAAGCGGCCCACGCCCAGGCTCTTCATGAGCTGCTGCTCCTGCTCCGGGCGTTCCATGCGCAGGAAGCAGATGGCCTGCTTGGTGCCTTCGTGCATGGCGGTGAGGATGTCCAGACGCGTGATGCGGCCGAATTCGCTGCACAGCTGGTGCAAGGCGGATTTCAGGCTCGACACATCGCTGTGCTGCCTGAGTTCTGCGAGTGCGCTCACCTTGTCAACTCCGGTCGGGTCTGGATGGGTCGTTTGCATGCGGTTTCGCGAGTGTCGGGGGCCTGTGCGAAACCACGATGACGTTGCCTGGGCATCGTAGACGAGTCGCTACAGGAAGTCACAAGTATGTTACAAAAATCCGCCACACCCGGGCTCGGCGTGCCGCAGTTCACGCCCGGCACCCCACCTTGTGTCTCCTGAACCGCGTCCGGCGGCCGGCGCGCTCGCTATCCTAGCCCTGCCATGCGCCGCTCCCCCACCCTGCCCACCCCGATCCCTCCCCACAACGTCGACGCCCGCGAGGCCTTCGACCGCGTTTCGCACCACCTGGTGCGCGAAGCCGACGTGTCGGCGGCCGCGTGTCTGGAGCGCCAGGGCGCGCAGTGGGCGCTGCTGGGCAGCGCCGGCCTCGACGAGGGCCAGGCCGAGGTGGTGGTGCAGCTCTGCGCCGACCTCGGGGCTGGCGAGGAATGGATCGGCGATGCCGGGCGCGAGGCGCGCTGGTCGGCGCTGGACCTGGGCCGTGGGCGGCGCGGCCTGCGCCACCTGCACTGGCTGCCCATGAGCCGCGCGCCGGGCGCGGCCATCCTGCTGATCGACGCCCAGCCGCGCGAGGAACGGCGCGAGCTGCCGGCGCTGGCCCTGATCGCCGAGCAGGCCTGCGACCTGCTGCTGGCGCTGCGCGAGGCGCGCGCGCTGCGGGCCCAGCAGCAGGTGCAGCAACGCAACCACCAGAGCCAGATCGCGCTGATCGAGCGCACCGCCTCGCTGGGCAGCTGGTCGATCGAAACCGAAGGCCAGCACCTCGAATGCTCGCCGGGCCTGCTCGCGCTCTTCGACCTTCCGCCCGATGCGCACCCGCGCACGCTCGAAGAAATGCTCGAACGCCACGCGCCCGAGTGGCGCAACGGGCTCAAGCAGCGCATCGAGCGCTGCGCGCTGCGCGGCGAACCCTTCGACGAAGAGGTGCAGATCCTGCTCGAGGGCGTGGGCCCGAAATGGGTGCGCACCGTGGGCGACGCAGTGGAGGACCTGCACGGCAACGTGGTGCGCGTGCAGATCGCGGTGCACGACATCTCGGCCACCAAGCAGGCGCAGCAGGAGACCCTGCGCCTGGCGATGCGCCTGACCACCACGCTGGCTTCGATCACAGAGGCCTTCGTCACGCTGGACCGCCAGTGCTGCTTCACCTACCTCAACCAGGAAAGCGAGCGGCTGCTGCAGAAGACCACGGCCGACCTGCTGGGCCTGGAGCTCTGGCACGACTTCGCCCCCGCCGTGGCGCAGCGCCTGAAGGAGCAGCTCTACCGCTCGCTGCAGACCAACCGGCGCGTCGAGATCGAAGACTGGTTTCCCTCGCTGGGCAAGTGGCTCGAGGTGCGCGCCTACCCCTTCGCCGAAGGCCTGGCCGTGTACTTCCGCGACGTCACCGAGCGCCGCCGCTCGCAGGAGCAGCTCATGCTGCTCGAGACCAGCGTGGCGCGGCTCAACGACATCGTGCTGATCGCCGAGACCGCCAGCGGCAGCGACGAGCCGCGCATCGTGTTCGTCAACGACGCCTTCGAGCTGCACACGGGCTACGCGCGCGCCGACGTGCTCGAACAATCGCCGCGCATGCTGTTCGACCTCGAGGCCGTGGGCGCGCGGCTGCACGAGCTCGCGCGCGGCCTGCGCGACACGCGCAAGGCCCGCACCGAGCTGCTGGTGCGGCGCAAGAGCGGCACGCAGTTCTGGGTCGAGCTCGAGGTGGTGTCCGTGCAGGCGGCGGCCGACGAGGTCTCGCACTGGGTGGCCGTGGGCCGCGACATCACGCAGCGCAAGACCGCCGAGGACATGATCCGGCACCTGGCCTTCTACGACCCGCTGACCGACCTGCCCAACCGCCAGTTGCTGCTCGACCGGCTGCAGAAGGCCACGGCCAGCAGCGCGCGCAGCGGCCAGCACGGCGCGCTGCTGTTCATCGACCTGGACAACTTCAAGATCCTCAACGACACGCTGGGCCACCACATGGGCGACCAGCTGCTCAAGAAGGTGGCGCAGCGCCTGAGCGCGAGCGTGCGCAAGACCGACCTGGTGGCGCGCCTGGGCGGCGACGAGTTCGTGGTGATGGCCGACGACCTCAGCAACGACCCGGCCGCGGCCGCGCACAAGGCGCGCGTGCTCGGCGAGAAGGTGCTCAACACGCTGCGCGAGCCTTTCGGCCTCAACGGCCACCAGCATTTCGCCACGCCCAGCATCGGCGTGGCCATCTTCAGCGGCGCGCAGGCCGACGTGGGCGAGCTGCTCAAGCAGGCCGACCTCGCCATGTACCAGGCCAAGTCGATGGGCCGCAACACGCTGTGTTTCTTCGACCCGGCGATGCAATCGGCCATGACGGCCAACGCCCGCACCGGCTCCGACCTGCGCAGCGGCCTGCGCCGCGGCGAATTCCTGCTGTACTACCAGCCGCAGGTGGACCGCGCGGGTGTGATCACCGGCGTGGAGGCGCTGTTGCGCTGGAACCACCCCGAGCGCGGCCTGATCCCGCCCTCGGAATTCATTCCGGTGGCCGAAGACACCGGCCTGATCCTGCCGCTGGGGCAGTGGGCGCTGGAGACCGCGTGCGCGCAGCTCGCCGCCTGGGCGCGCCGCCCCGAGACCGCGAACCTGAGCATCGCGGTGAACGTGAGCGTGCGCCAGTTCCGCCACCCCGATTTCGTCGACCTCGTGATGGCCTGCATCCGCAACAGCGGCATCCGGCCGCAGCGGCTCAAGCTCGAACTCACCGAAAGCCTGCTGGCCGACCGCATGGAGATCACCATCCAGAAGATGGGCATGCTCAAGGCCCTGGGCGTGACGCTCTCGCTCGACGACTTCGGTGTCGGGTACTCGTCGCTGTCGGTGCTCAAGCGGCTGCCGCTGGACCAGCTCAAGATCGACAAGGCCTTCGTGGCCGACGTGCTGACCGACCCCAACGACGCGGCGATCTCGCGCGCCATCATCGCGCTCGCGCAGTCGCTGAGCCTGCAGGTGGTGGCCGAGGGCGTGGAAACCGTGGAGCAGCGCGACTTCCTCACCTACCAGGGCTGCGACCAGTTCCAGGGCTACCTGTTCTCCAAACCGCTGCCCATCGAACAGCTCGACGCCCTGCTCGCCAACCCCATGGCGGGCATGGTCGTGATGTGAACGCTCAGACGTTGAGCAGCAGGAAGCGCCGCTCCCAGGGGCTCACCACGTCGAAGTACTCGCGGTACTCGGTGTCCTTGATGGCGCCGTAGGCCTGGATGAAGTGCTCGCCGAACAGCTCCACGAGCGGCGCGCACTGCATGAGCTTTTCCACCGCGTCGTCGAGGTGGCGCGGCAGCTGGTGCGGCTGCTCGTAGGCGCTGCCGGTGAGCGGCTCGCTGGGCTTGAGGCCCTGCTTCATGCCCAGGTAGCCGCAGGCCAGGCTGGCGGCCAGCGCCAGGTACGGGTTCACATCGACCCCCGCGAGCCGGTTCTCCACGCGGCGCGCCTGCGGCCCCGAGTGCGGCACGCGCAGGCCGCAGGTGCGGTTGTCGTAGCCCCAGCTCAGGTTGATGGGTGCCGAGGTGTAGCGCGACAGGCGCCGGTACGAATTGACGTAGGGCGCGAAAAAGGCCGTGGCCGCGGGCAGGTAGGTCTGCAGGCCGCCGATGAAATGGAAGAAGCGGTCGGAGGCCTCGCCGTCGGGCCGGCTGAAGATGTTCTGGCCGTCGTGAAGGCCCACCACGCTCTGGTGGATGTGCATGGCGCTGCCGGGCTGGCCCTGCATGGGCTTGGCCATGAAGGTCGCGTACATCTGGTGGCGGATCGCCACCTCGCGGATGGTGCGCTTGAACAGGAAGACCTGGTCGGCCAGCGGCAGCGGGTCGCCGTGGTCGAGGTTGATCTCCATCTGCGCCGTGCCCATCTCGTGGATCAGTGTGTCGAGCTGGATGCCTTCTGCCTCGCACCAGTCGTACATGACGTCGAAGATGTCGTCGTACTCGTTGATGGCGTCCATCGAGAAGCTCTGCATGCCCGCCTCGCTGCGGCGCGTGCGGCCCACGGGCGCCTTGAGCGGGATGTCCTCGTCGGGCTCGACCTGCACCAGGTAGAACTCCATCTCGGGCGCCACGATGGGCTTCCAGCCCTCGTCTTCGTAGAGCTTGAGCACGCGGCGCAGCACGTTGCGCGGCGACAGGTCCACCGCCTGGCCGTCGAAGGCGAAGCAGTCGTGGATGATCTGCGCGGTGGGCTCCTTGGCCCAGGGCACGGGGCGCAGCGTGGCCGGGTCGGGGCGCAGCTGCATGTCGGGGTCGGCCACCGAGGTGTAGTCCTTCTCGGGGTAGTCGCCGGTCACGGTCATGGTGAGCACGGCCTCGGGCAGGCGCAGGCCCACGGCGGGGTCGTACTTGTGGCGCGGCACGATCTTGCCGCGCGCCTGGCCCGCCATGTCGGGAATCAGGCACTCGATTTCGGTGATGCGGTTGTCGTCCAGCCACTGCTGGATGCGCAAGGCGTCGGTCATGGTGTCGCGCAGGGCCGCCACGGGCCCTTTACCAGTTGGTGATGCGGGGGTTGTCGAACCGGTACTCGTTGGGCACGGCCAGGTTCGAATACGAGAAGGACAGGCTGACGTCGAGCGAGCTGACCTGGTGCCACCAGCCCAGCGGCAGGAACACGGTTTCGCCGGGTTCCACCACCACGTCGAGCACCGTGGCCTGCGCGAACAGCGGGTAGCGCGCGAGGTCGGGGCGGTCGATGTCGACCGGACTGTACACCTCGAAGTGGTTGTAGAGCAGCGGCGTCTGCAGCGGCGAGATGAAGCGCCAGCGCTTGCGGCCCACGACCTGCGTGTGGCAGAGCATGAGCGTGTCGTGGTGCAGCGGCGTGACCGTGCCCGCGGGCCCGAACCAGAACGAGGCGCGCCGCGCGAGCTGCGAGCGGTCGCAGAACGCGGGCAGCGTGCCGATGTCGTCGAGCAGCGGCGCGAAGCCCGGGCGGCCCAGCATCTCGTTGTTGGCCGTCAGGTAGTAGTCGTTGGTGGCGCCACCGGCCAGCACGCGGTCGACGAAATCGGCCAGGCGCGTCTTGCGCTGGTGCTCGAGCTTGTTCACCTCGTAGAGCGGGTCGGCGCTGCGCTCGGCCTGCACCTCGACCTCGAGGTGGCCGAAGCGCTCGCGCAGGTCCTGCGGCGACCAGCGCCGCATCGCAGGCCAGTCGCGGGCCACGTCGGTCAGCACCACGGGCCGGCTGCCGATCACATACTTGTCCATGAACTCGGCCGGCGACACGCGGCTGCGCTTTTCGACGTGGCCATACAAAGGGTCGAGCTCGCGCAGGCGCTGCTGGTTGGCCATGACCGAGGCCAGCTTGGCATTGAGCTGCTGGAACTTGCGCGCCGCGAGGAAGGCCGGGTCTTCTTCCATCGCGCGGATGGCGCGCTCGCACTCGGCCGGGTCGAGCCCGGCCTGTGCCATGGTGGCCAGCATGGATTCGGCCGTGCAATGCCGCAGCCGGTTCTCGGCGATCCACTGCCGCCAGCCGGCGTCGAGCGCGCGAAACCCCTCGCCGCCCGGTCGGGGCGCTGGCGGGATGGCGGGGTCGTGGCTCATGCGGGCGCAGTATCGCACCGCCATCGTCCGCGCCAGGGCCGCTTGGGCGCGGCCGCGCAGCACCACACGCCAGGCTCAGGCCGCCGCCGGGTCCTTGAGCGGCCGGTGCCCGAAGACCGCGCGCCCCACGCGCACCAGGGTGGCGCCGGCGGCCACGGCCGCCTCGAGGTCGTCGCTCATGCCCATGGACAGGGTGTCGAGCGCGTGACCCCGGGCCCGCAGGTCCTCGTAGGCCTCGCGCACGCGCAGGAACACGGCGCGCTGGGCGTCGAAGCCGGCCACGGGCTCGGGAATGCTCATGAGGCCGCGCAGCCGCAAGCCGGGCAAGGCGGCCACCGCGTCGGCCAGCGCCGGCAGCTCGGCCAGCGTCACGCCCGACTTGTTGGCGCCGCCATCCACGTTGAGCTGCAGGCACACGTTGAGCGGCGCCAGGCCGGCCGGGCGCTGCTCGCTCAGGCGCTGCGCGATCTTGAGCCGGTCAACCGATTGCACCCAATCGAATTGCGCAGCAACCACCCGCGTCTTGTTGCTTTGCAGCGGGCCGATGCAGTGCCATTCGAGCGCGGCACGCGGCACGCTTTCGGCCACCAGCGCGATCTTCTCGATGCCTTCCTGCACATAGTTTTCGCCGAAAGCCGTCTGGCCGGCGGCATGGGCCTGACGGACGGCATCGGCTCCGAAGGTCTTTGAAACCGCGAGCAAAGTAACCTCTGAACTCCGCCGCGAAGCCGCTTCGCAGGCCGCTCGCAGCCGCTCCCGCACCTGCTGGAGATTGGCAGCGATGCTCGTCATAATCGTTTGCACATTCCTACTCGAACACGGAAAACCCGGGATGGACATCACCCAATTGCTGGCGTTCAGCGTCAAGAACAAGGCCTCCGACCTGCACCTGTCCGCCGGGCTGCCGCCCATGATACGGGTGCATGGCGACGTGCGGCGCATCAACGTGGAGCCGCTGGACCACAAGGCCGTTCATGCCATGGTCTACGACATCATGAACGACAGCCAGCGCAAGCAGTACGAGGAGTTCATGGAATGCGACTTCTCGTTCGAGATCGAAGGCCTGGCGCGTTTCCGCGTCAACGCGTTCAACCAGAACCGCGGCGCGGGCGCCGTGTTCCGGACCATTCCGAGCAAGATCCTCACGCTCGAACAGCTCAACGCCCCCAAGATCTTCGCCGACCTGGCGCTGCGCCCGCGCGGCCTGGTGCTGGTCACCGGCCCCACGGGTTCGGGCAAGTCGACCACGTTGGCCGGCATGATCAACCACCTCAATGAAACCGAGTACGGCCACATCCTCACGGTCGAAGACCCGGTGGAATTCGTGCACGACTCCAAGAAGTGCCTGGTGAACCAGCGCGAGGTGGGTCCGCACACGCTGAGCTTCTCGAACGCGCTGCGCTCGGCGCTGCGCGAAGACCCCGACGCCATCCTGGTGGGCGAGATGCGCGACCTCGAAACCATCCGCCTGGCCATGACGGCCGCCGAAACCGGCCACCTGGTGTTCGGCACGCTGCACACCTCGAGCGCGGCCAAGACCATCGACCGCATCATCGACGTCTTCCCCGCCGAAGAAAAAGACATGGTGCGCGCGATGCTGTCGGAATCGCTGGTGGCCGTGATCTCGCAGACGCTGTGCAAGCTCAAGGACGGCAGCGGCCGCGTGGCCGCGCACGAAATCATGCTGGGCACCAGCGCCATCCGCAACCTGATCCGCGAGGCCAAGGTGGCGCAGATGTACTCGGCCATCCAGACCGGCAACAGCGTGGGCATGCAGACGCTCGACCAGAACCTGGCCGACCTCGTGCGGCGCAACGTGATCAGCGCGGCCGAGGCGCGCAGCAAGGCCAAGATCCCCGAGAACTTCCCCGGCTGACACCCGACGCGACCGAGGCAGCACCACCATGGAACGCGACCAGGCATCCAAGTTCATCAACGACCTGCTCAAGCTGATGCTGAGCCGGGGCGGCAGCGACCTGTTCATCACGGCCGACTTCCCGCCCGCCATCAAGGTCGACGGAGCGATCACCAAGGTCTCGCCGCAGCCGCTCACCGCGGGCCACACGCTCGCGCTGGCGCGTTCGATCATGAACGACAAGCAGGCCGCCGAATTCGAGCGCACCAAGGAGTGCAACTTCGCGATCTCGCCGCCCGCCATCGGCCGCTTCCGCTGCAACGCCTTCATCCAGCAGGGCAAGGTGGGCCTGGTGCTGCGCACGATTCCCGCCACGCTGCCCACCATCGACAAGCTCGGCCTGCCGCAGGTGCTCAAGGACGTGGTGATGTCCAAGCGCGGCCTGTGCATCCTGGTGGGCGCCACGGGCTCGGGCAAGTCCACCTCGCTCGCGGCCATGGTCGACTGGCGCAACGAGAAATCGCACGGCCACATCGTCACGGTCGAAGACCCGATCGAGTTCGTGCACCCGCACAAGAATTGCGTGGTCACGCAGCGCGAGGTGGGCCTGGACACCGACAGCTGGGAGGCCGCGCTCAAGAACACGTTGCGCCAGGCGCCCGACGTGATCCTGATGGGCGAGATCCGCGACCGCGAAACCATGGAGCACGCGATCCAGTTCGCCGAAACCGGCCACCTGTGCCTGGCCACGCTGCACGCCAACAGCGCCAACCAGGCGCTCGACCGCATCATCAACTTCTTCCCCGAAGAGCGCCGGCCCCAGCTGCTCATGGACCTCTCGCTCAACCTGCGCGCGCTCATCTCGCAGCGCCTGGTGCCGCGGCAGGACAACAAGGGCCGCTACGCCGCGGTCGAGATCCTGCTGAACTCGCCGCTCATCTCCGACCTGATCTTCAAGGGCGAGGTCGCCGAGATCAAGGAGGTGATGAAGAAGAGCACCAACATCGGCATGCAGACCTTCGACCAGTCGCTGTTCGACGCCTTCGAAGCCAACCTCATCACCTACGAAGACGCACTGCGCAACGCCGACTCGCTCAACGATCTGCGGCTGCACATCAAGCTGCACAGCCAGCGCGCGAAGACCCTCGATCTCGCTGCCGGCACGGAGCACCTGACGATCGTCTGAGCCAGGCTGGGTACCATCTCCGGGTTGCCAACAACACAACCCAGGAGATGACACCTTGAACGCCAAGACCTACGAACCCACGCCTGCCCGCCGCGTTGCCTTCCTGGGGCTGGGCGTCATGGGCGGGCCGATGGCCGCCCACCTCGCCAAGGCCGGCCACCAGGTCACGGTCTACAACCGCACCGCTGCCAAGGCCGAGGCCTGGGCCAAGCAGCACGGCGGCGCCTTCAAGGCCACGCCGCGCGAGGCCGCCGCGGGCGCCGAGATCGTGTTCGCCTGCGTGGGCAACGACGACGACCTGCGCTCGATCACGCTCGGCGCCGACGGCGCCTTCGCGGGCATGCAGCCCGGCGCCATCTTCGTCGACCACACCACCGCCTCGGCCGACGTCGCGCGCGAGCTCTACGCCGCGGCCAAGGCCCTGGGCATCGCCTTCGTCGACGCGCCCGTCTCGGGCGGCCAGGCGGGCGCCGAGAACGGCCTGCTCACCGTCATGTGCGGCGGCGACGCACCCGCGTTCGACACCGTCAAGCCCGTGGCCATGGCCTTCTCGCGCGCGTTCACGCTCATGGGGGCGAGCGGCGCCGGCCAACTCACCAAGATGGTCAACCAGATTTGCATCGCGGGCCTGGTGCAGGGCCTGTCCGAGGCCATCGCCTTCGGTCAGAAGGCGGGGCTCGACATGAACCTCGTGCTCGACGTGATCGGCAAGGGCGCGGCCCAGAGCTGGCAGATGGACAACCGCGGCAAGACCATGGTGGCCGACCAGTTCAACTTCGGCTTCGCGGTCGACTGGATGCGCAAGGACCTGGGCCTGGTGCTCGACGAGGCCAAGCGCAACGGCGCCCGCCTGCCTGTGACGGCGCTGGTGGACCAGTTCTACGCCGACGTGCAGGCCATGGGCGGCGCGCGCTACGACACCTCGAGCCTGATCAAGCGGCTGCGCTGAGCCGCGGCGCGCTCACTGGCGCGGCGCTTCGGTGCCGCTGCCAGTGCCGCCGCCCGTGCCGCTGGTGCCGGGCTGCGCGGCCGGTGCGGGCGCCAGGCGCTGCAGCTCTTCTTCGCTGAGCACCTCGAAGATGCGCACCACGCGCTGCACGCCGTCGGTGTTGCGCGCCACCTCGGTCGCGCGGTCGGCCTCTTTCTGCGTCACGCGGCCCATGAGGTAGACCACGCCGTTGGCCGTGGTGACCTTGATGTTGGTCACGGGCAGGTCGCGCGCGTCCACAAAGCCCGCCTTCACGCGGCCGGTGATGAGCGAGTCGCTGGTGCGCTGCGACAGGCCGGGCGAGTTCATCACCTTGAGCTCGTTGACGATGCTGCGCACGTTGTCCACGCCGGCCACGATCTTCTCGGCCTCGGCGCGCGTGGCCTCGCTGTTGACCTCGCCGGTGAGCAGCACCTGGCGGTTGTAGCTGTTCACGGACACGTTGGCGCGGCCGCCCAGGGTGTCGCGCAGGCGGTTGGCCGCGCGCAATTCGATCGCCTGGTCGTCGACCTGCGCGCCCGAGCTGCGCCGGTCCACGGCCATGAGCGTGCCCACGGCGGCGCCGCCGATCACCAGCGGTGCGCAGGCGGACATCAGGGTGGACAGCGCCACCGTGGCGAGCAGGGTGGTGCCGATGCGGGGCAGGCGTTTCAGGTTCATGCGGGGTTCTCCGTGTCGGTCGAAAGGGCGTCGGGCAGGCCGAGCAACTGGGCGTCGAGCCCGTCGGCCAGGCAATGCAGCACCAGCAGCTGCAGTTCGAGCACGCGCGCTGCCTGCTCGTGCGGCACGCACAGGTGCACGTCGGTGTCGCGCATCAGCGGCGCGATGCGACCGCCGCGCGCGCCGGTGACGGCGATGACGGTCATCTCGCGCTCGTGTGCGGCCTCAACGGCGGCCACCAGGTTGCCGGCCTGGCCGTCGGGGCTGATCACCAGCAGCACGTCGCCGGCCTGGCCGAGCGCGTGCACCTGGCGCGCGAACACCTGGCGGCCATCGAAATCGGCCGCAATGCCGGTGATCACGGGGGCGTTGGACGCGAGCGCGAAGGCCGCCAGACCGGGCCGGTCGCGCTCGTGGCGGCCGACGATCTGGGCCGCGAACAGCTGCGCGAGCGCCGCGCCCGCGCCGTTGCCGCAACTGAGCAGCCGGCCGCCCCCCGTGAGGCCCGCGAGCAGGGCGGCCACGGCCGCCTCGATCAGGGGCGCGAGCGTGGGCGCGCTCTGGTACTTCAGGTCGGCGCTGTCGATGAACTGCTGCTGGATGCGCTGCAAGAGCATGGGGCGATGATAGCGGCGGGGTTCGTATCAAAAAGCGTCACCAGCATCGAAAGCGGCGCGCAACCATTGCGGCGCTTCATCGCCTTCGAACAGCACGGCGTCGAAGCGGCACCTGGGCGTGGACCGCATGCGCGCCAGAAAGTGCCGCGCCGCGAACACGATGCGCCGCCGCTTCACCGAACCGATGCTCGCGGCCGCGCCGCCGTGGTCGCCCGCGCGGCGCTGGCGCACCTCCACGAAGACCAGCGTGCCATCGGGCTCCCGCATAATCAGGTCGACCTCGCCGCCCCCGCGCCCGGGGGTGCGGAAGTTGCGCATCACCAACTGCAGGCCGGCCCGGCTCAGCAGCGCCAGCGCCAGGTCTTCGGCCTGCCGCCCCAGGGCGGTCGGCGACGCCGGCGACGGCTTTTCATTGCCCCTCACGTGTCACTCCCTTCGATCGATCTGCTCACCGCCGCGCGCCTGGCCGCGGGAGCCCAGCATTTTCCGAACGGGACGCTGTACCTGCTGGCCACCCCGATCGGAAATCGCGCAGACATCACATTTCGCGCGCTGCACCTGCTCGACCTGGCCGACGCCGTGGCCTGCGAGGACACGCGCCACACCGCCGCGCTGTTGCAGGCCTACGGCCTGCACAAGCCCCTGATCGCGGCGCACGAGCACAACGAGCGCGAGGCCGCGCAGGCCGTGATCGAGCGTTTGCGCCAGGGCCAGCGCGTGGCCTACGTGAGCGACGCCGGCACGCCCGGCCTGAGCGACCCGGGTGCGCGCCTGGTGGCCGAAGCCCGCGCCGCGGGCTTTCGCTGCGTGCCGCTGCCGGGCGCGAGCGCGCTGACCGCACTGCTCAGCGTGGCGGGCGAGGTGGCGGGCGAGGGCCGCTTTCGCTTCGCGGGCTTTCTGCCGCCCAAGGGTGCGGAGCGCGAGCGCGCGCTGCAGGCCATCGCGGCCAGCCCCGAGGCCTGCGCCCTGCTAGAGGCGCCGCACCGCATCGAGGCGCTCGCGGTCTCATTGGCCGCGCACCTGGGCCCGCGCGCGGTGACCGTCGGGCGCGAGCTCACCAAGCAGTTCGAAGAGGTGGACACCGTGGCCGCGGCCGCGCTGCCCGGCTGGCTCGCTGCCCACCCGCAGCGCACGCGCGGTGAATTCGCGCTGCTGGTGCACGCGCTCGCGCCCGGGCCCGCGTCCGAAGGCGAGGTGGATGCCGAGGCCCTGCGCGTGCTCGACACGCTGCTCGAGGAGTTGCCGCTGAAGTCGGCGGTGAAACTGGCCGCCCGCCTCACGGGCCGGCCGCGCAACGCGCTCTACGAGGCCGCGCTGGCGCGCAAACCCCAGGCCTGAGTCAGGGCTGGCGCGAGGGCCCGCGCGCGTCGGGAATCTCGCGCGCTTCCACGTCGACGACCTCGCCACGCGGCGCTGCGGCCGGCTGGCCCCAGCCGCCCTGGGCGAAGCGCTGCGAACGCTCGCGCATGCGCGCGAACAGCACCACGGGCGCCGGCTTGCGGCCCGTGAGCAGCGAAAACAGCGAGAGCCCGAGCACCGCCAGCAGCGAGGCGAGCAACAGGCTCAGCAGGAAGACCGCGGCGGCCAGGCCCAGCGCCAGGCGCAGCACGGTGCGGCCCAGGCGGCCCAGCAGATCGGCAACAGCGTTCATGGGTGACAGAGCGGTGTCAGGCACAGGAGTTCCGGCGATGAAAAACACAGCACCCAGCTGCGGCCGGGCACTCGGCTTGCAAGCGCCGCCCGTCGGCGCCGCCGCGGCGCCATCGCCGGCTGCTATTCTCCCCCGCGTCCCGACCCCACACCATGAAGTCCCGACTGACCCAAATCTTCCTGCGCGGCCTGCTGGCCTTCCTGCCAGTGGCGCTCACGCTCTATGTGCTCTACCTGTTCGTGGCCTGGACCGAGCGGCTCGCCATGGGCCTGATCCGGCCCTTCATCGGCGACTTCTACCTGCCCGGCCTGGGCATCGTGATCGCGGGCTCGCTGATCTTCGGTCTGGGCATGCTGGTGTCGCACCCGGGCTTTTCGCGCGTGCTGGCCTGGGCCGAGCTGCCCTTCACCAACCTGCCGGTGGTCAAGAGCATCTACTCGTCGCTCAAGAACTTCGCCGAGTACTTCGCGCCCCACGGCAAAGACCAGCCGCAGCAGCAGGTGGTGCTGCTGCGCGCACCCGGCCAGGACATGTCCATCGTGGGCCTGGTGACGCGGCAGAACTTCAGCGGCCTGCCGGGCGCGCTCGGCGCGCTCGACCAGGTCGCCGTGTACCTGCCCATGGGCTACATGATCGGCGGCTACACCGTGTTCGTGCCGCGCGACTGGATCACGCCCATCGACATGTCGGTCGAGGAGGCGATGCGCTCCTCGCTGATCGCCTGGATGTCATCCAACCGGGACCCGGGCTGACGCCGCCATGGACTCGCTGACGCAGGTGGCACTGGGCGCGGCGGTGACGGTGGCCGTCATGGGACGGCGCACGGCCGTGTGGAAATCGGCGCTCTGGGGCGCCGTGGCCGGCACCCTGCCCGACCTCGACGCCCTCATCGACCACGGCGATGCCGTGCTCAACATGGTGCTGCACCGGGGCGAATCGCACGCGCTGTTCTACCTGACGCTGTTCGCGCCCCTGATGGCCTGGCTCGTGGCGCGCCTGCACGGCGAGGGCGCGCTGTGGCGGCGCTGGTGGCTGGCCCTGTGGCTCGCGCTGGTCACGCACCCGCTGCTCGACACCATGACGGTGTACGGCACGCAGCTGCTGCTGCCCTTCACCAACCACCCCTACGGCGTGGGCAGCGTGTTCATCATCGACCCGCTCTACACCGTGCCGCTGCTGATTGGCCTGGTGCTGGCGCTGCGCACGCCCCTGGCCGTGGGCCTGAAGGCCAACGCCGCGGGGCTGCTGCTGAGCAGCGCCTACCTGGTGTGGAGCGTGCTCGTGCAGCAGCACGTGGAGCTGGTGGCGCGCGACTCGCTGCAACGCCAGGGCATCGCCGCCGACGCGGTGCTGGTCACGCCCGCGCCGTTCAACACCGTGCTCTGGCGCGTGGTGGCCATGACCGACACCGAGTACGTCGAGGGCTACCACTCGCTGCTCGACAACCCGCCGGTGATCGAATGGCACCGCTTCGACCGCGGCGCCGAACTCGCGGCCGCGCACGGCGACGTGGAGGGCCTGCGCCGCCTGGCCGCGTTCACCCATGGCTTCTACAGCGTGCACGAACACGACGGCCGCCTCTTCGTGACCGACCTGCGCATGGGCCAGGAGCCGAGCTACATCTTCCGCTTCGACCTCGGCACCATGACCGAGCGCGCGCACGGCCCGGTGGCCGCGCAACTCAGCGGCGAGCGCATGGACATGCGCGCCGGCCTGCAGTGGCTGTGGCCGCGCCTGCTGGGCCAGCCGCTGCCGCCGCCGGGCCTGAACCTGCCCTGAGCGGGCTCAGCCGAGCAGCAGCGTCACCACCACGATCGCCAGGCCGATCAGCAGGTTCACGAACACCCAGGTGCGGACCTTGGCCTGCGCCGCGGCGCCTGCGGCCCAGTCACCGGCCGCCACGGCGCGCGACAGACGCTTGTACAGCGCAAAACGGATGTGGCCGAAGATGGCCATCATCACCAGGCCCAGCGTGGCCATGACGGTCCAGTGCAGCGGCATGTGAAAGGGCACGCCGGCCTGCACCGAGGCCTTGGCCACGCGGCCGATCATCCACAGCCCCGTGACCAGCACCAGCGGCGCGGCCACCAGCACCGCCTGGAAGAAGCGGCCCAGCACGGCGTGCACGAGGCGCAGCCGCTGCTCGGGGCCGGGCAGCACACCCAGCGAGGGGCGCAGGCAGAAGTGGGCGAAGAGCATGCCGCCGACCCAAAGCACCACCGCGAGCACGTGAACGAGTTTGAGGAGTGAATCGATCATGGGGCGGATCTTCACACATCCGCCGTCACGCCCGCCTGCCGTTTCTGCAGGCGGTACGGCGGCAGGCCTTTGAGCATGCGCCGGCCGTACGACTGGCGCAGCAGCCGCGCGTCGTAGCAGACCACGGTGGCTTCGTCGGTCTCGGTGCGCAGCGCGCGGCCGGTCCATTGCAGCAGCCGCGCACCGGTGGCGGGCACCACGAGCTCGCTGAACGGGTCGCGGCCCTGGGCCTTGAGCCAATCGGCGCGCGCCTGGCCCACCGGGTCGCTCGGTGAGGCGAAGGGCAGCTTGGTGATGAACACCCACTCGCAGAGCTCGCCCGGCAGGTCCAGGCCTTCGCCGAACGATTGCAGGCCGAACAGGATCGAGGGCTCGCCGTCGGCCACGCGCTGCGCGTGGCGCTTGAGCAGCGCGGTGCGCGAGGCCTCGCCCTGCACCAGCACGCGCGCGCGCAGGTCGGCGTTCGCGCCGCGTTCGAGCAGGCCGGTGGCGCTGCGCATCTGCGCGCGCGAGGTGAACAGCACCAGCGCACCGCGACGCACCTCGCGCAGATCGGCCATGAGCAGCTCGAGCATCTCGCGCGTGTAGCCGTCCACGTCCTTGGGGTCGGCCTCGGTGTGCACCACCACGAGCCGGCCCTGCCTGGCGTGGTCGAAGGGGCTTTGCACCATGCGCGTGACCGTGGCCGCGTCCCAGGCCAGGCCGGCCTCGTGCAGGAAGTGCTCGAAGCCGCCGCAGGTGACCAGCGAGGCCGAGGTGACCACCGCGCCGCGCACGTGCTTCCACAAGTGGTGGTGCAGCAGGCTGCCCGGCTGCAGCGGGCAGGCGTGCGCGCTGAGCGTGACCATGCCGTGCTGCACGCCGGCCTGCAGCCACTTGGCCAGCGGCGGCCCGCCGGCCTCGCCGCCCTGCAGCCACAGGCCTGCGGTCTCGTGCAGGCTTTGCAGGCGCGGCGCGAAGCGGCCGATGCGCGCGTAGTGCTCGGCGCTGCGCGTGGCCTCGCCGGGGTTCTCGCGCGCGTTGGCGCGCAGTTGCACCGCGAGCGCCTCGGCGAGCTTGAGCAGCACGCCCGCGTGGGCCTGCAGCGTGGCCAGCGGTTCGGTCCATTCGCCGGGCAGCAGGCCGTTGTCGAAGCGGTGCGCCAGCGGCGGCGCCTCGGACGCGAGATCGCGCACCGCGGGGCCCACGGCCGCCATGCCCAGTCGCGCGAGCTCGGCCAGCGCGGCCTTGGCGCCGCGCGCGTGCTCGTTCAGGTCCACGCCGTGCGGGTGCGCAATGGCCTTGGCCACCTCGTCGAAGGCCTTGGGCAGGCGGTCGAGCCAGGTGCCGTGCATCAGGTCCATGTGCGCGGTGAACTGGCCCTGGGCCACGTCGGGCAGGTGGTGCGCCTCGTCGAGCACCAGGTAGCAGTCCTGCGGCTTGGGCAGGGCGTGAAGGCCCAGCGTGGACAGCAGCAGGTCGTGGTTGACCACGATCACCTGCGCGTGCGCGAGCCGGTTGCGCGCCTGGTAGTAGCTGCAGCCGTTGTAGGCCGGGCAGTGGCGCGCGGTGCAGGTGTGGCGCTCGGCCGCCACCGGCGCCCAGAGCGCGCCCTCGGGCGGCTCGGCGAGGCGGTCGCGGTCGCCGTCCCAGTCGCCCTGGTCGAGCGCGATGGCCCAGCGGGCGTAGGTCTGGGTGCGTTCGGCCAGGTCGCCCGCGGGCCGGGTGCCGGGCTCGCCCTCGAAGAGGTCGGCGCTGCCGTCGTCGCCCGCGGCCAGGGTGTCGAGCTTGAGCCGGCACACGTAGCGCCCGCGCCCCTTGGCGAGTGCATAGGCAAAGGGCTGCGGCATGAGCGCTGCGAGCGCGGGCAGGTCCTTGGCGATCAGCTGTTCCTGCAGCGCCACCGTGGCGGTGCTGATGATCACGCGGCGCTCCTGCGCGAGCGCGAGCGGGATCACCGTGGCCGCGTAGGCCGCCGACTTGCCCACGCCGGTGCCCGCCTGCACCACCGCGATGCCGCGCTCGGGCCGGCCCGCCTCGCCCGACACGCTGTCGTCGCCGAGCTTCACGCCCGCGAGCGTCTCGGCAATGAAGGCGGCCATTTCGCGCTGGCCTGCGCGGGCGCGAAAGCCCGGGGCGCGCGCCACCACGTGGTCGAAGGCGGCCAGCGCGAGGGCTTCGCGCGCCAGGTCGCCCTGCGGCGCGGCGGATGGGGGGGAGGCGGGGGACGGATCGCTCATGCAGCCCGGCATTGTCGCCGTTGGCCCGCCTTTCCCCCTGGTCATGTTGCGGAGCAACAATGCGCGCATGGCCATCCGCAAGACCCCCCCTCCCTCCATCCAGAAGATCGACCTGGCGCTGCAGGGCGGCGGCTCGCACGGCGCCTTCACCTGGGGCGTGCTCGACCGCCTGCTCGACGACGACACGCTGGAGATCGCCGCCATCAGCGGCACCAGCGCAGGCGCCATGAACGCAGTGGCCCTGGCCGCGGGCCTGATGGAAGGCGGCCGCGAAGGCGCGCGCGCCGCGCTCAAGCGCTTCTGGACCCGCGTGGGCGAGCTCTCGCCTTTCGGCGCCGCGGGCGGCGGCGTCGAACCCTGGCTCGACCCCGAGAGCCCCTGGGCCGCGCCCTGGCTGGCGCCCGCGCGCGCCTACGCGCAGTGGTTCAGCGCCCAGGTCTCGCCCTACCAGTTCAACCCGCTCAACCTCAATCCGCTGCGCCGCATCCTGCTCGACACGGTGGACTTCGAGAGGGTTCGCCACTGCCACAAGACGCGGCTGTTCATCTCGGCCACACGCGTGCGCACCGGCGGGCTGCGCATCTTCGACCAGCACGAGCTCACGCCCGAGGTGGTGCTGGCCTCGGCCTGCCTGCCCCTGCTGTTCCAGGCGGTCGAGATCGACGGCGAGGCCTACTGGGACGGCGGCTACGCGGGCAACCCCTCGCTGATGCCGCTGGTGCTCGACACCCCGGCCGACGACCTGCTGGTGGTGCAGATCAACCCCGCCGAGCGCGCCGCGCTGCCCACGCGGGCGGGCGAGATCCTCGACCGCATCAACGAGGTCACCTTCAACGCCAGCCTGCTGCGCGAGCTGCGCTCGATCGCGCTGCTCAAGCAGGTGCTCGCGGCCGAGGGCTGGGTCGCGCGCCAGCTGCGCAGCCCGGTGCTGCGCGGCATCGAGCGGCTGCGGCTGCACCGCGTGGACGGCGGCGACGCGCTCGCCGCCCACGGCGCGGGCAGCAAGACGCGCACCGACCCGGCCTTCCTCGAGCGCCTGTTCGCGCAGGGCCGCGAGGCCGCCGAACACTGGTTCAAGGACCACCGCAGCGCCATTGGCGTGCGCAGCACCATCGACGTGGACGCCGCGGCCCGCGGCTGAACGCCGCCGCCACAATCGCGCCATGCTCACACGCCTGCTGCGCGGCCTGCTCGCGCTCGCCATCGCCGGCCCGCTGGCCGCCCAGACCCCGACACCGGCGCTCTCGCCGCCCACCCCGGCCCCCGCCGCCTGCCCGCCCCAGGCCCAGGTGCCCGGCCCGCAGCAGCTGCAGGCCGCGCAGGCGCAGGCGCGCGACCGCGGCGCGCTGTGGCGGCTCGAACGCGAGGGCCGCACGTCCTGGCTCTACGGCACGCTGCACGTGGGCAAGCTCGAATGGGCCTTCCCCGGGCCGCAGGTGCTGCAGGCCTTGCGCAGCAGCGACAGCGTGGCGCTCGAACTCGACGTGAGCGACCCCGCGCTGGCGCAGCAGCTGCGCGACGGCCTCGCCGGGCCCGCCCCCACCCCGCCGGCCGCGCTGCAGCAGCGGCTCGACCGCCAGATCGCCGCCGCCTGCGTGCCGGCCGCGGCGTTCGCGGCCCTGCACCCGCTGCAGCAAGGCATGGCCCTGCTGCTGCTCGACGCGCGCTGGATCGGCCTGGACCCGGGCTACGGCGTCGAGCACGTGCTCGCGGGTTTCGCCAAGTCCAGCCGGCGCCCGCTGATCGCGCTCGAAACGGCCCGGCAGCAGCTGCAGGCCCTGGCGCCCGCCACGCCCGAAGAGGCCTTGCGCGCGCTCGACGGCACGCTCACGCTGCTCGAAAGCGGCCGCTCGCGCGAGGTGCTCGCGCGGCTCGCACAGGCCTGGGCCGACGGCGACCTCGACACCGTGGCCCGCTACGAAAGCTGGTGCGACTGCGCCACCACCGACGACGACCGCGCGGCGCTGCGCCGGCTCAACGACGGGCGCAACCCGCACCTGGCCGATCGCATCGCGGCCCTGCACGGCGAAGGCCGCCGCCTGTTCGCCGCTGTCGGCCTGCTGCACATGACGGGCGAGCAGGCGCTGCCGCGGCTGCTCGCCGAACGCGGCTTTCGCGTGGCGCGCGTGCCGCTACAGTGACAGGCCGCGCCCTTCCTCCCACCCAACGCCCCCTACCGCCATGCCCCACCCCATCCAGCACGAAGAGCCCGGCCCGACCGGCGCCTTTTTCTACGAGCACGGCGGCGAGCGCCTGGCCGAGATGACCTACAGCCGCACCAACGCCTCGCTGATCATCATCGACCACACCGGGGTCGACGAGCGTCTCAAGGGCCAGGGCGTGGGCCGCGAGCTGCTCGACGCGCTCGTGGCCTGGGCGCGCGAAACGCAAACCCGGGTGATCGCGCTGTGCCCCTTCGCCAAGGCCCAGTTCGACAAGGACCCCTCGATCCGCGACGTGCTGAAGTGAGCCGCGCCTAGGGCAGCGGCAGCCCGAAGCCGAAGCGCGCGCCCTGGCCCGGTTCGCCCTCGCCGCGGATCCAGCCGCCGTGGCGTTCGAGCACGCGCTGCACCGTGGCCAGGCCCACGCCCGTGCCCTCGAAGGTCTTGGGCGAGTGCAGGCGCTTGAAGGGCTCGAACAGCTGGCCCGCGTAGCGCATGTCGAAGCCCGCGCCGTTGTCGCTCACGGTGAACGCCGTTTCGTTGCCACCCGTGTCCAGGCGTTGGACGCGGATGCGCGCCACCGGCGCCGGGCGGGTGTACTTCCAGGCATTGCCCAGCAGGTTTTGCATCACCGAGCGCAGCAGCGCCGGATCGCCCCAGGCGCGCAGGCCGTCCTCGATGAACCAGTCGGACGCGCGCTGCGGCTCGCCCGCGCGCAGTTCGGCGGCCAGCGTGCGCGCCAGCGCGCTGATGTCCACCCAGGCCGGCTGCAGCTCGCCACGGTTCACGCGCGCGAGCGCGAGCAGCGCGTCGATGAGCTGGCCCATGCCGCTGGCCGACTGCCGGATGCGTTCGAGGTGCTCGCGCGCTTCGGCGCCGAGCCGATCGCCGTGCTCCTCGGCCAGCAGACTGGCGAAGCCGTTGATGCCGCGCAGCGGCGTGCGCAGGTCGTGCGACACGCTGTAGGCGAAGGACTCGAGTTCGCGGTTGAGCTGCGAGAGCTCGCGCGTGCGGGCGGCCACGCGGTCTTCGAGCTCCTCGTTGAGGCGCCGCAGCGCCTCTTCGGCCTCGCGCACCGCGGTGATGTCCTGCACCGTGCCCACGCTGCGCACCGCCTGCTCGCCATCGAATTCGGTGAGGGCGGTCTCGCGCACGTGCTTGATGCGGCCGTCGGGCATGCGCAGCCGGTGCACCATGCCCTGCAGTTCGCGCGTGTCCGCCACGGCGCGGTAAGCCTCCGCCACCAGGGTCTGGTCGTCGGCGTGCACGCGCGACAGGAAGGTGCGAAACGACGGCCTGTGCTTCGCCGGGTCGAGTTCGAGGATGCGGTAGATCTCGTCCGACCAGCTGAGCTGCCCGCTGCGCAGGTCGCGCTCCCAGTTGCCGATCGACGCGATGCGCTGGGCCTCCTTGAGCCGCGTTTCGCTGGCCTGCAGGCGCTCCTCGACGCGCCGGCGCGCGGTGATGTCGATCACCGTGAACTGCAGCAGCGTGCGGCCTTCGGACTCGAAGCGCATCAGGTGCACCTCGGCGTCCCAACGCTGCCCGTCGCTGCGCTGGTGCAGCCACTCGAAGACGGCCATGCCCCGTTCCATGGCCTGCGCCATGTGGGCCTGTGCGGCCTCGGTCGATTCCACGCCGTTGCGCTGCTGCGGCGCCGACACGGCCGACACGTGGGTGCCCAGGGTCTGTTCGCGCCCGCCCAGGCGGTAGGCGCGCACCGCCGCGTCGTTGCATTCGATCAGGCACATCGTCGCCGGGTCGATCACGCCCATGGGCACCTGCGAGCTGTCGAACAGTCGGTTGCGCAGCGCTCGCGCCGCCTGGGTTCGGGCCTCGCTGCGCGCGAGCCGGCGCAGCAGCAGCACCATGCCCAGGCCGCCGAGCAGCAGCAGCGCGGTCAGCGCCGAGGTGAGCTCGCGCGCACGCGCCACCGCGGGCGCGAGCGGGGCGAGCACGCCCTCGTCGGCCAGGCCCACGCTCACCACCAGCCCGTGCTCGCGCAGGCGAGACCAGCCGTACAGGCGCGGCGTGCCGTCCATGTGGCCGCTCATGCGGAAGGTGCCCTCATCGCGCAGCGGCAGGGCCGTGCTCAGGAAGGGCCGGTCGGCCGGCAGCCGCTTGCCCATGGCGGCTTCGTTGTCGCGGCTGCGCGCAAAGAAGGTGCCGTCGGGGCCGACCAGCGCGATCACGTCGAGCGGCGACAGCGCCACCGCGCCCAGGCGCCGCGCGAGGAATTCGGTCGACAGGCCCACCTGCACCGTGCCCTCGAAGCGGCCGTTGCGCAGCAGCGGCCGCGCCGCGGTCACGGTCCAGCCCCCGTTCAGGCGCGAGCGCTGCGGCTGGCCGATGAACAGGCGGTCGCGGCCGTCGCTCAGGGCCTGGAAGTGCGGCTGCTCGTCGATGCGCGTGGGCGGGCCGCGCTCGGTGGTGTGGAAGACGATGCGGCCTTGCGCGTCGGCCACCGAGAGGTGCGTGACCATGCGGCGCGGCACGCCCTCGATCAGCACCCGCGCCGCGCGCTCGACATCGGCGGGGTCGCGCAGCCATTCGCGTCGGGCCGTCTGCAGCTGCCCGTCGGCGAGCGCGATCAGGCTTTCCACCTGGCCGGCCACGGCGTCGGCCAGGTGCAGGCTGCGCTGCCCGGCGGCCGCGCGCAGCTGCTCCTGCAGCTGCGTCTGGGCGCGGCCGGTCTGCCACCACAGCAGGGCCGCGGCCAGCGCGGTGAGGGCCAGCACCAGCAGCACCGGCAGGCGGGCGCGCCAGGCCTTCATGGGGTGGGCACCTCGCCCAGCAGGTGCACCGCGCCGGCGTAGTCGAGCACCTCCACCGCCTCACGCAGCGCGCGGGCGCGCGCCGCGCCCAGTTGCAGCACCAGGGCCGCCTCGCGCCCGAGCACCCATTGCACGGCGTCGAGGTCGCGGCGCAGCAGCAGCGCCATCAGCTCGCCCACCACGGGGCGCTCGGTCTGCTCGCCGCCGGGCGCGGGGGCCGCTGAGGGCGACAGCGCAGCGATCTGCGCCAGCAGCGCGCGCAACAGGGCGTCGGTCCGCGCGACGGCATCGGTCACGCGCGCCCAGTCCTCATCGGCCGCGAGCCGGGCCGCGGCCTCGGTGGCCGCGGCGCGCAAGGCCTCGGCGCCCACCCCGGCGGCGCTGCCGCAGAGCTTGTGCAGCGACGCCTGCAGCGCCTCGCGGCCACCATCGGCGCGGGCCTGCAGCCAGCGGTGGGCTTCGTCGCCCCAACGCGCGTACTGCAGGGTCATGGCGCGCAGCGCGCGCCACAACACCTCGGGCGATCCGCCGCAGCGCTGGCGGCTCAGGGCCTCGTCCAGCCCCGCCATGCGCGGCCACTGCGCGGCCGCGGCCGGCGCATCGGCCACCACCACGCCCACCCGCGCCAGCGTGGCCGCGGGCAAGGCGTCGCGCAGGGTCTGGGCCAGTTGCAGCGGCGTGAACGGCTTGCCCAGGAAGGCGTTCATGCCGGCCGCCCGCGCGCGCTCGCGCTCGTTCGCCAGCGCCCCCGCCGTCAGCGCGATCACCGGCAGCGCCGCGGTGGCCGGCTCGGCGCGCAGGCGCTGGCAGGCCTGCAGGCCGTCGAGCACGGGCATCTGCACGTCCATGAGCACCAGGTCCGCTTCGCCGGGGTGGCGCTCCAGCCAGTCGAGCGCCTGCTGGCCATCGGCGCAGACCGCGCTGGTCGCGCCCTGGGCCTCGAGCAGCGCGGCGGTGATGTGGCGGTTGGTGTCGTCGTCGTCGCAGACCAGCACACGCAGGCCCGCGAGCCAGCGCAGCGGCCGCGCGCCCGCCTCGGTGCGGCGCACCCAGCGCTGCGGCGGCACCTGGCGCGCCGGCAGCGCCTGCGCGAGCGCGGCGAGCACGGCGGCGCCGTCGGCGCGCACCGGCAGGTGCAGGGTGTCGGGTGCATCGGGCGCGTCGGCGTGTGGCAGGGGCGCGCCCAGCACCAGGCGCAGGCCGGCCGCGTCGGGCAGGGCCGCGCCGTCGCGGCCGTCGATCAGCAGCACGTCGGCCGCGGACGCGGCGCCTTCGTGCAGCGCCCAGCCCAGGTCGTGCATCCAGCGCGCCCAGCGCTCGCGCCAGGCCGGCCGCGGCGTGTGCACGGCCACGCGCAGCGGCGGCAGCACCAGGCCGCTGTCGCCGCTGCCCGGCTCCAGCAGCGGCAGGTCGACCCAGAAGGTGCTGCCCTCGCCGGGCCGGCTGCGCACGCCGACCGCGCCGCCCATGAGCGTGGCGAGCTGCTTCACGATGGTCAGGCCCAGGCCGCTGCCGCCGTGGCGGCGCATCACGCCCGGGTCGGCCTGCACGAAGGGCTCGAACACCTGCTCGAGGCGGTCGGCCTCGATGCCGCGGCCGCTGTCGATCACGCTCAGGCGCAGCCATTCGCGCCCGGCCTGCGTGTGGCGGCGCCAGCGCAGCACCACCGCGCCGCGCTCGCTGAACTTGATGGCGTTGCCCAGCAGGTTGGTGAGCACCTGCCGCACGCGCTTGGCGTCGCCGAACAGCCAGGCCGGCAGTTGTGCATCGAGGTCGTTGCGCAGGCTCAGGCCCTTGGCCTGGGCCTGCAGGCCGTACACGCCCACCAGCTCCTCGGCGAGCGCGCGCGGCTGCCAGGGCACGGGGTCGAGCGCGAGCTCGCCGGCTTCGATGCGCGCGAGGTCGAGCACCTCGTTGACCGCGTCGAGCAGGGCCTGGCCAGCCTGGTCGGCGCGGTGCAGCAGGTCGCGCTCGCGCGCACCGCCGAGGTCGCGCGCGAGCAGGCGCTGGATGCCCAGCAAGGCGTGCAGCGGCGTGCGCAGCTCGTGGCTCATGATCGCGAGGAAGTGCGTCTTGGCGCGGTTGGCGGTTTCGGCCTGCAGGCGCGCGTCGGCCAGGGTCTGCTCGAGCGCCTTGCGCTCGGTGATGTCCTGGTGGGTGCCGTACATCCACTCGGGCTGGTCGTCGGCGGTGCGCGTGAACACCCGGCCCCGTGTGTGCACCCACACCCAGTGCCCGTCGCGGTGGCGCATGCGCACCTCGCATTCGTAGAACGGTGCTTCGCCCTGGCAGTGCGCCTGCAGTGCCTGGCCCGAACGAGCCAGGTCCTCGGGGTGCAGATGGTCGTGCCAGGTGTCGGCGCTCACGGGCTGCAGCTCGTCGAGGCGCCAGCCGATGATGCCGGCCCAGCGCTCGTTGTAGCGGGTCTCGCCGGTCTGCAGGTTCCAGGCCCAGGTGCCCACGTTCGTGCCTTCGATGATGCTGGCCAGCTCCTGGCGCTCGCGGCGCTGGCGCTCGAGGGCGCGCGCGAGTTCGTGGCGCATGCGCGCGAGCCGGTCGAGCATGGCGTCGAAGCTGCGTGTGGCCATGCCCATCTCGTCGCGTGCCACGTAGCCCACGCGGGTGTCCGGCAGGCCGGTGGCCTCCACGCGCGCGGCGGTGGCCGCCAGCAGACCGAGCGGGCGCACGAGGCGGCGCACCACCACGCCGGCCAGCAGCAGCATGAGCGCCACCAGCGCGCCGTTGTAGAACACCGCCCAGCGCGCCTGGCGCTGGCGCTCGCTCTGGCGCAGCGCCTCGATGTGGCCCTCGTAGTGGTAGGCCTGCCCGCTCAGGGTGCGCAGGCTCTGCATCAGGCGCTCGCTCACCGGGCCGTCGCCGATGCGCCCCGCGGGCGCGGCGAGCGTCAGGCCGTCGAACAGCGACTCGAGCTCGGCGAAGGCCTTGTCGAACTCGCCCACGGCGGTGGCGTCGATGGCGTCCAGGCGCTGCAGTTGCCGCAGGTCGTCGCGCAGCTCGGCCATGTCGGCGGCCCAGCGCTGCGCCATGCCCGGGCGGTCGCGCAGCAGGTCGTCCTGCACGGTGGTGAGCAGGCGCACCGAGGTGGCCGCCATGTGGCCCACGAGCCGCTGCTGCTGGTCGACGCTGCCGATCCAGTCGATCGCGCGGTTGAGCTGCCAGCCGCGCGCGAGCACCACCACCAGCGTGGTGACGACCACGGCGAGCAGCAGCGCGCGCAGGCTGGCGCGAAAGGGAACCCCGGATGTGCTCATCGCGACGGGCCTGAGTGCCGGGCCGGATAGGGTCGATGCATGGCTCTGTTTCTCCGAAACCCGGGGGGCCGTCGGCGCGGCCTTGGCTGTGGTGATCCCTGACGCAACGCACCCGCGTTGGCCGTTCAGCTTACCCAGCGGGCACGGCGTTTCCGGGCCGCGGCGTGTGGGGAAACCTTGACAGGGCGCGCCGGACTTTCTGGCGCGTGGGTTCGAAGCGATCCGGCGCCGGGCCGCCCCAAGCCGGATCAGCCCCCTCGGGGCTGAGCCCCGCGGCTCCAAGCCTGCCTGCGCAGGCTTGGACGGGGCGAAGAGGCGCTGACTCTGGCAGCGCCGCGGCCTGCAAGGCCTCGCGACCCGCGCAGCGGCGGAGCGTGGGGGCTCAAGGTTCATCGTCGGGGTTGTCGCGCGCCAAGGGCGGCGCGCCCGCCAGCAGCGCGTCGGCGCGCGCCTGGATGCGCGCGATCACGGTGTCGAGCAGCTCGCGCTCGCCGGCCGACAGGTCGGCCACCAGCGCCTGGTTGATGGCGCGGATGCGCGGAAAGATGTCGCCGTGCACGCGGCGCCCTTGCTCGCTCAGGAACACGTGCACCTCGCGCCGGTCGCTGGGCTTGGGGCGGCGCTCGATCAGGCCCTTGTCGGCCAGTGTGGTGAGGGTGCGCGAGGTGCGCGCGCGGTCGAGCATGGCGCGCTCGGCCAGCTCGGACGACAGCACGCCCTCGTTCTCGGCCAGGAAGGACAGCACGCGCCATTCGCGCCGCGTCATGCCGTGCAGGCTCTCGCAGAGCTGCACCACCTGCCGGCCCGCGGTCACGTGGATGCGGTAGAGGCGGTAGAGCAGGAACTCGGCCTGGTGGCCGGGCTGGGCCAGGGTGTCGGCTGGCATAGGGTTATCCCCCGCAATGATTGATTTCTGCAATCGATTGTGAATGCCTAGCATGGGCCGCTCCAAGGGGGAACACACCCCGCCGCACCCCGACCGGAGACACGCCATGCCCTTCACCCGCCGCCTGCTGCACGCCGCCCTGCTGGGCCTGACCGTTCTGGCCGCCGCGCCAGCCATGGCCCAGGACAAGACCCCGCTCAAGATCGTGGTGGGCTTTCCGCCCGGGGGCTCGGCCGACACGCTGGCGCGCCTGATCGCCGAGAACCTGCGCGACCAGTACGGCCCCATCGTGGTCGAGAACAAGCCCGGCGCGGGCGGGCGCATCGCGCTGCAGCAGGTCAAGCGCGCCGAGCCCGACGGCCACACCGTGATCGTGCTGCCCAGCGGGCCCATGGTGCTGTTCCCGCACGTCTACAAGAAGCTCGACTACGACCCGGTGAAAGACTTCACCCCGGTCTCGCTGATCGCCAACTTCCAGTTCGGCGTGGTCGCGGGCCCCGCGAGCAAGGTGAAGACCGTGGGCGAGATGGTGGCCGCGGCCAAGGCGCAGCCGGGCGTGATGTCGTACGGCACGCCGGGCCTGGGCACGCTGCCGCACTTCATGGGGGTGTTGTTCGAGCAGCAGGTGGGCGCGAAGCTGAACCACGTGCCCTTCCAGGGCGGCGGCCCGGCCAACACGGCCCTCATCGGCGGCCACATCGACTACAAGTTCGACGTCGTCTCCGAGACCGCCGAACTGCACCGCAGCAACAAGGTCCGCATCATCGCCGTCACCGGCGCGCAGCGCGACCCGCAGGTGCCCGAGGTGCCCACGCTCAAGGAGAGCGGCATCGACATGGTGGCCGGCGCCTGGTTCGCCATGTACGGCCCCGCCCAACTCAACCCCGCGGTGCGCGATCGCCTCTCGCGCGCGGTCGCCGCGGCGGTGAAGACGCCTGCATTGCGCGAGCGCCTGATCGGCCTGGGCTACGAGCCCGTGGGCTCCACGCCCGCCGAACTCGCCACCGCGCAGGCCAACGACCTCAAGCGCTGGGAGGCCCCGATCAAGGCCACCGGCATCCAGCTCGATTGAACCCCGGAGACCCTTTGTCATGATCTTTCGTCGCACCCTGCTGGGCCTGTGCCTGGCCGCCAGCGTGATGTCCACGGCCACCGCCCAGACCGCCTGGCCCACGCAGACCGTCCGCTTCGTCAACAACTTCCCAGCGGGCGGGCCGTCGGACATCCTGGCGCGCTCGGTCGGCCAGGTGCTGCAGGAGCAGTTCAAGCAGAGCGTGGTGGTCGACAACAAGCCCGGTGCGGCCGGCAACATCGGCGCGGCCGACGTGGCCAAGGCCGCGGGCGACGGCAGCACCCTGCTGTTCGGCATCGACACCACCTTCACCATCAACCCGCACCTCTACCCCAACCAGGGCTTCAAGGGCAGCGACCTCAAGCCCGTGATCATCATGGCCTCGTCGGGCCTGCTGATCGGCGTGAATCCCGCCACCGGCCTCAAGAGCCTGCCGCAGCTGGTGGAGCAGAGCAAAACCAAGGCCTTCAACTTCAGCTCGGCCGGCAGCGGCAGCCCGGGCCACCTCGC
The DNA here is from genome assembly GCF_011388215.1 of Hydrogenophaga crocea. Lineage (NCBI taxonomy): Bacteria > Pseudomonadati > Pseudomonadota > Betaproteobacteria > Burkholderiales > Comamonadaceae > Hydrogenophaga > Hydrogenophaga crocea. The sequence continues at coordinate 3,179,053 of NZ_CP049989.1, forward strand.
GGTCGAGGTGTTCGCCGAGGCCACGAAGCACAAGCTCAACCACATCCCCTACCGCGGCAACACGCCGGCCGTGACGGCCGTGCTCGCGGGCGAGGTGGACGGCGGCACCCTGGCCACGCCGGGCATGCTGCCGCACGTCAAGAGCGGCAAGATCACCGCGCTGGCCGTCACCAGCCGCCAGCGCTCCAAGCTCGCGCCCGACATCCCCACCGTGGGCGAGCTCGGCCTCAAGGCGCTCGAACAGGAGGTGTTCTACCTCGTGATGGCACCGGCCAGCACGCCCGACGCCCTGGTGCAGGCCATGGGCAAGGCGATCGCCGACGCGCTGCAGCGCCCCGACGTGCAGGCCCGAATGCTCAACCTCGACCTGTTCCCCGAGGGCCTGCAGGGCGCGGCCGCGGCCAGGCGCCTGGCCGAACTGAACGCGCGCTACGGCGCGCTCGTGAAGGCCACCGGCATGAAGGTGGAGTGAACACGCCGTGAGCCGACCCAACATCGTCTACATCGTCTGCGACGACCTCGGCTACGCCGACCTGGGCTGCTACGGCGGCCGCGAGGCCGGCTTCGGCCGCGTCTCGCCGCACATCGACGCGCTGGCCGCGGGCGGGCTGAAGTTCACCGAGGGCTATTCGAACTCGCCGGTGTGCTCGCCCACGCGCTTCGCGCTCATGACCCTGCGCTACCAGTACCGGCTGCGCGGCGCGGCCGAAGAGCCCATCAACAGCAAGGCGCGCAAGAGCCAGACCCTGGGCCTGCCGCCCGAGCACCCCACCCTGCCCTCGCTGCTGCGCGGCGCGGGCTACCGCACGGCGCTGATCGGCAAGTGGCACCTGGGCTACCCGCCGGCCTTCGGCCCGCTGCGCTCGGGCTACGAGGAATTCTTCGGCCCCATGGCCGGCGGTGTGGACTACTTCACCCACTGCGCGAGCACCGGCGACCACGACCTGTGGTTCGGCGAGAACGAGCACCCCGAGGTCGGCTACCTCACCGACCTGCTGAGCCGCCGCGCCGTGGACTACGTGCACCGCATGGCCGAGGGCGCGAAGGCCGGCACGCCCTTCATGCTCAGCCTGCACTACACCGCGCCGCACTGGCCCTGGGAAACGCGCGACGACGCGCACGTGGCGCCAGAGGTGGCGAAGAACCTGTTCCACCTGCACGGCGGCAACATCGAGAGCTACCGCCGCATGATCCACCACATGGACGAAGGCATCGGCTGGCTGATGGACGCGCTGCGCCAGCACGGCCTGGCCGACAACACCATCGTGGTCTTCACGAGCGACAACGGCGGCGAGCGCTTCTCGGACAACTGGCCGCTCGTGGGCGGCAAGATGGACCTCACCGAAGGCGGCATCCGCGTGCCCTGGATCGTGCACTGGCCCGCGCAGGTGCCGGCCGGCACCACCACCGCGCAACACGGCATGAGCATGGACTTCTCGCGCACCCTGCTCGACGCCGCCGGCGTGGCGCCGGCCGACTCGCACGCGCCCGACGGCGTCTCGCTGCTGCCGGTGTGGCGCGAGCCCGCCAAGCGGCTGCACCGCCCCATGCACTGGCGCATGAACCACCGCGGCCAGCGCGCGCTGCGCGACGGCGACTGGAAATACCTGCGCGTGGACGGCCACGACTACCTGTTCAACATCGCGCAGGACGCGCGCGAGCGCGCCAACCGCGCCGCGCACGAACCCGAGCGCCTGGCCACGATGCGCGAGGCCTGGGAGGCCTGGAACGCCACCATGCCGCCGATCCCCGAGGACGCCACGGTGAGCCTGGGCTACGGCGCCAAGGACATGCCGCAGCGCTGAACCCGCGCCCGCCGCGCGGGCGCGCGGCTACGATCGACCCATGAGCCGCTGGCACCGCCTGTTCCCTTTCCTGCAATGGCCGCGGCCCGATGCGGCGCTGTGGCGCGGCGAGGCCCTGGCGGGCCTCACCGTGGGCCTGATGGTGATCCCGCAGGGCGTGGCCTACGCGGCCATCGCGGGCATGCCGCTGGTGACCGGCATCTACGCCGCGCTGCTGCCTGCGCTGATCGCGGTGCTTTTCTCGGCCTCGCCGCGGCTGTCGGTGGGGCCCACCGCGCTCACCTGCCTGCTGGTGGGCAGCTCGCTCGCGCCACTGGCCGCGCCGGGCAGTGCGCAATGGGTGCAGCTTGCGGTGTGGCTGGCGCTGCTCACGGGCCTGCTGCAGGTGGTTCTGGGCGCGGCGCGCTTCGGCTGGCTGCTCAACCTGGTGAATTCGCCCGTGCTCATGGCCTTCACGCAGGCGGCGGCGGTGCTGATCATCGCCTCGCAATTGCCTGCGTTGCTGGGCTTTGCCGACGGCGCGGCGCTGCTCGCACTGCACGGCTGGCAGCCCGTTTCCCTGGCCTTCGGCGCGGGCGCGCTGCTGGCGCTGGTGGCCGCGCGGCGTCTGCGGCCGGGCTTTCCATCGGTGCTCGCACTGGTGCTGGCGAGCGCGGGCATCGCGCGCGCCACCGGCTTCGAGGCCGCGGGGGGGGCGGTCATCGGCGCGCTGCCGCAGGGCCTGCCCGCGCTCGCGCTGCCGGCCTGGCCGGGCTGGGACATGCTGGGCACGCTGTTGCTGCCGGTGCTGGTGATCACGCTGGTGAGCTTTCTGGAAACCGCGAGCAGCGCCAAGGTGGACAACGGCCGCCGCGGTGCGCGCTGGGACCAGGACCAGGACCTGATCGGCCAGGGCCTGGCCAAGATCGCCTCGGGCCTCACGGGCGCCATGCCCACGAGCTCGTCGTTCTCGCGCTCGGCGCTCAACCTCTACGCGGGCGCCCAGACCGGTTGGGCCACGGTGTTCTCGGTGGGTGTGGTGCTGCTGGCGCTGCTGCTGGCCATGCCGCTGCTGCACCACGTGCCGCTGGCCGTGCTCGCGGCCATCGTGGTGTTGCCGGTGTGGGGGCTGATCCAGCCGCGCGCCTTCACCCGCCTGTGGCGCGTCTCGCGCGTGGAGGCCACGATCGCGCTCGCCACGGCCGCCATCACGCTGCTGGCCGCGCCGCGCCTGTACTGGGGCGTGCTCGCGGGTGTGGTGATGGCACTGACGCACTTCCTGTACCTGCGGCTGCACCCGCGCATCATCGAGGTGGGCCTGCACAGCGACGGCAGCCTGCGCGACCGCCACCTGTGGCAGTTGCCGCCGCTCGCGCCGCGGCTGTATGCGCTGCGCATGGACGCCGCGCTCGACTTCGCCACCGCCGCCGGCTTCGAGCGCGCGGTCGGCGAGCACCTGCAGGCGCAGCCCGACACGCGCCACGTGATGCTGATCGCGCACCCCATCAACTGGATCGACGCCACCGGCGCCGAGGCCTTCGGCCGCGTGCACGAGCAGCTCGAGCAGCGCGGCGTGCACCTGCACCTGGTGGGCATCAAGCTGCCGGTGGAGAACGTGCTGCGCGCTGCGGGCCTGCTGGGCGAGAGCGCGCGCTTGCACCTGTACCGCACCGAGGCCGAGGCCCTGCAGGCGATCGGCGCGGGCGCGCTGGCCGACGACTAGGCCGCTGGCCCGTCTTCGGCCGTGAGCGCCGCGGCCTGCAGCTGCTCGGCCGCGGCGTCGAAACACAGATCGTCGATCGCCACCGACACGGCCTGCGCCACGGCCGCGCCCAGGCGCTGGGCGATCGCCGCGCGCAGGTGCGCGAAGCTCGTCCCGGCATCGAGGTCGTTCGATTCGAGCTGGGACAACAGCGCCTGCAGCCGCGCCTGCCATTGAGCCTCGTCGAGGGGCGCGGCGGCGGCCGCGTCGTCGGTGGGTTCGTCTGCCGTGCCGGAGGCACGGTCGGTGTAGACCGCGGCGCCCTGTTTCAGCTGGGCGAAGCGGCGCTGCAGCTCGGCCAGCGTGGCCGCGGCGTCGGCCAGGGCGTGTGCGTCGAGCGCGGCTTCCAGGCCGGTGGCGGCGCGCGCCAGGTCGAGCGCGCCGATCATGCCCGCGCTGCCGCGCAGCCGGTGCGCGCGCACACGCCAGTGGTCCTGCTGCGCGGCGTCCCAGGCGAGCGGGCCGTCGGCGGGCAGCGCGGCCCATTCGTGCTGTTCGGCCAGCAGCCGCGTGAGCACGCGCTGGAACAGCTGCTCATCGCCGCCGAGCGTGCGGTGCGCGCTGAGCGCGTCCACCCCCTCCACCCGGGGCCAGCCGGCCGGCGGCGCGGCCGCGGGCACGGCGAGCGGCGCAGGCGTGACCGCCACGCCCGCACCCGCACCGGGGCAGGCGCGCCGCAGCGCGGCCAGCAGCAGCGCGGGCTCGAGCGGCTTGGCCACGAAGTCGCTGAAGCCGGCGTCGAGCGCACGCTGGCGCTCGTCGGCCAGGGCGCCCGCGGTGAGCGCGATCACGGGCAGGCCGGTGAACGTGGTGTCGGCACGGATGTGGCGCGTGGCCTCCAGGCCGTCCATCACGGGCATCTGCACGTCCATGAGCACCGCGTCCACCGCGCCGGCCTGGGCCTGCAGCCAGGCCAGGGCCTGCGCGCCGTCGCCGCAGGTGTGCACGCGAGCGCCTTCGCGTTCGAGCATGCGCCGCGCGATGTCGAGGTTGACCTCGCTGTCGTCGACCAGCAGCACGCGCAGGCCGTTCAGGCCGTTTGCGGGGGCCGCCGCCGGCGCCGGCCGCAGCGCGCTGAGCGCGGCCTCGTGCAGCGGCACGCTGACCCAGAACTCGCTGCCCTGCCCCGGTGTGCTCGACAGGCCCACCTCACCCTGCATGAGCCCGACCAGGCGGCGCACGATGGACAGGCCCAGGCCCGTGCCGCCGAAGCGGCGCGTGGTGGTTTCGTCGGCCTGGGTGAAGGGCTGGAACAGGCGCGCCTGCTGCTCGGGCGTGATGCCGATGCCGCTGTCGCGCACGCTCAGGCGCAGGCGCTGCGTGCCGCCGGCCTCGTCGCGCGCCGCCGCGATCACCACGCCGCCGCGGGCGGTGAACTTGATGGCGTTGCCCACCAGGTTGACCAGCACCTGGCGCAGCCGGCCCGCGTCGCCGATCAGCGCCTCGGGCAGTGCGGGGCCGCGCTCCAGCGTGAGCGCAAGGCCCTTGTGCTGCGCCTGCACCCCATACACCGACTCGACCTCGCGCAGCAGCTCGCACAGCGAGAAGGGCTCGCGTTCGAGCCGCATCTCGCCGGCCTCGATCTTGGCCAGGTCGAGCACGTCATTGACGATGCCCAGCAGCGCGCGTCCCGCGGTCTGCGCCTTGGCCAGCAGCGCGCGCTGGTCGCCGTCGAGCGGACTGTCGGCCAGCAGGTGGGTCACCCCGAGCACGGCGTTGAGCGGCGTGCGGATCTCGTGGCTCATGTTGGCGAGGAAGGCGCTCTTGCTGGCGCTGGCGGCCTCGGCCGCGCGCTTGGCCTCGCGCAGGTCCTGCTCGATCGCCTTGCTGGCGCTGATGTCGAGCTGGGTGCCGTACATCCATTCGGGCTCGCCCCCGGGGGTCCAGCTGCGCACCTGACCGCGGTTGAGCACCCAGATCCAGTGGCCCTCGGCATGGCGCATGCGCACCTCGCTGGCGTAGAACGCGTGCTCGCCCGCGAAGTGGCGCCGCAGCGCACGCTGCGCGCGCGGCACGTCGTCGGGGTGCACGTGGTCGAGCCAGGCCTGCTGGTCGCTCGGGCGCAGCTCGTCGTAGTCGTGGCCCAGCATCTGGGCCCAGCGCTCGTTGTAGCGGCACTCGCCGGTCTGCACATTCCATTCCCAGGTGCCCACGTGGGTACCCTGCAGGATGCTTTGCAGCCGCATGCGCTCGGTGGCCTGCTGCGCGAGCGCGGCCTCGAGCGCGCGGCGGTTGCGGTTGCGTTCGGTGACGTCGTCGATCACCGCGTACCAGCCCTGCACACCGCCGTCGCGCAGGTCGGGCAGGTAGCGCATGTGCATCTCGCGCAGTTCGCCGGTGAGCGGGCTGGCCATCGAGAGCTCGAAGGACTGCGGCTCGCCGCGCAGCACCGCCGCGATGTGCGGTTGCAGGGTGGCGTAGACGGCATCGCCGACCACCTCGTGCGCGCGCTGGCCGCGGATGTCACCGCCGTGCGGCCGGCGCCACTCGAGGTTGGCCCGGTTGGCCTCGCGGTTGACCTGATCGCGGTCCCAGTAGCTGATCATGGACGGCATGGCGTCGAGCACGGTGCGCAGGAAACGCTGCACGTCTTCGAGCGATCGGGTGCGCTCGACCACACGCGCCTCGAGACTGGCGTTGATGTCGAGCAGGTGCTGCTCATGCTGCTGGCGCAACACCAGCAGCACCCATTGCAAGGCCGCCACCAGCAGGGTCACCAGCGCGCCCACCCAGGCCACCAGCGCAGGCGACAGCAAACCGAACTGCGCCGCGTACGACGGGCGCATCTCGGTGCGAACCATCCAGGAGCGGCCATAGGGCACCCGCAGCAGCGACACGCTGCCCGCGCCGGCTGCCGGCGATGCGCCTTGCGCCACGGTGTTGAAAAACACGGTCGCGTGCTCGACATCGGTGATGTCGGTGAGCGACAGCGCGATGTGAGCGGTGTGCAGCGGCAGACCCGCCAGCACATCGTCCACCAGCAGCGGGGCGTAGGCCCAGCCGAAGGCCGCGGCTTCGCGGCGCTCGGGCGAGTCCAGGGGCAGGCCAGGCCGGTAGATCGGCAGCAGCAGCAGGAAGGCCCGGTCCTCGGCCTCGGTCGCCTGCACCAGCGTGATCGGCGCGCTCAGCGTCGCGCGGCCGCTGCGCATGGCGGTCTGCGCCGCCAGGCGGCGCCGGGGCTCGCTCGCGATGTCCAGCCCGACGGCCTCGCGGTTGCGTTCGAGCGGCTCGACCAGTTCGATGATGAAGTGGTCGCCCGCGTGCGGCGCGTGCGCGGCGCCGTGGGTCGGCGGCGGCACGGCATGGTGGCGTGCGTGCTCGCGCAATTCATCCGCGGGCACGCGGTGCACGAAGCCGAAGCCGCGCGCGCCGGGAAACTCGCGCTCCATGTCGCGCGAGGCCATGTAGTAGCGGAAGTCGGCCGCCGTGATGCCGTGCTCGCCCGCCTTCTGTATCAGGCCGCGCGCGCCGCGCAACCCGTATTCGTAGAGCGCGAACCGCGCGTGGATGGCGTCGGCCAGCTCGCGCGACTCGACGGCGAAGCGCTCGTCGACGAAGGCGGCGTTGCTGCGTTCCTGGCGCAGCACCATCAGCGTGGTCAGCAAGGCGCCCAGGGCCAGCGTGCACACGACCCAGATGGCGTTGGCGTAGCGCGAAGGCCGGTTCATGCTGCGCCCAGCCCCTGACTCAAGCCGCCGCAAAGGCCTGGCGCACCGGGGCCGCCGCCTCGGCGATGCGATGGACCAGGGCGGTCAGGCGATCGGTCTGACCCGCGCGCGCGGCGCTTTCGAAAGCGTCGAACAGGTGGCCCAGGCGGTACGCACCCACCGCGTGCGACGAGGACTTGATGCGGTGCGCCGTGAGTCCGGCGCGGTGCCAGTCGCCCGCGCGCAGGGCCTCGCGCAGCTCGCCCTCGGCGCGGCTCAGGGTGCTCAGGTAGATCTGGCGCATCTCGTTCTGCGCGTCGGGGTCGGGGCCGATCGCGCGCGTCAGGGCCTCGGGGTCGAAGTCGGGCCGGCCCGCGATCGAGGGACCGCCTTCCTCCACCGTCTCGGGCCCCCCCGGGGGCAACCAGCGGCGCAGTGCGGCGGCCAGGCGCTCCAGCGGCACGGGCTTGGTGAGGTAGTCGTCCATGCCACAGGCAATGGCGCGCTCGGCCTCGCCGCGCACCGCGTTGGCGGTGAGCGCGACGATGGGCAGGCGGCGGCCCGCGGTCTCTTCGGCGCGGATGGCGGCGCACAGGGCATCGCCGTCCAGCCCCGGCATGTGCAGATCGGTCAGCAGCACACTGAAGCGGCCGCCCTCGGCGCGCCAGCGCGCGAGCGCCTGATCGCCGTCGTGGACCATCACCGCGGGCACCCCCAGCCGCTGCAGCTGGCGGCCGATCACCAGCCGGTTCACCGGGTTGTCTTCGGCCACCAGCACCGGCAGGCAGCCGCCGGGCAGGTCGCAGCTCGGTTCGGACTCACCGGTGTCGGCGGGCATGCGCAACTCGGGTTCGATGGCCCGCTGCACCGCCTGCAGCAGCGCGCGGCGGTGCAGGGCGTCGGCGTCGAGCCAGAGCCAGCCGCCGCTGTCGGGGCGCGCGCCACGTTGCGGGCCGGGACGCAGCGCCACCCGGCCCCGCAGACCTTCGCGCTCGACCAGCCAGTGGCCCAGCGTGCCGGGCTCCGCGGGTTCGGCGGGATCGCTCAGCACCACCGTGGCACCCGCATGTTCGAGGTAGTGGCCCCAGTCGCCGAGGCCGTCGGGGCGGCGGCCGTGCCAGGTGCAGCGCACGCCGGCCAGCGGCGCCGCGGCCTCGGCCTCGGCGTCGGCCGCCAGCGGCTGCGCCGCGCGGGCGCTGCGCAGCGGCAGGTGCACGGTGAAGCGCGCGCCCGCGCCGGGCCGGGACTCGACCGCGATGTGGCCGCCCATGCCCTTGACCAGGCGCTGCGAGATCGCCAGCCCCAGACCGGTGCCGCCGAAGCGGCGCGTGGTGCGGGCATCGGCCTGCTCGAAGGGACGGAACAGGCGCGCCAGTGCGTCGGGCGTCATGCCCACGCCGTTGTCGCGCACCTCGATGGCGAGCCGGCCTTCGTGCTCGAAGGCGCGCAGCGCCACCTGGCCGCCGACACTGGTCTTGCTGCCGCTGAACTTGATGGCGTTGCCCAGCAGGTTGGCCACCACCTGGCGCAGCCGCACGGCGTCGCCCATGAGCGCGCGCGGCACCTCGGGCTGCACGAACACGTGCAGCGCCACCTGCTGCTGCGCAGCGGTGCCGAGCCAGGCGTCGGCCGTGCTTTCGATCAGACGGCGCAGCTCGAAGGGCTTGTCTTCCAGGTCGAGCCGGCCCGACTCGATCTTGGAGAAGTCGAGGATGTCGTCGATCAGGCCCAGCAGGGTGTGGGCCGATTCGCGCGCCGAGTGCAGCAGCTCCTGCTGGTGCGGCGGCAGGCCGCTGCGGTCCATGAGCTCGATCAGGCCCACCACGCCGTTCATGGGCGTGCGGATCTCGTGGCTCATGGTGGCCAGGAAGGCGCTCTTGGCCTCGCTCGCGGCCTCGGCGGCGCTGCGCGCCTGCTCGAGTTCGGCGGTGCGCAGGGCCACCAGCGACTGCAGGCGATCGCGCTGAAGGGCCTCGAGTTCGAGGCGCTCCTGGCGCTCGCGCCGGGCCGCAAGCCAGTGCGAGGCGGCGCGCGCCAGGTCTTCGAGCGTCTGGCGGGCGGCCGGCTCGAGCTGGCGCGGCTCGGTGTCGATCACGCACAGCGTGCCCAGCACCTCGTCCTGATCGCCAATGGGCAAGCCGGCGTAGAAGCGGATGTGGGGGTAGCCGGTCACGAGCGGGTGGCGCGCGAAACGCTGGTGCTCGCGCAGGTCGTCGACCACCAGGGCGCGGCGCCGGTCGACCACGGTGGAGCAGAAGGCGGTTTCGCGCGGCATCCAGGCGCGCGGGGTTTCGGTGCTGGCCACCGACCAGGCGCTGTCCGTGCCCACCACGTTGACCATGGCCACGGGGCAGTTCAGAGCCCGGGCCGCCACGCGCACCAGGCCGTCGAGCACCGGGTCTTCGGGCATCGCATCCAGCGACAGGCGATCGAGCGCCTGCTGGCGGCGCAGGTCGGCGGCGCTGGCGAGGTCGATCACCGAACTCATTGCATGTGCTCCGGCGGGCGCGTGCTCTCCTGGCCCGGCAAGTGGCGCTTGGCCCACCAGCGAAGCACCATGGGCAGCTCGCGCCAATGCCAGGTGCTGGGCCCGCTGGGCGGGGCGCCTGCGGCGGGTTCTTCGAAGGCGAAGACCTCGAGCTCGGCGCGCCAGCGCGCGAGCTGACCGATCAGGGCCCGGCCACCCGCGCGGTCCAGCCGCGCGTCCACGATGGCCACCGAGGGCGGCTCGGCCAGGGCCAGGCGCAGCGCGTCGATGGGATCGCTGGTCCAGCGAACGCGGACCTGCACCGGCCAGCGCGACAGCACCTCGCGCACGGTCGGCACGCACTGGCTGCGGGCGCTGACCACGAGCACGTCCACCGGATCGATCCGGGGAGAGCTGTCGGCGCTGAGTGGCATTCGAATCTCCGGGTACATGGAGACGAATGGTGCGCTCGGGGGACCCCGGCGAATGCCGGGAAAACTGGATCGGCCCGCGGCGGAAACTGTGCGCCGCAGTGACGGCGGGCGGCCGCCTAGAGATCGTCGGCGCTGATCAGCCCTTCGCGGATGGCCAGCCGCACGAGCGCGGGCAAGTCGGTCACGCCGAGTTTGGCCATGAGCCGGCTGCGGTAGCTCTCGACGGTCTTGGGCGACAGGTGCAGCTTCTCGCCGATGGCCACGCTGGTGTGGCCTTGCACCACGAGCTGGATCACCTGGCGTTCGCGCACCGACAGCGATTCGATGCCGCCGCCGTCGCTGCCCTGGGTCAGCCCTTCCACGGCGAGCTCGGCCACCTCGCCGCCCAGGTGCTTGCGCCCGGCCGCCACGGCCTCGACCGCGGCCAGCACCTCGGCCGCGGGCGAACCCTTGAGCACGTAGCCGTGCGCGCCCAGGCGCATGGCCTCGGCCACGTGCCGCGGCTGGGCCGACATGGTGAGCATCACCACGCGCGTGGACAGCTTTCGCTTGACCAGCTGCTCCAGCAGCTCGAAACCCGAACGCTGGCCGAGCTGCAGGTCGAGCAGCACCACCGTGGGCGTCAGGCGCACGATCTCGGCCAGCGCCGCGGTGGGGTTGTCGGACTCGCCCACCACGCGATGGCCGGCGTCTTCGAGCACGGCGCGCAGGCCGTCGCGCAGCATGGCGTGGTCATCGACAAGGTACAGGTCGCTCATGGTCTGGGATCTCCTTCTTGTTTTAGCCGGGAAGCAGGTTGTCGCGCACCGAGTCGAGTGCGCCGAAGCCGCTGTCGGGCCGCGCGGTCCAGAGCAGCGTGATGAGGGTGCCGCCCTCGCGGCGGGCACGCGCCTGCAGGCGTGCACCGATGGCCAGCGCGCGCTCGCGCATGCCCACCATGCCCAGGTGGCCCGGACGGCCTTCGGCCAACTCGGGCGGCAGCCCGACACCGTCGTCGCCGATGTCCAGCCGCAGGCGATCGGCGTCGCCCGAGACGCGCACGCGGATCTGCGTGCCCCGCGCGTGTTCGATGGCATTGACCACGGCCTCGCGCGCCACCATGAAGGCCGCGTACTCCACGTCCTCGGGCCAGCGCTGCTCGGCGATGTGGGGGTCGTGCGTGAGCTCCAGCCGCACGGGATCGGCCTCGGCCACGCGCTGGCGGATCTCGTTGTCGAGCGCGGCGATCAAGCCAGCCTTCTCGAGCAGCGGCGGGCGCAGCTTCACCAGCGCCTGGCGCACCTCGACGATGGCCTGGTCGATCTGCGTGTTCACGGTGCGCAGGCGGTCCTGCGCGCGCTGGGGCAGCGCGATGTCGCGCAACTGGTTGCAGACCGAGTCGAACGACAGCCGGATCGCGCCCAGCGTCTGGCCGAGCTGGTCGTGCAGGGTCTGTGCGAGCTCGCGCGTGGTGACCTGTTCCTGGTGCAGCAGGCGCTGCGTGAGCTCGGACAACTCGACCTGGTAGCGCGACAGCGCCTGCTCGGCGCGCACGCGCTCGCTCACGTCGCGCAGGATGGCGGTGAGGCGCTTCTCGCCACGCACCGTCACCTGCGAGATCGAGGCCTCGAGCTCGATCTCGGTGCCGTCGGGCCGCAACCCCTTGACGCGGCCGAAACCCATGGGCCGCGTGGTCGCGCTCGACTCGCCGAAGCGCCGCATCAGCCCGAGGTGGCCGCCGCGGTGCTCCCGCGGCAGCAGCGCGTCCAGCGGCTGGCCCAGCATCTCGTCGGCGCTGCGCCCGAAGATGCGCGCCGCCGCGGGGTTGAAGAGGTTGATGCGGCCGTCCATGTCCACGCTGATCACGGCGTCGCTGGCGGCGTTGATCACGGCCGCCAGCACCTCGCCCTGCTCGCGCAGGCGCTCCGCGCCCTGGTGTTCGGCCGTGAGGTCGCGCACCTGCACCAGGATGCCCAGCGGCTCGCCATCGACGCCGAACACCTTGCTCAGCCACCAGTCGCCCCACACCTCGGTGCCGTCGCGCAGCACCAGGTGGCCCTGGAAGGTCTGCGGCTCGTTGCGCACCGCCATCAGCGCGCGCAGGTCCTGGCGCACGCGGCTGTTGGGGTCTTTGTCCCGAAAGATCTCGTCCACGTGCCGGCCTTCGGCCTCGGCCGCGCTCCAGCCGAACACGCGCTCGCAGGCGCGGTTCCAGAACAGCACGCGGTAGTCCTTGTCGACCAGGTAGACCGGCGCGGGCAGGTTGGCCAGCATGGCCTGCAGGCGGCTCGCGTCGTGCAGCAGCTGGGCCAGCGCGAGCTCGCTGCGCGTGCCGGTGCCGCTGCGGGGCAGGCGGCGCATCTGCTCGGTGATGGTGCGCAGCACCGCGCCCGGCGCGTTGGCCGACTCGCCGTCGAGCCGCTCGGCCACGGCGTCGAGCAGTTCGCTGTAGGGCCGCGCGAGGCGGCGCGACAACCAGAACCCGGCCACGCTCAGGATCAGCGCGGTGAGCCCGCCGGTCCACAGGATGCTGAGCTCGAGCTCGCGCACCGGCGCCAGCACCTGGTCGAGCGGCTGCCAGGCCACCACCTGCCAGTCCGAGCGAAGGCCCGCATCGAAGGCCTTGACGCCGACGCGCACCAGCATCACGCGCCCGTCGTTCTCGCCCTCGAGCACCGTGGGAAGGCCTTCGGCGCTGTTGTAGAGCGTGCTGCGCGAGGCGTCGGACACGGGCGCGCGCTGGCCCAGCAGCAGCTTGCCTTCGAGATCGGTGAGTTCGAGCTGCAGGCCGCGCTGCGTTTCGGGCGCGCCCAGCGTGCGCTCGCGCAGCGCATCGAAAAAGGCCGCGTCGAGGTGCGCGGCGAGCACGCCGCCGGTGCCGCCCGAGGCGTCGGGGTACGGCATGGCGATGTCGGCCAGTTCGTCGGGCACGCGCATGCTGCGCGCCTGCAGCGGCGCCACCAGCGCCACCGGGGCGTGCAGGCTGCCGAACCAGGGGCCGCGCAGGCCCTCGGTGAACACCGGGCGCTGGGCGATGTTGCTGCCCAGCAGCAGGCTGTCGCTGGCGGCCACCACCGTGCCGCGCAGGTCGGTCGCGCCGATCCACACGTAAGCGGGTGAGCTGTGCCGCAGCCGGCCCAGGTGCTGCTGCCACACGTCCAGGCCCATGCCGAGCGCGGGCATGCCGGCGACCAGTTCAAGCTCGGCGCCACGGCGCGCCAGCGCGCGCGCGATCTGATCCGCGAAAGCCTCGGCCACCTGTTCGACGCGCTGTCCCGCGCGCCGCTCGAGCTCCTGGCCGATGATGCGCTCGACCAGCCACACCACGAGTGCCAGCAGCAGCACAGCCACGGCGGCGGGCAGCAGTGGCAACCAGATCTGCACCGAGCGTTTTCGGTGTTCCGCCATGCGGGCGTTCTCCTTCTCCCTGACCGGCGCCCTCCCCGGTTCGCTGACGGGCGGTCGCCACTTTACATACATCACCGGGTATCAACAACCGCAGCCCGTGCCTGCAGCGGTCCCTTGCGGCCGCGCGTGCAAGCCGTCACGCTGGCGCGATGCGCGAAGCGGCGCTAGAGTCGCCCGGACCGGGGAGCCGCCCCGGCAAGCGCCATGCGGGCAAAGCCCGCACATCAGGGAGGCGATGCATGACACCTGCGGCCCAGGAACCCACCCCCGCTGCGTCCGCCGATGCCGCGGCCGATGCGCTGCTCGCGCTCGGCCAGCAGGCGCCGTGCGGTCTGCTCGCGCTCGACGCGGGGCTGCGCGTGCGGGCCCTCAACGACACGCTGCTCGACTGGCTGGGTCGCGACCGCGCCGAGCTCGAACGCCTGACCGGCCACTCGGGCTGGGCCGACTTCCCCACGCTGGCCCGGCTCAATGCCGAGTCCGACCTGCAACAGCTGCGCGCGCACCTGCACGCCCTGCAGACCAGCGACAAGGCCCCGCCGCTGCAGCTGCGCCTGTTCGGCAAGGACGGCGGCTTCTTCACGGTCGAGCTGCTGTCGCAGGCCGAGCGCGATCCGCAGGGGCGCTTTCTGCACTCGCGCACGGTGGTGGTCGACGTGAGTGCGCGCCAGAAGATCGAGCACCAGATCGTGGCCCGGCTGCGCCTGCTGCAGACCATCACCGACCGCACGCCTTCACGCCTGGCCTATTTCGACAAGGACCTGGTCTGCCGCTTCTGCAACGCCGCCTACGCCGAAGGCTATGGCCTGGCGGCCGACGACGTGATCGGCGCCGAGCTGGGCCGGCTGCTCGCCCCCGAGGTGCTGCCCGAGGTGCTGCCGCGCGTGGCGCGCGTGCTCAATGGCGAAGCCCTGAGCCACGAGGCCGAACGCCGCGACGCCAACGACCAGCCGCACTACCACGAGGTGCACTACCTGCCCGACCTGCAGGACGGACGCACACAGGGCTTCTTCATCGAGCTCATCGACATCACCGAGCGCCGCCGCACCGAAGACTTCGTCTTCAACGCCAACCTCGACCTCGAAGAGCGCGTGGCCCAGCGCAGCGCCGAGCTCTACGCGAGCGAGCAGCGCTTTCGCCTCATGTCGCAGGCGATCCGCGACCATGCGATCTTCTTCCTCGACCCCGACGGCGCCGTGCACGAATGGACCGACAGCGCGCAGCGTCTGCACGGCTTCGAGCGCGGCCACATCCTGGGCCGCGCGCTCGACGCGGTGTTCCAGCCCGAGGCCGACGGTCAGCCGCAGGACCCCCAGGAACTGCTCGACCGCTGCGTCGAACAAGGCCACGCCGAGCAGCAGGGCTGGAGCCTGCGGCGCGACGGCTCGCGCTTCTGGTCGAACGCCACGCTGACCGCCCTGCACGACGACAAAGACGGCTTGCAGGGCCTGTCGGTGATCGTGCGCGACCTCACCGAGCACAAGCGCCTGGCCGACATGACCGCGCAACTGCACCGCGAACTCGAACAGCGCGTGGCCCAGCGCACGGCGCAACTCGACGCCGCGCACCGCGACCTCGACGCCTTCTCGTACACCGTGGCGCACGACCTGCGCGCGCCGCTGCGCCACATCGGCCAGTACGTGGCGCTCACCCAGGAGGTGCTCGAACCCGAGGCGCGCCACGAGCTGCTGCAGCACCAGGCCGCGATCGCGGCGGCCACGCGGCGGATGGGGCTGATGATCGACGGCCTGCTCGAGTTCACGCGCCTGGGCCGCGTGCGCATCGACCGCGTGCCGGTGTCGCTGTCGCCGCTGGTGCATGGCATGGTGAACCGGCTGCGCGGCGAGGTCGCGCCGCGCGAGATCGAATGGTCCATCGACACCGGCCTGCCGCTGGTGATGGGCGATCCGATCCTGCTCGCCGAGGTGTTCGACAAGCTGCTGGACAACGCCACCAAGTTCACGCGCCGCGTGCCGCAGGCGCGCATCGAGATCGGGCAATTGCCCGACACCGACCCCGAGCACCACGTGCTGTTCGTGCGCGACAACGGCGTGGGCTTCGACCCGAGCAAGGCGCGCTCGCTGTTCCTGCTGTTCCAGCGCCAGCACCACTCCATGGACTACGAGGGCATCGGCCTGGGCCTGGCGCTGGCGCACCGCATCGTCTCGCGCCACGGCGGGCGGCTGTGGTGCGAGACCGCGCCCGGCGAGGGCTGCACTTTCTTCATCGAGCTGCCGCGGGCCACGGTGGACACGCCGGCGAACGACGCGTCGGCTTGAGGCCTCCCTCTAAGATCGCGCCCGACGCCACCGAAGGCGATCGAAGGGAGGAAGGCATGGAACACGAGATCGTCTACCCGTCGAACGGTCGGGCGCGCCGCACCGTGCGCGTGGCGCTGTACGGGTGCCTGGCGGTGGTCCTGCCGCTGCTGCTGCTGGGCGCGCGCAGCGGCGGCGCCACAGCTGCCGGGCTGGCGCTGGGCGCACTGCTCGTCTGGTGCAGCGAATGGCTGATCCGCAGGCACCTGCCCGCCAGGGGTGAAGCGCTGCTGCGCCTCACGCGGCGCGGTGTGGTCTCGCCCTACTTCTTCGGACCGACCAAACGCTTCAGCTGGGGCGAGATCGAAAGCGCCACGATCGAAGGCAACCAGCAGACACCCTTCCTGCGCCTGCAGCTGCGACCCGGCCCGAACCGCCCGGGCAAGCGCTCGCGCTGGCGTGGCCTCGACCCCGACCGGCCGCACGTGTCCCTGCAGTCCATTCCCTGGGGCGACGTGAGCCACCTGTTCGAGGCCATCGACCAGCACCTGCGCAGCACACAGCCCATGGGCCTGGACACGCCCCAGGCCCCGCGGGCCCGCCACGAGCTGCGCGAGGCCCGCGATTTCCAGCAGCGCCTGCAGGACGGCAAGCCCGTGCCCTGGGCCTGCGCCGCGCTGATCGCGCTCAATGTGCTGGCGTGGCTCGCGCTGGGCCTGCGCGGCGGCGGCTGGACGGACGTGGCCCCCGCCAGCTTGCTCGCCCACGGCGGCAACACCACCTCGTCGGTGCAGGCCGGCGAGTGGTGGCGGCTGCTCAGCGCCACCTTCCTGCACGGGGGTCTGATGCACCTGGCACTCAACATGCTCGGTCTGTGGTTCGCGGGCTCGCTGCTCGAGCGCATCTTCGGCAGCCGCCAGTTCCTGCTGATCTACCTCGCCAGCGGCCTGGCCGGCAGCGTGGCCAGCCTGCATTTCGCGGCGCAGAGCCATGTGTCGGTGGGCGCATCGGGCGCGGTCTTCGGCGTGGCCGGGGCGCTCATCGCGGCGGTGCTGCAGCACCGCGCCACCTTGCCCAAGGCCTTCAGCACACAGATCCTCGGCGGCTTCTCGGTCTACTTGGCACTGTCGCTGGTGCAGGGCTTTGCGCGCCCGGGCATCGACAACGCCGCCCACCTGGGCGGCCTGGTTGCGGGCCTGCTGATCGCCTGGGTGCTGCCCGAGCGCTTTGACCCGCAGCGCTACCAGGCGCAGCGCCGCTCGCGCATGGCGCTTGTGGCTCTGGCCGCTGCGCTGGTGTTGCCCGCAGCGGCCCACCTGGCGCCACCGGCCGCGCGCAACCTCGCGGGCGAAATCGCGGCGATCCAGGCCCTGCCCGACGTGGCGCGCGAGTACGACGCCGCCATGATGGCGCTGAAACAGGAACTGGCCGAGGTGAAAGCGGGCCGTCTGAGCCCGCTCGAAGCCGACGAGCGTTCGCGCACGGTGCACGCGCCGCGCATGGCGCGTGTGGTTGAACGGCTCGAGCGCCTGATGCCCGACCTGCCCGCACCGGCGCGCGAGCGCATGGTGCCCTTGCTCACGCTGGCGCGCGCCATGCACGAATCGCTGGCGATGGCGTCGGTGGTGGTGAACGGCGTGCCGGTGCCCGCCGACGAGGCGCGGTCGCGCGAGCTGCAGGCCACCATGGTTCGTGCCGCGGGCGAGTTCAAACAGCAGGCCGAGCGCGCCCGCCAGCCCTGAGGCCATCACTTCGGGTTAGCCCCCATGGCGGCGGCGCGCCCGGCTGCCGACCATGCCGCGCATGCACGCCGTGCCCGCCACACCCCCGCTGCAGCGCTGGTCCACCGATGCGGTGGCGCCCGCGCAGCGGCTCGACTACTGGATCGGCGCGGTCTGCGAGGGCTTTCTCGAGATGGACGTGCGCAGCACGCAGCCCGGCTTCTCGGCCGAGCTGCTGTCGGCACCGCTCGGCCCGATCAGGCTCAACGCGGTGCGCGGCAGCGGACAGGACGTCTACCGCACCGGCCGCGGCATCGCGCACAGCGCGCAGAACTTCTACTACCTGCTCTGCAAGACCGACGAAGCCTGGACCGCGGCCCAGGGCGATCGGCGTGCGCGCCTGCTGCCGGGTGACCTGTTGCTGGTCGACTCGCGCCGGCCCTACGAATTCCATTTCCCCACCGCCTGCACCACGGCCTCGCTCGAACTGCCCACCGACTGGGTGGAGCGCTGGCTGCCCGATGCCGCGGCGCACACCGGCCGGCGCATCGACGGCCAGAGCGGCTTCGGGGCCGCGCTGTCGGCCTTCGTGCGGGAGCTGCAGCCGCAGATGGCGGTGGCGCCGCCGCTGCCAGCGGCGCTGTTGAGCGACCAGCTCGGTGCGCTGCTGGCGCTGGGCCTGGGCGGCACGCCCGAGGCCCCGGCCGCGCCCGGGCTGCGCGAGCGCATCGAAGCGGCGCTGCGCGAGCGCCATGCCGAACCGGGGCTCACCGCGGCGGCCGTGGCGCGCGGCCTGGGCATTGGCGAGCGCAGCCTGCACCGCGCGCTCGCGGCCGCTGGCCTGGCCTTCGCGCCGCTGCTGATGCGCTGCCGCATGGACAGCGCCCGCCGCCTGCTGGCCGACCCGAGATTCGACCGCCTGAGCGTGGGCGAGATCGGCCGGCGCGCGGGCCTGCCCGATGCCTCGCACTTCGTGCGCGTGTTCCGCCGCCACAGCGGCCAGACGCCGGGCGCGTTGCGCCGCCAGCGCGGCGCCTGAAACCCGGGCTGGCGGCCCGCGGCCACGGCCCTGGCAGGCAGCGGCCATGCGCGCACGCCGGGCGCCTCCAGAATGGCCGCGCCCATTCAACCCGGAGACCCTTCATGGCAGACACCTACGTTCTCGTCCATGGCGCCTGGCACACCGGCGCCGAGCTCGAGCCGGTGGCGCAGCACCTGCGCCAGGCCGGCCACACCGTGCATTGCCCCACCCTGGCGGGCAACCGGCCCGGCGACGACCGTGCCCGCATCGGCCTGGCCGACGCCGTGGCCTCGCTGGTCGACTTCGTGGAGCAACACCAGCTGCAGCGCGTGCGCCTGGTGGGCCACAGCTACGGTGGCATGGTGATCAGCGGCGCGGCCGAGCGCCTGCTGCCGCGGCTGGCCCGGCTGGTGTACGTGAACGCCTTCGTGCCGCAGCCCGGCGAATGCCTGAACGACCTGGTGCCGCCGCACTACCGCGCGCTGTTCGACGGCGTGGCCGCGGCCAACGGCAACGCCGTGATGCTGCCCTTCGAGATCTGGCGCGAGGCCTTCATCAACGACGCCGACCTCGCGCTCGCGAAGACCGCCTACGCCCGGCTCAACCCGCACCCCTACCGCACCTTCACCGAGCCCAGCGCCATCGGCCAGCCCATGGCGGCGCTGGCGGTGGGCAAGTCGTACCTGAACTGCGTGCTCGACGTGGCCCTGCCCGCCAGCCTGCCCTGGCACCCGCGGCTGTCGGAGCGGCTGGGCCTGTTCCGCTACCTCGAATGCGCGGGCAGCCACGAGGCCTGGTTCACCGAACCGCAGTCGCTCGCGCAAGCGATCGAGAAGGCCGGGCGGGATTGAGGCCCACACGCCAGACGGTCGGCCAAGGGCGACCGCTGGCAGCGATTCCCGACGTCCGGCGTCAAGGTTTCCCCGCAGCGCTCCGATAGAGCAGGGAATTCGCCGGCGGCCACAAGCCGCGCGCGAAGACGAACCGTTCCCCTGCCTCTCGATCCCGCCACAGCGGGCAAGCCCCATGAACATCGTTCGCAACATGAGCGTCGGCGCCAAACTCTGGGCCGGCGTCGCCCTGATCATCCTGGCCCTGCTGGCCACCATCGCCACGGCGGGCATGCGCTCGGCGCGCCTCAACGAGGCCTCGCAGAAGAGCCTGTCCATGCTGTCGACCAAGACCGCGCTGGCCATCGAATGGGCCGGCCTGACCGAGACCAACGTCACCCGCGTGCAGGCCTCGACCCTGTCGAGCGACCCGGTGATCGCCGAGATCTACAAGGACCTGATCCCCGCCGGCGTGGCACGCATCAGCGAGCTGCAGAAGCAGCTCAACGCGATGGAGATGAACGCCGCCGAGAAGGCCCAGCTCGACAAGATCGCCGCGCACCGCAAGGGCGTCCTCGATTCGCTGGCCAAGGCCAACGAGCTCAAGAAGAACGGCGACGCGGCCGGCGCGGCGGAAGAAATCCGCGCGCGCTTCAACCCGCTCGTGGGCCCCTACCTGCAGGCGCTGCGCGACTTCGGCCAGATGCAGACGGTGATCATGGAAGAGGCCCAGGCCCGGCTCGCGCACGAGCGTTCGGCCAGCCTGGTGATCGCGAGCGCGCAGGTGGTCGGCCTGATCCTGGCGATCGCCGTGGGCGCGTTCTTCCTGATCCGCAACATCCGCACGCCGCTGCGCGACACCATCGCCTTTGCCGAGCGCGTGGCCGAGGGCGACCTCACGGCGCGCATCGACAACCAGCGCGGCGACGAGTTCGGCGCCATGATCCGCGCGCTCTCGGGCATGCGCGACCGCCTGGTGCACGTGGTGGCCGACGTCAAGCGCGGCACCGACAACATCACCGTGGCCGCGCGCGAGATCGCCACCGGCAACAACGACCTGTCTTCGCGCACCGAGCAGACCGCGAGCAGCCTGCAGCAGACCGCGGCCTCGATGGAGCAGATGTCGGGCGCGATCAAGCAGTCGGCCGAATCCGCCCGCGTGGCCAACCAGCTCGCCGACGTGGCGGGCCAGAGCGCGCAAAAAGGCGGCCAGGTGGTGTCGCAGGTGGTCGCGACCATGGAAGAGATCAACCAGGCCTCGCGCCGCATCAACGACATCATCGGCGTGATCGACGGCATCGCCTTCCAGACCAACATCCTCGCGCTCAACGCGGCGGTGGAAGCCGCGCGCGCCGGTGAACAGGGCCGGGGTTTCGCGGTGGTGGCCGGCGAGGTGCGCAACCTCGCACAGCGCAGCGCCGAAGCGGCCAAGGAGATCAAGGGCCTGATCGGCGCCAGCGTGGAGAAGGTGACCGTGGGCAGCGAGCTCGTGGGCCAGGCCGGTCAGTCGATGTCGGAGATCGTGGGCAACGTGGCCCGGGTGCGCGACATCATCGGCGAGATCGCGAGCGCCTCGGGCGAGCAGGCCGATGGCGTGAACCAGATCAACGCCGCCGTGGCCAACCTCGACCAGATGACGCAGCAGAACGCCGCGCTGGTGGAAGAAAGCGCGGCCGCCGCCACCAGCATGAACGAGCAGGCCACGCGCCTGGCCGAGGTGGTGCGCATCTTCCGCGTGGACGCTCAGCGCGGCTGAGCGCCTCGGGCGGCGGAGGCGCGCTCGCGCCCCGCCTCAGGCCGTGGCGCGCGCCGCGGCTTGCACCGGCTGCAGCCGGGCGATCACCTCGTCGCTCGCGAGCACGTCGCCGAAGAACAGAATCCAGTTGTTCAGGCAGTGCTCGTGCTCGGCCGGCGTCACGGCCGAGAGCGCGTCGTCGACCATGATGGTGGCGTAGTCCATCATCATCGCGTCGCGCGCGGTCGATTCGCAGCACACGTTGGTCACGGTGCCGCCGATCAGCACGTGCGTGATGCCGCGCGCCTCGAGCACCTCGGCCAGGTTGGACGAGCCCGGCACCAGCGCGCTGTAGCAGCGCTTGACCACGCGCACGTCCTGCGGCTGCGGCCTGAGGCCGGGCGCGATCTGGAAGCCCTCGTGGCTGCTCGAAAGCTCGCGCAGCCGGCGCGCGCTGCGCTCGGGCGTGAGCATGTGCGCGTGGTGGTGCGACCAGAAGTCGTCGGCGCCGTCGGCGCTGGTCTGCACCCAGATCACGTGGCCGCCGGCCGCGCGCAGCGCGTCGGCCAGGCGGTTCACCGCGGGGAAGGTGGCGCGCGAGGGCGCGCATTCGCCGAGGTAGCCGGGCTGGGTGTAGTAGTTCTGCAGGTCGATGACCACGAACGCGGTGCGCGCGGGGTCGAGCCGGTCGTAGGGGTGCAGGCGGCCTTGCCGGGCCACCACCCGGTCGACCACCCAGGACGGGAATTGCATGCGAGGGCTCCTGCGGTTCAGCCGTAGCGGCGCGCCATCATGGCTTCGATGCGCGCGATCACGAGGTACATCAGGCCCGAGAGGATGCCCAGCACCACGATGGCCGTCATGACCACGTTGAGCTGGAACACCTGGCTGCCGTTGACGATGAGAAAGCCCAGGCCGGCGCTGGCCGACTGGAACTCGCCCACGATCACGCCCACGAGCGCGAGGCCGATGTTCATCTTGAGCGCGGCCACCAGCGTGGGCACGCTGCCGGGCATCACCACCAGCCGCAGCACCTGCGCGCGGCTCGCGCCGAGCGTGCGCGCGAGCTTGATCTTGTTCGGGTCGATGCTCTTGAAGCCGTCGTAGACCACCATGATGGTCACGAACACCGCGATGGCCACGGCCATGCCGTACACCGAGTACTCCGAGCCGAGCCAGATGTAGAAGATCGGCACGAAGGCGATCTTGGGCATGGCGTTGGCGACCACGAGGAAGGGGTCGAGCACCTTGTGCGCGAAGTCCGACCACCACAGGCCCGCGGCCACGCCGATGCCGATGACCATGCTGAGCACGAAGCCGATCAGCGTGGCCTTGAAGGTGGCCCAGGTGTGGCCCAGCAGGTTGCCGTTGTTGAGCAGCTCCAGAAAGGTGGGCCAGAGCGCGCTCGGGTAGCTCGTGAGCATGGGGTTGACCACGTGCGTCTTGGCCAGCACCTCCCACAGCACGAGGAAGGCCACCAGCAGCGCGATGCGGGTGGCGAAGATGTAGTGGCGGCGGCGGCGCTCGCGCGACTGCCACTGGCGGTAGGCCGGGCTGGGTTCGCGGCCCGCCGCGGGCGGGGTGGGCTGGGCCATGGCGCTGGCCATGGTCACGGGGGCGGTGGTGTTCATGGGGTTCATCCTTCCACGTGGACGTCGAGCTCGTCCCACAGCAGCGAGAAGTAGGTGTTGAACTCGGGCAGCGAGCGCACCTCGAAGGGGCTCGGGCGGCCCGGGCCGTGGCTGTCGAAACGCATCAGGTGCTGCGACTTGATGCGCCCCGGGCGGCGCGAGAGCACCACCACGCGGTCGGTCATGGCGATGGCCTCGCCGATGTCGTGCGTCACCAGCACCACCGACTTGCCTTCGTCGCGCAGCACCTCCACCACTTCGTCGGCGATGGCCAGTCGGGTCTGCGAGTCGAGCGCGGAGAAGGGTTCGTCGAGCAGCACCACGTCGGGGTCGGTCACCAGGGTGCGCGCGAGCGCCACGCGCTGGCGCATGCCGCCCGAGAGCTGGCGCGGGAAGTGGTGCAGGAAGTCGCCCATGCCGCATTTGTGCAGCAGGTGCGCGGCGCGCTCGCGCGCTTCGCGCATGGGCCGGCCCTGGATCTGCGCGCCCAGCGTGGCGTTGTCGAGGATGCTGCGCCATTCGAACAGGTAGTCCTGCTGCAGCATGTAGCCCACGCGCGGCGACGGGCCCTTGACGCGCTCGCCGTGCACGCGCACCTCGCCCGACGAGGGCTCGAGGATGCCGGCCATGAGCGAGAGCAGCGTGCTCTTGCCGCAGCCCGACTGGCCGATCAGGCTCACGAATTCGCCCGGCGCCACGTCGAGCGAGATGCGGTCGAGCGCCTGCGTTTCGCCGGCGGTGGTGAAGTAGCGCAGCGAGACGTCGTTGATCTCGATGCGCGGCTGGGTCTGGCTGGCCGCCGCGGGCGCGGGCCGTTCGAGCACGGCGCTCATTGCGAAGCCTTTGCGGTGAAGTCGGTCACCACCAGCTGCTCGTACTTCACGCGCTTGGCGCTGTCGAGCACGCCGCTGGTCACGAGCATGTCCTGCAGCGTGTCCATGGCCTGGCGCTGCACCGTGGGGTTGGTCTTCCACAGGCCGATGCCGCGGTAACGCTCAACGGCGGCCACCAGGTCGGCCTGGCTCATGGACGGGAAGTACTCGCTGATGTGGCTCGCGAGATCGGCCGCTGGCGCGCTGGCCACGTACTTCTGGGCCTTCACGATGGCGTTGGTCCAGGCCTGGGCCACGGCGGGGTTCTTCGCGAGGAAGGCGTCGGTGGCGGTGAACACGGTGTAGTCAACCGGGCCCACCACGCGACCGATCGAGGCCACCACGGTGCCCTTGCCGGTCTTCTCGAGCATGGTGGCTTCGGGCTCGAGGAAGATGCCGTAGTCGTTCTGCCCCGCGAGCCAGGCGCCGGTGCGCGCGGCCGGGCCGATGTTGTTCACGAGCTTGAGGTCCTTCTTGGGATCGAGCCCGTTCTTGCGCATCGCGGTTTCCAGGAACACATCGGGGTTGGAGCCCGGGCGGAAGGCCATCACGGCCTTGCCCTTGAGCTGGTCCCAGGCGAAGGCCCCCGCGGGCTTCTCGCGCGCCACGAGCAGGAAGCCGTCGGTGGCGGTCAGACCCGAGAAGATCTTGGGTTTCACCGGCGATTCACTGTTGGCCACGTAAATCGAGGCCTCGGGACCGATGAGCACGATGTCGGCGCTGCCCGAGAGCAGCGCGGCCATGCCCTTGTCGGTGCCTTGAGAGGTCTTCATGCTCACGTCGAGCCCGGCCTCCTTGAAGAAACCGCGGTTGAGGGCGACGTAGGTGGGCAGATAGAGCACCGAGCGCACCACCTCTTCGTAGCGCACCTTGGCGGGCGCGGCGGTCTGGGCGGCGGCCGGGCCGGTCAGACCCAGCCCGAGGGCCACCACACCCAGGGCGTGGACGGCGCGGTACCACAAGGGTCGGAACGGGCGGCTGGGCGATACGGACATGGCAGGCTCCTGTGAGGGTTGAAGGAGGAAGGGGTGTTGACGAATACTGTATGCAATCAACGTGCCAGCACCCCCGGGCCACCCCGTGGCCTCTGGACGGCACTCTATCCGGAATACAGTATTCCGAGATTAGGGATTGCCCGTGCCCACAGCCCCCTGTCATACACTCCGCGCCCATGCCCGCCCGCAGCCCTGCACCACCGCCGCCGCGCCGCCCGGCCGTGGTGCACGACCACCACACGCTGCTCTCCACCGAAGACTCGCCCTACTACCAGATCTGGGTGCTGACCAACCTCACGGGCAAGCCCTTCAACGCGCGGTTCGGTGAGCGCTTCGACCTCAACCTCACCGAGTGGCGCATTCTGCTCACGCTGGCGGACAAACCCTACATCACGGCGCAGGCGCTGGCCGACTACACCGGACTCGACAAGATGAGCGTGTCGCGCGTGGTGCGCAAGCTCGAGGCCCAGGGTCGGCTGGAGCGCGAGAACAGCGCGACCGACCGGCGCAGCTTCCACCTGCTGCTCACCGAGGCCGGCTGGGCGGTGTACGAGGAGATCGCACAGGCCGCGATCGAACGCGAAGCCGACATCTACGCCGGCCTCACCCCGGCCGAACTCAAGACCCTGCACAAGCTGCTGGGCAAGCTGTCGGAGCGGGCGCGCCTCGACCCCCTGGCAGGCGAAAGCGCCTGAGACCCGGGCCTCAGAAGCCGTAGGGCTCGAGCCGCGCATCGCCGCCCGCGTGCGCAGGGCCCTCGGCCCAGGCCAGCAGCGTGCAGCCGAAGGTGCTGCACACCGACACCTCCGAGCCAGGCTCGATCACCACCACCGCCGGCCCGGCGATGCGCGTGCCGCCCACGCTGAGGTCGCCGGCGAGCAGGAACCAGTCGGTCAGGCCGCGGTGCTGCAGGGCGTCGAGCCGCGCGCCGGGCCACAGCTGCAGCGCACAGATGCGGCGGTCATGCCCGGTGCCGGCGTAGTCGAACACCGCGCGGCGCGACACGCCCGCGAAGGGCGAGGCCACGGGCACCACTTCGTCGAGCACCACCGTGATGTCGGGCGGGTTGAACGGCGCGTCGTTGCTCACCACGGTCTTGCGCGCATGCGGGTGGATGGCGGCACCATCGGGTTCGATCACCACACCGCCTTCGAGGCGCGAGAAAAGGGTGCAGCCGCCGTAGGTCACGGCGTCGTGCGTGGCCCCCGCGAGGTTGATGCCCACCGCGCCGGCACGCGTGGTGCACTGGTAGTCCACCAGTTCGCCCGACAGGAAGTAGCTGCTCGCAGTGCCGCGGTGCTGGTGCACACCCGAGCGGCTCATGGGGTCGAAGCTGATCAGGCCCAGGAACAGACCGGCCGCCTCGTCGCGCCGCACCGCCTTCTCACGCGCGGTGCCGCGCGGCGTGGTGCGCCAGGGCAGGGCCTCGAGGTCGTAGGCGTAGACGCCAGGCTGCACACGGTGGCCGGCGATCCAGCCCGGGGTTCGCACGTCGTCGGGCAAAGCAGGGGCGGCAAGGGTGCTCATGGGCGGTCTCCTAAGGGTAAATGCGGGGGTCGGCTATTTGGTAACGATCGTTACTATATGGCGGAACCACCGGAGTTGTCATGTCTTCTGCTGCCGATGCCGCCGCGTCCGATGCGCGCACCACCGTCGTCACGGGCGGCTCGAGCGGCATTGGTGCGGCCACGGTGGCGCTGTTGATCGAACGCGGCCATCGCGTGGTCTCGCTCGATCGCGCGCTGCCCGACGCATCGCTGGCCGCCGCCATCGCGCACGGCCGCTTCACGCACCTGGCCTGCGACCTGGCGCGCGAG
This sequence comes from Hydrogenophaga crocea, assembly GCF_011388215.1. NCBI lineage: Bacteria > Pseudomonadati > Pseudomonadota > Betaproteobacteria > Burkholderiales > Comamonadaceae > Hydrogenophaga > Hydrogenophaga crocea. The sequence continues at coordinate 3,205,414 of NZ_CP049989.1, forward strand.
GAATCGGTGGTGCAGGCCTTCGCGCAGATCGCGGCCGATCACGGCGCCGTGCACGGCCTCGTCAACAGCGCGGGGGTGGAGTCGCGCCACCTGTTGTGCGACATGCCCCTGGACGCCTGGGACCGCGTGATCGACATCAACCTGCGCGGCACCATGCTGTGCGTGCGCGAGGCCGCGCCGCTGATGCCCGCGGGCGCGGCCATCGTCAACGTGGCCTCGATCGCGGGCAAGCGCATGTCGTACTCGGGCGATGCCGCCTACACCGCCTCCAAGGGTGCGGTGCTGGCCTTCACGCGCCACATGGCCTTCGAGCTCGCGGGCCAGGGCCTGCGCATGAACGCGGTCTGCCCCGGCCCCACGCTCACGCCCATGATCCACCGCAGCCTCGGCCCCGAGCGCATCGCCGCCGTGGCCCAAACCGTGCCGCTGGGCCGCTGGGTGGACGCGCGCGACGTGGCCGAGGCCATCGCCTTCCTGCTCTCGCCCGGCGCCGCCATGATCACCGGCAGCACCATCGACGTCGATGGCGGCATGCTGGTGTCGAACGGCACCCCGCACCGGGACTACATCGCCGCACGGCAAGCCCCCCACCGCACGCCACCTTCAATGGAGACAACGCCATGAACCGGATCCGCCCCCTGCTTGCCGGGATCGCCCTGGCCGCCACCTGCGCCTTGAGCGCCACCGCCCAGGCCCAGCCCGCATTGCGCATGGCCTACGTGGCACCGCCGCCGGTGTGGGGCCCCATCGCCGATCGCTTCGCCAAGGAGGTGGCTGAGCGCAGCAACGGCGAGCTCAAGGTGCAGAGCTTCGGCGCCGGCCAGCTCGGCAGCCTGCCGCAGAACTACGCGGGCCTGCGCACCGGCCAGATCGACATGATGCTGGCCGACACCGGCACGCTGGCGCTGGCCAAGGGCGGCAAGGACTTCAACGCGCTGTTCGCGCCCTACGTGTTCCGCGACCACGCGCACTTCAAGGCCTACATGCAATCGGACACCTTCCGCCAGATGCTCGCGCCCGTCGAGCAGGAAGCGGGCTTCAAGTACGTGGGCTACGTGTCCGACCGCGCACCGCGCCAGCTCACCACCAGCAACCGCAAGGTGCTCAAGCCCGACGACATGAAGGGCCTGAAGGTGCGCGTGCCCGAGACGCCCGCGATCCTCGAGGTGATGAAGGCCTGGGGCGCGGCGCCCACGCCGGTGCCCGCGGCCGAGCTCTACCTGGCCATGAAGCAGGGCCTGGTCGACGGTCAGGACAACGGCTTCGACGCCATCGCGGGCGCCAAGTACTTCGAGGTGCAGAAGTACGCCATGCGCATCGACTACATCCAGTCGGGTCTGATGGCGCTGATGGCGGCCGACAAGTGGGCGCGCCTGTCGCCAGCCCAGCAGAAAGCCATGACCGAAGCCGCCGCGGCGACCGAGAAGTGGGCCAGCCAGATGACCTGGGACGTGTCGGCCAAGTCCATCGACACGCTCAAGGCCAACGGCATGGAGATCGTCGAACCCGACCTCGCGGCCTTCCGCAAGTCGGCCGACGAGGCCAGCACGAAGTTCGACGGCCAGCTCTGGTCCAAGGGCACGCTGGAGAAGATCCGGGCCGTGAAGTGAAGGCCGCACGATGAACGCCCTGTTCGCCGGGCTCGACCGGCTGATCACCGGCCTGCTCGGCCTGTCGCTGCTCGCGCTGGTGGGCATCGGCGGCGCGCAGATCGTGCTGCGCGTGGCCCTGTCCTACCCGCTGCCCTGGGCCACCGAGTTCAGCGTGGTGCTCATGATCTGGGCCACCATGCTCGCGGGCTATGTGGGCGTGCGCCGCAACAGCCACCTCTCGGCCGATTTCCTCGGCCTGTCCATGTCGGCGGGCGTGCGCCGCGGCCTGCGCCTGTTCTCGCTTGCGCTCTCGCTGGCCTTCGTGCTCACCTACGGCTGGCAGAGCCGGCTCGTGATCGATGCGATGGAGGGCATCCCGTTCACCTCGTTGCCGCTCACGCAGCCGCTGCTGTACTGGTCGCTGCCCGTGGGCGCGGCGCTGATGGCGCTGGCGCTCGCCGACCAGCTCTGGCGCGAACGCCGCGCCGCGCCGGAGGCCTGAACCCATGCAGCAGGTGATCCTGTTCGGCGTGCTCATGCTCGCCTTCATGGCCTTCGCGGTCATCGGTGTGCCGGTGTTCTTCGCGATGGGCCTGGCCGCCATCGTGTTCATCGCTTTCAGTGGCGGGGCGGTGCCGCTCAACATCGTGGCCTCGTCCATGGTGCAGGGCATGGACTCGTTCGCGTTCCTCGCGATCCCGTTCTTCTTCCTCGCGGGCGAGCTCATGAACACGGGCGGCATCACGCGCCGCCTGCTCAACGTGGCCATGGCCGCGGTGGGCCACATCCGCGGCGGCCTGTCGCATGTGGCCATCCTGGCGAGCATGGTGTTCTCGGGCGTGTCGGGCTCGGCCGTGGCCGACGCCTCGGCGATCGGCTCGTCCATGATCCCGGCCATGAAAGACAAGGGCTACCCGGGCGCCTACGCCGCCGCGGTCGTGGCCGCGGCCTCCACCATGGGGCCCATCATCCCGCCCTCGATCGCCTTCGTGGTCTATGCCCTGGTGAGCGATGTGTCCGTGGGCCAGCTCTTCATTGCAGGCGCGCTGCCCGGCCTGCTCATGGGCGTGTACCTGCTGGCCGCCGCGAGCTGGGTCGCGCACCGGCGCGCCCTGCCCTTCTCCGAGCGCACCTCGCTGCGCGCGCTGCTGCGCGCCGTGTGGGACGCGCTGCCCGCGCTGGCCATGCCGGTGATCATCATCGGCGGCATCGTGGGCGGCGTGGTCACACCCACCGAGGCCGGCATCGCCGCGGTGCTCTACGCGCTGGTGATCAGCGTGTGCTTCTACCGCGAGCTCACGCTGCGCCAGTGCTGGACCATCCTGTGCGAATGCATGGTGAGTTCGGGAATCATCCTGCTCACCATCGCGGCCTCGGGCATCTTCTCCTGGCTGGTTGCCAACCTGGCCATCGGCGAAACCCTGGCCACCACGCTCAAGGGCCTCACCGACAGCCCCTGGGTGATGCTGGCGCTGATCAACATCGTGCTGCTGCTCTGGGGCCTGGCGCTCGAGCCCGCGGTGGCGCTGGTCACGCTGGTGCCCGTGCTGGTGCCGATCGCCAATGCCTACGGCATCGACCTGGTGCACCTGGGTGTGATCGTGGTGCTCAACCTCATGATCGGCCAGCTCACGCCGCCCTCGGGCGTGATCACCTTCCTCACCGCGCAGATCGCCGGCTCGCCGCTGCACGCGGTGTTCAAGGAAGCCTGGCCCTTCACGCTGGCGCTCATCGCGGTGCTGCTGATCGTGACCTTTGTGCCCGCGGTGTCGCTCTGGCTGCCCGCGGTCCTCGGCGGATGACCCAAGCTTAAAGAACCTTAAGTACGCACCAAAGGCCCACGGCGGCGCCATTCGGCGCGTTTTCATGCGGCCTTTGGTTTGCATCGGCCTGCCGCTCGTCGCGCCGCCCTAAAAGCGTACACGCGCCGACGATATCGGTGCCAGGGTCACCATTTTGTGAACCCCGCGAGTCTTAGATTCTTGGAGCAGTGCCATGGGGTTCGATCGCCTCTCGGTCAAGGCCAGACTGCTGGCCGGTTTTCTGTTGTTGTCGGTCATCGTGCTCGCGGTGGCCACGCTGTCGGTGCGTGCGCTCGGGCATGAGCACGCTGCCTTCACGCAGTACGTGAGCGAGACCTCGTACCGCATGTCGTTGGCCAACGACATCCTCGATGCCACGAACGCGCGCGCCATCGGCGTGCGCAACCTGGTGCTGGTGAGCACGCTGGCCGACCGCGAACAGGAAAAGAAGGCCACCGAAACCGCACACGCGCAGGTGGTGGACCGGTTCAAGAAGCTGCGCGAAGCGCTCGACGCCGACGAGCACACCACCGCCACCGAGCGCAAGCTGTTCGATGAAGTTGTGCAGGTGGAGGCGCGCTACGGCCCGGTGGCGCTGGACATCCTCGAGCGCGCGAGCCGCGGCGACCGCGAAGGCGCCATCGAACGCATGGACCGCGACTGCCGGCCGCTGCTGGCCGCCCTGGTGAAGGCCGCACACGCCTACCTCGAGCATGCGACGAACGAGGCCGCCCGGGAGGTCAAAACCTCGGACGCGGGCTACGCCTTCAACCGCAACCTCATGATCGGCAGCAGCGCCGTGGCCCTGGTGGCCGCGCTGATGCTGGCCCTGCTGCTCACGCGCTCCATCGTCACGCCGATCCGCGAGGCGGTGCAGGTGGCACAGACCGTGGCCGCGGGCGACCTGCGCTCGAGCATCGTGGTGAACAGCCGCAACGAGCTCGGCGAGCTGCAGGCCGCGCTCAAGGCCATGAATGAAAGCCTGGTGCGCATCGTGTCCGACGTGCGCCAGGGCAGCGACAGCATCGCCACCGGCAGCGCGCAGATCGCCACGGGCAACGCCGACCTCTCGTCGCGCACGGAACTGCAGGCCAGCAACCTGCAGCAGACCGCGGCCTCCATGGAGCAGATGAACGCCACCGTGCGCACCAGCGCCGACACCGCCCGCCAGGCCACGCAGCTCGCCAGTTCGGCCAGCGGCGCCGCCGTCAAGGGCGGCGAGGTGGTGGGCCAGGTGGTGCAGACCATGCAGGACATCCAGCACAGCAGCCAGAAGATCGGCGACATCATCGGCGTGATCGACGGCATCGCCTTCCAGACCAACATCCTCGCGCTCAACGCCGCGGTGGAAGCGGCGCGCGCTGGCGAGCAGGGCCGCGGTTTCGCGGTGGTGGCCGGCGAGGTGCGCAACCTCGCGCAGCGCAGCGCCGAGGCGGCCAAGGAGATCAAGGGCCTGATCAACGCCAGCGTGGAAAAGGTGGACGCGGGCTCGCGCCTGGTGAGCGACGCGCGCAGCGCGATGGACGACATCGTGGCCCAGGTGCAGCGCGTGACCGACCTCATCGCCGAGATCGGCGCCGCCACGCACGAGCAGACCCATGGCATCGGCCAGGTCAACTCGGCCATTGCCCAGCTCGACCAGGCCACGCAGCAGAACGCCGCGCTGGTCGAAGAGAGCGCGGCCGCGGCCGAGAGCCTGCGCACGCAGGCCGCGCGGCTGGCCGAGGCGGTGGGCTTCTTCCGCCTCAACCACGCCTGAGCGGCGCGCTCAGACCGCGTTGCGCAGTGCCCAGGCGCGTTGCGCCGCCGGCCGCGCCAGGCAGCGGCGGTGCCAGTCGTGGGTGCGCGGCAGTTCGCCGCGCGCGAGCACGCTCAGCCGCTGCAGCACCGCGGCCAGGTTCAGGTCGGCCACGGTGAAGCGCTCGCCCAGCAGCCAGTCGCGCGCGGCCAGGTGCTCTTCGAGCACCCGCAGGCGCTGCTGCAGCTTGTCGATGGCTTCTTCGGCCAGTGCCGGTATGCGCTGCTCGGGCGGCAGGAAGCCGGTGTGGTGGAACCACTGGCGCGCCAGCGGCTCGGCCTCGGTCGCGGCCCACAGCGTCCATTGGTAGATCTGCGCCACGCCGCGGGCGTCGTCGGCCCACAGACCGCCCTCGGGCCGCGTTTGCGCCAGGTGCAGCGTGATCGCGAGCGACTCGAACAGCACCAGGCCGTCGTCGTCGATCGCCGGCACGGTGCCGTTGGGGTTGATCGCGCGGTAGGCCGGCTCGCGGGTTTCGGGGCCCTGGTAGTGCCAGCGCAGGTGCTCGTAGGGCAGGCCCAGTTCTTCGGCCGCCCACAGGGGGCGGATCGCGCGCGAGGCGGCAATGCCATAGATCTTCAGGGTCACGTCGGTCCTTGGATGAGGGAGAGAAAGCGCACGGTTCAGCAGGCCAGCGCCATGCCGTCCTTGCGGCGGTCGGAGCCGCCTTCGAGGCGGCCGTCGTCGAGGCGCCGCACCACCTGGGCGCCGCCGAAATCGCTGCGGCCGCCGAGCTCGCCCAGGCCCGCGGGTTCGGTGTAGCCCGCGGCACGCAGCGCGCGCACCACGGCCTCGGGCGTGCCGGCCTCGATGGCCAGGGCGCGGCGCGCTTCGAGCCTCCAGCGCGGCGCGTCGATGGCGGGCTGCAGGGCCTGGCCCCAGGCCGCCGTGCGCACCATGAGCTGTACGTGGCCCTGCGGCTGCATGGCCCCGCCCACCACACCGAAACCCGCGTGGAACGCGCCGCCGCGCAGCGCTGCACCGGGCACCACGGTGTGGTACGGCCGCTTGCCAGGTGCGGCGCCATTGAGCTCGCCGGGCGCGGCGAAGCCGAAGCCGCGGTTCTGCAGCGCAAAGCCCGCGCCCGGCACGCCGATGCCGCTGCCGAAGCGCTTGAACACACTGCTCATGAGCGTCACGGCCAGGCCTTGCGCGTCCACCACCACGGTGCACACCGTGTTGCCGGCCGGGTCGGCCACCACGCGCTTGGCCTCGGCCATGGCGGCGTCCATGGCGTCGACCATGGCCACGGCGGTGGCCGGGTCGGCGGGGTCCAGCGGCAGGGCGTCGAGCGCTTCGAGCGCGTGCAGCACCGCGAGGCCGTGGGTGTTGGGCGGGCATTCCAGCACCTCCAGCCCGCGGAATCGGCCGCGCAGCGGGGCGGCGAATTCACCGCGGTGGGCCGCGAAGTCGCTCGCCGACAGCACGCCGCCGCGCGCGCGGCTGGCCTGTTCGGCCGCGCGCGCGGCGGGGCCCTGGTAGAAGGCCTCGGGGCCGTCTTCGGCAATGGCCTGCAGCGTGGCCGCGAGCTCGGGGTTGCTGAACACGGTGCCGGCCGCAGGCACCGCGTCGGCGCGGTACAGGCGTGCCGACACCGGGTCGGCCGCGATCACGGGTTGGAACAGCGCCCATTCGCGCGCCGACACCGGCGACACCGCAAAGCCCTGGCGTGCGGCCTCGATCGCCGGGCCGAACAGCAAGCGCCAGTCGGCGCGACCGTGCCGCTGGTGCAGGTCGTGCCAGCCGCGCACCGCGCCCGGCACCGTCAGGGTGTGCACATGGCGCTCGGGCAGGCGCTGGCCCGGGAAGGCGGCCAGGCAGGCCGGATCGAAGGCCGCGGGCGAGCGGCCCGAGCCGTTGTAGGCCTGCGGCTCGGCGCCGGGCGGCACCAGCATGGCCAGCAGGTCGCCGCCGATGCCCGTGGCCATGGGCTCGACCACGCCCATCACCGCGTCGGCCGCGATCGCCGCGTCCACCGCGCTGCCGCCCAGCGCCAGCAAACGGGCCGCGGCCTGTGCCGCCAGCGGATGGCCGGTGGCGACCATGGCGCCGGTGCTGGTCACGGGGGGTGATGGGGGGGTATCGGTCACAGTCCTCTCCAATGTATGAATACAGTATACCGATGACACGGGCGCGCGGCGACACCGATTCCGCCGTCGCCGCCCAGGTCCTGCCCGCCATTGCCCTGCGAAAGCCCCTGTCCGCTTGGCACGAAGCCTGCATAGGCTTTTGCGTCTGGATGTATACCGTATCCAGATTGATCAGAAGATGGTTTTCATCCTCCTTTAATGTGTACTTTTAACCTCATTAACGCCCCAAACGCGGGCCCATGACGCACCAAGGGAGGGCGGGAAAACCCTGTCAGCCCCATAAAAGTATTCTGTATACCATCTGATGCCCTCTTGACCCCCTCGCAGCCCCCAACCCCACGGACAAGCCTATGGATTCCAACGTAACCCTCACAGCGGCGCACTGGATGTACCTGCTGGGCGTGATCAGCATCATCGTGACGATGGTGTTCCGCGCCAACGTGCTCGTGCCCTCGATCGCGGCCACCTTCCTTGTCGGTCTCGCCTGGACCGGCAGCGCCCTCGGCGGCCTGGGCAGCATCTACAGCGCCAGCCTGGTCGCGGCCAAGGAGCTGTTCAACATCTTCCTGGTCATCGCGCTGATGACGGCCCTGCTCAACGCCCTCAAGGCGCTGAAGTCGGACATCCTGATGGTCAAGCCCTTCCGGGTGCTGATGAAGAACGGGCCGGTGTCATACCTGCTGCTCGCGGCCATCACCTACTTCATCTCGCTGTTCTTCTGGCCCACGCCCGCGGTGCCGCTGGTGTGCGCGGTGCTGCTGCCCGCGGCCATCGCCGCCGGCCTGCCCCCGATCGTGGGCGCGGCCGCCATCGCCGTGGCCGGCCAGGGCATGGCGCTGTCGTCCGACTACGTGATCGGCGTGGCCCCCGGCATCAGCGCCAAGGCCGCCGGCGCCGCGGCCGCGGTGATCGCCGACCGCGCGCTCGCGCTCTCGCTGATCACCGGCCTGGTCGCGCTGGTGCTGATCTTCGTGTTCCACCGCCGCAAGTTCCTGCCCGCCAGCCCCGCCCACCTGGAGCGCTGGCAGGAGCTGGCCGTGAAGGGCGAGCTGGCCCAGCACGAGCACGAAGGCACGGCCCACAAGGCCGAGATCGCCCAGGGCACGAGCCGCGAGCACCAGCCCGTGACCGGTCAGGACCTGCGCCGCGAACTGCAGAGCGTGCCGGCCGACGACATCAAGTGGTCCAAGCTGTTCGCCGTGGTCACGCCGCTGGTGTTCCTGGCCGTGATCGTGCTCATGGTGCTGCCCAAGCTCGGCGTGCCGCTGGGCGACTTCAAGGGCGGGGCCGGCGCTTCGCTGGTGGGTGGCGCAGCCGCGCTGCTGATGATCTTCGCCACGCTCGCCATGAAGGGCGCGCGCCAGATGCTCGAAGCCAGTGCCGACCACATCACCGAAGGCTTCGTGTTCGCCTTCCGCGCCATGGGCTCGGTGCTGCCGATCGCGGGCTTCTTCTTCCTGGGCGCGAGCGAGACCGCCGCGGCCATCTTCGGCGGCGACGCCGGCGCCACGCCCAGCCTGCTGTTCGACCTGGTGCGCAGCGCGCAGGACTGGATCCCGCACAACCCGCTGTTCGTGGCCTTCGGCCTGCTGATCGTGGGCATGGTCACCGGCATCGACGGCTCGGGCTTCTCGGGCCTGCCGCTCACCGGCGCGCTGGCGGGTGCCCTCGGCCCGGTCTCCAACATCGACGCCACCACGCTCGCCGCGATCGGCCAGATGGGCGCCATCTGGACCGGCGGCGGCACGCTGATCGCGTGGTCTTCGCTGATCGCCGTGGCCGGTTTCGCGCGCGTCTCGGTGACCGACCTGGTGCGCGTGCTGGCGCTGCCGGTGCTGCTCGGCCTGGCCGCATCCACCATCGCCGCGGTGGTGCTGTTCTGAATCTCCCGTCCCCTGTGTTCCCTCACCTCTCACCAAGCAAAAGCATGAAAAAAACCCTTCTCATCGCCTGCGCCACGCTCGCCAGCGGCGCGGCCTTCGCCCAGTCCAGCGTCACGCTGTACGGCCTGGCCGACATGTACCTGTCGAGCCAGAAAAACCCCGCCACCGGTCTGCGCACCACCAGGCTCGACAGCAGCGGCATCTATGAAAGCCGCTTCGGCTTCAAGGGCAGCGAAGACCTCGGCGGCGGCACCAAGGCCAACTTCCAGCTCGAATCGGGCTTCGCCATGGACAACGGCGGCGCGCCCGGTCTGTCGTTCACGCGCCAGTCGTGGGTCGGCCTCTCCGGCGGCTTCGGCGACGTGCGCTTCGGCAAAGCCTGGAGCGCCTTCGACGACATCAGCGGCAGCGCCCTGGTGGCCAAGAACTCGGTGCTCGCCCCCAACCAGGGCGCCTGGCTCAGCACCTCGTACCGCGACGCGCCCAACAACGGCTTCTACTACGCCTCGCCCGACTTCGGCGGCTTCAGCGGCGTCGTGAGCTACGGCATGGCCGAGAACAAGACCGCCACCGTGGGCCAGGGCTCGATCAGCAGCGTGCACGTGAAGTACGCCGCCGGCCCGGTGTTCGCGGGCGCCGCGTACCAGACCGAAAAGGCCACGGGCAACGCGGAGGCCATCAAGTTCACGCGCCTGAACGGCTCGTACCAGCTCGGCCCGGCCAAGCTCATGGCCAGCTACGGCCGCGTGGCCTTCGGCGATGCCAAGACCAACGAATGGGCGCTGGGCACCGACTACGCCCTGGGCGGCGCGTGGACGATCTCGGCCGGCATCGCGCAGTCGAAGGGCGCGGTCACCGGCTTCACCGGCGACACCAACTACACCGGCAAGCTGGTCACCACGGTGGCCGCGGGCGCACCCGACGTCAAGCGCACCGGCTACAGCGTGGCGGCCTTCTACAGCCTGAGCAAGCGCACCACGGTGTACGGCGGCTACCGCGGCAACACCATCAAGACCCCGGGCGCGGCCGACCAGAAGGGCGACCTGTTCGCGCTGGGCCTGCTGCACCTGTTCTGATCACGACCCGCCGCGCCCCGCGCGGCGTCTGCCTTTTCTTCCTTTGGAGTCCTTCGGGATCCTTTGGCCGCGCGGTGCGCGGCCTTTTTTCGTTCATGAAGCGCTCGCATAGAATCCACCGGCTTCGGGCCCGACCGGACCTTGCCTGTCGCCACCCCCACGGAGCCCGGACCACGCCATGACACTGCCCAGAAAGGAAGCCTCCCTCGGGGCCAGCCATTCGCCTCTGACCACCCTGGTCGTCGAGGCCCTGCGCGAACGCATCATGAGCGGCTCCATTCCCCCGGGCGAACGCCTGGTGGAAAGCAAGCTGTCCGAAGAACTCGGGGTGTCGCGCATGCCGGTGCGCGAGGCGCTGCGCCAGCTCGCGGCCGAGGGCATCGTCACCATCGAGCCGCGCCGCGGCGCTTCCGTCACCGCTTTCAGCCCCGAACAGGTGCGCGAACTGGTCGAGGTGCGGGCCACGCTCGAAGGCCTGAACGCCAAGCTCGCGGCCCAGCGCCACGACGCGAAGCAGATCGCCGAGATGGAGCGCATCCTCGAAGAAGGCAGCCGCCTGATCGACAGCGACGACCAGGCCGCGCTGCTCGAGATGAACAAACGCTTCCACGACGCGTTGGGCAGCATCGCCGCGAACTCGGTGCTGCAGGAGCTCATGCGCTCGCTGCGCGACCGCACCGCGCTGCTGTTCGCGCCGCTCAACCGCGGCCGCAACCAGCAGAACTGGGACGAGCACGCCGCGATCCTGCGCGCGGTGATCAAGGGCGACGCCGAACTCGCCTCGCTGCTCGCGATGCGCCACGTGTACAACGCGGCGCAGATGGAGCCCTGAGGGGCAGTACGCCCGCCGGGCGGGGTTCGTTCAGGCCCGGCCGCCCTGCAGCCGCTGCCACACCAGGCCCGCCAGGGCCACGTCTTCCAGGCCCACGCCCACCGACTTGTAGAGCGTGATCTCGCGCGGGTCCTGGCGGCCGGGCTGCAGGCCCGCCACCAGCTCGCCGAGCTCCACCAGGCGCTCTTCGGTGACCAGGCCGGGCGCGGCCAGCACGAGATCGCCGGCCTCTTTCAGGGTCTGGGGCTTCCATTCCACCGCGATGCGGGACGCGCGGCGCAGCGCCGTGTCGTCGAGCTCGCGCGTGTGCGGCAGGCTCGAGCCGATGGCGGCCACGAAGCTGCCCTCGGCCAGTTGCTCGCCGCGAAACAGCGGCGTGGTCGAGCGCGAGGCCGTGACCACGATGTCGGCGCCCTCCACCGCGGCCTCGGGCGACACCAGTCGCACCGGCACGCCGCAGGCGGCCTGCAGTTCGTCGGCCAGCGTGGCGGGCGCATATGGGTCGCTCACGCGGATCTCGCGCAGCGGGAAGGCAGCGGCCATCTGCTGCGCGTGCATGCGGCCCTGCACGCCCGCGCCGTACAAGGCCATCACCTGCGCATCGGGGCGGGCCAGGCGGCGCGCGGCGATCACCGAGCAGGCGGCGGTGCGCAGGCGGGTGATGGCGCCGGCGTCGAACGAGGCCAGCGCGCGGCCGTCGTCGGCGGCGAACAGCAGGATCACGAAGGTGAACTGGCCCTGCAGCGTGGTGTAGACCTTGGCCCCCACCACGCCCTGCCCCGGCACCACCGCGCCCAGCGTCGAGAGCTTGATGCCGCCGGCCTCGGTGCGCACGCGCGTCTGCATCGCGGCCTCGCCGCGGCCGAAGCGCGCGAACGCGTCTTCGAGCACGGCCTGGGCCTGCTCGGGGCTGATGGTGGCGTCGACCATCGCGTCGGTGATGTGTTGCATGGGGGCTTTCAGGCGGTCAGGGTGCGGAACAGGACGACGAGCGCGCCGATGGCCGCCATGGCCAGCAGCAGCTTGCGCACCAGCGGCGCGGGCACGTGGCGCTTGATGGGGTTGGACGCGAAGAAGCCCAGGAACATCCAGGGCATGAGCAGCGCGCTCAGCAGGTATTCGTGCGCGCCCATGCGGCCCACCACGGTGAGCACGGCGATGGACACCGCCGAGCCGATGAAGAAGATGGCGCCGAAGGTGCCGCGCAACTGCGCTGCGCCCATGTTCTGCATGGCGATGGCGAACGGCGGCGCGCCGGCCGAGGTGATGGTGCCCATCATCCCCGAGGCCAGGCCCGCCACGGCCATGTTGCGCCGCGTGGGCATCACGCGCCAGCCCGTGAGGCTCAGGCTCACGCCCGTGAGGATGAGCAGCGCGAACAGCAGCGACAGGGTCTGCACCGACAGCATCACCAGGCACGCGGCCGCGAGCACCGTGCCCCCCAGGCGGCCGACCACGGCCACGCCGGCCAGCGGCCACTGGATGGCCTCGCGGTCGCGCAGGCCGCCCATGAGCGCGAGCGGGCAGCTCAGCACCAGCAGCGGACCGGGCACGAGTTCGGGGAACCACATGGCCGCCAGCGGCGCGCTGAACATGGCAAAGCCCAGGCCGCTCACGCCCTGCAGGCAGGCGCCCACCACCACGAGCAGGCCGGCCGCGAGGTAATGCGCCCCGCTCACGCCCTGCACCAGGTCGGTGGTCAGCCAGTCCATGGCGTTCACCAGGACACGGCGATGTCGCCCTTGACGAAGGTCTGGCAGGCCATGCGGTAGCCCGCGGCGAGATCGGCCTCGCTCAGGTGCTTGCGTTCCTTGGCCTTCACGTCGTCGGTGTTGGCCAGGCCTTCTTCGATGCGGCACTTGCAGGTGCCGCACAGGCCGCCGCCGCACTTGAACGGAATGCCGCCCTTCTCGCGCAGCGACACGCGCAGCAGGTTGCTGTTCTCGGGGGCGCTGACCTGCTTGCCGGCGTTGCTGATGAAGGTGATGTTGACGGTGCTCATGGGGCTCAGGCCGGGGCGTTGAACGTGGCCGGGTCGCGCGGCTGCAGGCTCGCCTGCATGCTGCCGAAGCTGCACAGGTGCTGCAGTTCGCGGCGCGCGGCGTCCAGGCTCTGGAAGGATTCGAGGAATTTGGATGGCACCGAATTGACGGTGACGGGCTCGCCCTCGTCGATCACGCGCACGCGGGTGGGCGTGAGCAGCTCGGCGATGAGGAAGCGCGCCTTCACGCGGCCGAAGAACACGTAGTCCCAGGCTTCGATGGGCTGCAGGCCTTCGCCCGCTTCGGTGCGGAACTGGCCGGGCTTGGTGGTGAGGATCACGTACATGGCGGGGCTCATTCCTGCAGCAGTTCGATGTCGTGCTCGATCCAGAGCTGGCAGGTGAGCCGCCAGCCCTGCTCGAGCCGTTCGCCGAGCTGTTTCTTCTCTTTCCAGTTCGGCGGCGGCAGGTGCTCGGCCCCGGCGATCACGCGGGTGGCGCACTTGGAGCACTTGCCCATGCCGCACTCGTACTTGAGGTGGGGATACGGGTAGGCCTTGATGCCCGCGCGCACCACCAGGTTGGTCTTGGGCTGGACCTCGTCGCGGTAGGTCTGGCCGTTCTTGTGGAAGGTGACGATGGGCATGGGTGGAAGGGGTGGAGGGACGGATTCGCACTGAAAGTATACAGTATACTTTCAGCAGTTCTGGGTGATTTCCTTACGGATGGCTCGGAAAACCCCGCTTTGGATCTCGCTATGTATACTGTATACGCCAATCGGGGTGAGCACAGCCCCGAAGCCGCTGTCTCCACACCTTCCACCCCTCAGGAGCCCACCATGTCCGCACTGCTTTCCCGCGACGAATTCCGCACCGCCCTCGAAAACGCCATCAAAGGCAAGAGCGCCAACCAGTCCCCCTTCAGCCTGGCCTGGGCCGGCGGCACGCTCTCGCGCGAGCACCTCGCGCGCTGGGCCGAGAACCACTACCACTACGTGGGCCCGTTCGCCGACTACCTGGGCTACCTGTACGCGCGCACGCCCGACCACATGACCGAGGCCAAGGACTTCCTGCTGGCCAACATGTATGAAGAAGAGATCGGCGGCGACCGCCACACCGACCTGCTGATCCGCTTCGGCGAAGCCTGCGGCACCACGCGCGAGCGCATCGTCGACCCCGACAACATGAGCGCCACCACGCGCGCCCTGCAAAGCTGGTGCTACGCCGTGGCCATGCGCGAAGACCCGGTGGTGGCCGTGGCCGGCCTGGTCGTGGGCCTGGAATCGCAGGTGCCCTCGATCTACCGCAAGCAGACCCCCACGCTGCGCGAGAAGTACGGCTTCACCGATGAAGAGGTCGAGTTCTTCGACCTGCACATCGTGTCCGACGAGATCCACGGCGAGCGCGGCTACCAGATCGTGCTCGAGCACGCCAACACGCCCGAGCTGCAAAAGCGCTGCCTGCGCATCTGCGAGATCGGCGCCGAAATGCGCCTGCTCTACACCACCGCGCTCTACAACGACTACGTGGCCCCCAGCCTGATGCCGCTGGCCAAAGCCGCCTGATCGCCCGCGCGTCGACAGCCCCCCGGAGCCGCACACATGCAGACCGAAGAGTTCCTCAACCACATCGATGGCCAATGGCTGAAGTGCCGCGGCGCCCGCACCTTCGACAACACCAATCCGGCCAACACCGATGACACGGTGGGCCGTTTCCAGGCGTCCACCGCGATCGACGCGGAAGACGCCGTGAACGCGGCCACGGCCGCCTTCGAGACCTGGCGCAAAACGCCCGTGAGCCAGCGCGCCAAGGTCTTGAATAAGGCGGCCGATTACCTCGAAGCCAACGCCCAGCGCTTTGGCGAAGAGCTCAGCCGCGAAGAAGGCAAGCCGGTGGCGCAAGGCAAGGACGAATTCCTGCGCGCCGCCCAGACCTTCCGCTTCTACGCCACCGAAGGCCAGACCTTCGGCGGCGAGACCTATGTGCAGGACGACGCCGACATGATGGTCTACAGCCAGCGCGAGCCGCTGGGCGTGGTGTCGGTGATCTCGCCCTGGAACTTCCCCGCGTCCATCCCCGCGCGAAAGATCGCGCCCGCGCTGATCACGGGCAACACGATCGTGTTCAAGCCTTCGTCGGACGCGCCGCTCAGCGGCCTGCGGCTGGTGGAGGCGCTGATCGAGGGCGGCATTCCCAAGGGGGTCATCAACTACATCACCGGCCGCGCCGGTGACGTGGGCCCGATCATCACCACCTCGAAATCCATCCGCGCCATCTCGTTCACGGGCTCCACGCAGGCGGGCATGCACATCCACCGCACGGTGCACCTCACCACGCGGCTGCAGATGGAGCTAGGCGGCAAGAACCCGCTGATCGTGATGGAAGACGCCGACCTCGACAAAGCGGTCGACCTCGCCATCAAGGGCGGTTTCTCGCTCACCGGCCAGGCCTGCACTGGCACCAGCCGCGTGATCGCGATCAAGAGCGTCAAGGCCGCCTTCACCGAGAAACTGGTGGAGCGCGTGAAGGGCCTGAAGATCGGCCCCGGCACCCAGCCCGGCATGGACCTGGGCCCGCTGGCCACCGCCAAGCAGCTCGAAACCGTGCTGCGCTACCTGGAGATCGGCCGCGCCGAAGCGCGCCTGCTCTGCGGCGGCGAACGCCTCACGGGCGAGCCCTTCGACAAGGGCTTTTACGTGACGCCCGCCGTGTTCGACAACGTGACGCAAGACATGCGCATCGCGCGCGAAGAAATCTTCGGCCCCGTGATCGCCGTGATCGAGGCCGAGGACTTCGCCGACGCCATGGCCAAGGCCAACGACAGCGAGTACGGCCTGTCGGCCGCCATTGCCACGCGCAACCCGCGCTACATGCACGCCTTCGCCAACGAGATCCAGTCGGGCACGGTGAAGATCAACCGCACCACCACCGGCAACCTGGTGAACGCGCCCTTTGGCGGCATGAAGAACTCGAGCACCTCCACCTTCCGCGAGTCGGGCCGCGTGGGCCTGGAGTTCTTCACGCAGACCAAGGTGGTCTACCGCGGCCTTTGAGCCCCAACGCATCGCACACAGCCCCATGAAACAAGCCCTCAAACTGCAACTGCCCGAAGCGCGCGCCATGGCCGCCGCCGCCCTTGAAAAAGCCCAGGCCCTGGGTGTGCCCGAGACGGTGTGCATCACCGACGAAGGCGGCTTCCCCATCGTGCTCGAACGCATGGACGGCGCCCGCGTGACCGGCCCGCAGATCGCCTGGAACAAGGCCTTCACCGCGGCCGGCCACAAGCGCTCGACCCACCTCTTCAACACCCCGCCCAACGGCCCCGCCCTGCCCGGCAACGAAGCCTTCGGCATCCAGTGGAGCTTCGAAGGCAAGTTCGCCGTGTTCGTGGGCGGCTTCCCCATCGTGGTCAATGGCGAGGTGGTGGGCGGCGTGGGCCTGAGCGGCGGCAACGGCGAGCAGGACACCGCCTGCGGCGTGGCCGCGCTGCAGGCCCTGCAAGACCTGCTGGCCGCACAAGGCCTGCAGGTGCAGGTGAAAGCCGACCTCAAGCTCTGATTTCAGGAGCAAGGCGCATGGCCCACCGCATCACCTGGCTCGAAACCGGCCACAGCTTCGAGGCCGAGAGCGACGAGGCCGTGCTGAGCGCGGCGCGCCGCAGCGACGTGCCCTTTGCCTACGACTGCCGATCGGGCGGCTGCGGCACCTGCCGCGTGCGCGTGGTGCAAGGCGAGGTGCGCTACGACGACGAACTGCCCATGGGCCTGAGCGAAGAAGAAGCCGCCGCGGGCCAGGCCCTGCTGTGCCAGGCCCGCGCCTGCAGCGACTTGGTGCTGAGCGCCGACCCGCCCGACCTGGGCACGCCCCCGCAACGCCTGCTCGCGCGCGTGGACAGCGTGCAGCCCCTGTGCAGCGACGTGACCCGCCTCTGCCTGGAGCTGCCCGTGGACGCCGGCTTCAGCTACCGCCCCGGCCAGTACATGAACGTGCACCTGCCCGACGGCGGCCACCGCAGCTTCTCGATGGCCTCGGCCCCCAAGGGCGCGGTGGTGGACTTTCACATCCGCCGCATTGCGGGCGGCCGCTTCACCGACGGCGAGCTTGCGCAACTGCAGCCCGGCGACGCGCTGGAGGTGGAGCTGCCCCTGGGCAGCTTCTGCCTGCGCCCGCAGGACTACCGCCCCATCGTGATGCTGGCAACCGGCACCGGCCTGGCCCCGCTCAAGGCCATGCTCGAAGCCCTGCAAGGCGACCCCGACTGCCCGCCCGTGAGCCTGTACTGGGGCGCGCGCACCGAGGCCGACCTGTACCTGCACGACGAAATCGCCCAATGGGGCGAAGGCCTCTACGAATTCAACTACGTGCCCGTGCTCTCACGCGCAGGCGATGCGTGGACCGGCCGCCGCGGCCACGTGCAACACGCCGTGGTGCAAGACCTGGCCGAACAGCTCGGCGAATGCGCGTTCTACCTCTGCGGCTCGCCCGCGATGATTGCCGACGCGAAGAAGACGCTGGTGGCGCACGGGGCGGATGCGGGGTTCTTTTATTCGGATGGGTTTGTGTTTCAGCGCCGCGACGCGCCCGTGACCGCCACGAGCAGCCCCGACATCACCACCACCAAGCCGGTGGTTTCGGCCACCGTCGGCACGTGACCGAGCACGGGCCAGGCCATGAGCGCGGCCAGGCCCGGCGCCAGCGCCGGAAACACCGCCGCGCGTGACGGGCCGAGCAGCGACACCATCTTGGCGTAGGTGAACAAGGTGCCGGCGCCTGCAATGAGGCCCTGCACCAGCACCTCGGTCCACAGCACCGCGGGCGCGGCCGCCAGCAGCCGGGCGCCGCCGGTGGCCAGCAGGTACACCGGCACGTAGGTGACCAGCGCCGAGAACGACACCACCGCCGTGGCCAGCAGCGGGTCGAGCCGGTGCTTGCGCAGCAGGATGCCGAACCCCGCCCACAGCGTGCCCGCGGCGATGAACATCGCGTCGCCCAGCGCGGCGCGCGCGGTGAAGCTCGACGCCTCCACCCCCGACAACAGCACCAGCCCCGACAGCACCACGCCGATGCCCAGGCCTTTGCGGGCGGTGATGCGGTCGCCCAGCACCAGGGCCGACAGGATCAGCCCCATGACGCTCATGGCGGCAAACGGAAACACCGCCGCGTGGCTGGGCGGCGCGAACTGCAGCGCACCGAACATCAGCAGCCCGAACGGCGTGCCGGCCAGCAGCGCCACGCCGGCCCACAGCCGCCAGCGTTGCACGAACTGCGCGGCGTCGGCCCGCCAGGCCCACAGCAGCACCGGCAAGGTCACCAGCCCGGCCACGCCAAAGCGCAGCACGGTCAGGTCGGGTGCCTGCAGGCCGTGGCCGATGCCCCAGCGCGCGAACACGGTGTAGAGCGCGCCGATGCTGGCCGCGAGCAGGCCCACGGCAATGCCCAGCGCAAGCCGGGGGTTGGGCGACGGGGCGAGGGAGATCGAGGCGGCGTTCATGGCGGCTCCGGGCGGCGGGGGGCTCAGAGCGCCGGTGCGGCCGGGAAATCCACCGGCACGCGGGTGGTGCCGTGCAGGTAGTTGGTGACCGTCTTGTCGCCGATGACCACGATCGCATCAACCAGGTTCTCGGTGGTCCAGCCGGCGGCGAAGAAGGCATCGACCAGCGCCGGATCGGCGTGGCCGCGCTCGGTGGCGATGTTCTTCACCAGCTTCGCCAGCGCATCGAGCTTGGCATCGAAAGGCGCGCCGCCGCGGCGGATGTCGAGGATCTGCTCGGGCATGAAACCCACCATGCCGCCGATGACGGTGTGCGCGGCCAGGCAGTAGTCGCAGGCGTTCACCTGGCTCACCACCAGGTTGATGACCTCGCGCGCCTTGGCGTTGAGGCTGCTCTTGGCGTTCTGCAGCGCCAGGTAGCTGCCCAGCGCGTGCTGCGAATGCGCCAGCGTGGCGTACAGGTTGGGCACCTTGCCCAGGCCCTTCTGCAGCTGGTCGAACAGGGCCTGGTTGGTGGCGGACACGGTGTCGCGGGTGGGGACGGTGATCGGGGTCATGCGGGTTCTCCGGTGGGGGGTGGGCGCCCACGGGGGCGGGGCGGTGAAGCGAACTGTGATTGGTGCCGATCGTTCGCACTAGACCGAAGCCATGCCTAAGATAAAGTCCACCCAGGAATGAATGAGGGCGTGAGATGGACAAGTTGCGGGCCATGCAGACCTTTGTGCGGGTGGTGGAGTCGGGCAGCTTCTCGGCGGTGGCGCGCGAATCGGGCGCCACGCAAAGCGCGGTGAGCAAACAGGTGGCCGCGCTGGAACAGGCCCTGGGCGCGCGGCTGCTCAGCCGCACCACGCGCGCGCTGGCGCTCACCGAAGAAGGCCAGCGCTACTTCGAGCAGGCCCAGCGCATCGTGGCCGAGGTGAGCGAGGCCGAGAGCGTGGTGCGCAGCGCCTCGCAGCGCCTGAGCGGCTGGCTGCGCGTGGCGGCCGCGGTGGGCTTCGGGCGGCTGGTGCTGCTGCCCATCGTGCAGCGCTTTCTGGCCGACCACCCGGACGTGCGGATCGACCTGCGCCTGAACGACGGCTTTGTGGACCTGGTGGAAGAAGGCATCGACGTGGCGCTGCGCGTGGGCGAAATGGCCGACAGCGGCCTGCTCGCGCGCCGCGTGGGCAGCACCCGCCGCCTGGTGGTGGCCAGCCGCAAATACGTGCGCCGCCACGCGCGCGGCAAGGCCGCGCCGCGCCTGCCGCAAGACCTGCTGGCGCACAACTGCGTGGTCTACACGGAGCTGGCCACGCGCAACGAATGGCGCTTCACCGCCGGCCCGGGCGCCCCGGTGGCCGCGGGCACGCAGCAGGCGGTGCGGGTGGCGGGCAACCTGCAAACCAACAGCTCGGAGATCGTGCGCGCCGCGGTGCTGGACGGGCACGGCATTGGGTATTCACCGGTGTGGCTGTTTGCCGATGAACTGGCGCGCGGCGAGGTGGTGCAACTGCTGCCGGGGTGGCAGGCGCCCGAGCTGCCGATGCAACTGGTGAGCCCGCCGGCGCGGCGGGGGTCGGCGAAGGTGAAGGCGTTTGGGGATCGGGTGGCGGAGGCGTTGGCGGCGGGTGGGGGGTGAACGCTTGGCGGTACGGCGATGCGCTGGGCATTTGGTTCGAGGCGAACAGCGGATGCGCACGGCCAACATGGCACTGCGGCTCGTTCTTGGCTGCGCTCGTCATTCAAGGCAACCGGGATGATTGGAGCAAGCGCCTCGGACTCGTCGGCAGTGATCGGCGCGTTTCCGATGTTTGTTACAAACTGGCTGCGGTCAGTTGAGTTGGCGCATTGAACTTCCGATATGCGCCACGTCGCGGACGCTCGGGCTCTGGGCTCCGAGGTTGATCGCCGCCAAGCTCACTCTGGCCCTCCGGCATGCTCAGGAGGATCAATCTAATGTCTCAAACAATTTTTTCGCGTCGCTCGCCAAGTTATGGGGCTTACTTTATTGCAATCATAATAACTTCCTCCGTGCTAATTCATGCTCTGCTGCGGGCAGCACCAATACCAATAAAGATGTTTTTCGATTTTCCATCCTTAAGCGAAGCAAATCGCTACGAGGGAGTTCTGGAAGTCAAGAGCAGGGCGGACTCGGAAACAGTTAATCGAATGAAATCGAAGTTTTTCATAAACACTGAAACTGGCGCGCATGAAGTTGCTTTTGGCTATTTTGGAGATCGCTACTCACCACTAAGCATGCACAAAATGAATGGCGCGAAGGGCGAAGTCTGGTATCACCCGATGTTTGGCGTGATACAAGCCAAGTTAACCTACGTCAAAAAAAGCGGAGAAGTCGACACCATATTTTACGACTGGGCGAGCATGAAGAGCTTGCATGTCGACACAAGTATTTCCAAGTATTGGCAGCGTCTTCTTATGCCTTCGATTTTGACAATCGTTCTTGTTGTACTAATAAGGCGTTGGAGATCTGGTTGAGGCTCGGAAATCGCTGCTTTACAGACATAGCCCGCCACATTCACCCATCACAGCCCCCGCCCTTGCGCTTCCCTCGCCGCCACAAACGCCTCAAACGCCTGCGCACTCGTCTTCTTCGGCACATACCCAAACCGCCGTTTCAGCGCCGTGTTCAGCAACACCGGCCGATACCGCAAAAAGTCGATTTGCTCGGGCCCATACCTTGAGATGCCCAGCGCCTGCCCCACGGTGAGCAGCGCGCGCAGCAGGCGCGGCGGCAGCACCAGCGGGCGCTTGCCCAGGCGGGCCGCAATTTCGTGGATGGTGAGCGCGCCGTCGCCCGCGAGGTTGTAGCAACCGGGGGGCGCTTCGCCGCTCAGGGCGTGCAGCAGCGCGCCCACCACGTCTTCGTCCCACACGAACACAAAGGGGCTGTCGCTGCCCGCAATGGCAATGGGGCGCGGCTTTTCGAACAGGGCGGTGATCTGGTTGTCCACGCGCTCGCCCAAAATCGTGCCGATGCGCAGCACGGTTTGCGCAAGGTTGGGGTGGTTGCGGCGGGCCTGGGCCAGCATGTCTTCCACCAGGCGCTTGTGGTGCGCGTAGGCAAAGGCCTCGTGGCCGCGCAGCGGGTGGTCTTCGGTGATCCACGCGGGGTTGTCGGCGTGGTAGCCGTAGGCCGCCCCGCTCGACGACACCACCAGGTGCCGCACGCCGTGCGCGAGGCAGGCGGTGAGCACGTTGCGCGTGCCGCCCACGTCCACCGCGTATTCCAGCTCGCGGGTCGATCCTTTGCCCGGGGTGACGATGGACGCCAGGTGCACCACGGTGTCGATGCGGTGGTCGGCCAGCACGCCGCCCAGGCCGTGGTCGCGCACGTCGAGCACGCGGTATTCCACACCGGGCAGGCGGCGCTCGGGCGGCACCTCGCGCACGTCGGTGGCCACCACCACGGTGTCGGGCCGCTGTGCCAGCGCGGCCACCAGGCCGCGGCCCAGAAAGCCGTCGGCCCCGGTCACCAGAATGCGCTCGGCCCGCGTCATGCGCGGTGCTCCGGCACACCGCCCTGCAGCGGCCGCTTGCCCCACCAGCCCGCGAGCAGCATGCCCGCGATGATGTCCCAGAAGCCCCACACGCCGGCCACCACGGCCATGCCGCCGAGCCCGCCGAAGAAGCTGAAGATCAGCACCAGGCCCAGGCCCGCGTTGCGAATGCCCACCTCGATCGAGAGCGCGCGGCGGTCGTAGTCGGGCAGGCCCACGGCGCGCGCGCTCAGCCAGCCGATGAGGAAGGCCAGCGCGTCGTGGATGGCCACGGCCACGATCACCAGGCCCACGTAGTCGAGGAAGTAGCGCCAGTTGCCCGCGATGGCGCCCACGATGAAGCCGATGAGCGCGAGGAAGCTCAGGATGCGCACCGGCTTCTTGAAGCGCGCGGTGGCCGCGGGAAAGCGCTGCGCGAGCCACACGCCCAGCACGAAGGGAATGCCGATGATGAGCAGGATGTGGCCCACCATCTGCACCGGGTCGAGCGCGATGGTCTTGAGCAGGCCCGAGGCCGTGGGGTGCAGGCCGCCCCAGAAGGCGAAGTTCAGCGGCATGGCCACGATGGCGATGGCGTTGGACACCGCCGTCATGGACACGCTGAGCGCCACGTTGCCGTTGGCGCGGTGGGTGAGGATGTTGCTCACGTTGCCCGGCGGGCAGCAGGCCACCAGGATCATGCCGAGCGCGATGCTCGGGCCCACGCCCAGCAGCAGCGTGAGCCCGAAGGTGATGGCGGGCAGGAACAGGAACTGCGCCACGATGCCCACCGCGAAGGCCAGGGGCATGCGCAGCACGCGCTTGAAATCGTCCACCCGCGTGTCCAGCGCAATGCCGAACATCAGGAACCCCAGCACCGCGTTGAGCACGGCCAGCGACGCGGGGTTGAAGTTCAGCCGTATCTCGTCCACTGGCAGCATGCGGGGGTCTCCTCGTTGTGGTTCTTCACATCAACCAAAGGCCTGGGCGGCTTCGCGCACGGCCTTGCGGTAGGCGTCCTTGTTCACGTAGTAGGCCATGCGCTCGAGCTGCAGGTAGCGGTAGCCGCCCGACAGGTCGGGCCAGCGGCCGGGGCCCGCGCTCTTGAGGGCCTTGAGCGCGGCGGCCGGCGGCGCGCCATCGTCCAGGCCCTTGAAGTAGCGCGCCACGAGCTCGGCCTGTTCGTAGCGGCCCTGCCAGCCCAGGCCGCTGGCCTCGACCATGCCGAGCACGGCCAGGCGGTCGAAGCCGGGCGCGAAGATGTTGAGGTACAGGCGCGGCGCCATGCCCTGCCAGTTGAGCAGCGCGTGGTCGAGGAAGGGGTAGTGCAGCTTGTAGCCGGTGGCGGTGAGGATGAGGTCGTAGTCGCGCGCGCTGCCGTCCTTGAAGTGCACGGTGTCGCCGTCGAGCCGCTGCACGTCGGCGCGCACGCCCACGTCGCCGTGGCCGATGTGGTACAGGATGAGCGAGTTCACCACCGGGTGCGACTCGTACATGCGGTAGTTCGGCTTGGGAAAGCCGAAGCGCACCGGGTCGCCCGTGAACCACTTGAGGATGGTGCTGTCGATGCGCTGCTTGAGCCAGGGCGGCAGCCTGATCTTGCCGCCCACCGAATCGGCCGGTTTGCCGAACACATACTTGGGCACGAAGTAATAGCCGCGACGCACCGAGATGTCGATGCTGCGGGCGTGGTGCACCGCGTCCACCGCGATGTCGCAGCCCGAGTTGCCTGCGCCCACGATCAGCACGCGCTTGCCCGCGAGCTGCGTGGCCGATTTGTAGCGCGCGGTGTGCCAGATCTCGCCGTTGAAGTGCCCCTCGAAGCGCGGCACGCTGGGCTCGGCGAGCGTGCCGTTGGCCACCACCACGCCCTTGTAGCGCGCGGTCACGGGCGCGTCGTCGCCGGTTTGTGTGGTCACGCGCCACAGGGTGTCGGGCGCATTCGATTCGGGCGCCACCTGGAGCACGCGCGTGTTGAAGCGGTAGTGCGCGTTGAGGCCGAAGCGCTCGGCGAAGGCGCGGAAGTAGTCGAGCAGTTCGCGGTGACTGGGGTAGTCGGCCACGTGATCGGGCATGGGGAATTCGCTGAATTCCGTCATGCGCTTGCTCGAAATCAGGTGCGCCGATGCATACACCGTGGAGCGCGGGTTGCCGATGTTCCAGAGCCCGCCCACCTCGCTGTGCGCCTCGAAGCCCTGAAAGGGCACGCCGTGTTTCTGCAGGCAGCGCGCGCCCGCCAGGCCCGAGGGCCCGGCGCCGATGAGGGCGATCTGTTGTTCGGTGGCGGTGGTCATCGATGGAGTCCGGGGATGTCGGTGGCGCCGGCTTCGCCGGCGCGGGGTTTGCGCGGCTGGCGCAGCAGCAGGCGGTCGTGCCACGCGGCGGGCAACAGGCCCAGCGCGCGCGACAACCAGCCAATGCGCCGCGGCAGCACGATGTGCTCGCGCCCCGCGGCCACGCCCGCGAGCAGGCGGCGCGCGGCCTCGTCGGGTTCGAGCAGGCCGGGCATGGCGAAGCGGTTGCCCGCGGTGAGCGCGGTGCGCAGGTAGCCCGGGCTCACGGTGTGCACCGTCAGGCGCGTGGGGCGCAGCTCGGCGCGCAGGCTTTGCAGGTAGGCGATCAGGCCGGCCTTGCTGGCGCAGTACGCGCCGTTGCCCGGCATGCCGCGCCAGCCCGCGATGCTCGCCACGCCCACGAAGGCGGTGCGGGCCGCGGCGTGGCCGCGCAGCGCGGCCAGAAAGGGCGAGAAGGTGCAGGCCACGCCGAGCAGGTTGATCTCGAGCATGCGGCGCAGCACGGGCAGGTCGTCGGGCACGGCGGTGTCGAAGCCGCCGGCCACGCCCGCGTTGGCCACCACCAGGTCGGGCGGGCCCATGTGCTGCAGCCAGTCGGCCGCCATCGCGGCCATGGCCGCGGGCTCGCTCACGTCGGGCGTGTAGGCGCGGCAGCGTTCGGGCGCCAGGGCCACGAGCGCGTCGAGCGTGGCGCGGTTCAAACCCACCAGGGCCACGCGCGCGCCGCCGGCGATGAGCGCGCGCGCGAGCGCCTGGCCCAGGCCGCCGCAGGCGCCCGTGATCACGGCGTTGCCGAAGGGGGCGGTGTGCTGCAAGGGGGCTCCCGTTACACCAGGGTCTCCACGGGCGTGTCGAAGCGGTAGCCCGCGCCGCGTTCGGTCACGATCAGCGTGGGCTTGGCGTGGTCGGCCTCGATCTTGCGGCGCAGGCGCAGCACCTGCACGTCGATCGTGCGGTCGTACACCTCGGCGTTGTGCAGCCGCGAGAGGTCGAGCAGCTGGTCGCGGCTGAGCACGCGCTGGGGCGCGCTGCAGAAGGCCACGAGCAGGCTGTATTCGTTGTTGGAGAGTTCGAGCTTGCGGCCGTCGGGCGCGGTGAGGCGGCGCGTGCGCAGGTTCAATTCCCAGCCCGCGAAGCGGAAGGCGCGGCGCTTGTCGGTGCGCACCGTGTCGAGCACGGGCTGCGGCTGGTAGCGGCGCAGCACGGCGCGGATGCGCGCGAGCAGCTCGCGCGGGCTGAAAGGCTTGGTCACGTAATCGTCGGCGCCGAGCTCCAGGCCCATCACGCGGTCGGCCTCTTCGGCGCGGCCTGTGAGCAGGATCACCGGAATGGGCGCGCGTTCGCGCAGTCGCCGCGCGAGCGTGAGGCCGTCTTCGCCGGGCAGCTTCAGGTCGAGCACCACGAGGTCGATGGCCTCCTGGTCGAGCACCTCGAACATCGCGCGGCCGTTCTCCACCGCGGTCACGCGCAGGTCGGACTCGCCCAGGTAGCCCGACAAAAGATCGCGCAGCGCAGGGTCGTCGTCCACCACCAGAATGTGGGGTGGCGCCACCGGCGCGTGCTGCTCCTCCAGATCCGACATCCATCACTCCATGCAAGGCCAGGCGCTTTCGATGGTAGCGTGAACACCCCGCGCCCCGCCCATTCCACCATGCAGACCCCCGAACTCCTGCTCGACGACGCCGAGGCCGACAGCGGCCCGCCCCGCTGGCGCGAGCTGCTGCTGCACCGCTCGGTGCTGGTGCCGGTGCTGGTGGCGCTGCTGCTGTTGCTGGGCCTGGCCGCGGGCCTGGCTTCGCTGCGCGAGCAAACGCTGAACGCCGAGCGCCGCACCCTGGGCGCGCTGGTGGCCGCGCTGGCCGACCAGGCCGACAGCGCGCTGGCCGCCTCGCAAACCGCCATGCAGGCCACGGCCGAAGAGCTCGCCGCGGGCGCCTGGGAAACCGACGACGAGGTGGCGCAACCGCTGCTGCGCGCGCGCGCCGCGGCCCTGCCCTGGGTGCGCCAGATGCTGCTCGCGGGCACCGACGGCCACGTGCTGCAGGCGGCCGACGACGACACCGACATGCCGCCATTGAGCGGCGCCGACTACTTCCGCGCCGCGCTGGGCGCGCCCGCGGGCGAGGCCGGCCTGGGCACGCCCGAGCGCTGGCCCGGCCAGCCCCATCCCTGGGTGCCGTTGTCCATGCCCTGGTACGGGCCCGAGGGCCGCCAGAGCGGCGTGATCGTGCTCGCGGCCGACCCGTCGCTGCTGGTGGGCGGCTTCACGCGCACCAGCCCCGCGCCCGACGCGCGCCTGCAGCTGGTGCGCAACGACGGCCGCCTGTGGCTGGCCGAGCCCGCGGGCGCCGGGCCCACGGTCTGGCCCGAGGGCTGGCCCCCGCCCGACGAGCGCCCCGCGTGGTCGCTCGAACTCGACAGCGCGCACGACGGCGACGCCGTGCGCCACTGGATCGTGGTGGGCCACGCCATGCGCCGCGCGCCCATGAACATGGTGCTCGCGCGCGACCGCGACGCCGTGCTGCGGGACTGGCGCTCGCAGGCCTGGCTGGTGGCGGGCTTCGGCGTGCTGGCGCTGTTCATCACCGCGGCGCTGAGCCTGCGCCACGCGCGCGAGCAGCGCTGGCGCGAACAGAGCCAGCGCCACCTGCAGCGCCAGCAGGAACGCGCGGCGCGCGCCTTCCTCGCGGCGCGCGAAGGCCTGTGGGAATGGGTGCCCGAGCGCCAGCGCCATTCGCTGTCGCCGCGCATGCGCGAGCTCGCGGGCTTCGGCCCGAGCGACGACGTGAGCGCCGACAGCCCGCTGGGCTGGCACGACCGCGTGGCCGCCGACGAACACGCGCGGCTCGCCGAGGCCGTGCAGGCCCACCTGCAGCAGGCCACGCCCGATTTCTCGGTGGTGCTGCGCATCGCGCCGCCGGGCCAGGCACCGCGCCACGTGCGCGTGCGCGGCCGCGCCATGGCCCACGCGGGCGAAGGCCCGCCGCCGCTGGCCGGCACCGCCTACGACGTGACCGACGAGGTCGCCATGGCCGAGCAGACGCGCCGCCTCGACGAGCAACTGCAACGCGCGCGCCGGCTCGAAGCGCTGGGCACGCTCGCGGGTGGCGTGGCGCACGACTTCAACAACGTGCTCGCGGCCATCCAGGGCTACGGCGAGCGCGCGCAGGACCAGGCCGGCCCGGACAGCCCGCTGCGCCCGCACCTCGACCGCATCCTCGACGCCGCGCGCCGCGGCAAGACGCTGGTCGAACGCATCACCGCCTCGGGCCAGCCCGGCGCGGGCCAGCGCCGCCGCTTCGAGCCGCGCGAGCTGCTCGAAGAGGCCTGGGCCCTGGCCACGCAAGACCTGCCCGACACGGTGCAGGCGACGCTCGACGCCGGCAGCGACATCCCGCCCATCGAGGGCGATCCGGTGGCCTGGTTCGAGGCCTGCCTGAACCTGCTGCGCAACGCCGTGCAGGCGCTGCCCGGCGGCGGCCGCCTGCACGCGGTGCTGGCGCAGGAAACCGTGACGCAGGCGCGCGTGCTCTGGCACGGCCGCCTCACGCCGGGCCGCTGGCTGCGGCTGAGCGTGAACGACGACGGCCCGGGCATTGCACCCGAGCACGTGCCGCACCTGCTCGAACCCTTCTTCACCACGCGCGCCGGCCACGGCGGCACCGGCCTGGGCATGACCGTGGTGCACAACACCGTGCGCGACGCGGGCGGTGCGCTCGACCTGCGCACGGCGCCCGGCGAAGGCACGCGCTTCGACCTCTACCTGCCCTGCCCGGCGGGCGACGCCGCGGGCCCGCGCGCCGTGCTCGCGGCCGCCGACGCGCCCGGCCAGGGCGAGGTGGTGCTGGTGGTCGACGACGAGCCCGCGCTCGTGGCCCTGCTCGAAGAGACCCTGGCCGAGCTCGGCTACGAGCCGCGCGGCTTCACCGATCCGCTGCAGGCCCTGGCCGCGTTCGAGGCCGAGCCCGCGCTGTTCACCGGCATCGTGAGCGACCAGCGCATGCCGGGCCTCACCGGGCTCGCGCTGGTGGCGCGCTGCAAGGCGCTTGCGCCCGGGCTCGCGAGCGT
Organism: Hydrogenophaga crocea; assembly: GCF_011388215.1. Taxonomy (NCBI): domain Bacteria; kingdom Pseudomonadati; phylum Pseudomonadota; class Betaproteobacteria; order Burkholderiales; family Comamonadaceae; genus Hydrogenophaga; species Hydrogenophaga crocea. The sequence continues at coordinate 3,233,796 of NZ_CP049989.1, forward strand.
GATCGTCACCGCCCACGGCGGCGCCGATTTCGAGCAGGGCGTGGCCGACACCGGCGTGGACGCCGTGCTGCGCAAGCCGCTCTCGCTCAACGAACTCGGCGAGGCCCTGGCCCGCGTGTTCGCGCAGCGCCGTCGCTGAGCGGCGACACCCCAGGTTGCAAGTGAAACCGGCGCCCGGCGCGCCGACACACGGCGTGCAACGCGCCCCACGAGCATCAGCCCCGTGGTTGATCGAACGCAGCAACGACCGCAAACCACCACCGCTGCACCCTGGAGAGACACATGAAATTCCGCACCGCCCTGATCGCATCCGCCATCGCCGCCCTCGGGGCGAGCGCCTGGGCCCAGGCCCCGGCCACCCCCGCAACGCCGGCCGCCCCCGCCGTGACCGCCCCGGCCGCGCCGTCCACCATGACCATGCCCGCGCAGGCCAAGGACACCACCAAGGCCAAGGCCGACAAGAAGGCCACCGCGAAGAAAACCACGCACAAGAAGAAAGTCAAGAAAGCCAAGGCCAACGCCGCCAAGCCCGCGTAAGCCGGCCCCCACCGAATCCTCCCCCTGCGTCGACAACGACGCTTCACAGAGGCCATCATGCGATGGCCTCTTTTTTTTCCGCCATGGCCGACGACACCCCCACCCCCGCCCCCCGCCCCGGCTGGCGCGCGCTGCCCTGGCGCTGGCTGGTCAGCGCAGGCAGCCTGCTGGCGCTGGCCGCGGCGCTGTGGTGGTTGCACCGCGCGCTGGCCGGCACGCCGCTGCGCGAGGTGCTGCACAGCCTGGGCGCCCTGCCCTGGCCCGCGCTGGGTCTGGCGCTGGCGGGCACGGCGCTGAGCTACGCGGCGCTCGCCGCCCACGACGTGCTGGCCCTGCGCGTGCTGCAGCGGCGCGACCTGCCCTGGCCGCGCGCGGCCCTCACCGGCTTCATGGCCACGGCCGTGGGCCACAACGTGGGGCTGTCGCTGCTCAGCGGCGGCGCGGTGCGGCTGCGGCTCTATGGCGCCTGGGGCCTGGGCGCGGGCGAGGTGGCCACGCTCACCAGCCTCGTGGGCCTCTCGTTCGGGCTCGGCGTCACGCTGTGCGGGGGCGCGGCGCTGCTGCTCGAGCCCGCGTCCACGCTGGCCGCGCTGCACCTGCCGGCCACCGCGGCGCGCGCGCTCGGCGCGCTGCTGGTGCTGCTGCCGCTGGCCTGGCTGCTGCGGCTGGCGATCGGGCCGCGCACGCTCACCGTGCGGCACTGGCAGTGGCCGCTGCCCACGCCGGCCCAGGGCGCGCTGCAGCTGCTGCTCTCGCTCGCCGACCTGGCCGCGGCCTCGCTCGTGCTGTGGAGCCTGCTGCCGCCCGACACCGTGGGCTGGGTGCCGTTCCTGGGGCTGTACCTCATGGCCATGGTGGTGGGCATCGCGAGCCACGTGCCCGGGGGCCTGGGCGTGTTCGAGGCGGTGCTCATCGCGGGCCTGCCGCAGGTGCCCGCGCACACCCTGCTCGCGGCCAGCCTGGCCTACCGCGCCGTGTACTACCTGCTGCCGCTGGCGCTGGCCGCGCTCGCCGGCCTGGCCATGCTGCTGCACACGCAGGCGGCGCGCGCGCAGCGCTGGCTCTCGCTCACGCAGCCGGTGGCCGCCTGGGTCGCGCCCTGGCTGGGCGCCACGGTGGTGTTCGCGGCGGGCGCGGTGCTGCTGTTCTCGGGCAGCCTGCCGGCCGACGGCGCACGGCTGCACGCGCTGCGCGGCGTGGTGCCGCTGGCCGCGGTCGAGGTCTCTCACCTCGCGGGCAGCCTCATCGGTCTGGCGCTGCTGATCCTCTCGCAGGCCCTGCTGCAGCGCGTGGACGCGGCGCGCCGGCTTGCACTGGGCCTGCTGCTCGCGGGCGCGCTGGCCTCGCTGCTCAAGGGCTTGGACCTGGGCGAGGCCGCGCTGTCGCTGGGCGCGGCGGCCGTGCTGTACGCGGGCCGCGCGGGCTTCCGGCGGCAGGCGCGCTGGCGCTGGGGCCGCGACCTGGGCGCGCTCGGGCCGCAGGCCTGGCTGGGCGTGGGCGTGGTGGTGATCGCCACGCTCTGGCTCGGTCTGTTCAGCTTCCGCCACGTGGAGTACAGCAACGAGCTCTGGTGGCAGTTCGCCTTGCGCGCCCAGGCCCCGCGCGCGCTGCGTGCCGGTGTGCTGGTGGCGGTGGCATGCATGGCGCTGCTCGTGTGGCAGGCGGTGCGGCCGCGCCGCGCGCCGCCCGAACGCGCCACGCCCGAGCAGCTCGCGGTGGCCGCGCGCCTGGTGGCCACCAGCGCGCGCACCGACGCGGCGCTCGCGCTGCTGGGCGACAAGCGCCTGCTGATCGACGAAGGCGAGCAGGCCATGCTCATGTACCAGGTGCAGTCGCGCAGCTGGATCGCCATGGGCGACCCGGTGGGCGAGCCCGAGGCCGGCGAGGCGCTGGCCTGGCGGCTGCGCGAGATGGCCGACCGCCACGGCGCGCGCGCGGTCTTCTACCAGGTGGACGCGCAGCGCCTGCCGCTCTACCTCGACATGGGTCTGAGCGCGATCAAGCTCGGCGAAGAAGCGCTGGTGCCGCTGACCGGCTTCACGCTCGAAGGCCCGCGCCGCGCGGCGCTGCGCCAGGCCGTGCGGCGCGCCGAGCGCGACGGCCTGTCGTTCGAGGTGGTGCCGCCCGAGGCGGTGCCGGCGCACCTGCCCGCGCTGCGCCGCGTGTCCGAGCGCTGGCTGCAGGCCAAGGCCACGCGCGAGAAGGGCTTTTCGCTCGGCCGCTTCGACCCCGACTACCTGCGCCACTTCCCCATGGCCCTGGTGTGGCGCGCGGGCGAGGTGGTGGGCTTCGCCAACCTCTGGACCGGCAACGGCCGCGACGAGCTCTCGATCGACCTCATGCGCCACGACCCCGGGGCCGTGCCCGGGGTCATGGACTACCTGTTCGCGCAGTGCATGGTCTGGGGCGCGGCGCGCGGTTTCCAGACCTTCAGCCTGGGCATGGCGCCCCTGGCCGGGCTCGAAACGCACCCGCTCGCGCCGCTGTGGCACCGGCTGGGCACCACGCTGTTCCGCAGCGGCGAGCACTTCTACAACTTCCAGGGCCTGCGCGCCTACAAGCAGAAGTTCGACCCCGAGTGGAAGCCGCGCTACCTGGCCTGCCCGGGCGGGCTCGCGCTGCCGGGCGTGCTGATCGACGTGGCCACGCTGATCGGTGGCGGCTGGCGCGGCGTGATCGCGCGCTGAGCGGCCTGTGTTTCATTCGAAACACGCGCGGCGCCAGCGGTAGCGCGGTGGAGATGCGCGGCGCGCATCCTTGCGTTCACACGCTGGACCCAGAAACCCGGACATGGTGCCCGGGCAGCACCAGCCGGAGGTTTTGCAATGGACGCGATGCAAACAGCCTTGGTGGGTATCGATTCCCTGATCCATGCCACGGGTCATCCGCACCCCACCGCCCCCGCCCTGGGCAGCACCGACGTGCAGGCCCTGCGCGACGACGTGCGCGAGGCCATCGTCGCGATCTACTGCGACCACGACGAGCAGGCCGCGCGACGCGTGGGCCATGCGCGCTGGCTGTTGCGCGAAAGCGCGGGCGCGGGCTCGCTCTCGTCGGTGCACATCGAGGAAGCGGCCTTCCACCTCCGGCAGCACCACCCCTGGGAAGCGCTGAGCGCGCTGCGCCTGGCGGGTGATGCCCTGCTCGCGGTCCAGCCCCTTTCAGGAGAACGCTCATGAACCTCGATACCGAACCCGCACCCGACCGCAGCGCCCCGCGCACCGGCCCGCGCTGGGTGCTCGCCCCGCTGCTCGCCGCCATGCTGGCCTCGGGCGCGGTGGGCGGCCTGTCCACCCAGTGGTGGCAGCAGCGCCACGCCGCGCCGGCCCGCAGTGCCGCGGTGGCCAGCCCGGCCGGCACCCGGCTCAGCGTGCCCGACTTCTCGGCCATCGCGCAAGAACACGGCGACGCGGTGGTGAACATCGCCGTGAGCGGCACGCGGCGCGTGGCCTTCGATGGCCAGAACAACCCCTTCGAGGGCATTCCGGGCTGGGGCCCGCGCCAGCCGCCCGGTCCGCAGACCGTGCGCGGCCAGGGCTCGGGCTTCATCGTCGACGCCGACGGCGTGATCCTCACCAACGCGCACGTGGTCGAGGGCGCGCAACGCGTGACCGTGAAGCTGCGCGACCGCCGCGAGTACAGCGCGCGCGTGGTGGGCGTGGACCCGCAGACCGACGTGGCCGTGCTCAAGATCGACGCCAGGGGCCTGCCCGTGGCGCCGCTGGGCAGCGAGCAATCGCTCAAGGTGGGCGAATGGGTGCTGGCCATCGGCTCGCCCTTCGGCTTCGAGAACACCGCCACCGCGGGCGTGGTGAGCGCCAAGGGCCGCAGCCTGCCCGACGAGACCACCGTGCCCTTCATCCAGACCGACGTCGCCATCAACCCCGGCAACTCGGGCGGCCCGCTGTTCAACGCCGACGGGCAGGTGGTGGGCATCAACTCGCAGATCTACAGCCAGACAGGGGGCTACCAGGGCCTGGCGTTCGCGATCCCGATCGACGTCGCCCTCAAGGTGAAGGACCAGATCATGCGCACCGGTCATGCAGAACACGCGCGCCTGGGGGTGGCCGCGCAAGAGGTGGACCAGGCGCTCGCCGAGTCTTTCGGGCTGAAGTCGCCTCGCGGCGCACTGATCACCGACGTGGAGAACGGCAGCCCGGCGCAGCGCGCGGGCCTGCGCGCGGGCGACGTGATCCTGAGCCTGGGCCAAAAGAAGATCGACACCGTGGCCGACCTGCCGCTGGCCATCGGCCAGGCCAGGCCCGGCGACCGCGTGGAAATTGGCTACTGGCGCGAGCGCCACGACGCGCACGCCACGGCCGAGCTCGCCGACGCGCGCGCCAAGGCCAGCACCACGGCCCAGGCCGAACGCGGCGGCCGCGAATGGGGCGGCGACGTGAAGCTCGGCCTGGCGCTGCGCCCGCTGACGCCGGGCGAGCGCGAGGCCTCGGGCCAGCGCCGCGGCCTGCTGATCGAGGGCGTGACCGGCCCGGCCGAGTCGGCGGGCGTGAGCCCGGGCGACATCCTCATCGGCATCAACGGCCAGCCCGTGTCCACGCCCGACGAGGTGCGCGCCGCGGTGAAGGGCCTCAAGGGCTCCGTGGCCCTGCAACTGCGCCGCGACGACGCGGTGCTGTTCGTGCCGGTGCAGGTGGGGTGATGCGCGGGCGGGGCGCTGCCGCGCCCCGCTGCGCCCCGCCTCAGGCGTTGAGCGCGCGCGCGTGGTGCGCGATGTGCTCGGCCACGAAGCTCTGGATGAAGAAGTAGCCGTGGTCGTAGCCCGCGTGGCGGCGCAGCGTGAGCGGCTGGCCGGCCGCGGTGCATGCGGCTTCGAGGCGATCGGGCGCGAGCTGCTGGGCCAGGAAGTTGTCGTCCAGGCCCTGGTCCACCAGCAGGGAGGGCGCGCGCGCGCCGGCTTCGATGAGTTTCACCGCGTCGTGCCTGGCCCAGGTGGCGCGGTCGTCGCCCAGGTAGCCGCCGAAGGCCTTGTGGCCCCAGGGCACTTCGGTGGGCGCACAGATCGGCGCGAAAGCCGACACGCTCTGAAAGCGCCCCGGGTGGCGCAGCGCCAGCGTGAGCGCCCCGTGGCCGCCCATGGAATGTCCGAGCACACCGACACGGTCGTTGCGCACCGGAAAGTGTTCGGCGAGCACGCCGGGCAGCTCGCCCATGAGCCAGCTCTCCATGCGCCAGTGCTTCGCGTAGGGCGGCTGCGTGGCGTCGAGGTAGAAGCCCGCGCCGTGGCCGAAGTCCCAGTGCGCGTCGGCCTCGGCCACACCGGTGGCGCGCGGGCTCGTGTCGGGCGTGACCAGGATCAGGCCGTGCGCGGCCGCGTGCTGCTGCGCGCCGGCCTTGATGGCGAAGGTCTGCTCGTTGCAGGTGAGCCCGGCCAGGCAGAAGAGCACGGGCCGCGGGCCCTGTTCGGCCTGCGGCGGCACGAACACGCCGAAGCGCATGGGCAGGCCGATCTGCGCCGAGTCGTGTTCGTGGAAGCCCTGCACGCCGCCGAAGCAGCGGTGCGTCTCCAGCGTCTTGATCCCGGCCATCTCAGAACACGACCACCGAACGGATGGACTCGCCGGCCTTCATCAGGTCAAAGCCCTTGTTGATGTCTTCGAGCTTGAGCGTGTGCGTGATCAGGTCGTCGATGTTGAGCTTGCCTTCCATGTACCAGTCGACGATCTTGGGCACGTCGGTGCGGCCGCGCGCGCCGCCGAAGGCGGAACCTTCCCACTTGCGGCCGGTGACGAGCTGGAACGGGCGCGTGCTGATCTCGGCGCCCGCCTCGGCCACGCCGATGATGATGCTGCGGCCCCAGCCCTTGTGCGTGCACTCGAGCGCCTGGCGCATCACCTGCGTGTTGCCGATGCACTCGAACGAGTAGTCGGCGCCGCCGTCGGTGAGCTGCACGATGGCATCGACCACGTTCGGCACCTCCTTGGGGTTGATGAAGTGCGTCATGCCGAACTTGCGCGCCATGGCCTCGCGCGCGGGGTTCAGGTCGATGCCGATGATCTTGTCGGCGCCCACCATCTTCGCGCCCTGGATCACGTTCAGGCCGATGCCGCCGAGGCCGAACACCACCACGTTGGCGCCCGCCTCCACCTTGGCGGTGTAGATCACCGCGCCCACGCCGGTGGTGACGCCGCAGCCGATGTAGCAGACCTTGTCGAAGGGTGCGTCGGGCCGGATCTTGGCCAGCGCGATCTCGGGCGCGACGATGTGGTTGCTGAAGGTGCTCGTGCCCATGTAGTGCAGGATGGGCTTGCCGTTGAGCGAGAAGCGCGAGGTGCCGTCGGGCATCAGGCCCTTGCCCTGCGTGCCGCGGATGAGCTGGCACAGGTTGGTCTTGCGGCTCAGGCAGAACTTGCACTGGCGGCACTCGGGCGTGTAGAGCGGGATCACGTGATCGCCGGGCTTGAGCGAGGTCACGCCCGCGCCCACCTCGAGCACCACGCCCGCGCCCTCGTGGCCCAGCACCGCGGGGAACAGGCCCTCGGGGTCGGCGCCCGAGAGCGTGTAGTAGTCGGTGTGGCAGATGCCCGTGGCCTTGATCTCCACCAGCACCTCGCCCGCGCGCGGGCCTTCGAGGTCGAGTTCTTCAATGGTGAGGGGAGCGCCTGCTTTCCAGGCGACGGCGGCACGCGTTTTCATGGGAATGTTCCTCGGGCAATGGATCGAAAAGAGCCGCCGATCCTAAGGGAACCCCCTGGCGCATTCAGGGCGCGGGACATTCGCCGCCTTGGGCGCCGCGCCCACCGCCTGCCCCAATCACTCGGGCCGGATGCCGGCCTTCTGGACGATGTCCTTGTAGCGCGCCGCGTCGCTGCGGATGCGCTGCGCGAAGTCGGCCGATGACATGCCTCCCAGTTCGGCGCCGGCTTCGGCAAAGCGCTTCTTCACGTCGGGCTGCTCCAGCGTCTTCACCACCTCGGCGTGCAGCCGCGCCAGGACGTCGGCCGGCACGCCCTTGGGCGCGAACAGGCCCACCCAGTTGGAGGCGTCCACGTTCTTCACGCCCGCTTCGGCCGCGGGCACCCAGTCCTTGTTGAAGCCTGAGCGGCGCGCGGTCGTCAGGCCCAGCACCTTCACGCGGCCGGCCTGCAGGTGTGGCAGCACCGCGGGGATCGCGACCACACCGAGCGCCACCTCGCCCGAGGCCACGGCCGCCATGGCAGGCGCGCCGCCGCGATAGGGCACATGCAGCAGCTTGGCGCCCGCTTCCACCGCGAACCATTCACCCGCCAGGTGGTTGATGCTGCCGTTGCCCGGCGAAGAAAAGGTGATGCTGCCCGGCGCCTTGCGCGCCGCGGCCACCAGTTCCGCCACCGTGTTGAACGGCTGCTGCGCGTTGGCCACCAGCAGCATCGGGGTGTCGCTGATCATGGTGATGGGCGCGAAGTCGCGGTCGAGTTCGTAGGGCACGTTGGGGAAGAGGCCCGGGTTCACCGCGAACTCGCCGGTGTGCGCGGCCAGCAGGGTGTAGCCATCCGGTGCGGCCTTGGCCGCGGCCGAAACGGCGATGAAGCCGTTGCCGCCCGGCCGGTTGTCGACCACGAAGTTCCAGCCCAGGCGTTCGGTCAGCTTCTGGGTGAGCAGGCGTGCCGTGATGTCGACCACTCCACCCGGTGCGAAGGGCACGATCACACGGATCGGTCGGCTCGGGTAGTCCTGCGCCAGCAGAGTGCCGGGCATGAAGGCGGGCGCAGCCAGCAGCGTTGCCATCCGCAGGGCGCGGCGTCGGTCGGGTTGGAAGGGGTGCATCCTTGTCTCCTCGTTGTTGGTTTCAGGGGCGCGATGCTTTGGGAGACGCGCGCGACGCGCAAACGATTTATCTCGGGCATCACCATGAAGAAGATTCATGCGCCCTCGGACCGGGGCCGCAGGCCTGTGACGCTCGCGGCTCAGGCATGAAAGACTTTCATTCGCTCCACCGATATTTCTCGTTTGTCAGCCCAGGGGGCGCTGGCCAGAATCCGCGCCCTATGAAGAACGAAGTTCCCGGCGCACTGCTGAACGCCAGCGATGGTGTCCCCATCGCCTACCAAGCCCGCATGGCTCCGGCCGGTGCGCCCGTGATGGCACTGGTGCACTCGCTGGGCATGGACCACAGCTTCTGGAACGCGGTGGCGCAGCGCCTGGGCGATCGCGCCTCGCTGGTGGCGATCGACGCCCGCGGCCACGGCCGATCGGGCACGGCCCGCACACCGGCGAGCACCGCGCGCATGTCGCAAGACCTGCGCGAGGTGCTCGCGCAACTCGGCCTGAACCGCGTGGTGGTCGGCGGCGCGTCCATGGGCGGCTGCGTGGCGCTGCAGTTCGCCATCGACCACCCGCAACACACCGCCGGCCTGGCCCTGATCGACACCACCGCATGGTACGGCCCCACGGCACCGGCCGATTGGGAGGCCCGTGCGCAAAAGGCGCTCGCGCAGGGCCTGGCGTCGCTCACCGACTTCCAGGTCACGCGCTGGTTCAGCGACGGTTTTCGCGAACGCGAACCGGCCCAGGTGCAGCACTGGGTCGACGTGTTCCTGCGCAACGATCTCGAAGGCTACGTGCAGGCCTGCCGCATGCTCGGCGGCTTCGATGCCAGGGCCTCGCTCGCGGGGATCCGCGTGCCCACGCTGATCCAGGTCGGCGAAGAAGACTACGCCGCGCCGGTCGCCATGTCGCGCGCGATGCACGAGGCGATCCCCGGGGCGACGCTCGACGTGATCGAAGGCGCGCGCCACCTCACACCGCTTGAGGTGCCCGACCGGGTCGCCCAGGCACTCCTCGACCTCTGCGCCCAGGTGTCGCCATGACCCCGTTCGAATTCCTGCTCCCGTACTCGCTCGACGAAGCGCTGTCCCTGCTCGACCCCGAAGACCCCAACGTGCGCCCGGTGGGCGGCGGCACGGCGGTGATGCTGATGATGAAAGCGGGCGTGCTGCGGCCCACGCGGCTGGTCAGCCTGCAGCGCATCGGCGACCAGCACGCCCGCATCGCGCGCCAGGCCGATGGCAGCCTGCGCATCGGCGGCATGGCGCGACTGGCGGACATCGAAGCCCACCCCGCCGTGCGCGAGGGCTGGCCGATGCTGGCGCACGCCTTGCGTGGCGTGGCCAATCCCCGGGTGCGCGCCGTGGCCACCATCGGCGGCAATCTCAGCCACGCCGATCCGCACATGGACATGCCGCCCGTGATGGCGGCGCTCGACGCCACGGTCGTCATCAGCGGGCCGCAAGGGGTGCGCGAGGTTCCTGCCGCGACCCTGTGCACCGGCTACTACGAGACCGTGGTGCGGCGCGACGAACTGATCACCGAATTGCGCGTGCCGCCGCAGGCCGGACCCGGGGCCTACCTCAAGCTCACGACGCGCGCGGCCCACGACTGGCCTGCGCTGGGTCTGGCCGTGGTGCTGGGCCTGCAAGGCGAGCGCGTCACGCACGCACGCATCTTCACCGGGGCCGCCACCGACTGCCCGACGCCGCTGCGCAACGCACAGACCATCCTGGAGCAGCGCGGCCTGAGCGCGCCGGTGCTGCGCGAGGCGGCCGAGGCCGCGGTGGCCGAGGCGCCGCTGGTGGCCGACTCGCACGGCAGCGCGGCCTACAAGCGCCAGCTGTTGCGCGTGGCCTTGCCCCGCGCCGTGCAGATCGCCCTGAACCGCAACCGGAGCCACGCATGAGCGACATTCGCACGCCAGACCCCCAGGTGGGCCGGCGCATGGACCGCCTCGAATCGGTGGCCAAAGTCACCGGCACCGCCGACTACACGCACAACGTCGAGCTGCCACGCATGCTGCACGCCAAGGTGGTGCGCAGTCCGCACGCGCACGCGCGCATCCTCGGTATCGACACCCGGGCCGCCCAGGACATGCCTGGCGTAACGCATGTGATCACGGCGCAGGACGTGATCCGACGGATCCCCGATCCGCACTACGGCCCGGCGTTCCATGACCAACCCATCCTCGCCATCGAGAAGGTGCGTCACGTGGGTGAACCCGTCGCCGTGGTGCTGGCGGGTGATCCGCACGCCGCCGAAGCCGCGGCCGGGCTGGTGGTGGTGGACTACGAGGTGCTGCCCGCGGTATTCGACGAGGTCGAGGCGGCCACGTCGACGGTGCTGGTGCACGACGCGCTCAAGCCCGCCGGCACCTTTCCCGATCTCAAGCACCTGGCCGGCCGCAAGGGCACCAACGTCGCCCTCGACTACCGGCTGCGTCACGGCGACGTGGCCAAGGCCTTTGCCGAAGCGGCGCAGGTGTTCGACCACACCTTCAAGACCCAGCAGGTCATGCACGTGCCCATGGAGCCCATGGTGACGGTGGCTGAGCCCCAGGGCGAAGGCATCGTGATCCACACCGCTTCGCAGAGCCCGTCGTTCGTTCGCATCGAGATCGCGCGCCTGCTGGGCTGGCGCGAGAACCAGGTGCAGGTGAAGACGCGCCTGCTCGGCGGCGGCTTCGGCGCCAAGCTCTACATCAAGCTCGAGGCGCTGACCGTGGCGCTGGCGCTCATCGCGCGGCGCCCGGTGCGTCTGGCGCTGACGATGGAAGAGCAGTTCTACACCATCACCAAGCACGCCACCACCTTCCGCATCCGCAGCGCGGTGGATGCCGAGGGCCGCATCACAGGTCGCCACTGCGAGGTGTACTGGAACGGTGGGGCCTACGCCGACATCGGCCCGCGCGTGACGCAGAAGTCGGGCTTCACCGCCGGCGGTCCGTACGACATTGCCAACCTCGACATCGACTCCTACCAGGTCTATACGCACCTGCCGCCCGCCGGTGCGTTCCGCGGCTTCGGCATCACGCAGGTGGTGTGGGGCTACGAATGCCAGGCCGACCTGATCGCGCGGGCGCTGGGCATGGACCCCCTGGCATTCCGGCGCTTGAACCTGTTGGAAAACGGACGACCGCACGCCACGGGCACGGTCATGAAAGACGCCGCACTGCGCCAGGTGCTCGACGCGGTGGCGCGCCGCATGCAATGGGAGCAGCCGATCGACCGGGGCACGGGCACCGTGCGGCGCGGCCGCGGCATCGGCCTGGGCTTCAAGGCCCTGGTGGCCCCCACCACATCGGTGGCCACCATCACCCTGGGGGGCGACGGCAGCTGTGTGCTCCTGATCAGCACCGTGGACATGGGACAGGGCTCGGACACCGCCATGGCGCTGGTGGCCGCCGACGCCCTGGGCCTCAAGGCCGAGCAGATCCGTGTGGTGCACCCGGACACCGACGTGACGCCTTACGACATGGCCACCCTGGGCTCGCGCTCGACCTTCCACATGGGTCACGCCGTGCGCCTGGCCGCGCAGGACCTGCTGGACCAGCTGGCGGCGCTCGCGCAGCAGCTCGGCCTTCCGTTCCAGGGCATCGCCGATGCGGGCCTGCTGCTGCGCAAGAAGTACGGCATGCCCGCGGGCACGCTGGTGGGCACGGGCACCTTCATGCCGCCATACCAGTCGCCCGATGCGCAAGGCCGATCGCCCGACATCACGCCCAACTGGATGATCGGAGGCACGGGCGTCGAGGTCGAGGTGGACACCGAGACGGGCCACTTCCGCCTGCTGCGCATCGAGAACGTGGTCGATTGCGGCACGCCACTCAATCCCAAGGTGGTCGAGTCGCAGATCTCCGGCGCGGCGATCATGCAGCTCGGCATGACCCACCTGGAGAAGATGGAGTTCGATGCCGAGGGCCGGCTGCGCAACGCCTCGTTCTCCGAGTACAAGATCCCGGGCATCCACGACATCCCCGAGGCCTTCGGCTGCGAGGCGGTGGACGCACAACAGGCATCGGGCCCCTATGGCGCCAAAGGCCTGGGCGAAAGCGGCTGCTTCGGCGTCGCTTCGGCCGTGGCGGAGGCCATCCACGACGCCGTGGGCGTTCGCATCTTTTCGCTGCCCATCACGCCCGAATCGGTGATGCGCGCGCTGGCCGCGCAGCGCGGCGAAACCCTGGCCGATTGAGGCACGACCCCATGAGCACCACCAGCACCCTGATCCAGTTCCATCTCAACGGTGAGCCTGTGGCACGCCAGGTCGAGGCTTACCACTCGCTGGTCGAGGTGGTGCGCGACTGCGGCCTGCACGGCGCGCGCGAAAGCTGCGGCCAGGGCCTTTGCGGCTGCTGCACCGTGGTCGTCAACGGCCAGGCCGTCACCGGCTGCATCTACCCCGCCATGCACGCCGACGGCGCCGAGGTGGCTACCATCGAAGGCCTGGCGCGCGACGGTCAGCTCGACCCGGTGCAGCAGGCCTTCATCGACGCTGGCGCGTTCCAGTGCGGCTTCTGCACGCCCGGCTTCATCCTGATGGCGAAGCAATTGCTCGCGCACAACCCCGAACCCCAGGACCACGAGATCCGCAACCACCTGGCCGGCAACCTCTGTCGCTGTGGCGCGTATCCCGAGATCGTGAAAGCCGTGAAGCTCGCGGCCGAGCGCTTGCGCGCGCCCACCCACGCGGCGCCGTGACCCGCACAACGAAGAACACCATGGACATCCAAGGCGAAAAAATCCTCCAGGCCGACCGCGACACCGTGTGGCGGGCCCTCAACGACCCGCGCGTGTTGCAACGCTGTCTGGCGGGTTGCGACACCTTCGAAGCCGACGGCGACAACCGCTACCGCGTGGCCATGGCGGCCACGGTGGGGCCGGTGCGCGCGCGCTTCGCGGGCAAGCTCGAGCTGCGCGACGTGCAGCCCCCCACCTCCTACGCCCTGAACTTCGAGGGCTCGGGCGGCGTCGCGGGCTTCGGCAAGGGGAGTGCCTCGGTGGCGCTGGATGACGTGGCCGAGGGCACCCGCCTGCGCTATCGCGCCAACGCCCAGGTGGGCGGACGGCTGGCCCAGGTCGGCGCGCGCCTGATCGACGGCGTGACCCGGCGCATGGCGGACGATTTCTTCACCCGCTTCGTGCGCGAGCTGTCGGCGCCTGCGGACGGCGCCGGCGACACCGCGGCGCAGCCGATGCGCCCGGCGGCAGCGCCCGCCACCGCACCCCAGGCGGCACCGGCCCTGGTCCCGACGGCCCAGGTACCGGCCACCGCCGGCACCAGCGCAAACACCATCGCGGTGATCGCGGCCGCCGTTTCGGCCACGGCCGCCTCGGTGGCCGTGCTGGCCGCGGTGCTCGCCCTGCGGGCGGGCTGAGCACCCCCAAAGACAACCGGCCCTCGAGGGGCCGGTGTCAGGAAGTGGGCCGGGGCCACGCCCCGGCGGCGCCCCTCAGCGGCGCGCGTCCTCGCGAATCATGTCCGCCCCCTTCTCCCCGATCATGATCGCCGTGGCATTGGTGTTGCCCGAAATGATGCGCGGCATGATGGACGCGTCGACGACGCGAAGCCCCTGCACCCCGTGCACCCGCAGCCGCTCGTCCACCACGGCCTGATCGTCCTGCCCCATGCGGCAGGTGCCCACAGGATGAAAGATGGTACCCGCCATCTTGCGGATGCCATCGAGCAGTTCGTCGTCGCCCTGCACCTGGTGGCCGGGCAGAAACTCCTCGGGGGCGAAGCGTTGCATGGCCGGCGCCTGGCACACCTCGCGCAGCATCCGCAGCCCCTTCACCACCGTTCGGCAATCGCGCTCGGTGTCGAGGAAGTTCAGCTGGATGGCCGGCGCGGCCAGCGGGTCCGGGCTCTTGAGGCGCACGCTGCCCCGGCTCTCCGGGTGCAGCATGCAGACACCCGCGGTGAACCCCGGGAACGCGTGCGGCGGGTCGCCGAGCTTGTCGTAGGTGATGGGGTAACAGACGAACTGCAGGTCGGGCGTGGGCTGCGACGGATCACTGCGCACGAAGGCATTCACCAGGGCGGGCGGGATCGTCAACGGGCCACGGCGGCGCAGCGCATAGTCCAGGCCCATCAGCGCCTTGCCCCACAGGCTCGAGGCCTGCTGGTTGAGGGTGACGGTGTCCTTCACGCGCAGCATGGTGCGCGCGGCGATGTGGTCCTGCAGGTTGGCGCCGACGCCGGGCAGGTGTTGCACGCTCGGGATGCCCAGGCGCTGCAGGGCCTGGGCATCGCCCACGCCCGACAACTGCAGCACCTGGGCCGAGCCGATGGTGCCGCCCGAGAGGATGACCTCGCGCGCCGCCTCGATCCGCAGGTCCTGCCCGCCGCGCCGCACCACCAGACCGGTGGCACGGCGGCCCTCGAACGCCACGCGCAGCACCTGGGTGCGGGTGAACACCGTGAGGTTCGGACGCTGGCGCGCGGGCTTGAGGAAGGCGCGCGCGGTGCTCATGCGAACCCCGCGCTTTTGCGTCACCTCGAAGTAGCCCACGCCCTCGTTGTCGCCGGTGTTGAAGTCGTCGCTGCGGGGAATGCCGCACTGCACGGCCGCGTCGCAGAAGGCGTCGAGCACCTCCCACCCGGCGCGCAACCCCTCCACGCGCAGCTCGCCCCCGCTGCCGTGCGCGGCGCTGGCGCCGCGGTGGTGGTCCTCGGAGCGCTTGAAGTAGGGCAGCACCTCGGACCACGACCACCCGCGGTTGCCCATCGCGGCCCAGCCGTCGAAATCGGCGGCCTGGCCGCGGATGTAGACCATGGCGTTGATGGACGATGAGCCCCCCAGCACGCGGCCGCGGGGGTACTTGATGCCGCGGCCCGCGAGGTTGGCGTCGGGCTCGGCCGTGTAGCACCAGTCGGTGCGCGGGTTGTTGATGGTGTAGAAGTAGCCGATCGGGATGTGGATCCACGGGTACCAATCGGTCTCGCCCGCTTCGATCAGCGCCACGCGCACAGCGGGATCGGCGGACAGCCGGTTGGCCAGCACGCAGCCGGCCGAACCGGCGCCCACGATCACATGGTCGAAACGACCCAGCGATTCCATGCTCATCGCGGCGTCAACCCAGCTTGAACGGATCGCGCAGGTTGCCGCTCAGCTCCACCCACACGGTCTTGGTTTCGAGGAAGGCGTCGAGCCCGTCCTGCCCGTTCTCGCGGCCGATGCCGCTGTGCTTGAAGCCGCCAAAGGGCGCGAACGGTGCGGTGACGCGGTAGGCATTGACCCAGACGCTGCCGGCGCGCAGCTGCGTGGCCACGCGGTGCGCGCGCTGCACGTTCTGCGTCCATATGCCGGCGGCCAGGCCGTAGCGCGTGTCGTTGGCGATGCGGATCGCTTCCTCTTCGGTGTCGAAGGTGATCACCGACAGCACCGGCCCGAACACCTCCTCGCGCGCGATGTCCATGCCGTTGTGCACCTGGGTGAGGATCGTGGGCTGCACGAAGTAGCCGCCCAGCGCATCCTGGCGGCCGCC
Source organism: Hydrogenophaga crocea (assembly GCF_011388215.1). Taxonomy (NCBI): domain Bacteria; kingdom Pseudomonadati; phylum Pseudomonadota; class Betaproteobacteria; order Burkholderiales; family Comamonadaceae; genus Hydrogenophaga; species Hydrogenophaga crocea. Next base: position 3,249,584 of record NZ_CP049989.1, read on the forward strand.
GTAGGCCAGGCAGGCCCCTTCGGCCTCGGCCGCCTTCACCATCGACAGGATCTTGTTGAACTGCTGGCCGGTGGCGGCCGGTCCCATTTCGCTGGCCAGGTCCAGCGGGTCGCCGAGCTTGATGCTGCGCGCGCGGGCCACCAGCCGCTCGACCACCTGGTCGTGGATGGATCGGTGCACCACGAGACGCGAGCCCGCCATGCAGGTCTGGCCAGTGGCCGCGTACACGCCGGAGATGACGCCGTTGACCGCCGCCTCGATGTCACAGTCCTCGAACACCACCTGCGGCGACTTGCCGCCGAGCTCGAGCGACACGCGCGTGAGGTTCTCGGCGCCGGCCCGTGCGATGGCCTTGCCCACGCCGTCCGAGCCAGTGAAGCTGATCTTGTCGATGTCGGGGCTGGACACCAGCCAGCGCCCCGCGTCGGCCCCACCCGTGACGACGTTGAAGACGCCTGGCGGAAACCCCGCCTCCTCCACCAGCTCGGCGAAGCGCAGCGTGGACACCGGGGTGTGCTCCGAGGGCTTCACCACGAAGGTGCAGCCGGCAGCGAGCGCCGGTGCGAGCTTGAACATCATGAGCAGGCAGGGCGAGTTCCACGGCGTGATGGCCGCGACGACCCCGATGGGTTCCTTGCGCGTGAAGGCGATGAAGTTGGGTCGGTCGCTGGGCAACACGTCGCCCTGGCTCTGCGTGGCCATGCCGGCGTAGTGGTACATCCACTGGGGCAGGTAATTCCACTGGCCGAGCATCTCGCGCAGCAACTTGCCGTTGTCCATCGACTCGATGCGCGCCATGCGCTCGGCGTCGCGCGCGATCAGGTCACCGAGCTTGCGCATCAGCGCGGCCCGCTGTTGCGGCGTGGTGCGGCGCCACGGCCCGTTGTCGAAGGCGTCACGGGCAGCCGCGATGGCGGCTTTCACGTCGGCTTCGCCGGCATCGGGAACGGTGGCCCAGACCTGCTGGGTGTAGGGGTTGAGGCTGTCGAGCGTGCGGCCGCTGCTGCCATCGACCCATTGCCCACCGATGTACATCTGCAGGCGTTCGGTGCGGGCGTCGGAAGGGGAGGTTCGGGTGTCCATCGTGGTTCGCAAATTGAATGGCCAGGAAGTGGCTGCGTGCAGTCTAGGAGGGCGGCCTCGACGCGGCGAGCGATTGTTTTTCATCGCCGCATGAGGGGGTCTCATTCGGCGGTGGTCACGGCAACCAGCTGCAGCTCGATCAGGCAGCCATGGTGCAGCTCGGGCACCGGCACCACGGCCCGCGCCGGGCGATGCGGGCCCAGCACCTGCGCATAGACCGCATTGAATGCTGGCCAGTGGCCAACGCCCGCGAGGTAGGCGGTGCACTGCACCACCTGGGGCCAGTCGCATCCCGCGGCCTGCAACACCTGATGGCAGCGCTGCAACACGTCGCGCACCTGCGAATCGAAGTCCGGCAGGGCGGGGTCGGGCAGCATGCCCGACACGAACACGAAACCGTTGGCCCGCACGGCCTGCGCGTAGTGGCCTGCGGGCGCGGGCAGGCCGGGCGCCTGGATGAATTGCATGGGATGCTCCTGAACGAAAACGCCGACCCCACCCGCGGCGGAGGTCGGCGTGCAAGGGACCGGGGATCAGTGCGCCGCGATCACTTCCACAGCGCGCACTTCGATTCGGCCTTGGTGTTGAAGGCGTCTTCGCCCTTCACCGTGGCCACCAGGTTGTAGTAATCCCAGGGGTACTTGGATTCGGATGGCTTCTTCACCTGCATCAGGTAGTAGTCGTGCACCATGCGGCCGTCGGGGCGGATGTAGCCGTTCTTGGCGAAGAAGTCGTTGATCTTCGCGGTCTTGAGCTGCGCCATGACCTTGTCGGCGTTGTCGGTGCCCACCGCCTTCACCGCGTTGAGGTAGGTGGTGGTGGCCGAGTAGGCCCCGGCCTGCAGCACCGAGGGCATGCGCTTGGTCTTCTCGAAGAAGCGGCGCGACCAGGCGCGGGTTTCCTCGTTCAGGTCCCAGTACCAGGCCTCGGACAGGTACATGCCCTGGGTGGCCTGCAGGCCCATGGTGTGGGTGTCCGAGATGAACTGCATCATGGCGGTCATGCGCATGTTGCGGTTGACGCCGAACTCGGCGGCGGCCTTGACCGAGTTGTGCAGATCGCTGCCCGCATTGGCCAGGCCCAGCACCTGCGCCCGCGACGCCTGCGCCTGCATCAGGAACGAGGAAAAGTCCGACGCCGACACCGGGTGGCGCACCGAGCCCTGCACCTGCCCCCCGGCGGACTTCACCACCTCGGAGGTGTCCTTCTCCAGCGAATGGCCGAAGGCGTAGTCGGCCACCAGGAAGTACCAGGACTTGCCGCCCGCATCCGTCACCGCCCGGCCGGCCACACGCGCCTGCGCGATGGTGTCGAGCGCGTAGTTCACGGTGTAGGGCGTGCACTCCTCGTTGGTGAGGCGGGCGGTACCGGCGCCCACCGAGATGTAGACCGTCTTCTTCTCGGCCGACACCTTGGACATGGCCAGGCCGACGGCGGAGTTCACCCCGCCCAGCAACAGATCGACCTGGTTCACGTCGATCCACTCCCGCGCTTTGGTGGACGCGATGTCGGGCTTGTTCTGGTGGTCCACGAACATCAGCTCGATCTTCTTGCCATTCACCTGACCGCCGAAGTCGGCAATCGCCATGCGCACGGCCTCCACGCCACCCGCGCCGTCGATGTCGGAGAACAGGCCGGACATGTCGGTGGCGAAACCGATCTTGACCACGTCTTGCGTGTACTGCGCATGCACCGGTGCGGCCAGGCACAGGGCGGCGCCCAGGAAGAGCGCGGACTTGGCGCCGGGGAAGGATTTCATGTTCATCTCCTGCTGCGTGTTCGTGAATGGAGCCCGGGGGGCGCACGCAGGCCTGCGTGGGCTTGGTCGGGTGCGGCGGAGAGTACTGGTGGGGTCCGGGGCGTGCGAGCGATAGTTTTTCATCCGGCCATGAGAGCCCCTCATTCGCGCACACGGCGGGTGAGAACGCCTCATGACGCCATGAATGGGTTTCAGTGGTGAAGCGCCGGCGCTGTGCCTAAGCTTTTCTCATGCAAGCACCGCGATCCCCCCACGCCGGCTCAGCCCACCACGACGCGCCCGAGTCGGTGGTCGACAACCCGTTCCTCGAACTGATCGGCGTGCGGCAGACGCAATGGTGCGAAGGCTATGCCGAGTTCGAGTTGCCGGTTCAGCCCTGCCTGCTCAACCGGCAGGGCGTGCTGCAGGGCGGCGTGCTGTCCACCCTGCTGGATGTGGCCTGCGGCTACGCGGGTCTCTACAGCCCGCCGGGGCACGAACCCCTGCACGGCCACACCGTCTCGCTCACGGTGAACTTCATCAACAAGGGCGCCAGCGGCGTGGTGGTGGCCAAGGGCTTTCTGGTGCAGCGCGCGCGCACGCTGTTCTTTGCGCGCGGCGAGGCCTGGCTCGACGGCACCCTGCTGCTGGCGAGCGCACAAGGCAGCTTCAAACTCACGGGACGCGCGCGATGACCGCTCACCGCGCCGCGCCGGGCCCAGCCTGCCGCTACCATTGCGCCGCTGGGTCAATAGGGAATGCAGGGTTGGAAGAGCGCAGGGATCATCCCGCGCCGACACATCGACGCCGGACGGAAGAAGCCGGGCCGCAGCACTTGAGAGCCCCCGCATGAGACCCTTCATTCCTTCCTTGCAGAGCCTGCTGGCATTCGAGTCCGCAGCGCGTCACCTGAGCTTCACGCGCGCCGCGCAAGAGCTGTCGGTCACGCAGACCGCCATCAGCCACCAGATCAAGGCTCTCGAGGACCGGCTGGAGATCAAGCTGTTCACCCGCAAGCGCAACACCCTGGCGCTCACCCCCGCGGCCACGGAGTACCTGCGCTCGGTGAGTGAAGCCATCAGCATGCTGGCCATCGCCAGCGACAACACGCGCAAGAAGGTGGTGAACACGGTGCTGGTCATCGCCTGCCTGCCGGCCTATGCGGTGCACTGCCTGATCCCGCGCCTGCCCGATTTCCAGCGCCGCCACCCGGACATCACGGTGCACCTGTCCACCAGCGCCAACTTCGACGAGTTCGACAACAACACGCACGACGTGTCGATCCGCTACGGCTCGGGCCGCTGGAGCGGCATGCGTGCGGACCTGCTGCACGGCGAGACCTTCTTCCCGGTCTGCTCCCCGCAGTTGCTGGAAAGCCTGGGCAGCGAGGGCAGCGAGGCGGAGCGGCTGGCCCGCTTCGTGCGGATCCGCACCTACTTCTACTCGCTTTACCAGGACGACTGGCCCGCCTGGCTCGATGCCGCGGGGCACAGCCACGTGCGTTTCGCGGGCGAGTCCGTGTTCCAGTTGCAGCTCACCTCGCAAGCTGCGGCCGTGGAAGGTATGGGCCTGGCCATCGGACGCACGCCGCTGATCGACCGCGACCTGGCCCGGGGCACCCTGGTGGCCCCCTTCGGCACACGCGTGGCGTCCAGTTCCAGCTACTTCCTCGCCTCGACCGCGGCCAAGTCCAAGCTGCGGCGCGTGGAGCTGTTCCGTGAGTGGGCCCTGGCCAATCTGAGCCTGCCGAAGGCAGACGGCGCCAGCGCCTGATGCCGCCGTCCATGGAGCGCTGCGACGCCCTGGTCGACTGGCAGCCGGTGGAGTGCCTGCTGGCCGCCCACGCGGCCAGCAGCCCACGGCGCCCGGCCCTGGTCGACGTGGATCGGGACCAGTCGCTGGACTTCGGCGAGCTGGCGCGCCTGGTGGACGGCGTGGCGCTGCAGCTGCGGGACCTCGGCGTGCACCGCGGCACGCGCGTGGTCCTGATCGCCGACGGCCCGATCGAGACGCTGGTTGTCTGGCTCGCGCTGTGGCGCCTGGCCGCCGTGGTCTGCCCGTTCGACATTTCGCAGATCGGCGCGGCCAGCACGCAAGCCGCATTCAACACGCTGCAGCCGGCGCTGGTGCTGCACGGCCAGCGCATCGGGGTGGTCGACATCCCGTCCAGCGCCGTGCCCTGCGCGCGCTTCAGCCAATGGCCACCGGTGCCGGGCCAGGCCACGGCGATCACGCTCACCGCGGCCGACACTGGAGCCGCCGCCCGGCTGCGGGGTCTGGGCCCGGCACCCGGGGATGTCGCCGCAGCCTGCTGCACCTCGGGCAGCAGCGGTCGTATGAAGATCGTGATGCATGACCACGCCTCGTACTGGCTCAACGGCCTGGTCAGCAGCGCACTGCTCGACCTGCGTGGCGACGACCGTCTGCTGGACTACCGCTCGCTGAGCTGGTATTCGCCGCAGATCCTCACGCTCATGCCGTTTCTCCAGACCGGGCTCTCGTTGTGCCTGGCGCGGCAGTTCTCGGCGTCGCGCTTCGCCGACTGGATTGCGCAGCACCGCATCACCGTGGCGGCCGGGGTACCCACCGTGCTGAATATCCTGCTGAGCCAGCCGCTCGAGCGCCTGCGGGCCAGCGCGCAAGGCCTGCGCGTGATGTCGTCGAGTTCGGCGCCGCTGGCCCAACGCACCTGGGAACGCTTCGAGCGCGAGACCGGCATCACCGTGCTCAACCTGTACGGTTCGTCCGAAGGCGGCTGGATCTGCGGCAATCGGCTGGGTGACCGGCGGGTGGGCACTGCCGGCAAACCGGTGCCCGGCATCGCCTTGCGCGTCGTGGACGCGACCGGTCGCACGTGTGCGGCGGGCGAGCCGGGCGAGGTGGTGATCGAAGGTGCCAAGCTGGCCCTGGGCACGCTGCAGGCCGATGGTGCGCTGCAGCCGATTCGCGGTGGTCGCTTCGCCACCCGCGATCTGGCGCTGCGCGACCGCGATGGCTTCGTGCGCCTGCTGGGTCGCATGGACGATCTCGTGATCCGCGGCGGCGTCAAGCTCTCGCCCGGCGAGATCGAGGACGCCTTGCTGCAACACCCGGCGGTGGCCGAGGCCGCGGCCGTGGGCGTGAGCGATCCTATCTACGGCCAAGAGGCGGTGTGCTTCGTGGTGCTGCGAGAGGGCAGCCACACCGACACCGCCGCACTGCTCGCGCACGCGGCGGCGCTGCTGCCGCGCGAGAAGCGGCCCAAGGCGGTTTGCGCGATCGACACCCTGCCGCGCAACGCGCGCGGCAAGTTGCGGCGCGACGCGCTGCGCGCGCGCTGGCACGACATGGAAGGCGGCGCGCCCGAGGCGCCGGGCGCCTGATCGGCTCAGGCGGTCTCGACCAGCGTCAGCAGGCGCATCACCATGTTCGCTACGGCGTCGGGGCGCTCGATCTGCACCAGGTGACGGGCCGAGGGGACCACGGTGAGCCGTGCGTCGAGGATGCCGCGCTGCAGCGCCTGCGACATTGCCACCGGCGTGGCGTAGTCCTCCTCACCCACGAGGATGGCCGTGGGCACGCCGATGCGCGGCAGCAGGTTGCGTCCGTCGAAGCGGCCCAGCATTTCCGACATCGCTGCGAAAGCGGGCACATCGTTGCCCAGAAAAGTGTGCACGCAGCGCTCCACCGCATCGGGTCGCGCGACGCGGAAGGCGTCGGTGAACCACCGCGTTTCCTGGAACGGGATCATGGCCGCCAGCCCCTCTTCCCGGGCCCGGCGCGCGCGCGCGTTCCACGTCATCGGAGCATCCGGGCCGTACCAGGCCGTGGTGTCCACCAGGCCCAGCGCACACAGCCGGTCGGCGTGGTCGGCGGCGAACTGCAGCGACACACAGCCCCCGAGCGACGCCCCGACGAGCACGGTGCGCTCCCACCCCAGGTGATCCAGCACGCCACGCAGGTCGCGGGCCAGGCGCTCGGTGCCATACGGCGGCGGCGGCTTGTCGGAGCGGCCGTGCCCACGCAGGTCCAGGCAGAGCAGGCTGGCGCTGTCGCCCAGGCGTTCGGCCACCGGTGTCCACAGCGCGTGGTCCATGCCCAGCGAATGCAGGAAGGCCACGCGGGGCCGCGCGGCCGAGACCTCGCGCAGCCGGAAGGCGATGCGCGTGCCGTCGTCGGCACGGGCAAACTGCAGGGCAGCTTCGCTCATGCGCCGTCCTGTCCGGCCGCCGGCCGGCGCTTGCCGGCACGCAGGCCCATGATGCCGCGGCGGAAGGCCAGCACGCAGAAAATGAACATCACGCCCATGGCCGTGGTGACCGACTGGCCCAGGGCCGTGAACCCCTCCCACCCGCTGAGCTGGGTGAGCAGGCTGCCGAACTGCCCGAGCTTGCCTTCGAGCAGCAGCACCAGCGTGGAGCCGACCACAGGACCGAACAGCGTGCCCACGCCGCCGATCATGGTCATGAGGATCACCTGCCCCGAGGTGAGCCAGTGCACATCGGTCAGCGTGGCAAAACCGAGCACCAGCGTCTTCAAAGAACCGGCCAGCCCCGACAAGGCCGCCGACAGCACGAACGCGGTGAGCTTGACGCGGTTGGCGTCGTAGCCGAGCGAGGTGGCGCGCGCCTCGTTCTCGCGCACCCCCTTGAGCACCTGGCCGAAGGGCGAGGTCGTGGTGCGCATGATCAGCAGGTAGGCAGCCACCACGATCGCCACGGTCACGTAGTACATGTTGAGGTCGTTGCGCAGGTCGATGAGTCCGAACAGCGTGCCGCGCGGCACGCCCTGCAGGCCGTCCTCACCACCGGTGGCGGGTGTCTGTACCGCGATGAAGTACACCAACTGGGCCAGCGCGAGCGTGATCATCGAGAAGTAGATGCCCTGACGCCGGATGGCGATGGCACCGAACACCCATCCCAGCAGCGCGCCGGCTGCGGTGCCGGCGATCAGGCCGACCTCGGGCGGCCAGCCCCAGGCCTTCATGGCGTGGCCGGCGAGGTAGGCCGATCCCCCCAGGAAGGCCGCGTGTCCGAACGACAGCAGCCCCGCGTACCCGAGCAGCAGGTTGAAGGCCGAGGCAAACAGCGCGAAGCACAGCACCTTCATGACGAAGACCGGGTACGCGCCGAGCAGCGGGGCCACCAGCAGCCCGACGAGGACGAGGCCGTAGCCCCAGCGATGCAGGCGCTTCATCTCAGCGCTCCTTTCCGAACAGGCCGGCAGGCCGCAGCAGCAGCACCACCACCATGACCACGAAGACCACGGTGGCGGACGCTTCGGGATAAACCACCTTGGTCAGACCTTCGAGCACACCCAGCCCCAGGCCGGTGAGGATGGAGCCCATGATCGAGCCCATGCCGCCGATCACCACCACCGCGAAGACCACGATGATCAGGTTCTGCCCCATGAGCGGCGACACCTGCATCACCGGTGCGGCGAGCACCCCCGCAAAGCCCGCCAGGGCCACGCCGAAGGCGTAGGTGAGCATCACCATCAGCGGCACGTTGACGCCGAAGGCCTCGACCAGGCGCGGGTTCTCGGTGCCGGCGCGCAGGTAGGCGCCGAGGCGCGTCCGCTCGATGAGGAACCAGGTGCCGAAGCACACGGCCAGCGAAGCGACCACCACCCAGATGCGGTAGTTGGGCAGGAACATGAAGCCCAGTTGCGTGGCCCCCTGCAAGGCGGGCGGCGGGCTGTAGGGCAAGCCCGAAGCGCCGTAGATGGCGCGCAGTACACCTTCGAGCACGAGCGTGACGCCCAGGGTGAGCAGCATGCCGTAGAGGTGGTCGAGCTTGTAGATCCAGCGCAGCAGCAGCCGCTCGATCGCGACACCAAACACGCCCACGAGCAAGGGTGCGATCACCAGCATGGCCCAGTAATTGATGCCGAACTGGTTGAGGCCGACCCAGGTGAGCACCGCGCCGAGCATGAACAAGGCGCCGTGCGCGAAGTTGATGACGTGCAGCAGGCCGAAGATGACGGCGAGGCCCAGGCTGAGGATGGCGTAGAACGAGCCATTGACCAGGCCAAGCAACAGTTGGCTGAGCAGAACGGAGGCGGGGATATCGAACAATTGCATGGCTTTGCTCACACGCCCAGCAGCTCTTGCAGCTGAGGCATCCTGGCATTCAGTTCTGGCGCGGCAAAGGCTTCCACCACGCGGCCGTGCTCCATCACGTAGAAGCGATCGGCCAGCGGCGCGGCAAAGCGGAAGTTCTGCTCCACCATGAGCACGGTGTAGCCCTTGGCACGCAGCGTGCGGATCATGGCGGCCAGTGCCTGCACGATCACCGGCGCCAACCCTTCGGAGATTTCGTCGAGCAGCAGCAAGCGCGCACCGGTGCGCAGGATGCGACCGACAGCCAGCATCTGCTGCTCACCGCCCGACAGGCGTGTGCCCGGGCTCTGGCGCCGCTCGGCGAGGTTGGGGAACAGCTCGTGGATTTCCTCCACGCTCATGCCCCCGGCGGCATTGCGCAGCCGCGGCGGCAGCAGCAGGTTCTCCTCCACCGACAGGCTGGCGAAAATGCCGCGCTCCTCGGGGCAGTAGCCGATGCCCAGCGGGGCGATCCGGTGGGTCGGCAGGCCAATGGTCTCGCGGCCAAACACCTCGATGCTCCCGCGGCGCGAACCCGTGAGTCCGAGAATGGCGCGCAAGGTGCTGGTGCGCCCCGCGCCGTTGCGCCCCAGCAGGGTGACCACCTCGCCCTCGCGAACCTCAAGGTCCACGCCGTGCAGCACATGGGATTCGCCGTACCAGGCGTGCAGCCCGGTGATGCGCAATGCGGTGCCCATCTCAGTGCACCCCCTGCAGGCTGGTGGCTTCGGACCCCATGTAGGCCTCGAGCACGGCCGGATTGGTCGACACGTCGGCGTAATTGCCTTCGGCCAGCACGGCGCCGCGCTGCAACACCGTGATGGTGTCGGCGATCGTCGAGACGACGTTCATGTTGTGCTCCACCATGAGCACCGTCCGGCCCACGGCCACGCGCCGGATCAGTTCGGTGACGCGGTGCACGTCCTCGTGGCCCATGCCCTGGGTGGGCTCGTCCAGCAGCATGAGCACCGGGTCCATCGCCAACGTGGTGGCGATCTCGAGCGCCCGCTTGCGGCCGTAGGACAGGTTGACACAGGTTTCATTCGCGAACGGCGCCAGCCCCACCTCGTCCAGCAGCTCGAGGGCCCGCGCGTGCAGCGGACGCAGCGACGCCTCGCTGCGCCAGAAGTGGTACGTGGTTCCGAGCTGGCGCTGAAGGCCCAGGCGCACGTTTTCGAGCACTGTGAGGTGCGGAAACACCGCCGAGATCTGGAACGAGCGGATCACGCCGCGGCGGGCGATGTCGGCGGGTGCTTCTCGGGTGATGTCATGGCCATCGAACAGGATGCGGCCATCGCTGGGCTCGAGGAACTTGGTCAGCAGGTTGAAGCAGGTGGTCTTGCCCGCGCCGTTGGGTCCGATCAGGGCATGGATCGTCCCCCGGCGCACGGTGAGGTTCACGCCGTTCACGGCGGTGAAGCCCTTGAACGCTTTCGTGAGGTGTTGGGTTTGCAGCAGGATCGGGCTCATCGGCGGTGTCTCGAATGGGCGCGGATACTAGCCACGGGGTTCGGGAGGCGCCAACGAGAGTTCTTCATGCGTGCATGAGCGAACCTGTGGCGCTGCCGCCGAGCCAACAGTCCACCTCATGACCGCATGAAGAACTCTCGCTTGCGACGCGTTCGGGCGCTGGGCTAGCCTATCGGCATCCCGGTTTTCCGCCGGGCGGGCCCGCCCCCGCTCCGCCCTCCCCCCAGAAGAGACAAGGACCTTCCATGAACCAGGCCACCACCGCTCCCGCCACCGAACAACCCCTGGTCCGTGCCGCCATGCCGGCCAAGGCCGCCGACCGCTTCATCCGCAACACGTGGTACGTGGCCATGTGGTCGGCCGACCTCGAGCCCGGCAAGATGGTGGCGCGCACCCTGCTCAACGAGCCCATCGTGTTCTTCCGCAAGGAGGACGGCGGCATCGCGGCCATGACCGACCGCTGTTCGCACCGATTCGCGCCGCTGTCCATGGGCAAGCTGATGGCGGGCGACCGGGTGCAATGCATCTACCACGGCCTGGAGTTCGGCGCCGATGGCAAGTGCGTGAAGAATCCGCACGGCAACTGCACCATCCCGGCCGCGGCCCACCTCAAGGCCTACACGGTGGTGGAACGCCACACGCTGTTGTGGATCTGGATGGGCGACAAGACACCCGACCCGTCGAAGATTCCGGACTACAGCTGCCTGGACGACCGGCCGGACCTGCACATTACCCGCCCCGGCTACCTGTCGGTGAAAGCCAACTACGAGCTGGTGGTGGACAACCTGCTCGACCTCAGCCACACGTCGTACGTGCACGCGGGCATCCTGGGCAATGCCGATACCGTCGAAGCCGACATCAAGGTGGAGCAAACGGGCGATGTGGTGGCGGTGAGCCGCCCCTCGAAGAACGCCGACACCCCGGGCATTCTCAAGATGATGAGCCCGCCCGGCTTCGAGCGCGGCGACCAGTGGAGCACGATCAGCTGGTATGCGCCCTGCTACATGATCCTGGAGTTCGGCGTGAGCAAGCCGGGCGAGCCCAAGGAAAAAGGCACGGGCTACTTCGCCCTGCACCTGCTCACGCCGGAGACCGAGCGCACCACGCACTACCACTACTCCGCCGCGCGCTGGAACGTGCTCACCGAGGGCGACGAAAAGAACAGCGCGATCCGCGACAAGATCTTCGAGATGCGCACCTTCGCCTTTGCCGAACAGGACGTGCCCGTGATCGAGGCCCAGCAGCGCCTGATGGACCAGTCGCGCACGCCGCTCTCGCCCGTGCTGCTCGCCATCGACGCAGGCCCGACGCGCTACCGCCGCGTGCTCGACCGCCTGCTCAGCGAAGACGCACGGCCGCAATGAGCGCCCCCCGTGACGGCGAACGCATGAGCGTTCGCATCGCGCGGCGCGAAGCCGCCGCCACCGACATCGTCGCGCTCGAGCTGGTGCCTGCCGACGGTGGCGAGCTGCCGCCTTTTGATGCGGGCGCACACCTGGACGTGGAGGTGGCCCCGGGACTGGTGCGCCAGTACTCGCTTTGCAACCCGCCGGGCGAGCGCCACCGCTACCGGCTCGGGGTATTGCGCGATCCGGCCTCGCGGGGCGGCTCGCTCGCGGTGCACCGCGACCTGATCGAGGGCCGGCTGCTGCAGGTCGGCCGCCCCCGCAACCAGTTTGCACTCGCCAGCGACGACCGCCCGGTGGTGCTGGCGGCCGGGGGCATCGGGATCACGCCGCTGCTGGCCATGGCGCACGCACTGCACGCGCGGGGCACGCCGTTCACGCTGCACTACTGTGCGCGCAGCCGCGACCGTGCGGCCTTCGTGGCCGAGATCGAGGGCAGCGGCTTCGGCGCTGCGCTGCGGCTGCACCTCGACGACGGCCCCGACGCCCAGCGCCTGTCGCTGGACGCCCTGTTCGCCGACCGCCAGGCGCACGTGTACTGCTGCGGACCGGAAGGCTTCATCACCCACGTCAGCGCTGGCGCGGCCGCCCGCGACTGGCCGGCGGACCAGATGCATGTCGAACATTTCAAGGCCGAGGTGGAACAGTCAGGCGGCGCCTTCACCCTGGAGGCCCGCCGCAGCGGCGTGACCGTGCTCGTGCCCGAAGGACGCAGCGCCGCGCAGGTGCTGATGGACGCGGGGGTGGCGGTGCCGCTGTCGTGCGAGCAGGGCATTTGCGGTACCTGCCTGGTGGCGGTGATCGAGGGCGTGCCGGAGCATCGCGACGAATACCAAACCGACGAAGAGAAAGCGGCCAACACGCACATGACGCCATGCTGTTCACGGGCGCGCTCGGCGCGCCTGGTGCTCGACCTCTGAAACCGGGGGCCAGCGCTCAGCGCGTGTGCGTGTTCTTGCGGTTCGCCGGCTTGGTCACCGCGGCGGCGGTCGACTCGGGGTCGTACTCGTTGACGTAAGGAATGCGGGCCGTGGTCCGCTGCAGCAGGTCGACGAGCACGTCGATCTCCTCGGGGCTCAGGTCGGACAGCAGGCGGCGCTCGCGCTCGAGCGCCACCTGGATGATGCGGTCGTGCAACTCGTAGCCCGCGGGCGTGAGCTCGAGCACGTTGCGGCGCGCATTGGTCGGGTCGACGGTGACGCTGAGGTAGCCCTTTTCTTCCAGGCGGCGCGACTCGCGGCTCACCGAGGCCTTGTCGATGCCGATCACCGTGGTCACGCGCGCGGACGCGATGCCGGGCTCGATCGCCACCATCGCGAGCACGCGCCATTCGATGATGCCGATGTCGAAGCGCTTGAGATAGAGGCGCGATGCACCGCTGGACAGCTTGTTGGCCAGGACGGTGAAGTAATACGTGACGTAGTACGAGAGGTTGAGCACCTCCCGCTTGGGGCGGTTACGGGGTGCCGCCTTCTCTTTCGCCTTCTCTTTCGCCTTGCCCGCTGCCGAAGGCTTGCCCGCCGTCTTGCTCATTCCGATGGTCCCTGGTCACGTGCTGTGACAACGGATGTACTGTACAAGCTCCCCGGGCAGCCCCGCCTTCACAGGCCGTTGGCGAACGCCGCGATGTCGTCGGCGAGCAGCTCGGGCACCTCCAGGCCGGGGAAGTGGCCGCCGCGCGGCAGCGCGGTCCAGCGCACCACGTTGTAGGCCTTCTCCACCAGGCCGCGCGGCGGGGGCACGAACATCGGGTCGCGCGTGGCGGCGAAGGCCACCGGCACGTTCACGCGCTGGCCACCGGGATAGCCGGGCGGGCCTTCCGCGGTGAGCGCGCGGTAGATCCAGATCGACGACGCGGCGGTGCCGGTGACCAGGTAGAGCATCACGTTGCGCAGCAGCCGGTCGGCCAGCTCGGGCGTGCGGAACAACGCCGACGGATCGCCCTGCGCCGGGTCGCTCCAGGCGGCGAACTTTTCGAGCATCCACGCGAGCAGCCCCACCGGGTTGTCGGCCAGCAGGAAGCCCGCGGTCGCCGGTCGCGTGGTCTGCAGGCGGAAGTAGGCGCCGTCGTCCTCGAAGCGCTCGCGAAAGCCCGCGAGCCAGGCCTGCTCCTCGGGCTCCTTGACCAGGCCGGCCACGAAGCGCGGGCTGACCATGGTCATGTGCACCCCCGCGCAGTGCGCGGGCTGGTCGAAGCCCAGCCAGGCGGACACGATGGAGCCCCAGTCGGCGCCGTGTGCCACGTAGCGCGCATGGCCGAGCACCTCGGTCATGAGCGCATGCACCGAGCGGGCCACCGCGCGCGGTCCCATGGGCTGTTCGGGCGTGTCCGAATAACCGGTCCCGGGCAGCGAGACCACCACCACGTCGCGGCCGCCGTCGTCCGCGCCGGCCACGCGGTCCGCCACCTCGAGGTATTCGAGAAAGCTGCCCGGCCAGCCGTGCACCAGCACCAGCGGTGCGCGGTCGCTGGCGCGGGCAGCACGCACGTGCACGCCATGCAGCACCGTGCCTGCGGCCTCGGCTTTGAAGTGCGCGCGCTGGTTCAGCCGCGCTTCCTCGGCGCGCCAATCGAAGTGGTTCAGCCAGCGGTCCGCCAGGTGGCGCACCGTGTCCGCCTCGGCCCCGCAAGACCAGCCCAGGCCGGGCGGCACATGCGGCCAGCGGTATTCGGCGAGCTGGCGGCGGATGCGGCTGAGAACGGCCTCATCGGCGTGCGGCGTGAAAGGGATGGCGGTGGCCATGGCGGTCTCCTGAATGGGGGCTTGTTGAATGCGGAAGGCCTGAGCATAATGTTGCAACCTCAACGTTGCAATACCAACTGCAAACCGATCGAGGCCACGAACCGGACAACCCCGCCACGAAGGAGACAACCGTCATGAGCAGCCCCGAGCAACAACCCGCCCAGCAGCCCCGGCACCGCGTGATGCACACCATGGTGCGCGTGCGCGACCTGGAGCAGTCGCTGGACTTCTACACCCGCCTGCTGGGCATGAAGCTGCTGCGCCGCAAGGACTACCCCGAAGGCCGCTTTTCGCTGGCCTTCGTGGGCTACGGCGCCGAGATCGACCACGCCGTGATCGAGCTGACGCACAACTGGGACCAGGACAAGCCCTATGAGCTCGGTGGCGGCTACGGCCACATCGCCATCGCGGTGGACGACCTCTATGCCGTCTGCGCGGATCTCAAGGCCAAGGGCGCGAACATCGTGCGTGAGGCCGGCCCGATGAAGAACGACACGCTCCACCTGGCCTTCGTGCAGGACCCGGACGGCTACAAGATCGAGCTGATCGACGCCAAGACCGTGGCGGCCTGAGGGAACGGCATGATCACCTTCTACACCTACCCCGGCCCCAACGCGCGCAAGGCGCAGATCATGCTCGAGGAGTCGGGCGAGGCCTACCAGGCCGTCACCGTCGACATCAAAAAGGGCGAGCAGTTCGACCCGAAGTTCCTCGCCATCTCGCCGAACAACAAGATCCCCGCCATCGTCGACCACACGGCGGACGGCCCGGTGCCGGTGTTCGAGACCGCGGCCATCCTCACCTACCTGGCGGAGAAGAGCGGCCGGCTGCTGCCCGCCGCGGGCGCGAAGCGCTACGACGTGCTGGCCTGGCTGGTCTGGGGCACGGGCTCGGTGGGCGGCACGCTGCCGCAGTTGCATCACTACAGCGATCTGCCCGATCGCGTGCCCGGCACGGTCGAGCGCTTCAACACCGAGGCGGTGCGGCTCTTCAAGGTGCTCGAGCGGCGGCTGCAGCAGCACGAATACATCTGCGGCGATTACTCGATCGCCGACATCCCCACCTTCTGCTCCACCGCGGGCTGGCTGCAGCGCGTCAAGGGCTGGTCGGATGGCGCGCTGGGCGACACGCCCGCGATCGATCGCTGGCTCAAGGCCGTGGCCGCGCGCCCGGCGGTGCAGCGCGTGGGCTGACACGCCGCGGGGGCGGCGCCCGCCCCCGCCCTTCAGAGGCAGCGCGCGAACAGCGCTTCGAGGCGTTGCCAATGGCGCTCCGCGCTGACGGCGTCGTAGGCGTGCGCGCGCTGCGGAAACACGAAGCCGTGCTGGGCGCCCGGGTACCACTCGAGCATGTGCGGCGCACCGCTGGCGCGCAGCTGCCGTTCGAGCTCGGCCATCTCGGCCGGCGGCGCCCATTTGTCGATCTCGGCGCAGGCCACGTAGGTCTCGCAGCGCAGGCGCACCGCAAGGCGGTGCGGCGAATCGGGCGCCTCGGTGACCATGTTGGCACCGTGGATGGACGCGATGGCGGCGATGCGATCGGGGTAGCGATCGGCCGCACCGATGACGAAGGGGCCGCTCATGCAATAGCCCACGGCGCCGATGCGCTCGCGCCGCGCCGCGCGGTCGCTGTCCACGAAGTCGAGCATCGCGCCGGTGTCTCGCTGCACCATCGCGATGCTCAGGCGGCCCATCATGGCGCGCAGGATGTCCATGCCGGCCTCGCCGGGCTGCAGCACGAAGCGGCGCGTCTCGCGGTAGTAGAGGTTGGGCATGAGCACCAGGTAGCCCAGGCCGGCCAGGCGGCGCGCCATCTCGCGCAGTTCGTCGCGCACGCCGAAAGCGTCCATGTAGAACAGCACCACCGGGTACGGCCCGGGTCCGTCGGGCACGAACCGCTCGGTGTTCATCACGCCGTCGGGCGTGTTCAGGTCGATGACGCTTTCCTGCACTGTCGAAGTCCTCAAAGATCGAGCACGAGCTCGGGGGTTTTGGCGCGCGAGCAGCACAGCGCCATGCACTGGCCGCTGGCGCGCTCGCGTTCGTCAAGGTAGCTGTCGCGGTGGTCGGGCACGCCCGCCAGCACGCGCGTGACGCAGGTGCCGCAGACGCCTTGCTCGCACGACACCGGCACCTCCACGCCGGCCTCGGCCAGCGCTTCGTGCACCGCGCGGCCCGGCGCCACGCGCACGCGCAGGCCGCTGCTGGCCACGACCACGTCGAAGGCGGCATCGCCGGCCTGCACCGCGGGCGATTCGGCGCTGAAGCGCTCCACGCACACCTGTTCATCGCGCCAGCCCTGCGCGCCGGCCGCGGCCAGCACGTCGGCGATGTAGCCCGCCGGGCCGCACACGCACAGGCGCGCGCGCGCATCGGGCCGGGCCAGCACGCGCTCGAGCGGGATGCGCGCGCCGCCCGGGTCGCCGCTGGCGTGCACATGCACGCGGTCGGCATAGCCCGCGGTGGCGAGCCGCTCGCGAAAGGCGGCCGTGGCCGCATGGCGCACGCTGTAGTGCAGCGCGAAGGAAGCGCCATCGGCGTACAGCTGCTCGGCCATGGCCAGCAGCGGCGTGATGCCGATGCCCGCGCCCAGCAGCAGCGTGTGCGAAGCCGGCGCGAGCGCGAACAGGTTGCGCGGCGTGCCGATCTGCAGCACCGCGCCTTCGTGCACCGCTTCGTGCAGCGCCACCGATCCGCCGCGCGAGGGCGCGGCACGCTGCACGCCAAGCAGGTAGCGGTCGCGCTCCCAGGGCGCGTTGCACAGCGAGTACTGGCGCACCGCACCACCGGGCAGGTGCACGTCCACGTGCGCACCGGCGGTGAAAGGCGGCAGCTCACTGCCATCGATCGCACGCAGCTCGAACACCGCCACGGCCGCGCCGTCGAGCGTCTTGCGCGCGACCCTCACGTCGAGGCCGCTCATGACCGGGTCGCCCTCAACCCGGCGTCGCGGTCGCGGGCTGAATCGGCACCACCGGGCGGACCGCGGCGTCCTGCTGCGCCTTCTGGGCCACCTGCCGCGCCTCGGCCTCGGCCATGCGGCGCACGATGCGGCGCAACTGCACGCGGGTGGCGTCGGACACGATGTCGACCAAGCCGTCTTCGCCGAGCTCGTTCAGGCGCGCCTGCTGCCCTTCGCAGATCAGCTTGTCTTCCATGAAGGCTTCGGAGATGTGGTCCATCAGCGCCGCGGTGGCCGCCTCGTCTTCGGGCCGATAGCCGTTGGCCGGTGCAAAGAAATAAAAGCACGTGTTCTCGGTCTCGGGCGTGAGGCCGTGGAAGATGCGCAGCGAGAAGCCGCCGCTGCGGTGCCCGTGCTCACGCGCGCCGGTGCCGGCGTCGACCGCGCCGCTCCACTGCAGCACGTTGCTCGGCGGCGAGAACTCGAACTCCTGCCAGCGGTCGACGCGGCCCTGGAACGGCACGGCGGCGAGGTAGGTCGGCGGCGGCACCGAGTTGAGCATCCAGCGCACGTACTTGATGCTGTCGTCGGTCTTGGTGACGTCCATCAGCGCCTCGACGTGCGTGAGCGGGTTGCCGCCGATGGTGGAGCCGTGCACGTAACCCAGGTGGGTCAGGTCCATGAGGTTGTCCACCATGAGCATGTAGCCGGCCTTGATGTGATAGAAGCCGCGGTGGTGGGGCCAGTTGGCGTGGTCGTCGTTGTAGGGGTAGTCGACGATCTTCGACGGGTCGGCGAGCTCGGGGTCGCCCATCCAGATCCAGATGAACTCGTTCTTCTCGACCACCGGGTAGGCGCGGACCTTGGCGCGCGCGGGGATCTTGTCCTGCCCGGGAATGTGCACACAGCGGCCCGCGCAGTCGTGCACCACGCCGTGGTAGCCGCACTGCAGGCCGGCGTCCACCACCACGCCCATGGACAGCGGCGCGGCGCGGTGGCAGCACTTGTCCTCGAGCGCCGCGATCTGCTGCGTCTGTTTGTCCCGGAACAGCACCACCGGCTGGTCGCAGATGCGGCGCGCGAAGGGTTTGTCGGCGACCTCGTGGCCCCAGGCGGCGATGTACCAGGTGTTCAGGATGAACATGGCGCTTCCTTTCTCTTGTCTCAGCTCTTCGAGTACTTGGCGATCAGCGACTTGGCCGTCTGCAGCAGCTTCTCGCCGTCGTAGCCGCGCTTGTTCATGTCGGCCACCCACTCTTCTTTCACCGGACCCGCGAGGCGGATGAACTCCTGCGCATCGGCCTTGGAGATGGTGTGGATGGTGTTGCCGCGGTCGGCCACGGCCTTGCGGCCGATCGCGTCGCTGGACTGGGTGATGGTGCCGAACTGCGCCGAGGTCTCGATGCCCGAGTTCGCGTCGATCACCTTCTTCAGATCCGGCGGCAGCGACTCGTACTTGCTGCGGTTCATCGCCATCACGAAAGTGCCGGTGTAGAAGCCGGGCACGTCGTCGGCGAAGTCGGTCGAAAACTTGGTGAGCTCGTGCACCTTGACCGACGGCACCACGTCCCAGGCCGTGGCCACGCCCTGGATGGTGCCCTTGGACAAAGCGTCGGGGATGCCCGGCAAGGGCATGCCCACCGGCACCGCGCCGTAGGTGGAGAGCTGGCGCGTGATCAGGCGCGAGGGCGCTCGCAGCTTCATGCCCTTGAGATCGGACACCGTCCTGATCGGCTGCGTGGTGTGGAACGAGCCGCGGCCGTGCACGTGCAGCGCGAGCACCTTGGTGTCCTTGAACTCGTCGGGCGCCTGCGTCTGGATGTACTCCCAGTAGGCGCGCGAGGTGGCGCCGGCCTCGGACATCATGAAGGGCAGCTCGAACACCTCGCCGCGCACGAAGCGACCGGGCATGTAGCCGGGCAGCGTCCAGACGATGTCGACCACGCCGTCGCGGGCCTGGTCGTAGAGCTGTGGCGGCGTGCCGCCCATCTGCATCGCCGGGTAGGCCTCGAAGCGGATGCGGCCGCCCGCGTCTTTTTCGACCTTCTCCATCCACGGCTTGAGCATGAGCGTCCACACGTTGGACGTGGGCGCCATGAAGGTGTGGAAGCGCAGGGTGACCGGTGCCTGGGCATGGACGCCGGACAGCGCACTGCCCAGCGCCACGGCGGCCGACGATTGCAGGAACTGACGTCGTTGGATCATGTTGTCTCCTTCGGGGGTGGATGAGCGCCCGGATCTTTTTGTCCGCTGCGGCAAATGTTCCTACTGCAACGTTGCAACCGCAACATATGGAATGCCCTCTTGACAGATCGCCCGCGCCGGATCAAGCGGGCTGCGGCGCCGTCTCCACGTCGACGCTGGTGGCGTCGTAGGAGAACAGCCAGTCGTAGCGCTGCTGCACGCGCTCGGGCGACCATTCGCGGTTCACGTAATCGGCCGCGCCCTCGGCACTGGCCAGGCGCGGGTCGTGAAAGCGGCGCGCGTTGTCGGCCGAGCCGCGCACGATGCGCGCGGTGCGCTCGTGGCGCAACGCCTCGAAGCGGCGGAAGGCCTCGGCCGGGTCGTCGGGCCGGGCGGCCAGGCAGCGCGCCACCACCACGCCGTCTTCGATGGCCATCATCGCGCCCTGCGCGAGGAAGGGCAGCGTGGGGTGGCAGGCGTCGCCAACCAGCGTGGCGCGGCCCTCGCTCCAGCGCGGCATGGGATCGCGCCCCAACAGCGCCCAGCGGTACGGCTGTTCGATGGCGCGCACGATGGCGTGCACGTCCTCGTGCCAGTGCGCGAAGTCGCGCAGGCATTCGTCGACCGTGCCGCGGGTGTTCCACGACTCGTCGGTCCAGCCGGGCTTCTCGACCACACCGACGAAGTTGAGCAACTCGCCGCGGCGCACCGGGTAGGTGACCACGTGCGCCCCCGGCCCCACCCAGTTGGTGCCCACGGGCGCAGCCAGGTGCGCGGGCAGGCGCGACATCGGCACCAGGCCGCGCCAGGCCATGCAGCCGGTGAACCAGGGCACGCCAGCGCCGAACAGGCGCTCGCGGCAGGCCGAGTGGATGCCGTCGGCGCCGATCAGGGCGTCAAAGTGCTGCGCCCCGTGGCCATCGACCTCGAGCCACACGCCGTCGCCCTGTTCCTCGTGGCGAAGGTAGCGCGCGCCCGCATGGATGCAGCCCGGCTGCGCCGCGAGCACCGCCTCGGCGAGCACCCGGTGCAGGTCGGCGCGGTGCAGCATGAGGTAGGGATAGCCGTAACGCGCCACCGAGCTCTCGCCGAGGTCGAACAGCGTCCAGCGCTGCCCGGTGCTCCAAAGGCGGATCTGCTTGCCCGCAGGCGCGCTCGCCACCTCGCGCACCGCGGCCTCCAGGCCCAGCGCGAACAGGCAGCGCGTGCCATTCGCGCTCACCTGGATACCGGCCCCCACCTCGCCAAAGGCCGGGGCCTGCTCGAACACCTGCACCTCGGCGCCTTCGCGCAGCAGCGCCAGCGCCGCCGTCAACCCGCCAATGCCCGCACCGATCACCGCCACCCGCAACCGCTTCGCCATGTCACCGCCTTTCATGGAGCGGCATTGGAGCGCGCCGGGGCCCGCCGGTGAAGTTTGGTTATCTGATCGACTGATATGCTGCACTTATGAATCTCAGCCTGCGCCAACTCGAGGCCTTCGTGGCGATCGCGCGCTGGCGCAACCTCACGCGCGCGGCCGACCAGATCCACATCACCCAGGCCGGCCTGAGCCTGATGCTGCGCGACATGGAAACGCAGCTCGACTGCCGGCTGTTCGAGCGCACCACGCGCTCGGTGTCGCTCACCGAGGGCGGCGCGCGCCTGCTGCCGCTGGCCGAACGCACGCTGCGCGACTTCCGCGAGGTCAGCGGCCAGCTGGGCAAGCTCACGGCCGAAGCCGCGCGCACCGTGAGCGTGGCGGCCACACCGCTGGTGGCCGCCGACGTGCTGCCCCAGGTCTGCGGCGAACTGGCGAACAGCCACCCGCAGCTGCGTGTGGTGGTGAAAGACGTGGACCGGCGCCAGATCCAGCCCCTGGTGGACAGCGGCGAGGTCGACCTGGGCCTGGGCATCCTGTTCCGGCCCTCGCCCACCACGGTGCGCGAGCGGCTGCTGCGCCTGCCCCTGGTGTGCGTGGGCGCGCGCGGCAGCCTGCAGCCGCTGCTGGGGGCGCGTGGCACCCTGAGCTGGGCCGCCTTGCGCAAGGTGCGCCTGCTGGCGCTGCCGCCCGGCAACGCCATCCAGCAGATCGTGGACGCCCAGCTCGCGCCCGCTGCCCCGGCCGAAGACCGCCCCACTTTCGCCAACCTGCACACGGTGATCGCCATGGCCGAGGCCGGCCTGGGCGTGGCCGTGCTGCCCGCGTTCGTGCGCGGCACCTGCGAGCGCCACGCGGTCGACGTGCACCGCATCGGGCCGCCCGCGGTGTCGATCGAGTTCTTCTCCATCGCGCGCCGCGGCAGCGTGCTCACGCCGGCGGCGGCGCCGCTGCTGGCCGCACTCAAGGCGCGGCTGGCGCGCTTCGCCTAGCGGCGGCGCGCCTCAGCCCGCGCGCAGGGCCTTCAGTTCTGCCTCGGCCACATCGATGCGCACCGTGCCCTTGGCCACCAGCACGCGCGCCACGCGCTCGATTTCCTCGCCGAGGGCGCCGGCCATCATGGCGATGTTCTGTGCGTGCAGCGCCATGTGCCCTTTCTGGATGCCGGTGGTGGCCAGCGCCTTCATGGCGGAGAAGTTCTGCGCCAGGCCCACGGCCGCGATGGTGCGCGCCAGCGCTTCGGCGCTGCGCACGCCCAGCACCTTGAGCGCGATCTTGGCCGTGGGGTGCAGCTTGGTGGCGCCGCCCACCAGGCCCACGGCCATGGGCAGTTCGATGCTGCCCGCCAGATCGCCTTCGGCCGTGACCTCCCAGTGCGTGAGGCTGGCGTAGCGGCCGTTGCGCGCGGCGTAGGCGTGGGCGCCGGCCTCCACCGCGCGGGTGTCGTTGCCGGTGGCCAGCACCACCGCGCTGATGCCGTTCATGATGCCCTTGTTGTGCGTGGCCGCGCGGTAGGGGTCGGCATCGGCGAAGTGGTAGGCCGAGAGCATGCCGTCGCGCACCGCTTCGCCGCCGATGGCGGCCAGCGGCCACACGCAGCGCGCGCGCGCCAGGCGCCGGTCGGCGAGGTTGGAGAGGATGCGCAGGTTGGTGCGCCCCCCGGTCCAGCCCGCGATCTGGGGGGCGAGTTTCTCGGCCATGGTGTTCACCGCGTTCGCGCCCATGGCGTCGCGCGTGTCGACCACGATGTGCGTGATCACCATGGTGCCGCCGCGCGTCTCGAGCACGCGCACCTCGAGGTCGCGGAAGCCGCCGCCGAGCTGCAGCAGCACGGGGTCGCAGGCATCGCAGCTGGCCTGCACCTCGGCCTTGCGCTCGAGGATGCGCAGCCGCGCGAGCTGCGGGTCGCTCACGCCGGTGAGCTGGATCTGCGCAATCATCAGCGTGCCCGACATCGAGGTGACGAAGCCCCCGGCGTCGTAACACTGGCGCGCGGCGTTGCACACCGCGGCCACCACCGAGGATTCTTCGGTGGCCATGGGAATGAGCCGGTCTTCGCCATCGATGCGCATGTTGGTCGCGATGCCCACCGGGATGTTCATGGTGCCCACCACGTTCTCGATCAGGTGGTCGGCGAGTTCGGCCGGCAGGTTGCCGGTGTCGAGCAGGTGCGCGCACTCGCCCGGCTCGAGGCCGGCGAAGCGCGCCACGGCCTCGACACGCTCGGCGATGGGCAGCTTGTGAAAGCCGGCGATGCGGCTGCTGGATGCGGGAGTGCTCATGGGCGGTCTCGTGCGGAAGAAGAAAGAGAAAGGGATCAGCGCGCGGCCATCAGGCGCGGCAACCAGGTGATGAGGTCGGGGAAGGCGGCGCAGACCAGCAGGCCCACGAACTGCAAGCCGAAGAAGGGCAGGATGCCGCGGTACACGTGGCCCATGTCCAGGTGCTTGGGCAGCGTGCCCTTG
Source organism: Hydrogenophaga crocea (assembly GCF_011388215.1). Taxonomy (NCBI): domain Bacteria; kingdom Pseudomonadati; phylum Pseudomonadota; class Betaproteobacteria; order Burkholderiales; family Comamonadaceae; genus Hydrogenophaga; species Hydrogenophaga crocea. The sequence continues at coordinate 3,273,014 of NZ_CP049989.1, forward strand.
ATGTAGAACAGCGTGTAGCCGAAGGGCGGACTGATGTAGCCCATCTGGATCGTGATCGCGTAGAGCACGCCGAACCAGATCTCGTCGAAGCCGAGCAGGCGCACGATGGGCAGGAACACCGGCACGGTGAGCAGGATGATGCCCAGCTCGTCGAGCACCGTGCCCAGGAAGATCAGCAGCAGCATCATGGCCGCGAGCACCACCCAGCGGTTCACCTCCAGGCCCTTGATGAATTCGAGCAGGGTGTCGGCGCCGCCGAGGCCGGTGAAGATCGCCACGTAGGCCTTGGCCCCGATGGTGATCCACAGGATCATCGAGGTGGCCTTGAGCGCGTCCACGCCCGCCTCGCGCAGCATGGGCAGGCGCAGCCGGCCCTTGAGCAGCGCGGGCACCATGGCGCCGGCCACGCCCACGGCGGCCGATTCGGTGGGCGTGGCCACGCCGAAGAAGATCGAGCCCAGGATCAGCACGATCAGCATCGAAGGGAACACCAGGGCCTTGAGCGCGAGCAGCTTGTCGCGCAGCGGCGCGCGCTGCGCGCCCGCCTCCAGCGGCACCCACTCGGGCCGGAGCCAGCCCACCACCACGATGTAGGCGATGTAGAGCACCGCCAGGATCAGCCCGGGCACGATGCCGGCGATCAGCATCTGGCCGATCGAGACCTGCGCCGTGACCGCGTAGACGATGGTCAGCACCGAGGGCGGGATGAGGATGCCCAGCGTGCCGGCGGCGCAGATGGTGCCCAGCGCGAGCTGGGGCTGGTAGCCGCGGCGCAGCATCTCGGGCAGGGCCAGGATGCCCATGGCCGTGACAGCCGCGCCCACCACGCCGGTCATGGCCGCCATCACCACGCAGATGATCACGGTGCCGATGGCCAGGCCGCCGCGCAGGCCGCCGAACCACAGCGCCATGGCGCGGTAGAGGTCTTCGATCACGCCCGAACGTTGCAGCACGCAGGCCATCAGGATGAACAACGGGATCGCCAGCAGCGCCTCCGACTTCATCGTGTCGAAGATCTGCAGCACCAGCACGATGACCGCGCTGGGCTCCCACAGCGTCACGGTGAACAGCAGCGACAGGCCGCCCAGCACGAAGGCGATGGGCAGGCCGCTGAGCATGAACAGCGTGAGGCTGCCGAACATCAGCAAGAGCACCAGGTTGCCGCTCATGCCGCCCCCTGCGCCGGTTCGCCACAGAGGGCGTGCACGAACTCCACCAGCGCCTGCAGCAGCATCAGCAGCAGCGCGACCGGCACCGCGGCCTTCACCGGCCACACGGGCGGGTTCCAGGCCGAGAAGCTGGTCTCGCGGTACTCGAAGGCGCTGAGCGCCGCGGGCACGCTGAAGTACAGCAGGATGGCGCAGAACACCATGATCACCGGGTAGTTCACCAGGTCGAGCCGGCGCGTCCAGGCGGGGCTCAGGCGCTGGCGCAGCAGGTCGAGCGCCACGTGGCCCTTGAGGTGCAGCAGGTACGGCCCGCCGAACAGGAAGTAGGGGCCGAACAGCAGCACGGCCAGTTCCATGCCCCACACCGTGGGGGCGTTGAAGCAGTAGCGCATCACCACCTCATAGAGCATCACCGGCACCACGATGGCCATGCCCCAGACGGTGATCTGGAACAGCCAGCGGTTGGCGGTGGTGATGGCGCGGGTGGTGGCAGACAGCCAGACGGGCATGCCGGGTCTCCTGGGTCGGGGCGCGCGGCGCCACGCCGCCGCTGGGGCGGCGGCGCGGTCCGCGGCGGCGGGGTTCAGCCCAGCAGGCCGAGCTCTTTCATGAACGCGACCTGGCTGTCCAGGATGCGCGTGGCCAGGGCGTCGCCCTTGGTGGCGGTGCGCCAGGCCTCCATGGCCTTGGGCCGTGCGGCGGCCACGTCGGCCGGGTTGAAGCGGATGATTTCGCAGCCCTTGGCCGCGTACTTCGCGAGCACCGTGGCGTCGCTCACCAGGATGTGCTGGCGCAGCGAGGCCGAGACCTCGCGCGCGGCCACCGCGAGCGCCACCTTGAACTCGGCGGGCAGGCGGTCGTGCGCACCGCGGTTGGCCACGTAGGCGGTGGCGGTGGTGGGCTGGTGAAAGCCCGGCACCACCACGAACTTGGCCACCTCGGCCAGGCCGGCCTCGAAGTTGGCGGTGAGGTCGCCGCGGTCGGCCATGTCGATCACGCCCTTGTCGAGCGCGGAATACACCTCGCCCGTGGGCAGCGGCGTCACCGCCACACCCATCGCGCCCATCACGGTGGAGGCCAGGCCCACGAAGCGGCCCTTCTTGCCCGCGAGGTCGGCGATCTTGCGGATCGGCACCTTGGAGTGCAGCGGCTCCTGGCCGTACACCGTGGGCGCGATGTAGTGCAGGCCCGCGGGCGCGTAGGCCTGGCGCACCAACTCGAGACCGCCGCGCTCATAGAACCAGGCCTCGTACTCGTCGCTCTCGGCAAAGCCGAAGGGGATGGTGCTGGTGAAGGCGAAGGCAGGAATCTTGCCGGCCTCGTAGCCGTCGAAGGTCTTCATCATTTCGAAGGCACCGCCGCGCACGGCGTCGAAGGCCTGGGCAGCGGGCACGATCTGCCCGGCCGCGAACAGGTTGATCTTGAAGCGCCCGCCCGTGAGTTCGGCCACGCGCGCCACGAAGCGCTCTTCGTACTTCTGCGGCGTGGTGCCGCCGTCCCACAGGGCCTGCATGCGCCAGGTGACGGCGGGCGACTGCGCGTGCAGCGCCAGGGGGGCGGCCGCGCTGGCGGCCAGGGCGGTCTTGAGCAGACCGCGGCGTGGGATCGCTGGGGGTTTCATGGCTTGTCTCCAGAGGCTTGTGGTTGTTCGCCCGCCCATCGGCCGGGTCGTGCGCAAGGCCTGCGCTGCGCAAAAGTCTATGGACGCGCGCCCATGAGCATGGGTACAGTTTGGACACAGATCCACAAACTGTGTCCATCGGTCGATGGACACAATCCCCGAGGCCCGCGCATGGAAACGCCCACCCCGCACACCAAGGCCGAGGCCCTCACCGCACGGCTGGCGCAGGCCATCGAACAGGGGGGCCTGCCCGCGGGCAGCCGCCTGCGATCGGTGCGCGACGCCGCGGCCAAGGAAGGCCTGGGCGTGAACACCGTGGTCGAGGCCTACAACCGGCTGGTGGCGCGCGGCTACGCCGAGGCGCGCCCAGGCTCGGGCTTCTACGTGCGCCGCCTCGCGCGCTCGCGCACCGCGGCGGCGCCTTCGCACGTGAGCGAAGCGGTGGACGTGGTGTCGCTGCTGCGCGAGCAGCTCGAACAGCACTACGAGGTGCGTGTGGGCGACGGGCGCCCGCCGGCCTCGTGGATGGAAGGCTCGGACATCGCGCGCCAGCTCAAGCTCGCGCGCGGCAGCGACGCGCCCGACCCGGGTCACGGCTACGGCTCGCCCTGGGGCTATGCGCCCTTGCGCGACACGGTGGCGCGGCTGCTCAACGAACGCGCGATCCACGTGCACGCGCGCCAGGTGCTGCTGACCCAGGGCGCCAACCACGCGCTCGACCTGATCGTGCGCCACCTGCTCGAGCCCGGCGACACGGTGCTGGTCGACTCGCCGGGCTACTACCCGCTGTTCGGCAAGCTCAAGCTGGCCAAGGTGAAGCTGCTGGGCGTGCCGCGCCTGCCCGACGGGCCCGACCTCGGCGTGCTGGAGGCGCTGCTGCGGGCCCACCGGCCGCGGGTGTTCTTCACCCAGTCGCTCGCGCACAACCCCACGGGCGGCTCGCTGAGCCTGCCCAAGGCGCACAAGCTGCTGCAGCTCGCGGCCGAGCACGACTGCCTGGTGGTGGAGGACGACCCCTTCGCCGATCTGCAGCCCGCGGGCGCGCCGCGGCTGGCCGCGCTCGACCAGCTCGAGCGCGTGATCTACGTGAGCAGTTTTTCCAAGACGCTGTCGGCCGGCCTGCGCGTGGGCTACATCGCGGGGCCGGCGCAGCACATCGGCGCGCTGTGCGATCTCAAGATGGTGACCATCGTCTCGACCTCGGATTTCGTCGAGCGCGTGGTGCACCAGCTGGTCACCACCGGCCAGTACCGGCGCCACCTCAACCGGCTGAAGGCGCGCCTGTCCGAGGCCTTCCTGCCGGCCACGCGGGCGCTCACGCGCGCCGGGGTGCAGGTGCAGCCCGCCGACCCGGCGGGCTACTACCTGTGGGCCACGCTGCCGCGCGGCCTGTCCGAGCTGGCGCTGGCGCGGCAGGCCGCGAAGGCGGGCATCTTCCTGGCCCCGGGCTCGGTGTTCTTCCCCGAGCGCCGGGCCGATGTGGCGGCCGTGCGCGTGAACGTGGCCTACGCCAGCGACCCGCGCTTCCTGCGTTTTCTGGCGGCTGCGGTGAAGGTGGCGCGCTGAGCGGGCCGCCGCGCGGCCGGCCTCAGGCCGCGACGGGCTCGAGCAGGGCGTCCACCTCGGCCTCGGCCGCGGCCAGCGCGCGGCCGCGCGGTTCGTCGCCCATGGCCAGGCCTTCGGCGTGCACGAAGCGCACGTCGCTCATGCCCAGGAAGCCCAGGAAGTTGCGCACGAAAGGCGTCTGCGTGTCGTGCGGCTGGCCCTTGTAGAGACCGCCGCGCGCGGCGAACACGTAGACCTGCTTGCCCTTGACCAGGCCCTCGGGGCCGTTGGCGGTGTAGCGGAAGGTGATGCCGGCGCGCGCGATCTGGTCGAAGTAGGCCTTGAGCGTGGAGGGGATGCCGAAGTTGTAGAGCGGCAGGCCCAGGGCGATCACGTCGGCGCCTTGCAGCTCGGCGATCAGCGCATCGGACGCGGCCACCAGCGCCTGCTGCTCGGGCGTGCGCTGCTCGGCGGGCGTGCCGAACGCGCCCACGTGCGCCAGGCTCAGGTGGGGCAGCGGCTGCGCGGCGAGGTCGCGCACCACGACGCGGCCTTGCGGGTTCGCGGCCTGCCATTGCGCCACGAAGCGGTCGGCAAGGCGGTTGGACTGGCTGTTGTCTTGCAACAGGCTGGAGCGGATCAGGAGCAGGGTGGACATGGCGGTGTTTCCTTGAAGGGGTGGGTGGCCGGGGGCCATGCAGGCATTGAAACATCGGCTGAGCCCATGGAAAAGCGCAAAATCTCGCTCTGATCCATCGAACCAGCCGATACATCACGCCATGAACCACCCCCGCGTCACGCTCGACCAATGGAACGCCCTGGTGGCCGTGGTGGAGGCGGGCAGCCATGCGCGCGCGGCCGAACGGCTGCACCGCAGCCAGTCGTCGGTGACCTACGCGGTGCAGCAGATCCAGTCGCAGCTGGGCGTTCAGGTGTTCGAACTCGACGGCCGCAAGGCGCGGCTCACGCCCACGGGCGAGCAGCTGTACCAGCGCGCGCGCTACCTGGTGGCCGAGGCGCAGGCACTGGAGTCGGCCTCGGGCTGCCTGTCGCTGGGCTGGGAGGCCGAGCTGCGGCTCGCGGTGGAGGTGATCTACCCCAACCAGCGCCTGTTCGATTGCCTGGAGCGCTTCGGCCAGAGCGCCTCGCACACGCGCGTGGAGGTGGTGGAGGCCGTGCTCGGGCACCGCACCACGCTGCTCGACGAAGGCAAGACCGACCTGGCCATCTACGGCAGCGTGCCGCAGGGCTACGAGGGCGAGCACCTGATGCGCGTGCGCTTCCTGCTCGTGGCGCACCCCGACCACGCGCTGCACCGGCTGGGCCGCGCGGTCACGCTGCGCGACCTGCGCCAGCACCGCCACCTCGTGGTGCGCGAGACCAGCCCCGAGCGCACCACCGCCACCAGCCTGCAGGCGCCGCAGCGCTGGACCGTGGGGCACCTGTCGACCTCGATCGAGGCCGCGCGCCGCGGCCACGGTTTCGCCTGGTTGCCCGAGGAACGCATCGGCGACGAGCTGCGCTCGGGCCAGCTCAAGCCGCTGCCCATGCGCCACGGCGGCGAGCGCTTCGCCGACCTGTACCTGATCTTCGGCGACCGCAGCGCCGCCGGCCCGGCCGCGCTGCGGCTGGCCGAGATCCTGCGCGCGGACGCGCTGGGCGCTGTGGCGGGCGCGGCGCCCGCTGCTGCGGTGCCGGCGCCGCTCAGGCCGAAGCGGTCCCGCCGCTGAGCCCCTGCGCCAACCGCGCGAGCTTGTCGGGGTTGCGCTGCACGTGGATGCCCACGACCCGGCCATCCGCGATCTGCAGGCTCTGCGCCGATTCGAGCGCGCCATCGATCCAGCGCAGCAGGCCCCATTCGCCGTTGAGTCGCACCAGCGCATAACGCACGCGCTGCGGAAAACGCAGCGCCGCAGCCAGGTACAGCTGGGCGATGCGCTGGCCGCCGAGCAGCGGCACACCGAAGCTGGCGACCTTGCCACCGCCGTCGCTCACGAGCTGCGCGTCTTCGGCCAGCACCGCCTTCAGGCCCGCGATGTCGCCATTCGCGGCCGCATCGGCGAAGGCCTGCAGCAAGCGCCGCTGTTCATCGGCCGGCACCGGCCGGCGCGCGCGGCCGTCTTTCACCTGCACGCGCGCGCGGTGCACGAGCTGGCGCACCGCGGCCTCGCTCTTGCCGAGCGCGGTCGCGATCTCGCCGTAGTCGGCCTCGAAGACCTCGCGCAGCAGGAAGGCCGCGCGCGATTCGGGCGTGAGGCGCTCGAGCACCATCAGGAAGGCCACCGAAATGTCGTCGGCGCGTTCGAGCATCTGCTCGGGCGAGTGCGGCGCGTCGGTGAGGATGGGCTCGGGCAGCCAGAAGCCCACGTAGTCCTCGCGCCGTGACTGCGCGGCGCGCAGGCGGTCGATGGCCAGCCGCGTGGTGACCGAGACCAGCCAGGCCTCGGCGTTGTCCACGCCCGCGCGCTCGGTCTGGTGCCAGCGCAGCCAGGCGTCCTGCACCACCTCCTCGGCGTCGGCGGCGCTGCCGAGCATGCGGTAGGCGATGCCACGCAGCCGGGGGCGCAGGCGCACGAAGGGGTCGGGTTCGGGGGTCATGACGCACCAGACGGATGGACCGCGGCGATTGTGACGCCGCCCCGACGGGCGGCTGTCACGATGCTCCGCGAAGCTTGCCCATTCCTGCAAACCACGGCCAGACAAAACCCCAGCGGCGCACGCCCGCGCGGCGCATGCCCGATCATCGCGGCTCCGCCCTGCCCCAGAGCCTCACCATGCTGCCACCCCAGGACGCCCTGCGCGAGATCAACGACGCGATTGCCCGATCCACCGAGGCCGACGGCCTCACGCCGACCGCGGTCGACCACCTGTTCTTCGCGCGCCAGAGCTCGCCTTCGCTGCCGCTGCACATTGCGCAGTGGCCGTGTTTTGCGCTCGTCACCCAGGGCAGCAAGCGGCTCACGCTGGGCGACGAGGTCTACCACTACGGCGCGGGCGACTGCCTGCTGGTGACGCTGGACCTGCCCGTGGTCTCGTGCATCGTCGAGGCCACGCCCGAGCGGCCCAAGCTCGCGCTGGGCATGGCGATCGACCCCGGGCGGCTGCAGGAGGTGCTCTCGCGCGTGAGCCTGCCGCCCGAGGCGCTGCGCGCCGAGGGCGGGCGCGGCGTGGCCGTGCACAAGGCGCCGGCCGAGCTGCTCGACGCCACGCTGCGCCTGGTGCGCCTGCTCGAGCGCCCGCAGGACATCGCCTCGCTCGCGCCCCTGATCGAGCAGGAGATCCTCTACCGCCTGCTCACCGGGCCGCACGGCCCGACGCTGCTGCGCATCGCCTCGGCCAACAGCCCGGCCAACCGCATCGCCAAGGCCATCGCCTGGCTGCGCCAGCACTACGCGCAGCCGCTGCGCATCGAGGCCCTGGCGCAGCACGTGGGCATGAGCGCCTCGTCGCTGCACCACCACTTCCAGCAGGCCACGGCGATGTCGCCGCTGCAGTACCAGAAGCGGCTGCGCCTGCAGGAGGCGCGACGCCTGATGCTGGTGGACGACCTCGACGTGGGCAGCGCGGGCTACCGCGTGGGCTACCAGAGTCCCTCGCAGTTCAGCCGCGAGTACAGCCGCCAGTTCGGCCTGCCCCCGCTGCGCGACGTGGAACGCGCGCGCGGCCGCAGCGAGGGCTACATCCCCGTCACCGCCGCCTGACGCCCCGCAACCCAGGGGCGCCGCGGAACCGGCTTTGCCGGGCCGCTGGCGCCGCCCCCTCGAGGGGGTCGCGCGCAGCGCGGCGGGGGTGTCACCCCAGCTTGAAGGGCAGCTCGCGCAGCGGCTTGCCGGTGAGCCGGGCGATCGCGTTCGCGAAGGCCGGCGCCAGCGGCGGCAGGCCGGGCTCGCCCATGCCCGTGGGCGGGTCGGCGCTGGGCACGGTGTGCACCGCCACCTCGGGCATCTCGGTGATGCGCGCCACGCGGTAGTCGCCGAAGTTGCTCTGCTCGACCACGCCGTCCTTGAGGGTGATGGCCGCGCCGGGCAGGCACATGCCCAGGCCCATGAGCGCCGCGCCCTGCACCTGGGCTTCCACGGTGCGCGGGTTGACCACCAGGTTGCAGTGCACGCCGGCGGTGATCTTGTGCAGCACGGGCTCGCCGTCTTTCACCGAAGCCTCGACCACATAGGCCACCACCGAGTCGAAGCTCTCGTGCACCGCCACGCCCCAGGCGCGGCCCGCGGGCAGCGTGCGCTGGCGGTAGCCGCTCTTGTCCACCGCGAGCTGCAGCGCCGCGCGGTGGCGCGGGTGCGCGTCGCCGAACAGGGCCATGCGGTAGGCCACCGGGTCCTGCTGCGTCTCGCGCGCGATCTGGTCGATCAGCGTTTCCATGACGAAGGCCGTGTGGGTCGAGCCCACGCTGCGCCACCACAGCACCGGCACGTTCACCTTGGGGTGGTGCACCGTGAGCCGCATGGGCAGCGGGTACGGCGCGCGCATGCCTTCGACCGCGGTCTGGTCGACGCCGTTCTTGACCATCATCTGTTCGAAGAAGGTGCCGCCGATGATGGACTGGCCCACGATGGTGTGGTCCCAGGCGAGCACGCGGCCGCGCTCGTCGAAGCCGATCTGCGCGCGGTGCACGTGCATGGGGCGGTAGTAGCCGCCCCTGATGTCGTCCTCGCGGCTCCACACGGTGCGCACCGGCGCCTTCAGGCCCGCGGCCTGCGCGGCCTTGGCGATGGCACAGGCCTCGACCACGTATTCGCTGCTCGGGATGGCGCGGCGGCCGAAGCCACCGCCGGCCGATTGCACGTTCACGCGCACCTGCTCGGGCTTCAGGCCCAGCACGCGCGCGGCCGCCATGCCGTCCAGGCCCGGCATCTGCGAGCCCACCCACAGCGTGGCGCCCTGCTCGCCGATCTCCACCGTGCAGTTGAGCGGCTCCATGGGCGCGTGCGCGAGGTAGGGGAAGACGAACTCGGCCTCGATGCGGCGCGGCGCGCTGGCCAGCGGCGCCATGTCGGCGTCGAAGTGCTTGGCGCCGGGCTGGCGCGCGAGCTCGCGGTACTGGGCGAGCTGGCGTTCGCTGTCGACCTTCTCCACCGCGTCGGTGGCCCAGTCGAGCTGCAGCGCGTCGCGCGCGGTCTTGGCGGGCCAGTAGCCGTCGGCGACCACGGCCACGCCTTCACCGCCGCGGTCCAGCGGCACGCGCAGCACGGCCTTCACGCCCTTGACGGCGCGCGCGGCGCTGTCGTTGACGCTGCGCAGCTTGGCACCGAACACGGGCGGGCGGGCGATCACCGCGGTGAGCTGGCCGGGGCGGCGCACGTCGATGCCGAAGTCCTGCCGGCCGCTGCTCTTGGCGCGCGCGTCCAGGCGCGTGGTGGGCTGGCCGATCAGTTTGAACTGTTTGGGGTCCTTGAGCGCGACCTTCTCGGGCACGGGCTGCTTCATCGCCTCGTCGGCGAGCGCGCCGTACGCGAGCTTGCGCCCGCCCGGGCCGATCACGTGGCCGGCCTCGGTGCGCAGGCGCGCCGCGTCGGTGTTCCAGCGCGCGGCCGCGGCCGACACCAGCATGGCGCGGGCGCGCGCGCCGAGCTCGCGGTACTGCGTGTAGCTGTGCTTGAGCGCGGTGGAGCCACCCGTGAGGTGCATGCCGAACAGCGGATCGGCATAGGCCATGTCGTTGGTGCCGAGCTGGCTGCGCACCTTGGACCAGTCGGCATCGAGTTCTTCGGCGAGCACCAGCGGCAGCGCGGTCTGCACGCCCTGGCCGAACTCGAGCCGGTTCACGGTGACGGTCACGGTGCCGTCGCGCGCGATCTGCACGAAGGCCGCGGGCTGCTGCGTGGGCTTGAGGCCTGCGGGCTCGGCGGGCTTGTCGGCCTGTGCGAACACGGTCTGCGGCGCGACGCCGAGCGCAAAGCCGCTGCCCAGCGCGAGCTTGAGGAAGCCGCGGCGCGGCAGTTCGGCCGCGCCGTCGGCGGCGGGGTGCTGGCGCGACACCAGGTGTTGCAGCGCGCGCGGCATCTCGGCGGAGAGGTGGGACAACATGCGGTGCTCCTTGCTCAGGCGATGGCGCGCGCGGCGTCGGCCACGGCGGCGCGGATGCGCGCGTAGGTGCCGCAGCGGCACACGTTGCCGGCCATGGCGGCGTCGATCTCTGGCGCGCTGGGCTGCTTGCCCTTGGGCAGCGACTTGAGGAAGGCGGTGGCGCTCATGATCTGGCCGCTCTGGCAGTAGCCGCACTGGGCCACGTCGTGCTTGACCCAGGCCGCGTGCACCGCCTTGCCGATCCGGTCGCTGCCGTCGGTGACGGCTTCGATGGTGGTGATGGGCTTGCCTTCGGCGGCCGAGACGGGGGTGATGCACGAACGCACGGCCTGGCCGTCGATGTGCACGGTGCAGGCGCCGCAGAGCGCCGCGCCGCAGCCGAACTTGGTGCCGGTCATGCCCAGCGTGTCGCGCAGGGCCCAGAGCACGGGGGTGCCGGGGTCCACGTCGAGCGCGTGGTCGCGGCCATTGACTTGCAATCGGGTCATGGGGGTCTCCCGGGAAAGGGGGGTGAACGAACATGCACGATCCGGCGGCGCACGCGCCACCGGGACCGCGAGAGTGTTCACCGCCGCTCCGGGCGGCCGTTAGCCCGATCCTGCGAATGCCTTGCCTGATCCTCCAGCGGGCGGGCTCAGACGTAGCGCCAATCCAGCACCGCGTCGCGCGTGACCGCGAACGCCAGGCGCGCACCTTCGGGGGCCGCCAGCTGGGCATCGATGAAGGCCTGGCCGATGGCGGCACGGCACATCACGGCCTCGTCGGGCCAGCGGGGCAACGCCTCGGGCCAATCCTCACGCCAGCTGTCCACGTAACGCGGGTCGGCATGGGCGAACGCGCGCAGGGCATCGCCGTCGATGGCGTCGCGCTCGGCGAGCAGGCGCATCGCATCCAGGGCCAGGGCCTGCAGGGCGTCGGGGTCGGCCTCGCCGGTGCCGATCGCGGCGAGCGCCGCATCGTGCGCCGCCAGCGCCGCGCCGATGCACAGCGCGTTGGCAAGCCGCGCCGCATCGGCCTGCTGGTCGGCAGCCACCTTGTCGGCGTATCGCAGCGGCTGCTGGTGCGCGGCGCGGTCGGCCACGCGCCGGGCATGGCGGTCGATGCCCGCCAGGTGGTGGGCGGCGTCGAGCAGGTGGCGGGCCAGGCGTTGGTCCCAGGGCATGGATCGGGTGTAGCGGTGCATGGCAAATGGCGTGGGTGTCGCTGAACGGGGTAAGCCGTCTGGCCGGTCAGCGGGCATGAAATCTTCATCACACTGTGCTGGGTATGCGCCCAAGCACCGGGCGCCTCTGGGCCAGCAGGGGGACCATCCACAACGAGGGCTTCACCATGCACAGCAGCGGCCGTGTCCGATCCCTGTCTTCACCCACCCGGCTCACGCACGACAGCCATGTCGACGCATCGCCGCTGCGCGCAGACACGGCAGCGCAGACCTGGCGCGAAGCCCTGAACACGGCACGGGGCCGGCTCAACGAGGACCTGTTGCAGGCGCTGGACCGTTGTGCACACGGCGACCGGGGCGACCTGGACCTGAGCGAACACCGAGAGCCCATCGCGCGCGCCGGCGCGGACGGCACGCTGGAGCGCGTCCTGGCGGCCTGCACGGGGTTGCGCGCGGCCCGGGGGTACCCGCTGCAGACCCTGGTGCTGCCGGCGGGCCTGCGCCAGCTGCCCGGCTGGCTGCGGCATGTCGACACGGTCACCACGCTGCGGGTGCCGCACTACCGAGGCCGGCAGTTGGACGCCCGCGGCCTGCCGGGCCTGCGGTCGCTGGACCTGGGGGCGATGGTGCCGCGCGAGCTGGAACTGCTGCTGCCCAAGGAATGCGCATGGAGCGTGCAGCACCCCGACGGGCGAAAGCCCGCATCGACCGAGACCAGCGGTGCACAGCACCGGGCGGTTGGCTTGCGGTTTCGACCGCTGAACTTCAATGGGCTGGTGGCGCGGCAGGACAAAGCGGACGACCCCTATGTGTGCCGCCACCTGTCGATGGAGAAGGTGCGGCTCTGGGGCCGCCCCCGGTTCCTCGACGACGCGCCCGAAGACCCCATGGCCAGCATCACCGGCATCCAGCGCACGGTGACGCCCGACACGGAACAGCTCTGCGCCGACCTGGACGATCGGGCGCGACAAACGCACCTGGTGGACAGGACGCTGTGGCGGCCCTTCGTCGAAGAGCAGTTCCGGCAGATGGCCCTCGAAGGCAGGACCACGGTGGTGGCAATGTTCCAAACCGAGACCCATTCGATGGCCCTGCGCTTCGACGCCAGCGACCCGAACAATCCCGGCGTGGAGTGCTGGGACCCCAACTTCACCAACGTGAGCACCTTCAGCCGCGCGCCGTTCGATTTCAACGCCCTGTTCTGGGACTTTGAACGGGTGCAGCCGCTGTACTTCCGCGAACAGAAGGGCTTTGGCGTGCCCCCGCTGGTCCGGGTCACGCCCATCGACGACCCTTTGTTTCCCGAGCACAGCGTGGTGCGCCGCGCAGCCGACCGCTCGGTATCGATGGCATTTGCGAACCTGCCCCACAGCTGGCATCCACACGTGGTGCAGACCCTGGTCAAGCACGGGCTCGAGCCTCCCGGCCTGCAAGGACTGATCGGCTTCATCGAACACACCAAGCCCACCCCGGCGCAATGCCGCCATTTGCTGACCGCGGCCGACAGCCACCACTTTCCGGCGCTGAACATGGCGGCCGCCCTGGGCCATGGTCAGGCCTTCGCGATGATGGAGCCCGTGCTGGAGCGGGCCTTCCAGCTCAAGCTGCTGACGGAGAAGGACGTGCTGGCCATCCTCGAAGCGCGCTCGACCCTCGGCACCGCGATGAACGAGGCCTTCCGCAAAGGTCACGCGGATGTGGTTGCCTCACTGGGTGGCACGGCCAAGCGCCTGTGGCACAAGGGCGCGTTGTCGCAGCGTTCGGTGTACCACCTCATGCGCGCGGCCAACCACGAGCGGGCGTCCACCATCGACCAGATCAAGGACCCGCGCGTTGCCAAGCGGCTTGAGCGCACGCTGAACAAGTTGCTTCGCGCCGGCGCGCTGACCCGGGAGGACCACAAGGATCTGGTCGAGGAGGTCCGCGGCGTCCGAAACGACATCCGCGACGAGGCCAAGGCCGCGCGCCGGGCCGCAAAGGCCAGGGCCCTGGGGCCGCACCCGGCTGCCCCACTCATCCGGGGGTGACCCGGCTCTCTGGCTCGCGCAGGGCGAAGCGGGCGGTGCCGTTCGCGATCCGCGGGGCCGTTGCCCGCGGCACGGGCCTGGGCGCATGCTGGCATACTGCCCGGTTCCCGCCAACAGGGGTCACAAGCCCCGCTGATCCGTTCCCGAGGAGTCAATACATGGATCGTCGTTCCGTCATCAAGAACGCTGGCTTGGCCGGCGTGCTCGCCACCGGCATCGCCCCCGCGGTGCATGCCCAGGCCGCCGTGCGCTGGCGCCTGGCCTCGAGCTTCCCCAAGTCGCTGCCGACCATCTTCGGCTCGGCCGAGAAGTTCTCCGAAACCGTCAAGGCCCTGTCGGGCGGCAAGTTCGAAGTCTCGGTGCACGCCGCCGGCGAAATCGTGCCGGCCTTCGGCGTGGTCGACGCGATCCAGGACAACACCATCGAGATGGCGCAGACCGCGCCCTACTACTTCACCGGCAAGGACTCGATCTTCGCCTTCGGCTGCGCCGTGCCCTTCGGCCTGACCGCGCGCCACATGGACGCCTGGATGGAGCACGGCAACGGCCGCAAGCTCATGGACGAGTTCTACGCCAAGTACAACATCGTCTCGATGAGCTCGGGCAACACCGGCACCCAGATGGGCGGCTGGTACCGCAAAGAGATCAAGACCGTGGCCGACCTCAAGGGCCTGAAGATGCGCATGGGCGGCGGCCTGTTCGGCGAGTCCATGGCCAAGCTGGGCGTGGTGGCGCAGAACATGCCCGCCGGCGAGGTGTACCAGGCGCTGGAAAAAGGCACGCTGGACGCCACCGAGTTCGTCGGCCCCTTCGACGACGAGCGCCTGGGCTTCAACAAGGTCGCGCCCTTCTACCACTACCCCGGCTGGTGGGAAGGCGGCGCCGAGCTCGAGTTCTTCATCAACAAGAAGGCCTTCGACGCGCTGTCGCCCGAGAACAAGGCCATCGTGCGTGCCGCGGGTGCCGTGGCCGCGCGCGACATGACCGCCAAGTACGACGCCCAGAACCCGCTGGCGCTCAAGCGCCTGGTGGCCTCGGGCACCAAGCTCATCGCCTTCCCCAAGGCCGTGATGGACGCCGGCTTCAAGACCGCGATGGAAGTGTTCGCCGAGCACGAGGCCAAGTCGCCCGAGTTCAAGAAGATCCACCAGGACATGCGCGCCTTCCAGCGCGACCAGATCCTGTGGAGCCGCTTCTCGGAATGGCGCTACGACAGCTACATCACGTCGGCCAAGATCTGAGCGATCACCGACCTGCCCCGAAAGGCCCGCCACGCGGGCCTTTTTTCATGCCCGCGCGCCGCTGCCGGCGCGGGCCATGCGGGTGCCGCGCCAGTACTGCGTGAACGAGGCGCAGGCGCGCGCCGGCTCGTCGAAGGCCGCGGCCACGGGCATGGCGCGCGCGCCGGCCAGCCAGGGCGCGGCGTGCGGATCGGCCCAGGCCGTGGCGCCCGCGGGCACCGGGCCTTCGCACCAGTGCGGCACGCCGGCGATCTGCTGCAGCCGATCGGCCGCGAAGCGCCAGCGCCGCTCGCTCCAGGGCCAGCGCGCGTGAAAGTCCGCGAAGAACACGCCCGCCGCGGGGCCACCCGGTGGCGCGCCGGCCAGCGACCAGGGGTGCACCAGCGCGGCCGCGGGCGGCAGCGGCCCGGCCTCGGTGGCCAGGCCCGGGGGCGGGGCGCGGTGCAGCGCGGGCTCGTCCACCGGCTCGCCGCGGCCGCCGCCCACCTCGCGCGGGCGGCGCGCGAGCGCGTCGAGCGCTTCGTAGCTCAGGTCGATCGCGCTGCCCGCGCTGTGCCACTCGCGCGGCGCAAAACGCGCCACGTTGTCGGCGTTGAACAGGTAGGGCTTGTGGCTGCCGGTGCCGGCCACCCACTGCCAGCTCAGGTGGTTGCTCGCGAGGTCGCCGTCGAGCAGGTGGCCGTAGAGCCAGTCGGCGCCCGCGCGCCAGTGCACCTTGCGCAGGTGCACCACGTAGCTCGCGAGCCACAGGCGCGCGTGGTTGTGCAGGTAGCCGGTGGCGTAGAGCGTGCGCACCGCGCGGTCGATCGCGGGCACGCCGGTGGCGCCGCGGCGGATGTCCTCGGGCAGCGTGGGCGCGTAGGCGTCGTCGGGCAAGGGGCCGGCGTGCAGCGAGGCGAAGATGGCCTCGCCGCGGTGGCGCCACACGTGGTGGAAATAGGCGCGCCAGCCCAGCTCCTGCACCAGCTTGTGGGACTCGTCGAGGCCGTGGCGCTCGCGCAGCGCCTGCAGCACCTCGGCCAGCCCCAGCAGGCCGTGCGTGAGGTAGGGCGACAGGTGCGTGACCGC
This sequence comes from Hydrogenophaga crocea, assembly GCF_011388215.1. Taxonomy (NCBI): domain Bacteria; kingdom Pseudomonadati; phylum Pseudomonadota; class Betaproteobacteria; order Burkholderiales; family Comamonadaceae; genus Hydrogenophaga; species Hydrogenophaga crocea. Next base: position 3,288,886 of record NZ_CP049989.1, read on the forward strand.
GCCTTCGAGGTGGTTGCGGCTGCGCGCATAGGCCTCGGGTTGCAGGGCCGCAAGGCGCGCGTGCGCGGCCTCGCGCGTGGGCTCGAACCCGCTCATGCCACGCTCCCGGCGCGGACCGCGTCGGCGCGCGCCACGATGGCCTCGCGCTCGGCGGGGCCGATGCGCGCAAGGTTCTTCACCTGCAGCGCGAGCCGCGGGTGCGAGGCAAAGCGCGCCTCGTGGCGCAGCAGGAAGTCCCAGTAGAGCGTGGTGAACGGGCAGGCGCGCTCGCCCGTGCGCTGGCCCGGATCGAAGCGGCAGCCGCGGCAGTGGTCGCTCATGCGCTCGATGTAGCGGCCGGTGGCGATGTAGGGCTTGCTCGCGAGCAGGCCACCATCGGCGTACTGGCTCATGCCCAGGGTGTTGGGCAGCTCCACCCACTCCACCGCGTCCACGTAGACGCTCAGGTACCAGGCGTGCACCTGCTGCGGCTGCACGCCGTAGAGCAGCGCGAACAGGCCCGTGACCATCAGGCGCTGGATGTGGTGCGCGTAGCCGTGGCGCAGGGTCTGGCCGATGGCGTCGGCCAGGCAGCGCATGGGTGTGTCGCCGGTCCAGAACCAGGCGGGCAGGTCGTGCGGCGCGGCCAGCGCGTTCTGCTCGGCGTAGTCGGGCATACGCAGCCAGTAGATGCCGCGCACGTACTCGCGCCAGCCCAGGATCTGGCGAATGAAGCCCTCGGCCGATTCGAGCGGCACGCGGCCCCCGCGCCACGCGGCCTCGGCGGCGGCGATCACCTCGCGCGGGTTCAGCAGCTTGAGGTTGAGCGCGGCGGCCAGGTGGGCGTGGTAGAGCCAGGGCTCGCCGGTCCACATGGCGTCCTGCCAGCGGCCGAAGTGCGGCAGGCGCTCGTCGATGAACACCTGCAAGGCCTGCAGCGCCTGCGCGCGGTTGACGGGCCAGCCGAAAGGGTCGGCCTGGCCCGGGTGGTCGGCGAAGCGCTGCTGCACCAGCGCGATCACCTCACGCGTGATCGCATCGGGCTCGAAGCGTGTGGGCGGCGGCAGAAAGCCCGGGCCATTGGGGCCGAAGGCCTCGCGGTTGTCGGCGTCGTAGTTCCAGGCGCCGCCGCAGGGCTGGTCGCCGTCCATGAGCACGCCGTGCTCGCGCCGCATCTCGCGGTAGAAGAACTCCATGCGCAGCTGGCGCCGGCCGCGCGCGTGCGCGGCGAAGCGCGCGCTGCTGCACAGGAAATGGCGGTCTTCGGTGATGTCCAGCGGCGTGTCGCCCGCGGCGGCCCGCAGCGCCTGCAGCACGCGCCAGTCGCCGGGCTGGGTGAGGCGCAGGCGCGCGGGCCGCCAATGCGCGATGGCTTCGCGCAGTGCGTCGGCCAGGCCGCCTTCGCGCAGGGTTTCGTAATGCAGCGGCAGGCCTTCGCCGCGCAGCGCCTGCGCGAAGTGGCGCATGGCGGCCAGGAACTGCACGGTGCGCTGCTGGCTGCTCCAGACGTGCGTGCTTTCTTCGGCGGCTTCGCACATCCACACGCGGTCGAGCGCGGGGTCGAAGCCGTCGAAGGCGCTGGCGTCGCGGTTGAGCTGGTCGCCGAGCACGACCACCAGGTGTCGACAGGGTTGGGTCATGGTGAAGGGAGAGGTTTCAGGACGCGTTCTTGCGCGCGCGGCAGGCGTCGGAGCAATAGCGCACCGAGTCCCAGTTCTTGGCCCAGGCGCGGCGCCAGACCATGGGCCGGCCGCACACCGCGCAGGGCTTGCTCGGCAGGTCGCGCTTGTTGCCCTTGAAGCCTTTGCCGTCGTCGCGTGCGCTCACCGGAACAGCTCCTGCTGCAGGGGCGAGGCCTCGGCTTCGGCGCGGCGGCGTGTCCGCGGTGCGCGCGCGCCCGAGGGCGGCAGGCCGGCCTTGCGCGAGCCGTGGCGCTGCTGCACCGCGTCGGCCTCGGCGCGCGCTTCGGGCGTGGCGCGCAGCGCGTACAGGCGCTCGCGCGCCAGGCGCAGCGCGGCGCGTTCGTCCACGATGGGCCGCGGGTAGGCGGGCGTGCCGAACTCGGGCACCCAGCGGCGGATGAACACGCCCTCGGGGTCGTGGTCCATGGCCTGCTTGGTGGGCGAGTAGATGCGCAGCGTGTTGATGCCCGTGGTGCCGCTCTGCATCTGCATCTGGCTCCAGTGGATGCCGGGCTCGTAATCCAGGAACTGGCGCGCGAGGAACAGACCCGGCTCGCGCCAGTGCAGCCACAGGTGGTAGGCCGCGAAGCTCACCAGCATGGCGCGCATGCGGAAGTTGAGCCAGCCGGTGGCGCGCAGGCTGCGCATGCAGGCGTCGACCATGGGAAAGCCGGTGCGGCCCTCGCACCAGGCCTCGAAGCGCTCGCGGTCGAAGGCGTCTTCGCGCAGGCCGTCGCACACGCGCGCGAAATTGCGGTGTTCGATCGCGGGCTCGTCTTCGAGCTTCTGCATGAAGTGGCAGTGCCAGCGCAGGCGGCCCGCGAAGCCGCGCAGCGCGTGGGCCAGCGTGCGGTCGGGCGTGTTCGCGATGGTGGCCTCGGTGGCCTGGTGCACATGGCGCATCGAGACGGTGCCGAAGGCCAGGTGCGGACTCAGGCGGCTGCAACCCTCGGCCGCGCTCAGCGGGCTCGAGAGCGCGCGCCGGTAAACGCGGCCGCGGCCGGCCAGGAAGCCGTCGAGCAGGTCCAGGGCCGCGCGTTCACCGGCCGCGGGCAAGGGTCGCGCGGGTGGCAGGCCGAGCGAGGCCAGGGTGGGCCCGTCGGGGGTGTCGACGCGCGCGCCCGCGAAGCCCTCGGGCATGGCCACCTCGGGCGCGTCCATGCGCGCGTGCCAGCGCGCGGCCCAGCCCTTGCGGTCGCGCAGGCGGCGCACCACGCCGGTCTGCGGCGACTCGGTCCACAGCACGCCCTGCGCGCGGCACCACGCGGCCACGGCGCGGTCGCGCGCGTAGCTCCAGCCCTCGCCGGTTTCTTCGTGGCTCAGCAGATGGCGGTACGGGTACTCGCGCCGCAGCTGCGCCAGCACGTCCACGGCCGGACCCACGCGCACCAGCAGCGGCAGCCCGCGCGCGGCGAGCGTGGCGCGCAGCTCGGCCAGGCAGGCGAGCGCAAAGGCCAGGTGCTGCGGGTCGAAGCCCGGGCTGGCGAGCCACTCGGGCTCGACGATGTAGAGCGCGAGCGCCTGCTCGTGCAGGGCCGCGGTGGCCAGCGGCGCGTGGTCGCGCCAACGCAGGTCGCGCTTGAGCCAGACCAGGGCGCTCATGAGGACGCGGGTTCAGGTGCCCAGCAGCGCGGGGTTGGCGCGCCACACCGTCCAGGTGAGCGCGGTGGCGAAGCTCACCCAGGCCCAATAGGGCAGCAGCAACAGCGCGGCGCCGCGGTGGCGGGTGAAGAACGCGGCCACGGTGGCGGCGATGAGCAGCCACAGCAGCACGACATCGGCAAAGGCCCAGTAGCCCAGGCGCCAGCCGAAGAACAGCCAGCTCCAGAGCGCGTTGGCCACGAGCTGCACCCCATAGAGCGAGAGGGCCCAGCGCGCGCCCTGCCAGCCGTGGCGGCGCCACACCAGCCAGGCGGCCACGGCCATCGACAGGTAGAGCACCGTCCAGACCGGCCCGAACACGCTGCCGGGCGGCGCCCACGGGGGCAGCGTGAGCGCGGCGTAGAAGGTTCGGGCGTCGGCAGACGCCCAGGCGCCGAGGGCGGCGGCGATGGCGGTGAACGCGATGAAGGCCATCAGGCCGGTGGTCGGGGATCGGCTGGGCATGGGGGCATGCTAGCCCGAAACGATCAAAACGTGACCGGTCAGTCACAAAGTTGAGCAAAAGCCCGGGCGCGGTTGCAGATGTGCGCGAAGAGAAACGTGTGCGGGGGGAGCAGACGCCGGCGTGAAGGACACCGGGTGGCGCGGCTGGCGGGGATCGAACCCACGACCCTTGGCTTCGGAGGGCCAAAAACCGATGCGTAGATACATCGGTTCCGCGATGTGCCAATCAGCATTTGTCAGCGTCGTTCATACGGATCAACGACTTAGCGCATCTGACTTGTGACATCCAACAGCGCCTGACTGCGACCACAACACTTCGGCTGTCACAAGTCCGCCACCAAAAGCGCGGCAGAGCACTGGTCCGTCGCCTCGGTCAACATGAGCATAGCCCACCACCTTCGATGCACTCGGAGCCCCCAGATGCTCAGCGCTACTCGGCTCGCCCGCGACTATATGCTGCCCGCCCTTTGAATGGAGCTCTGGTACCTCAAGCCCAGGAAGGTGGCGAGATTGCGCTCACGTTCTCGCGCCCGACTTGGTCAGTGAGGCAACTTCTCTGGCCAGTGCGAAGCCGTGTTCCCACGCTTCCTCAATCTTGGGCACCAAATCCTGTGGAACTCGCTCTTGATGCCGGATAGTAGACAGGGTACCTGCCATGGCGTCTGCTGCCTTCAGGATGAACTCGTGGGGCCGCTCGACGCCGCATGCACGACGGCCAAAGTCGAGAAGTTCCTTGGCCAAGGGGTACGTCCGGGTCTTGTCGCCCTTTCGCAGCTTCAGCGCCATGGTCCGATCCTCGATTTCCTCACCCGTGCCGAAGCGGGTGTACTTGTAGATCGAGGTGGTCAGCACGTCGAACATCGGCGCCAGGCGGATATCGGTCGGGCTGGAGTACAAGACACCGAAGTTCTTCAAGTGGGCGTCGCCGTTCCTCACCAGGATGGAAAACGCGACCTGCTGGAAAAACTTCTCCAGTTCAGGCTGAGGCATGCCAAGCTGGTTACGCAGCAGATCGGCGATCAACTCGTAGCTGCCGTGGTACTTGCGCTCGTCCAGCTTGTTGCGCACCTGCATGCCCAGCAGGGACGGGATGTCCTCGAAACCAAGACGTGAACCGTCGGCGGCGATGTCAAAGCGATCAAGCACCAGCAGGCCGCCATCGGCGCTTAGATCAAAGCCCGAGACTTCGATGCCCGCACGCTTCGCGGCGCTCATCGCAATGAACTCGTTGGCCGAGAGCCCGGGGTAGTAGTCCGGGCCACTCTTCACGATGAGGGTGGGCACCGGGATCGAGGCACGATCGGGCAGCATGATCTTGGGCTGAACGCCGGATACACCTGCGCCACTGGCCAGGTAGGCATCCACCAGCTCGGGAAACAACGCCTGGCTGTTGGTGCTGTTGAGCAGCGTTGCGCGATCGATCGTTGGTCCACCCACCCGCGCGGGCGCCCCGGGCAATCGAGCGCTGTTACGGCCAATGCTGTTGGTGCCGACGGCCAGCAGCAGATGCATCTCGGTGATGTTCTGCTTCGGAAACCGCGCGCGGATCTGCTCGTACAGGTAGCCCTCAGGCAGGTTCATGTCGAGCACCGGGAGCATGGCGTTGTTCTGGTAGACCGACGCCTGATCCGGGTTCATGAGCAGACTGAGCCAGGGGCCTCGATAGGCGCCGCTTTCATCGGGCTTGTAAGTGAACACATACTGTGACTCACGTCCCAGCAACCCGGCGGGCTTGGCCCCGATGTCAATCTCGAGCGCCTTGATGCGTTCGGGCATTTCCAGCTCAGCGCTCACCGTCCTCCCCCAGCTCGCGTGCGGTGTAGTCCTGCATCTCTGCCAGGCTCGGCAAGCCCCTCTTCTCCAGCCTGATCGAGTAGCCCATGGCCCGCAGGGCATCGAACAAGGAAGAAACGTAGACCTCATCCCCGCGCTCCAGGCGGTTGAGCACGTCGCGGCTTCGACCGCTGTCCTTCGAGAGCTGCACGGACTTGATCCCCAAGCGCTTTCGCAGGGCGCGAAGTTCGCGACCTAGATCGACAGGGTTGTTTATTTTGTCCACGATGCGAGTCATTTTATGAACAACAACAAACAACGTCCACCATATAGGACAAAAAAGTGGTTTGGTCGTGTTGCGTGGGACTGCGTGCCACGCGAGGAGCTCGTAAGCCTCACACCCGGTCAGCCCGGCAGGCGGAGTCCATGCTTGTCACCGCCCCAGACCAAGTCGATCGTTCCGCGGCGAGCCACTTTGGGGCCTTGGCGAACCCGCCAAACCGCGCCGAAACAACCGGGGCGGTTCATCTTGCCCATCTCTCGTTTGCGAAGGATTGGTCGTCCAGACATCTACCTCACGGTACTTGACCCCTCACGAGTTCAAGCAACACCAACTGCACAATCCACCCATTCCCAACCGGGCCGTCTTACAGGAATGAATGGTCCGAATACGCCGAGCAGGCCACCATCGCAACCGGCAGCAACCCAAACACTATGCCCAGCAGCATCCGTGGTCTTTGTCAGCCCATCAAACGCCGATACTCGCTGGCACTTCAACGGTGAGTCCCAATGTGTGAATCTTTCTGTTACAGAGGCTGATGCGTACCGGTTGCGCTAAGCAGGTCGATAGTTCGCAATAGAGCTGTGGGATCTGCAACACCAGCGCCCGCAATGTCCATTGCACTGCCATGCCCAACAGTTGACAGCACAACGTCAGCACCAATACTCAGGGCGCTTGCACCTTTAGGGGCAAGAAGTTTGACTGGAATATGACCCTGGTCATGGAAGATCGCAACGTATAGACCGTGCTGGCGGCGACTCAGTAGCTCATCGGCGCCGATTGGATCGCTTACCAAGTAACCTTCCTGACGGAGCCTATTCACCGCAGGAACAGTCAAGGCCTTGTCCTCGGGACCAAATAGACCACCCTCTGATGCGTGCGGATTGATTCCGAACATTCCAACGGTGAGCAGTTCGCTGCCGATTCTCTCACTAGCCGCAACACCGCATCTTGTGGCCGCGCAGATAAGGTCAACCGTCAACCGATCGAGCGCATCGCGAACGCTTTCATGCAGAGTGACATGGACGATACGTAGCCCACCGCCCACGAGCATCAGAAACACTTCGCTCGATGCTAGGCCGCACACACGCGCAAGCAGCGAGGGATAGCCACTAAATGGAATGCCCGCCAATGAAACCGCCGTCTCATGATGAGGGCAGGCAATGACTGCATCGCATTCACCGGCCTGCGTCGCGAGAATGGCTGCTGTTGCACTTGCCACTGCAGAGGCTCCAGCCGCTGCATTCACCTCGCCTGGGCGTGCCGATTCAGAGTCCAAAGAGCCAGCCTCTTTATGGCGGACTGATGCCAGCAATGTGGTCATGCCTAGGCGTTCCGCTGTGGCATGCAACACATCCCCAGGACCGAACACCGTGAAGCGGAACAGGCTGGCCGCAGGCTGGGCGGCCAGCGCTTTTAGGGCAATCTCCGGCCCGATCCCGTTGGGATCACCCAAGGCCAGAGCAATGCGGTTGGGGACGCTCATGCGGGCTTGTACTTTGCGATTAGTGCCCTCGCACCTGCCAACAGCCTCTCACCGTCGGCCCCACGCCGGTTCATATCCTGCACCCATTCGGCAGCGATATCGCCGGTGAGTTTGATGAACTCCTGCGTTTCTGCATCTGTGAACACATGCACCTTATTGCCTCGATCGGTTGCCGCCTTGCGACTAACAGGATCGACGTCCTGCTGCACTTTTCCGAACCATACCGATGTCTCGACGCCAGAGTTGTCGTCGATGACCTTGCGCAGGTCAGCGGGTAGCGAGGCGTAGCGTGCCTTGTTCATCACCATTACGAAAGCGGTGTTGTATAGAGCAGGCTTTCCCGGCGCGAACTCGCTGTGATGCTGCGCAAGCTCATGCATCTTCACTGAGGTAATCACTTCCCATGGCAGTGCCGCACCGTCGATCACCCCCTTGGAGATGGCGTCAGGAATCTGGGGCAGCGGCATGCCCACCGCAGTGGCACCGGCGGCATTGAGTAGTTTGGTGGCCTGGCGAGTCGGGCCGCGCATCTTGAGACCGCGAAGGTCAGCCGCGCGCAGGATGGGCTTGCTGCGCGAGTGCAGAACGCCCGGTCCGTGCGTGTGAAAGGCCAACGGTTGCACATCCTTGAATTCGTCAGCGGCGTAGGTCTGCAAATACTCCCAGGCAGCACGCGAGGCTCCAACGGCGTCGTGAGTCATGAAGGGCAACTCGAACACCTCAGTGCGGGGAAAGCGTCCTGGGGTGTTGCCAGCCAGTGTCCAGACGATGTCAACTACGCCGTCGCGAGCTTGGTCGAACAGCTGCAGGGGCGTACCGCCGAGCTGCATGGCTGGATAACCTTCAAACTTGATCCGCCCTCCCGATGATTGCTCGACCTTGGCCATCCATGCTTTGTGTGCGTTGAGATACACATTGGACGTTGGCGCCATGAAGGTATGAAACTTGAGCGTCACGGCCTGCTGTGCGAAGGCGCCCAGTCCGGGCGCGCCAACGGTAGCCGCAATGGCGGCTGACTTCAGAACGGTTCTACGGTACATTTAGATTGTCTCCATGAAGTTGAGGGCAAAACCATCCCTCTCCCTTGCGCACGGGATGCCGTGGCCGGTCCGCAGGATGAGGTCGGACCAGAGCGTTGTGTTTGGGGGTTCAGTCAGGCCGGGCTGGCTTGTGATACGAATTTGGTAATCAGGTAGCCATCGAAGGTTTCGCTGCCTCCCTCGCTTCCAATACCGCTGTCCTTGACGCCGCCAAAGGGCGTTTCGGCGAGCGTGATGCCGAAGTGGTTGACGTTGACCATACCCACCTCGAGGTCGTTGACCACGCGGGTGGAGGTCTTGATGGAGTTGGTGAACACGAAGCCCGTCAGGCCGAAGGGCAGCGCATTAGCGCGGCGCAGCACCTCGTCGATGTCCCGAAAGCGAGTGAAAGGCGCCAGCGGGCCGAAGGACTCTTCAACCATCACCCGCGCGTCGTCGGGCACATCGGTAAGCACAGTGGGCGGGAAGAAGTGGCCGGTACCCGGAAGGCGCTGGCCGCCGCATGCCACTCGGGCACCCCGCTCCAGGGCATCGTTCACAAAGTCGTCCATTGCATCGACACGGCGCGCATGCGCGAGCGGGCCCATCTGCGTGTTCTCGGCCAGACCGTCGCCCACCTTGAGGCTGCCGTATATGGCCGTGAAGAGCTCCAGGAACTGTTCGTAGACGCCTTCCTGAATGTAGAAACGACTGGGCGCAATGCAGAGTTGCCCGGCGTTGCGCGCCTTGAAGCGCGCGAGCAACTGGGCCGCGGCCTCCACGTCGGCGTCCTCGAAGACGATCACTGGCGCGTGGCCGCCAAGCTCCATGGTGATGCGCTTCATGTGCGCGCCTGCTAGCGCGGCGAGCTGTTTTCCTACCGCCACGGAACCGGTGAACGACACCTTGCGCGAGATCGGCGAGGTGATGAGGTGATGCGACACCTGCGCAGGATCGCCCCAGACCACGTTCAGCACACCCGGCGGTAGGCCGGCGTCGTGGAACAGGCGGGCCAGTGCCACCACGGCGCTGGGCGAGTCTTCCGGTCCCTTGAGCACCAGCGTGCAGCCCGCGCCGATGGCCGCGCACATCTTGCGGATGGCCTGGTTGAAGGGAAAGTTCCAGGGTGTGAAGGCCACGCACACGCCCACCGGCTCGCGCAGCACCATCTGGCGCACGTGCGGCTGGCGCGGCGGAATCACGCGGCCGTAGATGCGACGGCATTCCTCCGCGTGCCACTCCGCGTGTTCGGCGCAGGTGTTGACCTCGAGCAGGGCCTCGGCCAGGGGCTTGCCCTGGTCGAGCGTGAGCTCTCGTGCGATCTGCGGCGCGCGTTCGCGCGTGAGCTCGGCCACACGGCGCAGGATCTTCGATCGCTCAAGCGGCGACGACTGCCGCCACGTGGCGAAGGCGCGCTGAGCTGCCTGCAGCGCACGGTCCAGGTCATCGATGCGCGCGTGCGGCAGCGAGCCGATCCGCTGACCAGTAGCGGGGTTGACGATGTCCTGGTGGCGGCGGTCGCCACCGGTGATGAACTCGCCGTCGATGTAGAGGTAGGAGGGCCCGTAGGCGGTGTCGGTCATGTGAGGACTGGCTCGCTGGCTCAGATGAAGACCGATCCGCCATCGACGGCGATGGTCTGGCCGGTGATGAAGCCCGCGCCATCGCTGGCGAGAAACAGCAGGGCACCCACCAGGTCTTCGGGCACTTGGTCGCGCTGCAGCGACCGGCTGGTCTTGCGCACCACGTCGCCCATCTGGCTGTGCAGGTCGTTCTGCAGCACGCCGTCGCTCAGCGTGAAGCCGGGCGAGATGGCGTTGACGGTGATGTTGTCCTTGCCCAGCTCACGCGCCAGCGAGCGCGTGAAGGCAACGACCGCGCCCTTGCTGGCCACGTAGTGCAGCAGGTTGGGCGTGCCCTTGTTGATCGTGGTCGATGCGATGTTGACGATGCGGCCGAAGCCGTTGCGGCGCATCGCGGGCACCGCGGCCTTGGCGCACACAAAGGGCCCCAGGGTGTTGACCTCCATCACCCGCATCCATTCCTCGTTCGGGATCTGCTCGAACGGCCGCATCGCCAGCGTGGTGAACAGGCCCGCGTTGTTCACCAGCACATCGAGCCGGCCGAAGGTGTTGACCGCCTTGTCGACCATGGCCTGCACGGCGGCCGGGTTGACCACATCGGTGTCGGCGCCGATCGCCTGATGGCCTTCGGCAACCAGGCGTTGTGCGGCGTCTTCAGCGCCGCGCAGGTCGGCGATGACCACGCGGTGGCCGGCTTGCGCCAGGGCCTTCGAGAAGGCGAAACCGATGCCGCTGGCGCCGCCAGTGATCGCAATGACGCGGGAGGGGTTGCTCATGTCTTGTCTTTCCTGAAGTGCGGGAGGTGGGAAGGGGAGGGCTCAGGCGAGGGCGAGCGTCGCCTCTGTCAGTGCCTTGCGCGCGCGCATGTGGGCACTGGGGTCGTTGAGGGATTCGACCGCGACGAGCTGGCCATCGCGCCAACGTTGCACGGAGAAACGGTCGCTGTCCGGATCGCCGTCGATGCGGGCCTCGTCGTCAGGGCGCGCCAGGCCGGCGATCTGCAGGCGGCAGGCGCCTTGCTCGCTCCAGAACCACGGCAGCTTGTCGTACGGTGCGCCGGCCGCGCCGGTGCAGCTGCGCAACCGGGTGGCGATGTGGCGCGCCTGATCGACCGCGGCCTGGACCGATTCGATGCGCACGCGCTCACCGCGCCAGGGAAAGTTTGCGCAGTCGCCTAGCGCGGAGATTGCGGGGTCAGCGGTGAGCAGTTGTTCGTCGACCGCGATGCCGTTGTCGGTGGCGAGGCCGGCGTCGCGTGCCAGCTGGTCGTTCGGCGTGACGCCGATCGCGATCACCACGAGATCGGCGGCAATGCGTTCGCCATGGACCAGTTGCACGGCCTGCACCTGGCCATCGTCGCCGTGACCGCCTTCAAAACCCGCGAGCCGCGCACCGAAATGCAGCCGCGCGCCTTGCGACACATGCCAATCGATCAAGTACTGTGCCATGCGCGTCGACAGCGCGCGCTGCAAGGGCCGCTCGGCCGCTTCGATGACATCTATCTCGCGCCCGAGAGCGCGTGCCACGGCCGCCAGTTCGAGACCGATAAAGCCCGCACCCACCACGGCGATGCGCTGCGCCTGCCCGATTCGTTCGCGCAGGGCTTGCGCGTCGGCCAGGGTTCGCAGCCCGAACAAGCCCTTGAGCGAGGCGCCGGGCACATCGGGCCAGCGCACGCGCGCCCCGGTGGCCAGCACCAGATGGTCGTAGGGGAGTGTCTGGCCATTGCTCAGGCGCGCGCAATGTGCGGCGCGATCGATGGCCTCGACGCGCACGGGCGACAGCACCTCCAGGCGCAGGCGCTCATAGAGGGCCGCGGGCCGCAGAAGCAGCCCTTCGGCGGTGACGGTGCCCTTGAGGAATGCCTTGGACAGCGGCGGGCGCTGGTAGGGCAGGCCGGGCTCATCGCCCACCATCGTGATGGGTCCTTCATGCCCGGCTTCGCGCAGCGAGGCCGCGAGCTGGAAGCCGCCCTGACCGGTGCCGACGATGACGATGCGCGAGGCCATCACACCTGGCGTTCGGGGATGTTGACCACGAGCGTTTCCATGCCCGGGGCAAGCACCAGCTGGCAACTGAGGCGGCTGTTGTCGCGCCGTTCACTCGCGGCACTGGCGAGCATGGCGTCCTCCACCTCGCTGACCGGCGGCAAACCGGCGAGCGAACCTTCGTCGACATAGACGTGGCAGGTGGCACACATGGCCGATCCGCCGCACTCGGCCACGATGCCGGGAACGCCATGTGCCATGGCGGTGGCCATGACGGTGCTGCCGACGTCGGCAGTGATGGTCTGTCGCGAGCCGTCGGGCTGAACGTAAACGATGCTGGGCATGAGGGTTTCCTTGGGTTCTGCGGATGGGCGGTTCAGTGAACGGCGGCGAGCGAAGGCTCCACCGACACGGGCAGGGACTTGAGGCCGCGCACGGTGTTGTTGAAGTGCAGCACGGGTTCGCCTTCGCGGTGAATGCGGGCCACACGGCGCGCCAGCGCGGTGAGCAGCACCTCGCCCTCCAGGCGCGCCATCATCTGGCCGGCGCAGCCGTGGATGCCGGCGCCGAAGCCGGTGTGGCCGGTGGCCCGGCGGGTGATGTCGAAGGTGTCGGCGCCGGGCCAGCGGCGCGGGTCGCGGTTGGCCGATGCGATGAACACGGCCACCTTCTGTTCCGGCTGCAGCGTGATGCCGTCCACCTCCACCGCTTGCGTGGTGGTGCGGTAGAAGGAATGGAAGGTCGGGTCGTAGCGCAACACTTCCTCCAGTGCCTGGCGCGCCAGCGAGGGGTTCTCGTGCAACAGCGCCCATTGCTCCGGATGCGCGGTGAAGCTGACAATGGCATTGCAAAGGGTGAAGATCGTGGTGTCCAACCCGGCCGAGAGCAGCGTGCGCACCAGCATGCTTGCCTCTTCGTGCGTGATCTCGCCATCGTCGGCGGCAGCGTAGAGCTGCGCGCCCAGGCCGTCCGTGGTGAGCGCTTCGCGGCGGCACACCTGGGCGATCCAGTTCACCGCTTCGCCCGAGGTCTTCATGCGCTCGTGGAAGCGTTCGTTGATCGGACCGAAGCCGTTGAACACCATGTCGCCGTAGGGCAGCAGGTGCTCGCGTCCCTCGGCGGGCAGGCCCACCGCATCGCCGAAGGCCTTGGTCGGGAAGGCCTCGCACAGCTCGCGGGCGATGTCGAAGGAGCCGCGCTCCACCAGTTCATCGACCATGCGCGCGGCCACGGCTTCGAAGGTGGAACGCAGCCGGCCGATGGAGGCAGGCGAGAGCACGCGAGCCACCACCTTGCGGATGCGGCCGTGGTTCGGCGGATCGGCCTCCAGGATGATGCTGGGCTTGCGCCAGGGCGTTTCGGTGTGGAAGTTGGCCAGACCGACGCCGGCGCTGGAGCAGAACAGGTCGGGCTTGGACAGCACCGCATGCACCTGCTCGTGGCGCGCGACAGCCAGTGCTCCATAGCGCTCCAGCCACACCCACGGGCCCGCCTCGCGCAGTCGCTCGTAGTGCGGGTAGGGGTTGGCCAGCACGGCGCTGTCGTAAGGGTCGAAGTCGCTGACGGGAACTCCGCTGTAGGGGTTGGCGTGCATCGTGGGTCTCCTGTGGGTTCAGTCGGCGAGGGCGGCCGCGGGGCGCGTGGCCACGGCAAAGGCGTCGCAGAAAAAGGCGTCGGGTGAAAGGCCGCGCAAGGCGGTGAAATCGTGGCGCGCGGCGGCCACCATGGGCGGTGCGCCACAGGCGTACACCACATGCGCCGCCAGGCTGGCGTGGTCGGCCAGCACCGCCTCGTGCACGAGACCGGTGCGCCCCTGCCAACTGTCGCCCGCGGTGGGTTCGGAGATCACCGGCTCGAACCGGATGCCGCGGGTTGCCGCCCAACCTCGCGCGAGATCCAGCAGGTACAGGTCGCGCGGCGTGCGCGCGCCCCAGTAGAGGCTGATGTCGCGCTGCAGGCCGCGGCGGAACGCGTCTTCCAGCATCGACTTGAGGGGGGCGAAGCCGGTGCCGCTGGCCAGCATCACCACCGGTCCTTCGTGCTGCTCGCGCCAGTGGAAGTCGCCGTGCGGGAGTTCCACCTCGACCGTGTCGCCCGCGGCGAGCCCGCCGGAGAGGCATTGCGAGAACGCGCCATCGGGCAGCACGCGGATGTGCAGTTCGGCACCGTCGTTCTGGTGCGGTGGGTTGGCCATCGAGTAGCTGCGGCGCTGGCCATCGGGCAGCAGTACCTGCAGGTACTGGCCGGCCTGAAAGCGCACCTTCTCGCCCGCCGGGAACCGCAGCTTCATGCGCACCACGTCGCTGGCCAGCCAGTCCAGCCGCATCACGCGGGCGGCCACGCGGCGGCGCGCCAGCGGATCGATGCGCGTGAGCGTGCGCGGCTCGATGACCAGGTCGCTCAAGGGCCGGGCCTGGCAGAACAGGGCCATCCCTTGTGCGCGCTCGGCATCGCTGAGCGCGTGGTCGCCAGCGCGGCCCGGGGCCACGCGGCCCGACAGCACACGGCCTTTGCAGCTGGCGCACACACCGGCGTTGCACGAATAGGGCAGCTCCCAGCCGGCCTGGCGCACCGCCTCCAGCACCGACTGGTCTTCTGCGCAGGCAATGGGTTCGTCGAGCCCGACCACCTGAATGCGGTAGGACATGCTCACAGCGGAATCGCCAGCAGGGTGTCGATGGCGTGGCTGTCGCACACCACGTCGCGCTGCGCGATGCGCAACTCGCCGTCGGCGTCGATGACGAGTCGGTCGATGTAGCGTCCGCTGGCGAACACGCTGGTTTCGCCGGTGCGCATGATGCGAATCACGAGGAACGGTGTTTCGCAATGGCGGCCCTGGAGCGTTTCGTCGAGCAGGGCCGGCATGCCGAGCAGGTGCCGGTAGCGCTGGCGTTCGTACACGTTGGCCCGGCGCAGCGAGAGGATTCGATCGCCGAGCATGGCGCGCGAGTCGGCGTAGATCAGCGCAGCCGACAGGCCCTGGCGGTGGTTGTCCTCGGTGGTGACTCGGTAGAGGCAGTCCTCGGTGAAGAAGCCGGGCCAGTCTTCCAGGTGGTCATTGTCGATGCAGCGCGCGTAGTGCGAGTTCAGTTGCATCACGGCTTGCGTGTCGATGGTGTTGTTCATGACCGCGTTCATGCCGAAGGACCTTCCATGTGGGCGCGGTAAGCCTTCCAGAAGCCACGCACCGAGGCTTCGGTGGTGCGGCTGGTCTGCGTGTGCACGCTCTCGCCACCCATTTCCACCACGGCGTTGTCGTCTTGCGCGGTGGCAATGCCTCGTTGCACGAAGCCGCCCACCGCGCCGTCTTCCATCGAGACGAAGCCCGCCGGCCCGATCAGGTTGCTCTGCTTGTGGCGCATGGTGCGCAGCTCGGGGGTGTCATCGGCGAAGCCGAGGTAGGTCCAGTTGAGGGCGGTGCTGTCCACACCTTCGGGCAGCACCTGGCGCACGGCGATGGTGTTCTGGATCTGCGCGAGCACGAAGCCCGGGAACACCGAGAGGATCTGCAGCGTCACGCCGTCGCCGAACTCGTCCACGCCCTTGAGCAGGCTGGTGTCGGCCAGACGGAAGTCGTCCTTCTCGGATCGCAGCTCTTCCTTGTCGTAGTCCTGGCCCTTGTCGCTGCCCGGGTCGATGGCGGAGAAGCTGATGTGGTTGCCGCCGCACTCGCTGACCACCACGCCGCCTTTCTGCGACAGCCGGTTGAGGCGGAAAGTCGTGAAGAACACGTGCAGCAGGCTGGCGTGGTAGGTGTCGCGCACGTTCTCCACGTAGAGCTTCCAGTTGTTGGGCAGGGTC
Source organism: Hydrogenophaga crocea (assembly GCF_011388215.1). NCBI lineage: Bacteria > Pseudomonadati > Pseudomonadota > Betaproteobacteria > Burkholderiales > Comamonadaceae > Hydrogenophaga > Hydrogenophaga crocea. Next base: position 3,304,583 of record NZ_CP049989.1, read on the forward strand.
TGCTTGAAGCGGCCCAGCACCTCCACCGGCTTGTGCAGCACCCGGGCGATGCCGCGCGCGATCTCGGGACCGAGGTAGTCCTCGAGGTCGGGCACGTCCTCGCTGGCGCTGCCGAACACCAGGCCGCAGTAGACGGCCGTGCGCAGCTTGCGCGGGCTGTGACTCTTCATGCAGAAGGACGGGTCCATGCCGCCCTGGCCGTTGACGCCGTTCTGGAAGGCGATGCCCTTGAGGTTGCCCTGGCAGTCGTAGCGCCACGCGTGGTAGACGCACTGGAAGTCCGTGGCGTGGCCACTGTCTTCCAGCACGATGAGTGCGCCGCGGTGCGAGCAACGGTTCTCGAAGGCGTAGATCTCGCCGTCGGTGTCGCGCGCCACGACCACCGGCATGCGCCCGAGGAAGGTGGTGCGGAAGTCACCGGGCTGGGGCAGCTCGGCTTCCAGGCAGAGGTAGTTCCAGGTCACGCCTTCGAAGATGCGTTGCTGCTCGGCGGTGGCCAGGTCTTGGTCCTGGTACACGCGGTAGGGGATGCGCGTGAGCGAGGGAGAGGGCCAGAACCGCAGCGGGGCTGGGTCTGGGGTGCTGGCGGGATGGGGGGCATTCATGGCGTGAGTGGTTCGGTTACCGAACCATTTGTCGTTCAGTGAACACAACTGTATTTTCCCGTTTTCACGAGGTCAACGAAATCCGGTAAAGTTTTCGCATATCGAACAAGAACAAACGGAAAGGCAGAACCGCATGGACAGTGAAGTGCGCGACGGCGTCGACAAGGAATACGTGATGGGCCTGGAGAAAGGTCTGTTGCTGATCGAGGCCTTCGGGGTGAGCAACGCGCCCATGACGCTGAGCCAGGCGGCAGAAATCACCGGCCACTCGAAGGCGTCCACACGCCGCCTTTTGCTGACCCTGGTGAAGCTGGGTTACGCGCGCTGCGATGGACGAATGTTCTCTCTAGAGCCGCGAACATTGCGGCTCGTGCACGCCTACGTGCACTCCACTCCGCTCACCAAGGTCGCCCAGCCTATTCTCGAGTTCACGAGTGAGCGGGCCCGCGAGTCAGCATCGCTGGCCGTGCTGGATTCGCAGTTCGTCGTTTTTGTAGCTCGTTCAACGCGACGGAGAAGTCTTTCATTTGGGCTAGGGATTGGCGCGCGCCTGCCAGCCTACTGCTCGGCCACAGGACGGGTACTAATGTCCTCTCTCAGTGATGTGGAGATCACCTACCGGCTTGGGCGTATGGCAAGACCAGCACTCACACCCCACACCAAGACCGAGCCGGAAGCGATCCTTGAAGACATACGCTGGATTCGAAAGTACGGCTTCTCTGTCAATGATCAAGAGTTAGAGTTGGGTTTGCGATCGATCGCGGTACCTATACGCAATGGGAGTGGTGAATTGGTCGCTGCAATCAGCCTATCGGTTACGACATCGCGCATGTCACTGGACGACATGGTGAACAAGTTGCTTCCTGAGCTTGAGGTCGCACGGCGTACATTCGAATCTCAACTGTCATGATCTTCTAGAGCAAGACTCGTTACTCAGTTCACCGCAAGACGCTCCACAACATATACCCCTTCTCGCTCCCGAGCAGAGGTGGCTAGTTCAATGAACTGAGGCTTTGCCGCTGATGTTGTCTCCAACCGGTCGCAAAATCGGAACGTCCGAAGATGACGGACCGGCACCCCACACTGAACCCCTTACCGTCAGCAGCGGTCTTTCCGCGCAGAGAGCACGATGCCTGCAGCAACGGCACTTATTCGACCTGAGGTCGCTCAGCTAACCGCGTCCGGAGTACGAGGCGGGCTCCGAATTTCCCAGGTGCGGGGATCGAAGAGGCGCGGCTCGCTGATTGCGCGACTGCTCGTAGCCGCGGATTGGCGCACCGCGGGCGCCACATGGCGCCGGGGGGTCACCGCAGCCGCACTGCTAGATCCTCGATGCGCCTCGTTGGTGCGAGTCCGATGAACCCCTCACCGGCATCAGCTCGCTAGTGCCGCTGGGCCACTACGCCTTCGCGGCGCGTGATGCGTACACGGCCAATAGTGACTATCCGCTAGGCTTCCGAAGGCCTTCCGGCACCGGATAGCGACGCGTGGACAGGCCTGCCTTCATGACCTGGCCGGGGACGTCGTGCTCCACGATCTGCGCGATGCGGCGCGAGCAGGCGATCAACGCTTCCAGATAGACGCCGGTGTCGAAGCCCATCGCTTCGAACATGTGCACCATGTCCTCGGTGCAAACGTTGCCACTGGCGCCCGGAGCGAACGGACACCCGCCGAGCCCGGCGATCGAGGAGTCGAAGCGAATGATCCCTGCCTGCAACGCCGCCAGGGCATTGGCGAGTCCCATTCCGCGCGTGTTGTGGAAATGCGCGGCGAGCTCGACCTCGGGCCAGCGCTCCACCACACGCGCGCAAAGCTCATACACTTGGCGCGGGTGGGCCATGCCAGTGGTATCACACAGCGTCAGTCGCCTGATGCCGAGGTGAACGATCTGCTCCACCAGGCCGAGCACGCGCTCTGGCGGCACCTCGCCATCGAAGGGACAACCGAAGGCGGTGGAAAGGGAGGCGCAAAGGGCGACCCTACTGTCCACGACAGCGGCGATTTCGCGGAACTGCTCCAGCGACTGCTCCGGTGTCATCCGCAGGTTGGCCAGACCGTGCGTCTCGCTGGACGACATCACCAGGTTGAATTCATCCAGCCGGGTCATCAGCGCGCGGCGGGCGCCGCGAACATTGGGCACCAGCGCCGTGAATTCGACACCGGGAACGCGCTCGATGCGCGCGAGCACCTCCTCGGCATCAGCCAGGGACGGGATCGCCTTTGGCGAGGTGAAGGAGGTCACCTCGAGCTTGGCCAGGCCGGTGCGACCAAGCGCATTGATCAGATCGACCTTGGTGTCGGTGGGCACGAAGATGGGTTCGTTCTGGAAGCCGTCACGAACCGAGACCTCCTGGATGTAGAGCCGCCGGGGGCTGGGCAGCAGCGCCGTCATCGAGCGCTCCCGGCCACGACCCCGCGACGCTTCAGCTCGCTGATCTGCTGCGCACTCAGGCCTATTTCCGCCAGTACTGCATCGGTGTCCTGTCCCAGTGCCGGCGCACTACATCGATGCTCACCCGGTGTGCGGGACAGTTTGGGAACGATGCCCGGAACGGAAAGCTGGGTTCCATCCTCCATCCGAACCGTGTCCAGCATGCCGCGTGCACGGTAGTGCGGATCCGCCGCAATGTCGGCGATCGTGTAGATCCGTCCCGCCGGCACGCCGGCGCGATCCAGCGCCGCGAGAACTGTAAGCGTCCGGCAATCCCATCTTGAGATAGACCCAGTGTCGAGGCATCGTGTGCACGATGAACATCACGCACACTATGGCGAACGACACGATCGCCCAGCGCCCCAAGCGGCACTACTACTCCCCGGAACTTAAAGGCCAGATCGTGGCCGAATGCCAGGTCTCCGGCGCGTCAGTGGCCGGCGTAGCGCTTGCACACGGAATCAACGCCAACATCGTTCATCGCTGGATGCGCGAGCAAGCAGACTCCCTGTTGCCAGCGCCCCGGAATGAGTTCGTTGCGCTGAATCTGCCTCCACCAGTTGAACAGCTCCCAGCAACCGAGACCAGCTCGCCGCCCGTGTCGCGTGCGATTCGCGTTGATGTTCGGCGCAGCGCCAGCGTAGTCACCGTGAACTGGCCCCTGGAAGATGCAGCGTCATGTGCAGCGTGGCTGCGCGACTGGCTCCGATGATCCGCATTGATGCGCTGTGGCTCTCCACCGAGCCGCTGGACATGCGAGCAGGCACCGAGACGGCGCTCGCCCGGGTAGTGGCTGTCTTTGGCGCAGCGCGCCCACACCACGCCTATCTGTTCGCCAATCGACGAGCCAACCGCATGAAGGTGCTGGTGCACGACGGCATCGGTGTCTGGCTGGCGGCCCGGCGCCTGAATAGCGGCAAGTTCGTCTGGCCGCGCGATGCCGCCACCACCGCCACACTCAGCCGAACGCAGTTCGATGCGCTCGTGCTGGGCCTGCCCTGGAAGAACGTCGGCGAGGCTGGAGTCATCACTGTACTTTGAGTGCTCCGGTCGTTGGCCAGGCAATCAGCGCTTGCACCGATGCGCGAATGTGATGTTAGCCGCATCATCTTCTCCCGTGATCACCGCAGACCACCTTGACACCCTGGAGCCGCAGCAGATGCGAGCGGCCCTGCTGTCGTTGATGGGTGAGCTGGCCGAGCGAGACGGCGTGATCGCACGCCAGGGCCAAGAGGCGGTCTTCAAGCAGGCGCAGATCGACAAGCTCACGCACGAGAACGCACTGCTCAAGCGCATGAAGTTCGCCGCACAGTCGGAGCGCTTCAGCGCCGAGCAGAAGAGCCTGCTCGATGAATCGCTGGATGAGGACCTGCAGGCGGTGGCCGATGAGATCGAGCAGGCCACGCCGCCAGTGGCAGGCCGCCAAGACAAGCAAGTCACCAAACGCGCACCCCTGCCGGCCAACCTGTCGCGGCGCGAGATCCGCCACGAGCCCGAGTCCACCACCTGCGCCTGCGGTTGCCAGATGAAGCGCATCGGCGAGGACGTGGCCGAGAAGCTGGACTACGCGCCCGGCGTGTTCACGGTGGAGCGCCACATCCGGGGCAAGTGGGCCTGTGCCCAGTGCGAGACGATTCACCAGGTGCCTGTCGATCCTCACATCATCGACAAAGGCATCCCTACCACTGGGCTACTGGCGCAAGTGCTGGTGGCCAAGTACGCCGACCACCTGCCGCTGTACCGCCAGGAAGCGATCTTCGGCCGCGCCGGCCTAGCCATCCCCCGCTCCACGCTGGCGCAATGGGTGGGCTCGTGTGGCGTGCAGTTGCAGCCACTGGTTGACGCCATGAGGACAGAGCTGCTGCAGCGCCGCGTGCTGCATGCCGACGAGACGCCGGTGTCCATGCTCAAGCCGGGCAACGGCAAGGCGCACCGGGCGTACCTATGGGCCTATGCCACGGGCGCCTTCGAGAACATCAAGGCGGTCGTCTACGACTTCTGCGAATCGCGCTCGGGCGAACACGCCCGGCGCTTCCTGGGCGACTGGAGAGGCAGCCTCACCTGTGACGACTTCAGCGGCTACAAGGCCTTGATCGCAAGTGGTGTGACCGAGGTCGGCTGCCTGGCGCACGCGCGGCGCAAGTTCTTCGATTTGCACGCGGCGAACCAAAGCCAGATCGCCGAGGTCGCGCTGCAGCAGTTCGCGCGGGTCTACGAGATCGAGCGTGAGGTCAAGGAGATTGCGACCGATCAGCGCCAAACCATCCGGCAACAACAAACGAAGCCGCTGCTTGATGCCTTGCACCAGTGGATGGTGCTGCAACGCCAGAAGGTGCCGGAAGGCTCGGCAAGCGCCAAAGCGCTGGACTACAGCTTGCGGCGCTGGGAGGCTTTGACCCGGTTCGTCGATGACGGACAGCTGCCCGTGGACAACAACTGGATCGAGAACCAGATTCGGCCGATTGCCATTGGCCGCAACAACTGGCTCTTTGCGGGCAGCCTACGAGCTGGTCAGAGGGCAGCAGCCGTCATGACGCTCATCCAGTCAGCACGACTCAATGGGCATGATCCCTATGCGTATCTCAAGGACGTTTTGGCTCGCTTGCCGACGCAACGGGTTAGCCTGGTTCACGAGTTGCTACCGCATCGTTGGTTCGCACCGAGCTGAATGTCGTTATTTGAGGCTCCGCTCAGCGAACGGTTGGCCAGCTTGCCCCAGTGGCGCTGCGCAGCGATTCAAGTGCACCGCAATCGCCAACGCATACCCCTCCCGCACAGGTACTGCGGATGGCACGCAGTTGCTTGCGCAGCGCCTGCAACTCGGCGATTCGCTGCTCTACCAAGCGCATTTGATCGTCAAGCAAGGCATTGACCTCGTCGCAGGACATGGCGGGGTCGTCCTGCAACTGCAGCAGAGCCCGGATATCGTCGTGCGACATGTCCAGCGAGCGGCACCGAACGATGAAGGCCAACCTGTCGACATGCTGTTGGCCATATTGCCGATAGTTGTTGGCGGCCCGCAGGGGCGCCTGCAGAAGGCCCTCTGCTTCATAAAAGCGCACCGCGGGAACGGAGCACCCTGCCAATGACGATAGTTCACCGATTTTCATATTTGCCTACCTACCGCTTGACTCTACAGCTACTTGAGGGTTTCTAATACGGGACATGAGTACATGTCAAAGCAGTAGCTGCTCGAGCAGTTGCAATTCGCAGACGGTCGACGAGGCCCCAAGCGCCATTGCTTCCGTGGAGAGCACATTTTCAGTTCCGGGAATGGACTGCCCCTCCGAGGAGAACCTCATTCGCATGGCGCTGGGTGGTCTGACCGGGGTTGGGCCGATGACCTTCGATCTGGCCCATCGGCAGCTCCGGGTGGTGCACTCGGGCGAGCCCGCCAGGATCGCCCAGAAGCTGACGCCCCTGAACTTGGGTGCGGTTCTGCTGACAAGCGAGAGGCGCACCGAAGGCGGGCAGTGGAAGACGCGTTTCTCCGTGCCGAAGATGGATTGCCCGTCGGAGGAGAATCTCATTCGGATGGCGCTGGCCGATGCGTCGGCTGTTGCGGCACTGGACTTCGATCTGAAGGACCGTGTACTCACCGTGCAGCATGGGGGAAGTACGCAAGAGCTGCTGGGCCGTCTCATCCCTCTCAACCTCGGCGCGCAAGTGTTGGACAGCGTGCAAAGCGACGAGTCTACGGCCCCAGACGCAGAGGGGAATGCCTCTGAGGCTCGGACCTTAAAGCTGCTGCTCGCTATCAACGGTGCGATGTTTGTCTTTGAGTTGATCGTTGGCCTGATCGCCCAGTCCACAGGTCTCATAGCGGACTCGCTTGACATGTTCGCCGATGCGGCGGTCTACGGACTGGCGCTCTATGCGGTGGGCCGCGCCGCCGCCTTGAAGATGAAGGCAGCGCACATCGCTGGTTGGTTGCAAGTCGTGCTTGCGCTTGGCGCGCTTTTGGAGGTCGTTCGGCGGGCAGTTGTGGGAAGTGAGCCGGCGTCCATGCTCATGATGAGTATCGGGCTGGTCGCATTGATCGCCAACGTCACCTGCCTGGTGCTGATCGCCAAGAAGCGGGATCGGGGCGCCCACATGACGGCAAGCTACATTTTTTCTGCGAATGATGTGATCGCAAACGCGGGGGTGATAGTCGCTGGTGTTTTGGTCGCTTGGACGGGCTCCTCGTACCCTGACCTCGTGATTGGCGCAGTCATTGCGCTGATAGTGCTCAGCGGTGCCCGGCGCATCCTGAACCTCCGATAGCCAATCTAGCGGCATCCCACACCGATGCCTAGCCAAGGTGGGATGGCCGGCCGCTTACATCTCAGGGCGGTGTGACCGAGCAGAAATAGCCGCGGGGCAAGCCCGCGCCGCGGTAGGCCAGCGGCTTCAGGATGAGGCTCTTCAGTTTCTGCTGCACCGCAGCATTCTAACAGTAGCGGAGTATGGGGCTACCCAGCACGCCCGTCCACTACACGCTGGCCGTGAGATTGGTGCGCCTGGCGAGATCCTCGGCCGACTCCTTGCGTTCGCTGTAGCGATCCACGAGGTACGGCGACACATCTCGTGTAAGCCACGTGAACTTGAGCAGTTCCTCCATCACGTCCACCACCCTGTCGTGATAGGGCGAAGGCCTCATTCGGTCATCGTCCCCGAACTCCTGCCAGGCCTTGGCAACGGACGATTGGTTCGGGATGGTGATCATCCGCATCCAGCGTCCGAGGACACGCATCTGGTTCACAGCATTGAACGACTGGGAACCTCCGCTGACCTGCATGACCGCCAGCGTCTTGCCCTGCGTCGGGCGGATGGCCCCCATGGCAAGCGGAATCCAGTCGATCTGGGCTTTCATGATGGCGGTCATCGCGCCGTGGCGCTCGGGCGAGCACCACACCATCCCCTCGGCCCACTGCACCGCCTCGCGAAGTTCCTGAACCTTGGGGTGGGACTCCGGTGCATCGTCGGGCAGCGGCAGCCCATGCGGATGAAAGACGCGCGTCTGCGCACCCAGTGCGATGAGGATGCGTTCGGCCTCCAGGGTGACCAGTCGGCTGAACGATCGCGGACGTGCCGACCCGTACATCAGAAGGATTCGCGGGGCGTGTGTCGAGCGTTCTGCCGGGAACAGCCGCTCGGGATCCAGCGGCCGGAAGCTGGCGCCGTGCAGTTGGGGCATGTCTTCGAGGGAAGGCGAGTGATCAGGGGACATGGCGTGACGATAGGTGGCTTCAGGTGTTCTGTTGAGTCTGGGCAACGAGGCGAGATTCCCGCGAACGGCCCACGGCGATGCTGCTGAACAAGGCAAACGTCAGGAGCCCACCCACGGCGGTGACCACCAGGGCGTGAACCCCCAAGGGCGCCAGCAGCCCCGCAAACGCCCAGGGCGCCAGGGCCTGAGCCATGCGCGCCGGCGCCATGAGCCAACCCTGACGTTCACCATAGCCCCTGGATCCGAAGACGGCCAGCGGCAGTGCGCCAGTGACGATGGTCATGAGGCCGTTGCCAGCTCCGTGCAAGATCGCGAAGGGGATGGCCGCCATCGGACCCAGCACCATCAGCGCCAGGGCGGCCAGCGGGTGCAAGGCAGCCGCCACGCAGGCCACCACAAGCACCGAACCATGACGCTGCAACAAGGATTCCATCAGTCGCGCCGCCACCTGTGCCGGGCCCAGCAGGGCGGCGGCCGTCACGGCCAGTGCGGCAATGGCGCCCGCTGTCTTGAGCATCGATGGCAGGTGCGCTGCCATGGCCGTACCGATGAACGCCGAGATCGCAAACCCCATGGCCACGGCGAGCGCCAGGCGTATGGGTACTTGTGAACCATGAGACGGTGCAATCGTGGTGTGCACAGCGCCCGTGACGGAACGCTCGGGCGCAACAGAATGCCTTCGCAGGCCGGCATTGAGGGGAAGTCCCAGCAGCAAGTGAAGTGCGGCCCAGGCCAGTACCGCCGTGCGCCAATCCCATTGGCTGGCGAGCCAGGTCGTGAGCGGCCAACCGACGGTGCTGGCAAAACCGGCGATCAGCGTCACCTGGGTGATCGCCGATCGCGCCTGCGCGCCGCGTGCGCGCACCAGGCTTGCAAAGGCCGCCTCGTACAAGCCCATGCCCATGGCGACACCGATGAGCGCCCAGGCAAGAAACAGCCCAATAGCCCCCTGCGCCGCGGCCAGGCTCGACAGGCCAAGGGCGAACACCCCGTTTGACCACATGAGCACCGATCGCCCGCCACGCCGGTCGATCGCCCTGCCCGCCACCGGGCCGATCAGCGCGGCAACGAGCAAGGCGCCTGAAAATGCAGCGAACACCGTCGGTACACCCATGCCGAGCGAGCGCGCCATCGGTTCCGCCAGCGTTGCGGGCAAGTAGTAGCTCGATGCCCAGGCCAGCGTCTGGCTGGCTCCCAGGCGCAGTGTTTCCCGGCGAAGACCCCCTGCCTCAGACACCTTGATCGGCGCCTTGCGTCACACGCACGGACTTGTCGGTGGCAGTGCCGCAACCGCAGCCCCGACCCGTGCTCACCTTGGCAAGCTCATCCCGCACACAGCAGGCCGTTGTGTCGACTTGAGGTGGCCCGCCGCAGCAGCCCGGCGATGCTGCGGCGCTTGCAGCGCCCGAGCTCTGGGGCCTCAGATCGGTGGAGCACACCCCTGTTTGAGGCAGTTCGAGTCGAACATCATCTGCGGCCGCGAGGTCGCCAGCCAATGCCGCTGCGACCGAGCGTGCCTGCTCGTACCCGGTGGCCAGCAGGAAGTTGGGTGCTCGTCCGTAGCTCTTGGCACCGATCGCGTAGTAACCCGGCTCATGCTGGTGTGCCAGTTCCCGATGACCGTGGGGACGCACCGTGCCGCAACTGTGTTCGTTGGGGTCAATGAGCGGCGCCAGCGCATCGGTGCTTTCCAGCCAGGGATCAAGCCGCACGCGCAACTCGCGGGTGAGCGAAAGGTCCGGCCGCGAACCCGTGGCGGCGATCAACTGGTCGATCGCCTCGATCGGCGCGCGCGCATCGTCCACGGCCTTCACCAGCAGGCCCTGTTCGCTGAGCGTGATGTCGGCGATGCCGAAGCCCAGGTGCAACTCGATGGCGCCTTGCTCCACTTCCTCGCGCAGGCGTTGCCCCAAGGTCCCTCTTGCACTCAAACCATCGAGCCGCGCCCCGCCGTAGAGTCGCCGAAGGTCCGTGCCACGCACCGCCCACACCGCCTGCGTGCCAGGCGCCTGCCGGGCCAGCGCCGTCAGTGCCAACAGGTTGCCGGCCGCCGAGTGACCGGCGCCGACCACTAGGGTGCGTTTGCCTGCGTAGCGGCGTCGTTCAGCGCCGAGGATGTCCGGCATGCCGTGGGCAATGCGAGCTTGTGCCGCGTGCTCGCCCCGAGCGGGCAAGCCATGCACACCCAACGGATTGGGCTGCCCCCAGGTGCCCGTCGCATCGACGATGGCCCGGGCTTGCCATTCGTGCTCGCCCGCGGGCGTGGCCACGCGCAAGAGGAACGGGGCCTCCTGCCGTCCCTGGCTCCTCACCTTGTCGTGCCCCCGCCGGGTGATGTCGAGCACGCGATGCGACAGGTGCAGCTGGCTGGCGATGGCGGGCAACTCGCTCAGCGGGCGAAGGTACTGCTCGATGAGTTCTCCCGCCGTGGGGAGTTGTTCATCCGAGGGCACTTCGATGCCCGCCTGAGCAAGCAACTCGCGCGCGCTCGCATCGACGTTGAACCGCCAGGGCGAGAACAAACGGACGTGCGCGACGCTTGCCAAGTGATCGGCGATGCGATCAGCGCCCTCGAACAGCACGAACGGCAGACCCCGTTTGTGTAGGTGGGCTGCCGCCGCCAGACCGACGGGACCCGCACCGATCACGGCTACGGGCAATGGCGAAACGGCTGTCGTGACTTGGGCATTCGTCATGGTGATTCCTTTCGTGTTGACTATTTCGTCGTTCGTAGATGTACGAAAATGAGAGCAAAAAAGAGAGACGCCCTCTTCAGAGCGCCATAACCAGTCGTTTGAGGATCGCCAGGCGATCCGGATTGACGCAATAACAGGTGCGCTGCTCTTCGGCCGAACCCAGCAAGAGCCCGGACTCCTTCAACACCTTGACATGCTGGGACGTGGTGGAAGGGGCGAGCCCCACGACGTCGGCGAGGCTGCCAAAGTAGCAAGTGCCCTGCTGCGCCAGGTACTGCATCAGCTTCACACGCGCCGGATGCGCCAGCGCCTTGCACAGCACGGCCAACTCCTCGGCTTCGAGTTCGTCGGGCGGGCTCGCCTCGACGCAGGGGCCACAGGAGATATCAGGGAGTCTAGACATCGAAAAGGCGGACAGGTAGAAAATTCGTTGTTCGTAGTTTAACGAATAAATATCGGCTGTCAACCGGCATGGGTTGCACCAAGGGTGGAGGGACCTTCAGGTGACCCGCTTGCCGCTTGCGTCCAGCACCGGCTCGCCATCTTCCTTGCGGAAAGCCTGCGCTGGGGGCGGCGGCAGCAGGTCGAGCACATATTCGGAAGGCCGGCACAAGCGTGTGCCCAGCGGCGAGACCACGACGGGTCGGTTCATCAGGATCGGGTGCTGGCCGACGAAATCCAGCAGTTGGTCATCGCTCCAGTGGGCCTCGCCCAGGCGCAGCTCGTCATACGGAGTGCCGCGCTGGCGCAGGATCTCGCGCACCGACATGCCCATGCTTTGCAACAGGGCCACGAGCTCTTCGCGCGAGGGCGGTGTTTTCAGGTACTCGATGACCTCGGGCTCGATGCCGCAGTGCCGCATGAGCGCGAGCACATTGCGCGACGTGCCACAGCCCGGGTTGTGATAAATGCGGTAGTCACTCATGACACGCCCTTCGCAGCTTCACCCCCTAGGCCCGGCCGCCAACGGTTCACCAGCGCCACCAGCGACAACATCACCGGCACCTCCACCAGCACCCCCACCACGGTCGCCAGGGCCGCGCCCGAGTGCAGCCCGAACAGCGAGATGGCCACCGCCACAGCGAGCTCGAAGAAGTTGGAGGTGCCGATCAGGCAGGCCGGGCCGGCCACCTCGTGCGGCAGCCTGAGCCAGCGCGCGCCCCACCAGCCGAGAAAGAAGATGCCGTAGGTCTGGATCAGCAGCGGCACCGCGATCAGGGCGATGACGCCAGGTTGCGCGAGGATGGTGTCGGCCTGGAATCCGAACAGCAGCACCACCGTGCCCAGCAAGCCGGCGATGGACCAGGGCTTGAGGCGTGCCGTGAGGCGCGGCAAGGCTTCGGGCCCTTGGGCGAGGAGTCGCGCCCGCGTGAAGACGCCGGCCACCAGCGGCAGCACCACATAGAGCACGGTCGACAGCAGCAGCGTGGACCAGGGCACGGTCACGTCCGTCACACCAAGCAGGAAGGCGGCGATGGGCGCGAAGGCCACCACCATCACAAGATCGTTCACCGACACCTGCACCAGGGTGTAGTTCGGGTCGCCACGCACCAGCTGGCTCCACACGAACACCATGGCCGTGCACGGCGCCACGCCGAGCAGGATCATGCCGGCGATGTACTCGCTGGCCGATTGCGGGTCGACCCAGGGCGCGAACAGGTACTTGAAGAACAGCACACCGAGCGCCGCCATCGTGAAGGGCTTGATGAGCCAGTTGATGACCAGCGTGAGCACGAGGCCCTGCGGGCGACGACCGACGTCGCGCACAGCGCTCCAGTCGATCTGCACCATCATCGGATAGATCATCACCCAGATGAGCACGGCAACCACGAGGTTCACATGCGCGTACTCCACCGACGCCAGCACCGCAAACCAGCCTGGCGTCGCCGTACCGAGCGCCACCCCGGCGACGATGGCCAGCGCCACCCAGAGGCTCAGCCAGCGCTCGAACAAGCCCATCATGCAGCCGCTCCGGCGGGTTTTCCGCTGAGGCCGATGCGGCCGAGCTCCCTTTGCAGCGCCAGACGATCGAGCTTGTCCAGTGGCAACGCCAGGAAGATCGCGATGCGCCGGCTCAACACCAGCAATGCGTCGTTGAAGGCTTGGCGGCGCTTGTCCTCGGGGCCGGTGGCGGCGGCCGGGTCTTCCACGCCCCAATGGGCCGAGATCGGCTGCCCGGGCCAGACCGGGCAGACCTCGCCCGCGGCCTTGTCGCACACGGTCAGCACGAAGTCCATCTCGGGCGCGTCGGGTTGCGCGAACTCGTCCCAGCTCTTGCTGCGCAACGTGGACGTGTCGTACCGGTTGCGCTCCAGGAGCTCCAGCGCCATGGGGTGCGGCCTGCCCGCAGGCTGGCTGCCCGCACTGAATGCGCGAAAGCGCCCCCCACCGAGCTGGTTGAGCACCGCCTCGGCCATGAGGCTGCGCGCCGAGTTGCCGGTGCAGATGAACAGGACGTTGTAGGGCCGGTTTTCCATGGTGCTCCTTTCAGCACGTGGTGCAGGTGGCGTTGATGCCGGCGCTGACCTCACACGGCTGCCCTTCGCAGCAATGCTCGGTGAGGTAGCCCAGCAGGGCGTTCATGTGGGCGAAGCCGGCGCGGTAGATCAGGTGGCGGCCGTCGCGCTCCTGCGTGATCAGGCCGGCGCGGTGCAGCTCCTTGAGGTGGAACGACAACGTGGTCGCCGTCGCCTCAAGCTTCTCGGCGAGTGCCGTCGGTGTGAGCCCTTCGGGCCCGGCCTGCACCAGCGCGCGGAAGGTGCGCAATCGCGTGACCTGGGCCAGCGCAGCAAGTGCTTGAACGGCATCGTTCTCGTCCATCGGGGTCTCCTCAGTTGCCCGCACGGGACGCGGCGGGCGAAGCGACGCTGGCGGTGCCGGCGTGCAGCGGCAGGCGCAACGTGATGAGCCAGCACGCGGTCAGCATCAACGCCGAGCCAGCCAGCGTCCATGCGAGGCCGCCCCACTGGTACAGCAGGCCCGACATCAGCGTGCCGAAGAAGCGGCCCAGGGCATTGGCCGCGTAGTAGAAGCCCACGTCCTCGGCCGCCTTCTCGCTGCCCGCATAGGCCAGCACCAGATAGGAATGCACCGAGGAATTGACCGCGAAGGCAAAGCCGAACACGGCGAGCCCGCCGACCACCACCCATCGCAGGTGCGGCGCGCCCGCGAACACCGCGACCGCCAACGCCGCCGGCACCAGCGCCAGCGCAGCCGACCACGCACGCGCCGCGGGCACCTCGCGGCTCAGGCCATCGGCGCTGCGACGCACGATCTGCGGCGCCAGCGCCTGCACCGCGCCGTATCCGATGGTCCAGGCCGCGAGGAAGCCGCCCACCATGGTGAAGGTCCAGCCCTGGGCGTACAGGAACACCGGCACGCCGACCACGAACCACACGTCCCGCGCGCCGAACAAGGCCACGCGTGCGGCGGCCAGCGCGTTGATGCCGGGGTTCTTGGCGAACAGCTCCTTCGCGGACTTCGATGCCTTGCTCTTGCCCATCATCGTGGGCAGCGAAGCGATCACGCCGATCAGCACCAGCGCCAACGCCGCGGCCATGAGCCACAGCGCGTGGCGAAATCCCAGCGTTTCGAGCAGCAGGCCGCCGAGGAAGAAGCCCACGCCCTTCATGGCGTTCTTGCTGCCGGTGAACCAGGCCACCCACTTGAAAAGCTGGCTGTTGCTGCCCCCGCCTTCTTTCGCCTGCGCGCTCGTGACCTTGATGGCCGACTTGCTGGCGGTCTTGGTCAGGTCCTTGGCGACGCCGCACACGCCCTGCGCGAGCACCACCCAGGCCACCGACGCGGCCGCCGTCCATGCGGGGTTCAGGAACGACAGCAGCGTGAAGCCGACGATCTGCGTGGACAGGCCCACGGTGAGCATGCGCGTGATGCCGTAGCGCGTGGCCAGCCAGCCACCGATGAGGTTGGCCAGCACGCCCGCCGCTTCGTACAGCAGGAACAGGAAGGCCAGCGTGAACGGCGAATAGCCGAGCCGATAGAAGTGCAGCAGCACCAGCATGCGCAGCGCGCCGTCGGTGAGCGTGAAGCCCCAGTAGGCGGCGGTGACGATGGCGTAGTGGCGGACGGCGGCGTGCATGTCGGGCAGCGCGTCAGAGGCCGATGGCGTCGAGGTGACAGGCCAGGTCCACCATGCGGCAGGCGTAACCCATCTCGTTGTCGTACCAGGCGTACACCTTCAGCAACGTGCCGTCGGTGACCATGGTGGACGGCGCATCGACGATGCTCGAGCGCGTGTCGCGCGCGTAATCGGCGCTCACCAGCGGACGCGTCTCGTAACCCAGGATGCCCTGCAGCGGGCCGCTGCTGGCCGCGGCCTCGAACAGCGCGTTCACCTCGTCGGCCGTGGTGGCGCGCTGCAGTTCGAACACGCAGTCGGTGAGCGAGGCGTTGAGCACCGGCGCGCGCACCGCGTGGCCGTTGAGCTTGCCCTTGAGCTCGGGGTAGATGAGCGCGATGGCGGTGGCGCTGCCGGTGGTGGTGGGCGCCAGGCTGGCCATGGCGCTGCGCGCGCGGCGCAGGTCCTTGTGCGGCGCGTCGACCACCACGTTGGTGTTGGTCGGGTCGTGGATGGTGGTGATCTGGCCGTGGCGGATGCCGATCGCTTCGTGCACCACCTTCACCACCGGGGCCAGGCAGTTGGTGGTGCAGCTCGCGGCGGTGACGATGCGGTGTCTCGCGGGGTCGTACAGATCGTGGTTCACGCCGACCACGATGTTGAGCACCGAAGCCGGATCATGGGCCACCTTCACCGGCGCGGCCACGATCACGCGCTTCGCACCGCGGTCCAGGTGGCCCTGGATCGTCTCGGGCGTGAGGAACTTGCCGGTGCATTCGAGCACCAGGTCCACGCCGAGATCGCCCCAGGGGATGTCGGCCGCGGTGGCGTGGCTGGTGAAGCGCAGTCGATGGTCGTCGATGCGGACCGTGTCATCGCCCTCGGCCGCGATGTCGGCGCGCCAGCGGCCTTGCACCGTGTCAAAGGCCAGCAGGTGGGCGGTGGCCGCGGCGCCGCCCTTGGTCTCGTTAAGGTGCACCACCTCCAGGCGGTTGCCGGCGCGCGGATCGTCCGCTGGCCGTTCGGCCGCGCCCATGGCCGCGCGCAGCGCCAGCCGCCCGATGCGGCCCATGCCGTTGATGCCCACTCTCATTAGCTCTGACTCCGCAATCTGGCAATTAATTCAATATTCGTAGAATTATAGTTTCTTTCATGACGGCCTCATGACAAGAAGTCCACAGCGCTTACTCACTGATCCATGGCGGATCACCGTGCGAGAACTGCCGCGGCGCATTCCTGACGTGGCCGCCGACGAGTTGGTCTGCGCCGGCGTGATGCTCGCCGGGGCCTTGACGCTGTGGGTGGGCTGGGCTTGGCTGAACCGGGGGGGGGGAGCCTGCTGATCGCGTGCGTGATTCCCCAAGGCATAGGGAGCCCTTTTCGGCAATCACTGCATTTGCTGTTCTAGGACGTACCGCAAACGCACGAACGGATCGTCGCCAGTGACCCTGGCCGAAAAACGTTGCCACCTTTGCGCCCGCGAAGCGTCTCACCCCAAGCGGCGCCCTTCGGGTTCAAAGGATTCTGGGGCGCCATGCGCGGCCTCTACGAAACTTCGCGGAAGAATCCCATGACACCAACTCGACGCTTTGCCATTGCGTTGGTTTTCACGACAGTGCTGCTGGCAAGTACCGTCTCTGCGCAGTCGTTTGATTCACGCCCCTCCCCTGAACGCCCCCGCGACATAGTGGCCCTGGGGCGCTACCTTGTGCAGACGACCGGCTGCAACGACTGCCACACGGCAGGCTACAACGCGGCGGAAGGCAAGCTGGCCGAAGCACAGTGGCTGACAGGCGACCGGTTGGGCTGGAAGGGCCCCTGGGGCACCACCTACGCAACCAACCTTCGCCTCTACTTTGCCGGCATGACAGAAGAGCGCTGGATCACCCATGCACGGGTCATGAAGCCCAGACCGCCCATGCCGTGGTTCAACCTGCGCGCCATGTCCGACAGCGATCTGCGCGCCATCTACCGATACATCAAGGCCGCAGGACCGGCCGGTGAGCCAGCCCCCGCCTATGTGCCGCCGGGCAGAACGCCAGCAGGACCGCTGGTGCAGTTTCCTTGAGCCCGCACATGACCATCTCCTGGAACCCGAAACCCGTCGACAGCGCGAGCAGCGGCATTGAAGTTTTGCCGGATGGCCGGTTGCGATGCTGGATCGAGCACGAGACCCTGCACGGTGTCACACCGACCATGCTTGCCTGGTGGTTTCGCCACCTTGAAGGACACATGGAGTTCGAGGAGCAGCACGTGTCACGCTACCACGTGTGGCATCCGCGTGACCACATCGCCGTCTCCTACACGCGCCGCCTCGCTGACGGCAGCGTCGGGGTCGGCGCGCAGCTACACATCGTCGAGATGTTTGGCGGCAATCCCCGCTACAAGGGCAACGCACGCAGCGACATCGTGCGGCTCGATGAACGGGGCTTCGGACACCGGCCGCGGTGGTTCGGGCTGCAGGTGGCGGCCATGGACTATTGCTTCGCGCCAGTCCCCGAAGGCACGCGCTACGCCAACAGTCTCACGATCGGCTTCCCCTCGAAGCTGGCCAAGCCACTCAATGTCCTGTTGCGCCGATTCGTTTTCAACACTGCGCGCGCCAACGCATGGATACGCCATAACATTGAAGAAGTGGGACAGTTCGAGCGGTTTCTGCCGGCGCTCTTCACCAGCGAGACCAACGAGTCTCAGCCAGACTGAGGCGATAGCCCTGCAAGCATCGCGTTGATCTCGTCAACCGTGCTGCGCGCACTTCGCATGACACCGACCAGCGTGGCTGACGCCATGCCGGTCCATTCACCGTAGCCCACCAGCCACAGCCGTGGCTCAAGCAGGCTACGAGTGCCGTTCACAGCGACCTTGCCCTGAGCATCAATCAGGCCCAGCGACCGCAGGTGATCCAGCGCAGGCCGAAAACCAGTGCACCAGATAACCGCATCAAAGTCCGACTCCGATCCGTCACGCCAGCGCACGCCTCGCTCAGTGAAGCAATCGAATGGCTCACGCGCGCTGAGCACCCCTCGCGAACGGGCCTCCACAACGGAAGCCACCATCACGATATCGCCAAAACCCCCCGGGAGGTCGTCCACTGGACGCCCGGCCTGTTGGGCCCTCCAGCGTTCAGTGGCGCGCTGAAACAGCACACCGCCATCCACGTTGTCGGGCAAAAATACAGGAGGTCTCTCGGTAACCCATGTCGTCTGAGCATGCTGCGAAACCTCAGCCAGAATCTGTGCGCCTGAATTGCCGCCGCCGACGATCAAAACGCGCAGGTCAGCGAAAGCATCAGGTTCCAAATATTGTGCGGAATGGATCTGGGCGCCCCGAAACCCGTCAATCCCCTTGTAGTCTGGAACGTGCGGGTGTCGCCAGTTGCCGGTAGCGCTGATCAGGGCCGCAGCCTGCCAGTCGCCCTGGTCAGCGTGCACAAGCCATCCGCTGTCTGTGCGTTCGACAGATTGGACAGTGACCGGTCGCCGCACAGGCAGCTCGTACCGCTCTTCGTAACGACGCAGATAGTCGAGTACTTCGTCTCGCGTCGGGTAGCGATCGCTGCCCGCCGGCATCGGCCAACCAGCCAGGGAGCTCCACGTGGCCGGCGAGAACAGGCGAAGGGATCGCCAGGTATGACGCCAGGCACCGCCGGCCCCCTCTTCAGCATCGAGGATCACGAAGCTGCGGCCACTGCGGCGAAGAAAATAACCGGCCGACAAGGCGGCCTGACCCCCACCGATGACGATCACATCGAATTGCTGCATGGACCCCATCATCGCAGCCCGGCACAGTGACGTTTCAGAACGGATGCCGGGGCTTACCCGGACGGTACCGACCCTCATGCAGGCGGCAACGCCATGCCACCAGCTGGTCCAGCAGTTCATTGAAGCGGCGGGCGATTCGCGCCGAGAAGTTGTGTCCCTGTGTACGGATCACAGTGGTACAGCAGGGCATGCTGCTGTGCGCGACGGGTCGGGATGGGCTCATGGTGTTTGCTCGCAGAAGTATGGAGAAGTGGTGCAGCAGCGCAGGGCACGCCGCTGCCGGGAGTTGGAGGATCGCCAGCAACCCGCTAATGCGAGTCGCTGCGCGCACATCAGAAGGGGAAACTGCTTCGGCCTTGGCGATCCGAGACCATTCGTTCAACACCAAGATCTCGCAACATGGCGCTGCTGAGCCTCATGTCGTTCAACGCGGCTGAGTCGAGGTAGGCAAGATGCTGAGCCTCGTGCCGCGCCTGGTTCTTTTCAAGTCGCCATGTCGCCAGTGCCTTAATCAATCGACTGGACACACCTGACAAGCGGGGCCAGAAGGAAAAGCGAGCGCGCCGTGCCTCTGTCGCCGAGGAATCGAGGTTCACACAGCAGGCGATACCCGCGTGAAGACGAGGTTCACAGCATTCCATGTTGTCCTCCAGGGTTGGGAGCTGCGCAGCCGATACAACAGCTGCAACGGTATAGACGCCGTCAGAGGCCAAAGGTGCCCAAGCTTGAGGATGCGTGGGAATACGGCTTCGCGCTGGCCCGAGAGGTTGTCGGGCTGTCGCAGCCTGGTTCCTGAGTGCAATCCTGCGACGTACGACAAATCAGAGACATCGCCTGTCATGGCGTCCGCGTCCCCAGGCGCAAGAGTAACGAGAGTTGGGCGGCCTCTGATTTCATCTTCAACCTCAACAAGGTGTCTATGAAACCGGCAGCAGCCCACTCTACCTCCCACGTAGCAGTCGGTAGACCACCGGCACCACGAACAGCGACAACAGCGGCGCGCTGATCATGCCGCCGACCATCGGAGCGGCGATGCGCTGCATCACCTCGCTGCCGGTGCCGCTGCTCCACAGGATCGGCAGCAGGCCGGCCACGATGGTCGCCACGGTCATGGCCTTGGGCCGCACGCGCAGCACGGCCCCCTCGCGGATGGCCTCCAGCAGGGCTTCGCCATCGCCGCGGCCCTGCGACAGCCGATCGCTCCAGGCTTGCTTCAGATACACCAGCATGATCACGCCGAACTCGGCGGCCACGCCGGCCAGCGCGATGAAGCCCACCGCACTGGCCACCGACAGGTTGTGGCCGAGCATCCACAGCAGCCAGACGCCGCCGACGAGTGCGAACGGCAGCGTGGCCATGATGAGCAGGGCCTCGTCCATGCGGCCGAAGGTGAGGTACAGCAGCACGAAGATGATGAGCAGCGTGAACGGCACCACCACCTTGAGCTGCGCGCTGGCGCGCTCCAGGAACTCGAACTGGCCCGACCACGACACCGAATAGCCGGGCGGCAGCGACACCTGCGCCGCCACCGCCTGCTGCATGTCGAGCACCGCGCCGCGCAGGTCGCGGCCGCGCACATCCACGTACACGAAACCGGCCAGGCGCGCGTTCTCGCTGCGCAGCATGGGCGGGCCGTCGTTGACGCGCAGGTCGGCCACGTCGCCCAGCACCAGGCGCTGCCCCACGGGCGTGACCATGGGCAGGGCGCGCAGCCTGGGCAGCGAGTCGCGCAGTTCGGCGGGGTAGCGCAGGTTGATGCTGTAGCGCTGCAGGCCTTCGACCACCTCGCCGATCACCATGCCGCCCACAGCGCTTTCCACCACGGCTTGAACGTCGGCGATGTTGAGACCGTAACGCGCGGCGGCCTCGCGGTCGATGTCGATGTCGATGTAGCGCCCGCCCGTGAGCCGTTCGGCCAGCGCGCTGCTCACGCCGGGCACGGGTTTCACCGCGCGCTCGATCTGCCCGGTGAGCCGGTCGATGGTGGCCAGGTCGGGGCCCGCCACCTTCACGCCCACGGGGCTCTTGATGCCGGTGGCCAGCATGTCGATGCGGTTGCGGATGGGCGGCACCCAGATGTTCGAGAGCCCCGGCACGCGCACCGTGCGGTCGAGCTCTTCCACCAGCCGGTCGGGGGTCATGCCGGCGCGCCACTGCGCGCGCGGCTTGAACTGGATGGTGGTCTCGAACATCTCCAGCGGCGCGGGGTCGGTGGCGGTGTCGGCGCGCCCGGCCTTGCCGTACACGCTCTGCACCTCGGGCAGGGTCTTGATGAGCCGGTCGGTCTGCTGCAGAAGCTCGGCCGCCTTGGCCGCCGAGAGGCCGGGCAGCGCGGTGGGCATGTACAGCAGGTCGCCCTCGTCCAGCGGCGGCATGAACTCGCTGCCGATGCGCTGCAGCGGCCACAGGCTCGCGACCAGCAGCAGCGCCGTCACCCCCAGCGTGAGCCGGGGCCAGGCCAGCACCGCGTCCAGCATGGGCCGATACACGGCGATGAGCGCGCGGTTGATCGGGTTGCGGTGTTCGGCCGGTATGCGCCCTCGGATGAGGTAGCCCATGAGCACCGGGATGAGCGTGACCGCCAGAGCGGCCGAGGCCGCCATGGCGTAGGTCTTGGTGTAGGCCAGCGGCGAGAACAGGCGCCCCTCCTGCGCCTGCAGCGTGAACACCGGCACAAAGCTCAGCGTGATGATGAGCAGCGAGAAGAACAGCGCGGGCCCGACCTCGGCAGCGGCCTTGCCCATCAGCCGCCAGCGCGCCTCGCCCTGCAGCGTCTGCCCCGGGTGGGCCTGGCCCCAGCGTTCCAGGTGCTTGTGCGCGTTCTCGATCATCACGATGGCCGCGTCCACCATGGCGCCGATGGCGATCGCGATGCCGCCCAGCGACATCACGTTGGCATTGATGCCTTGCTGCTGCATCACGATGAAAGCGACCAGCACGCCCAGCGGCAGCGTCACGATGGCCACCAGCGCGCTGCGCACGTGGAAAAGGAAGGCCAGGCAGACCAGCCCGACCACGATGAATTCCTCGATCAGTTTGGTGGTGAGGTTGTCCACCGCGCGCTCGATCAGACCGGAGCGGTCGTACACCGGCACAATCTCCACGCCCGCCGGAAGACCGCGCTGAAGTTCTGCCAGCCGGGCCTTTACGGCGGCGATGGTGCTCAGCGCGTTCTTGCCCGAACGCATCACCACGATGCCGCCCACTGCTTCGCCCTCGCCGTCGAGCTCGCCGATGCCGCGCCGCATCTCGGGGCCGGTCTGCACGCGCGCCACGTCGCCCAGCCGCACCGACACGCCAGCCGGTGTGGTCAACAGCGGTATCGCGCGGAAGTCGTCGAGCGTGCGCAGGTAGCCGCTGGCGCGTACCGCGTACTCGGCCTCGCCCAGCTCGAGCACCGAACCGCCGGCTTCCTGGTTGGCTCGGCCTACGGCATCGCTCACCATGGCCGGCGTGATGCGGTAGGCCTGCAGTCGGTCGGGGTCGAGCACAATCTGGTACTGGCGCACCATGCCCCCGATGCTGGCGACCTCGGCCACGTCAGCCACGGTCTTAAGCTCGAAGCGCAGGAACCAGTCCTGTAGCGCACGCAGCTGTGCCACGTCCTGCTGGCCGGTGCGGTCGATCAGCGCGTACTGGTAGATCCAGCCCACGCCGGTGGCGTCGGGCCCGATGCTGGAGCGGGCGTTGGCGGGCAGGCGCGCCTGGGCCTGGTTCAGGTACTCCAGGACGCGCGAGCGTGCCCAGTAAGGATCCACACCGTCGTCGAACAGCACGTACACGAAGCTGTCGCCGAACATCGAGTAGCCGCGCACCGCCTTGGCGCCCAGCACCGACAGCATGGTGGTGGTCAGCGGGTAGGTCACCTGGTTCTCCACCAGCTGCGGCGCCTGCCCGGGCCAGGTGGTGCGCACGATGACCTGGGTATCGGACAGGTCGGGCAATGCGTCCAGCGGCGTGCGCTGCAAGGCGAGCACGCCCCATGCCGTGACGATCACCGTGGCGACCAGCACGAGCACGCGATTGGCGATGCTCCAGCGGATGAGCCGGGCAATCATCGCGTTGCCCCGGGCGCGACGCGCTGCAGGTCGGTGATTTGCGGAACGTCGCCGTCCTGCATCTGGAATTCGATCTGCACGCGCTCGCCCAAGCCCAGATCGCGTGGCTGGCGCTCGCGCGGCGGCAGCTTGAAGTCCATCGTCATCTCGGGCCAGTTCAGCGACGGCACGGGCGGGTGAGTCAGCGTGACCGTGTCGCCTTCCAGCGCATTGATGACTGCGTCGGTGCGGTGGCTTTGCGGTGCCGGCGGGGCGGGTTCCGTGCCCTGGTTCAGTCTGGCCTCCAGACCGCGCAAGCTGGCCTCCGAGTCGATCAGGAACTGCCCCGAGCGGACCACGCGCTGTCCGGCCTGCAGGCCGGCGATGACCTCGACCTGATCGCCAGCCTCGCGCCCGGTCTGCACCTGCACCGGACGGAATCGCCCGTCGGCCTCCGCCAGCATCACCACGCTGCGCTGCCCGGTGCGGATGACCGCATCGGCCGGCACGAGCAGGCGCATGTCGCCAGCCGGCCGCGCAAAGCGCATCTGCACCAGCATGCCGGGCACCAGCCGCGCGCCGGGGTTGGGCAACTCCAGCCGCGCCTTGAGCGTGCGGGTGGTCGGCTCCACCTGCGGCAGCAGGACCTGCAATCGCCCCTCAAAGGTCTGGCGCGGCACGGCCGGGCTGGTGGCGCTGACCGCCATCCCGGGCATCAGCTCGGCGCTCTGGCTCTCGGGCACCTCGGCCTCGGCCCACACCGTGGCCGTGCCCTGCACGGTCATCAGAGGTGTGCCGGGCATCACCGTCGCGCCCTCGCGCACCATCAGCGCGGTCACCACGCCGGCTTGCGGCGCGCGCAGCGTGAAGCGCGCCTGCAGCACACCGGTGCGTTGCACGAGGTCGATCTGGGCAGGTGACATGCCGGCCTGGCGCATGCGCTGCAGCGCGGCCTCGCGCAGCGTGTCCAGCCCACTGCCCTGCATGCGCGAGATGGCCAGCAGGTCCTCCTGCGCGGCCACCCAGTCGGGCACGTACACATCCAACAGGGGCGCGCCGGCGGCCACGCGATCGAAGGTGGCGCGCACGTGCAGCTTCTCCACAAAGCCGTTGGCGCGGCTCGTCACCGTGGTCTGGTCGCGCTCGTTCCACGCGATGCTGCCCACCGCTGTCACCTCGGCGGACAAGGCCCCGGCCTCCACCACGGCGGTGCGCAAGCCCAGGTTCTGCTGGATGCGCGGGCTCACCGTCACGGTACCGGTGTCCGATCCCTCGGCACCGGCGTAGCGTGGCACCAGCATCATGTCCATGAAGGGCGACTTGGCGGGCGCATCGAAGTTCCTGCCCGGCACCATGGGGTCGTGGTAGTTCAGGATCCGGCGCCCCGTGGCTGGGTCCAGGTCGCCGGCCTTGAGGCCATCGCGCATGTGGCGCCGCGTGGCGTCCTCGCCCTGCGAAATCGTCCACGTGGACGGGTCCGACATCGCCTCAACGGCGGTCGAAGCCCCCGGTTTGGACAGCGCGTCGTCGGCTGTGCTCCGAGGTTCAGCCGAGACGCCCATGCGCACACCACTGCGCACGCCCGATTGCCAGGCGGCAATGCCCACCCCGACCAGCAAGGCAAAGGTGGCAGCGCAGGCTATCCAGCGCGCACGCGTCGATGAAAAGAACGGCTTCATGGGTTCACCTCGCTTGGGTATTGGACGCGGCCGGGGTCGTCGATCGCAGGGCGTCCAGCGCCGACCATGGGCGCGCCGCATCCAGTTCCACGTCGATGCGTTCGATCGACAGGACCACGGCAGCCTCCTGGGCGGCCAGCAGCTCACGCAGCGACAAGGTGCCGGCGCGGTAAGCGGCCATTGAGGCCACGACGCGCTGTCGCGCCAGCGGAAGGCGTTCGCGATCAATCAGCTCGAGCTGCGCCAACGCCGCGGCAAGGGCTTGCTGCCACTCGGCGATCTCCAGTTCACTGACACGGCGCGCTTCATCGACCTCGGCGTCGCGCGCGTCGGCCTCGGCCAGGCGTGCCGACAGTTCACGATCCTGACGCCGCGCACGGTTACTCGCAAGCGGAATCGACACACCCACCGACAGCATGTCGCTGTAGGCGCTGCCGCGCTGGCTGAGCATCAGTTCCACACTCCAGTCGGGATCGCGCTCCAGGTGGGCCAGGTCGGCGGCCGCACGCGCCACCTCGGCACGCGCCTGCAAGGCCTGCACAGCGGGATGCTCATCGAGCCAGCGGCGCGAGGGCTCTTCGACCCACGCCGCTTCGTCCAGCCGAGGCGGCTCGCCGAGCGTGATCTGCCCCTGCACCCCCGTCCATCGCTCCAGTGCCTGGCGCGCGACGCGCTCGCGGGCATCGGCTTCGATGCGAAGTTGCTCGAGCCGCCAGAGCGCATCGCGCGCAGCGAGCAAGTCACTCGGCGTGCCGCGGCCCGAGCGCGCTGCGGCTTCGGCGGCCAGCACTTGCCGCTGCAAGGACTCGCGCTGCGCGGCCAGCAAGCCCAGGCGCTGCTGCGCGGCCCGCAATGCGAACCAGGCCACCGACGTCAGGCGCAGCACCTCGGTGGCCTGCTCGCGATGTCGGGCGTGAGCCGCTTGGGCCTCGCGCTCATACCAGCGAGCGCGCGCCTCGCGCTTGTCACGTCCCGGCAGCGCCTGGGCGATGCCGATGGAGCGCATGGTCATGAAGTCGCGCGTTGTGCGCCAGCGATCGGCGCCGTTGACCGGCAGGTTGTCCAGCGACAGGCGCAACACCGGGTCAGGCCGCTGCGCGGCCGCCACCGCCATCTCGCGCGCAGCACGGGTCTCGGCCTGTAACGCCTTGAGCAGGCCCGAGCGCTGCAACGCCGCGGCCATCGCCGCACTGCGGTCGATGCCCGATGGCGCCTGCGCGCGCAGACCCATCGGCACGGACAAGCCAAGCACAAACACGAACACGAGTGCCAGCGCACCGGGGCCGCGCGAACGCCAGGACGGCCCGCACGGACCGCACAAGAAACGAGACATGGGTCACCTCCTGAACCAGCTGGACCGGATCGGGCCCGGTCGATCACCGCACCGACCCTTGCGCAGCGGCAAGACGGTGCTGAGGGGTTCAGCCGAGGGAGGGGGGCCGCCAGATGGCGGAACGCGCGGATGAGGGTGGTCCGGCGACGTTGAGGGCGAGATGGCGGGTTGTCTGCAGAGCGGGTGCAGCCGACAAACCGCCTGACGGCACGCTGGCCATGGGCGCACCACAGTCCACGCCGGTCTTGCAAGGCTGACCGGTTTTCAGGAAGGTGGCCTCGTCGTTGCAGCAATCGGGCACAGCGCCAGGGCCCGCGTCGTCGGCCATCGCGCCGGATGCCATCACCATGCCCTCCGTCGGGCACGGTTCGACGGGCGCCGCCCAAGACCATGCGCCCTGCAGAGGCAGGGACAGGCAAATCAGCAGCGTGACAAGCCAACGCATGGGCTGCATTCTAGGATTTTCTTCGGAAATCTCAGGCATGTCTCATCAAGCCCCGAGGCGGGGTGCAAGCGCCGCGAAGTCGTTCGCCGCCAGGGTGTATCCGGAAAAGGATAGGTGGATGGAGGCCAGCGGGTCGCTGACTCCCATTTCGGGAGATCAGACACCATCCTCAGCCATCTCGACGTTGGATCTGGAGATGGAAGCACTTCTGTATTCGACAACGCACGTCACTGGTTGTCCCGCGGTACGTTCAGCGAACCGTCAGCTGGCGTATTCAACAGGAACCATCTGCACAAAACGTAGGGCGTTGCGGTGGCGGCAGGTGTTCTGTACCCGTTGACGGGCGGGTTGCTTTCTCCTTGAGCGCGGCCCAGACGATGATCCTGAGTTTGGCGTCGTTGATTGGTAACGCCTTTTGACTGCGCTCCGGCTGCTGAGCCGGATATGGCGTCCAGCGGAGCACCTGACGAAGATGTAATGGGCTTGCAGGGATGGCGTCATGGCCGGCGCCCTATCGTGGCGGCGTACTCACGTACCCCGGGGCGTGCAGCAGCACCCCGGGCATCAGCAAGGAAACGCCATGAAATCCCAGTTTGTCATTGCCGCGCTGCTGTTTGCCAGCGCCTCTGTTTTTGCAGGCGACGCCGCGCGCCAGGCCGCTGCCGAGGTCACGCCACTCAAGGATGGCGGCGCCCTCTACCTGTTCAAGGACGGCAAGATGGCCAAGGAAGATCGCTTCGGCCGAGCCGAGTATCTGCGCGCGGGCGCGACACTTCTGACGGCGAGTGACAAGCAGGTCCCCGTCACGAGCAACGAGGTCGCACGCCTGTCGTATCTGCTAAGCAAGGGGCACAGCAACCACTGACCCCATTCCTGGCGATCGCGCTAGCGGGTCGTGAACTCGAGCGCGAACGTGTTGACCCCGTCTGCGGAGCGCACCGTCACCTCGCCGTGGTGAGCGTGCATGATGGCCTTGGTGATGGGAAGCCCCAAGCCCACCCCCTCGGAAGCGTCCCGGCTTCGGCCGGGGCTCAGGCGCACGAAGCGATCAAAAAGCTGCTGGTGGGATGCAACCGGAATATGCGGACCGAGGTTGCTGACCGCCAGCACTACACCGGTATCGGATGGTCTCACCACAATCGACACGGTAGAGCCAGCATCGGCGTGCCGCACGGCGTTGGAGAGCAGATTACTGATGGCACGGCGAATCATCAATCGGTCGCCCGCCACTTCGCCGACGCCATCGACACCGATGGTCAGATACTTTTCGCTGGCCACAGCCTCGTAGAACTCCACGATTGACCGGGCCTCTGCCACCAGGTCCACAGGTTCGCGCAAAGGCAATTCATGCAAGTTTTCGGTCTTGGCCAACAGCAACATGTCGGAAATCGTGCGCGCCAGACGCTGAAGTTCTTCCGATATGGTGGCCAGGCTGCTGCGATAGTCCTGCGGCGTTCGCTGCTGTGCGAGCGTGACCTGCGCAGCGGTCAGCAAATTGCTCACGGGCGTGCGCATCTCATGAGCCAGGTCCGATGAAAACGCGCTGAGGCGCTCGAAGTCGGCTTGCAGGCGATCCAGCATGTTGTTGAGCGACAGGGCCAGTTCGCGCATTTCCCGAGGGACACTCTCGGCGGGCATGCGCTCGGCCAGGTGCTGGGCGCTCAGGCGCTCAGCTCGCGCCTTCATGGCTGTCAATGGCTTGAGGCCGCCTCGGCTTGCCATCCACCCTAGCAAGGTGCCGGCCAACACGGCGACCAACGCGTAGCCCGCGATCTTGAGCGTCAAGTCATCGAGAAAGTGCCGGTGATGGCTCGTATCGACGGCCGCGGTCACCGATATCTGCCCGGGCGCGTTGGCGCCCAAATCCAGCACGAAGCGCTGGGCGTACAGGCTGCCATTGGTGTCACGCCAGGCCAGGCCTTGGAGACTTGTCTCCAAACCTTCCCGCACGGCATCGGGCATGCTGAGGTCGCCCTGCTCCAGCAGCACGCCTGAATGGCCGCTGACCCGAAGGTACAGGCCGTCATGACCATGTGTGCTCGTGGCCAGTCGACGGCGCAAATCGTCCTCGGTTTGGCTCGCCTGAACCGCTTCTTCCACAAGGTGCACCTTGCTCATCAACAGCGAGCGATCCAGTTCGATGAAATGCGCGCTTGTTTCCCGAAACACGAGCGTCGAGAAACCGGCCAAAACGAGCGCAACAACACCCGCGAACAGAATGGTCAGACGCGCGGTGAGTGACATGCTTGCCTGCAATCAGTGATCGGGTTCGTCGAGAACGTAGCCCATGCCTCGCACCGTCTGCAGGAGCTTGGTGTCGAAGCCATCGTCGATCTTGGCGCGCAGTCGCCGCACCGCCACGTCGATCACATTGCTGTCGCTGTCGAAATTGATGTCCCACACCAGCGACGCAATCAGCGTCCGAGGAAGGACCTCACCGCGGCGTCGCATGAAGAGCTCCAGTAGCCCGAACTCCTTGGCGGTCAGGTCTACGCGCCGACCTGACCGCGTGACGCGGCGACGGACAAGGTCCAGCTGCAAGTCTGCGATCTGCAAGGACGTCGTATCTTGAATTTGGCCGCCACGCCTTAGCAGCGTCTTGATGCGGGCAAGCAACTCGGAGAAAGAAAACGGTTTGATCAGGTAGTCGTCGGCGCCCAGCTCCAGGCCTTTGACGCGATCCTCCACGCTGTCTCGGGCGGTCAGGTACAGCACCGGCAACTGGCTCTTCTTGCGCCGCAAAGAGCTCAGCACAGACCAACCGTCGATGCCTGGCAACATGACATCCAGGATCACGAGGCCGTAGTCGCCCTCGGTGGCCTCGTGCAATCCGTCGACACCGTTGCGGGCCAACTCACAGAAGTATCCAGCCTCCCTCAGCCCTTGCTTGAGGTATTCGCCCGTGTGGGCTTCGTCTTCGATGATGAGGATCTTCACGCTACTCGACTCCGATCATTGGCAGTTTGCCACGCCGTTTGTGCAGACCCAACATGACAAATCTGTAATGAAACGGACAGACGCCTGTGTGCGGGCAGTCAGAACAATGCCCTCATCGATCAGCAAAGGAGTCCACGTGAAGAGAGTTCGATGGAAAACGCGGGGGTTGGTCCTCCTCGCGGCGATGGCGTCCGCGGGCTTGGTTGCCGCGCAAAGCACCGCAGCCGAACAGGCGTCGGACTGGCGCTCTGCGAACGACGCGGTCGGCCAGTTCAAACGAGGGCACGCCGACATCCTCAAGTGGGAGGCGCAAAACGCCCCTGCGCCAGTTGCCGAGCCGAAGCTCGAACCCGGCTTCCCGCTGCCGACGATGGAGAGCGTTGTTCGCGCGGCCTGGAAGCCACACCTTGAACTTCGCAGCGTGATGTCCCGATTGGGTCAGGAGAACGCTGACCGCATTGCAACTGGGCAATGGCTGGACGTCGATGCGCGTCACCAGCGCCGTGTGGGCGGGTTCGACGAATTGCTGGACGTCGCGGTGGATGCCCGCAAGGCATGGCTGAGCGCCGTGGCGGCGAAACAGGCGCTGCGCCTGCAACAGGAATCGCTCGACGCCGCGCAGGCGGCCACCGAACTGGGGCGTCGCATGGTCAAAGTGGGCAACTGGAGTGCGTACCAGCAAAGCCGCGTCGAATTGGGGCTCTCCGCGGAGAAGACGGCGCTTCTTCAGGCCCGTGTCGCAGCGGCGCAATCGGAACAAGCGTTGTTGAAACTGCTGCGCCTCAACGGCGTGTATCAGCGGTTGGATCTGCCCGACACGCTGCCCGATCTGCCCAAAGATCTGCCGAGCGGCGAGCGTCTGAATGCCGAGCTGAGAGAGATCTCCGCTCAGCTGCCTGTCGTGAATCAAACCAAAGCAAAAACCAACTTCGATCTCGCCGTTGGTGCGTGGGAGGCCACGTTGGGCGTCGCTCGCGCGTACCGCAACGAGGTGATGACCCAACGCAACCTGATCGTCGACGAAAGCGTGCTTCAGTACAACGGCATGCTCAAGAGCGTGTGGGAACTGCTCAGCGAAGTTCAGGCCCGCGCCCAGGCGCAGCGCAACACCGTGAACGCGGTACGCGACTACTGGTTTGCCGAAACCGACCTGCTGTGGGTACTTCAAGGCGGAGAACCCACGTCCTTCGTCACACCGGGCGCACCTGCCGGTGAGGGCGCTGCTGCCGCCGGACATTGAACCCAACAAACCATCCAAAAAATGAGCAATCGACGTCAATTCTTCGCGGGCGCCGCCGCCACCATGGCCGGTCTCACCGTTGCACGATCGGCGCTGGCCGCCCTCCCCGAGCCCGTCATCCAGACCTCTGTTGACACAGCGGCACCTCTTGTTCCCAATACCGGGCGCCCATACAACCCGGTGGTCACGCTCAATGGCTGGAGCCTCCCCTGGCGCATGAACAATGGCGTGAAGGAGTTCCACCTGGTGGCCGAGCCCGTGGTGCGCGAGATGGCGCCCGGCTTCAAAGTCAATATGTGGGGCTACAACGGACAAAGCCCTGGACCGACCATTGAGGTCGTTGAGGGCGACCGCGTGCGCATCTTCGTAACCAACAAGCTCCCCGAGCACACCACCATCCATTGGCACGGCCAGCGCCTGCCCAGCGGCATGGATGGCGTCGGCGGCTTGAACCAGCCCGCCATTCCAGTGGGCAAGACCTTCGTCTACGAGTTTGAGGCACGTCGCCCCGGCACCTTCATGTATCACCCGCACGCCGACGAGATGGTGCAGATGGCCATGGGCATGATGGGCTTCTGGGTCACGCACCCCAAAGGCAAGCATCCCCACATCAGCGACGTCGACCGCGACTTCTGCTTCCTGCTCAACGCCTTCGACGTCGAGCCCGGCAGCAAGACGCCCAAGGTCAACACCATGACCGACTTCAACATCTGGGCTTGGAACAGTCGTATCTTCCCAGGCATCGACACGCTCAACGTGCGCCTGAACGATCGCGTGCGCATCCGCGTGGGCAACCTGACGATGACCAACCACCCCATTCACTTGCACGGCCATGAATTCCTGGTGACCGGCACAGATGGTGGACCCACGCCGCCCTCCACGCGCTGGTACGAGGTGACCACAGATGTAGCAGTCGGTCAGATGCGCCAGATCGAGCTGATTGCCGACGAAGAAGGCGACTGGGCCGTCCATTGCCACAAGAGCCACCACACCATGAACGCCATGGGTCACGATGTACCCACGATGATTGGAGTGGACCACCGTGGTCTGGTAAACAAGATCCAGCGCGTGGCGCCGGACTACATGGTGATGGGCGAGCGAGGTATGGCCGACATGGGCGAGATGCAGATGCCCATCCCCGACAACACCGCACCCATGATGACCGGCACCGGCCAGTTCGGTCCCATCGAAATGGGTGGCATGTTCAGCGTGTTCAAGGTCCGCAAAGACCAGAAGCCGGGAGACTACAAAGATCCCGGTCCCTACAAGTTTCCGCAAGGCACCGTTGCCTATGAATGGTCAGGTGCCACCCCGACCGCGCCACGTTCAGCCGCCGTCAGTAGCAGCGGCAAGGCCGAAGCAACGGCTGTGAAGCCCTCGCACAGCGCGAAGCACCACTGACGCCTCGCATTCAGTTCCGTTCGTACGACATCTCACCATTTTGGAGTCATTCATGAAACTTCGCACTGCGGCCCTGCTCCTGTCACTGGCCTCGATCACCACCCTCGCGAGCGCCCATGGCAACGAGGAGCACAAGAAGGCCGGACCGGTCAAGATGGAGCAAAAGCCCTGGGGCATTGCCGGCAACGCCAAGGCGGTGAGTCGCACCATTGAGATCGGTATGACCGACGCCATGCGTTTCACGCCGGACAAGCTGGAAGTGCGGGAAGGTGAAACGGTGCGTTTCGTCCACACCAACTCGGGCAAGGTGATGCACGAGTTTGTGCTGGGCACCAAGAAGGAACTCGATGAGCACGCGGCGCTGATGAAGAAATTCCCCGGCATGGAGCACGAGGAGCCCTACATGTCGCATGTGGCGCCCGGCAAGCGGGGCGAGATCGTCTGGCAATTCAACCGCGCTGGCGAATTCGACTTCGCCTGCCTGCTGCCCGGCCACTACGAAGCCGGCATGGTCGGCAAGATCAAGGTCGTGGCCAAGTAAGTCACCCCGCTCATCTCAATAACTGGGACAAAGAACATGAAACTCACTTCCATTCTCGCGGTGGCCAGCCTTTCCCTGGCAGCACTCACCCAACCTGCGATGGCTCAGACCATGGACCACGGCAAGATGGGCATGACCCAGGATCTGCCCATGGTCGACGCCGAGGTGCGGCGAGTCGACAAAGAGAACGGCAAGGTCACCCTCAAGCACGGCGCCATCAAGAACATGGACATGCCGCCGATGACCATGGTCTTCACCGCGCGCGACAAGGCCATGCTCGAAGGCATCGCTGTGGGCGACAAGGTGCAATTCACCGCCGTCAACGAGAAGGGGCAAATGCTGGTCGAGTCGATCAAGGCCATCAAGCCTTGACCTCTTGTTGACGCCCCGGATGCCCATGGAGCTCTGATGCGTCGCTGGATCGCGCCCCTGCTCTTAATGGACTTGCCTTGGCAGTCCCCGGCCATCATGGGCTCGTGAACCATGCCCTGAGCCTTAAGCTTGGAAGCTATCGTTTTTCGATGCGATGACCGACGTCCGCGATAACGGCATGGTCGACGGCAGCGTCAACTCCTGCAACGACTTTGCCGCCCGGCGCGCACCGGTCAGGTGTGCTAGGTCGATGCCGCACGTGTATCAGCCCGCGACTGGCCGGCGCTAGCCGCCTTCGTCGTGACCTTTGCCGCACTACCAAGCGTCCCACACGTCCGTGACCGGCGTGGCAGGCACCCTGGCTCAAACCTTCCGGCGTCTGGCGATCACTTGCGCGGTTTGCGGCATTCGCACTCAGCGAGTGCGTATTCGCGAGCTGCCAGTACTGTCCCAACTCTGGCAAGTTCTTATGGTGTCCTCGCCCAGCGCTGCCATTGGCTGCACTGGGCGTTGCGCGCATCAGTGCGCCCCACAGGCGGGGCTTATCTTCCGGTCCGTCTCCCCAGCCCTCCGTACCCTTGTCTGGAACCAAGCACTCATCCTCGCGCAGGCGCGCTCGGCAGAGCGTAGAAGCGCTCAACCTAGCTGGGCCAAGCTGCTCCGAGGCCGACCAAGGGAGTGAGCGCGTGGATGCCCAGCCATATGTCTCAGACGCGCGCCGAGCGAAGCCTCAGTGCGTTCAGCACCACCGACAGCGACGAGGCGCTCATGGCGAAGGCGGCGAAGATCGGCCCGATGAGCAGGCCGATGAAGGGGTAGAGAATACCCGCGGCTACCGGTACGCCGGCGGCGTTGTAGACCAGCGCGAAGAACAGGTTCTGGCGGATGTTCCTCATCGTCGCGGTAGCCAGCCGCCGTGCGCGCACGATGCCGGTCAGGTCGCCCTTGACGAGGGTGAAGCCGGCGCTCTCGATAGCCACATCGGCGCCGGTGCCCATCGCGATGCCCACATCGGCCTGCGCCAGCGCCGGCGCGTCGTTGACGCCGTCGCCGGCCATCGCCACCTTGCGCCCCTGGGCCTGCAACTCCTGGACGATGCGGGCCTTGTCTTGGGGAAGGACGTCGGCGCGGATTTCGTCGATGCCCAGACGCGCGGCGACCGCCTTGGCCGTGCGCTCGTTGTCGCCGGTGGCCATAATGAGGCGCAGGCCCAGCGCGTGAAGTGCCTTGATCGCCTCCGGCGTACTGGCCTTGACCGGGTCGGCCACCGACACCAGACCGGCAACGGCTCCGTCCAGCACAACAAACATGACCGTCTGGCCTTCGTCGCGTGCGGCGTCGGCCTTGGCGGACAGCTCCGTGCCGTCGAGACCCAGATCCTTGACCAACTTGAGGTTGCCCAATGCCACCGATTTACCGTCGACGCGGCCTTTGACGCCCTTGCCGGTGACCGCCTCGAAGTCCTGCGCCTCGACCAACTTGACGCCACGCTCCTCCGCACCCTTCACGATGGCCTCGGCCAGTGGGTGCTCCGAGCCCTTCTCCAGGGTCGCAGCCAGACGCAACACCTCGGCTTCGTCGTGCCCCGGCTCGGGCATCACGGCCACCAGCTTCGGCTTGCCCTCGGTGAGAGTGCCGGTCTTGTCGACGATCAGCGTATCGACCTTCTCGAAGCGCTCCAGCGCCTCGGCGTTCTTGATGAGCACACCCATCTGCGCGCCGCGGCCGGTGGCGGTCATGATCGACATCGGCGTGGCCAGCCCCAGCGCACAGGGGCAGGCGATGATAAGCACCGCCACCGCCGACACCAGCGCGTAGGCCAGTGCCGGCGCCGGACCCCAGATCGCCCAGGCGATGAACGAGGCCACCGCAATGCCGATCACCGCCGGCACGAAGCGGCCGGCCACCATGTCGGCCCACTTCTGGATCGGCGCACGGCTCTTCTGCGCGCTGGCCACCATGTCCACGATCTGCGCCAGCAGGGTGTCGGCACCGACACGCGTGGCTTCCATCACCAAGCTGCCGGTACCGTTGATCGTGGCGCCGGTGAGCCTGTCGCCGGCCACCTTCTCGACCGGCACCGGCTCGCCGGTGATCATGCTCTCGTCGATTGAAGAGCGGCCGTCAACGACGGTGCCGTCCACCGGCACCTTGTCACCCGGGCGCACGCGCAGGCGGTCGCCAACCTGCACCTGCTCGAGCGGGATCTCAGCTTCTGTGCCGTCGGGGCGGATCACGCGCGCGGTCTTTGCCGCGAGGTCGAGCAGCGCGCGAATCGCTTTGCCGGTGCCTTCGCGAGCTCGAAGCTCCATCACCTGGCCAAGCAGCACCAGAGTGACGATGACCGCAGCGGCCTCGAAGTAGACGCCGACCGTACCGGTCGCTGGGTCGCGAAATCCGGCCGGGAAGATTCCTGGCGCGGCCAGCGCTACCACCGAGTAGATGAACGCCGCCGCCACGCCCATGCCGATGAGGCTGAACATGTTCAGACTCCAGGTGCGGAACGAGGTCCAGCCACGCTCGAAGAAGGGCCAGCCGGACCACAGGATCACCGGTGTGGACAGCGCGAGCTCGATCCACATTGCATTGTGCTCGCCGAAAAATTCGCGCACGGCGGTGATACCAAGGAATGGCGACATCGTCAGCACGAGCAAAGGCACCGTCAGCACAGTGGCAACCCATAGGCGACGCGTGAAGTCCACGAGCTCAGGGTTCGGGCCGTCGTCGGCCGCGGCCGAGGCGCCCTCTAGCTGCAGGCCCATGCCGCATAGCGGGCAGGCGCCGGGCCTGGTCTGGCGCACCTCGGGGTGCATCGGGCAGGTGTAGACGCTACCGCGCCAGTCGGCTGGCACCTTGTCATAGGCGCTGGCCGCTGTTGCCTTGGCAGGTGTCGACGCGCCATGCGCGGCTTGACCGTGACCTGCGTGATCGTGGTGCGCATGGCCAGCATGGCCATGAACAGCATGGGCGTCGGCCGAGACCTGATCCATTGGCACCAGAAACATGCCGCACTTCGGGCACTTGCCGGGGGAATCCTGCTGGACCTCCGTGTGCATCGGGCACGTATAGGTCGTCACGGCATCGATTGCGACCTGTCCGGTCGATCGCTCGTCGTGGTCACGGGGGCGTTGTTGGGGCATATCCATGGTCTCAACCCTTGTCGCTGTCGTTGCGTGGACCGGCGCTCTGGCCACCATACCCGCCGTGCCCGCCATGGCCCCCATGACCGAGGAACAGGTGCATCAGCGGACAGGCCAGCAGCAGCAAGTAGATCCAGTTGCCAGCGACATGATTCCAGTGCTCGCGCAGCAGGTAGAAGCCGCCCACCAGCGCCACCATCAGCAGGGCCGTCTTCAGCGGCCTGCCCAGGCTCGAGGAGGACCGCTTCATATCTGGGGCAGGCCGCGAATCCGGGCCTTGCAGGGAACCGTGCGAGTGGTCATGCGTATTCATCGTGTCGTCCTTTCGTGATGCGTCGCGGAGCTCGAGTGCTCGTACTCAGCGTAGACCCTGACAACGTGTCAATGTCAAGGGCCTGCCGCGCGATCGCGTTGCAGAAGCGCCCTGCGTTTCTCGTACTCCTCGGGCGTGCATTCGCCGCTGGCCAATCGCCGCTGCAGCAGTTCGAGCGGCGTCTCACGCCGCCCAGTCATGCGACGCGCATCGTTCGTTCGCTCTCCCGCCCGACCCCACAGTGCCCAGACAAATGCCGCAACGATGCCGACCCAGAAGATCCACCACAGGAAGTGCATGCCGCCCATGAACCATCCGCCGTCGAAATACATATGCATCTCCTTCAACTTTGGTTTGGCGCCATGAGGGCGCTGCGGACGCGCTGCAACCGTGCGCGAACTTCGATAGCCACCTTGGCGACCTCGGGGTCGTCGGTGAGCTGCAGCACGGCCACCGGATCCATGAAGCCGGCGACGAGGCGGCCGTCGGCCTCCTCTCGCACGACCACGTTGCACGGCAGGAGCAGACCTATGTCGGGCTCTGCGCTCAGCACGCGGTGCGCCAAGGGCGGGTTGCAGGCGCCGAGGATGCGGTAGGCACGGCCGTCGACACCGAGCTTGGCCTTCATCGTGGCCTGCACATCGATCTCAGTCAGCACCCCGAAGCCCTCGACCTTGAGCGCCTCGACAACGCGCTGGACGGCCGCATCAAAGTCGCTGTCGGGTAGGTCGCAGTGGAAACCGTAGCTCATCTGTCGCCCCTCACTTGTTGGCAGGTGCCGGCGCCATACGGTCCATCATCATCTGCATCATGGACTGCATCATGTCCATTCGCTGCTCCATCATCTGCTGGCGCGACGCCATGTCGCCAGGTTGAGCGGGGTCGGCTCCAGGACGATTGCCGCCCGCCATTGCGCCGCCGCCCATGCCCATGCCCATGCCCATGCCCATGCCCATGCCACCCATCATGGCCATGCCGTCCTGCATCAGCTTCATCTGCTCTGCCATCAGCGCATTTCGCTCCTCCGGCGTCTTGGCCGCAAGCATCTTGTCGTGCATCGCCTGCATGGCCTTCATCTGCTCGGCGTAGCCAGACGGCCCTGTAGTCGTACCGGACATGCCCATGCCTTGCGGAGCCTGCTGTGCCTGGGCCACGCGCTGCGCAGCCGATGCCGCAGGGTGATGGGCGTCATGATCGTCATTGCCAGCTGCAAAAGCCGAGGCGGCCAGCAGGGACAGCGTCGCGCCAGCAATGATCGTGATCTTGTGAACGGGTGTCATGGAAAGCTCCTGTCGAACGAAAGTGATTCGGAAAGTTCTGGTCGGATCTCAGTGTCGTGGTCGCACCTGAATACGGTGCCATGCGGACAACAGGCAGATGGCGCCTGCTGGCATGCGAGGGACGACGGGATGCACAAGTGCGTGCTCAAGCCGCCCCATGCTCCGGGACGGACGCGAGGACGAGGCGCTATAGCGCCAGACGTGAGAGTCGAGTGCGCGGCGGGATCGCGTCGGGGACCGGCAACGGGGCGGCGACGGAATCACCCGCCAAACGTGCGACGCTCGAAGTCCACGCTACCGAAAGCAGGAGCAGCGGCGCGTGGCCAAGGTCGACTGCAGCAGGCGTGGCGTCGGGTTGCACGCGGGTCTGCGACGTGGCGTCGCAGAGATCGAGACAAAGCAGATCGTCTGCCCCAGCGTCATTGCCATGCAAGGGCACGGCACCCCCGTGCCCCGCCATCACGATGGCTGCCGCCAGGGCACCGCCGCTTGCGTCGGCGTGAGCATGCGTCTTCCTGTCCTGCAGGACGCAGGCGTTTGCCCAAGACACGCTGATGGCAAACAGCCAGAACACCAGCATCGCCGCGGCAATGCGGCGCAAGGTTCTGGGTCGGCGGATCGGTACCATGGTGCTCACGAAGGAATGACACAGATTCTAGGTACGGGTTTCGCTAGCCATTTGACGCAGGTCAACGCCGCGGCCGATATGAATACAGTCTGTCGGGTCTCGATACGGGCCCACTCCCAGTCGAGTCAACCGAATGTGTATCCAGGAGATTAGTGGAGCCAGGGTGCTTCACGATCGCCGCCCGCATCGACCGGAACGATCTCACTAGAAAGGTGCGATACCGCCACCCGATGTGCTCCGCAGCGGGTAGCAGCGGCTGCCGCACTCAAAGTTGCCTGAAAGATCTCCCGCGCACTTAAGTGCGCCAACGCCACCACGATTCGTCGGTCAGGCTCCGCTGCCCCGAACCCCGCCGCCTTCAGCGCGTGCTTAACCACGCTCCGAGATAACTGAATCGCCTGCTCCGCATCCGGCGGCGTGATCAGGAACTCCTTGAAGCGCGAACGCAGCGTGGCCGGGACCCACCAGGGGTAGTTAGCCGTGGCGATCCAAGTGAGCTGGCTCGCATCGAGTTCCAGGTCCAGACTGATGTCCCGCACCTGTGCGGCTGAGACTGGCTCCAGCAGCGAGTGCAGCACCCCGGTTGGCGATGAGAACCCGCCTGAGGTCTTGCCCATCGTCTGTGCCTTGTCCAACTCATCCAGGATCACGAGTGGGTTGGCGTACTCACCCAGGCCAAGCAGATCGAAGACCAGCCCATAGCGCGAGTTGCCCCAGACAGCGTCCGAGCCAAGCAGCGCCCCGGAGGTTTCGGCCTGATCCATTGGGTGGCGGCGCACCGGCACCCCGAGCACCTTGGCCAGGGATTCGCAGAAGTGGGTCTTGCCGACACCCGGTGGGCCGTAGAGCAGCACGGGAGGTAAGCGCACCGGTGGCACCGGCGCCTTCACCTGGTCTGCCGCCTCAAGGCTCGAGCTTGAACCTTTGCCCGCGCCCTTCCCTGCCCTGGCCTTCTTTCTCTTCACTGGCGCTTGGCCGGTCTCGGCCACGCCCGCCGCGAAGCACATCTTCTGCAGCGCCACGTGGTTCGCAATGAACTGGATGACTTCACCGAAGTGCGGGTGATCCTCCTGCAGCGCCAGGATCGCCTCCACCGACGCCGGACTTCCGATCCGCCGCCAGGGCCCCCGCACCTTGAGCAGGTAGCCCAGCGGCTCGTTCCTTTTCTTCGCGTCCGAATCCACGCTCTGCGCCGAAGCCGCCATGCGCTGAACGTCCTCCTCCCTGTACACCCGCAGGCGCTGAGTCAGGGGCAGTTTCTCGATCTGGGCCCGAAGCTTGCCCTGAT
Source organism: Hydrogenophaga crocea (assembly GCF_011388215.1). Classification (NCBI taxonomy): domain Bacteria; kingdom Pseudomonadati; phylum Pseudomonadota; class Betaproteobacteria; order Burkholderiales; family Comamonadaceae; genus Hydrogenophaga; species Hydrogenophaga crocea. Next base: position 3,344,000 of record NZ_CP049989.1, read on the forward strand.
CCGGGTTGAAGCCCATGCGACGCAGTTCGGCCTCCATCTTCTCCCGGGTTTGCTGCGACTGTCGCTCGGCTTCCCTGGCAACAAGCTCCTGTCGCTCTCGCTCACGCTCTTGTTCTCGCGCTCGCTCTCGCTGCACCGGATCATCCTCCCGACGCACGTGCTTGCCGTGTTCGTCGGTCTCGGCCGATTCAGCGGCCTCCTTCTCAAGGCGCTGCTTGAGCTTCTTGAACTGCTCGGCCACGCCAGGGGGCAGCAGGAGCTCGTGCTCGTAGCTGTCGGCGAAGTGGGGTAGGCCCACGAAGTTGCCGTCCTGCAGCAGCCGCGAGCGGCCTTGCGCAGGAGGTGCGGTGAAGCTGGGCGGTCGGCGCCTGGCCTGCGGGGCCAGCTCCCAACCCGGCTTGGGGCGCAAGTACGGGCTCACCGCGTCAACCATGGACACGCCTGGTCCGATCGGGTCGGGGGTCTCGGGATCGGTCCTCTTGGGGTCGGTCATGTCTGCTCTCCCCGGCCTCACTTCAACGCGCGCAGCTTGTTGAAGTGGCTGATGCGGATCTGCTCGATCGCAGGCGGAACACCCCGCGCTCCGAAGCGCCGGCCCACCTGCCCTTTCTCGATGAAGGACAGGGCCACCTCGGCCTCTGGCCGCTTGCGCACCAGGTGAGCAGCCAGGCGCTGCAGCACCAGCACGGCTTTGGGCCCTGAGTACATCAAGGCGTAGACCTGCCGGTTGTGGCCGATGCGGCGTTTGACCTCATGGATCGGGGCGGGCACGCCCACGCACACCCGGAAGTGCTTCAAGGTCTGCAGGCAGTTCTGCGTCACCTGCACCACCAGGCGGTAGGTGCTGGCGCGGTTCGGGTACGTCTGCCGAACAATGGTCACGCACCCATCGCCATCGAGCATGCCGGCCGCCCAGGACAGGCTCGGGCGGGGCCAGGGGATGGAACGGTTTTCGTAGGCACGGCGCTCGTGGTCCGGAATGCGAACGGGTGTCGGCTTCGAGCCCAAGCCTGAGAACATGGCCAGCGACGACAGCCGCGCGGAATCATCGACATCGCTGTCGTCGATCTCGGGCATCTCGGTGAGTGGGCCTTCGTCCAGGTCGAGAGCGAGCTGGTCCTCGTCGATATCGGCACCGGCTAGGTCGGCGGAGTCTTCGGCATAGGCCTGGCCACCAGGTTCAACCGGTTCAGCTGGGACCCGCGACAGCGCCGCCGTCACCAGCGTGGGCACGGGATCCAGCGGCAGTGGCTGCTGGGCTTCGCCATCCGCATCGCGCAGCCGGGCATACGCTTCGCGGCGCGCCAGTCGCATGGCATCGCCGAAGGTCTGCGCCATGAGCGCAAACCGTGGGTTCACCGGATTCTTGCCCAGCGGGCCGTGCTTGCTGCCGATGCGGTACTGCTGGTGCACTGCGTCGGAGAGCAGCCGCTGCAGCCAGACCCCATCGTTGACCCCGTCTTCAACAGTTCCCTTCATGCCACCCTGGTCATCCCCTTCAGCACTCATCGGCTCCATGTTGATGAAGCGCGTGAGCAGGCTCCGCAGCGTGAGCTGGGTCAGCGGGTGCGCGGCGCGCTCGCCTTCGCGTTCACGCGCCATGGCCTCGCTTGAGGAATAGTCGCCACCCGACATCAGATCCGGCGCTGCATGCAGCGCCCCCAACTCAGCAATCAGGCAGGCCAGACGAACGAGCGAGGTTTCGTCGCGGGTCAGCTCATGAGAGTTGACCTGCTCGGCTGCGACCACACCCAGGGCCAGCGGGTGCACCACGCTGCGCGCACGCACCTCAGGCAGCAGCGCCACCAGCGCCTGCTCGATGTCGGCCCGTGCGATCGCGGCCATGAAGAACGCCTGGTGAGCGGGCTTCAGGCTCAGGATGGCGTGGCTCAGGTCGGCGGTGACGCCTTCCGACAAGCCCAGGTGATCGAGCAGCCAGGGGCCGGAGCCGCGGCCCGATCGCGGCTGATCGATGCCCGTGACCAGCAGAGCATCACTAGGCACGCCGGGCACTCGTGTCTTAGCGGCGCGGATCCAGCGCACGCGGGGAGAAGCCGACTGGGCGATTTCGGTCTGCTCCGTGGGCGTGGGCAGCACCAGCGTCTGGTCACCGCTGCCCAGCAGGGCGATCGACGCACTGCCCTCGCGGCGCGGGCAGATCTGGCCGTGCTGGTTCATGTACGGGCCCACGGGGCCGAACGGGAAAGTGGCACTCAGCAGCGTATTCATGCGAAACACCGAGCCGGGCTCGGCGAGTTCACCCAACACGTTGGGCATCTCCTCGCCGGGGGAGACGGCATAAGGCGTAAAGCCACCGGTGCCCGTGCCAGTGCCGGCGTCGGAACGAGGCGAGTTTTCCGGTTTGGCCTTGTCGTTGGCCGCCTGCTTGTTCAGGCGCGCCGAGAGCTGGCTGCGCACCTCCTTCTCGAACTCGCCCATGTTCTTGGAGAGCTCCTGCAGGATGGTCGGCATGGCCAGGGCGTGGGCCACCGGGTCGCCGTGCGGCTGGATGTGGCCGGCGAGGCCATGGGCTGCCTGGTCAACGGCCGGGTTGTTGATCGGGGCGGTGGTCTTCAGTTTCGAATTCATAGTCTTGGTCCTTGGTGATGAATGGACAAGTCGGGTTTCGGGTTTGGAGATCGGGCTGTTCTGGGCGGTGGTTTCGACGTGTTCTCGTTGTCTTGGGGCTGCTTCAGGCAAGGCTTCGCCTCACCGGTGCAGCGGACACATCGGTCCGGCCGGTCAATCAGTCAGTTGGTAAGGGTTCGTGGGTCGAGAAAAGCGCCTGGGCGCTCAGCGCTGCGCTATGAGCCGTGCCTCAGGAACGGCGGCAGCGGGGGTGGCCTGAGCAAGGCGGCAAGTTCTGCCTCACCCGGATCGGTGACGGTTCGATTCCGGCTTTCGGCACCCGATGCAGCTTTGCGGCATCGCGGCGCAGGCAGCACCTCGAAGGCTTGCGCCTCGTTGGCCGCCGGTGCCGAGCTGGCTTGCCCGCCCTGAAGCGGCGCGCCAGGCTGCGACACGAGAGCCGACGGATCGAGCGCATCGTTGGCCGCGGTCTCGGCCGATGCAGCATGCGCCCCAGCCCGATGGGCCGCTGGCAACATGGCCGCCTCTTCCGGCAGGCGCACCACCAGACCCTGCACCGGGGCGACCGAAATGTGCTGCTTCAAGAGCCGCTCCATCGCCGAGCCGTCCCGACGGGTCAGGTTGGGCACATAGCGGCTGTACACCCGAAACAGCATCTCGGTGCTGGTGTGGCCGAGCTGGCGCGCGATCCACTCCGGTGCTTCGCCCGCGGCGAGCCACAGGGTGGCAGCCGTGTGCCGCATCTGGTACGCCCTGCGGTGAGGGATGTTGAGATGGCGCAGGAGCGGCGACCAGACCCGATTCAGAAAGTTCTGGTTGTCGATCGGCTCGCCCTTGCGGTTGCAGAAGACGAACTCGGAGAGTTTTCCGGTGACCTTGAATTGCGCCTGCAGGGCGTCGAACACCAGGTCGGTCATCTGGATGTCGCGCACGCTGCCATCGGTCTTGAGCTCATCCTCCTCCTTCATCACGATGGCCTCGCGAACCAGGATCAGGCGACGCTCGAAGTCGATGTACTTCCACTTCAGGCCGTGCACCTCCCCCGTTCGCATGCCGGTGAAGAAGCGCACGGTGAAGTAGTTGCGGAAGTCGGCCCGCACGGTCGTGAGGATCTGCTGGACCTCCTCGAGCGTGAAGGGCATGACGTCGGTCCTCTTCATCTTCAGCGGCTTGATGTTGCGAAACGCGGACGTAAACTCCAGCCGGTCGGCCGCCTCGTTGAGGATCTGGCGCAGCGGCTTCATCACGGAGTTGATGCGACGGTTGGACAGCGTGGAGAGGCTTTTTCGGGCGGGTACTTTGGCGAGTGATGCCCGAAAAGCCAGAACGTCTGCCTTGGTGATGTGGCCGACCTCTTTGTCCCCGAAGTACGGGATCAGGTACTGGTCCAGCGATCCCCGTTGCGTGACACGGTAGCTGCGGCGCCAGGACACTTCACACTCGGCGAACCACATGTCGGCGAAGTCCTTGAACAAGGGCGTGCCGCTGCGCGTGGTGGGCTGAGCAGCTTCAGCGTCGTTGCTCGAAGCTTCGGAGTCCGTCTGGCCAGACTTGGCTGGAAGCGGCTTTCCGAAGGTCTTCTCGTAGTCAAACGTGCCGAGGGCGATTTCGCCTTCGATGCGCTCGAGGGCCTTTTGTAGGCGCTTGCGGTTGGGCTCCGTATCCGGCAGCGCGGTCTGCTCGCGCAGGCGTTGGCCGAGGTACTTGAAGTCCAAGAACAGGAGCCCAGACTCGGGGCGGCGGCGAATACTACCCACGGAGCGCACCTCCGTTGGTCATCGGGATGCCGGAACTCATCACCTGCGAGTGGCGGGCCATGTCCTCTTGGATGTGCTCCCAGATGTAGAGGGTCTTGCGGCCGCCAAAGGGACGGATGTAGTGCCGGCCTTCGATGAGCACGCTGTCCTTCAGCCGATCGCGGATCGTTCGGCTGTCGTACTTGATCAGCGCTGACAACTCATCGGTCGTCAGGTAGGTCTGGTGCGGCCCAGCCAGGATAGGGACTTGCATGGTTGGCTCTCCTTTCTTGAGCAGTTACACTGGGAGACCAGTTTGCAAAGCAACAGGTGTTTTTGATCTCCTGTAGGTCACTATATCTCACGCTTTGACCCGCAACAACCCTTTTTGATCTTCTGCAGATCATTTTCTGACGAACGGCATCATGATCCGCTGTCACTTCGCCCGCTTGATGGGGGAGCGCAAGCTCAAGATCGCGGACGTCGCACGCGATACAGGGATCAATCGGGGGACGCTGACCAGGCTGTACTACGAGACCGCGGAGCGGATCGAACTGGAGGTACTCGATCAGCTTTGCGAGTACTTTCAGATCGACATCAGTGATCTGCTTGAACGGGTCAACTCAGACCAGGCGTCAGGGTAGGTCAGGCCCGTTTGATGCGGCGAAGTAGCTTGCGACTCTTGTCCAGCTCGAAGGACAGTTGAGCAGCGGTTGCTGCCGGCCGATAGCCAGTTCTGTGTGAGCGCTGTATGCCAATTTGCGGTCGTTTGTCCACGAAACGGCTAGGCCGACATCTTGCCTGGAGCGGAGTGGCCGCTAGACTGCCGCAATCGGCCAGGAGCGGGCGGTCATCCTGCAGGACGCCCCTCTGTAACGGTCGATGCCGAGAGGCCCGCTTTGGGCCCGTTGATGCCGTTCACGCTTCGGATGGCTATGTCCGGTACCAACATATAACGAGCGTTGACGTGGCTTTATCCTGAATGGCATGCACATGCTTCCCCGTGCGCCGCAGACACCAGTTCGTCGAGGATGCCGCAGCGCCCTTCGTGAGTGCCGTTGCAGCGCGCCCGCAGCTGCAGCAACTGCTTCTCCAGCGCCCGCATGCTCTTGAGGCGTGCCCGCACGCGGGTCAGTTGCTCGTCCACCAGCAGATCCACTTCGCCAAAGTGATCTTCGGGCGCATCCAGATAGCTCAGAAGCTGATGAACATCGGCCAGTGGCATGTCCAGCGCCCGGCAGTGGCGAATGAAGGCCAGGCGCTCCAGATGGGTCGCTTCGTAGTCGCGGTACCCGTTGTCGCGCCGCGCCGGCTCGGGCAGAAGACCCTGCTTTTCGTAGTAGCGGATGGTTTCAACATCCACGCCCGTGGCGCGGGCAAGGTCCTTGATCTGCATGTTGAAGCCCTCAGTTCAAACAAGTGATTGACACTGTAGCGGCTCCAGGGTTTCCAATGCAGGCATCGAAAGGAAAAACCATGCCAGCCCATTGCTGTGACCACGAAACTCCCAAGGTTGATGCCATCCTCAACCTGCGCCGCTACCGCAGGATCCTATGGATAGCCCTGATCGTCAACGCCGCCATGTTTCTCGTCGAGATCGGCGCGGGCGTGCAGGCGGGTTCGCTTTCGCTGCTGGCCGACGCGGTCGACTTTGCGGGCGACGCGCTCAACTACGCCGTGTCGCTGGCGGTGCTGGCCTCGGCGCTGGCCTGGCGCGCCCGCGCGGCCATGCTCAAGGCTGTGAGCATGATGGGCTTTGGCCTGTATGTGCTGGGCGCTGCGGTGTGGTCCGTGTGGCACGGCGGTGTGCCGCAGGCCATGACCATGGGCGCGGTGGCGCTGCTCGCGTTGGTGACCAACGTGGCCGTGGCGTGGATGCTCTACGCATTTCGAGAAGGCGACGCCAATATGCGCAGCGTGTGGCTGTGCTCGCGCAACGACGCCATCGGCAACGTGGCCGTGTTCATGGCCGCGCTCGGCGTGTTCGGCACCGGCTCGGCTTGGCCCGACCTGGCGGTGGCCAGCCTGATGGCGGCGCTGGCATTGCACGGCGGCTGGACGGTGTTGCGCCAGGCGCGCGGTGAGCTGGGCGAAGACAGCGCAAAGGAAGACCACCATGGCCACGTCCACTAAGGCATCGGGCGGTCGCCGATTTGATGGCGCCGCCCACGCCCAACTGATCCAAAGCGCAAAAACCGCAGCCTCCGCAGAGCAGTCTTGGCTGTACCTGGAGGCGGCCCATGTCGTGGGGCAGCTGCACGTCAAGCCGCACCTGCAGACCCACGCACAGATGTTGAACTTGGCCTTGCGCACCCGCGACTGGTCCGAGGCAGTAGGACAGGTGATGCGGCTGGCGCTGGTACCGCTGGGCCACCTGAGCGGGCGCCTACCGCTGGGCAACCCGGGCCGGTCCGCCGTGAGTGCCTTTGATCCCTTGCCTGTGCGTCCCGAGCTGGCTGAGCTGATAGCCCGTGCACGCGGCCATTGAGATGGCTGCCGCTTAAAATTCGTCGCATGCGCGCTTTTCTGATCTTGTTGATGCTCACGCTGCTGCCGCTGCAATTTTCTGCTGCAGCGGCTGCGGCGTGCTGCGGCCACGTTTCGGCCACGCAGGGGCCGCAAGCCACGCACCATCAGTCCAGCCATGGGCAGGCGGTGGAGGGCGTTGAAGACGGCGTCGTTGGCGACAGCGGCTTTGATCTAGATTGCGGAACCTGCCACGCTAACTGCGCCGCCACTGTCACTGCGACCACCGCGTCCATGGCCATCACTGCGGGCGCTGAACAGGTCGAACACCTCGCCGAACGCCGCTTGCTTTCCTGGCATGAGCAACCGTATCGTCCCCAATGGTCCACCCCGACAGGTTCGGGGTGGAACGATGTCGCCTGATGCGCTGACAGACACAACTTCCCCGATCCCCAGGCTTCAAGCGGCCGCCGTCTCAGACGGAGGCTGACCTCGGATCGTTTTGGAAGGACTCTCTCATGACCGCTCGCTGGACCCAGCGAAATCCCAGGTGGACATGGCTCGCCGCCGTGGCCATCCTTCTCTTGCTGGATCAATCCACCAAGTCGTATTTCTCCACCATCCTCGAACTGGGTGAAGCGGTTCGGGTCACCGACTGGTTCAACTTCGTGCATGTGCTCAACGCAGGTGCGGCATTCTCGTTTTTGGCGGATGCCGGTGGCTGGTAACGCTGGTTTTTCATCGGCGTTTCGGTGCTGGTGGTGGGCTTCGTTTCAGTGGTATGCCTCGCGCGGCAAGCCGAACCGATGGACCGCTGGCTGGGCGCCTTTGTGGCTGGCGGTGGTGGCGGCAACCTCGTGGACCGCGTCCAGATCGGCGCTGTGGTGGATTTCCTCGACTTTCACTGGCGCAACATCCATTGGCCGGCCTTCAATCTCGCCGATGTCTTCATCGTCTGCGCCGCGCTGACCTGGTGCCTTGCTTCATTGAAAGCGCCACCGCGCCAACCGACCCGCAAAACCCCTGAGGAGCTTCCTTCATGAAGCGTGGATGGTTCTGGATCCTGGGCGCCTGGGCCTTCGCTCTGGCGTCCACTCTCGGGGCGCTTTTCATCGGTGAAGTCATGGGCATGACGCCCTGTCTGCTCTGCTGGTATCAGCGCATCTTCATGTTCCCGTTGGCCATCATCCTGGGCATGGCCGCGTTCGCCGAAGACCGCCGCGGTGCGGTGTACGCGTTGCCGCTGGCCTTGGGTGGTGCCGCCATCGCGGGCTACCACACCGCGCTGATCGCTGGGTGGGTGCCCCAGTGGTGGGTGCCCTGCGGCGCCGGGCCTTCGTGCAGCGAACAGAGCCTAGAGATCCTGAACGGCATCCAGATTCCCTGGTTGTCTCTCCTAGCCTTCATCGCCATCGCCTTCCTGCTTTTTGTTTATTTGAGAAAGTCCCGTTCATGAACGCCAAAAAATTCACCGTCATCGGTCTGGTGGCTATCGTTGCCTTGTTCTTCTACCTGGGCATGAACGCCTACCAATCGCGGGTGCAGACCGCGCAAGACGTTCAGGTCAAGGCCGAGCAGACGCGCCTGGTACGCATGCACTCGCCGGTGTTCGGCCCGCAGAACGCGCCGGTCACCATCGTCGAGTTTTTTGACCCCGCCTGCGAGACCTGCCGCGCGTTCTATCCCATCGTCAAGAACCTGATGGCCCAGTACCCCGACGACGTACGGCTCGTGATCCGATACGCGCCGTTTCACCAAGGTTCAGACGTAGTGGTCAAGCTGCTGGAGTCGGCCAAGAGCCAGGCCAAGTACCAGCCGGTGCTGGAATCGTTGTTAGCCGCGCAGCCCGCCTGGGCCGACCACGGTCAACCCAGCATCGAGACCGCATTCAAGGTAGCCGAGCAGGCCGGGCTGGATCTCGTCAAGGCGCGGCAGGACATGGAAAAACCCGGTATGCAGGCCGTCCTGCAGCAGGACATAGAAGACCTTACCGCGCTGCAAGTCACCAAGACGCCCACCTTCTTCGTCAACGGCCGCAGCCTGTCCAGTTTCGGGCCCGATCAGCTTGCCGCACTGGTAGCAGAAGAAGTGGCCAAGGTGAAGAAATGAGAGAGATGGCTCCCGTACGTCCTTTCAACCGACGCAAGGTGTTGGTGTTGAGCGCTTCGTGGTTTGCGTCAGGTGGTCTCCTGGCGGGCTGTTCGCCCCGGGCGCCCATCTTCAAGAGCACCGACATCACAGGGGCTGCTTTTGCACAGGACCTAAAGCTCACCGACCACACCGGGCAGGTCCGCACCATGGCCGATTTCCGCGGTAAGGCTGTGGTGGTGTTTTTCGGCTTCACGCAGTGCCCCGATGTGTGCCCCACCTCCATGACCACCCTGGCCGAGGTAAAACGCCTCATGGGCGATCAAGGCAAGCAGTTGCAGGTGCTCTTCATCACAGTGGACCCGGAGCGCGATACGTTGCCCTTGCTCAAGGAGTACATGACCAACTTCGACCCGAGCTTTCTGGCGCTGCGCCCCGAACCGACCGAGCTCAAGGCCGTCGCTGACAGCTTCAAGATCTACTACCGAAAAGCCGAGGGCTCGACACCCACCTCGTACACGATGGACCATTCGGCGGGTAAGTACGTGTTCGACACCAGCGGAGCCGTGCGCCTGTTTTCGAGTTACGGGACCGAGCCGGGTGTGATCGCCGAAGACATCCTGACCTTGCTGAAATCCATGGACGTCTGACCACCCGTTGCCGGTATGAAAACTCTGCTGCTCTACCTGGTCACCGCCATCGCCGAGATCGTGGGCTGCTACTTGCCGCTGCTGTGGCTGCGTGGGCAGGGGTCGGGCTGGTTGTTGTTGCCCGCAGCGGCCGTGAGCCTAGGAACATTTGCATGGCTGCTCACCCTGCACGCTGCGCCTTCGGGCCGCGTGTATGCGGCGTATGGCGGGGCTATGTAGCCGTGGCGCTGGGGTGGCTTTGGACGGTGGACGGCGTCCGCCCGAGTAACTGGGATATGGCCGGTGTCGCTGTGGTGTTGCTGGGCATGGCGATCATCGCGTACCAACCCAGGGCATGAAATACCCCTGGTCACTGCCCAAGTGACCACGGGAGTCGCGCTCGCTCAGGTGGAGTTCCTAACGGCCGCTTTATGTTTCAACCAGCCGATCGTCGAGCTTCGGAGAGTGTCCGCGATTGGCCGATAGCGGGCATGCTAGCTCAGCAGGGACCTGTAACAAAGCAACTTTTGGGGATCCACGTGCCAAGGTGGTTCATGCTGCTTGCCCCTCAACTCGATGGGAGACCATCATGCAAGCAGCTTCATCGGTTATTCACGGCGAGCCGTGGAACAAGGGCAAGATCATCGGGCAGAAGGCTCCGTTCAAGCTGAAGGACATCTGGGCGCTGCGCGTGCGCCTGCAAATGGAATGCAGGGTCCGAGAGCTAGCCCTTTTCAATCTGGGCATAGACAGCAAGTTGCGAGGATGCGATCTGGTTGCCCTCAAGGTGCGAGACGTGTGCCATGGAGATCAGGTGGCGTCGCGTGCAACCGTCTTGCAGCATAAGACCCAGCGACCAGTTCAATTCGAGATCACATCAGCGACTCGGGAGGCCTTGCAGACGTGGATCAAGAAGGCAGCGCTGCGCCAGGAGGACTACCTTTTCCCCAGTCGTATTCACGATTCACCTCACCTTGGGACACGTCAGTACGCTCGGATTCTGGGGAGATGGGTCGATGAACTTGGCTTGGACCGAGCCGACTATGGAACTCATTCGATGCGCAGGACCAAGGCGACCTTGATCTACAAGCGGACCAAGAATCTGCGCGCAGTGCAGTTGCTCCTCGGCCACTCGAAGCTGGAATCTACCGTCAGATATCTAGGCATTGAGGTCGATGATGCTCTGGAAATCTCGGAGCAGACAGAAATCTGACCCCAGACCTGTGGCGAACATGCCCGCCAGCACCCAATGGGCTGGATGGCGGGCAGTAGCAAGTTGCGCGGACCGACCATGGGGTCGATGGCCAGCTGGGACGACTGATATCGGAGGCAGCGGACATTCGCCGCTCGATTGCCGATCGACCGAGATCAGTCTAAAGCGGGTCCTCGTGCGATGGGCTGGAGCCCCTGGCGGCGAAGAGTTTCCTGCGGTCAAATGCACCGACTACTAACACTCGTGCGCCCTGCGCGCGCAAAGTGCTGAGCCGGACGCATGCCGGGGCAAATGCAGTCTCAGCGGCCGAGTGCAGGGGCGGACGTCCAAGAGGCAGCCTAACCCGCGGGCCGGCCCTGACTTTCCCGTGGAGGGCACCATGGCGATCAGTGATCCGGGCAGTCACCCCCATAGCCGTAGGCGCGCCGCGGCCTACGTCCGCATGTCGACCGATCATCAGGAGCTCTCCATCGGCTTTCAGATGACTGCGATTCAGGCCTACGCGGTCGCCCAGGACATTGAGCTGGTCGCCGTGTACGAGGACGCTGCCAAGAGCGGGCTAGAGATCAAGAACCGGGCCGGCATGAAACGGCTGCTCAGAGACGTGATGGACGAGCCCAGGCCATTCGATGTCGTACTGGTATACGACGTCAGCCGTTGGGGCCGCTTCCAGGACATCGATGCTGCCGCGTACTACGAGTACACCTGCCGCATGCACGGAGCCGACGTGATCTACGTGAAGGAGTTGTTCGGTACCGCCCAGGACCCTATGACTGCCCTGCTCAAGACGCTCAAGCGGGCGATGGCCGCGGAGTACGCCCGCGAACTGGGGGTGAAGTGCCGCGATGGTCAAGACCGAGCAATTCAGCTGGGCTACCAGGTCGGCCCTTTGCCCCCCATCGGTCTCACGCGCGTGGCGGTCGATCGGCTGGGGAACCGACGACTCCTTGGCCGGCATCAGCACAAGGGCGCCCAGAGCGATCGCGTCGCCTGGATCCATGGGCCGCAGTGGGAGGTCGAGCTGGTGCGCCGTATCTTCACCATGTACGCCGATGAACGCGGCTCCATCAAGAGCATCGCGCGCCAACTGCAGTTCGAGGATCACCGAACGGCAGAGGGTAAGCGATTCACCCAGGGTGCGGTCTCCAACGTGCTGCGCAACGAAGCGTTTGCGGGTAACTTCGTTTGGGGGAAGACATCCGCGCCAGCCCGCAAGAAGCCCCACCGGGAAACCCGCGCCAACGCGGTCATCGAACCGATCGTGAGCCAGGAGCTTTGGGAGACGGTTCACCGAAAGCTCTGCAGACGCCGCTTTCAACGACGCGACAAGACCGAGTTGCTTGCTGAGCTGCAGCAGCGGTTGCGGGAGAACCCGACACTCAGTCAGATTGACCTGGAGGCCACGGGCCTGGCATCTAAGGAGACTTACGCAAGGGCGTTCGGGTCATTCCGGGTTGCCCTCGAGCTCGCCGGGCGAGATCTACAACTCGCCCGTAGCCATCACCTGGCTCGCATTGAGTCCGGTCGGGCCGTGGGTGACTTGATGCAGGACGACCTGATCGAGCTCTTTCGCTCAAATGGCATCGAGTGCAGCAGCCACCCCCGCAGCCGCGTTCTGTTGTTCACGGATGGGACCCGACTGCGCTTGCAGCTCTGCTGGCCGCACCGAGCGCCGGAAGGATTGCGCTGGCACGTGCTTAAGAAGGCCGAGCCCCGCGCAGCCTTCGTTCTATTTGCCCTCATGAACCAAGAGCGGCGGGCGCTCTGGTTCAGCCTCAAGCCCATGGAGGAGTTTCGACGTCTTCCTCCTTGGGTCGAGGAGCTTCCTCCGGACGCGTTCGGTCCTGTCTACACCGCTGATGAACTTGTCACCCTGGCTAGGCGGCTCCTAGTCTGAGTCACCCCCCCTTCATCCGCGGTACCGTCTGATTGTGGGCAGGTACCAGCAAGGATTCAGTCCGTTGGGACTGGAGGTTCGTTCTTCTGTTCCCGCACGATGGCCAGCCCAACTTGCAACGCGATCTTTTCGGCGGCCTCTTGCCACGACCAACCCTCGGGCATCTGGGCGGCGTCCGTTTCCTCCAGCGCGAGGATCACACGGCTCTCGACGACATCGCGAAGACGGGTGATACGGTCCCTGTCCAGCGAAAGGCCGCGAACTATCCGGTGTGCCATCACCATGTCCATCGCAAGGCGCATTCGCTTGCGAAGCTCGACGGGATCGATGTCTTCAGTGCGCATGAAGCAAGGATAGCGCTGCTACGGGGAAAGTCGGCATGCCGGATCAAGCCTCGGAGCCGAGTCGTAACGCCCGCTTGAGGCCTCCCCGTCGATCGGTGGCAAGGCGAATCGACCAACAGGGCCAGATTGATTTCGAAAACTGCACCACGCTCCCCTGAACTGGGGTAGGTACATATATATGTGCCGGACGCCAGGTTTTGCAAACTGGTTGCATGGACGTACGATGTGGCGATGCCCAACCTTGCACAGACTCTCAAACAAGAAATCGCCCGCATCGCCCGAAAGGAGGTACGGGAGGACGTCACGGCGCTTCGAAAGGCAGCCTCCACGTACAGGTCGGAGATTGCAGCGCTCAAGCGATCGGTGAAGGACTTGCAGGTGCAACTGCGCGCCACCCAAAGAGCGTTCTCTCGTGGCGCACCTGCTCAAGCGCAGGAAGGCTCGTCATCGCGTCCAGGTCGAAGGCCAACCTTTAACGCCGAGCGCCTGAAGGCCAAGCGACAGGCACTTGGACTGAGTCAGGCGCAGATGGCCTCGCTCCTCGGGATCTCCGCCCTCAGTCAATGGAAGTGGGAGTCAGGCCAGGTAACGCCGCGCGCTTCAAAGCTAGCGCGCTACTTCGCGGTCATGGCCATGGGTAAGCGAGAGGCTACCAAGCAACTCGGGACGCCCTAGCCGAGTCCGTATTCAGGGTGCGGTGCAGCCATGTACCGATGCCACCGCGAATAGACATACGTGACGTGCAGTCGCGTCGGACGCCGACGGGCCGCTCAGGCTGGAAGGTACAGGGCCTGATCAATGTGCGAGTGACCCCATTAGACTGGGTGCAGTCGGTCGTGGTTGCGGTCTTGACGGACTGCTTTTGAGTCAGAGGCGACTTCCAGATAGATGCAGCTCACAATTTGCTAGGTCACGCCTACTGGCTGACAGATTCCGCGAGCGGCACCGTTAGGGCAGACAGTCTCATGTTGCGAAGAACCGCATCACCTTGGCGAACTCGGCATCGTCATGGCCGAATATCTCGCGCAATCCTCGTCGCGACGCTCCGATCAAGGACTCCTCGACCATGCCCTCCAGGGGGGTCGGGGCTTTAATTTGTGCAGCTGCGCGTGTTGGATTGAGCCGGCGCGCCAGCTCTGCGCCCTCGGGAGCGATGATGAACAGCTTCAAGCCGCGCTCGACACCGCGGGCGATGGCGGCGTTGATGTGCTCGTCGCGGAAGCCGTAGCCGATGGCCATAAGCCGGACGTTTCCGGCCGCCAGGCTTTCCTCGAACACCTTGGCATACCAATTGAGGATGGACGTTTGCCCGATCTCGCGCGCCTTGGCCCCTCCCATGATCAGCAAGGGTTGACCATCCGCTCGCGTCCAGTTTGACGAGCCGTGCAGCTTGTAGATTGGTTGGCATCGGCCATCTGCCTTGAAGTCAGCTTCAGGTGCCGGGGTCCATGTCGCACGCGACCAAAATTTCGAGTGGAGCGGTTCCTGCGACCAAGCCGGCCTCATGCCTGGCATCTCGGGCCCGACCCACTTCTTCTTGCCGATCAAGGCGACGTTGTCGTTGGCATAGTGGTGCTCCAAGAGAACGTCCTGATTGAGCGTGAAGATTGCATCAAAGTGGGTGAGGAACGTGCCGATCTGGCGCTCGATGCGCTGCTCGCCAAACTGCCAGTCCGTGACCGCCATGAATGCCGAGTTCATGTCGTCGAACATCCGCCTGACCGCGTCCTGCAACGCCATGAGCGGTGCTCGCACGGCCTCGGGGTCTCGGGCGAACTGGCCTTGAAGCTCTGCCAGAGCGCCCTCGAATCCGCCGCGGTCCTGGTGCTGCCAAAGCAGCCGGCGCAGCCCCGGGTCTCGGGCGACTTCGGGGCTCCCGAGCAGATGTTCGAACGCCTCGGTCGCGAGCCAGCCGCCCCAATTGCGGCTGAACCCTGCGCCAATCAACAACAAGTCGGCGATGTCGCCCTCCCAAGCGCGTCAATCCTGCCGATAGGCTACTTCGTTTCGTCGGCAGGTTGGCCAAGCGGCGGCCCCAAAAGGATCGGGCTTCCGAAGAGGCCCGTTTGGGTCAGGTCGCGGACCTGTCAAATTTCAACAGATCAAGCGAACGGCTTGCATGTAGGACCGCTTTTCGGTATCCGTCCGGTCAACCCATCTTGAATGTGAGTTGAGAAGCGGGCATCGTCCCCACGATTGGAGGATCGTGGAGACGATGGAACAGATTTCAAACGAAGGGCGACCGCGCCGCCGTGAGTACAGCAAAGACTTCAAGGCCGAGGTGCTGGCCAAGTGCCGCCAACCCGGAGCGAGCGTGGGCGGTGTTGCTCTGGCCCATGGGCTGCACTCCAACATGGTCCACCGCTGGATCAGGGAGGCCGGCGCTGCATACCGAGCGCCTCTTGGGATGCCGGGTAGCCAGATCGCGCAAGCGATGCAGCCCAGGTTCACTCCCGTGCCCCTGGACCTGCTCAGTCCTGCCGTGCCCCAAGCGCCCGCAGGCAGCGCGGATCAGACTGCTCCCACCGCCCCGAGACCGGTTGAGCTGCAACTGCGCCGCGGTGACCTGATCGTGAGCGTACAGTGCCCACTCGAGCACTGCGGGACCCTGCTGCGCGAGGTGCTGCGGTGATCCGCATCGATGCGGTGTGGATGTCCTGTGAACCCCTGGATATGCGAGCGGGTACAGAGACCGCTCTGGCCCGTGTCGTACAAGTCTTCGGCGCAGCCCACCCCCATCACGCCTACCTGCTCGCCAACGCCAGAGCCAACCGCATGAAGGTGCTGGTCCACGACGGCTTTGGCGTCTGGCTGGTTGCACGCCGGCTCCATCAGGGCCGGTTTGTCTGGGGCAACTCCAGCACTCCCCGCCTGCCACTGAGCCAGGAGCAGCTACAAGCCCTGGTCACGGGCCTACCCTGGCAGCGCCTTGGGCAGGCAGGTGTCATCACGGTGCTGTGATCTTGAACGGGGCGTGTGCGCTCTTCAATTCGTGAATGTGCCAATGGGCACAGCCACTGGCACCGGTCATGATCACTGCCATGAACGAAGCGGTGGATCTGCAGAGCATGGACGAGGGCACGCGCCAACTGGTGCTGGGCCTGATGGGCCAGCTGCAGCAGCAGTCTGCAGAGCTGCGCCACAAGCAGGCGCTGCTCGACAAGCTCACCTTCGAGAACGCCATGCTCAAGCGCATGAAGTTCGCTGCCCGCAGCGAGGCGCTCAGCGCTGAGCAGCGCAGCCTCCTTGAGGACGCCCTCGATGAGGATCTGCAGGCGGTGGCGCTCGAGATCGAACAGATGGGCGACGCAGGCCAGCCCGCAGCCGAGCAGGTAACCCGCCAGCAGCCCAGGCGCCAACCCCTGCCCCCGGAGCTTCCCCGCCAGGAACTGCGCCATGAGCCTACCTCCACCGAGTGTTGCGGCCAGCCGATGAAGCGCATCGGTGAGGACGTGGCCGAGAAGCTCGACTACACCCCAGGCGTCTTCACGGTCCACCGCTTCGTGCGGGGCAAGTGGGCCTGCGCCTGCTGCCAGACGCTCAGACAGGCCCCGGTGGATGCGCACATCATCGACAAGGGGCTGGCCACCACGGGCTTACTCTCCCATGTGCTGGTGGCCAAGTACGCCGATCACTTACCCCTGCACCGCCAGGAGGCTATCTACGCCCGCGCTGGTGTGCCGATCCCACGCTCCACCCTGGCGCAGTGGGTGGGCAGCTGTGGCGTACAACTCCAACCGCTGGCCAGCGCCCTGCGCGCAGAGGTGCTTGCCCACGCCGTCCTGCACGCCGACGAGACGCCGGTGCAGATGCTCAAGCCGGCCGCTCAGAGAGATGGCAAGACCCAGCGGGCTTACCTGTGGGCCTACACACCAGGGCGGCACGAGCAGACCAGGGCGGTGGTCTATGACTTCAGCGAGACCCGGGCCGGGCGCCATCCCGCCTCCTTCCTGGAGGGCTGGGCGGGCACGCTGCTGGTCGATGACTTTGCCGGGTACAAGCAGCTCATGGGTGAACAGATCCAGGAGGCAGGCTGCTGGGCCCATGCAAGGCGCAAGTTCTTTGAGCTCCACACGGCCAACAAGAGTCAGCTCGCTGAGCAGGCGCTGGCCCTGATCGGACAGATCTATGAGGCCGAGCGACAGGCTCAGGGGGTAGAGGCAGATGAGCGGCTGCGCATACGGCAGCAGCAGAGCCGCTCGGCGGTGGATCGCCTACACCTCTGGCTCACAGAACACCGAGGGAAGGTGCCCAGTGGGTCGGCCACGGCCAAGGCCATGGATTACAGCCTGCGCCGCTGGCCTGCGCTCACCCGGTTCCTGGAGGATGGGCGGATACCGATCGACAACAACTGGGTCGAGAACCAGATGCGCCCGATTGCGCTGGGCCGCAAGAACTGGCGGTTTGCGGGCAGCCTGCGGGCTGGGCAACGAGCCGCTGCCATCATGAGCCTGATCCAGTCGGCCAAGCTCAACGGCCTTGATCCGTATGCCTATCTCAAGGATGTGATGGACAGGCTGCCGACCTGGCCCAACAGCCGTATCGGTGAGCTGCTGCCGCATCGCTGGAATCCCTCAACCGATTGATCGAATCTAGTGCCCCTCCATGGCTGCGATCAGCGGACAGCGCACATTCCCCTTGCCAGAGCCGCAAAGCAGAATCAGGCCAGAGAGTGCAGCCTCCATGCGTTGGAGGTCGGCCAGCTTGAGCCTGACTTCTGCCAGCTTAGACTCCGCTTGCCGCCGAGCTTGGGTACAACTCCCCCCGTCCTCCAGTTGAAGCAGTTGCGCGGTCTCGTCGAGGCTGAATCCCAGCCGCTTCGCTGACTTGATGAAGCTGAGCCGCGACTGGTCGGTTCGGCCATAGCGCCGGATGCTGCCCACAGGACGGTCCGGCTCTGGCATCAGCCCTTTGCGCTGATAGAACCTGATGGTCTCGACGTTCACACCGGCCGCTTTCGCGAGATCTCCGATCGTCATGCTGCCGTCGGACTGTGAAGGGGTATGGGTCATGGCGCTTGACTCTGTACTTTGGTACGGAAGTAAGCTTATCGCATGTCTACAACATCTACCGACCACCCGGGCCAGACCACTGGCGGCGGCAAGGCCCTGATTGCTGGTGGTATTTCGGCGCTGCTCGCCTCCGCCTGCTGCCTGGGCCCCCTGGTGCTGATCATGCTGGGCATCTCCGGGGCCTGGATCGGCTCTCTGACGCTGCTGGAGCCTTATCAACCGTGGTTCATGGGGGCGGCGGCGATTGCCTTGGTGGTTGCAGGACGCCGGATATGGCGCCCTGCGGTAGCGTGCGATGTGGGCCAGGTCTGTGAGCGCCCCATGGTCAACCGGTCCTACAAGGTGCTGTTCCTGCTGGTAGTCCTACTACTGGGAATTTCATTGGCGTTCCCCTGGATCGCCCACTGGTTCTACTGAATGAAGGGTTCTGCAATGAAACGATGGATCATCCCTGCGGCGGCAATGCTACTCATCGGGCCGAGCTGGGCGGCCCAGCAGAGTGCGGTCCTCTCGGTGCCAGGGATGAACTGCCCGACCTGCCCAATCACCGTCAAATTGGCGTTGACCCGGATCGATGGGGTCATCGACGTCAAGTCCAACCTGCCCAAGCGGGAAACCACAGTGGTGTTTGACAGTGCCAAGGTGAAGGTTGAGGCCCTGACCAGTGCGACCAAGAACGCCGGATTCCCGTCCACTGTTGTGTCTGTAAACCCATGAGCGATGTCATCCTGACCTCTGTCTTCACCTGCCCCGAGTGCGGTCATATGAAGACCGAAGAGATGCCCACCGATGCCTGCCAATGGTTCTATGAGTGCGAAGGGTGCCACGCCGTCTTGCGCCCGAAGGCCGGTGACTGCTGTGTGTTCTGCTCGTACGGATCCGTTCCCTGCCCACCAATCCAGATCGGTGGTGAAGCTGGTTGCTGTAAACCCGCGGCTTGATCTCTTGCTAAGCTATCTGTGAGCGGCCCATGTCAAGATGGGATAACCGGACGCATACGCTTTTCGGATGAAAGCGTGCCGTGAAAACTCGGTCGCAACCAGCAGCTATCGCTGCGAAGCTGAAGCCTGGGAGCTCAAGGTCGGCTCAAGACTGGGGGCGGCCATCCGAGTCAGCGCTGTGAACGTCCGATCTGCGCCACGTCGCAGTCATTCGGATGCCGGTCTTCGACTTGGGCCACTTGCAGCCAACGATGCCGTGGCTAGACTGCCGCAATCGGCCAAGAGCGGACATCCCACAGTCAAAACGATGAGCAGACCCTTGGAAGTTGAGCGGGCCATCAGCGCTGCACTAGCTGACGGCAATTCAGTTGCTGAATCGTCGATTGGCTGGACAAAGGTCAAGGAGGTCGTGCACTTCCGGCGCCCCATGAATGAACGCGTACGTGTAGAGCTAGCTGCCTGCGGATTGCGGCATTGGTTTGCTCCGGGCACTCCGCATGATTCGCCTTCAGAAGGTTTCACGCACGATGCGAGCGGTATCGCGCTCTCGTTTCCGGCCCCTTCAGTTTGACCCTGGAGCGTGAGGTCCGCTGTGGGCCGAGGCTGTGTGGAAACGCGCTGATCGCATCCAAGCAATTGCGCCTGATGGCGGTTCTTCCGGTTTTGACCCGTCGTGCCGCGTATGGGCGTTTCTGTGAGGCTTCAGAGCCTTTGCAGGTGTCCCTGAGTGCACGAATGGAGGCAACAGGGCTTACGCCCTCACCAGTCGCATCGCTTTCATCATGTTCTCGAACCCGAGGATGGCGAGCAAGCGCTTGAGGTTATAGGCCAGCACAGTCAGGCTCACCTCCGTACCCACGCCGCTCAGTCGCCTTGTCAGGAAGTGGGTGTGACCCATCCAGTGTTTGAAGGTCCCGAATACATGTTCCACCGTGCGCCTGCGCACCCGCATGGCCTGCGGCATTCGGTCCAGGCGCCGCTGCGCCGCCTCCAGAACCGTCTCGTGCTCCCAACGGCTGATGCGCCTGTGAGCGCTGGGCGTGCATTGCGTCTTCATCGGGCATTGCGGGCACGCACTGCTCCAGTAGCGCCTGAGTTGCAGACCATTCTCCTCACGGGTAAAGCGGTAGATGGCCCGCTGACCTGCAGGGCACAGGTACTCGTCGTCCTTGGCGATGTAGATGAAGTCTGATCGGTCGAAGCGCCCAGCGGCTCTGGCGCCGGAGGTCGTGGGTTTGGGCAGGATCGCCGCTACACCCGCCTCGACACAAGCCTTGATCTGAGGCGCGCTGTAGTAACCGCGATCGGCAATGGCACGCAATCTCTTACGGTCCATTGCTTCGCGTGCGGCCTTGGCCATGGGCGCAAGTGCGTCGCGGTCGTGCCCGCGATTGGTCACCTCGTGCGCCACCACGAGGTGATGCTCGCTGTCGACGGCGACCTGTACGTTGTAGCCCACGATGCCCGAAGCGCGCGCGGTGGTGGCCATGGAGCGGGCATCGGGGTCGGTCATGGACAACTGGCCGTCGGGCTGCTCGCGCAGTTGATCACGCACCCCATCGAGCACGCGCATTTGCTGGCGCAGCAGTTCGATCTTTCCCTTGAGGCGCTGGGTCTTGGCTTCGAACTCGACCGGCTGTGTGCGATCGGCCGTGTCCAGTGCCACCAGGTAGCGGTGAATGCTGTCCTCGATCTGCTGCTGGCGCTTGTCGATCTTGCCGGCGGTGAAGTTTCTGTCGCGCGAGTTCACCGCTTTGAACTTGCTGCCGTCGATGGCGACCAGGGATTGGCCAAAGAGCTTGAGGTCACGGCAGAGTTCGACGAAGCGCCGGCAAACGTTGCGAATGCCTTGGCCGTTGTCGCGGCGGAAGTCGGCAATCGTCTTGAAGTCGGGCGCCAGCCGCTGCGTGAGCCACATCAGCTCCACGTTGCGCTGGCATTCACGCTCCAGGCGACGGCTGGACTGCACTCGATTGAGGTAGCCGTAGAGATAGACCTTGAGCAGCACCGCCGGGTGGTAGGCGGGGCGCCCTGTGGCTGCTGGCTCAGCGCCATCGAACCCCAGCGCTGCCAAGTCCAGCTCGCTCACGAATGCCTCGACCACGCGCACCGGATTGTCTTCGGCAATGAAGTCGTCCAGACACTCGGGCAGCAACGTCACCTGCTGGCGGTCCTGGCCTTCGATGAATCGGGGCATTGCGACTCCCGAAATTGCGATGCAGACACTCTAAGAGGATCTCAGCGAATGGCGCAGAGGGTTTTCACACAGCCTCGGCCCACAGCAGCCGGCGGTTAAACAGAAGACCGGTCATTCCCGCGGCGAAGGGCGACCCCAACGGCTGCAGCTTCCTTGAGACCAGGGCGCATGCGCGCTCGTTGACGTGAAACCCGTCGGCAGCGGCGAACCACGGCCTCTCGGTGGTAACGCTCGGAGTGGCACTGACCTGGCGCGTACGCGCCGCCGTCTTCAGAGGCGTCACCTTGGATGCCTTCGCCGAGTTTGTGCTTGGTCGGGCAGCTTGGTCGGCTGACCGTATCGGTGCCGTCCACGACGCCGGAAAGTGGTCTGCAGGGTCAGGACTCAGGTCGTCCAGCGCATCAGCGTCACGAGCAGCACCAAGACGCCCAGGCCGAGGTTGATCGAGACCCATGTGCGAATCTGCGCCAAGACCGCACCACCGGCGGCCCACTCGGACGCTGCCACGGCCCGGCCGAGCCGCTTGAAGAGCACGAAGCGGATGTGCATGAAGATCGCCACCATCGCGACGCCCACCGCCGCCATGACGGTCCAGGCCAGCGGCATCTCGAAGTTGCCCCCCGACTGCACCACCTGCTTGGCCACACGGCCCAGCATCCACACGCCGCTGGCCAGCGTCAGCAGCGCGGCCACAAGTACCGCTTGGAAGAAGCGGCCGAGCACATCGTGCATCAGCCGCAAGCGGACTGGCGCTTCGAGCTGGGCGACGGCCGGGCGCAGGAAGAAGTGCGCAAATGCCATGCCACCGATCCACAGGATGATGGCCAGCACATGAACCGTCTTGAGGGCAGCGTAGATCATTTCGAACTTCCGTTCAGATTCAAAACAAACCCAGGAGCCAGTCACTGCCCCAGGCCCATGCCATCAGCATGACGCCCGCAGTGACGCACATCGCCAGGGCCGCCATCGCCAGCCCCAGGACAACCGCAACACCATCGCGAAACACCAGCCCCAGTCCGATGAGCATCAGCGCCAGCGCCGGGAGCACGTTGCCGAAGGGGATGGGCATGACGACGATGAAAGCCATCAACCCAATCGCTGCGGCGGTCCATGACCGTCTCTCCGGGGATGCAAGATGGCTCAGCCGGGCCCTGGCAAGACGCCCAGCCACGCAATAGGCAGACGCAAGCATGCCCAGCACCCGCTGCGCCCAGGTGCGTGAGAGTTCGAGTTCAGCCACCCGCCGAGGAAGGCATGCAGAGGACTGACCCCGCCACATCGCCGCCGCCAGCGCGGCCATTCCCAGGCCAAGCACAGTGCCGACGCCAGGCACGGGAAGGAGACACGGGACTGCCATCAGCAGCAGCCAGGTGCCGTGCGCGGCAGGCCCGTGGGCTTGCGCCAGGGTTTGCATCGACACCCTCTCGGCAGGCAGGTTCGCGGCTGTTTCACGCAGCCGCTGCACGATGGATTCCGTCATGGGGCCTCGACGTCGTCCCGCAAGGCACGGCGGGGACTGAGCAGATTGTCCTGAATGCTCATCAACTCACTCACGGCACGCTGCTTGCCGCCGGACGGCGGATCACCACCACCACCAGCGTCACCACCGTCAGAGGAACGACGAAGCCAAGCATGACACCCGAGAACGCCTGCAGCGCGTCGTGCTGCTGCGCGGCCAGGATCAGGTAAGCCACGTAGGCGACGTAGTAACCGAGGAAGACGCCGCCTTCCCAGCGCGCAATCTCACGGCCTGTGATGAAGACCGGCAGGCACGCGAGCGCCACGGCCAGCATGACCCAAATGTCGAAGGCCAGCAGCGACGGCGCCATGGCCAGGCCGAGGTCACCCGACACCAGGCCCGACAGGCCCAGGCAGCCCAGAATGTTGAAGGTGTTGCTGCCGACGACGTTACCTACTGCGATGTCGCGCTCGCCCTTGATGGCAGCGGTGATGCTGGTGGCCACCTCGGGCATGCTGGTGCCCGCGGCGACGATGGTCAGGCCGATGATCAAGTCGCTCACGCCCATCGCCTTGGCGAAGTTCACCGAGGCCTGCACGAGGTATTCGGATCCGAACACCAGCGCCGCCAGGCCGGCACCGATCAGCAGCAGTTGGGCGGGCAGCCGGTCGTCCCAAGCACCCGCTTCGGCGGGTTTGATCTCGTGGGCGTACTCATCCTTGGCGGCCTGTGTCTCGCGCCGCGATTGCACGACGAGGAACGCCGTGTACGACACGAGCAGCACGAAGAGAATTCCACCGTCGAAGAACGACAGTCGGCCGTCCAACCCCAGCGCCAGCAACAGCAGGCTCGCGCCGATCATGATCGGCACTTCCTGGCGGATCAGTTGGATGTTGACCACCAGCGGCGCGATCAGCGCACTGATGCCCAGGATGAACAGCACATTGAAGATGTTGCTGCCCACCACGTTGCCGATGGCAATGTCGGTCTTGCCGTCGAGCACGGCACCGACACTCACCGCGACCTCGGGCGCGCTGGTGCCGAAGGCCACGATGGTGAGTCCTACGACGAGCGGGCTGATGCCGAACGACAGCGCCAGCTTGGACGCACCGCGGACGAGCACGTTGGCACCGATGACCAGCAGGATCAGGCCACCGAGAAAAATGAGTATGTTCATGATCTGGCACTGTAGCTGCAAGCGTTCGCCCACCGCAGGCTGCAACGCCACCTGGGCCACTCAGCGGTCGGCCTGAGAGCCAGTTCCGCAATCAGACCCGGGAGCGGCTGCGGCTGCGCTCGGCTCAGCATCGCGGGCTGGGCCTGCTCCGCCCCACGGGCCCTCACAAGACCCGACCCGCGTGCTGCAGTGGTGCCACGCCCAAGAAGCCTACCAGTCAAGCTGCCACTGGCTGGCGCGGCTGAGGACCTGAGCCGCCACCGCGGCGGCGCAACAGCGCGATGAGCAGGTGCAGCCCGGCGCCTAGCAGCACGAGCAGCACGCTGCCGATGCCCCAGATCACCCATGTCGCCACGGTCAAGCCACCCGCCAGCGCGGGTGCGGCCTGCAGCAGGCCGTCGACAAACGGCGCAAAGCCCGCCATCAGTTGGCTTGCCCACTGCGCGACTTCGGGCGGCACCCAGGGGGCCAGCCAATCCGGCACAGCGATGGTGCCGGCGCCTGATGCAGCCCCTGTGAGCGCGCCCGCGTTCGAAACCGTCCAGACGGCAACGGCATGCAGCGCCCAGGCAGCCAGCGACCACAGCGCCAGAAGTGCGACGACGGAGAACCAACTGAGGACGTAGAACATGACTGGACTTCCTATGGTATTCGAATGGCACAGAGTATCGGGACCAATGCGCTTCGCACAAACCAGATTCGCACGCACTTAAACTTCGGTTTTCCCGCACCGGAGGACACATGCTGAACTACCGACATCTCCACTACTTCTGGGTTGTCAGCAAGGAAGGCGGCTTCGCCCGTGCCGCCGAACGGCTGGACATGGCGGTGCAGACCATCAGCGCGCAGGTGCGCGAGCTGGAGAAGGCGCTGGGCCACCAGCTCCTCAAGCCCTCGGGCCGTGGCGTGGCCCTCACCGAAGCAGGTCAGGCTGCTTTTGCACGCGCCGAGGAGATTTTTCAGCTGGGCCAGGGCATCCCTGACGAGGTGCGCGAAGCGGCCAGCGGCAAGGTGGCCCGCCTGGCGGTTGGGTTCTCCGATGGCATCTCGAAGCTTGCAGCCCATGCGCTGCTGGAGCCCGTGTTGAGCACACCCAACCTTCGGTTGGTCTGCCACGAAGGAGAGTTCGAGCAGCTGCTGGGCGAACTGGCGCTGCATCACCTGGACCTGGTGCTGGCCGGTCAGGCCGCACCGCGCAACCCGAACCTGCGCCTCACCAGCGAGCGCCTCGTTGAGTCACCGGTCGAGTGGTATGGCCCGGCCCGGCTGGTCGGGAAGCCCGAGCGCGACCGGTTTCCGCAAAGCCTGAACGACTTGCCTGTTCTGCTGCCCACTGGGCACTCGGCCCTGCGCCCGACGCTGGACCACTGGTTCGAAACGCAGGGCCTGCGCCCTCGCATCGTAGGGGAGTTCGAGGACAGCGCCCTGCTGGCGGTGTTTGCGGCTCGCGGCCTGGGCGTGTTCCCGGTCAGCCGACTCGGAGCAGACGACGTCGGCCTGATGCGCGGCCTTCGGCTGCTGGGCAGTAGTGATGGCGTGAAGGAAGAGATCCACGCCATCCGGTCGCGGCGCGGCCAGCACCACCCCCTGGTGACGCAGGTGGTGGCCGCGGCGCGACTTTAGAGGTGTCCTGATCGACCTCGATCAGGCGGCGTGGCGATGGGCCACCTTCGTGGCGCTCGGCTCCTCGCCATCGTAGAGCTTCCAGTGGCGTCGAGCGGCCTCCACCACCAAGGTTTCGCCGTCGGCCAGATGGCCATCGGCGCGCGCCGCGGCCAGGGACAGGCGCATCACCTTCCTTTGCCGCGCCGGATCGGAGATCTCGGCCATCAATGACGCCAAGGCGCTGTCATCGACGTTGCCCATGAGCGATCCGGTCTCGTACCCACCCGCCAGGAGCTCTTCGCACAAGGTGTGAACGATGTGCGGCAGGAGCTGGGGCTCCAGCCCGAGTTCGCGCTCCGCGCCCAACTGCTTGAGGATGTTGAATTCGGAACTGCACACGTGACCGTCGGAGATGAGCACCAGCGCGACGATGCGCGCGGCGGCTTCTGGGCTGTTGTGGGGGTAGCTGCGCACGATGGGTCTCCGTTGAGATAGGTCAGTCTGAGGTGACAAGCTGAGTTTCAGAGTCAGTCGCCCCGGGCGGGATGCCGGCGTTCAGACTGGCGTGTACGACGCTCGGCCGGGATCGGGATGGGCACGAGCACTGGCGCTTGCTGTGGCACCCACTGCCTGAGGTCCTCCTTCAGCAAGCGCAGGCTCTGCTTGATCCGGGCAAGTACGAGGGACGCAAAGCGGAAGGAAGGCTTCATGGCGGGTGAGCTCGGAAGTGAGGACAGGCGGGAATATGCATCCTGTCCTGCTTCTGAAGAAGCGATACTTCCGAGCATCTAACTCAGGAAAATACGAACTCGCCGGAAGATGGAGCGCCCGTTGCAGAGCGGAACTCACGTCCGGTCCGGCCGGACCTCACTGACCTTGGCGAGCCGGAAAGCCCGGTCGTCGCCCTTGTAGTCCCACTGCTCGATCCGACAGCATCCCGGCGCCGCATCCGCGCCCCAGCGCAGCAGATTGACCGAGTTGGGCATGCCATCACGCACCCGGGACGACACGGCCGTGCCCGCCTGCACGACCCACAGCGAACGCGCCAGGCCTTGCAGCGGCATGACGTAGGGGAGGTGGATGTGACCGCCCATGACGAGGTCGGCACCGGCTTCAGCCCAAGGCTGCAGAGCGGCCGCATGCCCGCGCAGTCGGTTTGGCTCTTCCTCGGCACGCGTGACGGCTATGGGCTGGTGCACCACGACCACGCGCAGCTGCGCGGGGTCGGCATGCTCCACAAGTCGCGCGACACGGTCGATCTGCAGCGCGGATACCTCACCATCTTTGTGTCGCCAGGGTCGCGTGGTGTTGACGCACACCACCAGGAGTTCCGGGGAGCGGTGCACCGGCTCGAGGTCTATGCCGAACGCGGCGCTGTACCGCCCATACGGGCTGCGCAGGCGCGCCCACAGATCGAAGAGCGGGATGTCGTGGTTGCCTGGGACGGCCAGCACGGGAGCTCCCAGACGGTCCACGAACGAGCGTGCAGCCCGGAACTGGGCCGGACGCGCGCGCTGCGTGATGTCGCCCGACAGCACAACCACATCAGGACGCTGCTGGTGGGCCAGCGTGCCCAGGGCTTCGACGACCGCGCCCTGCTCGGTGCCGAAGTGCGTGTCGGAAATCTGCAGCAGGACGCTCAAGGCGCTGCCCCTTCGGCGCTGGATCGGGCGTCGACAACGGCAGCGTCGCGCTGTGGCATCAGCAGGTACAGTGGTTTGGCCAGCACCCGGAAGTCCAGCGGTGCGCGCATCATCGTCACTTCGCCATCGAAGGCCACCTTCACCCCGCTGCGGCCCTGCGGCAGCGTAGGCCGCACCACCAGGTGCTCGAACTCGAAGCGCTCGACGCCTGCGGCTTCACCCAGCCTGCCCATGGCGCCATGCAGCATCAGGCCGATCATCGACAGCGTTCCGATAGGCCGCAGCACGAGCGCGGCCATGCTGCCGTCGCCTGGCGTGCCGGCCAGGGTGTCATCGGGCTCGGCGCCGAACTGCTGCAGCTGCAGGCGGTTGTTGCCCACGAAGAGCGTCAAGGTCTGCATGTCGCGCACCTTGCCACCCATCTCGATGTGCAATCGCAAGCGGCGCTGCGCACGAAGCAAAGTCGCACAGGCTGCCACGAACGCCACCCAGCGGCTGCGACCGAAGCGGGCCTTGTAGGCTTCACGGTCTTCCAGCAGTTCAGGATAGAGCCCGAGACTGGCGTTGACCAGGAACACGCGGTCGTTGATGCCGGCCACTTGAACCGGCGCAGGCACCGAAAGCAGCAATTGGCGGACGGCATCGGCCGGGTCTGCGGGTATGCCGTGCGTGCGGGCAAAGTAGTTGAAGGCGCCCTGTGGCACCACGCCCATGGCGCAGCCCGCAGCGTGTGCAGCCTGTGCCACGGTGTTGAGCGTGCCGTCGCCACCGACGGCGACCACGGCCGTGCGGGTGGCGATCGCCCTCGTCGCCGCCTGGTGCGACACGCCAATCAACTCGGCGGGGCTGCAGAAGAGCAAGTCACCCCGCCGTCCACCCGCGCGCAGCGCGGCTTCGACGATTTCGCGCTTCGCCTCCGCGTCGCTGCTGCCCGCCGCCGCATTGACGATGAACTGCAGCGAAGACGTGGGGTCGATTTCCGGGAGAGCGGCCATGGCCCAAGGCGCGTTCAGGTCTTTTCCCGCGTCAAACGTTCTGCAAAAGAGATGCCGATGGCAGAGAGCACGAAGGTGAAGTGAATGACAGCCACCATCGTCACGATCTGGATATTCTCCAAAGTCAAATCGCCGCTCAGGTACGTCTTCAAGGCATGCACGCCTGAGATCGAGATGATGGCGAATGCAAGCTTCAACTTGAGGTTGTAGGTGTTGACGTGGTCCAGCCAGTCGGGCTTCTTCATGTCCTTCTTGTCGAAGTGCCCCGTGGTCACGAAGAGCGACACACCGGCGAGCGCGACCACCCACACCAACTGCGCCACCATCGTCATGTCCACCAGTTCGAGCACCTTGATGATCAGGTCGATCTTCTCGAGATCGCCGAACAGCAAGGTGCTCATCAGCTTGTAGGTTTCCAGCAGGAACTTTCCCAGAATGCCGAAGATGATCGCCACAAGACCCACATAGAAAAACAACATCGTGAATCTCATGCCGTAAAGCAGCGACCCGACCCGTGAAAGCAGCATTTCCATTCTTGTTTTCCTTGAAACAGAGCCGACAATTACGTCGAACAGCGAACCAGCCGAAGCTTCCTGCGCCACGCAGGCCAGCTCGCCCAGGCGACTGAAGCTGACCGAGGCGGACGATTTCAATCGTGGCGCAGCAGGTCACCGAAGACGGTGTGCTCGCCCTCCTTGCGATCGGCGCCAGGCGCGTCGTACAGCACGAGCCAGCGCGCCTTGCCGCCCGACAGCGCCGGCGGCAGGTCACAGATGGCTTCGGCACGGTTGGTGCCGCGACCATGTGGCAGGGGCACCGACTCGGTCAGCGCCGACTCGAAGCGCACCGGCTCGCGGTTCGCGGCCAGCAAGGGCCGGGCGGCGGGCCACTTGAAGACGCGGATGTCGCCGTTCAGCACCATCGTCGGGCCGGCCAGGATGTAGAGGTCGTCGCCGGAGAAGTGCAGGTCCCGCACGCCCAGGCCGTCGAGCTGCAGGAAGTGCTTGCGGATCAGCGTGCCGCTGTCGTCGAGGGGCGCCAGGCGCAGCTGGTCACCGCGGGTCTCGACCGCGACCTCGAGCAGCGCCGACCAACCGCGCAGCACCGGGCCGCGCAGGCCGAGCAGCAGCCGGCGGCCGTCCACGGCCAGGCCTTCGATGTCGAAGCCGTTGTCCTTTCCCGGGATGGCCAAATACGGTCCGAAGTGGGGGTCATCGGCGAGCGCACGGGTGAGCAGGTTCGTTTGCGCATCACCCTTCAGGCGCAGCGCCCGTCGGCCGTCCTTGGCCTGCCGTACCAGGCAGGGCTCGCCCTTGGCGTCAGGCTCGATGGGCAGGCAGGCCAGCAGGCGCCGATTGCCGTCGAGCGCCACCTTCGACAAGCGCTTGGCGTTGTCGGCGTGGTCCCGGTCCGGTTTGGCGTTCTTGCGCTTCAGGCCATGCGAGCCCACCAGCCACAGGTAACCGTCGGCCACGGCCATGCCTTCCAGATCGGCCTCTTCCCCGGCC
This sequence comes from Hydrogenophaga crocea, assembly GCF_011388215.1. Classification (NCBI taxonomy): domain Bacteria; kingdom Pseudomonadati; phylum Pseudomonadota; class Betaproteobacteria; order Burkholderiales; family Comamonadaceae; genus Hydrogenophaga; species Hydrogenophaga crocea. The sequence continues at coordinate 3,373,499 of NZ_CP049989.1, forward strand.
GTGCCGGGCAGGTCCAGCAGATCGGCGAGCGGGAAGTCGCGCACCTCGCCGAAGCGCAAAGCCTCGCGCCCCACCGGGGCGAGCAGGCGCAGGCGGTCCAGGCCGCAGGCTTCGTCGCCCGCCACCCAGAGCCAGTCGCCGGTGAAGGCCGCGCCGGACAGATTCGATTGAACCAGGGAGTCAGGAGCGAACTCCAGACGGACGGCATTGGCGGTTCGAGCGTTGGGCATCTGGTGCTTCTCCAAAGGGTGACGGGCCAGCAGGCACGCGTGCTGCAATGCGTGCCGGCCTGAGCCGCCAAACCCCGAAGTCTGCGGCCGAAGCTCCTTCCTATGTTCAGGTTTATCCGATGTTCACGTTCTCGAAAGACTGCTTTTCCAGAACCGCCAGGCACCCCACATTCCGTCTGTCCCTCAACCGATGGAGATCCGTGATGCAAGTGCTCTTCAAGTCCCGCCATCCGCAAGCCACTGACTTGCGCGACCTGACCGAGCGCCGCGTGCGCTTCGTGCTGCGACGCCTGGGCTGGCTCGTGCCGCGCGCCGAGGTGCAGATGTCGGACGTGAACGGGCCGCGCGGCGGCATCGACAAGCGCTGCCAGGTGGAACTCCGGACCGATGGCGCCGGGTCGGTGGTCGTCGCCTCCGTGGCGAGCGACTGGCGCACGGCGCTGGACAACGCGCTGGCGCGTGCCGCGCGGTTCCTGATGCGCTTGTGGCGCCGGGGCAGTGACTCCCGTCGCATGCGCCAGCGCTTCATCGGTCACGAACGCTGAACTCGAACGACCTCAGGACTCGACTCCATGAACTCCATGACGCCCATCCCCTCGACCACTCGCCCGGAGACCGCGCATTCGGCGTCTATCGCCGCAGGCAACGCGACACCCACGGATGTCGTAGGTACGAGCCGTGTGCTGCGCAACACATACGCCTTGCTGTCGATGACGTTGCTGTTCAGCGCGGCCATCGCTGCTGCCAGCGTGACGTTCCAGCTGCCGGCGCCGGGCATCCTGCTGACCCTGGGCGGCTACTTCGGCCTGCTCTTTGCTGTCTACAAGTTCAAGAACAGCGGCTGGGCCTTGCCGGCTGTGTTTGCGCTGACGGGCTTCATGGGCTACTCCCTGGGGCCGGTGTTGGCCAAGTCGCTGGCACTGCCCGGCGGTGCACAGGTCGTGACGATGGCCCTGGCGGCCACGGGCGCCACCTTCCTGGCCTTGTCGGCCTGGGTCTTGACGACCCGTCGCGACTTCAGCTTCATGGGCGGCTTCCTGTTCGCCGGCATGGTCATCGCGCTGATTGCCGGCCTGGGCGCGGTGTTCCTGCAGGTTCCGGCGCTGGGCCTGGCCGTCGCCGCGATGGTGGCGCTGCTGTCGGCCGGCCTGATCCTGTACGAGACCAGTCGCATCGTCACCGGTGGCGAAACCAACTACGTGCTGGCCACCGTCGGGCTGTACGTCTCGATCTTCAACCTGTTCACGAGTCTGCTCAGCCTGTTCGGCTTCGGCAACTCGGATGAATGAACCCTCATCAGGAGCACCCCATGAAATGCCCCACCTGCACCGACACCGCACTCGTGATGAGCGACCGCCAGGGCGTCGAGATCGACTACTGCCCGCAATGCCGCGGCGTGTGGCTGGACCGCGGCGAACTCGACAAGCTGATCGAGCGCTCGGCGAGCCTGGCACCACCGGTCCCAGCCGGCAACGCGGCCGCCCGATCACAGCCCCAGTTCGCGGACTCCGATTACGAGCATGGTCGAGGCCAGCAGGGCGGCCGCAGGAAGTCCTGGCTAAGCAACATCTTCGACTGACCCGCGACCCACTGCACCCAAGGGAGACCCATGATGCGCAGTTATCCCGTGAACAGCCCGCAGGCCGCAGCCCGCATCGTCGCACTGACGGTGGTCGCCGATGGCGACATCGGCGACGCTGAGATCAAGTGGCTCGACCGCCTTGCCGTGCATGAGCAGTTGGGTCTGGCGCGGCATGAGTTGCACGCGCTGCTGGACACCTTCTGCGAGGATCTGCTGTCCAGCGACCAGTTGAAGTGGGCCGACGCCTGCCCGGTGGACGAGCGCACGCTGGCGGACCTGATGGGTGAAGTCCAGGACCCCGCGCTACGGCTGAAGTTGCTGCGCTTGTGTGTCGAGCTTGCAGAAGTCGACGCGCATGTTGACGACGGTGAATCGAGCGTTCTAATCGCCGCGGTCGAGCATTGGGGCTTGCACCGTGAGATGTTTCGGCCGTCGTCTCGGAACTGACCGGCTCGCCCTGCCTGATCAATCCGAGGTGTGGGTCTGTGGGCTTTCGGCGGGGCGTGTCGGAAGTGCCCCATGGCGTGCCCATGATCGGGTCGAGATCGATGTTGGCTGTCCGCTATGGAGACACAACGGCTATGTCTGCTGATGGCCGATTGCGGCAGTCTAGCTACGACCTCGCCTTCTGCAAGCGGTCCATCGTTGTCGCGGAGTTCTGAACGTCTGCAACGTGGCGCAGAACGAACGTTCGGCGCCCGCTCCCGGCAGACCGCAACCGCTGCAAAGTGGACCAACGCATCAGCGTTGCTGTCCAACCCGCAGGGCGCAGGATTCGGAGGATCTTCCTGGCACGGGACCGAGGGTCGCAACTGGACCTTGCGTGTGTTAGGCATGGCACAGCCAAGGCACAGCCAGGGCACAGGAAGACCTGCGGCATTCCTTCAGACCATTGGTCCAAAGTCCTGCTGTGCCCTAGAACGCTTGCTCAAGAAGTCGACGTCGAAGCCAATCAACTGCCCTTGTGATTGGCTACTCACCGAGGAGGTGAGGTATGGCGCGGCTGGCGGGGATCGAACCCACGACCCTCGGCTTCGGAGGCCGATACTCTATCCACTGAGCTACAGCCGCGTGGCTGGAAAAGACCAATACTCGTTCTACTGCGCGCTTCCCGAATGACGACAGCCTTCGGAGGCCAATACTCTATCCACTGAGCTACAGCCGCGCAGAGCCGGTCATTCTAGCCGCACGCTCGGGATCCCGAGAGGGCCCAGGCCCGCTGGCTATAATCGCGGGCTGTCCGCCACCGCCCGGCGGGCCTTGCCAGAAGGCCTTGATGGCCCGCCTGCCACTCCCCCTGAGGACCCCATGAGCGACCACGCGCACGATTCCCACACCGGCCCCATCAAGACGCCCGCCCAACTGCTGTGGACGTCGTTCTTCGCGTTCGTGGTGCCCGTCTTCATCATCATCGGCCTGGTCTTCTACGTGACCTCGGGCAACAAGCCCGCCGCTGGTGCCGTCAACATGGAGCAGGCCACGGCGCAGCGCATCCAGAAGGTCGGCTCGATCGAGATCCGCGACGCCAACCGCCCGCTCGAAGCCGGCGCCAACGTGTACAAGGCCCAGTGCGCGGCCTGCCACGAAGCCGGCCTGGCCGGTGCCCCCAAGTTCGGTGACGCCGGCGCCTGGGCGGCCCGCATCGCCACCGGCTACGACGCGCTGCTGAACTCGGCGCTCAAGGGCAAAGGCGCCATGGGCGCCCAGGGTGGCGGCGCCTTCCGCGACGCCGAGATCGGCCGCGCCGTGGTGCACATGGCCAACGCCGCTGGCGCCAAGTTCGCCGAGCCGCAACAAGCCGCACCGGCCGCTGCCGCCCCTGCCGCTGCAGCGCCCGCCGCGCCCGTGATGGCCGCTGCCCCTGCCGCCGCGCCGGCGCCCGCGGCCGCGCCCGCCCCCACCGCCGCGCCCGTGGCCAACGCCGGTGAGGCGCTCTACAAGCAGTCGTGCACCGTGTGCCATGGCGCTGGCGTGGCCGGCGCCCCCAAGACCGGTGACAAGGCCGCCTGGGCCCCGCGCATCGCGCAGGGCGTGGACGCACTGACCGCGAGCGCCATCAAGGGCAAGGGCGCGATGCCGCCCAAGGGTGGCGCCATGGCCGCCTCCGACGCCGAGATCCGCGCTGCGGTCGAGTACCTGGTCAACGCCGCCAGGTAAGCGGCCCGCAGCCCAGACGAAAGCCGGTCACCGACCGGCTTTTTTCATGGCCTCGGGGCTCATCACATAGCCGTACCGCGCGGGCAGCTCGGCCGCCCGCACGTCCTGGGGCAACCAGTCACCCGCCTCCACCCGATCGGCCGCCAGGGCCATGTCGGCGCTGTGCACCAGGCCGAAGCCGATGTCGGTGTCGAGGTACAGGCGGCCTGCCTCGTCGACCCAGCTCGAGCGCACCTGCGCGGGCGCGCCGGTGTGCGCGAGCACGCGGCCATCGGGCTGCAGGCGCCACACCTGGGGCGTGGCCTCGAGCTCGACGTACACGCGCTGCGGGCCGTTCTGGAAGTACCACTGCCCCTCTTCGTCGGCGAGGTAGTTGCGGTGGATGAAGGCCACCAACTTGTCGTGCCGCAGCAGCGAGCCTTTGCTCTGCGGAAACGGGCCCGCGGCCTGGGTGCGGTCGTCGCGCATGTACCACTGGCCGCGCGCGTCCAGGCCCAGCCAGCCGTGGCAGTGTGGCACGTTGGGCCATTTGGCCAGGGCGGCTTTGACGATGTCGTCCATGGCGGGCCTCAGGTGTGCGAGAGCAGCCAGTGGCCGACCGCCTCGGGCATGGTGCGCACATGGCCCGGCAGGCCCCAGGCACCCAGCGAACTCGGAAAGCCCACGTGACCGCCGTGCGCCGGCTGCCAGAGCGTGACGTGCGGCCCGACCTCGCCTGCGCGCGGCAGCGACGCGGCCGGCACGAAGGGATCGTTGAGCGCATTGAGCGCGAGCGCGGGCACGCGGATGCGCGCGAGGTGCGGCTTGGCCGAGGCGCGGCGCCAGTAGTCGTCGGTGCCCTTGAATCCGTGCAGGGGCGCGGTGAAGAGGTTGTCGAACGCGTAGAGGTCGCGCACGGCGCGCAGCGCCTCGCCATCGAACAGGCCCGGGTGCTGGGCCAGCTTGCGCAGCGCCTTGGGCTTCATGGTGTTGAGGAACATGCGCGTGTAGACCTGCCGGTTGAAGCCGCGGCCGATGGCGTGGCCGCCCGCGGCCAGGTCGAGTGGCGAGCAGATGGCGGCCACGGCGCGCACGGTCTGCGCGGCCTGCTCGCCCATCTCGCCGGCCCAGCGCAGCAGCGCATTGCCGCCGAGCGAGACGCCCGCAGCGATCAGGGGCCGCTGCGGGTCGGCCGCGGCAAAGCGGCGCAGGATCCAGTGGATCTCTTCGAAGTCGCCCGAGTGGTAAGCGCGGGGCGCGCGGTTGAGCTCGCCCGAGCAGCCGCGAAAGTGCGGCACCGCATAGGCCAGGCCGCGCTCGGCGGCGAAGTCGGCGAAGGCCATGGCGTACTGGCTGCCCGAGCCGCCTTCGAGCCCGTGGAACAGCACCAGCAGCGGCGCCTGCGGGTGGCTGGCGTGCTCTGCGCGGTCGACGTCGATGAAGTCGCCATCGGGCGTGTCCCAGCGCTCGCGCCGCCAGCGCGGGGGCGGGCCGAAGTGGCGGCGCGCCCACAGCGCGGGCCAGATGGTCTGGGCATGGCCGCCCGGCAGCCACCACGGGGCCCGGAAGGCGTTGAGGTCGGCCGCGGGTTCGGCTTTCATCGGGCCTCAGTGCAGCACGGGGCGCGTGGCGGTGATCTCGGGCGGCTCCACGCGCGAGCCGGGGCTGGCGTGGTGCAGCACCATGCGCCAGCCGCGCGCGGTCTTCACATACACGTTGGTGGCGAGCACGAAGGCGTGCTGCGGGCCATCGTCGGTGAGGATGGACACGCGCTCGACCACGCTGTGCACGCTGCAGTGGCCGTCGTCGTGGCGTTGCATTTTTTCGGGCACGGCCATCACGCCGCCGTTGGCGAACATGGCCTCGAAGGCGGCACGGATCGCTTCATGGCCGATCAGGCGCGGACCGCCCGGGTGCACGCAGACGATGTCGTCTTCGTCGGTCCAGCAGGCCATCAGGCGCTCGATATCGGCCTGCTGCAGGGCTTCGTAGAACGCGGCCTCGGTGTCGTCGGACGAGCCCGGTGGCATTTTGGGTTTGCGCATGCCGGGATTGTGCCGCCGCCGCCAAGGCCGGGCGGTATAGTGGCCGGCAACCTGTGCCACCCCTGGGGAGAAGCCATGCGCCGCCTGTTCCATCTCCTGCTCGTGTGCACCGCCCTGCTGCTGGGCGGTTGCGGCTACAACGATTTCCAGCGGCTCGACGAAGAGAGCCGCTCGGCCTGGGCCGAGGTGCTCAACCAGTACCAGCGCCGGGCCGACCTGATCCCCAACATCGTCGCCACCGTTCAGGGCGAGGCCAACTTCGAGCGCGGCACGCTGGAAGCCGTGGTGAACGCGCGCGCACGGGCCACCGCGATCCAGGCCACACCCGAACTGCTCAACGACCCGGCCGCGCTGCAGAAATTCCAGGCCGCGCAGGGCGAGCTCGGCAGCGCGCTGAGCCGGCTCATGGTGGTGGTCGAGCAGTACCCGAACCTCAAGGCCAACCAGGGCTTCGCCGACCTGCGCGTGCAGCTCGAAGGCACCGAGAACCGCATCACCGTCGCGCGCAACCGCTACATCCAGTCGGTGCAGGCCTACAACGTGCTCGCGCGCAGCTTCCCGAGCAACCTCACGGCCATGGTGTTCGGCTACCAGCCCAAGGCCAACTTCAGCGTGGCCAACGAAGCGGCCATCAGCGCGCCGCCCAAGGTCGACTTCGGCAGCCCCGCGCCGCAGGCCCCGCAGAAGCCATGAAGGCCGGGCGCGCGGCGCTGTTGCTGGCCTGGCTGTGGCTGGCCGCCGCCGCGCTGGCGGGGGCGCAGGGCCTGCAGCCCGTGCCCGAGCTGCGCGCGCGCGCCATGGACTTCACGGGCACGCTCGACGCGCGGGCCCTGCAGGCGCTCGAGGTGCGCCTGGCGGCCTTCGAACAGGCACAGGGCACGCAGATCGTGGTGGTGCTCGTGGCCAGCACCGCGCCCGAGGACATCGCCGACTACACGCAGCGCCTGGGCGACGCCTGGAAGATCGGGCGAGCGCAGGTGGGCGACGGTCTGCTGTTCGTGATCGCCAAGGACGACCGGCGCATGCGCATCGCGCCGGCCAAGGCGCTGGAAGGCGCGATACCCGACCTGCTCGCGCGCCGCATCCTTGACCAGGCGGTGGCGCCCGCGTTCCGCCAGGGCGACTGGGCCGGTGGCATCAACGCGGGCCTCACGCGCATCGAGGCCGCGGTGCGCGGCGAGGCCCTGCCCGAGCCCGCGGCGCCGGCCGCGCGCGAGGGCACCGGCGATCTGGAGGTGCCCTGGCTGTTTCTGGTGTTCGCCGTGCCCATGCTCGCGGGTTTCATGCGCCGCGCCTTCGGACGCGCGCTGGGCATTCCGCTCACGGGCGCGGCGGCCGGCCTGCTGGCCTGGGTCATCACCTCGGTGCTCTGGATCGCGATCGGTGCGGCCCTGATCGGCATGGTGCTGGCGGTGCTGGGGCGCTTCACCCCCGTGCAACTGCCAATGCCGGGCGGCCCGCGCGAGCGCGGCTGGGGTGGCGGGGGCGGCTGGGGGGGTGGCTGGGGCGGCGGTGGCCGCGGCGGCGGCTTTCGCTCCGGCGGGGGTGGCAACTTCGGCGGAGGCGGCGCCTCCGGCGGCTGGTGAGGGCCCGCGCATGAACCGCTGGTGGCGCTTGTTCCGGCACCGCTGGATGGACCCCGGCGACAGCCGCCGGGCCGTGCCCGACGACATGGCCGAGCGCCTGGCCGCGCGCGTGCGCGCGAGCGAAGCGCGGCACACGGGCGAGGTGCGCCTGCTGGTCGAGGCCGGCCTGCCCACGAGCTACGTGCTGCGCGTGCACAACGACGCGGCGCTGGCCGCGGTGGTGCGCGAGCGTGCGCTGGCCTGGTTCGGCCGCCTGCGGCTCTGGGACACCGAGCACAACAACGGCGTGCTGATCTACCTGCTGCTGGCCGAGAACGCCATCGAGTTCGTGGCCGATCGCGGGCTCGCGCGCCACGTGCCGCCCTCAGCCTGGCAGGCCATCGTGGACCGGTTGGGCACCCGGCTGCGCGCGGGCGAGGTCGAGGACGGGCTCACGCAGGCACTCGAAGAGGTATCGGCCCTGCTGGTGATGCACTGCCCCGCCGGGCCCGGGGTGCCCGCGCACAACGAGCTGCCCGACGAAGTGTTGCGGGTGTGAGTCCGCGGCCTCAGCCGCGGCCGCGCGGGAGGTTGGTGCGGTTGTTCATGACCACCTGCAACTCCTGCTGCAGCGCCTTGTTCATCTGGGCGAAGGTCTTGAGCTTGCGCGTGGTTTCGCGCAGGCGATCGGCCAGGCGCTTGGAGATCGCGAGCAGCAGCCGCGCGCCCAGGCGCGGGTCTTCGCGCATCAGGCGCATGAGCGCCGTGCGCGAGAGCACCGCGGCGGCGATGTCGGTGTTGGCGGTGCAGGTGGCCGAGCGCGGCGCGCCGTCGAGCACGCCCATTTCACCGATCAGGTGGCCCGGCCCCATGATGTTGACCACCATGTTCTCGTGCAGGCCCGGCAGTTCGCTCTCGACGGCGATGTCGCCCTCGAGCACGAGCAGCATGTAGTCGTTGCCTTTGACCTCACCTTCGTGGATCACGACCGTGCCGGCCTTGATCAGCTTGGGCCTCATGTAGCCCACGATCCGGGCGGCGTCCGCGATCGTGAGATCGGCCAGGGCCGTGGGCGTGACCAGCAGCCGGGCCGCCACTTCTTCGGGCGCGAGTTCGGGGCTGTCGAAAAGAGAAGACATGGAAGCGCGGGGTCTGTCGGGCCATCATAGTGGCGGGCTATTGCCCTGACCAGACGGCACTCAAAAAAAAGACCGGCCTGCGGCCGGTCTCTGGCGAAGGAATCCCGAGGGAATCACTTCTTCTGGCGGTACTTGCGCAGCGCAGCGATCTGGGCCGCCATGACCGCGAGTTCGGACGTGGCCTTGGCCAGGTCCACATCGCTCTTGGCGTTCTTCACGGCTTCCTCGGCCTGCTTGCGCGCTTCGGTGGCCTTGGCCTCGTCGAGGTCCTTGCCGCGGATGGCGGTGTCGGACAGCACGGTGATGGCGTCGGGCTGCACCTCGAGGATGCCGCCGGCCACGAAGACGAACTCCTCGCCGCCGTCGGCTTTTTCGATGCGCACCGCACCCGGCTTGATGCGGGTGATCAGCGGGATGTGGCCGGGCAGGATGCCGAGCTCACCCGCCTCGCCCGGCAGGGCGACGAATTTGGCCTCGCCCGAGAAGATGGACTCCTCGGCGCTGACCACGTCGACGTGGATGGTGCTCATGGTGGTTCCTCAGGCTGTGGGCGATCAGCCCGCGAGCTTCTTGGCCTTCTCGAAGGCTTCGTCGATGGTGCCGACCATGTAGAAGGCCTGCTCGGGCAGGTGGTCGCACTCGCCGGCGGTGATCATCTTGAAGCCGCGGATGGTCTCGGCCAGCGGCACGTACTTGCCGGGCGAGCCCGTGAACACTTCGGCCACGTGGAAGGGCTGCGACAGGAAACGCTGGATCTTGCGCGCGCGGGCCACGGCCAGCTTGTCTTCGGGCGCCAGTTCGTCCATGCCCAGGATGGCGATGATGTCGCGCAGTTCCTTGTAGCGCTGCAGCGTGCCCTGCACGGCGCGGGCCACCGAGTAGTGCTCTTCACCCACGACCAGCGGGTCGAGCTGGCGGCTGGTGGAGTCGAGCGGGTCCACGGCGGGGTAGATACCCAGGGCGGCGATGTCACGCGACAGCACCACGGTGGAGTCCAGGTGGGCGAAGGTGGTGGCGGGCGAGGGGTCGGTCAGGTCGTCCGCGGGCACGTACACGGCCTGGATCGAGGTGATCGAGCCGACCTTGGTCGAGGTGATGCGCTCTTGCAGACGGCCCATTTCTTCGGCCAGCGTCGGCTGGTAGCCCACGGCGGAAGGCATGCGGCCCAGCAGGGCGGACACTTCGGTACCGGCCAGCGTGTAGCGGTAGATGTTGTCCACGAAGAACAGCACGTCACGGCCTTCGTCGCGGAACGACTCGGCGATGGTCAGGCCGGTCAGGGCCACGCGCAGGCGGTTGCCCGGGGGCTCGTTCATCTGGCCGTACACCATGGCCACTTTCGACTCGGCCAGGTTGTCGAGCTTCACGACGCCGGAGTCGGCCATCTCGTGATAGAAGTCGTTGCCCTCGCGGGTGCGCTCACCCACGCCGGCGAACACGGACAGACCCGAGTGCGCCTTGGCGATGTTGTTGATGAGCTCCATCATGTTCACGGTCTTGCCCACGCCGGCGCCACCGAACAGGCCCACCTTGCCGCCTTTGGCGAACGGGCACACCAGGTCGATCACCTTGATGCCGGTTTCGAGCAGCTCTTGCGAGGGCGAGAGCTCGTCATAGGCCGGGGCCTTGCGGTGGATGGACGCGGTCAGGGTCTGGTCGACCGGGCCGCGCTCGTCGATGGGGCTGCCCAGCACGTCCATGATGCGGCCCAGCGTGGCCTTGCCCACGGGCACGGTGATGGGGGCGTTGGTGTTGCTCACCAGCATGCCGCGGCGCAGGCCGTCGGACGAGCCCAGGGCGATGGTGCGCACCACGCCGTCACCGAGCTGCTGCTGGACTTCCAGCGTGAGGGCCGAGCCCTCCATCTTCAGCGCGTCGTACACGCGGGGCATCTGGTCGCGCGGGAATTCCACGTCCACGACGGCGCCGATGCACTGGACGATCTTGCCTTGCACTTGAGACATGATGTTTACCTTCTGTTTTCTCTGGATTCGGGAGGGCGCGGGCCTTACACGGCGGCGGCGCCGGCGACGATCTCGGACAGCTCTTTGGTGATGCCGGCCTGGCGGGTCTTGTTGTAGACGAGCTTGAGCTCGCTGATCACATTGCCCGCGTTGTCGGTCGCGGCCTTCATGGCCACCATGCGCGCCGACTGCTCGGACGCCATGTTCTCGGCAACGGCCTGGTACACCTGCGCCTCGATGTAGCGCAGCAGCAGTTCGTCGATGACGGCGGGTGCGTCGGGTTCGTAGATGTAGTCCCAGTCGCGGCCACCGGCGCCGTCCTGCAGGGACTCGGCGTTCAGGGGCAGCAGTTGCTGGACCACGGCCTCCTGCTTCATCGTGTTGATGAAGCGGGTGTAGGCCACGTGCACGCTTTTGATGCGGCCCTCGGTGTACGCATCGAGCAGCACCTTGACGGGGCCGATGAGTTTTTCGAGGTGCGGCGTGTCGCCCAGGCCCGTGACGCTCGACACCACCTTGGCGCCGATGCGGTTCATGAAGCCCAGACCCTTGTTGCCAATGGCGACGACCTCGGCGGTCTCACCCTTGGCCTGCAGGGCCTTGAGCTCGTTGGTGACCGCGCGCAACACGTTGGTGTTGAGGCCGCCACAAAGGCCCTTGTCGGTGGTGACGACGACGAAGCCGGCGGTCTTGGCGTCGTTCGTCTCCATGAAGGGGTGCGTGTACTCGGGGTTGGCCTTGCTCAGGTTGCCCGTGATCTGACGCACCTTCTCGGCGTAAGGCCGGGCCGCACGCATGCGGTCCTGCGCCTTGCGCATCTTGGAGGCGGCGACCATCTCCATGGCCTTGGTGATCTTCTTGGTGTTCTCCACCGATTTGATCTTGCCGCGGATTTCCTTGCCTGCTGCCATCGCTGCTCCTGGTTGGGTCCTGGGGCGCTCAGTACGTGCCGGTCTTCTTGAACTCGGCGATGGCGGCCGACAGCTGGGCTTCGGCGTCCTTGTCCATGGCCTTGTCGTTCTGCAGCTTGGTCAGCAGCGCGGCGTGCTTGTCCTTCAGGTGGGCGTGCAGGGCCGACTCGAAAGCCAGCACCTTCTTGACGTCCACGTCGTCGAGGAAGCCCTTGTTCACCGCGAACAGCGTGGCCGCCATCAGGCTGATGGGCAGCGGGCTGTACTGGGCCTGCTTGAGCAGTTCGGTCACGCGGGCACCGCGGTCGAGCTGCTTGCGGGTGGCTTCGTCGAGGTCGGAGGCGAACTGCGCGAAGGCCGCGAGTTCGCGGTACTGCGCGAGGTCGGTACGGATACCGCCCGACAGGCCCTTGATCAGCTTGGTCTGGGCCGCACCACCCACGCGCGACACCGAGATACCGGCGTTGATGGCGGGACGGATACCGGCGTTGAACAGGCTGGTTTCCAGGAAGATCTGGCCGTCGGTGATCGAGATCACGTTGGTCGGCACGAAGGCGGACACGTCACCGGCCTGCGTTTCGATGATGGGCAGCGCGGTCAGCGAACCGGTCTTGCCCTTGACTTCACCCTTGGTGAAGGCTTCGACGTAGTCGGCGTTCACGCGGGCCGCGCGCTCGAGCAGGCGGCTGTGCAGGTAGAACACGTCGCCGGGGTAGGCTTCGCGGCCCGGCGGGCGGCGCAGCAGCAGCGAAACCTGGCGGTAGGCCACGGCCTGCTTGGACAGGTCGTCGTACACGATCAGGGCGTCCTGGCCGCGGTCGCGGAAGTACTCACCCATGGTGCAGCCCGAGTAGGCCGACAGGTACTGCATGGCGGCCGACTCGGAGGCCGAGGCGGCGACCACGATGGTGTATTCCATCGCGCCGGCCTGCTCCAGGGCACGCACCACGTTCTTGATCGACGACGCCTTCTGGCCGATGGCGACGTAGATGCAGGTCATGTTCTGACCCTTCTGGTTGATGATCGCGTCGATCGCCACCGCGGTCTTGCCGGTCTGGCGGTCACCGATGATCAGCTCGCGCTGACCACGGCCCACGGGCACCATCGAGTCGATCGACTTCAGGCCGGTCTGCACCGGCTGGTCCACCGACTGGCGCGCGATCACGCCCGGGGCGACCTTCTCGATCACGTCGGTGAGCTTGGCGTTCACCGGGCCCTTGCCGTCGATGGGCTGGCCCAGGGCGTTGACCACGCGGCCCACGAGTTCGGGGCCCACCGGCACTTCCAGGATGCGGCCCGTGCACTTGACGGTGTCGCCTTCGGAGATGTGCTCGTACTCACCCAGCACCACGGCGCCGACGGAGTCGCGCTCGAGGTTGAGCGCGAGGCCGAACGAGGGCACGCCGTCCTTGTTGGCGGGGAACTCGAGCATTTCGCCCTGCATCACGTCCGACAGGCCGTGCACGCGGACGATACCGTCGGTGACCGACACCACGGTGCCCTGGTTGCGCACGTCGGCATTGGCGGCCAGACCCTCGATGCGCGACTTGATCAGTTCGGAGATTTCGGCGGGATTGAGTTGCATGACTCTTTCCTTCTTTCGTTAATGGGTATGCGGCGCGGGGCGGGTCAGGGCCATCAGGCCGTGAGGGCCACTTTCATCTGTTCCAGGCGGGCCTTGACGGAGGTGTCGAGCACCTCGTCGCCGACCACCACGCGAATGCCGCCAATCAGCTCAGGCTGCAGTTCGACCTGCAGGTTGAGCTGGCGGCCAAAGCGCTTTTCGAGCGCGGTCGAGAGCTCGGCCAGGGCCGCAGGCTCGATCGCGAAGGCGCTGTAGACGGTGGCGTCGGACGTGCCCTGGCGGGCGTTCTTGAGCGCGCGGAACTGGGCGGCGATCTCGGGCAGCGCGGCGAGGCGGCCATTGTCGATGACGGTGCGCAGGAAGTTCTGGCCGGCGGTCGGCAGCGGGCTCTTGAGCACACCGGCGATCAGGTCGAACACCTGCTGCGGGGTCACCTTGGGGCTGTCGGCAAACTGCTGGAGCTGGGCGTCAGCGGCCACGGCGGCCACGGCGTCCAGCCAGGCCGCCGCACCGGCGGCATCCTGGCCACACGCCTTGAACAAGGCTTCCGCGTACGGGCGGGCGATGGTGGCGATTTCGGCCATGTCGTCGTTCCTGTGCGTGCGCTCGATCAGAGCTCGGTCTTGAGGCGGTTGAGCAGGTCGGCGTGAACGCCGGCGTTGACTTCCTTGCGCAGGATCTGCTCGGCGCCCTTGACGGCCAGCACGGCGACCTGCTCACGCAGGGCTTCGCGGGCCTTGATCACCTGCTGCTCGGCTTCCTGGCGCGCGGCGGCCACGATCTTGGCGGCTTCGTCGTTGGCGCGGGCTTTCGCCTCTTCGATCAGGGCCTGGGCGCGGCGCTCGGCGTCGGCCAGGCGGGTGGCGGACTCGTTGCGCGACTGGCTCAGCTCGGCCTCGACGCGCTGGTTGGCGGCGGCGAGTTCGGTCTTGGCTTTCTCGGAAGCGGCCAGACCTTCGGAAATCTTCAATGCGCGCTCGTCAAGCGCTTTTGCGATCGGCGGCCAGATGAACTTCATCGTGAACCAGATCAGGATCGCGAAGACGAGGGCCTGCGCAAAGAGGGTTGCATTGATGTTCATCGCAACGCCTTTCTGTGTGGACTAAGGTGAAAACACACCGGCGGCCCGGCGGAGCGGCAGAACGGCGCAAGGGGACGACCCGGGCCTCGAACTGCCGCGCCCGCACGGGCGCCGACCAACCGAATTACAGGGTGAACGGGTTGGCGAAGGCGAACAGCAGGGCGATGGCCACGCCGATCAGGAAGGCTGCGTCGATCAGGCCGGCCAGAATGAACATCTTGGTCTGCAGGTCGTTCATCAGCTCGGGCTGACGGGCCGACGATTCGAGGAACTTGCCGCCCATCAGCGCGATGCCGATGGAAGCGCCGATGGCGCCCAGACCAACGATGAGGCCGCAAGCCAGAGCGACGAGACCCAGAACGTTTTCCATGATGACTCCTGTTGAGATGGAAGTTTGTTGAGAAAGAAAAGAAACGAAGCGAAATTACCCGAGCGCGTCCAGGACGGTCGCGTCAGTGAGCGTCATGCGCCTGCCCCAGATAAATGAGGGCCAGCATCATGAAGATGAACGCCTGCAGGACGATGACCAGAATGTGGAACAGCGTCCAGATCGTGCCGGCGATCAGGTGTCCGACGAAGAAGAGTCCACCGCCGAGCGAGAGGGATGCATAAGCCCCCAGCAGCGCGATCAGCATGAACACCAGCTCACCCGCGAACATGTTGCCAAACAACCGCATGCCGTGCGAAACCGTCTTCGCCACGAACTCGATCATTTGCATCAGGAAGTTGACCACGCCCAGCAGCAGCGCCCACACGGGGTTCTTGCTGGTGCCGAAGGGGGCGGTCACCAATTCGTGCGTCCAGCCGCCCAGGCCTTTGATCTTGATGTTGTAGACCAGGCAGAGCACGAGGACGGAGAAAGACAGGCCGAGGGTGGTGGACAGGTCAGCGGTGGGCACCACGCGCAGGTAGTCCTTGAAGCCCAGGGCGGGACCAGCGCTGTGCCAGATGCTGGGCAGCAGGTCCACGGGAATCATGTCCATGAAGTTCATCAGGAAGATCCAGACGAACACGGCCAGGGCCATGGGCGCGATGAGCTTGCGGCTGGTGGCGTTGTGGATCACGGCCTTGGCCTGGTTGTCCACCATTTCCACGAGGATCTCGACCGCGGCCTGGAAGCGGCCCGGCACGCCCGAAGTGGCCTTGCGCGCGCACAGCCAGAACACGAAGCACATCAGCAGACCCAGCAGGCTGCTGACCACAACCGAGTCCACGTTGAGCACGGAGAAGTCGACGATCGACTCCTGCTTCTTGTTCGTCAGGTGAACGAGGTGGTGGCGGATGTATTCGCCGGGGGTCAGAGTGCCTTCAGCAGCCATTTGTGTGCACCAATGCGCGGAGCGTCAACCGTTTTTGACCGGCCTGCGGGTCTGGAGCAGAAACCCAAACCAGAAGACCTTGAGAACCAACACCATCCCGATCAGCAAGCCCATCCAGTTCGGCTCGGGCAGGATCCACACCGCGGCGGCCAGCATGGCCACCGACAGCAGAACCTTGACACCTTCCCAGAACAGGAAGCCGGCGAAAGCAGCCTGCGCAAAGCCCGACAACAGCCGGGACAAGGCGCTGGAGGTCAACCCGTAGGCCATCAAGGCCGAGGGAAGCGCCACCGCTGCCGCACCGTAGAGGACCGAGACCGCCAGCGGCACCGACCGCGACAGCAGCCAGGCAAGCACAGCGGCCAGCAGCCCCACGAGCCACTGCACCCCAACCAGCCGCCAGGGCGAGAGCACCGGCTGACTGGCCCGCCACTGCCGCGCCTCTTCGCGCGTCAGCGGCTTGAATTCGGGTTCTTGCGCCCCATCTCCGTGGTCATCGGTCCAGCGCGGTGTCGGCTTGGCTTGCAGCATGGTCGACATCGCGGTTGACAGACAAATGACAGGTGGGTCCGAGTCGCAAAGCCATTGATTATACGTAGAAACCCCATGACACCGTCAAGGTGCCGGGCCTCGTCACGCCCTCGGTATACCCCGCGGCCGATAATCCCGCCATGACCTCCCCGTTCCTGCCCGATGCGCTGTGTTTCCTCGATGGAAGCTACGGCCCGGTCAAGGACGCGCGCATCAGCCCGCTCGACCGCGGCTTCATCTTCGGCGACGGCGTCTACGAAGTGCTGCCGGCCTACGGAGGCCGCATCTTCCGCTTCGACGAACACATGGCGCGGCTTGAGCGGTCGCTGCAGGAGCTGCGCATTCCCAACCCGCACACGCGCGAGCAATGGCTGGCGATCGCGCGCCGCCTCATTGCCGACCGGCAGGCCGCGGGCGCGGCGAACCAGCTCGTGTACCTGCAGGTCACGCGCGGCGTCGCGGTGCGTGACCACGTGATGCCCGATGGCCTGGTGCCCACCGTGTTCGCCCTGGCCAGCGAGATGAAACAACCGGGCGCCGGACAGCGCGCCGAAGGCGTGGTCTGCGTGACGGCCGACGACTTCCGCTGGCGCAAGGCCCACATCAAGAGCACGAGCCTGCTCGGCTCGGTGCTGGCGCGCCAGATCAGCGCCGACGTGGGCGCCACCGAAACGGTGATGTTCCGCGACGGCTTCCTGAGCGAGGCCGCGTCGAGCAACGTGTGGGTCGTGAAGAACGGCGCCGTGCTGGGCACGCCCAGGGACGAGCTCGTGCTCGAAGGCATCCGCTACGGACTGATCGAATCGATCTGCCGCGACGAAGGCATTCCGTTCGAGCTGCGCCGCGTGGCGCGCGAGGAGGTCTTCGCCGCCGACGAGCTGCTGCTGTCCTCGGCCACCAAGGAGGTGCTGCCGGTCACGCGCCTCGATGGCCGTCCCGTGGGCAGCGGCCGCCCCGGGCCCGTGGGCGCGAGGCTGCACGCGGCCTACCAACGCGCCATCGCCGCGCAATCCATCTGAGCACCGCCATGAACACGCCGCCCGACATCCCACCCGAGCAGTCGCTCATCACCTATCCCACGCACTTCCCCATCAAAGTCATGGGCGAGAACGTGGAGGGCTTCGCCGAGGCCATCGTCGAGGTGGTGCGCAACTTCGATCCTTCGTTCGACGCCAGCACGCTCGAGCGCCGCCCGAGCAAGGCCGGCAACTACATGGGCCTCACGGTGGCCGTGTTCGTCACCAGCCGCGACCAGCTCGATGAGGTCTACCGCACGCTGACCACGCACCCGCTGGTCAAGGTCGTGCTCTGAGCCGGCCATGCAGCTGCGCTGGCTCGGCCGGGTCGACTACCGGCCCACCTACGAGGCGATGCAGGCCTTCACCGCCGCGCGCGGCCCCGACACCCCCGACGAGCTCTGGGTTTGCGAGCACCCGCCGGTCTTCACGCAAGGCCTCGCGGGCCGCGAAGACCACCTGCTCGCGCCGGGCGACATCGAGGTGGTGGCCACCAACCGCGGCGGCCAGGTCACCTACCACGGCCCCGGGCAGGTGGTGGCCTATCCGCTGATCGATCTGCAGCGCGCGGGCTACTACGTGAAGGAGTACGTCTACCGCATCGAAGACGCGGTGATCCGCACGCTCGACCGCTTCGGCGTCACGGGCCACCGGGTGGCGGGCGCGCCGGGCATCTATGTGCGCCTCGAGGACCCGGGCAGCCATGCCCGTCTGCCCCAGGCCCCCGCGCGGCGCGAGCCCGGCAGCCCCGCGCCCGAGCCCGATTTCAAGGGCCTGGGCAAGATCGCCGCGCTCGGCATCAAGGTGAGCCGCCACTGCACCTACCACGGCGTGGCGCTCAACGTGGCCATGGACCTGCAACCCTTCCGCCGCATCAACCCCTGCGGCTACGTGGGCCTCGAAACGGTCGACCTTTCTACAATCGGCGTCCCTGTTGCCTGGGACGAAGCGGCCCGCGTGCTGAGCGAACAGCTCATCGCCCGCCTCACGCCCTGACCTCCCCCGCCCGCCATGAGCACCACCTACGACCCCACCGCCAAGCAGAAGAGCCAGGCCAAGACCGCGCGCATCCCGATCAAGATCGTGCCGGCCGAAACGCTCAAGAAGCCCGAGTGGATCCGCGTCAAGGCGGGCAGCCCCACGACGCGTTTCTACGAGATCAAGGACATCCTGCGCGCGAACAAGCTCGTGACGGTGTGCGAAGAGGCGAGCTGCCCCAACATCGGCGAGTGCTTCGGCAAGGGCACGGCCACCTTCATGATCATGGGCGACAAGTGCACGCGCCGCTGCCCGTTCTGCGACGTGGGCCACGGCCGCCCCGATCCGCTCGACGCCGACGAGCCCATGAACCTCGCGAAGACCATCGCGCAGCTCAAGCTCAAGTACGTGGTGATCACCAGCGTGGACCGCGACGACCTGCGCGACGGCGGCGCGGGCCATTTCGTCGAGTGCATCCGCCAGACGCGCGCGCTCTCGCCCGAGACCACCATCGAGGTTCTGGTGCCCGACTTCCGCGGCCGCGACGACCGCGCGCTCGAGATCCTCAAGGCCGCGCCGCCCGACGTGATGAACCACAACCTCGAGACCGTGCCGCGCCTGTACAAGGAAGCGCGCCCGGGCTCGGACTACGCGTTCAGCCTGAACCTGCTCAAGAAGTTCAAGGCGCTGTTCCCGCACGTGCCCACCAAGAGCGGGATCATGGTCGGCCTGGGCGAAACCGACGAAGAGATCCTGCAGGTCATGCAGGACATGCGCGCGCATGGCATCGACATGCTCACCATCGGCCAGTACCTCTCGCCCAGCGGCCACCACCTGCCGGTGCGCCGCTACGTGCACCCCGACACCTTCAAGATGTTCGAAGCCAAGGCCTACGAAATGGGCTTCACCCACGCCGCCGTGGGCGCCATGGTGCGCAGCAGCTACCACGCCGACCAGCAGGCGCATGGCGTGCTGGAAGCGCTGGCCAAGTGACATGGGCGGCGGTGCGCACGACCACCTGAGCGTGCGCGCCTACGGCGCCTCGCCCGGCAGCCACGAGCACGACCACTTCCAGGTCCTCGTCGGGCTCGAAGGCGTGCTCGAGCTCGAGGTGGAAGGCCGTGGCCGGCGGCTCGCGCAAGGCCAGGGCTGCGTGATCGCCCCGGGCGATCGACACGACTTCGAAGGCCGCGGCGCAACGCGCTGCCTCGTGCTCGACTCGCACAACCCCGACTGGGCGCGCGCCACCCCCACGCCGGCGCCGGGCGTGTCGGCGCTGGCGCGCTACCTCGCCGAAGCCATCGCCACGCCCCTGCCGCGCGCGCGCCGGCTCGGCGCCGACCTGCTGCTCGAGGCCTGGTCGCGGCCCGACGCCAGGACCACCGCCCCCGCGCCGCGCGTGCGGCGCACGATCGATTGGACCGCTTTGAGCGCCTGGCTCGCCCACCGCCTGGACGCTCCGCTCAGCGTGGCCGACCTCGCACAGCGGGTCCACCTGAGCCCCTCGCAATTCACCGCGCGCTGCCAGGCCGAGCAGGGACACAGCCCCATGCAATGGCTGCGCCGCCAGCGCCTGGCCCAGGCGCGCGCCTGGCGGGCCGACGGCCTCAGCGTGGCCGACGCAGCCCGGCGCGCGGGCTACCGCTCGCCCTCGGCGCTCACGGCCGCGCTGCGCCGCGCGACGTCCGGCCGCTGACACCCGCGGCGCGACACCGGCGGATCGCGACGACACACGCGCGGATCGCGACGGTCCGTGGCCCTAGGATCGCGCCCATGTGCCCGTGCCCTGCCCCTCTCCCATGACCCGCCCCGGCCACGCCATCGGACTGGGCATTGCCTTCGGCGCCGCGGCCGGCGCGGCCTGGGGCTTCGTGTTCCTCGCGCCCGAGCTCGCGCGCGCGTTCACGCCGCTGCAGCTGTCGGCGGCGCGTTACCTGGCCTACGGCCTGGTGGCGCTGGCGCTGATCGCACCGCGCTGGCGCGCGCTGGCGCCCCGCATCGGCCGCACCGAATGGGGGGCGCTGCTGCGCCTGAGCCTGCAGGGCAACATCGTCTACTACGTGCTGCTCGCCAGCGCGGTGCAGCTCGGCGGCATGGCCATGACCTCGCTGGTGATCGGCTTCCTGCCGGTGGCGGTCACGGTCATCGGCAGCCGCGGCGAAGGCGCGGTGCCGCTGCGCCGTCTCGCGCTGCCGCTGGCGTTGGGCATCGCGGGCATCGCCTGCGTGGCGTGGCAGGCGATCGGCATGGCGTCCGACGCGCCCCTGGCCACGCGCGTGACCGGCTTTCTCTGCGCCGTGGGCGCGCTCGCCGCGTGGACGTCCTACGCCGTGAGCAACAGCCGCTGGCTGGCGCGGCTGGACCACATCTCTTCGCACGACTGGAGCCTGCTCACCGGCCTGGTCACGGGCGGCCTCGCGGTGCTGCTCGCGGTGCCGGCCTTCGCGGGCACGTCCGCCGCCGACCACACGGGCGCGCAATGGCTGGGCTTTGCGGGTGTGGCGGCGGGCATGGCGGTGGTGGCCTCGGTGCTGGGCAATGCGTTCTGGAACCGCGCCAGCCGCCTGCTGCCGCTGACCATGATCGGGCAGATGATCCTGTTCGAAACCCTGTTCGCGCTGCTCTACGGCTTTCTGTGGGAAGCGCGCTGGCCCACCGCGCTCGAGGCCCTGGCCATGGTGCTGGTGAGCGCGAGCGTGCTGGCCGGCATCTCGGCGCACCGGCCGGCGCCGGCCGCGCACTGAATCGGCTCGCGGGCGCCGCGCGCGATCAGTCGGCCAGCAGCGCCGCGGGGTCGTCGGCGCGCAGCACCTCTTGCGCCCAGCCCGCGAGCTTGACCGTGTCGCTGCGCAGGATCTGCTGCTTGACCGCGAGGATCTGCGAGGGGTGCATGGAAAAGCTGCGCAGGCCCATGCCCAGCAGCAGCCGCGTGAGCGTCACGTCGCCCGCCATCTCGCCGCACACGCTCACGCCCTTGCCCTGCTCGCGCGCCTGCGCGATGGTGCTGGCCACGAGCTGCAGCACCGCGGGGTGCAGCGGGTCGTAGAGGTGCGACACGGCCTCGTCGGCGCGGTCGATCGCCAGTGTGTACTGGATCAGGTCGTTGGTGCCGATCGAGAGGAAATCGAAATGGCGCAGGAACAGCGGGATGGTGAGCGCGGCCGCGGGCACCTCGATCATGGCGCCGAGCTTCACGGGGCCGTGCGGCACGCCGGCGGCGTCGAGCTGCTCGCGCGCGCGCTGCACCAGCGCCAGGGTCTGGCGGATCTCGCTGCCGTGCGCCAGCATGGGAATGAGCAGGTTCACCGGCCCGTGCGCGGCGGCGCGCAGGATGGCGCGCAGCTGCGCGAGGAACATCGCGGGATCGGCCAGGCTCCAGCGGATCGCGCGCAGGCCCAGCGCGGGGTTGAGGTGGTCGTCGCTGCGCGGGGCGCCGCGGTCGAGCGGCTTGTCGGCGCCGACGTCGACCGTGCGGATGGTCACCGGCAGCCCCTGCATGCCCTCGATGGCGCGGCGGTAGGCCTGGTACTGCTCTTCCTCGTCGGGCAGCTGGCCGCTGCGCCCCATGAACAGGAACTCGCTGCGGAACAGCCCCACGCCCATGGCGCCGGCCTTGAGGGCGGCCACGGTGTCGTTGGGCTGCTCGATGTTCGCGAGCAGTTCGATCTTCTGCCCGTCGAGCGTGACCGCGGGCGTGTGCTTGAGGCGCGAGAGCTTCTCGCGCTCCATCTCGACCTGGCGCTGCTTGAAGCCGTACTCGGCCAGCACGATGGGTGAGGGATCGACCACCACCACGCCGGCATCGCCATCGATCACGACCCAGTCGTCCTGGCGGATCAGGTGGCTCGCCGAGCGCGCGCCCACCACGGCCGGGATGTCCATGCTGCGCGCCACGATCGCGGTGTGGCTGGTCTTGCCGCCGACGTCGGTGACGAAGCCCGCGAACACGCTCTGCTTGAACTGCAGCATGTCGGCCGGCGACAGGTCGTGCGCGATCAGCACCAGCGGGTCTTCCTTGCCGCGGTTCGCGGCATTGGCCGCGGCCTCCACCGACACCGCGGGCGCCTCGCCGCGCATCACGCGCAGCATGCGGTCCACCACCTGTTCGAGGTCGGCCTTGCGCTCGCGCAGGTAGGGGTCTTCCATCTCGTCGAACTGGCGCGAGATGACCTCGAGCTGCGTGGTCAGCGCCCACTCGGCGTTGTAGTGGCGCTCCACCAGCCAGTGCTTCACGCCGCTCGTGAGCTGCTCGTCCTGCAGCAGCATCAGGTGCACGTCGAGCAGCGCGGTGAGCTCGGGGTGGGCGTCGTTGGGGCCGAGCTCTGCAAGCGAGCGCTGCACGCGCAGGATGTCTTCCACCACCACCGCACGCGCGCGGCGCAGGCGCTCGATCTCGGCCTCGACCTCGTCGGGCGAGATCAGGTAGTGCGCCACGTCGACGCGGCTTGCGGCCACGATCACGGCCCGCCCGATGGCCACGCCCCGGGACACCGCGAGACCGTGGACGCTGAATGTCATGTTGCGCCGCCGGGCCGCCCCAAGGCGGAACAGCCCCCGCGGGGGGCAGCGAGCCGCGAAGCGGCGGAGCGTGGGGGCCTCGTCATTCGCCCTCGCCGAACTTGTCGTCGATCAGGGCGAGGATCGCGTCCATCGCGGCCTGCTCGTCGGGCCCGTTGGTCTCGATCTCCACCGCGGTGCCGATGCCGGCGGCCAGCATCATCACGCCCATGATGCTCTTGGCGTTCACGCGGCGCTCGCCGCGCGCCATGAACACGTCGCACTTGAAAGAGCCCGCCAGCTTGGTGAGCTTGGCCGAGGCGCGGGCGTGCAGGCCCAGCTTATTGCTGATGGTCGCGGTGGTCTTGATCATTCGTGCTTCGTCGGGCCTGGTTCTGGGGAGCGGTCACGGCCACCTGCATCACGCCCTGGGTGGCGCCGATCAGCGCGCGCGAGATGAGCGCGTCGAGCGATTCGTGGCGGTAGCTCACGGTGCGCAACAGCATGGGCAGGTTCACGCCGGTGATGAGCTTGGTGCGCACGCCGTCCACCAGGCGCTGGGCCACGTTGCAGGGCGTGGCGCCGAACACGTCGGTGACCACCAGCGTCTGCGGGCGTGCCGTCTGCGCGAGCAGCATGCGCGCCTGCGCCAGCGTTTCTTCGGGCGGCACGTTGGGCTGCACGTCGAGCGCGACCACCGCGTCCTGCGCGTCGGGAAACACGTGCAGCACGCATTGCCGCAGGGCCGAGGCCAGCGGCGCGTGCGCGATCAGCAGGATGCCGTTCATGCGTCCAGTGTAGCGGCGCGGTCCCGCTCGATGCGGCGCCAGCCGCGCCAGAAGGCCGCGTAGGCCGCCAGGCAGCACAGCCCGAACAGCGCGACCGCGCCGCGGTAGCGCGTGGCCTCGTCCCAGCCGAACACCGACAGCGCGTCGATCGCCAGACCGATCCCCCACTGCAGCAGGAACACGCCCGCGAAGATCACCAGGTTGTAGGCCGACAGCGCCCGCCCGGCGGCTTGTGGCGGCAGGGCGAGCGCCACCGCGGGCTGCGACAGCGCAACGAACGTGGAGCTCACGCAGAACAGCGCCCACACCGGCCAGCCCGCGCGATCGCCCAGCAGCACGATGGCCGCGATCACCAGCAGGCTCGAGGGCAGGCCCCAGCCGATCAGCACCTCGGGCCGCAGGCCGCGGTGCGACAGGCGCGGCGTCACCACGCCCCAGAGCCAGAAGGCGGTGAGCATGCTCAGGTTGATCGCGAACAGGCCGCCGGCCGCCTCGCCCGGCGTGTAGCCCGCGACCTTGACCATCCAGGGGCCGGCCCACAGCGTCTGCACCGCCACCATGCCGCCGTAGTTGACGAAGCCCACGGGCACCATGGTGCGGAAATAGGCGTTGCGCCAGACCAGGCCGTAGCCGCGTTCGACCGGCTCGTTGTCGGTGTGCGGGTGCGGCTCGGTGCGCCAGCGCGGCACCGCGCCGAAGATCACGGCCATGGACAGCAGCAGCAGCACGGCCAGCGACCAGAACAGGCCACGCCAGCCCATCACCGGCATCAGCCACTGGACCGGCAGCGTGGCGGCCACCATGCCGAGCGAGCCGGTCATGAGCATCCACGAGTTCGCCCGCAGCTGCGTGGTGGGAGCGAACCAGCGCCGAAAGCCCGTGAGCGGGGCCATGAGGCAGGCGCTCAGGCCCATGCCGGTGAGCACGCGCGCGGCGAGCAGACCCGCGAAACTGTCGGCCAGCGCGAAGGCCACGCAGCCCAGCACCGCCAGGCCCAGGAACGCGAGCACCACGCGCTTGGGGCCGTGGCGGTCGAGCCAGTTGCCCAGCGGCAGCTGCGTGAGCGCGAAGCCGAAGAAGTAGCCGCCCGCGAGCAGGCCCAGGTGGCCCGGCGTGAGCGCGAACTCCTGGCTCAGCGTGGGCGAGAGCGTGGCCGTGATCGCACGCACGAGCGCCGACAGGAAATAGGTGAACGCGAAGACCAGGAACACCAGCACCGCGCCACGGGCGCTGAGCAGGTCGGGCATGCGCGGGGCCGCGGGCGTGCCGCTCATGGCAGTTCGAGCCCTTCGAAGAAGGTCGCGGCCGCGCGCTCGTCGATGGCCGCGCCGTACACCGCGGCCTGCACGATCAGCGTGCCGCGCGTGGCGTGCACCGCCTGCATGCGCATGGGGGCGCCGCGGTGGTCGCGGCCCTCGGCCTGCAGGCCGACCGCTTCGCTCGCGCCCTTCACGGACCGGGGTGCCCCGGCCGGCGGCGTGTCGGCCAGGGCCGGGTCGGCCTGCAAGGCCAGCAGACTGGCGCGGCGCCAGCCGGCCAGGGCCGGGGCCACGCGGGCCGCATCGCCGACGTCGGCCCAGGCCACGGCGAAGGTCAGGCCACCGGCCTCGCACGAGCGCATCTGCAGGGACGTGGCCACGCCCGCCAGCGGCACCTGGCGTTCGGCCTTCTCGGGCTTGCAGGGCATGAGCGCCTGCAAGGGTGCGCCGTCGGTGGGCAGGGCGCGCCAGTTGAAGGTGGGGGAGCAGGCCGCGAGCAGCAGCGGCGCGGCCAGCAGCGGCAACAGGCCGTTAGGGCGGAACAAGGGCATGAGGGCAGGACAGGCGTGCGCCGAGCGGCGGCGACACCCGGCGCGCAATCCGCTCGCGCACAATGCGTGCATGAACGAATCTGGACGCCGGAACGCACTGGATGGTATCCGCATCCTCGATTGCTCGCGCGTGCTGGCCGGGCCCTGGTGCACGCAGACCCTCGCCGACCTCGGCGCCGACGTGATCAAGGTCGAGCGGCCACGCAGCGGATCGCACCCCGGGGGCGACGACACGCGCGGCTGGGGCCCCCCCTTCCTGCGCGGACGCGACGGGCAGGACACCGCCGAGGCCGCCTACTACCTGGGCGCCAACCGCAACAAGCGCTCGATCACCTGCGACCTCTCGACCCCCGCGGGCCAGGCCCTGATCCGCGAGCTCGCCGCGCAGGCCGATGTGTTCGTGGAGAACTACAAGGTCGGCGACATGGCACGCTACGGCCTCGACTTCGCCTCCCTGCACGCGATCAACCCGCGGTTGGTCTACTGCTCCATCACCGGCTTCGGCCAGACGGGCCCCTACAAGGACCGCGCAGGCTACGACTACGCGGTGCAGGGCATGGGCGGGCTCATGAGCATCACGGGCGAACGCGACGACCTGCCCGGCGGTGGTCCGCAAAAAGTGGGCGTGGCCGTGGCCGACCTGTTCACCGGCCTGTACGCCACGGTGGCGATCCAGGCCGCGCTGCGCCATGCCGAGCGCACCGGCGAGGGCCAGCACGTGGACATGGCCCTGCTCGACACCCAGGTGGCCATGCTCGCCAACCTCGGCGCCAACTACCTCGTGCGTGGCCGCGAAGACGGGCAGGTGCCCGGGCGCGCGGGCAACGCCCACGCGAACATCGTGCCCTACCAGGTGTTCGAGGTCGCCCCCGACGCGAACGGCCAGGCGCAACACATCATCCTCGCCGTGGGCAACGACGGGCAGTTCGCGAAGTTCTGCGAGGTGGCCGGCCGCCCCGAGCTCGCCAGCGACGAACGCTTCGCGCGCAACCAGAACCGCGTGCGCCACCGCGCGGTGCTCGTGCCCGAGCTCGAGCGAATCCTCAAGACCCGCGGCAAGGCCGACTGGCTCGCCGCGCTCGAAGCCGCCAAGGTGCCCTGCGGCGCCATCAACAACCTGGCCGAGGTGTTCGCCGACCCCCACGTGCAGCACCGCGGCATGGTGCAGCGTTGGCAGCACCCGTTGGCCGACGCGGTGGACCTGGTGGCGAGTCCGATCAAGATGAGCGCGACGCCGGTCCGCAGCGACCTGCCGCCGCCGCTGCTGGGCGAGCACACCGAGCAGGTGCTGCACGAATGGCTCGGCGCCGATGCCGCGCGGGTGGCGCAACTGCGCGCCGCCGGGGCCATCTGAGCGCCATGGCCTACCAAGCCCTGCCCACCCCCGCTTCGCTGCGCGCCGCCGCGCAGGCCGTGGCCGGCCGCGGCGAGCCCCTGGTCGTCATGACCACGCTGCGCGGCTGCGTCTATTGCGAGCTCGTGCGCAACAGTTACCTGCACCCCCTCATGCGCGAGGGCAAGGCCTTTGCGGTGCAGCTCGACGTGCAGGACCGCGCCACCACGATCCAGGACTTCGACGGCCACACCACCACCCCCGCGGCGCTGGCCGAGGCGTGGAAGGCCGGCTTCACGCCGACGGTGATGTTTTTCGGCCCGGACGGCCGGGAGCGGGCCGAACGGCTGGTGGGCGTGTCGTCTCGCGACTTCTACGGCGAGTACCTGAACCAGCGGCTCGAGACAGCGCGGCAGGGGCTCAGGAAGTAGCGTCCGCTCACTTCAGGGCGCCGAATACCTTCTTCAGAAGGGCGCTGCCCGTGCCCACCGGGTCCTGTCGGATCTTGCGCTCTTCCTCGCCGATGATGGTGTACAGCCCGTCGAGCGACTTGCCGGTCACGTAGCGCTCGATGTTCGCGTCTTCCTTCTTCACGAGGCCCAGGCCCGCGGCGCGTTCGGCCACGCGGTTGTAGCTGCGCGCCAGCCCGACCTTCTCCGTGGTGCGCGTGACCACGGGCAGGAACTTCTCGCCCAGCGGCACGCGGGTCTTGTCGGCAAAGAACTGGGTCACGGCGTTGTCGCCGCCGCCCAGGATGTTCTTGGCGTCGGTCACGCTCATCGACTTGACCGCGCCGACCAGCAAGTCCTTGCCCAGCGGCACCGCCTGCTCGGCGGCGCGGTTCATGCCGGTGATCAGCTCGTCCACGCGCGGGCCCTGGCCGGTCATCTTGAGCAGCTTGGCCGCGTCTTCCAGATAGCCGGGCAGCGGAATCCGAACTTTCGGGTTGCCCAGGAATCCATCGGTCTTGCCCAGCAAGCCGACGGCCGCCAGCGCGCCCTTTTCGAGCGCCGCCCGGATGCCCGCGGTGGCATCCTTGTCGGACAGGTCGGACAAGGACAGCGCCCAGGCTTGCCGGTGAGCGGCGACAATCAGCAGCCCCAGGCTGCTGACGGATGCGACTTGGAACTGGCGGCGCTGCATGGAAAACCCCCGGTGGTGACAGGCCAGGCACTGTAGATGGCGAGACCCGAAATGACAAACCCGATGATGCCCCAGCGACGCGCCCTGCTTGGCGCCGGCGCGGTGCTGGGCGCAGGCGCCCTGCTCGGCCTGAGCGGCTGCAGCGGCCGCGAAGACGCCCCCGATTCGAACTTCGTGCTGCTCGACGGCAGCGCGATGCGCACCGCCGACCTGCGCGGCAAGGTGACCCTGGTGAACTTCTGGGCCACCACCTGCGTGACCTGCGTGAAGGAAATGCCTTCGCTGGTCGCCACCCACCACAAGTACGCGCCCAAGGGCTACGAGACCGTGGCTGTGGCCATGAGCTACGACCCGCCCGCCTGGGTGGTGAACTTCGCGCAGTCGCGCCAGTTGCCCTTCAAGGTGGCCCTGGACAACACGGGCGACATCGCCAAGGCCTGGGGTGACGTGAAGCTCACGCCCACCACCTACCTGCTCGACAAGCAGGGCCAGATCGTCAAACGCTACGTGGGCGAGCCCGAGATGCAGGCCCTGCACACGCTGATCGAGAAGCTGCTGGCGGCCTGAGCGAGCGGATCTGTGCGCCAGCAAAAAGGCCGGGTGGAAACACCCGGCCTTTTTGCTGCGCGAGGCGCTGCGCGGATCAGTTCTTGCGGAAGTCGTCGTGGCAGGCCTTGCAGCTCGCGCCCGCGGCGCCGAACGAGGCCTTGATGGCGTCGAGGTTGCCCGTCTTCGCCGCGGCGGCGAGCTTGGTGACCTCGGTCTGCGCCTTGTCGGCAGCGGCCTTGAACTTGGCCTGTTCGGTCCAGATCGCGGGCTCGGCGCGGGTGTCGCCCTTGTCGGTGCCCGGGCCGAAGGCCTCCCACGGCAGCTTCACCGCCATTTCGATCACGGCGCCGCTTTCGGCAGCGGCCTTGGCGTCGAAAGGCGCGCGGCCGTTGGCCATCGCGCCCAGGCGGCCGAAGTGGGTGGCGAGCACGGTGAAGCTGGCCTTGCGGTACTTGATGGCGTCTTCGGGCTTCTGGAACTGGGCCATGGCGGGCGCGGCCAGGGTGCCGGCGGCGACAGCCAGCGCAAGTGAGGCGATCAACTTCATGCAGAGACTCCGTTAGGGGATGGGGTTGGCCGGTTAGGGTCCGGCGCTCGTGGGGGGATTCGCAACCGCTAAAGTTCCAATGGAACCCGCAGGGTTTTACCCGATCCTTTCGTCACCCGCTTTTCGGAGCCACACATGCACCCTGTCCGCATTTGGGATCTGCCCACCCGTGTCTTTCACTGGCTGCTCGCGCTGAGCGTGTTCGGCCTGATCGTGACCGGCACGCTGGGCGGCAGCTGGATGAACTGGCACATGCGCCTGGGCTACGCGGTGCTCGCGCTGCTGCTGTTTCGCCTGGTGTGGGGCCTGATCGGCGGGCACTGGTCGCGTTTCGCCAGTTTCCTGTACGGGCCGGGCGCGCTGATGCGGTACCTGCGCGGGCAGTCGCCCGCGGACCATTCTGCCGGTCACAGCCCCCTGGGCGCGCTCTCGGTGTTCGCGCTCTTGTTCATCCTGCTGGCCCAGGTGGGCACCGGCCTGATCAGCGACGACGAGATCGCCACCTTCGGGCCGCTGGTGCGCTTCGTGTCGGGCGAGACGGTGGCGGCCGCCACGGGCTATCACAAGGAGGTCGGCAAGCTGCTGATCCTGGGCCTGGTGGTGCTGCACATCGCGGCCATCGTGGTCTACCGGCTGGTCAAGCGACAGGCCCTCACGCGGGCCATGCTCACCGGCGACAAGCAACTGCCGGCACCCGTGCCCGCTTCGCGCGACACCCTGGGCACACGCCTGCTGGCCCTGTCGGTCCTGTTGGCGTCCGGCGCCGTGGTGTGGTGGCTGGTGCGCCTGGGCCAGGTCACCTACTGAGGCCGCTCGCGTATAGTGCCCCTTCGCCGCCATTGAAGCCCACGGCTCCTGCACGACGATGCCCGATCCCTCCGCCACCGCCGCCATCGAGCTGCGACTGGCCGAATCCGCCGAAGACCTTCAAGCCATTCGAGCGCTGTTCCTGGACTACCAGGCCTCACTCGACGTGGACCTGTGCTTCCAGGGTTTCGCCCACGAGGTCGACCACCTGCCCGGCGAATACGCCGCACCCGCCGGCGCCTTGCTGCTGGCGCTGGTCGATGGTGAGCCCGCGGGCTGCTGCGCGCTGCGGCCGCTGCACAGCAGCGACCACCTGAACGCCTGCGAAATGAAGCGCCTGTTCGTGCGCACCGCATTCCGCGGCTTCGGCCTGGGGCGCCAGCTGGTGGACCGCATCCTCACGCAGGCGCAGATAGCGGGTTATGACACCATGCTGCTCGACACGCTGTCCGACATGGAAGCGGCCCGCGCCCTGTACCAGGAGGCGGGCTTCGTCGAGATCGCGCCCTACTACCACAACCCGATTGCGGGGGCGCATTACCTCAAGGTCGACCTCTGAGGCCGGCGCTCACAGCGCCTTGGCCTGGGCCAGCAGCGTGCCGGCATCGCTCACCTCGAACTTGCCCGGGGCTTCGATGTTGAGCGACTTCACCACACCGTCCTTCACGAGCATCGAGTAGCGGTTGCTGCGCAAGCCCATGCCGCGCGCGGTCAGGTCCAGCGTGAGGCCCGTGGCCTTGGTGTATTCGGCGCTGCCATCGCCCAGCATGCGCACAGCGCCCGCGGTCTTCTGGTCGCGTGCCCAGGCGCCCATCACGAAGGCATCGTTGACACTGATGCACCAGATCTCGTCAACCCCGGCGGCCTTGAAATCGGCGGCCTGCTGCACGAAGCCCGGCACGTGCTTGGCCGAGCAGGTGGGCGTGAAAGCGCCGGGCAGCGCAAAGATCGCGATCGTCTTGCCCGCGCTGGCCTTGTGAACGTCGACGGGGTTGGGGCCGATGCTGCAACCCTCGCCTTCGACCTCGCTGTACTCCATCAGCGTGCCAGCGGGCAGCTTGTCTCCGACCTTGATCATGGTGACTCCTCGTGTAGGGGGCTGGAAAAGAAAAAAGCGACCGGATTGTCGGTCGCTTTTTCGAGGCGTGTCGCCCGGGGCCCGAATGGGACTCAGACGATGGCGGCCTTTTGCACCAGGCGGCTGGCCACCCAGTTCTTGGTCTTGGAGATCGGGCGGCTCTCGGTGATCTCGATCAGATCGCCCAGCTTGTATTCGCCCTTTTCGTCGTGCGCGTGGTACTTGCTCGACTTGATCACGATCTTGTCGTAGATCGGGTGCTTCACGCGACGCTCGACCAGGACCGTCACGGTCTTGGCACGCTTGTCACTGACCACCTTGCCGATGAGGGTGCGCTGGAGGGAGGTTTTGGCTTCCGTCATGGTTCGCTCCTTCACTTGGCGGCAGCGCGCTGCTTCTCGGCCAGGATGGTCTTGGCGCGAGCGATGGCACGGCGGGTGTCGCCCAGCGTGGCGGTGTTGTTGAGTTGTTGCGTGGCCTTCTGCATGCGAAGACCGAAATGGGCCTTCTGCAGCGATTTGACTTCGGCTTCGAGGCCGGCCACGTCCTTCTGGCGCAGTTCAGCAGATTTCATTGTGAGTTCTCCTGAATCACTGACCCAGCATGCGCGTCACGAAGGTGGTGCGCAGGGGAAGTTTGGCGGCGGCCAGGGCGAAGGCTTCGCGAGCGAGTTGCTCGGGCACGCCAACGATTTCGTACAGCACCTTGCCGGGCTGGATTTCGGCCACGTAGTACTCGACCGAGCCCTTGCCGTTGCCCATACGGACTTCAGCAGGCTTCTGCGAGATCGGCTTGTCCGGGAACACGCGGATCCAGATGCGGCCGCCACGTTTGACGTGACGGGAGATCGCGCGGCGCGCGGCCTCGATCTGACGGGCCGTCAGGCGGCCGCGGTCGGTGGACTTGAGACCGAAGTCGCCGAAGGCCACGGTGGCGCCGCTGGTGGCGACGCCGGTGTTACGGCCTTTGTGCTCCTTGCGGTACTTGCGACGAGCGGGTTGCAACATGTTTATTCTCCTTTGCCGTCCGCAGCTGCAGGTGCGGGCGCGTCTTTGCGAACACGCTTAACGGCGGGTTTGGAATCACCACCCGTGGCTTCGGCGGGCTTGTCGCTGCCGTCGGCGGGAGCGGTGTTGGTGCCACGGCGAACAGCGGCGCGGGCAGCCGGGCCGGCCGGACGCTCACGCTCACGGCGCGGACCACGCGGGCGGCGCTCTTCTTCGGGGCGCGGCTCGGCCACCACAGGCGCGTCGTTGCGGCCCAGGGTGTCGCCCTTGTAGACCCACACCTTGACGCCGATGACGCCGTAGGTGGTCTTGGCTTCGGAGGTGCCGTAGTCGATGTCGGCGCGCAGGGTGTGCAGGGGCACACGGCCTTCGCGGTACCACTCGGTGCGGGCGATCTCGATGCCGTTCAGACGACCGGCGCTCATGATCTTGATGCCCTGGGCACCGAGGCGCATGGCGTTCTGCATCGCGCGCTTCATGGCGCGGCGGAACATGATGCGCTTCTCGAGCTGCTGGGTGATCGAGTCGGCGATCAGCTTGGCATCGATCTCGGGCTTGCGCACTTCTTCGATGTTCACGGCCACCGGCACGCCGAGCTTGGCGGCCAGGTCCTTCTTGAGCTTCTCGATGTCCTCGCCCTTCTTGCCGATCACCACGCCCGGACGTGCCGAGTAGATGGTGATGCGGGCGTTCTTGGCGGGGCGCTCGATGACCACGCGCGAGACGGCGGCGTTCTTGAGCTTGCCCTTGAGGTACTCACGCACCTTGATGTCTTCGGCCAGCATGCCGGCGAAGTCGCGGTTGCTGGCGTACCAACGGCTGGCCCAGTTGCGCGAGACGGCCAGGCGGAAGCCGGTCGGGTTGATTTTCTGTCCCATGTTCCTGTGCCTCTCAGTTGCCGACCGTCACGTAGATGTGACACGTGGGTTTGCTGATGCGGTTGCCACGGCCTTTGGCGCGGGCCTCGAAACGCTTGAGCGTCGTGCCTTGCTCGACGTAGATCGTTTTCACGCGCAGCTCGTCGATGTCGGCACCGTCGTTGTGCTCGGCATTGGCGATGGCGGATTCGAGGGCCTTCTTGACGATGCCGGCGGCCTTCTTCTGGGTGAAGGACAGGATGTTGAGGGCCTGGTCCACCTTCTTGCCACGGATCAGGTCGGCCACGAGGCGGCCTTTGTCCACCGACAGGCGCACGCCACGGACGACAGAGCGGGTTTCCGTACTCATGGTCTTTCCTTACTTCTTGGCTTTCTTGTCACCCGGATGGCCCTTGAAGGTGCGCGTCAGGGAGAACTCGCCGAGCTTGTGACCGACCATCTGGTCGGTGATGTACACCGGCACGTGCTGCTTGCCGTTGTGCACGGCGATCGTCAGGCCGATGAACTCGGGCAGGACCATCGAACGGCGCGACCAGGTCTTGACCGGCTTCTTGTCCTTGGTGGCCTGGGCTTTCTCAACCTTGGCCAGCAGGTGGTGATCCACGAAGGGACCCTTTTTGAGCGAACGAGTCATGTGGTCAACCCCTTACTTCTTGCGACGCGAGACGATCATCGACTGCGTGCGGCGGTTGTTGCGGGTACGGTAGCCCTTCGTGAGGTTGCCCCACGGATCCACCGGAGCGCGACCTTCGCCGGTCTTGCCTTCACCGCCACCGTGCGGGTGGTCGATCGGGTTCATGGCGGTACCGCGAACGGTCGGGCGAATGCCCATGTGGCGCTTCACACCGGCCTTGCCGATCTGGCGCAGGCTGTGCTCGGTGTTGGACACCTCGCCGATGGTGGCGCGGCAGTCCACGTGGATCTTGCGCACTTCACCCGAGCGCATGCGCACCTGGGCATAGATGCCTTCGCGGGCCAGCAGCACGGCGGAGGCACCGGCCGAACGCGCGATCTGCGCGCCCTTGCCGACCTGCAGCTCGATGCAGTGGATCGTCGAACCGACGGGGATGTTGCGGATCGGCAGCGTGTTGCCCACGCGGATGGGCGACTCCGAACCCGACAGCAGCGTGGCGCCCACCTCGACGCCACGGGGCGCGATGATGTAGCGGCGCTCGCCATCGGCGTAGCACAGCAGCGCGATGTGCGCGGTGCGGTTCGGGTCGTACTCGATGCGCTCGACCTTGGCCGGAATGTTGTCCTTGTTGCGACGGAAGTCGACCACGCGGTAGTGGTGCTTGGCACCGCCGCCTTTGTGGCGCGTGGTGATGTGGCCGTTGTTGTTGCGGCCCGACTTCTGGTGCTGGGGTTCCAGCAGGGGCGCAAAACCGGAGCCTTTGTGCAGGGTTTCGCGCGTGACCTTCACCATGCCGCGACGGCCTGGCGAGGTCGGTTTCATCTTGATCACAGCCATGATTACGCGGCCTCCCCACCGAAGTTGAGTTCCTGGCCCGGCATCAGGGTCACGTAGGCCTTGCGAACGTGGTCGCGGCGGCCAACGGTCTTGCCGAAGCGCTTGGTCTTGCCCTTCTGGTTCACGACCGACACGCCCTTGACCTGCACCTTGAACATGAGCTCAACGGCGGCCTTGATTTCGGGCTTGGTGGCGTCGCGCAGCACCTTGAAGAGCACGGCGTTGGATTTCTCGGCAGCCATGGTGGCCTTCTCGGACACGATCGGTGCCACGAGGACCTGCATCAGGCGACCTTCGTCGAATTGGATGGCGCTCATGCGAACATCTCCTTGAGCTGGTCGATCGCCGCCTTGGTGACGATGACTTTCTTGTAGTGCACCAGCGACAGCGGATCGGCGTAACGCGGCTCGACCACGAGCACGTTGGCCAGGTTGCGCGAGGCCAGGTACAGGTTCTCGTCCACCTCTTCGGCGATCACGAGGACCGAGGTCTTGAGGTTCAGGGCCTTGAACTTGTCGGCGAGCTGCTTGGTCTTGGGCGAATCGACCTTGATCGACTCGACGACCGAGAGGCGGCCTTCACGCAGCAGCTGCGAGAAGATGGACGCCATGCCGGCGCGGTACATCTTCTTGTTGAGCTTCTGGGTGAAGTTTTCGTC
Source organism: Hydrogenophaga crocea (assembly GCF_011388215.1). NCBI lineage: Bacteria > Pseudomonadati > Pseudomonadota > Betaproteobacteria > Burkholderiales > Comamonadaceae > Hydrogenophaga > Hydrogenophaga crocea. The sequence continues at coordinate 3,408,147 of NZ_CP049989.1, forward strand.
GGGGCTGTTCGGGAAGATGCGACCGCCCCCGCGCCACAGCGGCGACGAGGTCATGCCGGCGCGAGCGCGGCCGGTGCCCTTCTGCTTGAACGGCTTCTTGGTCGAGTGCTTGACCATCTGGCGGTCTTTTTGCGCACGCGTACCTTGACGGGCGTTGGCCTGATAGGCCACCACGAGCTGGTGGATCAGGGCTTCGTTGTAATCGCGACCGAAGACGGTCTCGGGCACGTCCACTTTGGACGCGGCCTGACCCTGGTCATTGAGGAGTTCGACTTGCATCACTTCGCTCCTTTGGCGGCCTGGGCCTTGATGGCCGGACGCACGGTGACGAAGCCACCCTTGGAGCCGGGAACGGCGCCTTTGACGAGCAGCAGTTGGCGCGCCTCGTCCACACGAATGATGTCGAGGTTCTGGGTGGTCACGGTCTCATCGCCCATGTGACCCGTCATGCGCTTGCCCGGGAACACGCGACCCGGGTCCTGGGCCATCGAGATCGAGCCCGGGACGTTGTGCGAACGGCTGTTACCGTGCGAAGCGCGCTGCGAACCGAAGTTGTGGCGCTTGATCGTGCCGGCGAAGCCCTTACCGATCGAGGTGCCCTGCACGTCGACCTTCTGGCCGGCGGCGAACAGCGCATTGGCGGCCACGACGGCGCCCGGCTGGTACTGGGCAGCCACGTCGGCGGCAACGCGGAATTCCTGGATGATTTCACCGGCTTCGGCGCCGGCTTTGGCCAGATGACCGGCCACCGGCTTGGTGACGCGGGAGGCACGGCGCTTGCCAAAGGTGACTTGCAGCGCGTCGTAGCCGTCGTTGGCCTGGGTCTTGACTTGGGTGACGCGGTTGTTCGACACGTCGATCACCGTGACAGGCACTGCGTCCCCGTCGTCGGTGAAAAGGCGCATCATGCCCACCTTGCGGCCCAACAACCCGAGGGAGTTGCTCAGACTCATTGTTTTCTCCGTTCCCGACTGCAATTGGCCGGGGCTGATGGTGCGAAACCGGGGTTTCGCGCGAAGGGCCGGATCCTTGCGGGATGTGCCGGCGCCACGAAATCTCCAGCCAGAAGCTGGAAAGCCCGCCAGTATAGCCAGCGGGCTTTCTTTCTGCAAGTGCCGCCGGGCGTTTCCGCCTGGCGGAGGCTCAGGGCCTTATTGCAGCTTGATCTCGACGTCCACGCCCGCGGGCAGGTCGAGCTTCATGAGCGCGTCGACCGTCTTGTCGGTCGGGTCGACGATGTCCATAAGGCGCTGGTGCGTGCGGATCTCGAACTGGTCGCGGCTGGTCTTGTTGACGTGCGGCGAGCGCAGGATGTCGAAACGCTTCATGCGCGTGGGCAGGGGCACGGGGCCCTTGACGATGGCACCGGTGCGCTTGGCGGTCTCGACGATCTCGGCGGCCGAGGTGTCGATCAGCTTGTAGTCGAAGGCCTTGAGGCGGATGCGGATCTTTTGCTTGGTGGACATGCGATCGCTCCTTACTCGATGATCTTGGCCACGACGCCGGCGCCGACGGTGCGGCCGCCTTCGCGGATGGCAAAGCGCAGGCCTTCTTCCATGGCGATGGGCGCGATCAGCTTGACGGTGATCGACACGTTGTCGCCAGGCATGACCATCTCTTTGTCCTTGGGCAGCTCGATCGAGCCCGTGACGTCGGTCGTGCGGAAGTAGAACTGCGGACGGTAGTTGTTGAAGAACGGCGTGTGACGGCCACCCTCGTCCTTGCTCAGCACGTACACCTCACCCGTGAAGTGCGTGTGCGGCTTGATCGAGCCCGGCTTGCACAGCACCTGGCCGCGCTGCACTTCTTCGCGCTTGGTGCCGCGCAGCAGGATGCCCACGTTGTCGCCGGCCTGACCCTGGTCGAGCAGCTTGCGGAACATCTCCACGCCCGTGCAGGTGGTCTTTTGCGTCGCCGCGATACCCACGATCTCGATTTCTTCGCCGACCTTGATCACGCCACGCTCGATACGGCCGGTCACCACGGTGCCGCGGCCCGAGATCGAGAACACGTCTTCCACCGGCATCAGGAAGGCGCCGTCCACGGCACGCTCCGGGGTGGGGATGTAGCTGTCCAGCGCGTCGGCCAGGCGCATGATGGCCTGCTCGCCGAGGTCGCCCTTGTCGCCCTCGAGCGCCAGCTTGGCCGAGCCCTTCACGATCGGGGTGTCGTCGCCAGGGAAGTCGTACTTGCTCAGCAGTTCGCGCACTTCCATCTCGACGAGCTCGAGCAGCTCGGCGTCGTCGACCATGTCGCACTTGTTCAGGAACACGATGATGTAAGGCACGCCCACCTGACGCGCCAGCAGGATGTGCTCGCGGGTCTGGGGCATCGGGCCGTCAGCGGCCGAGCACACCAGGATCGCGCCGTCCATCTGGGCGGCGCCGGTGATCATGTTCTTCACGTAGTCGGCGTGGCCCGGGCAGTCCACGTGCGCGTAGTGGCGGTTGGCCGTCTCGTATTCCACGTGCGCGGTGTTGATCGTGATGCCGCGCGCTTTTTCTTCCGGAGCCGCGTCGATCTGGTCGTACGCCTTGGCAGCACCACCGAACTTGGCCGCCAGCACCGTCGTGATCGCCGCCGTCAGCGTCGTCTTGCCGTGGTCCACGTGACCAATCGTGCCCACGTTCACGTGCGGCTTGGTCCGCTCGAATTTCTCTTTTGCCATGTCGATTCCTCAGGTAAAGAACATCGCCCGTATTGCGGTTTAAGGTCTGCACGCCACTGCTGGTTCGCCCCGCACGGGCACAGGGCGGCGCAGCGTCGCAGACCGACTGAAATGAAAGGGTCGGCCCCGAGGGACCGACCCGTTGTGCTTACTTGGCGCGCGCAGCGACGATGGCTTCGGACACGTTACGCGGGGCTTCCGAGTAGTGCTTGAATTCCATCGTGTAGGTCGCACGACCCTGCGACATCGAGCGCAGCGTGGTGGAGTAGCCGAACATTTCCGACAGCGGCACTTCGGCCTTGATGGCCTTGCCGCCGCCGGGCATGTCTTCCATGCCCTGCACCATGCCACGACGCGACGACAGGTCGCCCATCACGTTGCCGGCGTAGTCTTCAGGCGTCTCGACTTCCACGGCCATCATGGGCTCGAGGATGACGGGGTTGGCCTTCTTGCAGCCTTCCTTGAAGCCGAAGATGGCGGCCATCTTGAAGGCCTGTTCGGACGAGTCCACATCGTGGTACGAACCGAAGTGCAGCGTGACCTTGACGTCCACCACCGGGAACCCGGCCAGCACGCCGGTGTTCAGGGCTTCGATCACACCCTTTTCCACCGCGGGGATGTACTCGCGAGGCACCACACCGCCCTTGATGGCGTCGACGAACTCGAAGCCCTTGCCGGCCTCGTTGGGTTCGATCTTGAACACCACGTGGCCGTACTGGCCCTTGCCGCCCGACTGGCGCACGAACTTGCCTTCGGCTTCGTCCACGCTCTTGCGGATCGTTTCGCGGTAGGCCACCTGGGGCTTGCCCACGTTGGCTTCCACGCCGAATTCGCGCTTCATGCGGTCGACGATGATCTCGAGGTGGAGCTCGCCCATGCCGGAGATGATGGTCTGGCCCGATTCTTCGTCGGTCTTCACGCGGAAGGACGGGTCTTCGGAGGCCAGGCGCTGCAGCGCGATGCCCATCTTTTCCTGGTCGGCCTTGGTCTTGGGTTCCACGGCCTGTGCGATCACGGGCTCGGGGAAGACCATGCGCTCCAGGGTGATGACGGCATCGGGATCGCACAGCGTCTCACCGGTGGTCACTTCCTTCAGGCCCACGCAGGCGGCGATGTCGCCGGCGCGGATCTCTTCCACTTCCTGGCGGTTGTTCGCGTGCATCTGCACGATACGGCCGATGCGCTCTTTCTTGCCCTTGACCGGGTTGAACACGGTGTCGCCCTTCTTGAGCACGCCGGAATAGACGCGCACGAAGGTGAGCTGGCCGACGTACGGGTCGGTCATGAGCTTGAATGCCAGCGCCGAAAGCTTTTCGCCGTCGTCGGCCTTGCGCGTCGCGGGCTCTTCCTTCTCGTCGGTGCCGGCCACGGGGGGAATGTCCACCGGCGAGGGCAGGAAGTCGATCACGGCGTCGAGCATGCGCTGCACGCCCTTGTTCTTGAAGGCGGTGCCGCACAGCATGGGCTGGATCTCGGTCGAGATCGTGCGCGTACGCAGGCCGTTCTTGATTTCTTCCTCGGAGAGGTCGCCCTCTTCGAGGTACTTGTTCATGAGCTCTTCGCTGGCTTCGGCCGCGGCCTCAACCATCTTCTCGCGCCACTCCTTGGCCGACTCGACGAGTTCGGCCGGGATGTCGTGGTACTCGAACTTCATGCCTTGCGAGGCCTCGTCCCAGATGATCGCCTTCATCTTGAGCAGGTCGACCACGCCCTTGAAGTTGTCTTCAGCGCCGATGGGGATCACCACGGGCACGGGGTTGGCCTTCAGGCGCACGCGCATCTGCTCGTAGACCTTGAAGAAGTTCGCGCCGGTGCGGTCCATCTTGTTGACGAACGCAAGGCGGGGCACCTTGTACTTGTTGGCCTGGCGCCAGACGGTTTCCGACTGGGGCTGCACGCCGCCCACGGCGCAGTACACCATGCAGGCGCCGTCGAGCACGCGCATGGAACGCTCCACCTCGATGGTGAAGTCCACGTGGCCCGGGGTGTCGATGATGTTGAAGCGGTGCTCGGGGTAGGACAGGTCCATGCCCTTCCAGAAGCAGGTGGTCGCAGCGGACGTGATCGTGATGCCACGCTCCTGTTCCTGTTCCATCCAGTCCATGGTGGCGGCGCCGTCGTGCACTTCGCCGATCTTGTGGTTCACACCGGTGTAGAACAGGATGCGCTCGGTCGTCGTGGTCTTGCCAGCGTCGATGTGCGCGGAAATGCCGATGTTGCGGTAACGCTCAAGGGGCGTGCTGCGGGCCATGGAAATACTCCGGAAAGGGTTCGAGCCCGCCACCCCGGGATGTGGGGCTTGCGGGCTCTCGGGTCAGGTGGATCGGAAGAGGGTAACGTCCGGATCAGAAGCGGAAATGACTGAAGGCCTTGTTGGCTTCGGCCATGCGGTGCACTTCGTCGCGGCGCTTCATCGCGCCGCCACGGCCTTCGGTGGCTTCGATCAGCTCGTTGGCCAGGCGCATGGCCATGGACTTTTCGCTGCGCTTCTTCGCGGCTTCCTTGATCCAGCGCATCGACAGCGCCAGACGACGGACCGGACGCACTTCCACGGGCACCTGGTAGTTGGCGCCACCCACACGGCGGCTCTTCACTTCCACCATGGGTTTGACGTTGTTGATGGCCGTCGAGAAGATTTCGAGCGGGTCCTTGCCCGACTTCTTCTCGATCTGCTCGAACGCACCGTAGATGATGCGCTCGGCCACGGCCTTCTTGCCGCCTTGCATGATCACGTTCATGAACTTGGCGACTTCGACGTTGCCGAACTTGGGATCCGGCAGGATTTCACGTTTAGGGACTTCGCGACGACGGGGCATGATTCACCTCTTGCTTCAGTTGATGCTCGGACGTCCTGTTGATCCGAACACCCCGCAGACCCATCTGGAGCCTGCACTTACTCGGCCTTTGTTCAAGGCCACTACGCCGATCCGGCTCGTCTGGCCGGCGGCACCGAATTTCAGAAAACCGATCAGGCCTTCTTGGGACGCTTGGCGCCGTACTTGGAGCGCGCCTGCTTGCGGTCTTTCACGCCTTGCAGGTCGAGCGAGCCACGCACGATGTGGTAGCGCACACCGGGAAGGTCTTTCACACGACCGCCGCGAACCAGCACCACGCTGTGCTCCTGGAGGTTGTGGCCTTCACCGCCGATGTAGGAAATGACTTCGAAGCCGTTGGTCAGGCGGACCTTGGCGACTTTACGAAGCGCCGAGTTCGGCTTCTTGGGCGTCGTGGTGTACACACGGGTGCACACACCGCGGCGCTGCGGCGAGTTTTCCATGGCCGGGCTCTTGGATTTGGTCTTTTCGACCTCCCGGCCTTGGCGCACGAGTTGGTTGATGGTTGGCATTGAAAACGTCCCTAAACGTTTGAAAATAGCGAAGCCTTCCGGAAAATTCCGAAAAGCCCGCGAGTGTAGCACTGGACCGCCGCCGGCGCCAAGCCTGGGCCCGGCCCGGCCAGCTTTACTGGATCCAGAGGCGGATCGCGTCCCAGGCGCGGCCCAGGATGCCGGCCTCTTCCACGGTCTCGAGCACGGTCAGGGGCACCTCGACCACGGGCTGGCCGGCCGCCGTGGTCACCCGCAGGGCGCCCAGCGATTGGCCCTTCTGCAGCGGGGCCACCAGCGGCTCCGGGCGCACCACCTCGGACTTCAGGCGCGCGCCTTCGCCGGCCGGCACCGACACCACCACCCCCTCGGCGCGACCGAGCTTGGCGGTGTCGGCCTTGCCCTTCCAGACGCGCGGCTGCGCCGCGGGCTGGTTGGCCGCCAGCAGGCGAACGGTGTCGAAGGCGGTGTAGCCCCAGTTCAACAGCTTTTGGGTTTCCGCGGCACGCGCGTTTTCGCTCGACGCGCCCAGCATCACCGACAGCAGCCGGCGCTGGCCGGCCGGGCCATCTCCCAGGCCGGGCACCGGGCGGCGCGCCGTGGCGACCAGGCAGTAGCCGGCCGCGCTGGTGTGACCGGTTTTCAGACCGTCGACCGTGGGGTCGCGGAACAGCAGCAGGTTGCGGTTCGTGTCGTTGGTGGCGGGGGTGCCCGGGTAGCGGTAGCGCTGAATGGCGTAGTAGCCGACGTACTGGGGAAAGTCGTTCATCAGGCGGGTCGCCAGCGTGGCCAGATCGCGCGCCGTGGTCGTGTGCCCCGCCTCGGTCAGGCCCTCGGGATTGCGGTAACCCGTGGCCTTCATGCCCAGCGCCTTGGCCTGCTGGTTCATGAGTTCCACGAAACGCTCGACCGAGCCGGCCACGCCTTCGGCAAGCGCCACGGTGGCGTCGTTGCCCGACTGCACGATCATGCCCTTGATCAGGTCTTCAACGGGCACCTGCATCTTGGGGTCGATGAACATGCGCGACCCTGGCATCTTCCAGGCGCGCTCGCTGACGCCAAAGGTCTGCGTGAGGGAGATCTTGCCCGCACGCAGCGCGTCGAAGACCAGGTACGCGGTCATGAGCTTGGTCAGCGAAGCGGGCTCGACCGGCGCGTCCGGGTCCTTGCTGGCCAGCACCTGGCCGGTGGTGACATCGAGCAGCAGGTAGGCCCGGGCCGCGATCTCGGGGGGCTGCGGCATCTGGGCAGCGGCGCCCATGTGCAGGCCCAGGCTCAGGGCCAGGCCCACCAACAGGGAACGGAAAGACAGTCGCAAAACAGGAATCCTCAAGGGTCGGGAAACAAGAAACGGGAAAGAACTCAGGCGCGCAAGTGCCGCCCCACCAATTCGCGCAGCAGGGGCAACTGCCCATGGAAGAAATGCCCTCCGCCAGGCACCACCGTCACCGGCAGCACCTGGGGGCGGGCCCAGTCCATCACGGACGCCAGCGGCACGGTGTCGTCGAGTTCGCCGTGAACGACCAGCGTGCGCGCGTGGAGTTCCTGGGCCACCGGGGCCACATTGAAACGACTTGCTGCCGTGCCCACCAGCACCATCTGTCGAAGGGCGCGGCCTTCGGCATGCAGCCGCTGCACCGCGTGGCTGGTCACAAAGGCGCCGAACGAGAAGCCCGCCAGCACCAGGGGGCCCTCGGCCGCCTCGGCCCGAACCACCGCCAACAGGTCCTCGAGCTCGCCTTGACCCTCGTCGTACACACCCTCGCTGCGCCCCACCCCGCGGAAGTTGAAGCGCACCGCCAGCAAGCCTTCGAGCACGGCCGCGCGGGCCAGGGTCTGCACCACCTTGTTGGTCATCGCGCCGCCGTGCAGGGGATGCGGGTGAGCGATCACCGCACACCCCAGAGGCACCGCCTCGGGCCGGTCGATCGCCACCTCGAGCGCGCCGGCCGGACCGGCCATCAGGCGAATCTCGGTCTGCGCGTTCACGTCAGCGCCCCACCTCCGGCGGCGTGCGCAGCCGTTCGACCACCACGCCGTCGCGCAGGTGGGACCGCACGATTTCATCGATGTCGTCCTGGTCCACGTAGCTGTACCAGACGGCTTCGGGGTACACGACAGCAATGGGCCCGCCCGCGCAGCGGTCCAGACAGCCCGCACGGTTCACGCGCACCCCGCCCGGCCCGGCCAGCCCGAGGGCCTTGGCCTGCGCCTTGCAACGCGCAAACGCCGCCTCGGCGTTGTGGTTCGCGCAGGACGCTTCCCCCCCTTCGCGCTGGTTGAGACAGAAGAAGATGTGCCGCTGGTAATAGGACGGCGTGGGCGCAGTGGGCTCGGACATGCCGGAATTCTAGGCCCGGGCCCCGGCGTGCCCGGGCGAGCGCGCGACCGCGCCCAGGCCGAACGCGATGGCGGCGTAGGGCCACAACCAGCCCAGCCACTGGGACACGCCGTGAAAGCGGATGAAACGCCCCTGCTCCCAGACCTCGATGGACTGCGCAAAATAGGGCACTTCGGGCGCGCGGTTGAGCAGCGCGAGCGACACGCCCAGGCACATCAGCATCAAGGCATGGCACAAGCGCCGGGACAGGGGCGCACAGGCCAGCGCCGCCGCTCCGGCGCCCGCCAGCCCCGCGATCGCCGGCTCGGTGGCCCAGGCCCAGGCATGGGCGGGGCCGTAGGTAAGCGCCCCCGACAAGCCGGCAACCGCCCAGGCGCCAGCCAGAAAAACCCCAGCGAACACCAACCTTCGCCACCAGAAGCGCATGTCGCCATAGGCCATGAGCAGCGGCGCGAGCAGACCCAGGGCCACGCAGAACGCCTCCGTCAGCGGACTCAGGGGATCGGCTGGCAACCCCGGTTCGGGCAACCAGTGCACGAAGGGTGTGTCGCCCATCCACTCCGCGAGCGCATCGGTCAGGCGGTCCCAGGCCTGCCCCAGGCCAAAGGGTATGGACAGCGGATACAGCAGGGCCAGGGGCCACACCGCCAACAGCACCAGGCTGCCATGGGCGCGCTGATCAAACCAGCTCTCGCGCCAGCGGCCCCAGTGCTGCAAGAGGCCCCCACGGTTCGCCAGCCAGGCCAGCACGCAGCCCAGGGCGCCACCGGCCGTGTTGAGACCGAAATCCACGTTGGACGCCACGCGCATCAGAAGATAGGTTTGCGCGCTTTCAATCCCGGCCGACAGCAGCATCGGAAGACCACCCCCGAGCACCCACCACGCGCCGCGCCGCCCGCCCAGGCGCAAGACGGCCACTGCGATCAGAAAGCCCAGCGGCACGTAGCCGAGAAAGTTGGCGTACAGATCGAACGCCGTCCAATACTGGGGCCAGGGGGCCGTCATCCAGGACCAGGGCTCCACCCCCTGCACGCGCCAACCCGAAAACGGATAAAGGCTGGCATACAGGATGAGCCCCGCATACAACAAGGCCAGCGGCCAGGCGGACGTGCGCATCAACGGTACGCCGGGCGCGGCGATCAAAAGGGCTTGACGACCACCAGCACCACCGCCGCCAGCAGCAGCAGCACGGGCGCTTCGTTGAACCAGCGGTACCAGACGTGCCCGCGCCGGCTTTCGCCGCGCTCGAAGCGGCGCAGCAGCGCGCCGCAGGCGTGGTGGTAGCCCACCACCAGCAGCACCACGAACAGCTTGGCGTGCATCCAGCCATTGCCCAGACCGCGGCCGATGCCGTAACCGAGCCAGAGCCACAACCCGAACGCGATGGCCGGCACCGCCAGGATGCCGGTGAACCGATACAGCTTGCGCGACATCAGCAACAGGCGCTCGCGCTCGGCCACGCTGGCGGGCGGCACCATGGCCAGATTGACAAAGATGCGCGGCAGGTAGAACAGCCCCGCGAACCAGCTCGCGACGAAGACGATGTGAAAGGCTTTGATCCAGAGCATGGACGCAGTGTAGGGCGCGGCGCGGGTGCCGCCGCCCAAGGCCCTTCCAGGCAAAAAAAACCCGGCCATGGGCCGGGCTGGGAAGCCTTTTTGCTGTCACACACTAAGGCACCCGCTCAGGGAGGAAAAGCGGGAGGAGCCTTTCGGCTCCCGCCATCAGTTTATCGCAGTTTCAACTTCAAACAACGGCAGACCTGTCAGAGTTGACAGTGTCTGCACATGCAAACGGTCTACCCCTGAAGGCCTAGGCCGGGCGAAAACGCCCAGGATCGGCACGTCTGGCCGCCCGAAGCGTGAACAAGCGCACAGATGGCAAACAGGAAGGCCCGCCAGCGCCGCCAGACGCCGGAAGGCCGGAATTGCCGTGGGAGTCGGAAATCAGCGCCCGGCCAGTTGGCGCAGGCGCGCCAAGGCTTCGTCGAAGCCGCAGCGTTCGTACATGTCCTGGCGCAGGTAGGCGAGGATGGCCTCGCGCTTTTCTATGGCCAGGTCGGCCACGCGATCGGCGCCCTTCTTGTACTCGCCCACCTTGATCAGCAGTTCGATCTCTTCGTACTTGGCGAGCCACTCGCGCACGCGCCCGGCCGCGGCCCGGTGCTCGGCGCCGACCAAGGCGCTCATGACGCGCGACGACGACGCCAGCACGTCGATCGCCGGGTAGTGGTTCATCGCGCCCAGCTTGCGGGAGAGCACGATGTGTCCGTCGAGGATCGAGCGCGTCTCGTCGGCCACGGGTTCGGTCATGTCGTCGCCCTCCACCAGCACCGTGTAGTCCCGATGGACGATGAACGGTCACAGTAAGGTGTTTTGTCCGCGCGGGCGCACAGCGCCTCAGCGCAGGCGCTGCACTTGCAGCGTGTCCACGCCGCCCGCGCGGTTGCCCCAGGCCTGCCGCACGTGGCTGGCGACAGCGGCAATCTCTTCGTCCGTGAGCAGGCCGCGGAACGGCGGCATGCCCCAGGGCCGGGGATGGTCCGCGGTGCTGGGGCCGTAGCCGCCATCGAGCACCCAGCGCAGCAGGTTCACGGGTGAGGCCTGCGTGACGGCTCGGCTGCCCGCCAGCGGGGGAAACGCCCAGGGGCCATCCGCCGGTGCGCCCTCGGCCCACGCGCCTTCGCCCTGGTCGCCATGGCACTGCGCGCAGCGCTGCTCGTACACGCGCGCGCCCAGCGTCAGCAGGCGGGCGGGTGCCGCTTCGTCGTGGCGCGCCACCGGCTCTCTCGGCACCTGCTGGAGGTAGACGGCGATCGCGCGCAGATCCGCCTCGGGCAGGTGCTGCGTGCCATGGCGCACCACCTCGGCCATGGGCCCGGCGACACTGGCGTGGGCATTGCGGCCGCCGCGCAGCAGTTCGACGATCGCCTCCACGCTCCAGTCCTGCACACCCGCTTCGGCCGGATCGCGCAGCGAGGGCGCGGTCCACGCGCCATCGGGCATGAGCCCGCCCGCCAGCGCCAGGCCCGGACTTTCGAGCACGCCGCTCTCGCGGTGGCAGGCCGCGCAATGGGCCACGCCTTCCACCCACCACGCGCCGCGGTTCCATTCGGCGCTGCGCGCCGGGTCGTCGCGGTGTTCGGCAGGCGTGAAGAACAGGGCGCGCCACACCGCCAGCGCGATCGGCTGGTTGTAGGGAAAGCCCAGCCGGTGCGGCTCGCGCGGCCGATCGACCGGCGACAGCGTGCGCAGGTAGACGAACAGCGCGTCGGTGTCGGCGCGCGACAGGCGCGTGGTGTGGTTGTAAGGGAAGGCCGGGTACAGCAGGCGGCCGTCGCGCGATTGGCCGTGGTGCAGGGCGCGGTGGAATTCGGCCGCGGTCCATGCGCCCAGGCCGCTGGGGTGTGGCGTGAGGTTGCTGCTGATGAGCGCGCCGAAAGGCGTGTGCACCGGGTGTCCGCCCGCCCAGGGCGGGCCGCCGCGCGCGGTGTGGCAGGCCATGCAGTTGCCGCCGCGCGCGAGCAGTTGGCCGCGCTCGATCAGCGCGGGGGTGGCCACGGGCTCCGGGCCGTCGACCAGCGGAGCCGGGCGCAGCTCGCGCAGCACGACCCACGCAAAGGCCGCGGCCACCAGCAACAGCGCGGTCGCGGCGATCACCAGCAGTCGGCGCGTCATCGCACGCCCCCGAGGTCGCTGCCGCAGCGCAGGGGCAGCGGCGCCGGCAGGCGGTCCAGGGGCCGGGCGTCGGCACCCAGGGGTTGCGCGGCCAGCCAGCTCGCCACGGCGCTCACGTCGTCGCCGCTCAGGCGCTGGGCGATCACGGCCATGCAGTCCGGCGCCGTGGCGCGGCGCATGCCGGTCTGCCACGCACCCAGCTGGCCGATCAGGTAGTCGCGTGGCAAACCGAGCAGTCCGGGGATCGCGGGCTGCACGCCGGTCATGCGCTCGCCGTGGCAGCTGTTGCACGAGGGCAGGTTCCTGGACGGGTCGCCCACGCGCACCAGTCGCTCCCCGCGCGCGCGCTGCTCGGGCGTGCCCTGCGCCGGCGCGGGGGGCGGGTAGGGCAGGTGCAGATCCGCGAAGTGCGCGGCGATGTCGCCCAGGTAGGCGTCGTCGAGGTGGTCGAGCAGCGAGGTCATGCCCACGGCCTGGCGCCGGCCGGCCTGGAAATGGCGCAGCTGGTTGTGCAGGTAGGCCGCGGGCTTGCCCGCGATGCGCGGGAAGTAGCCGTCGGGCGTGGCCCGGCCCTGCTCGCCGTGGCAGGCGGTGCAGGCCTGCACGCGCGCGGCGAGTGTGTCGGGCACACGGACGGGGGTGGAGCGGGGAATCTGCGCCTGGGCGGCGGTGGCCGCCAGCGCTGCGGCGACAATGGCAAAGCGGATCACGCGCCGACCGTAACACAGCACGCGCCCCTCACCCGCCATGCCCACGCACCCGCCTCCACCGATAGACCCCGAGCGCTGCCCGCTGTGCGGGGGCGACAACCGCTGCGCGATGGAAATCGAACGGGCCACCGGCGTGCCCCAGCCGCCCTGCTGGTGCGTGAGCGAGACCTTCACGCCCGCGCTGCTCGCGCGGCTGCCCGAGGCCGCGCGAGCAGCGGCCTGCATTTGTCCCGCCTGCGTGAAAGCCGCGCTGGACGCCGCCCGATGACCGCGCCCGAACAAGCCCCGGACCCCAGCAGCCTGCCCGCCCTGCGCGAGCGCTACGGCCCGCGCTACCGCTGGCTGCTGCTGCTCGCGGTGATGGTGGGCACCATGGCCTCGATCATGTCGTCCACGGTGGTGAACGTGGCCATTCCCGACATGAGCCACCACTTCACCCTCGGACAGGAACGCGCGCAGTGGGTCACCTCGGGCTTCATGGCGGCCATGACGGTGTCCATGCTCACCACGCCCTGGCTGCTCGCGCGCTACGGCTACCGCCGCACCTACGAGGGCTGCATGTGGCTGTTGCTGGTGGGCGGCGTGGCCGGCGGCCTGGCGAACAACTACCCGCTGGTGCTGGCCGCGCGCGTGGCCGAGGGCCTCGCCGCCGGCGTGGTGCAGCCCATTCCGGCGATCATCATCCTGCGCGCCTTCGAGTCGAACGAGCAGGGCCGCGCCAGCGGCATCTTCGGCATGGGCGTGGTGCTGGCGCCGGCGCTGGGGCCCAGCATCGGCGGCGTGCTGGTCGATCTGTTCGGCTGGCGGTCCATCTTCTTCATGGTGGTGCCCTTCTGCATCGTGTCGCTCTGGCTCGCGAAGAAGCTCATCCCCACCACGGCGCCGGGCGGCGGCGCGGCCAACCGCGCGGGCGCCGGGCTCGACTGGCGCGGCCTGCTGCTGGCCGCGGTGGGCACGCTGTGCCTGCTCAACGGCCTGGTGGAGCTGCAGGGCGGCACGCCAGCCGCCGCCTCGGCGCTGCTCGCCGCGTCGCTGGGCCTGCTGTTCGCCTTCGTGTGGCTGGAGCGGCGCACGCTGCGGCTGCGCCAGCAGCACCCGCACCGCGGCCAGGACCCGCTCATGAACCTCTCGCTGTTCCGCGACCGGCGCTTCGCCATGGGCAGCATCGTGGCCTTCATCTACGGCATCGCGCTGTTCGGCTCCACCTACCTGCTGCCGGTCTACATGCAGATGGGCCTGCAGCTGTCGCCGTCGGTGGTGGGCACGGTGCTGCTGCCCTCGGGGCTGGTGCTGGCCCTGACCATCGCGGGCGTGGGCCGGCTGGCCGACCACCAGCCCACGCACCGGCTGGTGAGCATCGGGGTGCTGCTGCTCGCGGCTTCGTTCGCACTCATGACCACCATCCGCCTCGACCGCGCCGGCGCCATCATCCCGCTGCTGATCGTGTGGGCCATCGTGGGCCGCATCGGGCTGGGCTTCATCCTGCCCTCGCTCAACATCGGCGCCATGCGAGGCCTTGAGCACACGCACATCCCGCAGGGCTCGAGCGTGATCAACTTCCTGCGCATGCTCGGCGGCGCGGCGGGCGTGAGCCTGTGCGGCATCTTCCTCGAGTGGCGGCTGGCGGCGCACGGCCAGGTGCTCTCCGCCCAGCAGGCCAGCCCCGACCGGCTGCGCGCCTTCGACGAAACCTTCCTGCTGCTGGCCGTCATCTGCGGCTTCGCGCTCATCGCCGCACTCAAGCTCAGGGCCGGGCCGAACGCAAAATAGGGCGCCACCGTTACCCACATCCCATGTGCCAACTGCTCGGTCTCAACTGCGCCACGCCCACCGACGCCACCTTCAGCTTCACCGGCTTCCGTGAACGCGGCGGCAACACCGACCACCACGCCGACGGCTGGGGCATCGCCTTCTTCGAGGGCAAGGGCCTGCGGCTCTTCCTCGACCACGAAAGCGCCGCGCAGTCGCCCATGGCGCAGTTCCTGCAGGCCTACCCGCTCAAGAGCCGCAACATCGTGGCCCACGTGCGCAAGGCCACCGTCGGCGAGGTGGCGCTCGAGAACGCGCACCCCTTCGTGCGCGAGCTCTGGGGCCGGCAATGGGTGTTCGCGCACAACGGCGACCTCAAGGACTACGAACCCAAGCTGCACAGCCACTTCCGCCCCGTGGGCACCACCGACAGCGAGCGCGCGTTCTGCTGGCTCATGCAGGAGCTGCACAAGTCGCACGCGGGCCTGCCCAGCGTGCGCGAGCTCACGGCCACGCTGCGCGAGCTGATCCCCCAGGTCACGCGCTTCGGCAACTTCAACTTCCTGCTGTCCAACGGCGAGGCGCTCTGGGCCCACTGCAGCACGAACCTGCACTGGCTGGTGCGCCAGCACCCGTTCGCGCTGGCCACCCTCAAGGACTGCGACTGGACGGTGGACTTCGCCACCATGAACCAGCCGGGCGACCGCGCCGCCGTGATCGTGACCACACCGCTCACCAGCAACGAGCAGTGGACCGCGTTCCAGCCCAACGAGCTCAAGGTCTTCGTCGACGGCCTGCCGCTCGAGTGAGCCCCGGCCCCTAGGGCCATCCCTGATGCCCGGGCGGACCGCGGGCATACCCCTCGGGTCTATGATCCCCGCGTGCCCCCGCACGGGGTCGCCGACCTCATCCGACACCAGGAGACACGCATGCAACGACGCCATTTCATCGCCGGCGGGATCGCCGCCGCCAGCCTGCCCTCGCTCTCGTTCGCGCAGGCGCTGGAGAAGCCCAAGTGCACCATCGCCGTGGGCGGCAAGAACCTCTTCTACTACCTGCCCCTGACCATCGCCGAGCAGCTCGGCTACTTCAAGCAGGAAGGCCTGGACCTCACCATCGTCGATTTCGCGGGCGGCGCGCGTGCGCTGCAGGCCGTGGTCGGCGGCAGCGCCGACGTGGTCTCGGGCGCCTTCGAGCACACGGTGAACATGCAGTTCAAGGGCCAGCCCATGCGCGCCTTCGTGCTGCAAGGCCTGGCGCCGCAGATCGTGCTCGGCGTCAACCCCAAGACCATGGCCAACTACAAGAGCGTGGCCGACCTCAAGGGCAAGAAGATCGGCGTGACCGCGCCGGGCAGCTCCACCAACGTGCTGGTGAACTTCGTGCTCGCCAAGGCCGGCCTCAAGCCTTCCGATGTGAGCATCGTGGGCGTGGGCGCGAGCAATGGCGCCGTGGCCGCCATGCGCGCGGGCCAGATCGACGCCATCAGCAACCTCGACCCGGTGATCACGCTGCTGCAGCGCTCGGGCGACCTCAAGGTCGTGACCGACACGCGCATCGTGAGCGAGGCCGAGAAGGTCTTCGGCGGTCCCATGCCCGCGGGCTGTCTGTACGCCCCGCAGGCCTTCGTGGACAGGAACCCCAACACGGTGCAGGCCATGACCAACGCCATGGTGCGCGCCAACAAGTGGATCCAGCAGGCCGGCCCGGGTGACATCATCAAGGTGGTCCCCGAGAGCTACCTGCTCGGCGACCGCGCGGTCTACATCGACGGCTTCCTGGCCGCGCAGAAGGCGCTCTCGCCCGACGGCAGCATCCCGGCCAAGGGCGCCGACACCGCGTTCCGCGCGCTGGGCAGCGTGGACGCCGAGATCGCGAAGGCCAAGCTCGACCTCAACGCCGTCTACACCAACAGCTTCGTGCAGAAGGCCGTGGCCAAGTACCCCAAGGGCTGAGATGACGGCAGCGATCGAACTGCAGGGCGTGGCCTGCACCTTCATCAGCAAGGACGCGCCCGGCCAGCGCTACACCGCGGTCGACAACGTCGACCTGCGCGTGGGCGAAGGCGAATTCGTGAGCGTGGTGGGCCCCACCGGCTGTGGCAAGAGCACGCTGCTCAACGTCGCGGCCGGGCTGCTCGAACCCAGCAAGGGCAGCGCGCGCATCTTCGGCGAGCCGCTCCAGGGCATCAATGCGCGCGCGGGCTACATGTTCCAGGCCGAGAGCCTCATGCCCTGGCGCACCGCGCTCGACAACGTCATGGCCGGCCTGCAGTTCCGCGGCGTGCCCGACGCCGAGGCGCGCGCGCAGGCCGACGACTGGCTGCGCCGCGTGGGCCTGGGCGGCTTCGGCGACCGCTACCCGCACCAGATGAGCGGCGGCATGCGCAAGCGCACCTCGCTCGCGCAGACCCTGGTGCTCGACCCCGACATCATCCTCATGGACGAGCCCTTCTCGGCGCTCGACATCCAGACGCGCCAGCTGATGGAAAACGAGGTGCTGGAGCTCTGGGCGCGCAAGAAAAAGGCGGTGCTGTTCATCACGCACGACCTCGACGAGGCCATTGCCATGAGCGACCGCGTGGTGGTGATGTCGGCCGGCCCGGCCAGCCGCCCCATCGGCGAGTTCGCCATCGACATCCCGCGCCCGCGCGATGTCGCCGAGGTCAAGACCACGCCGCGCTTCCTCGAGCTGCACGCCGCCATCTGGGCCGTGCTGCGCGACGAGGTGCTCAAGGGTTACCAGCAACAACTGCAGAAGGCCGCCTGAGGCCGCGCACCCGCCATGTGGAAGTTTCTCAAGCCCCGACCGGGCAACCTGCGGCTCTGGCAGCTCGGCCTGCTGGTGCTGATCTTCGTGTTCTGGCACGTGATGACCAAGCCCGGTCTGGTGCCCACCTTCATGTTCGACAACGACCGCCAGGCCGCGTTCTTCTTCGGCGAACCGCTGAAGATCTTCGCGCGCATCTGGGCCTGGTTCGTGACCGATGCCGACATCTACGTGCACCTGTGGGTCACGCTCGCCGAAACGCTCATGGCCTTCGGCATCGGCGCGGTCACCGGCCTGGCGGGCGGGCTGTGGCTGGCGCTCTCGCCCATGGCCTCGGCCATCCTCGAGCCCTACATCAAGGCGCTCAACTCCATGCCGCGCATCATCCTCGCGCCCATCTTCGCGGTGTGGTTCGGGCTGGGCATGGGCTCCAAGGTGGCACTGGGTGTCACGCTGGTGTTCTTCATCGTGTTCTTCAACGTCTACCAGGGCGTGAAAGAGGTGAGCCCGGTGGTGCTGGCCAACGCGCGCATGCTGGGCGCGAGCCAGAAGCAGCTGCTGCGCCACGTGTACCTGCCCAGCGCCACGAGCTGGGTGTTCAGCTCGCTGCACACCAGCGTGGGCCTGGCCTTCGTGGGCGCGGTGGTGGGCGAGTACCTGGGCTCGTCGCAGGGCGTGGGCTACCTCATCCTGCAGGCCGAAGGGCAGTTCGACATCAACACCGTGATGGCCGGCATCCTGGTACTCACCACCTTCGCGCTCGTGCTCGACGGGCTGGTGGGGCGGATCGAAAAGGGCCTGATGAAGTGGCAGCCCAAGGCCGGCGAAACCGAGAAGCTCTGAGCCCCCGGGCTCAGGCCGGCACGGGCCAGGCCGGGTTCCAGGCCACCTCCCACAGGTGGCCGTCCGGGTCCTGGAAGTAGCCCGCGTAGCCGCCCCAGAACGTGGCCTGCGCGGGCTTGACCAGCGCGCCCCCCGCGGCCGCGGCCTGCGCCATCACGGCATCCACCTCGGCCTTCGAGGCCACGTTGTGCGCCAGGCTCAGGCGCGGGCCCCCGGCGCGGGCCGCCAGCGGCAGACCGGCATCGCGCGCCAGGCTCGCGTGCGGGAACAGCGCGAGCCGCAGACCGCCTTCGAGCTCGAAGAAGACCACGGCGCCGTGCTCGATGTCGGCGCCCACGATGCCTTCGGTGGCCAGGCCCAGGCCGTCGCGGTAGAAGCGCAGCGCGCGCTCGAGGTCATCGACGGCCAGGGTGAGCAGGGAGATGCGGGGTTTCACGGGTCGGCTCCTCAAAGCGGATTTGGATTGGACAATGCGCGCCATGCGTTCGGCAAACACCACTGACACCTCGGGGCCTGCGCCGCTGGAACGCCCGCCGGTGCAGACCCTGCCCCAGGAACTGGCCGAACGCTGGCGCCCCCGCGGCATGGTGTCCGAACGGCGGCGCGAGGCGCTGGCCTGGGGCGTGTCGCTCGGCGTGCACCTGCTGCTGCTGGGCCTGACCTTCGGTGGTCAGGGTCTGGGCCTGCCGGGCTTCGGCCTGCCCTGGCAGGAGCGGCGCGCCGAAGTGCCCGAGCTGCGCGTGCGGCTCACGCCCGGCCCAAGCGCCGCGGCCACCGCCCCGGCAACGCCCGTGCCCGCGACGCCGACGCCCCTGCCATCTGCAGCGGCCTCGGCAGGTCCCGCCGCGGTGCCGGCCCCGCCCGCGCCCCAGGCGCCTCCCGCGCCGGCCGCGACCGCGCTGGCCATGGTCGCGCCCGCGACGGCCGATGTGCCGGTCGAACCGCCCGCCCCGGCGGAGGCCGCGCCATCGGCGAACGAGTGGCGCGAGACCGAGCGGCGCGAAGCGGCGCGCGAGCAGGCCGCGCAGGAGCAGGCGCAGCGCCTGGCGGAAGCCACGCGCCAGGCCGAGGCGCAGGCCGAAGCGGAGCGCCTGACGTCGGCCCGCGCTGAAGCCGCGCGCGCCGAAGCCGCCCGCCTGGCGGCCGAGCGCGAGGCGGCCGCGCGGCTGGACATCGAGCGCGCCGAGGCAGCGGCGCAGGCGGCCGCTGCGCAGGAAGCGGCCCGCCGCGAAAGCGCCGCGCAGGCCGAGCGCGAGCGCCTGGAGGTCGAGCGGCAGGACGCGCTGCGGCAGGCCGCGGCGCAGGCCGAGGCCACGCGCCAGGAGCGCGAGCGGCGCGAGAGCGCGCGCCAGGTTGCCGAACAGCAGGAAGCCGCCCGGGCTGAGGCGGCGCGGATCGAGATCGAGCGCCGCAACGCCGAACGCCAGGCCGCCGCGCGCGAAGAGGCGGCGCGCCAGGAGGCCGCTCGGGCCGACGCCGAACGGGCCGAAGCGCAACGGGTCGCCGCCGAAGCGGCGCGTGCGGCGACGGCCGAGCGCGCCGCGGCTGAGCAGCAGGCACGCCGTGAGGCCGAGGCACGCGAGGCCGCCCGCCAGGCCGCGGAACGGGCCGCCGCCGCGCAGCAGGCGGCGGCCCGTCAAGAAGCGGCCCGTCAAGAAGCGGCCCGTCAAGAAGCGGCCCGTCAAGAAGCGGCCCGTCAAGAAGCGGCCCGTCAAGAAGCGGCCCGTCAAGAAGCGGCCCGTCAAGAAGCGGCCCGTCAAGAAGCGGCCCGTCAAGAAGCGGCCCGTCAAGAAGCGGCCCGTCAAGAAGCGGCCCGTCAAGAAGCGGCCCGTCAAGAAGCGGCCCGTCAAGAAGCGGCCCGTCAAGAAGCGGCCCGTCAAGAAGCGGCCCGTCAAGAAGCGGCCCGTCAAGAAGCGGCCCGTCAAGAAGCGGCCCGTCAAGAAGCGGCCCGTCAAGAAGCGGCCCGTCAGCAGGCCGCCCAGGCAGCCGCAGCGCAAGCCGCGCGGGCGGAGGCCGCACGCCAGCAAGCGGCGCAGGCCGCTGCCGCCCAGGCCGAGGCAGCCCGCGCAGAGGCTGCTCGCGCCGAGGCCGCCGCCCGGGCCCAGGCCGAGCGCGACGAGCACGAGGCCCGGCGCGAGGCCCGGCTGCGCGAGATCGGGCGCCAGCTCAACGAAGAGGCCGCGCGGCGCGAGGCCGAGTCGCGGCGCGATCCCTCGGCCAGCCCGCTGCGCCGCGCGCGCCTGCTCGGGCGCGTCGACGCCAACGAGGACCTCGTGCGCTATGGCGAGGCCTTCGCCCAACGCATCCAGATGAACCCCTCGGCCCTGGACCCGGTGCGCGAGGCCATCCGGCAGCGCCACACCGACCCGGTGGTCACGGTCGCGGTGCGCAGCGACGGCTCGGTGGAATCGGTGACCCTGGTGCGCTCGAGCGGCGTGCCCGCGATCGACGAAGCCATTGCGCGCATCGTGCAGAGCCTTGCCAACTACCCGCCCTTCCCGCCCAACCTCGCGCGCCAGTACGACGTGGTCGAAATCCGCCGCAGCTGGCACTTCGACGTCGCGGTCCGTCTGTACTGACGCCCCCACGCTCCGCCGCTGCGCGGGTCGCGAGGCCTTGCAGGCCGCGGCGCTGCCGGAGTCAGCGCCTCTTCGCCCCGTCCGAGCCTGCGCAGGCAGGCTCGGAGCCGCGGGGCTCAGCCCCGAGGGGGCTGATCTGCCTTGGGGCGGCCCGGCGGCAGATCCCGGCGCCAAGCACCTGTCGCGCGCAGGGTTGCCCGGCCCGCGGCGTCGACAGCGGCGGGTGATCTGCGCACACTGGTGGGCTCCATCCACCGCCGCCAGGAGCCCGCCATGTCGCTTCGCATCAACGACACCGCCCCGAATTTCACCGCGCTCACCACGCACGGCCCGATCGACTTCCACGAGTGGATCGGCGACCAGTGGGCCATCCTGTTCTCGCACCCCAAGGACTTCACGCCGGTGTGCACCACCGAGCTCGGCTACATGGCGCGCATCGAGCCCGAGTTCACCAAGCGCAACGCCAAGCTCATCGGCCTGTCGGTCGACCCGGTGGACAGCCACGGCAAGTGGGTCGCCGACATCGAGGAAACGCAGGGCGCGGCGGTGAAGTACCCGATGATCGGCGACGTCGACCTCCAGGTGGCCAAGCTCTACAACATGCTGCCTGCCGAAGAGCCCGGCACGGCCGACGGCCGCACCGCGGCCACCAACGCCACGGTGCGCTCGGTCTTCGTCATCGGCCCCGACAAGAAGATCAAGTTGATGCTCACCTACCCCATGACCACGGGCCGCAACTTCGACGAGATCCTGCGTGTGCTCGACTCGATGCAGCTCACGGCGAAACACAAGGTGGCCACCCCGGCCAACTGGACCCAGGGGCAGGACGTGATCATCGCGGGCTCGGTGAGCGACGAGGACGCCAAGAAGCTCTTCCCCGACGGCTGGAAAGCGCCCAAACCCTACCTGCGCATCGTCAAGCAGCCGCGCTGATCAGGGCTGGTAGCAAGCGCCGCTAGCGTCGTGGTGGATGCCGATCAGGTCACCACCCGCGCTGCCCCAGACGTTGCCGCCCGTGAAGATCAGGCAGCCTTCGCCCCGGTAGAGCACCTGCATGCGGCGCGCGTCGTTGCCGAAGTAGAACGGGATCCAGCGCTTGCCCGATTCGTAGGTATGCAGCCGGTCGGGCGCACGCCCCAGCAGCGCTTGCGTCTCCTGCATGTCCATGCCGATGCGCAGTTGCGCGAAGCGGCTGCCCGGGCGCGCGGTGCCCGTGATCTCGCCCTGGTAGGAACCGTCGCGCGAGGTGGCGGTCTGGGTGTCGGGCCCGCTTCGGGCTGCGGAGGCCGCGGGGGCCTCGCTGGCCACCGGGGCCTGGCGGGTGCCGCACGCGCTCAGCACGAGGGACGAAAACAGCGCGGTGAAGACAAGGCGAGTGTGAAGGCGCATGGGCAGACCCGGAAGTGGAAAGGGCCTGCAGTGTGTGCGACGGCCCGCGCCGCCCCATACCCCGGTATGGGCGCGCCTGCGCTCAGGCGCCAGGGGCCGGCGCGTCGGCGGCGGCCGGCGCGGGCGGGTCTTCGGTGAGCGTGAGCAGGATGTCGGCGTACCAGGCGCAGTTCAGGCCCAGCGATTCGTCGAGCTCGCGGTCGCGGTTGCCCATGTCCATGCGCGAGGAATGCACGCCGAGCAGGCGCCAGGGCAGCGGCACGGTGGCCGCGCGCGGCGCGGGGTCGCGCATGACCACGGGCGCGCCGCTGATGCCGCGGTGCGCGCGCCCGTCGGTGAGGAACATGCCCTGGCCCTGGAAGCGGATGCCGAAGGGCGACGCCATGGCCGCGCGGCGCAGCACGGGCAACTGGTGCACCGTGTCCTGGAAGCCCAGCGGGAAGCCCACGATGAACAGGTTGGCGTCCACCGGCACGGTGTCGAAGTCGCGCACCAGGTGTTCGGGCGTGAATGCATGGACGATCGCGTCCGCCGGCAGGGCCGACTGGTCGAGTTCGAGCACCGCCACGTCGATGTCGCCGCCGCCGTCCTGGCCCTGGCGCCACGTGGCCACGCCATCCTTGAACAGCGGAATGGAGAACGCGGTGCAGCGCGTGAGGTCCTGCGTGTCGAGGTGCAGCACGATCTCGATGCGGTCCGGGTGGTGAGCGCTGTCTTCGTCCACCAACACGTGGCGGCTGGTGGCCAGGAACAGCTGCTCGCCGCGGCGGAAGAAGAAGCCGCTGGCGTTGGTGAGCGCCTGGGCGCCCGCAAAGGTGTCCACCTTGGGCGCGGCGAAGAACAGCGGATCGACCGGCGGGTTCATGCCAGGGCGCGCTCCAGCGCGTCGACGAACATCGCGGGCACGTCGAAGCCGGTCTGCTGCTGGATTTCCTGGAAGCAGGTCGGGCTGGTGACGTTGATCTCGGTCACGCGGTTGCCGATCATGTCCAGCCCCACGAGCAGCAGGCCGCGCGCGGCCAGCACGGGCGCCATGGCCTCGGCCACGGCACGGTTGTCGTCGGACAGCGGCTGCGCCACGCCCTTGCCGCCCGCGGCGAGGTTGCCGCGCACCTCGCTGCCCTGCGGGATGCGCGCGAGCACGAAGGGCGCCACCTGGCCGCCGATGAGCAGCAGGCGCTTGTCGCCCTGCGCGATCTCGGGCAGGTAGCGCTGCACCATCACGCTCGTGGCGCCGCCCTGGTTGAGCGTTTCCACGATGGCGCCGAGGTTCAGGCCGTCGTCGCGCACGCGGAAAATGCCCATGCCACCCATGCCGTCGAGCGGCTTGAGGATCACGTCACGGTGCTCGGCGTGGAAAGCGCGCACGTCGTCGGCCGAGCGCGTGACCAGCGTGGGCGGCGCGAACTGCGGCCATTCCATCAGCGCGAGCTTTTCGGGGTGGTCGCGCAGCGCCGAGGGCTTGTTGAACACGCGCGTGCCTTCGCGCTCGGCCTGCTCGAGCAGGTGGGTGGCGTAGAAGAACTCGCTGTCGAAGGGCGGGTCCTTGCGCATGAGCACGGCGTCGAAGCCCGCGAGCGCCTCGCGGCCTTCACCGGTCACGGCGAACCAGTCGTCGAGCGCGCCCGTGAGGCGAAGGTGGCGCACCTGCGCCGTCACGCGGCCGCCGCTGACCCATTGCAGGTGGCGCGGCTCGCAGGCGGCGAGCGCATGGCCGCGCCGCTGCAGCTCGCGCATCATGGCGAAGGTGCTGTCTTTGTAGGTCTTGAAGGCTTCGAGCGGGTCGGCAACGACCAGGATCTTCTTCGTCATGGGCGGGTGGGTTTTTGGGGGACGCCGTACTGTTGCACAAAGAGCGCGAGGGCACCGGCCACCACCCCCCAAAAGGCCGATCCGATGCCGGCGATCACCACGCCGCTGAGCGTGACGAGAAACGTGATGAGCGCGGCCTCGCGGTGCCGCTCGTCCTGCAGCGCGGTGTGCAAGCCACCGCCGATGCTGCCCAGCAGGGCAATGCCCGCGATCGCCATCACGAGCTCGCGGGGAAAGGCAATCAGCATGCCCGTGACCAGCGCGCCCACCAGCCCCACGGCCAGGTACAGCACGCCGCACAACACGGCCGCGGTGTAGCGCTTGTCGCGGTCGGGGTGCGCCTCGGGCCCCATGCAGATGGCCGCGGTGATGGCCGAGAGGTTGAGCGCGAAGGCGCCGAAGGGCGCAAGCACCAGCGTGGCAATGCCCGTGACCGTGAGGATGCGCGAGATCGGCATGTCGTAGCCCGCGGCGCGGATCGCCGCCACGCCTGGCAGGTTCTGCGAGGCCATGGTGACGATGAACAGCGGCAGCGCCAGGCTGGTGAAGGCCGCGACGCTGAACTGCGGCGCGGTGAACACCGGCACGGCCCATTCGAGCGTGAGCGCGCCCGCGTTGAAACGGCCCGTGGCCAGCACCTGCGCCACACCCGCCACCAGCGTGAACACCACCGCGTAGCGCGGCGCGAGGCGGCGCGCCAGCAGGTACACCAGCAGCATCAGCACCACCAGCGCCAGTGCGGTCTGTGCCGCGCCGAAGGCCTGCAGGCCAAAGCGCGCAAGCACCCCCGCGAGCAGCGCCGCCGCGACCGCCATGGGGATGCGGTTCA
This sequence comes from Hydrogenophaga crocea, assembly GCF_011388215.1. Classification (NCBI taxonomy): domain Bacteria; kingdom Pseudomonadati; phylum Pseudomonadota; class Betaproteobacteria; order Burkholderiales; family Comamonadaceae; genus Hydrogenophaga; species Hydrogenophaga crocea. Next base: position 3,432,838 of record NZ_CP049989.1, read on the forward strand.
TCACGCGTTCGAACCAGCCGGTGGCGCCCGCGAGTGTGATGAGCGCGCCGCAGATCAGGAAGGCCCCGATGGCCTCGGCCATGCTGAAGCCGCCCGCCAGCCCCGCGCTCGCGAGCACGGCCGCGCCGGGCGTGCTCCAGGCCACCATCACGGGTTGGCGCAGGATCAGCGAGGGAATGGCCGAGCACAGGCCCATGCCCAGGCCCAGGGCCCACATCCACGAGGTGATCTGCGCGGGTGTGGCGCCGAAGGCCTGGGCGGCCTGGAAGACGATGGCCACCGAGCTCGTGAAGCCCACGAGCACGGCCACGAAGCCCGCGGTGGCGGCGGACAGACTGAGGTCGCGGAAGAAGCGCATGCCCGCATTCTGCCGGGGGTGCGCGGGGGGCTCAGATCTCGACCTTGGAGCCGAGCTCGATCACCGCGTTGGTGGGCAGGTTCAGGAAGGCCGCGGCACCGGCCGCGTTGTGGTGCATGGACGCGAACAGTTTTTCGCGCCAGGGCGCCATGCCGCTGCCCAGCGTGGGCGTGACCACGTCGCGCGAGAGGAAGTAGCTCGTGGTCATGGGCTCGAGCTCGCAGCCGCGCAGGCGCAGGGGCTCGAGCGCCGCGGGCACGTCGGGGTCGTTCTTGAAGCCGTAGTGGATGGTCACGGCCCAGCAGTCGTGCCCCAGCGGCTGCACCTCGAGCCGCTCGCTCAGGCCGATCCAGGGCACCGGGTGCGGCCGCACGGTGACAAACAGGTTCTGCTCGTGCAGCACCTTGTTGTGCTTGAGGTTGTGCAGCAGCGCGTTGGGCACGATGCCCGGTTCGGCCGTGAGGAACACCGCCACGCCGGGCACGCGCAGTGGCGGATCGACGAACACCGCGTCGAGGAAGCCGCCGAGCTCCAGCGCCTCGGCGTGCTGGGCCTTGGACACCAGTTCGCGGCCCTGCTTCCAGGTCATCATGAGCGTGAACACCGCGCCCCCGATCAGCAGCGGGAACCAGCCGCCCTGGAACAGCTTGAGCATGTTCGAGCTGAAGAAGGCCAGGTCGATCATGAAAAACACGCCGGTGGCGGCCACGCACAGCCACAGCGGGTACTTCCAGCCGTAGCGGATGACGAAGAAGGTCAGCACCGTGGTGATGAGCATGTCGAGCGTGACCGCGATGCCGTAGGCCGACGCGAGGTTGCTCGAGGATTTGAACATCACCACCGCGAGCACGATGGCGGTGAACAGCGCCCAGTTCACGAACGGGATGTAGATCTGCCCGGTGTCGCGCACGCTGGTGTGGCGCAGGTTCAGGCGCGGCAGGTAGCCGAGCTGGATGGCCTGCTTGGTCACGCTGAAGGCGCCCGAGATCAGCGCCTGCGACGCGATCACCGTGGCCAGCGTGGCCAGGCCCACGAGCGGCAGCAGCGCCCAGGCCGGTGCCATGCGGAAGAAGGGGTTGCTCACCGCGCTGGGGTCGGCCAGCAGCAGCGCGCCCTGGCCGAAGTAGTTGAGCGTGAGCGAGGGCATCACCACCGAGAACCAGGCCAGACGGATCGGCTTCTTGCCGAAGTGGCCGAGGTCGGCATACAGCGCTTCGGCGCCGGTCACGCACAGCACCACCGCGCCCAGGATGATGAAGGTGGTGCCCGGTTGCAGCACCATGAAGCGCAACGCGTGGTGCGGGCTGAGCGCGCCCAGGATCTCGGGGTGGTCGACGATGTGCGACACGCCGAGCACCGCGATCGCGCCGAACCACAGCAGCGTGATCGGCCCGAAGTAGCGGCCGATGCCGCCGGTGCCGCGCTTTTGCACCGCGAACAGCACGAACAGCACGATCAGCGTGAGCGGCACCACGTAATGGTGCAGCGCGGGCGAGATCACGGTCAGGCCTTCGACGGCCGAGAGCACCGAGATCGCGGGCGTGATCACGCCGTCGCCATAGAACAGCGAGGTGCCGAAGATGCCGATGGCCATGAGGGTGCGGCGCAGCGCGGGCTTGTCGTGCACCGCGTTCGCGGCCAGCGCGAGCATGGCGATCAGTCCGCCCTCGCCCGCGTTGTCGGCGCGCAGCACGAGCAGCACGTACTTGAGCGACACGATGGTGGTGAGCGTCCAGAACAGGATGGACAGCACGCCATACACGTTGTCGTGCGTGAAGGGCACGTGGCCGGATCCGAAGACCTCCTTGACGGCGTACAGCACGCTGGTGCCGATGTCGCCGTAGACCACACCGATGGCGCCGAGCGTGAGGGCGGCCAGCGAAGACGGAGCGCGGGAATTCAAGCGGAGAACCCCACCGCGGGGTCGTGGGGCGTGTGCTCAGAGGATGCGGATTCTGCCCTTGCGCCCTGGGCGGCGCCATGGGCAGTCGGCCCTAAACCGCCCGCGGCGTGCGGTTTGTTGCGCCGCAGCAACCGCCGCTCAATCGAGGTTCTCGGCCTCGGGGTCGGTGGCTTCGAGCTCATAGCTGGCCGCGAGCATGGCCAGGCGGCCGATCACGCCGTACATGTAGAAGCGGTTGGGCACGCTGGCGCCGGGTTTGACGCCGGGCTGCGGCAGTTGCGCGCTCTGCTCGAAGGCCAGCGGCACGAAGCTCGAGCCCGGCGCGTTGAGGTTCTCGTCTTCGCCGCGCTCGGCATGGATGCGGTAGAAGCCGCCCACCACGTAGCGGTCCATCATGTAGACGACCGGCTCGGCCACGGCGCTGTTGATGCGCTCGTGCGTGAGCACGCCTTCCTGGATGATGACCTCGGTGACGGTCTGGCCGGCCTGCCCCGTGCCCATGCGCGCGCGCGCCTTGGGCGTGAGGTTGTCGATGTCCTTGACGTCGCGCACGGTCATGATGCCCATGCCGCCCGTGCCGTTGTCGGCCTTGACCACCACGAACGGCTTTTCGTTGATGCCGTATTCCTTGTACTTGCGGCGCACCTTGGTGAGCAGCGCGTCGGTGTTGCTGCGCAGGCATTCCAGGCCGGCGTCGGACGAAAAATCGACCTCGCCGCACTGGTTGAACAGCGGGTTGATGAGCCACGGGTCCATGCCCAGCAGCTTGCCGAAGCGCTTGGACACCTCTTCATAGGCCTTGAAGTGCGTGCTCTTGCGGCGCGTGGGCCAGCCCGCGTGCAGCGGCGGCAGCAGGTACTGCTCGTGCAGGTCCTCGAGGATGCCGGGCACACCGGCCGAGAGGTCGGTGTTGAGCACGATGGTGCAGGGGTCGAAGTTCTTGAGCCCGAGGCGGCGCTTGCCGCGCTGCAGCGGCTCGAGCGTGACCTGGCTGCCGTCGGGCAGGTCGATCTTCGTGGGCGCGGTGATCTCGTTGGACAGCGAACCCAGCCGCACGTTGAGGCCGGCCATGTAGAAGATCTTCTGCAGCGTGGCCAGGTTGCTCAGGTAGAAGGTGTCGCGCACGTTCTCGGGCACCAGCAGCAGGCTCTTGGCCTCGGGGCAGATCTTCTCGATCGCCGCCATGGCCGCCTGCACCGCGAGCGGAATCATCTCGGGCGTGAGGTGGTTCCAGCCGCCGGGGAACAGGTTGGTGTCCACCGGCGCAAGCTTGAAGCCCGCGTTGCGCACGTCCACCGAGGTGTAGAAGGGCGGCGTGTGCTCCATCCATTCGAGCCGGAACCAGCGCTCGATCACCGGGGTGGATTCGAGGATGCGCTGCTCGAGCTCGTTGATCGGACCCGTGAGGGCGGTGACGAGGTGGGGAACCATGGTGGGCGTGGGGGACCGGGCGGGAGGGCCAGTGTAAATGGGGTCGGTGAACGGCCGTTCAAGCCGCCGGCCGCGGCGGCCGGCGCGCCAGCCAGGGCGCCAGCAGCCCGGCGAACGCGCGCCGGTACAGGTGGCGCCGGCTTTCGCCCACCGCGGCCAGCAGGCCGGTGACCAGCAGCACCGCGGCCAGCACCCCGGCGTTGCCCCACCAGCCGGCCTGGTGCACGCCGAGCGCGCGCGCCAGCACCAGCAGCGAGAAGTGGATCAGGTAGAAGCTGAAGCTGCGCTCGGCCAGCCAGCGCACGGCCCGCGCCGCGCGCGCGGGCCAGCGCCAGCGCAGGTGGGCGAAGGCCACCACCAGGGCGGCGAACAGCAGCGCCACGACCGCATCGGGCAGCACGTGCACCGTGGAGCCGCCGCTGAAAGGCCGGCCCAGCGCGCCACCGATGGCGGCGTACAGCGCGCGCGACGCCGCATCGAGCGCGTCGCGCGCACCCGACAGCACAAAGGCGGCGTACGCCCCGGCGCACGCGAGCGCCAGGGCCAGCGCGGCGCGCGGCGACAGCCGCGTGGCCGCCAGCCACCGGCTCAGCGCCACGCCCAGCCACCACATCGGCAACAGCATCAGCACCCAGGGCCCCATGAGCAGCAGCACCAGCGCCGCCGCGGCCCAGCGGGCGGGGCCGCGCACGAAGGTCCAGACGCCGAACAGCAGGTAGTACCAGACCTCGTAGGCCAGCGACCAGTAAGGCTCGGCGGTGAAGGGCTGGGCCACGCCCAGCCAGCCCTCGCCCAGGAACAGCCAGTGCATCAGCAGCCGGCGCCAGATGGCCTCGTACTGCCACGCGTAGCCGGCGTAGGTCTCGGGCGACAGCGAGCGGCCCGCGAGGTCGAGCAGCAGCACCAGCAGCAGCGCGGGGACCGCCACCGAGTACACGCGCGAGAGCCGGGCCAGGGCGTAACCCGCGGCGTCGCCCGGACGCTCGCGCGTGGTGGACGCGATCACGAAGCCCGAAAGCACGAAGAAGGCGATCACGGCGTCGTCGGCCGAACGCCACCAGGTGAGCGAGAGCGCGGCCGGGGCGACCTCGAGGATCACGGCGTGCCCCAGGTAGACGAAAAACGCCGCGACCACGCGCGACAGGTCGAGCCAGACCGACAGCTCGGGGTCGATCGACCGCGAGCGCTCGCCGACCGCCAGCCCGGCGTGCATGCTCAGTCTCCGCCGCCCTTGAGCGCCGTCACCTCGATCTCGATGCGCATGCGCGGATCGGCCAGGCCGGCGGAGATCATCATGGCCGCGGGGCGGATCTCGCCGAAGAAGCGGCGCAGCACGGGCCAGGTCTTCGGGAATTCGCTGCCGTCGGGCAGCACGTAGGTCACGCGCACCACGTCGCGCAGGCCGGCGCCGGCCTGTTGCAGCGCGGCCTCGATGTTGCGCAGGCACTGCTCGGTCTGCGCCTCGATGCCGTCGGCGATGGTCATGGTGCTGTAGTCGAAACCCGTGGTGCCCGAGACGAACACCCAGTTGCCCTGCACCACGGCGCGCGAGTAGCCGATCTCTTGTTCGAAGGTCGAGCCCGAGGAAATGAGCGTGCGCGCCATGGTCAGACCCCCAGGTAGACGCAGAGCAGGCCCAGCGTGGCGGGCAGCGCCTGCACGAACAGGATGCGCCGGCTCGCCGTGGCCGCGCCGTACAGCCCCGCCACCAGCACGCACAGCAGGAAAAACACCTTCACCCCGCCGTCGGCCGGGCCCAGCCAGAGCCCCCAGAACAGGCCCGCGGCCAGGAAACCGTTGTACAGGCCCTGGTTGGCCGCGAGCGTGCGCGTCTGCTCGGCGAATTCGGGCGTGAGGCCGAAGGCCTTGCGGCCCCGGGGCGTGTTCCACAGGAACATCTCGAGCACCAGGATGTAGACGTGCAGCAGCGCGATGAGCAGCACGACGGCGTTGGCCAGGGTGAACATGGTGAAAAGCCTCCTCCAGTGGTGCGCGCGATGCTAGCGCCAACGGCCGCCGGGGCCGGTCGCGTCCGTTCAGGGGCGCTCGCGCACGAACAGCTGCTCGTTCACCGGCGTGCCCCACTGCGCGCCGCGCTCGGTGCGGGCCAGCGCGAAGCCGTGCGCTTCGTAGAGGTGGCGCGCCGCCAGCAGTTGATCGAAGGTCCACAGCCGCGTGCGGGGGTAGCCGCGCGCGTCGCACAGCGCCAAGGCCTCGCCGAGCAGTTGCCGCCCCACGCCCCGGCCCCGCAGCGCGTCGGATGCGATGAACCAGCGCAGCTGCGCGCCCTCGCGCTCGGCGTGGCGGCCGTCGATGGCGATCGAGGCCTCGACGCGCCCGTCCAGCAGCGCGAGCCACAGGCCGTCGCGGCCGTCTTCGTAGCGGGTGCAGAAGGCCGCGAGCTCGCTCGCCACCTGGGCCTCGAAGGCCAGGCCGAAGCCGCTGGCGCCGGCGTAGTAACGGGCGTGCAGTTCGGCGATGCGGCCGATGCAGCCCGGCAGGTAACCGCGGTGGATCGCGAACGCCATGCTGCGCGCGCTCAGCCCTCGCCGCGCAGGGTGCGGCGCTGCTCGGCCGACAGCACCAGCGGCGCCACGATGGGCGCGCCGGTGTCGGCGCGGCGGAACGGGTTCTGGCGGTAGCGGCCGCTCAGCCGCTCGGGAATGGCCGCGCGCAGGATCTTGAGCACCGCGAACAGCGTGGCCACGGGCGTGGCGCGCACGGGCGCCGATGCCCCCTGGGTGTTCACCGCCACCTCGCAGGGGCCGAACATGGCGTCGAGTTCGGCCTTGCTGCCCGGCAGGCAGGTGCGCACCAGACCCACATAGGGCACCCGGGGGTCGGCCGGCAGGTTGCCGATGGGCGTGTGGCAGCACGCGGTGTACCAGCGCAGCAGGCCGCCGGGCTTGAGCGACATGCAGCGCAGCTGCTCGACACCCTGGGTGAAGTGCACGTGGCGCGGCCGCGTGGCCACCACCTCGGTGCCGCCGCGCGCGTCGAGCACGGTGTCGGCGCGCTCGAGGAATCGCGCGAAGGCCTGGCAGTCGCGGCAGTAGCAGACCGCGCGGCCCGCGACCTGCGGCGATTCGATGTGGCCCTGCACCGCGCCACACGCGCAACGCAGGGGGTGAACCAGATCGACCCGGCGCAGCATGGACGCCTCAGCCGCGCACCTCGCCTTCGCCCAGCACCACGTACTTGAGCGAGGTCAGGCCCTCCACGCCCACCGGGCCGCGGGCGTGGAACTTGTCGGTGCTGATGCCGATTTCGGCGCCCAGGCCGTACTCGAAGCCGTCGGCGAAGCGCGTGCTGGCGTTGACCATCACGCTCGCGGAATCGACCTCGCGCAGGAAGCGCTGCGCGTGCACGTGGTCGGTGGTGAGGATGGCGTCGGTGTGGTGGCTGCTGTAGCGGTTGATGTGCGCGATGGCCTCGTCCACGCCCTCGACCAGCTTGATGCTGATGACCGGCGCGAGGTATTCCTCGAACCAGTCCTGCTCGGTGGCGTCGACCAGTTTCGCACCGGCCACGCCCGCGAGCAGGGCCCGGCTCCCGGCGCACACGCGCATCTCCACGCCCTTGGCCGCAAAGATCGCGCCGATCTGCGGCAGGAAATCGGCGGCCACGCCGCGCGCCACGAGCAGGCTCTCGGTGGCGTTGCAAGGGCTGTACTTCTGGGTCTTGGCGTTGTCGGTCACCTTGACCGCCAGGGCCAGGTCGCAGGGGTCGTCGACGTAGGTGTGGCAGTTGCCGTCGAGGTGCTTGATCACGGGCACCTTGGCCTCGGCGCTGATGCGCTCGATCAGGCCCTTGCCGCCACGGGGAATGATCACGTCCACGTACTGCGGCATGGCGATGAGCTGGCCCACGGCGGCGCGGTCGGTGGTGGGCACGAGCTGCACCGCGTCGGCCGGCAGGCCGGCCTCGAGCAGCGCCTGCTGCACCAGGGCCGCGAGCGCGCGGTTCGAGTCGATGGCCTCGGAGCCGCCGCGCAGGATGGCCGCGTTGCCGCTCTTGATGGCGAGCGAGGCGGCCTCGATGGTCACGTTGGGTCGGCTCTCGTAGATCATGCCGAACACGCCGATGGGCACGCGCATCTGGCCCACGCGGATGCCGCTGGGCATCTGCTTCAGGCCCGAGACCTCGCCGATGATGTCGGGCATGGCCGCGAGCTGCTCGCAACCCTGGGCGCAGGTCTCGAGCACCTTGGGCGTGAGCTTGAGCCGGTCGACCATGGGCTCGGCCAGGCCGTTGGCGCGCGCGCGTTCGAGGTCTTTGGCGTTCTCCGCCGCCAGTGGCGCACCGCTCTCGCGCAGCAGGGCGGCCAGGCGGCGCAGGGCGCGGCCCTTGGTGGCCGCACTGGCCCGCGCCATCAGGCGCGAAGCCGCCAGGGCCTGCTGGCCCAGGGTGTGCATGAGTTCGGTGGTGTTGGTGGCGTTCATGGGCGCGATTTTCGCACCGGGGCGCCAAAGCCCCCAAGCGTGACCAGGGCGTGGTCCCGGGGCGCACCGGATCCTCCTCCAACCGGTGGACGCCACCATGACTTTCGGCACTGGTGGCGCCGCCCCATCGCTGCGCCAATGGCCTCTTCGGCGCCCATGCGCCTGACAGGAGCCATCGCCATGAAACTCAGGGTCTTCGTCTTGTCGGCGCAGGGCAACCGCGCCGTGGCGGGCGCGCCGGTGAGCCTGGTGCTCACCGTGGCCAAAGCACAGCGCTTCGAACTCGCCACGGCCTTCACCGATCGCCAGGGCTACGCCCGGCTGGAGCTGCGCCAGAACGACAAAGGGCAGCGCCTGCTGGCCGCGCTCGCGGCGGCGGGCGAGCAGGCGGCGAACCAGCCTGTCGCGCTCACGCTGGAGGTGCCCGGCAACCCCGAATGCTCGCGCCTGCTGTTCGAACGCGAGGCCCGCGACCCGCAGCTCGCGCCCAACGCGCCGGTGGCGAGCGCGCCCTGGAACGCGCTGGGCCTGGTGCTCGATGCCGACACGCCCGTGGTGCTGCGCGCCGACAAGCCCGTGGCACGCGGGCCCGAGGGCCGCGTGAGCGAGCCCGACGCCACCGACTACGCGCTGTCGCCGCAGTCCTTCCTGATGCAGCCGCTGGTGCGCACCGGCGACGGCAGCTGCGAACACCTGATGCCGGCAAGCCTGCCCCTGCGCGAGTACACGCTGCACGAGGTGGCGGTGCTCACGCCTGCGCGGGGGCGCGAGCCCGTGAGCGCGCTGCCCAGCGTGGGCGCCGAGCCGGCACAGGACACCCACATCCTCTGGGGCCAGTTGCTCAAGTTCCGCCAGACCTGGCGCTCGCTCGGCCATTCCCTGGGCGAGATCAAGTACAGCCTCACCCTCGCGCCCGGCGAAGCGGTGAAGGTGGCGGTGATCGACTGGAAACGCAGCGACCAGGCCCGGCGCGAGGGCAGCAACAGCAGCAGCGAAGGCCTCACCCACGAGCAGACCGCCGAGCGCGACATCGACGACATCGTGAGCGGCCGCGTGGAGGAGATGCAGCGCGGCGCCTCCATCATGGGCGGGCTCGCAGGCGCCATGGACTTCACCATCCCGCAGTACGGCATCTCGGCGGCCGGACGCCATTCCATCGGTGCGGGCATGGCCTACACGGAGGGCACGCGCGAGGTCGCGGCCTCGGCGCACGAGAACATCCACCAGCAGGTCATGCAGCGCTCCAACCTCGCGCGCACGCAGAACAGCACGGTGGTGGTGCAGGCCACCCAGGCCGAGAGCGACCAACTGGCCACGCGCATCGTGGCCAACATGAACCGCGGCCATGCCCTGTCCATCCTCTACTACGAGATCCTGCGCCATCTGGCCGTGCGCACCGAGTACGTCCGGGCCGACCCCTGCGTGCTGGTGCCGGTCTCGCCCATCGGCTTCGACCGCGGCCTGGCGCGCCGCTACCGCGCGCAGCTCGAGCCCGCGCTGCTCGACCGCCGCCACGCCGCGGGCTTCGACGCGATCGAGCGCATCGCCGCGGGCGCGGGCCAGACCGGCGCGGCGCCGTCCGCCACCCCAGCCGCGCCCGCCGCGCCCGACGCGCCTTCGCCGGTGGCCACGCGCTTCGTGGTCACCTTCAGCACCGAATGGCGGCGCAACTACCTGCTCAACGAGTTCGTCGCCCCGGCCGACACCGCAGGCGCCATCCGCGTGCTCGCCGAGCTGGCCGACGGCACGCAAGTGCCCCTGGTGTCGCTCGACAGCCGCCCGCCGGTGCTCGAGCAATTCACCAACATCTCGCAGTTCCCCGCGCAGTGGCCGGGCTGGAACGTGGGTCTGGAAGCACGCAGCGGCGCCAACGGCCCCGCGGGCCGCATCGTCGCCAGCTTCGTGAACACCGCCGCCACGCTGGACCTGCGCCAGTTGCGCCGCATCGTGCTGCGCTGGCGCCGCGTGGGGCCCAACATCCCGGGCGCCGAGCTCGACGGCTGGAACCTGCGCGCGCTCAAGGTCACCGCCCGCACGGTCGACCGCGAGCACGTGCTCGTGGACCACACCTACGCGCTGGCCAGCGGGCAGCACGAGCTGTTTCCGCCAACCGCCTCCGACCAGTTCATCGAGAACACCAGCGCGCCGCTGCGCACGCCCGATCTCGGCGCGCCGGCGCCCGCGCCCGGGCCGTCGCCGGCGCCCGCGCCTGCGACGGCCGCTGTGCCCGACGAGGTGCTCGCGACCGCGCTCGTCAACCACCTCAATGACAACCGCTTCCACTACGGCGCCCAGGTGTGGCTCAACATGGATCCGCGCGAGCGGCGCATGCGCCTGATGCCCTACGCCGGCCACGTGATGGCGCGCGCCGGCGACCAGCCGCTGGCCATGTCGGGCAACCACCTGGCCTTCCGCTACCACGGCGAACTTCCCGAGGAGCTGCGCGCGGCCGCCGAGGTGGGCACGCCGCCCGCGCCGCGGGAAAGCATCGCCTCGCTGCCCACGCGCGGCGTGTTCGCCGAAGCCCACCTGGGCCAGTGCAACGCGGCCGAGGAGCGCGACATCACGCGCTACTGGGCGTTCGACGAACTGCCCGTCTCGCTGCTGCCCAACATCGACGCGCTCAAGGGCGGTGCACGCGGCAGCATGCCCACCATCACGCCCGACAGCCTGGGCCAGGGCGTGCTCGGCGTGCAGAACTGGCCGGGCTTCCCGGGCGTGGGCGAGGCCGTGGCCAAGGCCCTGGAGCTCATGGGCAAGAGCGACATCTTCCGCGACATGTCGGCCAGGCAGGAGGTGGCGCAGGTGATGGCCAAGCTGATCGAGGCGGCCAAACCACCGGCCCTCAGCGGCGCGGGCGTGGGGGCGGCCTGGGGCGGCGCCAGCCCTGCGCCATCGGCCGCGCCGGCCGCACCGGCCGCACCGGCCGCAGGCAAGCCCGATGCCCCCGCCTCGGGCGTGTCGCTGGACCCGGGCCGCTACGCCGGCAGCCTCGCGCCCACGCAGGCCTTCGACCAGGGCGTGGTGACCGACCGGCTGCTCGACAAGCTCGATCTGCCCCAGCCCGAGAAAGACGAGATCAAGGCCGACCACCTGCGGCAGAACCTCGCGGCGCCGGCCGCGCCGCCCGCCCCGCGCACGGTGGACGTGTTGCTGAGCGCGCGCGTGGCCGACAGCGTGGGCGCCACGCGCGCGCTCAATGGCACCGTCACGCTGTACTTCTTCGGCCCCGGCCATGCGAACCAGACCGCCGGCCCGGTGGCCTCGGCCGTGCTGCAGGTGGAGCGCGGCGTGGCCGTCGGGCGTTCGGTTCAACTGCCGCCGGCGAGCTACAGCGTGCGCGCGCACTACGAGCCGATGTACGCCGAGAGCGACCTCGCCTTCCTCAACGAACCGCAATTCGCGAGCACCGGCGTGAACCTGCGCGGTCTGGTGAGTCTGGTGCACGACCTGATGCAGCGCGACCTGGGCAGCGAGTTCGCCGAGCTCATCCGCGGCGACAACGTGGTGGTGCAGGGCAAGACCCGCCGCTTGCAGGTGGAACTGAGCGTGGACCTCGCGCCCGATGGCCAGCACAAGTTCAGCGCCACGCTGGGCAGCAACGCCGGGGTGACGGTGGACGCCAACCGCAAGATCGGCTTCGACAGCGACGGCCTGGCCAAGACCGCGGCGGGCATCGCGGGGGCGCTCAAGGGCGCGGGGGCGGCCGCCACGGCGCTGCTGTCGCTGGTGCGGCTGCAGTCCAACCTCGACATGGGCGGCAAGCTCAGCAGCAGTGCAGACACCGAGCTCCGGCTCGAATTCACGCCGCGCTACGTGCGCGACGCCTTCATCAAGGTCACCCCTTCGACCTGAGAACCGCCAGCGCATCGCCCGGGGCAATGCCCCTGGCCGCAGCCCCGTCTTTGCCCCGCCGCCGACCCGCGGGTCGCTTCGGCCGTGATTTAATGCCGCGACAATATCTGCCTAGGCAAGTAAATTCACGGCCATGAAATCCCGTCCTCCCGCCACCGCCTTCTACCGGCCCGACTCCCTGCAACCCGACGAAGCCGTGGGCCGGCTCATGCGCCAGATCCTGCTCGCCACCACCGCCGAGGTGGAACGCGAGATGGCCCCGCTGGGCCTGACCGAGGCGCAGTGGATGCCGCTGTTCAAGCTGCACCAGGGCCACGCCTCCACCACCACCGAGCTGGCGCGCGAATGCCGCATCGACACCGGCGCCACCACGCGCATGGTCGACCGGCTCGAAGAAAAGGGCTTCATCGAGCGCGAGCGCTCGGCCGAAGACCGCCGCGTGGTCAAGCTCGCGCTCACCGAGCAGGGCCGCGCCACCGCCGAGCACATCCCGGCCAGCCTGTGCCGGGTGCAGAACGAGCTGCTGCGCGGCTTCACACGCGAGGAGTTCAACACCCTCAAGGCGCTGCTGCGGCGCATGCTCGACAACGCCACCTCGCTGCAGGAGGCCGGCCAATGAACACCGCTGCTTCCTTCACGCGCTGGCTGCTCGCGCCGATCGCGGCCGCCGCGCTGCTCGCGGGTTGCGCGAGCCAGCAGGGCATCGTGCCTTCGAGCGCGCAGCTGCGCGACGCGGCCTCGCTGGGCCTGAGCGCCGAGCAGGCCGCGGCCGAGGTGGCGCCGGTGGCGCCCCAGTGGTGGCACGCGCTCGGCGACGCGCAGCTCGACCGCCTGGTGGACCAGGCGCTGCAGGGCAACCCCAACCTGCGGATGGCGCAGGCCCGCGTGGCGCGCGCGCTGGCGGCCGCCGACGGGGCCGACGCCGCGCGCGGCCCGCAGCTCAATGGCGCCTTCGACGCCACCCACCAGCGCTTCACCGCCAAGGGCATGATCCCGGCGCCGCTGGCCGGCCGCATCGAAGACACCGCCACGCTGCAGCTCAGCGGCAGCTGGGAAATCGACTTCTTCGGCAAGCACCGCGCCGCGCTCGACGCCGCGCTCGGCAACGCCCAGGCCGCGCAGGCCGACGCCGCCGCCGCGCGCACCCTGCTCTCGACCAACGTGGTGCGCAGCTACGTGCAGATCGCCCGCCTGCAGGAACAGCGCGCGCTGGCCGAGCGCGCGCTCGCGCAGCGCGAGGCCATGCTGGGCCTGGTGCGCGAGCGCGCCGCGGCCGGCCTCGACGGCGTGCTCGAACTGCGCCAGAGCGAAGGCACCGTGCCCGAGGCGCGCCAGCAGCTCGAGGCCGTGAACGAACAACTGGCGCTGGCGCAGAACGCGCTCGCGGCGCTGATCGGCCAACCCGCGCAGAACCCGCTGCGCTCGCCCGTGCAGCTGGCCGCGCTGCAGCCGCTGCCGGAGCCGCAGGCCCTGCCGGCCGACCTGCTGGGCCGCCGCGCCGACATCGCGGCCGCGCGCTGGCGCGTGCAGGCCGCGGGCAGCGAGGTCGACGCCGCGCGCGCCCAGTTCTATCCCAACATCAACCTGGTGGCCTATGTGGGCCTCTCGAGCATCGGCCTCAACCAGCTGCTGAGCAGCGGCGCGCAGCAATGGGGCATCGGCCCCGCGGTGCGGCTGCCGATCTTCGACGCCGGCCGCCTGCGCGCCAACCTGCGCGGCAGGAACGCCGACCTCGACGCCGCGGTGGAGAGCTACAACGCCGCCGTGATCGAGGCCGTGCACGAGGTGGCCGACCAGCTCGCCTCGGCGCGTTCGGTGGCGCTGCAGCGCGCGCAACAGCAGCAGGCGCTGCAGGCCGCCGAGTCGGCCTACGACATCGCGGGCCAGCGCTACCGCGCGGGCCTCTCGAGCCACCTGCAGCTGCTGTCGGCCGAATCGGCCGTGCTCGCGCAGCGCCGGCTCGACGCCGATCTGCGCGCGCGCACCCTGCAGGCCCAGGTGAACCTGGCCCAGGCCCTGGGCGGCGGCTGGCAGGCCGACGCGCCCCAAGCCCGCTGACCCACGCCCCACCGCACACCCCCTTTCTTCCGGACGCTCCCCATGGACCAGAACACCGCCCCCACCCCCGCTCCCGGCAACCCGAACCGCAAGAAGGCGCTGCTCGCCATCGCCGCGGTGGTCGTCTTCGGCGGCCTCGCCGCCGGCGGCTACGAATGGCTGGTCGCCAGCCAGTACGAAACCACCGACAACGCCTACGTGCAGGGCGACCTGGTGCAGATCACGCCGCAGATCGGCGGCACGGTGCAGGCCATCCTGGCCGACGAGACCGACTTCGTGAAGGCCGGCCAGCCGCTGGTCAAGCTCGACCCGGCCGACGCGCAGCTCGCGCTCGAACAGGCCGAGGCCCAGCTCGCGCAGACCGTGCGCCAGGTGCGCAAGCTCTACGCCGACAACGGCGCCTTCGACGCCCAGGCCGCCGCGCGCCAGGCCGACGTGGCGCGCGCGCGCAACGAGGTCGCGCGCGCCAGCGACGACCTGCAGCGGCGCCAGTCGCTCGCGGGCAACGGCGCGGTGTCCAAGGAAGAACTGCAGCACGCCGAGGCCCAGCTGGCCGCCGCGCGCAGCGCGCAGGCCGCGGCCGAGGCCGCGCTCAACGCCGCGCGCGAGCAGCTCGCGAGCAACCGCGCCATGACCGACGGCACCTCGGTCGAGCAGCACCCCCTGGTGCAGACCGCCGCCGCCAAGGTGCGCGAGGCCTGGCTGGCCACGCAGCGCCTCACCCTGCCCGCGCCGGTCGACGGCTACGTGGCCAAGCGCACCGTTCAGCTGGGCCAGCGCGTGGCCGCGGGCGCGCCGCTGCTGTCGGTGGTGCCGCTGCAGCAGGTCTGGGTCGACGCCAACTTCAAGGAGGTGCAGCTGCGCCACATCCGCATGGGCCAGCCGGTGGAGCTCACCGCCGACGCCTACGGCAAGCAGGTGCGCTACACCGGCCACGTGGCCGGCCTGGGCGCGGGCACGGGCGCGAGCTTTGCGCTGCTGCCGGCGCAGAACGCCAGCGGCAACTGGATCAAGGTGGTGCAGCGCGTGCCGGTGCGCATCGCGCTCGACCCCGGCCAGCTCGAGGCGCACCCGCTGCGCGTGGGCCTCTCCATGGACGTGAAGGTGGACGTGCACCAGCAGAACGGCCGCACGCTGGCCACTGCGCCCGCGAGCAACCGCAGCAGCACGCAGGCCTTCGACCACGCCGCCGGCGACGCCGAGGCGCGCGTGCAGCGCATCATCGACGCCAACCTGGGCCACGCCCGCCTGGCCGCGAACAAAGCGGGCTGACCATGGCCAGCGCCCAACCCGCCGCCGCGGCGGCGCACACGCCCATCGAAGGCCGCACGCGGCTGTGGGCCACGCTCGCGATCTCGGCCGCCACGTTCATGAACGTGCTCGACACGTCCATCGCCAACGTGTCGCTGCCCGCCATCGCGGGCGACCTGGGCGTGAGCCCCAACCAGGGCACCTGGGTCATCACCAGCTTCGCGGTGGCCAACGCCATCGCGGTGCCGCTCACGGGCTGGCTCACGCAGCGCCTGGGCCAGGTGCGGCTGATGGTGGCCAGCGTGCTGCTGTTCGTGATCGCCTCGCTGCTGTGCGGCCTGGCGCCCAACATGCCCATGCTGATCGCCTTCCGCGTGCTGCAGGGCTTCGTGGCCGGGCCCATGATCCCGCTGTCGCAGGCGCTGCTGCTGCAGAGCTACCCGCGCGAGCAGGCCGGCCGCGCCATGGCGGCCTGGGCCATGACCACGCTGGTGGCGCCCGTGATGGGCCCGCTGCTGGGCGGCTGGATCACCGACAACATCGACTGGCCCTGGATCTTCTACATCAACGTGCCTGTGGGCCTGCTCGCGGCCTTCTTCATCTGGCGCATCTACCACCGCCGCGAAAGCCCGGTGCGCAAGCTGCCGATCGACCGCGTGGGCCTGGCGCTGCTGGTGCTGTGGATCGCCGCGCTGCAGATGGTGCTCGACCTCGGCAAGGAGCACGACTGGTTCGCCTCGCCGCTGATCACGGGCCTGGCCGTGGTGGCCGCGGTGGGCTTTGCCTTCTTCATCGCCTGGGAGCTCACCGACGAGCACCCGGTGGTCGACCTCAAGCTCTTCCAGCGGCGCAACTTCTGGGCCGGCACGCTGGCCACCTCGGTGGCCTACGGCCTGTTCTTCGGCAACGTGGTGCTGCTGCCGCTGTGGCTGCAGCAGTACATGGGCTACACCGCCACCGACGCCGGCATGGTGACCGCGCCCGTGGGCCTGCTGGCCATCGTGCTCTCGCCCTTCGTGGGCGCCACCGTGGCCAGGGTCGATCCGCGGCGCTACGTGACCTTTGCCTTCGGCGTGTTCGCGCTGGTGATGCTGCTGCGCTCGCACTTCTCCACCCAGGCCGATTTCGCGACCATCCTGGTGCCCACCATCGTGCAGGGCGTGGCCATGGCCTTCTTCTTCGTGCCGCTGAACACGCTCACGCTCTCGGGCCTCGCGCCCGATCGCATTCCCGCGGCCGCGGGGCTGTCGAACTTCGTGCGCATCACCTTCGGCGCCGTGGGCACCTCGGTGGCCACCACGGTGTGGGAGAGCCGCGCCACGCTGCACCATACGCAGCTGGCCGAGGCCGTGAACCTGGGCAGCCCGGCCACGCAGGCCACGCTGGCCCAGCTCATGGGCGGCGGCATGACGCAGCAGCAGGCGCTCGCCGCGATCGACCGGCTGGTGCAGCAGCAGGCCTTCACGCTCGCGGCCACCGACATCTTCTGGCTCTCGTCCATGCTGTTCCTGGCGCTGATCCCGCTGGTGTGGCTCACGCGCGCGCCGCAGCGTCAGGGGCCGGCATCGGCCGCCGCGGCGGAAGCCGCCGCCGGCGCGCACTGAGCGGGGCCGCGACAGCGTGCTTCAGCGCAGGGGGATCGGCGTGGCCCGGTCCACCGGCACCACGGTCACCGAGTTCTGCGGCGAACCTTCGATCAGGCGGTCGGAGTAGGTGAGGTAGACCAGCGCGTTGCGCTTGGGATCGACCATGCGCACGATGCGCTGGCGCTTGAAGACCAGGCTGGTGCGCTCGCTGAAGATCTCTTCCTGCGGCTTGAGCGGCTTGGCGATGGCGATGGCGCCGACCTGGCGGCAGGCGATCGAGGCCTCGGCCTTGTCCTCGGCCAGGCCCAGCGCGCCCTTGATGCCGCCGGTCTTGGCGCGCGAGAGGTAGCACGTGACACCGCTCACGCCCGGGTCGTCGTAGGCCTCGACCACGATCTTGTGGTCCGGGCCGATGAACTTGAACACGGTGTCCACCGAACCGATGTCTTCGGCGTGCGCGGCAGTGGCCCACACCAGGGGCAAGGCGGTCAAAAGGCTTCGCATACGGCTCCTTGCGCGGTGGCGAAGCCCCGACAGTAGCAGGTGGCCGGCGGCCACCGGCCTCAGGCGGCGGCCACCGCGCCGTCGCTGCGCGGGTCGGCCGCGCCTTCGATCAGGCCGTCGGCGTGGCGCACCAGCGCACCCGCGTGGCCCATGGTGTCGCTGAAGGCCTCGCCCAGCACCTCCACCACGTGGCCGGCGTCGGCCAGCGCGCGCACCAGGCCGGCGTCGAAGCGGCTTTCGAGCTTGAGCGAGGTGCTGCTCGCGCCCCAGGTGCGGCCGAGCAGCCAGCGCGGCGCGCTCACCGCCTGCTGCAGGCCCTGGCCGAAGCGCGCGTAGCGCGTGAACAGCGCGGCCTGCGTCTGCGGCTGGCCTTCGCCGCCCATGGTGCCGAAGGGCATCACGCGGCCGTCGTCGAACAACGCGAGCGAGGGGTTGAGCGTGTGGAAGGGCTTGCGGCCGGGCTCGAGCGCGTTGAGCGCGGCCGGCTCGAGCGAAAAGCTGGTGCCGCGGTTCTGCCAGCAGATGCCCAGGCCATCGAGCACCGTGCCCGAGCCGAACTCCCAGTACACGCTCTGGATGAAGCTCACCGCGCGGCCTTCGCGGTCGACCACGCCCATCCAGATGGTGTCGCCGGGTCGGCTCGGTTCGGGCCAGGGCAGCGCGCGGTGGGGGTCGATGTCGGCGGCCAGTGCGTCGAGCGCGGCGGGCGTGAGGTGGGCGCGCGGGTCGCCGGGCAGGCGCTCGGGGTCGGTCACGAGGCGGTCGCGCACGCGGAAGGCGCGCTTGGTGGCCTCGACCAGGCCATGCACGTGGGCGAAGGATTCGCCCTGGTCCACCGCCACGCCCAGGCGCTCGAACAGGCCCAGGATCATCAGCGTGGACAGGCCCTGGGTGGGCGGCGGCAGGTTGTAGACCGTGCTGTCGCCCAGCCGCACCGCGAGCGGCTCGACGAAGCGCGCGCGGTAGGCCGCCAGATCGGCCGCCGTCACCGGGCTGCCCACGCGCTGCAGCGCAGCGCCCATGCGCGCGCCCAGTTCGCCGCGGTAGAAGTCGTCGAGGCCGTGCGTGGCCAGGTGCTGCAGGGTGTCGGCCAGCGCGGGCTGGCGCAGGCGCTCGCCGGGCCGCGGCGGCTCGCCGTTGACCAGGTAGGTGGCGGCGAAGCCGGGCGCATCGCCCAGGCCGTCGCCGAGCTTGGCGCGCGTGAGGCCGGCCTGGCTCGCGGTGACGGCCACGCCCTCGCGCGCGTGGGCGATGGCGGGCGCGAGCAGGCGCGGCAGCCCGAGCGCACCGCCCCAGCGCGACGAGACCTCGAGCGCGCGCGCCCAGCCGCCCACGGTGCCGGCCACGGTGAGCGCGGCCAGCGGGCCGCGCGCGGGGATCGCGCCCAGGCCCTGGTCGCGGTAGAAGCCCGGGGTGGCGGCCTGCGCCGCGGGCCCGCAGGCCTCGATGGCGAGCGGGGCCTGGCCGGGTTCGTGGATCAGCCAGAAGCCGTCGCCGCCGATGGCGTTCATGTGGGGGTAGACCACGGCGATGGCCGCGGCCGCGGCCACCATGGCCTCGACCGCGTTGCCGCCGTCGCGCAGCACGTCGCGTGCGGCCTGCGCGGCCAGGTGGTGCGGCGCCACGGCCATGCCGCCGTAGGCCCTGAGGGTGTGGATCATGGTGAAAAAGTCTCCGGGGTGTTCGGGCTCACCAGCCGATCGCCTTGGGCAGCCAGAGCGCGATCTGCGGGAACAGGAACACGAGTATCAGCGTGAGCGCCTGCAAGCCGATGAAGGGCACCACGCCTTTGTAGATGTCCTTGATGTTCACCTCGGGTGGCGCCACGCCCTTGAGGTAGAACAGCGCCCAGCCGAAGGGCGGCGTGAGGAAGCTCGACTGCAGGTTGACCGTGATGAGCATGGCCAGCCACACCGGGTCCACGCCCATGCTCGTGAGGATGGGCAGGAACAGCGGCACCGCGATGTAGCTGATCTCGATCCATTCGACGAAGAAGCCCAGCACGAAGATGATGGCCATGAGGAACCAGATGGCGGTGTTCACGCCGCCGGGCAGCTGGTCGAACATGGCGGCGATCAGGTCCTCGCCGTGCAGGCCGCGAAAGGCCAGCGCGAACACCTGCGCGGTCATCAGGATCAGCATCATCACCGCGGTGATCTTGCTGGTCTCGAGCGCCGTGTCCTTGAGCACCTTCATGTTGAAGCGGCCCGAGAACAGCGTGACCAGCACCGCGCCCACGGCGCCCATGCTCGCGGCCTCGGTGGGCGCGGCCACGCCACCCACGATGGAGCCCAGCACCGCCACCACCAGCATCACCGGCGGCACCAGCACCTTGAAAAAGCGCGTCCAAAGCTCGCGGCGCGACACCGCATCGCGCTCGGCCTGGGGTATGGCGGGCATGGTGGCCGGGCGCAGCCAGCCCATCACCACCAGGTAGGCGATGTAGACCAGCGCGAGCAGCAGGCCCGGGCCCACGGCGGCCGCGAACAGCGTGCCGACCGAGAGCTGCATGATGTCCGAGAGCAGGATCAGGATCAGGCTGGGCGGGATGATCTGGCCCAGCGTGCCCGAGGCGCAGATGACGCCGCAGGCCACGCTCTTGTCGTAGCCGCGCCGGATCAGCGTGGGCAGGGTGAGCAGGCCCAGCGTGATGATGGTGGCGCCCACGATGCCGGTGGTGGCGCCCATGAGCACGCCGAACAGCACGATGCCGATGGCCATGCCGCCCTTGAGCCCGCCCGCGAGGTGGCCCATCACGTCGAGCAGGTCGTCGGCCAGGCGCGATTTCTCGAGCATCACGCCCATGAACACGAACAGCGGAATGGCCATCCACTGGTACCCGCCGACGATGCCGTAGAAGCGCGCGGGCAGCAGGCTGAACAGCGTCTCGCCAAAGCCCAGCCAGCCGAACACGAAGCCCGAGACCGCCAGGCTCACGGCCACCGGAATGCCCAGCATGAGCAGCACGAAGAAGCCGCCCAGCATCATCAGGGCGTAGGTGGACATCTCAAACACGGCTGTCCTCCGCGCTGTCGTGGCCGGCCAGCAGGCGCACCAGGTGCGCGAGCTGCTGCAGCACCAGCAGGCCGTAGCCGACCGGGATCAGCGCCTTGATGGCCCAGCGGTAGGGCAGGCCGCCCGGGTCGGCCGAGCGCTCGTCGATGGCGTAGGACTGGCCCACGTAGGCGATGGACAGCTTGATGAAGGCCAGGCTCACCGCGATCAGCAAGAGCGCGGCGGCGACATCGACCGCGCGCTGCAGCGGCTTGGGAAAGCGCGCGTAGAACAGGTCCACGCGCACCTCGCCGCCGCGCTGCACCGCGTGGCTCATGCCCAGCAGGATCAGCGCCGCGAGCAGGTGCCATTCGAGCTCCTGCGCCCACACCGAGCCGACGCTGAACGCGTAGCGCAGCAGCACGTTGACGGCCACCAGGCCGATCATGACCAGCGCGATCCACGCGGTGAGCGAACCCACGCGGTCGATCGCGCCCTCGACGAACCCGGCCAGCGGGCGCAAGGGCTTGAACATGGAAACCGCCTTTCTGCGCTCAGCCGCGGACCTTGATGTGGTACGCCTCTTCGCTGATCTCGCTCCAGCGGTCGTACTTGGCCTTGAAGGCGAAGTAGGAGTCGTGCACCTTCTTCACCAGCGGGTCTTTCACCGCATCGGCCAGCACCTTGTCGGTCTCGGTGCGCAGGGCCTTGATCACGTCGTCGGGCAGCGGGCGCGCGATCACGCCCTGGTTCTTCACCAGGTCCTCCATGGCGTCGGAGTTGGCCTTCTGGCACCAGCCTTCGCTGATCACGTTGCAGGCCGCGGCGGCGTTGCTCACGATGGCCTGCAGGTCCTTGGGCAGCTTGTCCCAGGCGGCCTTGTTGATCAGCAGCTCGGACACGGTGGACGACTCGTGCCAGCCGGTGGTGTAGTAGAACTTGGCCGCCTTCTGCAGGCCCAGGCGGCGGTCCTGGAACGGGCCCACGAATTCGGCCGCGTCGATCACGCCGCGCTCGAGCGCCGGGAAGATCTCGCCGCCCGGCAGCACCTTCACGTCCACGCCCAGGTTGGCGTACACCTTGCCGGCCAGGCCGGGGATGCGCATCTTCAGGCCCTTGAAGTCGGCCACCGACTTGATCTCTTTCTTGAACCAGCCGGTCATCTGCACGCCGGTGTTGCCGCAGGGCATGGCCACCATGCCGAAGGGCGCATACACCTCGTTCCACAGGTCGATGCCGCCGCCGTCGTAGAGCCAGCCGTTCATGCCCTGGAAGTTCATGCCGAAGGGCACGGCGGTGAAGTACTGCGCGGCGAAGGTCTTGCCGGTCCAGAAGTAGCTGTTGGCGTGGTTCATCTCCACCGTGCCGGCGCGCACGGCGTCGAAGCCCTCGAAGGCCGGAATCAGCTCGCCCGCGCCGAACACCTGGATGTTCAGGCGCCCGTCGGACATCTCGCGGATGCGCTTGGCGAGGTCGGTGGCGCTGCCCGGGCCGTCCATGTAGAAGGGCGAGCCCTTGCCGTAGGCGCTGGTCATCTTCCAGTTGAAGCGCGCGCTCTGCGCGTTGGCCACGGCGGGCGTACCGACCACGCTGGTGGCAAGGGCGGCGCGGGTGAGGAATTGGCGGCGGATCAGGCTCATGGTCAGGCTCCAGTCGGTTCGGATGGAAGGGACGGCGTGCCGTTTGTTCGGCGACGGAAGCGCCTGTTCGCAAACCCTGTGCCACGCGGTTTTCCCCGCCCGCGCGGCCGTCGATGGCGCCTCGGTGGGGCAAATCGGTACGCATGCTTCCGGTTTTGGTGCACACCGGCGGGCGGCGGCGGCCGGCCTGGCTGCCGAATGTTCAGCGCAATCGCCTGCTGCCGCCGTTTGTCATGCAACAAGCGGCATCCCGCGCCGCGATGGCCGACGTTTGTGCGCCCCGGGCCCCGCGCGCGAACGATTGGCAAGCGGGCACAGCGCCGGTGCACCCGCGGCGCGTCACAAACGGGCGCCGCCGCGGCGGTTCTTCACGCGCGTGAGCAGGGTCTTGCAGTCCACCGCGGTGATCTCGGGCCGGTTGAACACGTGGCGGTGCACGAAGGCCTCGAAGCTCGCGGGGCTCTCGGTGAGCACGTGCACGTGCAGGCTGCGCAGGTCGCTCATGATGTAGAGGCTCACCACCTCGGGGCAGTCGGCCAGCTCCTGCGCCACGCGCTCGATGGCCGAGGGCAGCACCACGATGTCGAGGAAAGTGGAGTTCACCTGTCCGAGCTTCTCGGGGTTGATGACGGCCGCGAACAGCTCGATCACCCCGCTGGCCTGCAGGGCCTGCACGCGGGCGCGCGCATGGGCGCGCGAGATGCCGACCTGGCGCGCCAGGTCGGCGAACGAGGCGCGGCCGTCCTTGATGAGGATGTTGAGCAGCGCGCTGTCGAGCTTGCTCAGGCCGAGGTCGGGGGCGGGGGCAGCGGGGTGGCTCATGGCCAGCGCCCAAGCAACCCCCAGGCCAGGCCGCGGCGCGGCCGCTCAGCGCTTGGCGGCCGGGCGCTTGGGCACCTTGGCGCCCGCGCGCCGCGCTTGCGACAGGCCGATGGCCACCGCCTGCTTCGGGTCGGTGACCTTCTCGCCCGAGCCGCCGGAGCGCAGCTTGCCGCGCTTCATCTCGTGCATGGCCTGCTCGACTTTCTCGGCGGCCTTGGGACCGTACTTCGCCATGGTCTTCTCCACGGATCAACAGACCCGCCCCAGGCAATCGGCGTACCGGCGCGCCGCGCCGGCCGGCCGGGGGAGGCCGCCCGCCGTGCTGCCTAGACACGGAACGGCCCGGGCGGCCCCGACGACCCACGGCATCCGGCCTCTCCAGGAGCTCGTCGCATGCACCCCCTTCAAGACGCCCAGGATGTCCAGCGCCTGCTCGAACAGGCCCGGGACCGGCTCGGCCAGATCGCCGAGGTCGACGGCACCGACGAAGCCAGCTGGTGGGTCGGGTTCCACCACGGCGGCGGCTTCGCCGTCGAGTGGTCCGGCCCCTGGGCCTGCGTGGTGTTCACGGCCGGCCTCGGCCTGCCGCCCCCGGGCGGTGAGCTGGCCGCGCTCAACCTCGCGCTGTCCTACAACGCACTGTGGCGCGAGGTGGGCCACCTGCGCATCGCGCGCGACGGCGACCAGGGCGAGCTGATGCTGATCGGCGAGCTCGGGCCCGACGACGGCGACCCCGACACCTTCAACGCCGCCCTGCTGCACTTCGAATCGCTGCAGCGCTGGTGGAGCGATGCGATGGCGCGCGCGGCGCAGCCCGCGGGCCCGGGCGCCGCCACGGGCATCGACCAGGCCTTGCTGCTCGGCCGCATCTGAGCCGAACGGTTTAGGGCGGGAACAAGGGTATTCGGGCCACCACACAAACCCGTCGTTGATCGATCCGTCAACAGGCGGTCGAGGGAGGCAACGGCGTTGGGTCGGGGCCTTGGCCCGATCGTCTCGACTTCATCTGTCTGCGTTCCTGCAACCCATCACGTTCTTGCACCATGGCCAATCCTCCCAGCCTGTCGCTTCCTCCTCAACGCGCCCTGCCCCCGCTGCCCGACGCCAAGAGTCCTCTGCGCCCGCAAGTCTCTGCCGCCCGCCTCCCGGGCAAAACGGCCACCCTCATCCAGCAGCGCCAGCAGGTCAGCAGGTCTTACCTGCCCCGCGAGCTGCGAGCGAGGCTGGCTGCCGAGCCAGGCGCTTCGGACCATCAGCCCGTTGGCGCGCAACAGACCGTGGCCCTTGCCGTGAAGAACAGTGCGGCAACCGCGACGCTACCGCTGGGCCCCATGCCCAGCGGTCCTGCTGCCGTACCGGGTTCGGACGCGCCCACGGCCCAGCGCCCATCCCTGGCCCAACCGCAATCCCAATCCCGGCCCAGTTCGGCACAGGTTCGCGCACACCTGACCCAAGTCGCGCCGGTGCAGGGTGCGTTCAAGTCCTACGTTCGGACCTTCAACAATGAACTGCGTGACCAGCGAACCCTGAGCACGATGAACTACCTGCACGGCATGAACCACGGCGGGGTTGCCGAATTTGCGGAGCGCGCCGCCATGGGAGAAGAAGGACGGCTCAGAACCAATTTCAAAGCCGAGTTCAAAGCGCAAGTCGCGAAAGAAGCCCAGAAACTTGAACGCCAACCCAATCTGAGCGCCGCCGCCAAAAGGTCGGCACTGAAGAACTTCAAGGCGGGGCTGAAAGAGCGACTCACCGAAAAGCTCCGCAACATGGAACGGGTCGACATTGCCCCCCTCCAGCGGGCATCCGAAACGATCGGCCCATTCAATGGCGTCAACCGGCAAGAAGAGGATGCGGTCAAAGAGGCCATGGAGCGCATGTTCAGCAGCCACCTCCAACTCTTGTCGGTGTTGTCGGTGGGTCACCGGAACGACAGCAAGGCCAAAGCCATTGCGGCCCTGGAAAAGACCCTCGACGAAAAGCTGGAACTGGTCAGCAGAAAGCGCTCGAACGGCGAGGGCGCGTTGCCCATCGTCGTCAAGGTCAAGGCCAAGGACATCGGAGGCCGATTGGCCGTGGAGATCTTCACCCGCCTGGAGATCTTGCTGCAGACCTATGAGAAGCACTGCGCCGATCTCGATTCCCCCGATTTCGAGGCAGCCAGCCGCATGAGAGGTCGTACGGTGACGGAGATCAGGGAGCAGATCGAAAGCTTCCCGATCAAACTGGAGATGACCATTGAGCTGCTGTTGCAGGCCGCCCAGTCGGATGCCATCAAGAACGTGCCGGATGCTCGAAGCGCATTGAGTGAGCTCGCCTACGCCCTCCAGAACTTGAAAGTCGCGCTGGAAAAGCCGCTCCAACGGGTGCTCGACGTTGTGGACGCGCCCGTGCAGGACGTCGTTGCGCACAGGGCACTGACGCGCCGGACCCACTCGCCAGATCGCGCAGCGGCCAAAGCGGCCTGGGAAGCCGTTCAACGCACCGCGGCCCCTGCCGAGAAGGCGCTTCAGCCGTTGACGGCCAGCCAGCACGCCAAGGCCGCCTGACGGCGGCGTGCTGCTCAGAACGGATAGTGCCGCGGCGTCGTCTGCACCGTGATCCAGCGCAGCTCGGTGAACTCGGCGATGCCGGCCTTGCCACCGAAGCGGCCCAGGCCCGAGCCCTTCACGCCGCCGAAGGGCATTTGCGCTTCGTCGTGCACCGTGGGGCCGTTCACGTGGCAGATGCCGCTGTCGATCTTGCGCGCCACGTTGAAGGCGCGCGCGATGTCCTTGCCGAACACGGCCGCGCTCAGGCCGTACTCGTTGTCGTTGGCGCAGGCGATGGCCTCTTCGACGCCCTTCACGCGCACGATGCACTTGAGCGGGCCGAAGGTTTCTTCGCGGTAGACGCGCATCTCGGGCGTCACGTGGTCGAGCACGGTGGCGGGCATCAGGGTGTCGGTGCTCTTGCCGCCGCACACCAGCTTCGCGCCCTTGGCCAGCGCGTCGTCGATCAGCTCGTTGCAGAAGTTCACCGTGGCCATGCCGATCACCGAGCCGAGCACCACGGGCTCGGGCTTGCGCGGGTCGCCCACGGGCAGGTTCTTCGCCTTGTCGCCGAACTTCTTCACGAACTCGTCGGCGACCTTCTGGTCCACGATGATGCGCTCGGTGCTCATGCAGATCTGGCCGCTGTTGGCGAACGCACCGAAGGCCGCGCCGTTCACCGCGTCGTCGATGTCGGCGTCGTCGAGGATCACCAGCGGCGCCTTGCCGCCGAGCTCCAGCACCACGGGCTTGAGGTATTTGGCGCAGGTCATCGCGATGATCTTGCCCACCTTGGTGGAGCCGGTGAAGTTCACGCGCCGCACCGCAGGATGGGCCACCACGGCCTCGACCACCGCGCCCGCGTCGGCCGGGGCGTTGGTGATGTAGTTCACCACGCCCGCAGGAAAGCCCGCGTCCTGGAACGATTCGACGATGAGCTGGTGGGTGCGCGGGCAGTTCTCGCTGCCCTTGAACACCACGGTGTTGCCGCAGGCCAGCGGCACGCAGATGGCGCGCACGCCGAGGATGATGGGCGCGTTCCAGGGCGCGATGCCCAGCACCACCCCCGCGGGCTGGCGCACGCCCATGGCGAGCGAGCCCGGCACGTCCGAGGGGATCACCTCGCCCGAGATCTGCGTGGTGAGCGCGGCGGCCTCGCGGATCATGCCCGCGGCCAGGAAGCAGTTGAAGCCGGCCCACATGGCGGTGCCGCCGGTCTCGGCGGCCACGGCCTCGATGAACTTGGGCGTCTTGGCCTCGAGCGCGTCGGCGGCTTTCAGCAGCAGCGCGCGGCGCTCGCCGGGACCGGTCTCGCTCCAGGTCTTGAAGGCCTCGGCGGCGGCCTCCACCGCCATCACCGCGTCGGCCGGGCTGGCCGCGGGCGCGCGCGTGGCCACGCTGCCGTCGAGCGGGTTGCGGCGCTCGAAGGTGGCGCCTTTTTCGGCCGTGACCTTGAGGCCGTTGATGAGCATGGACAGATCGGACATGGGTTCTCCTTGCGTTCGTGTGGTTTCAGGCGGGGGTGGCCGTGGCCTTGCGGCGGTTCACGGCGTCGGCGGCATTGGTGGTGCCGCTCGCGGGGTCCTTGTCGGCGCCGAGGTAGGCCTCGCGGATGACGGTGGAGCGCGCGAGCAGCGCCGCGGGGCCGCTGGCCACGATGGCGCCGCGCTCGAGCACGTAGCCGCGGTCGGCCACGGCGAGCGCCTTCTTCACGTTCTGCTCCACCATGAGCACGGTGGTGCCGGCGTCGGCGATGCGGCGCGCGATGCCCAGCAGTTCGTCGACCATCTTGGGCGCCAGGCCCAGCGAGGGCTCGTCGAGCATGAGCAGGCGCGGCGCGCTCATCATGGCGCGCGCCACCGCCACCATCTGCTGCTCGCCGCCGCTCATGGTGCCGGCGAGCTGCGAGGCGCGTTCGCGCAGCTTGGGAAAATCGTTGAAGGCCTGCTCGATGCGGCGCGCGCGCTCGGCCTTGGGCACCAGCCAGCCACCAAGTTCGAGGTTCTCGGTGACCGTCATCTGCGGGAACAGCTGCCGGCCCTCGGCCACGAGCGCCACGCCGCTCTGCACCGTCTCGTGGGTTTTCTCGGGCAGTTCCTCGCCGTTGAGCAGCACCGCGCCCTGGCGCGGGATCAGGCCGTTGAGCGCCTTGAGCAGCGTGGTCTTGCCCGCGCCGTTGGGGCCCAGCACCACGGTCAGGCCAGGGCGCGCCTCGAGCGTGAGGTTGCGCAGCACCAGGAAGGCGCCATAGCCTGCGCTCAGGCCGTCGATCTTCAGGTGCGCGCGTGGCGCGCCGCCGAGGCGGAAGGGTTCGGGGCGGTGCCACATCATGCGGTGGCCTCCGTGTCGGTCTCGCTCATCTCGTCGCCCAGGTAGGCCTCGATCACCTCGGGGTTGCGGATCACGGCGCGCGGCACGTCGTCGGCGATCTTGCGGCCCTGGTGCAGCACGATCACGCGCTCCACGTGGCGCAGCAGCGTGCTCACCGCGTGCTCGATCCACACCACGGTGAGGTCGAGCTCGTCGCGCAGGCGGCGGATCAGGCGCGCCATCTCCTCCACTTCGTTCTCGGTGAGGCCCGCGGCCACCTCGTCGAGCAGCAGCAGCCTGGGCCGCGTGGCCAGCGCCATGCCGATCTCGAGCAGGCGCTGCTGCGAGGGCGTGATGGCGGCGGCGGGCAGCTCGGCCTGCGCCGACAGGCCGATCAGGCCCAGGATGCTCTCGGGCGTGCGCAGCACCCAGGGCACGCCGACCTCGTCGCCCCAGAACAGGTACTCGCGCCGGCGCTTGCCCGCGAACTTCAGGCCGAAGGCGATGTTGTCGCGCACGGCCATGTCGCCGAAGGTGCGCGGGGTCTGGAAGGTGCGCGCCAGGCCCTGGGCCGCGAAGCGGTGCGGCGCCTGGCCCGCGAGGCCGCGGCCGCGCAACTCGAGCCGGCCGCTGGTGGGCTTGGTGACGCCCGAGATGGCGTTGAAGAAGGTGGTCTTGCCCGCGCCGTTGGGGCCGATGATGCCCACCAGCTCGCCGGGCATGAAGACCGCGCTCACCCGGTCGACGGCGGTGAGGCCGCCGAAGCGCACGGTGATGTCCCGGGCTTCGAGCAGGGGCTGCCGGGTTTCAGTAGACATGGCGGGCCTCGCGTTGTTGCTTCTCGCGCTGCTTGCGCCGCTCGGTCTCGCCGCTCAGGTCGTCTCTGGTTTCGCGCCACCAGGCCTTGCTGTCGCGCCACCAGCCCTTGAAGGTCTCGGCGCGCACCGAGGCGAGGCCGCCCGGCAGGTACAGCACCGACAGGATCAGCAGCAGGCCCAGCGACATCATGTAGACCTGCGGCACCTGCAGGCGCAGGGTTTCGGCGAGCACGCTGAACACGATGGCCGCGATCAGCGGGCCCCACAGCGTCATGGCGCCGCCGATGAGCGCGATCAGCACGGTCTGGAAGCCGATGAAGGGGTTGAACACGGTGTGCGGGTCGATGTAGGTCCAGCGCACGCTCATGGCCGCGCCCACGGCGCCCGCGATGGCCGCGGTGAGCGCGAAGCCCGCGGTCTTCACGAGCCGGGTGTTCACGCCCAGGGTCTGGGCGCGCTGCTCGTCGGCGCCGATGCCCTGCATGGCCAGGCCGAAGCGGGTGCGGCGGATGCCGATGGACAGCGCCACCGCCAGCACCGCGAGCAGCAGCACGGTGAAGTACACGGTGTCGCGCTCGGGCACCACCATGAGCACGCGGCCCACGGTGCCGGTCACGCTCTTCTCGAAATAGCTGATGGCATGGCGGATCAGCTCGGTCATGCCGAAGGTGAGCACCGCGAAGTAGGTGCCGCGCAGGTGCAGCACCGCCGCACCCATGAGCACCGCGATGCCCGCGGCGATGGTCGCGCCGAGCGCGATCGCCACCGGCCAGCTCAGCGATTCGAGGCCGATGGCGCTGGTGTAGGCGCCGATGCCGAAGAAGGCCGAGGTGGCGAGCGAGAGGTAGCGCGTGGTGCCGCAGAACAGCGCCCAGCTCGAGGAGAGCGCCACGTACATCAGGCAGGTGAGCGCCATGGAAACCACGAACTCGCTCGCGAAGCCGGGCAGGGCCACGGCCCAGCCGGTCAGGCCGAAGAGCACCAGCAGGTCGCGAATGAGGAACTGTCGGGAGGTCATGCGGGATCAGGCCTTGCGGGTCTTGCGCGCGAACAGGCCTTCGGGTCGCAGCAGCAGCACGCCGATGAACACGATGTAGCTCAGCAAGGCCTTGAGCGAGGGGTTGGTGAAGTGCATGCCGATGGCCTCGATGACGCCCAGCAGCAGGCCGCCCGCGAGCGCGCCGCCCATGCTGCCGAAGCCGCCCAGCGTGATGACGATGAGCGCGGTGACGGTGTAGGGCTCGCCCATCGAGGGGCTGATGGTGTAGGCCATGGACAGCAGGCAGCCCGCCACGCCCGACAGGCCCAGGCCGATGCCGAACATCAGCGGGTGCAGGCGCTTGGTGTCGATGCCCACGAGCTGCGCGCCGGTGGGCGACTGCATGAGCGCGCGCACGCCCTTGCCCAGCAGCGTGGTGCGCAGCAGCACGATGAGCGCGCCCGCGAACAGCAGGGCGAGGCCGAACACCAGCAGCTTGTTCACCGCGAACTGCGCCTGGCCGCCGGGCAGCGGGATGGCGAAGGGCTGGGTGAGGAAGTCGTAGCCGCGCAGGTCGCCGCCCCAGATCCAGCTGATCGCGTTCTGCACCAGGAACATCAGGCCGAAGGCCACCATGAGGCCGCGCGCCTCGAACACGTCGAGGTTGGGCGAGGTGGCGGTGAGGCGGCGAAAGCACAGCCAGTGCACCGCCACGCCGATGCCGAACAGCAGCGCGAACGAGACCGGGATCATCCACAGCGGCGAAAGCCCGAACGTGGCCGCCACCATCCAGGTGACGAAGGCGCCCACCATCAGGAACTCGCCATGCGCGATGTTGAGGATGCGCATCAGCCCGTACTGCAGGTTCAGGCCGAGCGCGACGAGCGCATAGATGCCCCCGGTGATGAGACCGGAGGCGATGAGCTCGATCCAGGCGGAAAACGACATCACTTCCAGGTGGGCTTGTTCGGGTTGAGCTTGGCGGTGGCGAGCTTTTGCGGCCACACCACCTCGAACTCGCCGTTCTGCCACTGGCCCACGGTGCCCGGCGTGCCCACGTTCTCGCTGCCCTGGAATTTGATGTCGCCCAGGATGGTCTTGTGCGTGGTGTTGGCCACGTAGTCGCGGATGGCCTTGCGGTCCAGGCCGTGCGCCTTCACCGCGTTGGTGAGGATCTCCAGGCCGGCCCAGCAGGCGCCGCTGGCCCAGCGGTCGGGTTCCTTCTTCTGGCTCGCCACGTGGGCGTCGAAGTAGGCCTTGGCGCCCGGGCTGGTCTTGCTGTTCCACGAGCCCATGCCCAGCACGCCCTCGGCGCCGGCCGCGGTGATCACGTTCTTGTAGAGCGGGAAGGCCGTGCCCACCGAGGCGTAGAAGAACTTCGGGTTGAAGCCGATCTCCTTGGCCTGGCGGCTCGCGAGGATGGTGTCGGGCGGGTAGGTGAAGCCCACGAACGCGTCGGGGTTCTTGTCCTTCATCGAGCGCAGCACGGGCGAGAGGTCTTTCACGCCGCCGGGGTAGCTCTTGTCTTCGACCATGTTGATGCCGCTGCCCTGCAGCGCCACCTTGAGGGCCGCGTAGTTCTCCAGGCCGAACAGGTCGTCCACGTAGATCACGGCCACGCTCTTCACGCCGTTGGCCTTGAACATGTCGACCAGCGCGTCGCACATGGGCTTGGGCTGCTGCAGCAGCAGGAAGAAATACGGCAGCTTGAGCTCCACCAGGCGGCGCGAGAGCGCGGTGGGCGCGAGGAAGGGGTACTGGAAGCGGTTGGCCAGCGGTGCGACCGCGAAGTTGGCGTTCGAGCCCCAGGGCGGCAGCACCAGGTCCACCTTGTCGCTGCCCATCAGCTTTTCGTAGGTGCGCACCACGGTTTCCACGTCGCTGCGGTCGTCGCTGCTGATCAGCTCGATCTTGCGGCGCACGCCCTTCACGTCGAGACCGCCCGTGGCGTTCTGCTGCTCGGCCCAGAGCAGGAAGTTGGGCTCCTGGCTGGTCTGCGCGCCGCCCGTCCAGGGGCCGGTGCGCGACATGCTGTAGCCGATGCGCACGGGCGCGTTCTGGGCCATCAACTGCGGGGCCACCGCCATCGCGCCCACGGCGGCGGCGGTCTTCTGCATCATCACTCGGCGGTTGCTCAAGGCCATGGCTTGTCTCCTGTGTGTGGGGGGTCCTCGGACGCGGCCATGGTAGGAAAAGCCGTCATGGGCCGCTATGCCGAAGGCGCACTGTCGGCTTGACCAATCGCGCATGGCGATGCGGGTTTTCCCGCAATGCCGGGGCCGCGCAGGGGCTTGGGCGGCACGGGACAATGTTTCCCCCTGCCCGCCCGCCCCGCCCACGGAGACCTGCATGAGCGCCACCCCCCCGATGAGCACCGACGCCGTGGCGCCCAAGGAGCGCGCCGCGATCTGGCGCGAATGGGTGTGGACGCACTTCGGCGGGCTCGACTCCGACCTCTACGGCGACACCGACTTCGAGGGCCACATGAGCGCCTCGCGCGCGGGCGAGGTGATGCTCACGCGGCTCGAGGCCAACCGCCACCGCGTGATCAAGAGCGACCGCCAGGCGCGCGCGGGCGAGCGGCCCTACCTCAAGATCGTGGCACCCTGGCGCGGCAGCGCGGGCGTGCAGCAGTCGGGCCGCGAGGCCTGGGTGCGGCCCGGCGGCTGGGCCATCTACGACACCACCGGCACCTACGCGGTGGCCAACCCCGAGCAGGTCGAGCACCTGATCGTGATGCTGCCGCGCGAACAGCTCAGCGAGCGCGGCCTCGCGCTCGAGCCGCTCATGGCGCGGCAGATCGGCGGCGTGAGCGGCATTGCGCGCGTGGCGCTGGAGACCATGCGCACCACCTACCAGGAGCTGCCCGGCATGAGCGAGGCCGCGGCGCGCGGCGCGGGCGAGGCCATCGTCGAGCTGGTGCGGCTGTCACTGCTCGAGCTCGCGGGCCGCGCCGACGGCCGCACCCAGCTCGAGGCCTTCCGCGACCGCATCCGCGTGCACATCGGCCACCACCTGCGCGACCCCGCGCTCTCGCTCGACCACATCGCCAGCGCGATGAACTGCAGCAAGCGCCACCTGCACAAGGCCTTCAGCGCCGAGGACGACACCCTGGCCCACTACATCCAGCGCCAGCGCGTGGAGGCCTGCATGCGCGAGCTGGCCGACCCGCAGCGCGCGGGCCGCACCATCACCGAGATCGCGTTTTCCTGGGGCTTCAACAACACGGCGCACTTCAGCCGCGTGTTCCGCGAGCACACGGGGCTCACGCCCTCGGCGTTCCGCGCCCGTGCCTCGCTCGCACCCGCTCAGGACTGAGCGGGCGGGGTCGTGTCGACCTTGCCGTCTTTCACGGGCAGCGTGGCGCCCGGCTTGAAGTCGGTGCGCACCACGGCCTCCTGGCCGTTGAGGCGGTAGGTCACGTCGTAGCCCAGCAGCTTCTGGCTCTTGTCCTGCACCGTGCGGCAGCGCTGCTCGGTGGTGGTCACGGTGTCGCTCTGCTGCATGTTCTTCTGCACCTGATTGCCGGCGTAGCCGCCCGCCACCGCACCGGCCACCGTGGCCACGGTGTTGCCGCTGCCCTTGCCGATGGTGCTGCCCAGCAACCCGCCGGCCACACCGCCGATCAGGGTGCCGGCCACGCGGTGCTCGTCCTTCACCGGCGCCTGGCGGCGCACGGCCACGTTCTCGCACACCTCGCGCGGCGTGGAGACGGTGGTCGTCACTTCCTTCACGGCCACCACCTCGGCGTGCCGGGGCTGGGTGAGGGTCTGGTAGCCGCCCACCGCGCCCGCGCCGAGCACCACCATCGCCAGCCCGCCCAGGGCCATGCCTTTGATCATTGACTTGTCCATGTGCTCACTCCTTTCGCCGCGAATCTAGGCGCGGCCGCGGCAGTGCCTGTTACCGGACGTGTCGAGTGTCCGAAGCCTGAAACAGATGGCTGCGGGGCTTTACCGATGCGCCACACGCCGGGCCCGGGCGGACATGCGCACCGGCGCACGCGGCGCCGATACCGGGGGGGAGATCCGGGCCTTCGACTTGCCTAGCATGCGCCGCTCCATGCCCCGCCCAAGCGCCCCCCGCCCCCTCGCCACCGGCTTCCTGCTCGGCTGGGCCGGCCTCGCGGTCGTGGGCGCGGCGCGGCTGCTGCTGGACACGGGCCCGCTGCCGGCCAGCGAATGCCTGCTGATCGGCGCGCTGCTGGTGGAGCGGGTCCACGCGGAGCGGCGCGCGGGCCGGCAGGCCGACGCGCAACAGGCGCGCGCGCGGGCCGCGCGCGAATCGGCACAGCGCGCACTGGACGAGAAGTCGCGCTTCATGGCGGCCGTCACGCACGACCTGCAGCAGCCGCTCTACGCGCTGCGCATGGCCACCGATGTACTGGGCCGACAGGCGCTGCGCGCGGCCGACGCCCAGGCGCTGTTGCAGATGCGCTCGGCGCTGCACGCGGCCGACGAGCTCGTGACCTCGATGCTCATGGCGGTGCGGCTCGAACACAGCGAGCTCGACCCGCGGCCCGAGACGTTCTCGGTGCAGGAGATGCTCGAGCGCATCGAGGCGTTGTTCGCGGCGCAGGCACGCCACAAGGGCCTGAGCTGGCGCGTGCGGCCCAGCCTGGCGCTCGTGCACACCGACCCGCTGCTGCTGGAGCGCATGTTGAGCAACCTGGTCTCCAACGCCATGCGCTACACCGACCGCGGCGGCGTGCTGCTGGCCTGCCGCGAGCGCGGCGACACGCTGCTGGTCCAGGTGTGGGACACGGGCCGCGGCCTCACGCCCGACGAGCGGGACACGGTGTTTCAGCCGCACGTGCGGGGCAGCGCCGCGCGGCGCCACGATCAGGGCCTGGGCCTGGGCTTGTCGATCGTGGCGCGCTGCGCGCAGTTGCTGGGCATCGGCGTGGCGCTGCGCACCGCACCGGGCCGCGGATCGTGCTTCGAGCTGCGCGTGCCGCGCGCGCGGCCCTCAGCGTGAGGGCTGCGCACAGGCGCGCGCCACCTTCATCGCGAGCTGGTGCAGGGCCTGCCAGGGGTCGGCCGGCCAGTCGGGGAATTTCAGGCCCTTGACGATGCCATCCACCGTGTGGGCGTCGTCGAGCCAGCGCGCGAGCTGCGCGTTGCCCAGCAGCGGCAGCACGCGCTCCACGAGCTTTTCTTTCAGGCCCCAGACGCGGCTCTCGCGCAGCGCGATCGGCAGCGGGCGGCCCCCGTCCATGGCGGCGCGCACGCGGTTCAGGGTGCGGATGTCCTCGGCCAGGGCCCAGTGCACCAGCACCGGCGCTTCGCCCTCGGCCTGCAGGCCGTCGAGCATGCGCTGCACGCGCGCGATCTGGCCGGCGAGCACCGCCTCGGCGAGCTTGAAGGCGTCGAAGCGCGCCACGTTGAGCACGGCCGACTCGACCTGCTCGAAACCGAGCTCGCCCGGCGGGTGCAACAGGCCGAGCTTCTGGATTTCCTGGTGCGCGGCGAGCAGGTTGCCCTCCACGCGGTCGGCGAAGAACGCCAGCGTGCGCTGCCCCTCTTCACCCGCGGCCACGCGCTGGCCCTGGGCCTGCAGGCGCTGCGCAATCCACTGCGGCAGGGCCTTGCGGTCGACCGGGTCGATGCGCACCGTGACGCCGTGGGCGTCGAGCGCGGCGAACCAGGCGCTCTTTTGCGTGGCCATGTCCAGCCGGGGCAACACCACCAGCGTGAGCGTGCTGTCGTTGCCGTCGGCGGCCTCGGCGAGCTGCTGCAGGGCGACAGAGCCGTCCTTGCCGGGCTTGCCCGTGGGGACGCGCACCTCGATGAGCTGGCGGTCGGCGAACAGGCTCAGCGAGGCGCCGCTGGCCAGCACCGAGGACCAGTCGGCGTGCGCGCCGGTCATGAGGTGCACGGTGCGCTCGGTGTACCCCTGGGCGCGCGCCGCGGCGCGGATCGCGTCGCCGGCCTCCTGGATCAGCAGCGGCTCGTCGCCGTGCAGGGTGTAGAGGCTGCGCAGGCCGCGCTGCAGTTGGGCGGCCAGTTGGTTCGAGGCGACCTGCATGGGCCCTTCACACCTTGTCGAGCGCCGCGATGCGGCGCACCACCTGCTGCACGATGTCGGCGGTCATGTCGCGGTAGAGCAGCAGCTCCTCGGCGTCCTTGGCGAGCACCTGGGTTTCGTTGAAGCTCAGGTCGCGCTCGAGCAGCAGCTCGGTGTCGTCGATGAGGATGCGCTCGTCGTGCGTCTGCAGGTTGAAGCGGAAGCGCTGGCGCAGCTGCAGTTCGCGCACCTGGCCCGAGGCGGTCTGGCCCACCACCGCGCGCTCGCGCTGGTCGAGCAGCACGCGCAGCACCACGGCATCGGGCGCGTCCTTGGGGTCGGCGGTGGTGATCACGCGCAGACCGTAGATCTGCAGTTCGCGGCGCAGCGCCGGCATCACGTAGGCACCGGCGCCGGCCAGGCGCAGCGCCGAGAAGCCGAACCGGGGCGCCTGGCGCAGCTGGAAGCCGCAGGCCGACAGGCCCAGCGCGGCGAAAGAGGCGAGCGCAAGACGCCGTTGCATGGTCAGACCACCAGGTTCACGAGCCGGCCCGGCACCACCACCACCTTCTTGGGAGCGGCGCCCGCGGCCTGTTTCACGAAGGCCTCGCTCGCGAGCGCGGCGGCCTCGATGGCGGCCTTGTCGGCGCTCGCGGGCACGGTGATGCTGCCGCGCAGCTTGCCGTTGATCTGCAGCATGAGCTCGATCTCGTCGCGCTGCAGCGCGGCCTCGTCGGCCTGCGGCCAGGGCGCGTCGAGCAGCTCGCCCAGCGGCGTGGTGTAACCGAGTTCGTTCCACAGCACCTGCGCAATGTGCGGCGTGGCCGGGTACAGGCAGCGCAGCAGGATGCCGAAACCCTCGGCCGCAGCGGCCTCGTCGGCCGTGCCCTCGGGCTTGAAGCCTTCGAGCGCGTTGAGCATCTTCATCGCGCCCGAGACCACGGTGTTGTACTGCATGCGCTGGTAGTCGTAGTCCACCTGCTTGAGCACGGTGTGGATCTCCAGGCGCAGCGCCTTGGCGGCCTTGGACAGCGCGGCCGTGCCCACGCCGGCCGCGAGCGCGCCCTGCGCGCCCGCGGCCGAGCGCTGCTGGCCGTGGGCCCACACGCGGCGCAGGAAGCGGTAGCTGCCTTCCACCGCCGAGTCGTTCCATTCGAGCGTGGCCTCGGGCGGCGCGGTGAACATGGTGTACAGGCGCGCGGTGTCGGCGCCGTACTTCTCGATCAGGTCCTGCGGGTCGACGCCGTTGTTCTTGGACTTGGACATGGTGCCCACGCCCTCGTAGTCGATCGGCGTGCCCGCGGGCAGATCGCCCACGGGGTTCTTGAGCTTCGCGCCCACGATCTTGCCGCCCTCGTCGAACACGTTCTCGACGTCGTGCGGCCAGAAGTACTCCTTGCCGCCCTTGTCGGTGCGCCGGCTGTAGATGTGGTTGAGCACCATGCCCTGCGTGAGCAGCTGGGTGAAGGGCTCGTCGACCTTGACCAGGCCGAGGTCGCGCATGACCTTGGTCCAGAAGCGGGCGTACAGCAGGTGCAAGATCGCGTGCTCGATGCCGCCGATGTACTGGTCCATGGGCATCCAGTAGTCGGTGCCGCCGGCCACCATGGCGTCCGGGTTCTTCGGATCGCAGTAGCGCATGAAGTACCAGGACGAGTCCACGAAGGTGTCCATGGTGTCGGTCTCGCGCCGCGCCTTGGCGCCGCACACCGGGCACACCACGTTGGCGTGGAAGCCCGCGTGGTGCTGCAGCGGGTTGCCGCTGCCGTCGGGCACGCAGTCTTCGGGCAGCACCACGGGCAGGTCGCGCTCGGGCACGGGCACCGCACCGTGCTCGGGGCAGTGGATGATGGGGATCGGCGTGCCCCAGTAGCGCTGGCGGCTCACGCCCCAGTCGCGCAGGCGCCAGGTGGTTTTCTTCTCGCCCAGGCCTTTGGCACCCAGCGCCTCGGCCACGCGGTCGACCGCGGCCTGGTAGCCAAGGCCGTCGAGGAAGCCGCTGTTCACGCACACACCGCGCTGCTTGTCGCCGTACCAGTCGGCCCAGGCCTCGGTGCTGAAGGTTTCGCCGTCGACGGCGACCACCTGCTGGATGGCCAGGCCGTACTTCTTCGCGAAGGCGAAGTCGCGCTCGTCGTGCGCGGGCACTCCCATGACAGCGCCGTCACCGTAGCCCATGAGCACGTAGTTGCCGACCCACACGGGCACCTCGGCGCCGGTGATGGGGTGGGTCACGGACAGGCCCGTGGGCAGGCCTTCTTTTTCCTTGAGCGCGAGTTCGGCCTCGGTGGTGCCGCCCTTCTTGCACTCTTCGATGAAGGCCGCGAGCTGCGGGTTGCCGGCCGCCGCGTGCGTGGCCAGCGGGTGCTCGGGCGCCACGGCGCAGAAGGTCACGCCCATGATGGTGTCGGCGCGCGTGGTGAACACGAAGAGCTTGCCGTCGCCGATCAGGGCGCCGCTGGCGTCGCGGATCTGGTGCGGGAAGGCGAAGCGCAGGCCCTCGCTCTTGCCGATCCAGTTCTCCTGCATCAGCCGCACCTTGTCGGGCCAGCCGTTGAGCGTGGCCTTGGGGTTGCCGATCTGCACGTGGTCGAGCAGCTCACCCGCGTAGGCGGTGATGTTGAGGTAGTAGCCCGGGATCTCGCGCTTTTCGACCAGCGCACCGGTGCGCCAGCCGCGGCCGTCGATCACCTGCTCGTTGGCGAGCACGGTCTGGTCGACCGGGTCCCAGTTGACGACCTGGGTCTTGCGGTAGGCGATGCCCTTCTCGAGCATCTTGAGGAACAGCCACTGGTTCCACTTGTAGTAGTCGGGCGAGCAGGTGGCAACCTCGCGGCTCCAGTCGATGGCCAGGCCCATGGCCTGCATCTGCCGCTTCATGTACGCGATGTTGTCGTAGGTCCACTTCGCGGGCGGCACCTTGTTCTTGATCGCTGCGTTCTCGGCCGGCAGGCCGAAGGCGTCCCAGCCCATGGGCATGAGGACGTTGTAGCCCTTCATGCGCAGCTGGCGCGTGAGCATGTCGTTGATCGTGTAGTTGCGCACGTGGCCCATGTGCAGCTTGCCGCTGGGGTAGGGCAGCATGGAGCAGGCGTAGAACTTCTTCTTGCCGGCGTCTTCGGTGACGCGGTAGGCGTCGGCGGCGGTCCATTGCGCCTGGGCCTGGCGCTCGACGTCTTGGGGGGCGTACTTCTCTTGCATGGGGTGGGATTGCTCAGCGCAGGCCGAGCACGTCGAACATGTCGTAGAGGCCGCTCTTGCGGCCCGCCAGGAATCGCACCGCGCGCAGGCTGCCCTGCGCGTAGGTGGCGCGGCTGCTGGACTTGTGCGTGATCTCGATGCGCTCACCCGTGCCCGCGAACAGCACCGTGTGGTCGCCCACGATGTCGCCGCCGCGGATGGTGGCGAAGCCGATGCTGGAGGGATCGCGCTCGCCGGTGACACCTTCGCGCGCGTAGACCGCGCAGTCCTTGAGGTCGCGGCCGAGCGCGTCGGCGATCACCTCGCCCATCTTGAGCGCGGTGCCGCTGGGCGCGTCGACCTTGTGGCGGTGGTGCGCCTCGATGATCTCGATGTCGTAGCCGGTGGCCATGGCCTTGGCCGCCATCTCGAGCAGCTTGAGCGTGACGTTCACGCCCACACTCATGTTGGGCGCCATCACGATGGCGATCTTCTTTCCGGCTTCGGCGATGCGCGCCTTCTCCTCGTCGGAAAAGCCGGTGGTGCCGATGACCAGGTTCACCCCGTGCGCCACGCAGGCGTCGAGGTGGGCCATGGTGCCCTCGGGGCGCGTGAAGTCGATCAGGCAGTGGCTGCCGCGCAGCGCGGTGGCGAAGTCGGCGGTGATGGTCACGCCCGTGGCCTGGCCCGCGTAGGCGCCGGCGTCCTGGCCGATCGCGGGGCTGGCGGCCACGTCGAGCGCACCGGTGAGGGCACAGTCGCCGCTGGCGCGCACGGCTTCGATCAGCATGCGGCCCATGCGGCCGCTGGCGCCAGCCACGCTGACGCGGTGTTGTGCGGCGGCGTTCATCGGCTGCTCCCGGTGCCGCTGTCGATGGGCGGGAAGCTCGTGGTGGCCGGCCGGGGCGCTGCGCTCGCCGGCGTGGGCGGGTTCTGCGGCTTGTTGCGCTCGGCAAAGGTCTTGAGCTGCTCGTCGGTGGCCTGCAGCACCGGCGGCTTGGCGCCGCGCTGGCCGCGCCGCGCGTCGAGCGAGGACACGAATTCGAGCTCGCTGGGCAGATCGTCGGCCTCGTGGCGCTCGAGCACGCCGTCCTTGAAGAACACCGCGACCCGGCGGCGCACCGGCGCCTCGCCGCGGCGCTGCAGCGTGAACACGTAGTCCCAGCGGTCGGCGTGGAAGACGCTGGTGAGCAGCGGCGAACCGAGGATGTCGCGCACCTGCTCGCGCGCCATGCCCGGCTTGAGGGCCTCGACCTGCTCGCGGGTGACGACGTTGCCCTGCAGGATGTCGATCTTGTAGGGCGTGATGAAGGAGCACCCCGACACGGCCAGCACAAGGGCCAGCGCGGGAAGCAGTCGATGACGGACGAGGGACATGTGGGACACCCTGGACAGCGCATGGGCAATGGCCCTGGCGCGGGCGGCGTGCAGCCGGCGATAATCGGTCGGCCATTGTAGTGAGCCTGCCCCCACCGCCATGTCTACCAACCTCGAAGAACTCAAGAGCACCGGCCTCAAGGCCACCCTGCCGCGGCTGAAGATCCTCGAGGTCTTCCACAACGCGCAGCAGCGCCACATGACGGCCGAAGACGTCTTCCGGGTGCTGCTCGAAGACCGCAGCGACATCGGCCTGGCCACCGTCTACCGCGTGCTCATGCAGTTCGAGCAGGCCGGCCTGCTCACGCGCAGCAATTTCGAATCGGGCAAGGCCGTCTACGAGCTCAACGAGGGCCAGCACCACGACCACCTGGTCTGCCTCGACTGCGGCCGGGTCGAGGAATTCTTCGACGCCGAGATCGAGCGGCGCCAGCAGATGGTGGCCAAGGCGCGCGGCTTTGCGCTGCAGGAACACGCGCTGTCGCTCTACGCGAATTGCACCAAGAGCGAGTGCCCGCACCGCGGCGCGAAGAAGTAACGGATACGGGAACCGCCGCCGGGCCGCCCCAAGGCGGAGCGTGGGGGCGTCATTCGTCGCGCGACATGGCCGCGCGGTGGCGCAGCACGAATTCCTGGTAGGTGTCGATGCCGCGCAGCTGCAGGATGGTGTTGCGCACCGCGGCCTCCACCAGCACCGCGATGTTGCGGCCGGCCACCACCTGGATCACCGCCTTGCGCACCGGCACGCCGAGCACGTCCTGGTACAGCGGC
Organism: Hydrogenophaga crocea; assembly: GCF_011388215.1. NCBI lineage: Bacteria > Pseudomonadati > Pseudomonadota > Betaproteobacteria > Burkholderiales > Comamonadaceae > Hydrogenophaga > Hydrogenophaga crocea. Next base: position 3,473,654 of record NZ_CP049989.1, read on the forward strand.
TCGTAGGGCATGCGCTCGTAGTCGCGCTCCATGGTCTCGCGGCGCACCAGGTGCACGATGAGCTGCAACCGCATCTTGCGGCGCACCGCGGTCTCGCCAAAGATCGCCTTGATGTCGAGCAGGCCGATGCCGCGCACCTCGAGCAGGTTCTGCAGCAGCTCGGGGCAGCGGCCCTCCACGCTGGTCTGGTTGATGCGGTAGAGGTCCACCGCGTCGTCGGCCACCAGGCCATGGCCGCGCGAGATCAGCTCCAGGCCCAGCTCGCTCTTGCCCAGGCCAGACTCACCCGTGATCAGCACCCCCATGCCCAGGATGTCCATGAACACGCCGTGCATGGTGGCGCGGTCGGCGAAGTGGCGCGACAGGTAGGCGCGCAGCACGTCGATGACGAACGCGGCCGACTCCTTGGTCGCGAACATCGGGATCTGCGCGCGCTCGCACATGGCGAGCAACTCGTCGGGGGCGGGCTGGCCATCGGCCACCACGAGCACGGGCGGCTCGAGCGTGACGATGCGCGCGACGCGGCGGCGGTTGTCTTCGGTGCTCGGGCTCGTGAGGTAGGCGACCTCGCGCTCGCCGATGACCTGCAGCCGGTAGGGATGGATGTAGTTGAGGTAGCCGACCAGGTCGGCGCCCGAGCGCGCGGCACGGATCGCGACCTCGTCGAAGCGCCGCTCGGACGCGCCGAGCCCGGCGATCCACTGCCACTTCAGCGAATCCCGATGGTCCTCGAACAGGACGTCGGCGCTGACGACGGTGGGTTTCAAGGGCTGGCGGGCGTCAGGCGGCCGCGTGGGCCGATTGCCAGTGGGCGATCAGGCCGTGCAGCGCGGCGGCGTCGGCCGAGCCCTTCATCTGCTCGCGCAGCACGCTGTCGCTGAGCAGTTCCGCGATCTCGGAGAGGATCTCGAGGTGCTTCTGCGTGGCCGCCTCGGGCACCAGCAGGAAGATCATGAGCTGCACCGGCTGCTCGTCGGGCGCGTCGAAGCCGATGGGGTTGGCGAGCTGGAACACCGCGGCCAGCGGCTGCTTGAGGCCCTTGATGCGACCGTGCGGGATGGCCACGCCGTGGCCCAGGCCGGTGGAGCCGAGCCGCTCGCGCGCGAACAGGCTGTCGGTGATCAAGGCGCGGTTGAGGCCATGCAGCGTTTCGAACAGCAGGCCCGCTTCCTCGAAGGCGCGCTTCTTGCTCGTGGCATCGACGCTCACGAGCACTTGTGCGGCAGGCAGGATGGCAGAAAGACGGTTCATGGCGGCCCTTTCGGACCGCGGATTATGCGCCTCTCACTTCCCACGGCCAGATGAAAGGGACAAAAAAGCCGCTTGACAATTCAAGCGGCTTGTTGCATTGCAGCAAGGTCACAAACCCACGCGCGGCGCGGGTTGTGACGGTTTTCACGCCAGGCGTTTGAGCGCGTCGTGGTGGTGTTCCTTGGTCTTGGTCTTGTAGCGCAGCACCTGCCGGTCGAGCTTGTCGGCGAGGTCGTCGACCGCTGCGTACAGGTCGGCGTCGGCGCTCTCAGCGAACAGGTCGCGGCCTTTGACGTGGATGTTGCACTCCGCGCGCTGGCGCAGGTCTTTCTCCTTGAGGTTGTCCACGGTGAGCAGGACCTTGATGTCCACCACCTGGTCGAAGTGCCGGGAGATGCGTTCGAGCTTGCTCGTGACGTAACCGCGCAGGGCGTCCGTGACCTCGAGGTGGTGACCGCTGATCGTCAGATTCATGGATGAGCCTCCTATGCTCCGGGTTGACACAGGCCGCCGGTGGCAGGGCCACCCGGCGACCACGGGATGGCTTGCGACCCACTATGCCCACGAACCCCGGCCGGCGCAAGGCGCAAACGTCAGAAAACGTGACTTCCTGACCAGCGTCAAACCGGCGGGCCGCCCGCCACATGGCCGACACCAGCAAGCCGAGCGGCGCATCGCGCCTGCCGCCCCTGCCATCGATGCTTCCCGCCGCACACGCCGGTGACCTATGCTCCACGCATGGACGGCCCCGGTGACCTGCAGGTGCGGCAGCGGCGCGAACAGATCCGCCTGCTGGCGCGCAACGTGCCGGCACTGGTGTTCGGTTCGCTGATGCTGGGGACGGGCGCGACCGTGCTGCTCTGGGCCAACCAGCAACCCCACGCTCAGGTGGCGGGGTGGGCCATCGCCCTGCTCGCGCTCAGCGCGTGGCGCCTCTGGATGGCCCGGCGCTTCTGGCGCCGCACCGCGGCCGGCGATCCGCCCGAGCGCTGGGGCCCGTCCTTCGCCCTGACCTCGGCCGTGGCCGGCCTGTGCTGGGGTTTGCTGGCCTGGCTGTTCTTCACGCCCGACAACCCGCTGAACATCGCGGTGATCTCGATCATGATCACCGCCATCCTCTCCAGCGCCACCCAATCGCTGGGGCCGTACTTCCCGGCCTACGTGGCCTTCGCGGTGCCCTGCGCCGTGCCGTTCGCCACACGCTGCCTGAGCTCGGGCAACACGGCGCTGGTCACCCTGGGGCTGCTGGCGACCGGTTTCCTGGGCATGTCGCTGGTGTTCTCGCGCCGCATCGCCCGCGCCATCGCCGAGGCCTTGCAGCTGCGCTTCGAGAACGAATCGCTGATCGGCCAGCTCACCGCCGAGAAGGAACGCGCCGAAAGCGCCAGCGTGGCCAAGACGCGCTTCCTCGCGACCGCCAGCCACGACCTGCGCCAGCCCATCCACGCCATGAGCCTGTTCGTGCCGGCGCTGCAGGCGCTCTCGGAACGCGCCGAGATCAGCCCGCGCACCGTGGGCAGCATCGCCGAGCGCATGCAGGGCGCGCTCGACACCATGGCCCAGTTGCTCAGCCGGCTGCTCGACATCTCGCGACTGGACGCGGGCGCGCTGCAGCCGCGGCCGCAGGCCGTGTCGCTGGGGCCCGTGCTGCGCCGCGTGAGCGACGAAGTGGCCCAGCAGGCGCGCACCAAGGGCCTGCGCCTGCGGGTGCGCGGCGGCCACCTCGCGGTGCGCGCCGATCCCGCGGTGCTGCACACCATCCTCAGCAACCTCGCGGGCAATGCGGTGCGATACACCGAGCGCGGCGGCGTGCTGCTGGCCGCGCGCCGCCGCGGCGACCGCGTGAGCATCGAGATCTGGGACAGCGGCGTGGGCATCGAGGCGCACGACCTGCCGCGCGTGACGGAAGAGTTCTTCCAGGCCGGCAACGTCAAGCGCGACGCCAGCCAGTCGCGCGGCTTCGGGCTGGGGCTGGCCATCGTCAAGCGCTCGGCCGACCTGCTCGGCGGGCAACTGGTGCTGCGCTCGCGCCCGGGGCGCGGTTCGGTGTTCTCCATCGCGCTGCCGCGCGCCGACAACCCCGAAGCCGGCCCCGAAGGCAGTTCCCCGCCCTTGCCGCCCTGCACCACGCGCACGGTGCTCGTGGTCGACGACGACGAGCACATCCTCATGGCCATGGCCCTGCTGCTGCGCGGCTGGGGGCACGAAGCGCTCACCGCCACCAGCCGCGAGGACGCGCTGACCGTGCTCGGCGCCGCGCCGCGGCGGCCGGACATCGCGCTCATCGACATGCACCTGCGCGGCGGCCAGAACGGCGTCGACGTGATCGCCGCGCTGCACGAGCGCCTGGGTGCCCCGGGTCTGCACACCGCGATCGTCACGGGCGACACCAGCCCCGAGGTGCTGGCCACCATCCGCGCGGTCGGCGTCACCGGGCTGCACAAGCCGGTCGATCCCGACACCCTGCGCCGCTTCATCGACAACGCCCCAACGCCCCCCTGAACCCATGTCGCTCGACACCGTGCTCACCCACAACACCGTGCTGGCGCCGCAGGCCGCGGTGCGGCCCGACGGCTGCGCGCTGGTGCTCATGGGTGGCGGCGCGCGCACCGCGTACCAGGCTGGCGTGCTCAAGGCGCTGGCGGCCATGCTGCCAGCCGGCCACACGGCTTTCCCCTTCCATTGGCTGTTCGGCACCTCGGCGGGCGCGCTCAACGCCAGCTACCTGGCCAGCCAGGCCGGCAACGGCGCGGCCGCGCTGCCGCGGCTGGCCGAGTTCTGGCACCGGCTGCGCTCGCACCAGGTCTATCGCCTCGAAGCGCCGAGCTGGGTGCGCGCCAGCCGCGTGCTCGCGGGCTGGACACTGTCGCGCCAGGTGCGGCGCCACCGCGCGCTGCTCGACACGCTGCCGCTGGTGGACACGCTGCACCGCGCGATCGACCTGCGCGGGCTCGAGACCGCACTGGAGCTCGGCGCGCTCGATGCCCTGGGCGTGACCGCTTCGAGCTACACCACGGGCGAGCACTGGACCTTCTGCCAGACCCGCGCCGACTGCGAGCTGCGGCCCTGGCACCGGCCGGGCCGGCGTGCCGACTTCCAGCCCATCACCATCGAGCACCTGATGGCGTCGAGCGCCATTCCCTTTCTGTTCCCCGCGGTGCCGCTGTGGGTCAACGGCCGCCGCGAGCACTTCGGCGACGGCTCCATGCGCCAGCTCTCGCCGCTGTCGCCGGCGATCCATTTCGGCGCCCGCCGCGTGCTGGTGCTGGGCGTGGGCCAGCCGCAGCGCGCGGGCCTGGCGCCGGGCAACGCTGACGAGCCCACGGCCGGCACCATCGCGGGCCACGCCATGGCCAGCGTGTTCCACGACACCCTGCAGGCCGACGTGGAGCAGACCCAGCGCGTGAGCCAGACGCTCGCGCGGCTGCCGCCCGCGCTCGCAGGCATGCTGCCCTACCGCCCGGTGGACGTGCTGGCCCTGCAGCCCAGCGTCTCGCTCGACGAACTCGCCATGAAGCACGTGCACGAACTGCCCACCCCGACGCGCCACACGCTCAGCGGCCTGGGAGCGCTCGACACCCGCCGTGGCGCCAGTGCGAGCGCCGCGGCCCTGGCGAGCTACCTGCTGTTCGAGCCTGGTTTCGTGCAGGCGCTGATCGCCCTGGGCGAGCACGACGCCTGGCGCAAAGAGGCCGAATTGCGGGCCTTTCTCGCGCCGGCTGTCACAGACGCTGCACGGGGTGCGATGCCATAATCGCGCCCACCCACCGGAGCCCCCCATGGAAAGCACACCCCCCAGTCGTGTGCTTTCAGCCCCCTCCGTCACCGTCTGAGCCCGCGCTCGCCGCAGCGCACCGCCCGGCGGTCGGCCGGCTGAAAGCGCCACCGAAACCGCCGGCCGGCCCACCGGCCTCCCCGTCCAACGCATCGTCTGCCGGGAGCGCGCCATGCTCAACGTCTTCACCCTGGCCAACGGCCGCCTGTTCCAGGAAGAAATCGAGTCCCTGGAAGAACTCGCGAAATTCAAGCCCATCTGGGTCGACCTCGAATCGCCCACGCCCGAAGAGCGGCGCTGGGTCAAGCAGCACTTCGGGCTGTCCATCCCCGAAGACGCGATGGACGAGGACATCGAGGAATCGGCGCGCTTCTTCGAGGAAGACAACGGCGAGCTGCACGTGCGCAGCGACTTCCTCATCGACGACGACGAAGACCCGCGCGCCATCCGCGTGGCCTTCATCCTCAACGAGCACAACGACTCGCTCAAGAGCCGCGGCGTGCTGTTCTCGATCCACGACGAAGACGTGCCCGTGTTCCGGCTGCTGCGCATGCGCGCGCGCCGCATGCCCGGCCTGATCGACGACGCCAAGGACGTGCTGCTGATGCTGTTCGACGCCGACGCCGAGTACTGCGCCGACACGCTCGAAGACATCTACGACGACCTCGAGGCCGTGAGCGCCAAGGTGCTGTCGGCCGAGGCCAGCGACTCGGCGCTCGGCGAAGCGCTGTCGGCGATCGCGCGCCACGAGGACATGTCGGGCCGCATCCGCCGCAACGTGATGGACACGCGCCGCGCGGTGAGCTTCATGATGCGCAGCCGCCTGCTCAGCGCCGAGCAGTTCGAAGACGCGCGCCAGATCCTGCGCGACCTCGACTCGCTCGACGGCCACACCGCGTTCTTGTTCGACAAGATCAACTTCCTGATGGACGCGACCGTCGGCTTCATCAACATCAACCAGAACAAGATCATCAAGATCTTCTCGGTGGCCAGCGTCTCGCTGCTGCCGCCCACGCTGGTGGCGAGCAGCTACGGCATGAACTTCCAGTTCATGCCCGAATTGGGCTGGACCTTCGGCTATCCGTTCGCGATCGTGCTGATGATCGTGTCGGCGGTGGTGCCGATGGTCTACTTCTGGAAGCGCGGCTGGTTGAGGTAAGAACACCCCCGCGCCGCACCTGCGGTGCGTCACCCCCTCAAAGGGGGCAACACCGGCGGCCCGGCAAAGCCGGTTCCGCGGTGTTTCTCGCCAGCTCCCCCTCCACCCCCCAACAAAGCCGCGACGATGGCCGCGCTGTAGCGGCTCGCGACCTGCGTGAGAAAGCGCGGAAAGTCCACGTGGGCCGCGTCGTCGGCGCGGTCGGAGATGGTGCGCACCACCGCCACCGGCACGCCGAAATCGGCGCACACCTGGGCCACGGCCGCGCTTTCCATGTCGACCGCGAGCGCGTCAGGCAGCTCGGCCTGCAAGGCCTGGCTTTCGCTCGTGCGCGAAACGAAGCGGTCGCCGCTCACGATCAGGCCCTGGTGCACACGGGGCGCGGTCAGGCCGAAGGCGGCCACGGCCTCGGCGCCGGGCATGGCACGCGGATCGCGCAGGCTGGCCTCGCAGGCGCGCACCAGCGCATCGCCGAGCACCGCGTCGGTGGCGAAGCGCGAGCGGCCGTAACCGGGCACCTCGTGGCGCGGAAAGATCGGCGAGGCGTCCATGTCGTGCTGCAGCAGCGCGCGCGCCACCACCACGTCGCCCACCTTCACGCCCGCGCCCAGGCCACCGGCCACGCCCGTCATCACGACGCGGCTGGCCTGAAAGCGCTCGATCAGCAAGGCCGTGGTGGTGGCCGCCGCCACCTTGCCGATGCCCGAGAGCACCGCGACCACGGCCTGGCCGTGCAGGTGACCCTGCCAGAAGGCTCGGCCCGCGAGGGTGGTGCGCTGCTCGTCGGGCAGCAGGTCGAGCACGGCCTGCAGCTCCTCGGGCAGGGCGCTGATCAGGGCGAGCGTCATGCGCCGCGCGATGCCTTCACTTGTCGCGGAGTTCGCGGCGCAGGATCTTGCCCACGGGCGTCTTGGGCAGCTCGGTGCGGAACTCGATCACGCGCGGCTGCTTGTAGCCCGTCAGGTTGGCGCGGCAGAAATCGCGCACCTGGGCCTCGCTGAGGGCCGGGTCCTTCTTGACAATGACCAGCTTCACCGCTTCGCCGGTCTTGTCGTCGGGCACGCCGACCACGGCGCATTCGAGCACCCCGGGCAGTTGCGCCACCACGTCCTCGACCTCGTTCGGGTACACGTTGAAGCCGCTCACGAGCACCATGTCCTTCTTGCGGTCGACGACCTTGAAGTAGCCACGCTCGTCCATCACGCCGATGTCGCCGGTCTTGAAGTAGCCGTCGGCCGTCATGACCTTGGCGGTTTCGTCGGGGCGCTGCCAGTAGCCCGCCATCACCTGCGGGCCGTGGATCGCGATCTCGCCGCGCTCGCCCACCGGCACTTCCCGTCCCTCTTCGTCGAGGCACTTCATGCGGGTGCCCGGCAGCGGCACGCCGATGGTGCCACTGAAGCTCTTGCTGGTGGTGGGGTTGCAGCTCGCCGAGGGGCTGGTCTCCGACAGGCCGTAGCCCTCGCAGATCGGGCAGCCGGTCTTGTCGAGCCAGAGCTTGGCCACCGCGCCCTGCACCGCCATGCCACCGCCCACGGACACCCGCAGGTGGCTCCAGTCCACGGTGTTGAAGTCGGGGTGGTTGGCCAGGCCGTTGAACAGCGTGTTGACCGCGGGGAAGCTGTGGAAGCGGTGCTTGCTCAGCTCCTTGAGCACCGCGGGCAGGTCGCGCGGGTTGGGGATCAGGATGGTCTTGCCGCCCACGCGCAGGCTCAACATCATGTTCACCGTGAAGGCGAAGATGTGGTACAGCGGCAGGGCGCACACGGCCGTGGGCTGTTCGCCCGGCGGCAGGGTCTTCATCACCGGGTCGTTCCAGGCCTCGGACTGGAGCACGTTGGCGATGATGTTGCTGTGCAGGAGCACCGCGCCCTTGCTCACACCCGTCGTGCCGCCGGTGTACTGCAGCACCGCCATGTCGTCGGGCCGCAACTCGGGCTTGCGCAGCGTGGCGCGTGCGCCGCGCGACAGTGCGTCGTTGAAGCGCACGGCCTGCGGCAGGCTGAAGGCCGGCACCATCTTCTTCACGTTGCGCACCACGTGGTTCACCAGCATGCCCTTGAGCAGGCCGAGCTGGTCGCCCATGGCCGCCAGCACCACGTGCTTGACCGGCGTCTGCGCGATGCACTGCTGCAGCGTGTGCGCGAAGTTCTCGATGATGACGATGGCCTTGGCGCCCGAGTCCTTGAGCTGGTGCTCGAGCTCGCGCGCGGTGTAGAGCGGGTTGACGTTGACCACCACCAGGCCCGCGCGCAGGATGCCCGCCACCGCGACCGGGTACTGCGGCACGTTGGGCATCATGATCGCGACGCGATCGCCCTTGACCAGGCCCAGCGACTGCAGGTACGCGGCGAAGGCCTGCGACTGGCTGTCGGTCTGCGCGTAGCTGATCTCCTTGCCCATGAAGCTGTACGCGGTGCGGCTGGCGTGGCGGCGAAAGCTCTCCTCCATCAGGTGCACCAGCGACGGGTACGGGCTGGTGTCGATGTCGGCGGGCACGCCTTCGGGGTAGGCGGACAGCCACGGGCGTTGGTCGGTCGCGGTCAGCATTGCTTGCTCCTCTGGTCGAAACGGGTCAGCGCCTGCAGTGCGGCCGTGTCGTCGTTGCGCACCGCCACGTAGTTCGGGCCCGACCGGAAATCGTTCATCTTGTAGTGCCACGGCCCGAAAGCGACGCCGCGGCGCTCGAGCCGGCCCACCGCGTAACCATGGCGCGCGAACAGCTCGTGGAAGTCGCGCATCAGGAACTTGGCATCGCCGTGCGTGTAGCCGTACTCGAACTGCACCACGCGCACCGCGCGGGCACCGAGCATGCGCTCGAAGCCCGCGAGCACCAGGTGGTCCGCCCCTTCCACATCGATCTTGAGCAGGTCGATGGACGCGATGCCGTGCTGCTCGCAATAGCGGTCACCGGTGACGATCTGCGCCTCGGAAACCACGGCGGTCTGCTGCGCGTCGTGGTAGGTGGCGTTGGACAGAATGGTGTTGACGGTGGAGTTCTCGCCGTAGTCCTTGAAGGCGATGCTGCCGTCGCGGTCGCCCATGCCGCAGTTGTTGACGGTGAAGCGCGGGCCGCTCACGCGCTGGCTCAGCGTGCGCCAGGTGCGTGGCGAAAGCTCGAAGCTGTGGATGTGCGCCTCGGGCATGAGCTGCGCGGCCGCGAGCGTCCAGTCGCCGACGTTGGCCCCCACGTCGAACACGGTGCGCGCGCCCAGCGTGCCCATGCGTTCAAGCAGGCGCCGTTCGCCGTTGCGGTCGAAGTCGTAGGAGTAGCCGCGCAGGTGGTCGATCGCCCCCTGCAGCAGCTTCACACCCAGGGCACGCGGATCTTCCCAGACCTTCTCGAGACGCTGCCCGAAGGTCTTGCGCGGCTTCACTCCACCGCCTTGGTCATGTCCTCGACCACCTTCTTCGCATCGCCGAAGACCATCATGGTCTTGTCCATGTAGAACAGCTCGTTGTCCAGGCCCGCATATCCCGCGGCCATGGAGCGCTTGTTCACGATCACGGTCTTGGCCTTGTAGGCCTCGAGGATGGGCATGCCGTAGATGGGCGAGCCCTTCTGCAGCGCGGCCGGGTTCACCACGTCGTTGGCGCCGAGGATGATGGCCACGTCGGCCTGGCCGAACTCGCCGTTGATGTCCTCCATCTCGAACACCTGGTCGTAGGGCACCTCGGCCTCGGCCAGCAGCACGTTCATGTGGCCCGGCATGCGCCCGGCCACCGGGTGGATCGCGTACTTCACGGTGATGCCTTTTTCGGTGAGCTTGTGCGCGAGCTCCTTCACCGCGTGCTGCGCGCGCGCCACCGCAAGGCCGTAGCCGGGCACGATCACCACGGTTTCGGCGTTGCCCAGGATGAAGGCCGCGTCGTCGGCGCTGCCGCTCTTGGCGGTGCGCTGCACGCCCCCGCCGGCCGCCGCGGCACCGGCGTCACCGCCGAAGCCGCCCAGGATCACGCTGATGAACGAGCGGTTCATGGCCTTGCACATGATGTAGCTCAGGATCGCGCCCGAGCTGCCCACCAGCGAGCCGGCGATGATCAGCATGCTGTTGTTGAGGCTGAAGCCGATGCCCGCGGCCGCCCAGCCCGAGTAGCTGTTGAGCATGGACACCACCACCGGCATGTCGGCGCCGCCAATGGGGATGATGATGAGCACGCCCAGGACGAAGCCCAGCGCGATCACCAGCACGATGTCCATCCAGCTCTGCGAATGCCAGAAGCCGAAGACGAAGAAGGCCGTGGCCAGACCGAGCGCGAGGTTGAGCTTGTGCTGCCCCGGGAAGGTGACGGGCGCCCCCTGGAACAGGCGGAACTTGTACTTGCCCGAGAGCTTGCCGAAGGCGATCACCGAGCCGCTGAAGGTGACCGCGCCGATGAAGGCGCCCAGCGCGAGTTCGATGCGGTTGCCGCCCGGAATGGGCAGGTCGCGCCCGGCGATGCCGAAGGCCCAGGGCTCGGCCACCACGGCCACGGCAATGCAGACCGCGGCCAGGCCGATCATGCTGTGCATGAAGGCCACGAGCTCGGGCATCTTGGTCATCTCGACCTTCTTGGCCATGACCGCGCCGATGCCGCCGCCCACCACCAGGCCGCCGAGCACGTAGACCATGCCCTGCGCCTTGCCGCCCGACAGCTCGACGATGAGCGCCGCGGTGGTGAGCACGGCGATGGCCATGCCCGTCATGCCGAAGACGTTGCCGCGGATCGAGGTGGTGGGGTGACTCAGGCCCTTCAGGGCCTGGATGAAGCAAACCGAGGCGATCAGGTAGAGCAGGACGACGAGGTTCATGCTCATGCTTGCTCTCCCGCGCCGGCCTTGGGCGCCTTCTTCTCTTTCTTCTTGAACATCTCGAGCATGCGCCGCGTGACCAGGAAGCCACCGAACACGTTCACCGCGGCAAGCGCCACGGCCAGCACGCCCATGGTCTTGCCCAGCGGGGTCTCGGTGAGCGCGGCCGCGAGCATGGCACCCACGATCACGATGGCCGAGATCGCATTGGTCACGGCCATCAGCGGCGTGTGCAGGGCGGGCGTGACGTTCCAGACCACGTGGTAGCCCACGTAGATGGCGAGCACGAAGATGATGAGGTTGATGAGGGTGGGGGAGACGGCGTCCATGTCACTTCCTTTTGACTTCACCGGCCTGGGTCATGAGACAGGCGACCACGATGTCGTCGTCCATCGGCACCTGCACCGCGGCCGCGTCTTTGGGCAGCACGAGCTTGAGGAAGTCGAGCACGTTGCGCGCATAGAGCGCGGAGGCGTCGGCCGCCACGCGCGCGGGCAGGTTGGTCTCGCCGATCAGGGTCACGCCGTGCTTGACGACCGTCTTGTCGGCCTCGGTGAGCGGGCAGTTGCCCCCCACGCCGTTGGGGCCCTTGCCGGCCGCGATGTCCACGATCACCGAACCCGGCTTCATGCTTTTCACCATGTCTTCGGTGATCAGCGTGGGCGCGGCGCGCCCCGGAATGAGCGCGGTGGAGATGACCACATCGGCCAGCGCCACGCGCTTGGCCACCTCGGCGGCCTGGCGCTGCAGCCAGCTCGGCGGCATGGGGCGCGCATAGCCGCCCACGCCTTCGGCCGCCTCCTTCTCTTCGGCGGTTTCGTAGGGCACATCGATGAACTTGCCGCCCAGCGACTCGACCTGCTCCTTCACGCTCGGGCGCACGTCGGAGGCTTCGATGACCGCGCCCAGCCGCTTGGCGGTGGCAATGGCCTGCAGGCCGGCCACGCCCACGCCGAGGATCACCACGCGCGCGGCCTTCACCGTTCCGGCGGCCGTCATGAGCATGGGGAAGAACTTGGGGTAGGCGTTGGCCGCGGCGATCACGGCCATGTAGCCCGCGATGTTGGCCTGCGAGGACAGCACGTCCATGCTCTGGGCGCGCGTGGTGCGCGGCGCGGCTTCGAGCGCGAAGGCCGTGAGGCCGGCCGAGGCCAGCGCCCGCAGGCCATCGGCATCGAAGGGGTTGAGCATGCCCACCAGGGTCGCGCCCGGCTTCATCTGCGCCAGCTCGGCCGGCTGCGGGCTACGCACCTTGAGCACCAGGTCGGCGCCCAGGGCGCCGGCGGCGTCGGTGATCTGGGCGCCCACGGCCTCGTAGGCCGCATCGGTGGCACTGGCCGCGAGACCGGCGCCGGCCTGCACGCGCACGGTGTGGCCCTGGGCCACGAGTTTCTTGGCCGTCTCGGGCGTGACGGCCACACGGGTCTCGCCCGCCAGGGTCTCAGCGGGTACGCCGATGAGCATGGGTGTCTCCTCGCTCGGGGAAGTGAATTTTGCGGGCAAGCTTAACTGAAAGCTTTTTGAAAGCCTGTGGCGGCAGGCACGCCACCGATAATTCTGCGATGAGCGAACGATGGAAACCCAGCGTCACCGTGGCCGCGGTGATCGAACGCGATGGCCGCTACCTGCTGATCGAGGAGCACACGCCCGAAGGCCTGCGGCTCAACAACCCCGCCGGCCACCTCGACCCCGGCGAAAGCCCCGCACAGGGGGTGGCGCGGGAGACGCTCGAAGAAACCACCCACCGCTTCACGCCCACCGCGCTGGTGGGCGTTTACCTCTCGCGCTTCCAGCGCGGCGACGACGACATCACCTACCTGCGCTTCGCCTACTGCGGCGAGCTCGGCGATGCGGTGCCGGGGCGCACGCTGGACCATGGCATCGTGCGCACGCTGTGGCTCACGCCCGACGAGATCCGTGCCCAGCAGGGCCGCTTGCGCAGCCCGCTGGTGCTGCAATGCATGGAAGACCACCTCGCGGGCCGGCGCTTTGCGCTCGACGCCGTGTACACCGACGCCTCGGTGTGGGCGCTCAGGCGCTGAACTGGGGCTGTCGCGTGCCGAGCCGCGCCACGCGGCGGCGGCTCGCCACCGGATACAGCGGCAACAGCAGGCTGAAGCAGGTGCCGTGGCCGACGCGCGAGCGCACGCTCAGCCGGATGCCCAGCAGACGTGCGGCGTGTTTCACCACCGCCAGCCCGAAGCCCACGCCGCCATCGGCAGCGACGCCGCCATCGTCGCGGTAGTGCGGGCCGCCCGCCGTGGCCAGCCCGACCGGGTCCAGGCCGGGGCCCGTGTCCCAGACCTGGAGCAGCAGTTGCTGGCCACGCCGGCGGCATGACACGAGCACGCCGCCGCGCTCGGTGCAGTGCACTGCATTGGCCACGAGGCTGTCGAGCATGCGTTCGAGCAGCAGGGCGTCGGTGTGCACGCACTCCAGGCTCGGGGTCACGGTCCAGTGCAGGCCGCGCGCCTGGGCCTGCGGGCCGTACTGGCGGTCGATGCGCTCGAGCATGGCCTGCATGGAGAACACCGCCAGGCGCGGCCGCAGCGCGCCGGTTTCCAGGCGCGCGACCGTGTCGAGGGTGTCGAGCAGGGCGTCGGCCGAAGCGAGCGCATGGCGCATCTGTGAAAGCAGCACCGCCGGGCTGCGCACCGCACGCTGCTGCTCGAGGCTTTGTGTGGTGAGGCTCATGGCGTACAGCGGCTGCCGCAGGTCGTGCGCCACCGCGCTCAGCAGGCGCGAGCGCTCGTTGCGCAGGCGCTCGGCCAGGGCATGTTCCATCTGCTCGCGCGCCGCGGCGGCCTGCCCCGCCGAGCGCGCGCGGCGGTGGCGGATGGCCCGCTGGCACAGCAGCGCCAGACCCACCCCCAGGAGGATCAGCAGCGCGACGACCCAGGCCAACGTGGCCTCGCCGCCCGCGTCCAGACCTTCGAACCGAATGTCCATGCCTCCCTTCCAGTCCGCCCGCGCAGTGGCGGCGCCACGGCACAGGAAAACAACAGTATTCGAGCCGGGCAGGGCACACTCAATACCTCGTCCGCAGTAGCGGATCGGCCGGCCTTCGCCAGCGCGACCAGCGGCGTACAGTGCGGCCTGTCCGCCGACCGACCGCCATGAACAACCACCGCGACCTGCCGCCCGACGATCCGCTGCGCCAAGCCCTGCACGACGAGGTGCATGCGCGGCCATCCGCGCTGATTCCGCTGCCGGCCCTGATCGCTTTCGTGGCGGTGCTCAACGACGGTGTGGACCGCGCCCAGGAGCTCGAGCACCTGCGCCGCCTGCCCGGCCAGGCCGACCTGCAGGCCAGCGACCTGAACAACCACTTCCTGCGGCTGCAACTGCCCGACGGGCGCACGCTCAAGTGGGAGCGCCACACCGAATTCACGCGCTATTCGCTGGTACAGCCGCTGCCCGAGGGCATGGGCCTGGGCGCGAGCGAGCCCGCGCTGCACGGCACGCTGGCGCTGCCGCCCGGCTGGCTCAACGGCATCCCCGGCCGCACCGTGGCCGCCATCCTGCTGGCCATGGTGGTCGCCGATCTGCCCGAGCAGACGGCCGACGCCCAGGCGCGGCTGATGCGCCCGGCCCAGCACTGGTTCGGCGACCGCACGGTGGTGGCCTCGCAACTCGGCGGAGGGCACTCGTGGGCGGTGACCGACTTCCGGCTGCGGGCCTCGGGCTTCGAGCACATGCTGGTCGTGGCCCCGCCCGACACCAGCGCCTCGCGCGCGGGCCGCATCTCGCAGCGATTGCTGGAGCTCGAGACCTACCGCCTCATGGCCCTGCGCGGCCTGCCCGTGGCCAAGGCGCTGTCGCCCATGCTGGCCGAGGCCGAAGCGCGCCTGGCCGCCATCACCGCGCAGCTCGAACACAAGAGCCTGAACGAACAGGACCTGCTCGACCAGCTGGTGGCGCTCGCCGCGCGCGTGGAGCGCGCCACGGCCGAGCACACCTACCGCTTCGCGGCCACGCGCGCCTACGACGCGCTGGTGGCACAGCGCATCGGCGAGCTGCGCGAGCGCCCCATCCCGGGCACCCAGACCGTGGGCGAGTTCATGCGGCGCCGGCTCTCACCGGCCATGGCCACCGTCGCCGCGAGCGAAGGAAGGCTGGGATCGCTGTCGGAGCGCATCACGCGCACCAGCGCGCTGCTGCGCACGCGCGTGGACATCGCCACCGAGGCGCAGAACCAGGAGCTGCTGGCCAAGCTCACACGCGGCCAGGAACTGCAGCTGCAGCTGCAGACCACGGTGGAAGGCCTGTCGATCGCGGCGATTTCGTACTACGTGATCAGCCTGCTGCTTTACGTGGGCAAGGGCGCCAAGGCCGCAGGCCTGCCTGTCCACCCCGAGATGGCCGCGGCCGCGCTCGTGCCGCTGGTGCTGTGGGCCACCTGGCGCACCACGCGCAAGATCCACGAAAAGCTCGGGGGCTCGTTGCACCCCGGGCAGGGCGGGGTCAAGCCGCCTGCGCCACCGGCGGGCTGAAGGCCTCGTCGCCCGAGGCGGCCTCGGTCACGATCACGCCGCCGCCCAGACAGACCTCGCCGTCGTAGAGCACGGCGCTCTGGCCCGGTGTCACGGCCCACTGGGGCTGCTCGAAACGCAGTTCGAAACCCCCGGTGCCCAGCGGCTCGACGGTGCAGGCCGCATCGGCCTGGCGGTAGCGCGTCTTGGCCCCCAGCGCGCCGGCGGCGGGCGGTTCGCCCGCGGTCCAGCTCGCGTCGTGCGCGCGCAGGCGCGACGTGAGCAGCCAGGGGTGGTCGTGGCCCTGCACGGCCCACAGGGTGTTGTGCGCGATGTCCTTGCGCGCCACGAACCAGGGCTCGTGCTCGCTGCCGCCCTTTTGCGCGCCCTTGGCCTTCACGCCGCCGATGCCCAGGCCCTGGCGCTGACCCAGGGTGTAGAAGCTCAGGCCCACGTGTTCGCCGATGGTGCGGCCGCGCGGGTCCTTGATGGGCCCCGGAGCGCTCGCGATGTAGCGGTTGAGGAATTCGCGGAACGGTCGCTCGCCGATGAAGCAGATGCCGGTGCTGTCCTTCTTCTTCGCATTGGGCAGACCGATCTCGGCCGCGATGCGGCGCACCTCGGTCTTGGGCAGTTCGCCCACGGGGAACATCGTCTTCGACAGCTGCGCCTGGTTGAGGCGGTGCAGGAAGTAGCTCTGGTCCTTGAGCGGATCGAGGCCCTTGAGCAGCTCGAAGCGGCCGGCACGCTCGCGCACCCGGGCGTAGTGGCCGGTGGCGATCTTCTCGGCCCCCAGGCGCATCGCGTGATCGAGGAAGGCCTTGAACTTGATCTCGGCGTTGCACAGGATGTCGGGGTTGGGCGTGCGCCCCGCCTGGTACTCGCGCAGGAACTCGGCGAACACGCGGTCCTTGTACTCGGTGGCGAAGTTCACGTGCTCGATGTCGATGCCCAGCACGTCGGCCACGCTCGCGGCATCGAGCCAGTCCTGGCGGCTGCTGCAGTACTCGCTGTCGTCGTCGTCTTCCCAGTTCTTCATGAAGATGCCGACGACCTCGTGCCCCTGTTGCTTGAGCAGGTACGCGCTCACCGCGGAGTCCACGCCCCCGCTCAAGCCCACCACGACGCGCTGTTTCGATGCCATGGGGCGGGATTATCCCCGCCGGGCCTCGACCCCGGGGCCGGCAGGGGCGAGTACTTAAGGCCCCATTCAGGCGCTTCGCCTGGAATCCCGGCACCCGCATGTGCGGGGGACACCGAAACCAACACCATGAAATCGATTGCCGTCGCCGCCCTCAGCCTCGCCCTTGCCGGTGCCGCCGTGGCCGGCCCCACCTGCACCACCAGCAAGGAAGGCTGGAAGCCCGAAGCCGCCTTCAAGCAGGACCTGCAGGCCCAGGGCTACCAGATCAAGGTCTTCAAGGTCACCAAGGGCAACTGCTACGAGATCTACGGCACCGACAAGACCGGCAAGAAGGTCGAGATCTATTTCGACCCCGTTTCGGGCAAAGCGGTGAAATCCGAATGAGCGAAGCGCCACGGGCCGAACGGGTCTGGGACCCGTTCGTGCGGGTGTTCCACTGGTCGCTGGTCACCTGCGTGGTGCTCAACCAGTGGGTGCTCGAAGAAGGCGACCCGCCGCACGAGTGGGCGGGCTACACCGCCGCGGGGCTCGTGGGTCTGCGCGTGCTGTGGGGCTTCATCGGACCGCGCCACGCGCGCTTCGCCGATTTCTGGCCCACGCCGCAGCGCCTGCGCGAGCACCTGGCTGCGCTCGGCCGCGGCGAGCACCCGCACACGCCGGGCCACAACCCGCTGGGGGCGCTCATGATGCTCGCGCTCATGGGCCTGGTGCTGCTGCTGGGCTTCACGGGCTGGCTGCAGGGCACCGACATGTTCTGGGGCAACGAAGCCGTGCAGGAACTGCACGAAGGGCTGGCCGAGGCGCTGCTCTGGCTCGCGGGCCTGCACGCGGCCGCGGCCCTGGTCATGGGGCGCCTCGAACGCACGCGGCTGGTCAAGGCCATGGTCACCGGCGTGAAGGAGCGCTACTAGACTCGGCGCATGCCCGTGCCGCCAACCATCGACCCCGCCGAGGTGGACTTCACCGCCATCCGCGCGCAGGGCGCGGGCGGGCAGAACGTGAACAAGGTGAGCAACGCGGTGCACCTGCGCTTCGTGGTGCGCACCTCGTCGCTGCCCGAGGCGGTGAAGGCGCGGCTGCTCGCGCTGCACGACACCCGCCTCACGCAGGAGGGCGTGATCGTCATCAAGGCCCAGGGCAGCCGCAGCCTCGAGCAGAACAAGGCCGAGGCGCTTGCGCGGCTGCAGGCCCTGGTCGACGCCGCGGCCGTGGTGCCCAAGCAGCGACGCGCCACGCGGCCCACGCGCGCCTCGCGCGAACGCCGGCTCGAAGGCAAGGCCCAGCGCGCCTCGGTCAAGCGCAACCGCGGCCGTTTGAGCGGCCTCGACTGAGCCCGCCTTCCCCCAGGCGGGGGAGGCTTAAGGACTTTTTAGCAAGCGCTTAAGCCCAATTTAGCGGCGCGCCCAGGACCGTCTGCGGAGACTTCCCGGCATGGCGCGGCGGTGCATGGGGCACCCCCGGCCAACCCCCATGCCGGCCGGGGCCGGCGCTTCAGGAACCACCATGCAATCGAACGCCATCGAATTCAACGCCATCGCCGCGACCGCCCGCACGGGCGAGGGCCGCTTCAACCTGTACGCGGGCATCCACAAGGCGCTGCGCCATACCATGACGGACACGCTGATCGCGCTGGGCCGCACCGACGCGGCCGACGAAGCCGCGCTGCGCAATGCCTGCGACCGCACGGTGGAGCTCATGGAGATGTGCGAGCGCCACCTGGAACACGAGAACCGCTTCATCCACGCCGCGCTGCAGCTGCGCTGCCCCGGTGTGTGCGATGCGGTGGCCCGCGAGCACGAGGACCACCTGCGCGCCACGCAACAGCTGAGCGCGGCCGCCCGCGGCATGGCCGCCGTGCCCGCAGACCAACGCGCCAGCGCGATGCACGCGCTGTACCTCGCGCTGGCCCTGTTCGTGGCAGACAACCTGCAGCACATGCACGCCGAGGAAACGCGGCACAACGCCGCGCTCTGGGCGGCCTACGACGACCTCGAACTCATCGCCCTGCACGACGCGCTGGTGGCCGGCATTCCGCCCCAGGAAATGATGCAGACCCTGCACTGGATGCTGCCGGCCATGAACGCGACCGAGCGCCTCGATCTGCTCAACGACGTGCAGGCCAAGGCACCCGCCCCGGTGTTCGACGCGGTGCTGGACCTCGCGCGCCTGCGCCTGAATCAGGCCGACTTCGCCCGGCTCGCGCGTGGCGTCAACCTGCCGCCGGTGCCGGGGCTGGTGGTCTGAGCCTCAGTCGCTCTCGACCAGTTCGACCGGCGCGAGCGCGTCGAAGCGGAAGCAGCCGCGGCCGGTCTTTTGCAGGCGCAGCGCCGGGCACTGCTCGGTCAGGCGGCGGTGCAGCAGCAGCAGCCGCGCCTCGAGGTTGTCGCTCACGTCGGGCAGGCCCAGCGAGGCGTCGAGCCGCAGTTCGCGGTTGGTGAACTCGTGGCGGCCCTCGCGGTGATGGGTCAGCAGCTTCCACAGGATCGCGCCCGCCACGCCCTTGATGAGGTAGGCGTTGTTGACGAACACGCTGTCGTCGCGCCGGTAGCGGCGCACGCGCAGCGGTGCGGCCGCGGGCGCCACGGCCTGTGGCGCGCCGGCGTCGGACTCGGTGCCGCAGGGTTCCTCGCTCTCGTGCATGAGGTCGATGCCCGCGGCCAGTTGGCCACCGAGCGCCACCAGCAGGTCCTCGTCTTCGTGGTTGAAGCGCATTTCCTGCCCGCACTCGACGAACAGCACGCCCACCACGCGCCCCGCCGACGCCAGGGGCACCGCGAGCTGGCTGCCCGGGCGGGCCAGGCCGGGGTAGGCGATCTCGGCCTGGGTGTCGCGGCCGTAGCCGCCGAGAACGGCCTGGTTGTAGAGCGCGGCGCTCGTCATGTGGTTGATGCGCAGCGGCGTGGCGGCGCGCGCGGCCACGCCGATCACGCCCTGCCCGAACGGAATTTCGGAGCCCACGCCCGAGGGCGTGTAGCCGCGGCTGGCCACGGTGTAGAGCCGGCCCGCGGCGCTGTCGGCGATCAGCACCATGGCCTGCGGCATGTCGAGCTCGTGCTGCAGCACGTCGAGCGCCGCTTCGATCAGCGCGTCGAGCGTGCGCGCGGCCCCGAGCCGCTGGCTGGCGCGGCTCAGCACCGGCAGGGCCGCGGGCCGGGCCTGCGGCGCCGGCAGCCCCGGGGGTCGGGGCGCCACCGGCACGCGCTCGATGGCCAGCACCTCGTGGATGTCGGCGCCGCGCAGCACGAACACGTCGTCGAGTCCGCTTTGCGAGGCAATGCCCGCGAGCTGCGCCTTCATGCGCTCGAACACCGCGCCGCCGGTTTCCGTGCGCAGGTAGCGCAGGTGCAGGCGGTAGAAGGTCATGCCGATCGGATGCACCAGCAGCACCGTGGAGCGGGGGTGCGCGAGCAGGTTCTGCCGCGTGCGGTTGAAGAACTGGAAGGACAGCGCCACGTGGCGCTCGTCCACGTGGTGCACCTGGGACAGGTAGGCCACGTTCGGCGTGCCGTCGGCGGCCACGGTGGCCATCACCGCAGGCACCGCGCCCTCGAGGGCGGGCCGCAGCTCGTCCATGCTGCCGCGTTCGAGGCGCGCGAGGTCAAGCGGGGCGTTCATGGCGGGCGCGTCGCGGCGGTCAGTGGGCCGACACCTGGCGCCCGGCCTGCGGGCCCGGGGTCTGGTCGTAGGCCTCGTCGGGCTCGAACTCCACGGCCACCAGGTCGCCCGGGGCGTGGGCCAGCAGCGCGTGCGCGCACACCGGTGCGAAGCCCACGGCCGCCACCTCCTGCTCCATCGAGCGCAGGTAGGCCTCGAGATGGGGGCCGTCGTCTTCCCGGGTTTCGCGGATGCGCACACGCCGGCTCTTGAACTGCACCGTGAGGTGGGTGCTGGGCTGGCTGAAGACCGCGGCGAGCCGGCCGCTGCTGGCGATGTCGGCCAGCAGCTGGGCGGCCTGGGCGCGCCCCAGGTAGGCGGTGATGCGGCGGCCCTCGTCCTCGATGCGGCTGCCCACGGCGCGCATCACGCTGGGCGTGAGCGCGGGGTCGCAGCTGCAGAGCATGAGCGACACCCCCTTGGCCATCATGGCCAGGAACTCGGGCTTGAGGGGAGGAAGGGGCTTGTCCAAGGGGGCCACCGGCGGTTGGCGCGGATCATAGTCAGGCTTTGGTCACCATCCAAGCACCGCGGCGCTTGCTTTTTCGCACGATCGTGCGCAGAATGCGCCGCCATGGACGCCCGGACCCAGAAAAGCGAAATGACGCGCGCCGCCATCGTCGGCGCCGCGCTCGACCTGGCGTCGGCCGAGGGCCTGGAGGCCATCACGCTGCAGGCGGTGGCCGATCGCATCGGGCTCTCCAAGAGCGGCGTGTTCTCGCGCGTGGGCTCGCGCGAAGCGCTGCAGAAGGCCGTCATCGAGGAGTTCGGGCGCCGCTTCCTGGCCGACGTGTTCGTGCCGGCCATGCAGGCGCCCAAGGGCCTGCCGCGCCTGGGCGAGATCGTGCGCCGCTGGCTGATCCGGCTGCGCGACGTCGAGGCCCACACCGGCTGCCTCTACACCTCGGGCGCGTTCGAACTCGACGACCGCGAGGGCGAACTGCGCGATCTGCTGCTCAACGAGGTCACGCGCTGGCGCGCGGCCCTGCGGCGCACGGTGCTGCAGGCCATCGAAGCCGGCCACCTCAAGGCCGACACCGACCCCGAGCAACTCGTGGGCGAGATCTGCAGCCTGGCCATCGGCCTGGTGCACGACGTGCGCTTCCTGCGCGACCCGCGCGCCGCCGAGCGCGCCCAGGCCACCTGGGACCGGCTGTTGCGGACCTACCAGCGCTGATCCCGGCCTGGCGTTTTTTTTGACCATCTTTCGCACGATTGTGCGATTTCAGGAGAACCGCATGAACGACACCCCGCTGCAAGCCGCCTCGGCCTTCTACGCCACGGCCCCCGGGACGCGCTGGATGCGCTGGGCCCTGGGCCTGTCCGAGCGCCTGTGGCCCTCGCTCGCCCTGCGCGGCGCCTACCGCCTGTTCGGCACGCCGCTGCCGCCGCGCTGGCTGCACCGGCAGCGGCCCGAACTGGCCGCCTGGCAGGCCAGCGAATGGGCCTTCGAGCAGGCCAGCCTCACGCTCTACCAGCCGCCGCCCGGCCCGCACGGTCCGCTGGTGCTGCTGGTGCACGGCTGGGGCGGTCACGCGGCACAGATGCTGCCGCTGGCCCAGGCGGTGGCGGCGCAGGGGCTCAGACCGGTGCTGATCGATCTGCCCGCGCACGGCCGCAGCCGTGGCAGCACCAGCAACCTGCCGCAATTCGCGCGCGCCATCGAGTACGCCACCGCGCGCCTGCTGCAGCAGGGGCACGCGGTGCACGGCGTGGTCGCACATTCGCTGGCGGCCAACGCACTGGCCCATGCCGCCGCGCGCGGCCTGCCGGTGGCGCGGCTGGCGCTGCTGGCGCCACCCGCGTCGCCGCTGGCCTACACCCGCCTGTTCGCCGCGGTGTTCGGGCTGACGGAACCCACGCGGCTGCGCCTGCAGCAGCGCGTGGAGGCGCGCGAGGGCATCCTGATGCGCCAGTTCGAACCGGCCGCGGTCGGGCCGCGCGTGGCCCAGCCCACGCTGATCGTGCACGACCGCGAAGACCGCATCAACCGCTTCGCCGACGCCGAGGCCTTTCGTGACGCGATCACCGGGGCGCGCCTGATCGCCACGCAGGGCCTGGGCCACACGCGCCTGCTGCGCGACGCCCAGGTGCTGCAGGCGGTGGTGGAGCACCTGCGGCCCTGAGGCCGGCGCTGCTCAGCGACCGGTTTCGCTGGGCGCGCGGCTCAACGCGTTGTTCTGGTCGACCACAATGCGCACCAGCCGCATGAATTCCGCACGCTGACGCTCGGTCAGCGGCGCGAGGATGAGTTGCTGCGCCGACAGCATGGCCGGCACCGCCTCGGCCAGCAGGCGCTCGCCCTCGGCGGTGAGCCAGAGCTGGCGCGCGCGGCGGTCGGTGGGCGCGGTGCGCCGCTCCATGGCGCCGCGCTGCTCCAGGCGGTCGATCACGCCGCCGGTGGTCGAGGTGTCGAGCGCGATGCTGCGCGCGAGCGTGCGCTGGTCGATGCCGGGCTGGTTGGAGACCGTCTGCAGCGCCGCGTATTGCACCGGCGTCATGCCCAGGCCCGAGAGCTCCTGCAGAAAGATGCCCACCGAGATCTGGTGCAGCCGGCGGATGTAGTGGCCCGGCTGGTCGTCGATGTTGACGCTGGTCGGCTCGGGAGTGGTCATGTCGGCACGCGGTGAAAAGGTGGACACGATGCTATCAGAGCACTTATGATGAGTGTACTGACTATCAGTGTGCAATCTTTCAGAGGAGACACGCATGGCAACTCATGCCAGCGACCTGCCGGTGCTCGTGGCCGGCGGCGGCATCGGCGGCCTCGCCGCCGCCCTGGCCCTGGTGCGGCAGGGCTTTCGGGTGCAGGTGTTCGAGCAGGCGCCCGAGATCGGCGAGATCGGCGCCGGCATGCAGCTCGGCCCCAACGCCTTCTGGGCCTTCGACGCGCTCGGCGTGGGTGAGGCGGCACGCTCGCGCGCGGTCTACATCGACGAGATGGTGATGACCGACGCGATCGACGAAACCACCATCGGCCGCGTGCCCACGGGCGAGGCCTTCCGCCAGCGCTTCGGCAACCCCTATGCGGTGATCCACCGCGCCGACGCGCACGGCTCGCTGCTCGAAGGCGTGCAGAAAGCCGGCGACCGCGTGGGCTTTCACACCGCCACGCGCATCGAACGCATCGAGCAGGACGCCGGGGGCGTGACCGTGTACGACCAGCGCGGCCAGGCCTACCGCGGCCAGGCGCTGATCGGCGCCGACGGCGTGAAGTCGGTGGTGCGCCAGCAGTTCGTGGGGGACCCCGCGCGCGTCACGGGCCACGTGGTCTACCGCGCCGTGGTCGACAAGGACGACTTCCCCGAAGACCTGCGCTGGAACGCGGCCAGCCTGTGGGCCGGCCCCCACTGCCACCTGGTGCACTACCCGCTGCGCGGCGGCGAGCAGTACAACGTGGTGGTCACCTTCCACAGCCGCGAGGCCGAGGAATGGGGCGTGCGCGACGGCAGCAAGGAAGAGGTGCTGAGCTACTTCCAGGGCATCTGCCCGAAGGCGCGCCAGCTCATCGAACTGCCCAAGAGCTGGAAGCGCTGGGCCACGGCCGACCGCGATCCCGTCGACCGCTGGAGCTACGGCCGCGTGACCCTGCTGGGCGACGCCGCCCACCCCACCACGCAGTACATGGCGCAGGGCGCCTGCATGGCGATCGAAGACGCGGTGACGCTGGGCGAGGCCTTGCGCGTGCACGGCGGCGACTTCGAGAAGGCGCTCGACCTGTACCAGCGCTCGCGCATCGCGCGCACCGCGCGCATCGTACTGAGCTCGCGCGAGATGGGCCGCATCTACCACGCCAAGGGCGTCGAACGTCTGGTGCGCAACGACCTCTGGCGCGGCCGTTCGCCCGAACGCTTCTACGATGCGATCGAATGGCTGTACGGCTGGCGTGTCGAGACCTGCCTGGCCCCGCACTGAAACGGAGACACCGCATGAACGACCTCGGACGCCTCGAAGACCTGCCCGCCGACTACGTGGCCGCGCTGCGCGAGCGCAACCTCGTGCCGCTGTGGCCCAGCCTGCGCGGCGTGCTGCCGCCGCAGATCCCCACGCGCCAGACCCAGCCCACGCACTGGGCCTACCGCGACATCAAGCCGCTGCTGCTCAAGGCCGGCGAACTGACCCCGATCGAGAAGGCCGAGCGCCGCGTGCTGGTGCTCGCCAACCCCGGCCACACGCTCGAGAAGATGCAGGCCAGTGCCGCGCTGTACCTGGGCATGCAACTGCTGCTGCCCGGCGAATGGGCCCCGAGCCACCGCCACACGCCCAACGCGGTGCGCATGGTGGTCGAGGGCGAAGGCGCGTGGACCACGGTGGACGGCGAGAAGTGCCCCATGAGCCGCGGCGACCTGATCCTCACGCCCACGGGCCGCTGGCACGAGCACGGCCACGACGGCACCGAGCCCGTGATCTGGCTCGACGTGCTCGACCTGCCGCTCATGTACTACCTCGAGGTGAGCTACCACCTCAACGGCGGCCGCCAGCAAACCCTGCCCGGCCGCGGCGACCAGGCCTATGCGCGCGCGGGCCTGGTGCCCACGCCGGTCTTCGGCCGCAGCGGCCAGCGTTACCCCATGCTGCGCTACCCCTGGGCCGACGCCCGGGCCGCGCTGCTGGCGCTGGCGGCCGACCGGCCCGACGCCGAGCACGTGCAGCTCACCTACACCAACCCCGAGTCGGGCGAGGACGCCGAGAACGTGCTGGGCTTTCACGCGCTCATGCTGCGCCCGGGCCAGACGCTCACGCTGCCCGCGCGCTCGCCGGCCTGCGTGTACCACGCGATCGAAGGCCGCGCGCGCGTGAGCGCCGCGAGCCAGGCCTTCGACCTCGCCGAGGCCGACACCTGCTGCATCCCCGGCTACACCGCCACCACGCTGGCCAACGCATCGGCCAGCGAACCCGCCTTCCTCTTCGTGGCCGACGAATCGCCGCTGCACCGCAAGCTCGGCGTGTACGAAGTGCGTCCCGACAACCAACCGAACATGCCCTGAAGCCCGAGCGCGACATGCCCCAGTACCTCTTCAACCCGCCCCCCGTGGCCGCCCTGCCGATCCGCGGCGAATCCACGCTGTTCCCGGTCAACCGCCTGTTCTTCGTGGGTCGCAATTACCACGCGCACGCGGTCGAGATGGGCAAGCCCGTCGACAAGTCGGTCGAGCGCCCGTTCTATTTCACCAAGTCGATCTCCACGCTCACGCCCTCGGGCGCGACCGTGGCCTACCCGCCGGAAACCGGCAACTACCACTACGAGATGGAGCTCGTGGTGGCCATCGGCCGCGCGGGCTTTCGCGTGAAGGCCGAAGACGCGCACGAGCTGGTCTATGGCTATGCCGCCGGCCTCGACATGACGCGCCGCGACCTGCAACTGGTGGCGCGCGACAAAGGCCGCCCCTGGGACCTGGGCAAAGACATCGAGCAGGGATCGGTGTGCAGCGAGATCGTGCCCATGCCCGGGCGCGTGATCGACAGCGGTGCGCTGGAGCTGCGTGTGAACGGCGCCGAGAAGCAGCGTTCGGACGTGAACAAGCTGATCTGGGACATCCGCGAGATCATCCAGGACCTCTCGCTCTTCTACCACCTGCAAGCGGGCGACCTGATCTACACCGGTACGCCCGAGGGCGTGGGCCCGGTGGTGGCGGGCGACGTGCTCGAAGGCAGCGTCGAGGGCGTGGGCGGCGTGTCGCTCACGATCGCACCCGCGGCCTGAACGGCCGCGGCGCACAGGCGCTGGCTATCATGCCGGCGCATGGCGTCCCCCGATGAAACCCCGCGCGCGCTGCGCTGGCTGCTCTGGCTGGCCGGCAGCGTGTCGCTGGGCCTGGGCCTCGTGGGCGTGGTGGTGCCGGGCCTGCCCACCACCCCCTTCGTGCTGCTGGCCGCGGCCTGTTACGCCAAGGCCTCGCCGCGCCTGCACCGCTGGCTGCGCGAACACCGCTTCTTCGGCCCCATGGTGCGCGACTGGGAGGCCCACCGCAGCCTGAGCCGACGCACCAAGCGCATCGCCCAGGGCAGCATGCTCGTGATGGTGTCGGTCTCGGCCTGGGGTCTGCGCGAGCGGCCCGTGCTGCTCGCCGTGGTGCTGATCGGCGCGGCGATCGGCGCGTGGGTGGTGGCGCGCATTCCCACGCGCCCTGACGCTTAGGCCTGCGCGCGGCGCGCGAGCACCTCGAACGCCGGCAGGGTCTTGCCCTCGAGCACCTCGAGGAAGGCGCCGCCGCCGGTGGAGATGTAGCCCACGTCTTTCTCGATGCCGTACTTGGCGATCGCCGCCAGCGTGTCGCCGCCGCCCGCGATGCTGAAGGCGCTGCTCTGCGCGATGGCCTGCGCGATGGCCTTGGTGCCGCCTTCGAAGGCCGCAAACTCGAACACGCCCACCGGACCGTTCCACACGATGGTGCCGGCGGCCTTGAGCTGCGCGGCCAGCTTCGCCGCCGTTTCGGGGCCGATGTCCAGGATCAGGTCGTCGTCGGCCACCTCGCCGGCCTTCTTCACCGTGGCCGGTGCGTCGGCCGCGAAACGCTGCGCCACCACCACGTCGGTGGGGATCGGCACCTCGGCGCCGCGCGCCTTCATGGCCTCGATCACGGCCTTCGCGTCGCCCACCAGGTCGGCCTCGGCCAGGCTCTTGCCGATCTTGTGGCCCGCCGCGAGCATGAAGGTGTTGGCGATGCCGCCGCCCACGATGAGCTGGTCGACCTTGCCAGCCAGGCTTTGCAAGATGGTGAGCTTGGTGCTGACCTTGGAGCCCGCCACGATCGCCACCAGCGGGCGCTTCGGGTTGGCCAGGGCCTTGGCGATCGCGTCCATCTCGGCCGCGAGCAGCGGGCCCGCACAGGCCACCGGCGCGGTCTCGGCGATGCCGTAGGTGGTGCCTTCGGCGCGGTGCGCGGTGCCGAAGGCGTCGTGCACGAACACGTCGCACAGCGCGCCGAGCTTCTTCGCGAGCTCGGGGCTGTTCTTTTTCTCGCCCACGTTCAGGCGGCAGTTCTCGAGCAGCACCACCTCGCCCGGGGCCACGGTGAAGCCGCCGTCGACCCAGTCGGCCACCAGGCGCACGGGCTGGCCCAGCAGCTCGGCCAGGCGTTCGGCCACGGGGGCCAGGCTGTCTTCGGGCTTGAACTGGCCTTCGGTGGGGCGGCCCAGGTGCGAGGTGACCATCACGGCCG
Organism: Hydrogenophaga crocea; assembly: GCF_011388215.1. Classification (NCBI taxonomy): domain Bacteria; kingdom Pseudomonadati; phylum Pseudomonadota; class Betaproteobacteria; order Burkholderiales; family Comamonadaceae; genus Hydrogenophaga; species Hydrogenophaga crocea. Next base: position 3,501,064 of record NZ_CP049989.1, read on the forward strand.
CGCCGGCGTCGAGCGCCATGCGGATGGCGGGCACGCTCGCGCGGATGCGCGTGTCTTCGGTGATGCGGCCGGCATCGTCCTGCGGCACGTTGAGGTCGGCGCGGATGAACACGCGTTGGCCTTTGACTCGGCCACTGGAACACAGGTCGGAGAAGCGGATGAATGCGGACATGGTGGGCGGGCGTGGTGCTGCGTCAGACGAAACCCGCATTGTAGGAAGGGCGCCTGGGGCGCCCTGGCGGTCAGCCGGCGCTGCGCGCGCAGGGCGACAGCGCGTCGAGCGCGGGCAGGCGCGCACGGGTGCGCACGTCCATGAGACCGAGCACCGAGTGGAAGTAGTTGTCGTGCGACACCGGTTCGGCCGCGCGCTGGCGCAGGCAGTCCAGCGAGAGGCCGGCGCGTTCGCGCAAGCCGTTCGAGAACCAGGCCACCATGGGCACGTGGGTCTGCTGGTCGGGCGCGAAGGCGTAAGGCACGCCGTGCAGGTACAGACCGTTCTCGCCCAGCGACTCGCCGTGGTCGGACACGTAGATCAGGCCGGTGTCGAAGCTGCCACGGTCGGCCTGCCCCTTGAGCCACTGCAGCGTGAGGTCGAGGAAGTGGTCGGTGTAGGCGATGGAGTTGTCGTAGGCATTGAGCAACTGCTCACGCGGGCAGTCGGACAGCGTGGCGCTGCGGCACTCGGGCATGAAGGGCTTGCGCTCGGCGGGTGCGCGCAGCGAGTAGGCCGGGCCGTGGCTGCCCATCTGGTGCATCACCACCACCACGCCGCGCGCGCTGCGCTGCGGGTCGAGCGCGGCGATGCGCTGGTCGAGTCCGTCGAGCAGGGCGGCGTCGAGGCACTCGCTGCCTTCGCACAGCCCCGGCACCGGGTGGTCACCGGCGAAGGCGTGCGGCACGCGGTCGCACACGCCCTTGCAGCCGGCCTGGTTGTCCAGCCAGAGCACCGCGAGGCCGGCGCGCTGCAGCACGTCGAGCAGGTTCTGGTGCTCGGGCGGCTGGTCACCGCCCTCGGCCCGCGTGAGCGGCGAGAACAGGCAGGGCACCGACACCAGGGTGTTGGTGCCGCAGGAACGCACCTGGCTGAAGTTCACGAGCGCGCCCGTGGCCTGCCAGCGCGCGAGCGCGGGCGTGGTGTCGCGCGCATAGCCGTTGAGGCCGAAGTTCTGTGCCCGCGCGGTTTCGCCGACCACCAGCACCAGCAAGGGCGGGCGCGCCTGGTGGGTGTAGCTGGCGCCGAGCACGGCGTCTTCGCCCACCGGCAGCAGCGGCTTCACCTGGCGCGGCAGGCGGTTGGCGGCCACGCGCGTCACCGAATACACGGTGTTGAGCGGGTTCGCCATGTAGCGCAGCTCTTTGTGGTTGCGCATCAGCGAGGCCAGGCCCTGGTAGCTGAGCAGGGCCACGACCACGGTCAGCGCCAGGCCACCGAGCACGCCCAGCGCATTGCGCCGCACGCGCGGCCACGCCCGGCCCCAGAGAGGCGCGCGGCGCCACAGGGCCCACAGCGGCAGGCCGGCCACCGCCAGCAGCGCGGCCGGCAGCTGCCAGGTGAGCAGGTCCCGCACCTCGCGCGCGTCGGTGTTGAGCGCGTTGGCAAGCATGGTGGGGTCCATCACCACGCCGTACTGCCACATGAAATAGCTGTTCGCACCCGCCACCAGCAGCAGCACGCTGGCGGCCACACGGAACACCCGCGGCCAGGCCAGCAACCACAGCAAGGCGGCGCTGCCGCCCGCCACCACCAGCCCCAGGCCCACGATCAGCGCCGCACGTTGTGCCAGCGTGCCGCCCAGGCCGTTGATGTGTTGCCACAGCGGCAGGTTGCCGACGGTGGCCAGCCAGAGCGCGATGCCCCAGACAAACAACGCGGGGCCCGCGGCGGCGCCGGGCGCGCGGGTGCGATCGGCGTCGGCGAAGCGCCACCAGGTCAACGGAGACCGGATCTGCATGGAAGGCTTTCGGGAGAGGATGAACAACCCCCGGAGCGTCGACGCGCCGCGTTAAGCCTGCCTTAGACCGGCCTCCCAGCGCAGCGTGAAGCGGGTGGTCATGGGCGCCTCCCCCGCATCGATGACCAGGCGCGCCCCGATCTGCTCGGCGATGCGCTCCACCAGGCGCAGGCCCAGACCCAGGCCGCCCGATTCGGCGGGAAGCGGTTCGACGGCGTTGGCGCGCCGGCCGTCGTCGCTCACCGATACGCCCTCGGCGTCGGCGTTGCGCCAGACCTGCACCACCACCTGCGTGTCGCGCGGCGTGTGGCGCAGCGCGTTCTCGATGAGGTTGCGCAAGGCCAGTTCGAGCAGCAGCGGCTGCGCGCGCACCACCACCGAAGCCTCGGGCTGCACGAGTGAAAGTTCATGCCCGCTCTCGTGCGCGCCCTGCGCGTGCGAGGCAATCAGGCGCGCCGCGAGCTCGCCCAGCGCCACGTCGTCGCCCGCGGCCCCGGCCGTCTGCCCGCTCTGGCGCTGGGCGCGCGCGAGGTCGAGCAACTGGTTGAGGATGCGGCCCGCGCGCAGGGATTCCTGTTCGAGCTGGGCCAGGCGCTCGGGCGAAGGATCGTGCTGCACCGCGCGCGCCTGCAGGGCCAGCGCCGCCAGCGGCGTGCGCAACTCGTGCGCCACGTCGGACGCGAACGCGCGCTCGCGCTGGGCGCGCTCCTGCAGCGTGTCGACCAGGCCGTTGATGGCGCTCACCGTGCTGCCGAACTCGCGGAAGCGGTGCCGGGTGTCGAGCCGCTGGCCGGCAAAGCCGTCGAGCGTTTCCACCTCCTGCGACAGCCGATCGAGGGGGCGCAAGCCGCGCCGCACCGTCCACCAGAGCAGCAGCAGCATCAAAGGCAGCACCAGCAGCGCCGGCTCGGCCACGTGGGTGGCGATGTCGGCGCCCAGTTCGTAGCGCTGCCGCATGTCGGTGAGCACCAGCACACGGCGATGACCCGTCCCTTCACCGGTCTGCACCGAAAAGGCCCGCCAGTGGGTGGGCAGTTGGGGCGCGTGCAGCTCGAGCGTGGTGAAGCCGGGCGTGGGCAGGCGGGACGGGTCGATGCCGCCCGCCAGGCCGTGGGTGTCGGTGACCAGCCGGCCCGCGTCCCACACCACCACCGCCACGTCCTGCAGGAATTCGTGCTCCAGGCCGCTCACGCCCTCGAGCGCGCGCGGCGACGCGGGCACCGGTTCGGCCATGAGCCAGAGCTTGGCCACGGCCACCATCTGGCCGTCGGAAAACTTGCGGGCCTCGCGCGACGCGGTGGACCAGGCCTGCGCCACCACCGCGAGCCAGATGACCAGCACCACGCCCAGCGTCCAGCGCAGCAGGTAGTGCCGGAGCAGGCGTTGCGGCGCGGGGGCGTCGCTCATCGGCCTGTGTGGGACGCGGCCGGCTCTGCCGCTTCGCGAGGGATGAAGTAGCCCACGCCGCGCACCGTCTTGATCAGCGACTCGCCGAGCTTGCGGCGCAGGTGGTGGATGTAGACCTCGATCGCGTTGCTTTCCAGGGCCTCGCCGAAGCCGTAGAGCGCCGATTCGAGGCGCGCCTTGGACAGCACCTGCGGACGCGCCTGCATGAGCGTGAGCAGCAGCGCGAACTCCTTGCCGCCGAGCGACACGGGCTGGCCCGCGCGCAGCACGGTGTGGGCGGCGGGATCGATCACGAGCTCGCCGTGCTCGATCAGCGGGTTGCTGCGCCCCCCGGCGCGGCGCAGCATGGCGCGCAGCCGGGCCAGCAGCTCGTTGGCGTCGAAGGGCTTGGTGATGTAGTCGTCGGCGCCGCCGTCGAGGCCGCTGATGCGGTCGCTCACGCCGTCACGCGCGGTCATGATGAGCACCGGCATGTCGCGGCGCGGCAAGGCGTTGCGCCCGGGCGCCGGGGCGGGCTGGCGGCGCAGGCGGGCCAGCAGGTCCAGGCCTTCGCCGTCGGGCAGGCCAAGGTCGAGCAGCAGGACATCGAAGGGCTCCACCGCCAGCGCGTGCCAGGCGGCGTCGCGCGTGGTGCACAGGTCGACCGCATAACCCGCCTGTTTCAGGGCCACTTCCAGACCGCTGGCGATGCCAGCGTCGTCTTCCACCACGAGTGCGCGCATATCGAGTTGCCTGATATCGAAGAACAAGCCACCGAATTATGGGCGGGCATCTTAGGCGAGCCTTAACTTTTTAAGTTTCGATTAACCGCAGCGCCCGACAGTGCGCGCCATGCCTTTCCTGTCCTTGCCCGCGGCCGACAGCCGCCCGCTGTCGCGCGCCGCGCTCTGGCTGTGCGTCCTGCTCCTGATCACCCTGTTGTGGGATGTCTCCGGCCTCGACCTGCCCGTGATGCAGGCGATCGGCGACCCCCAGGGCTTCGCCCTGCGCCACCAGTGGCTGCTCGAACGCGTGCTTCACGACGGTGTGCGCCAGGCCATGACCCTGGCCTTCCTGCTGCTCGTGGTGTGGGTGCTGTGGCCGCGCCTGGACCTGCCGCGCCGCGATCGGCTGGCGGTGGTGGCGGTGGTGCTGCTGTCGCTGCTGGCGGTGAACCTGATCAAGAACAAGAGCCTCACCAGCTGCCCCTGGGAGTTGCGGGATTTCGGCGGCGCGGCGCAGTACGTGTCGCACTGGGCCCGGGGCCTGGCCGACGGCGGCGGCGGGCGCTGCTTCCCGGGTGGCCATGCCTCCAGCGGCTTCGCCTTCCTGGCGCTGAGCCTGCCCTGGCTGGCGCCCCCGGCTGGGGCCAAGCGGCGGCGCGACATCGGCCGGCGCTGGCTGGCCACGACGCTGGTCATCGGCCTGGTCGCGGGCGTGGTGCAGACCGTGCGCGGCGCGCACTACCCCAGCCACACGCTGTGGACCCTGCTGATCTGCGGCAGCGTGAGCGTCGCGGCCTGGGGCGCCTTCCGGGCCTTCGAGCCGGGCCGTCGCGGAGCCGGGCGCGCGCACCGCCCGCATTCCTTGCGCAACCTGCTGCGCGTGCTGCGCCCCGTGCTGCTGCCCATGCTCGCCATGCTCGCGGTGCTGTGGCTCTCGCGCATCGGTCTGGCGCTGTGGCAGTCGCCCCGCATCGCGGAGGTGCAGGCCTGGGGCCTGGTGTTGCGCCAGGGCCTGCGCTTCGACGGCGTGCTGCTCGGCCTGCTGTGGACCCTGCCCGCGGCGATCACGCCCTGGATGGCCCTGCATCCGGACAGCGCGCGCGCCTGGGGCCGTTTCCTCTGGGCCTACGGACTGCTCGCGCTCCTGCTGCTGGCGTTCATGGAGTTGTCCACGCCGGCGTTCATTGCGCAGTACGACAGCCGCCCGAACTACCTGTTCGTGGAGTACCTGGGTTACGCGAAGGAAGTCGGCGGCACCCTGGTCAAGGATTACTGGGCGCACCTGCTGGCCGCCCTGGTGCTGCTGCCTGCGCTGGCGTTGGGCTACGGCCGCCTGAGCCGGCCCGACCCGACGCCGGCGCTGCTGCCGCTGTGGCAGGCGGTGCCGCTGTCGGTGCTGCTGCTGTCGCTGGCCATCGCCGGGCGCGGGTCGCTGGGCCACCGGCCGGCCAACCCGGCGAGCGCGGCGCTCACGGCCGATCACCTGGTCAACGAGCTGCCGTTGAACTCGCTCTACACGCTGATGTACGCGATTTACCAGGCACGCAAGAGCGAGGCGGGCATCACCTACGCCGAGATGCCGCGCGCGCAGGTGCTCGACACCGTGCGCCGCGAAACCGGTCTGCCGGCCGACGTGTTCGCCGACGACGGCCGTCCCACGCGCCACCACCGGGCCAGCCTGCACCCGCGCACGCGCCCGCTCAACCTGGTGATCGTGCTCGAGGAAAGCCTGGGTGCCGAGTTCGTGGGCCGCATGGGCGGCCTCCCGCTCACGCCCAACCTCGACCGCCTGGCCGACGAGGGCATCTGGTTCGAGCGGCTCTACGCCACCGGCACGCGCTCGGTGCGCGGCATCGAGGCCGTGGTCGCGGGCTTTCCGCCCACCTCGGCCGTGAGCACCGTGAAGCTCGCGAAGTCGCAGCGCGATTTCTTCACCCTCGCGAGCTTCCTGAAGCCGCACGGTTACGAGTCGACCTTCTACTACGGGGGCGAGTCGCACTTCGACAACATGCGCAGCTACTTCATGGGCAACGGCTTCGACCGCGTGGTGGAGCAAAAGGACATGCCGCGCGACGCCTTCATCGGCACCTGGGGCGCGTCCGACGGCGACCTGTTCGACGTGGCCCACCGCGCCTTCGAGGCCCAACCCGCCGACAAGCCCTTCTTCGCGCTGGTCTTCACCTCGTCCAACCACGCGCCCTTCGAGTTTCCCGAAGCGCCCTTCACCCTGCACGAGCAGCCGCGCGCCACGGTGAACAACGCGGTGAAGTACGCCGACCACGCGCTCGGCCACTTCTTCGAGCAGGCGCGCCGCTCACGCTACTGGGACAACACGCTGTTCCTGGTGGTGGCCGACCACAACTCGCGCGTGTACGGCCCGTCGCTGGTGCCCATCGAACGCTTCCACATCCCGGGCCTGATCCTCGGCGGCCCCGTGAAGCAGCCGCAGCGCATCACCACGGTGGCGAGCCAGATCGACCTCGCGCCCACGCTGGTCTCGCTCATGGGCCTGAGCGGCGAGCGGCCCTGGATCGGCCGCGATCTCAGCGATCCCGCGCAACAGCAGCGGCCGGGCCGGGCCATCATGCAGTTCGACAAGACGCAGGCCTACATGGAAGGCAACGACGTGGCGGTGCTGCAGCCCGACACCTCCGCGCGCACCATGCGCTACGAGCAGGGCCAATTGCGCGACAACCCCGTGGGCAACCCGGCGCTCATCGAAAAAGCCCAGGCCCACGCGCGCTTTGCGCAATGGGCCTACCAGGAAGGCTGGCACCGCTGAGGCGCGGCGCCGGGTCTCACCAGCCCAGGCCCAGGCGCAGCGGCAGGTACACCGCCATGCCGCACACGATGGTGCCGAGCACGCCGCGCCGCCAGAAGAACCAGGCCATGCCGGCCAGGGCCGCGAAGAGGCGGGCGTCGCGCCAGGTGGTGATGAAGTGACCCTGGCTCATCACGACCTCGGGCACCACCACCGCGGCCAGCGCCGCGATCGGTGCGTACTGCAGGCCGCGCTGCGCCCAGTGCGGCAACGACCAGGGCTTGCTCGAGATCAGGAAGAAGCCGCGCGTGAGCACCGTGATGCCGCCCAGCAGCACGATGGTCAGAAAGGTCCAGGGATCGACGTCAAACATGGGCGCTCCCGGGGGCAGCGGGCCGCTGCTGTTCGATCAACAGGCACAAGGCCACCGCGCAGGCAATGGCCACCACGATGTTGAGCTTGAGCGGCAGGGCCCAGGCGGCCACCGCCGCCGCCCCGGCCACGCCCGCGGAAACCATGCGCAGCTTGGAGGTGGCCAGCGAGCAGGTGACGCCGAGCAGCGCGAGGATGCCCGCAAAACCCAGGCCCCAGTGCGTGGGAATCGCGTTGGCCAGCGCGATGCCGAGCAGGCTGGTGCCCATCCACGCGCCGTAGTTCACGGCGCAGTTGCCCATGAGGAACGCCTCCTGCTGCGCGAGCTCCTCGCGCGTGCGCCCCGGGTGCGGGTAGCGGCGCGCGAAGAACACATAACTCAGGTCGCCCGTGACGTAGCCCGTGGTCAGGCGCTCCCAGCGCGGCAGGTGCATGAGGTAGGGCCGCAGGTGGGCCGAGAACACCACGAAGCGCAGGTTGACGCAAAAGGCCGCCACCAGGATCACCCACAGCGGCGCGCCGGCCGCGATCATGGGCACGGCCGCGAGCTGCGCGCTGCCCGCGTAGACGATGAAGGCCATGAGCACGGCTTCCATCACCGACATGCCCGACTTCACCATGGCCACGCCGGTCATGAGGCCCCAGGCCGAGATGCCCAGCGCCACCGAGGCCTGGTCGCGCACGCCTTCCATGAACTCGGGGCGCGCGCGGTGTTCGCGCTTGAGGAAGACGATCATGTGGCAGCCCCGAGCCGCTGGCCGCGCGCGATGGGAAAGCCGCGCAGGAAATCGGCCGCGGGCAGGCGCTTGCCGCCGGCGCGCTGCAGGCTGGTGAGCCGCAAGGCCCGCTCGCCGCAGGCCACCACGATGCCGGCCTCGCCGGCCTCGAGCACCGTGCCCGGTGCGCCGGCGCCATCGGCCAGTTGCGCGGCCCAGAGCTTGATGGTTTCGCCGCCAAGCGTGGTGCTCGCGCCCGGGAAGGGATCGAAGGCCCGCACGCGCCGCTCGATCGTGGCCGCGGGCAGCGACCAGTCGATCGCGGCCTCGGCCTTGTCGATCTTGTGCGCATAGGTCACGCCCGCCTCGGGCTGGCGCTCGGCGCGCAGGCCGCCGCAGGCGGCGAGCTCCAGCGCCTCGACGATGAGCCGCCCGCCGAGCGCGGCCAGGCGGTCGTGCAGGCGCGCGGTGGTGTCGTCGGGGCGGATCGGCAGCGCCTCGCGCAAGAGCATGTCGCCGGTGTCCAGGCCTTCGTCCATCTGCATGATGGTCACGCCGGTCTGCGCATCGCCCGCCTCGATCGCGCGGTGGATGGGCGCGGCCCCGCGCCAGCGCGGCAACAGCGAGGCGTGGATGTTCAGGCAGCCCAGGCGCGGCGCATCGAGCACCCAGCGCGGCAGGATCAGGCCGTAGGCCGCGACCACCATCGCGTCGGCCTGCGCCGCTTCGATCGCCTGCCGCGCGGCCGCGGCATCGTCGGGGTACTTGCCGTCGAGGCGCAGGCCGCGCGGCTGGGCCACCGCAATGCCGCGTTCGAGCGCGAGCTGCTTGACCGGCGAGGCCTGCAGCTTCATGCCGCGGCCCGCGGGCCGGTCGGGCTGGGACAGCACCAGGGGCACGCGAAAGCCGGCGGCCAGCAGCTGCTCAAGCGCGGTCCGCGCAAACTCCGGCGTGCCGGCGAAGATGATGTTCATGAAAGAAGGGAGCGCGCACCGCGCTCGACGCGCGGCGGGCTCACGAGCGGTCGGGGAAGTCGTTGCTGCGGCGCTCGTCGGTGAACACGAGTTTGCGCACCACACCCTGGGGATCGATGTGCACATGCGCCTGGCGCGGGTTGTTGAATTCGAGGAAGCGGTAGGTCCAGATGTCGCCCTTGAAGCTCCACACCTGTTCGACCAGTGCGGGGCGGCCCATGTGGCGCAGCACGTCATCGCGCGTCCAGCGGTCGATCGCGATGTTCTGCTGCATCCAGCCGATGTCGAGCACCTGCTCGACGCGCCGCACCGCGCCGCGGGCGTCGAGGTCGACGTTGTAGACCTGCTGGCCCGCGGGCTGGCGCGAGTACTGCAGCCGCGTGCCCTCGGGCAGTGCGTATTCGGCCGTGGGCGGGCCGAGGCGTTCGATCACCTGAGCCCGGGGCGTGCCCGCGGCCAGGCGCTCGGGCATCAACGCACAACCCGTCACCGTGAGCACGGCGGCGAGCGCGGCGGCCATGAGGATGGTGCGGGTCGGGGTGTTCATGCGCGTTCGGCCTCGCGCTGGGCTTTCACCAGCTTGGACTTGATGCGGTTGCGTTTGAGCGGCGACAGGTACTCGACGAACACCTTGCCGACCAGGTGGTCCATTTCGTGCTGGATGCACACGGCGAGCAGGCCTTCGGCCTCGATGCTGCGCTCCACGCCTTCGCCATCGAGCGCGCGCACGCGCACCGCGGTCGAGCGCTCCACGCCGTCGTAGATGCCGGGCACCGACAGGCAGCCCTCCTCGCCCTTGCGTTTCTCGTCGCTGGCCCACTCGATCACCGGGTTGATCAGCACCATGGGCTGGTCGCGCGACTCGCTCACGTCGATGACGATGAGGCGTTCGTGGATGTCGACCTGCGTGGCCGCGAGACCGATGCCGTTGGCCTCGTACATGGTGGCCAGCATGCGCGGGATCAGCGCACGGATGCGCTCGTCGACCGCCGCCACCGGCTCGGCCACGGTGTGCAGGCGGGGGTCGGGATAGCGCAGGATGGGCAGGGTGTCGGCGGGGTTCATGAGCGAAGACCAGGGCCGTCGACCGTGCTCAAACGACAACAGGCGGTGGCACGGAGACAGGCGGAAAGTGATGTGGCTATTTTCGCCACTTTTGCGACGGCGCGAAAAACCCTCTCCCCATAAACATTGCGCTGTCAATGGCTTGCGCGCAGAATCAAAGGCAACTTGTCAAGACGCGCGTGAGCGTGGCTGCGTGCAAGGCGGCCACCGCGAGGCCGCCCGACGCCGCCGGAACGCCGCGCCCAGGGGCCCCAGAACATGCCATCGACCACCCGCCTGATCTCCTCCATCGCCAGCGCCGTCGCCTGCCTCTGCACCGCCCAGGCGGTGCTGGCCCAAGGGGGTCCCGTTCCGGCCGAGCAGCGTTACCCCGTCACCCCCGAACAGCGCGAACGCGCCGGCCAGGTGGCCCAGGCGGGCGTGCCGCTTGCCGAGCTCGCACCCAACGCCCCCGACTCGCACACGGTGAAGGCCGGCGACACGCTCTGGGGCATTTCGGGCATCTTCCTGCGCAGCCCCTGGCGCTGGCCCGAGCTGTGGGGCATGAACCTCGACGAGATCAAGAACCCGCACCGCATCTACCCCGGCCAGGTGCTGTACCTCGTGAAGGCCAATGGCCGCGCCATGTTGAGCACGCGCCCGGGCGGCGCGGGCGGTGAGCCGGGCACCATCAAGGTGTCGCCGCGCACGCGCTACGAATCCTTGTCCGACGCCGCCATCCCGCCGATCTCGCTGCAATCGATCGAGTCGTTCCTGAACGAGGCGCTGATCATCGATGAAGACACGCTGTCGAGCGCGCCGCGCATCGTGGCCGCCCAGGAAGGCCGTGTGCTGCTGAGTCGCGGCGACCGCGCCTATGCGCGTGCGATCTCTGCCGATGCCCCCAACGCCGCGCCGCTGGCCGTGGTCAATGGCCGTTCGGCGTCCTACCGCGTGTTCCGCAACGCCACGCCGCTGCGCGACCCATCGACCGACGAAATCCTGGGCTACGAGGCGCAATACCTGGGCAAGGCCAACGTGATGCGCAGCGAAACGCGCCGCGACAGCGTCAACGGCAAGGGCGAGAAGATCAGCGAGATCGTGCCGGCCAGCCTCGACATCACGGCCGCCAAGGAAGAAATCCGCGTCGGCGACCGCCTGCTGCCCGAGCCCGCGCGCGAGTTCAGCAACTACGTGCCGCGCGCGCCGCAGGGCCGCCAGTCGGGGCAGGTCGTGTCGGTGTATGGCAATGCGGTCACCTACGCGGCCCAGAACACCGTGGTCACGATCAACCGCGGCAAGCGCCACGGCCTCGAGCCGGGCCATGTGCTCGCGGTGCTCCGCGAGAGCAACACCGTCACCGACACCACCGACAGCGCACGGCCCGTGCTGCGCCTGCCCGGTGAGCGCAACGGGCTCATGATGGTGTTCCGCACTTTCGATCGTGTCTCCTACGCCATCGTGCTCGACATCGCCGAAGGCGTGAAGGTCGGCGACCTGTTCGTCAATCCCTGAGCCGCATTGCGCATGCCGCGTGACGAGCTGGCCGCCTGGCTGCGGCTGCTCCTGACGCCCCAACTGGGGCGCGACGCCGCCCGGCAGTTGTTGGCCCGCTTCGGTCCACCCGAGGCCATCTGGCAGCACGGTCCGTCCGACTGGCAGACCGTGCTCGGCCAGCGCCTGGCCGACGCCCTGGAACACCCGCCCGAGGGCTTCGAAGCCACGGTGGAGGCGCACGCGCAATGGCTCGATGCCGCGCCCACGCGTCAGGTGCTCACGCTGGGCGATCCCCTGTACCCCGCACGCCTGCTCGACACCGCCGATCCGCCACTGCTGCTGTTCGTGCAAGGCCGGCCCGACGCCCTCGCGCAGGCCGCGCGGCTCGCGGTGGTGGGCAGCCGCAACCCCACGCCCCAGGGCGAGCAGAACGCGCGCGCCTTCGCACAGGCGCTGGCCGAGGCCGGGCTGTGCATCGTGTCGGGCCTGGCGCTGGGCGTGGATGGCGCCGCGCACGCAGGGGCCTTGGCCGGCGGCGGCTTCACGCTCGCGGTCGTGGGCACCGGCCTCGACCGCGTTTACCCCAGTCGCCACCGCGCGCTCGCCCACCGCATCGCCGAGCAGGGCGCGCTCATCAGCGAGTACCCGTTGGGCACGCCGCCGCTGGCCCACCACTTTCCGCAGCGCAACCGCATCATCGCGGGGCTGGGCCTGGGCACGCTGGTCGTCGAGGCCGCGCTGCAATCGGGCTCGCTGATCACGGCCCGGCTCGCGGCCGAACAGGGCAGCGAGGTGTTCGCCATTCCCGGCTCCATCCACTCGCCGCTGTCGCGCGGCTGCCATGCGCTGATCCGCCAGGGCGCCAAGCTGGTCGAGTCAGCGCAGGACGTGCTCGAGGACCTTCGCCTGGACGGGCCGCGCAGCGCCGAGCCGGCCCGGCCGCCCACCGCCGTTGAAGACGACGATCCCGTGCTGCAGGCCCTGGGTCACGACCCGCTGGGCCTCGACGAACTGCAGGCCCGCACCGGGCTGGACACCGCGCGGCTGCAGGCCCGGCTGCTGGACCTGGAGCTCGACGGCCGGGTGGCGCGCCTGCCGGGCGGCCTGCTGCAGCGGCAGGCGGCGGGCTGAGCCCGCGCCACGCGCCGCTCAGGCGGCCAGCAGGCGGTCGGGGTTGGCGTCGAGCTTGGCGAGCGCCTCGCGCGTGGCGCGCACGGTGAGCGCTTCTTCCTCGCTCGGCACGAGCAGGCCGGCCTGCAGGTAAGAGGCCACGCGCGCCGACTGCATGAGGAAGCAGCGGCCCGCGTTGCTCACGAACAGGTAGAGCTGGCCGTGCTGGCTGCGCCACGCGAGTTGCACGCTGCCCAGCTTGCCGTTGTGGTCGAGCCCGAACCAGGCGCCGATCTGCAGCTCGGCGGCCCAGCTGCGCATGGCCTCGTTGGGCTGGCTGCCGCCCTGGTTGATGACCTCGATGTTGCTCGCATCGACCCCGGTGATCAGCTCGATGCTGTCGGCGTTGAGATCGAAGTCGCCCACGCCGCCCTCGGGCAGATAGTCTTCGAGGTTGGCCAGGCGCTTGGCCAGGGTGTCGAGCTGGCTCTGTTCGATCGCTTCGGTGCGCGACATGAAGGCGTCGGCCAGGGTGTCGCTGACCGACTTGATGTGCTGGTCCTGCAGCGCTTGCGGGAAGCCCAGCAGGCCCATGCCCTTGCGCAACTGCTGCAGGATGCCCGGCAGTTGCTGGATCACGCGCGCGCGGTCGTCGCGGTTGGGCTTGGCGCTCGCGGCCCACAGCAGGTCGGACGCCGCCTGCTTGAGCGCCTGCGTCTCGGGGCTCTTGATGCCGTTCTTGACGCTGGCCACGGCCAGCACGTCGACCCACACCTTGAACAGGAACTCGCGCACCTCGGGCCGCACCGGCACGTCGTCGAGCAGCTTGCGCAGCTCGATGGTGTACTGCACCGACAGCGTTTCCTTCTGCTCGACCTGCTGCGCCACGCTCACGAAGCGGCTCGCGCCGCTTTGCTCGCTGAGGTAGGTGTTGAGGAATTTCTGGAATTCGTCGTAGACCAGCTGGAACACGCGGCGGCCGGTCTCGGGGTATTGCTCGATCACCTGCACCACACGCTTGATCTCGGCCTCGAGCGCGGCCGAGCCGACGTTCGATTCGAAACCCATCACGCAGGAGCCCATGCGGTCGATCAGGCGCCGCGCCGGGTGCTGCAGGGCGCTGAAGAATTCGGGCTCGGCCAGCGCCACGCGCAACACCGGGATCTGCAGCCGCGCGAACCACACACGGATGCTGGGCGGAATGCGCTCTTCGGCCAGGATGGCCTGGAACATCAGCGCCACCACCTCGATGGTGGCCTTTTCGGTGGGCGTGGAAGCGGCCTGCTTGAGCTCCTGGGTGCGCTCGCGCAAGGCGCGCGCGGTGCGCTCCACGGTGCCGGCATCGGCATAGGCCCCGCCAGCGCCCGTGGCGGCCCCGGCCGCGCCCAGCGAAGCGCCCGTGCTGGGCGGATAACCGACCGGCCGCATCATGGCCTGCTGCAGCGCCGGCGACGGCGGCATGACCTCGGTGGCCTCGAACTCGGGACCCACGCGGTCGATCAGCAGGCGGCGCAAGCGCCCCACCACGCCCTGGGCACGCATGCGTGCGCGCGCCAGCGGCGACGCCCCCGTGAGCATGCGCGTTTCTTCGTGCACGCCACTGCCCGAGGCGGGGCCGCCACGGCCGCTGTGGACCGAACCCGCGTAGTGGCTGCTGCCGTAACCACTGCTGCGCTGGCCAGCGCCGCCCGGGCCGGTGGCACCGGCACCGAAGCCGGAGGTGTTGCGCGCGCCCGGCGCGCCCGGGCCGGCGCGTCCAGGCTCCTGCACGCGGCGGAACGGGGCCTGCACCGGCGGCGTCGCGGCGTCGGCGCGCTGGGGCATGGGCGCGGGCGCCGTGGCGCCGCTGGGGTTGCGCTTGACCAGCGCCTGCAGGTCGATCTTCTCCATCACGCCGTGCGCCACCAGGTGCGCGTTGGCCGCCTTGTAGCCGTCGAGCAGCATGGCGCCCAGCAGCGGGGCGATCGCGTCCTGCACCATGGCCAGGCCGTCGCGGTCGAGGCCGGCGGCCTTCCACTGGTCCACGAGCAGGCGCGCCAGCACGTCGGGCAGCAGGATGTCGCTCTTGGACATCTCGGTGCGGCGCTCGAGGAACTGCACGCGCAGGCGCAGTTCGTTGAGCTCGGAGGAGGTTTTGTCGAGCACGCGCATGGCGATGCGCGAGGCGAGGATCTGGTCGTCGATGGCGCCTTCGGCCACCAGCTCGAGCTGGCCCGAGGTGCTCGCGCCGTCGCTCAGGCCGGCGCGCGCGGCCAAGTGCTTCTTGAGCGCGGTGCGGGCGTCTTCCACCCACAGCGCGTGGCGCTTCTTGAACGTGCCCCAGGTGTCGCGCCGCAGCTGGATCTCGGCCATGGTGCCGGCCTGATCGAGCAGGCCGGTGAGTCGCTGGTCGACGAGCTTGGCCAGTTCCGGCAGGGTTCGCCCGATGTGAAGCACGAAGCGCTCACGCGCTTGCTGAGCCAGGGCAAAGCCGTTTGCAGGGGGGGACGACATCCGGGCAGTATGACACGAAGACCCCCCTTTTCTGCCCGGAAGGCCCCGGGCTTCCCCACGGTGGAGGGCCCGGGTATGGCAACTACACCACGGCGCCCGCGTTCGGGTCGTCCGGATCGCCTTCGGTCTTGGCGGGCTTGATCAGGTCTTCGCGTTTGATGCCCAGCCACATGGCAATGGCCGCGGCCACGAACACCGAGGAATAGATGCCGAACAGGATGCCGATGGTCAGCGCCAGCGCGAAGTAGTGCAGCGTGGGGCCGCCGAAGATCAGCATGGCCAGCACCATGGCCTCGGTCGAGCCGTGGGTGATGATGGTGCGGCTGATGGTGGTGGTGATCGCGTGGTCGATCACCTGCTGCGGCGTCATCTTGCGCTGGCGGCGGAAGCTCTCGCGGATGCGGTCGAAGATGATCACCGACTCGTTGACCGAGTAGCCCAGCACGGCCAGCACCGCGGCCAGCACCGCGAGCGAGAACTCCCACTGGAAGAACGCGAAGAAGCCCAGGATGATGACCACGTCGTGCAGGTTGGCGATGATGGCCGAGACCGCGTACTTCCACTCGAAGCGGAATGCCAGGTAGACCATGATCCCGAAGATCACCAGGCCGAGCGCGATCAAGCCGTTGTGCACCAGCTCTTCGCCCACCTGCGGGCCGACGAATTCGGTGCGGCTGAGGCTGACGGCCGGGTTCTGCGCCTTGAGCGCGGCGAACAGCGCCTCGGCCTGCTGGCCCGAGGTCTGGCCGGCCACCGCCGGCAGGCGCAGCATCACGTCGCGCGAGCTGCCGAAGTTCTGCACCGGCACGTCGATGTAGCCCAGGTCCTGGACCACGCGGCGCACGGCGTCGAGATCGGCCGGCTGTTCGTAGGCCACCTCCATGACCGTGCCGCCGGTGAACTCCACCGACAGGTGCAGGCCGCGCGTGACCAGGAAGAACACGGCCAGCGCGAAGGTGATGAACGACACCGCATTGAGCACGAGCGCGTGCTTCATGAACGGGATGTCGCGGCGGATGCGGAAGAACTCCATCGTGGGCTCCGGTGCGGCGGGGGATCAGTCGGCCTTGGCGGGCGCGCCGGCATCGCCGGGCCGCCACACGGTGCCGATGGACAGGGTCTTGAGCTTCTTCTGGCGGCCGTACCAGAGATTGACGAGGCCGCGCGAGAAGAACACCGCCGAGAAGATGCTGGTGAGGATGCCCAGGCAGTGCACCACGGCGAAGCCGCGCACCGGGCCCGAGCCGAACAGCAGCAGCGCCACGCCCGCGATCAGCGAGGTGATGTTGGAGTCGAGGATGGTGGCCCAGGCGCTGTCATAGCCCGCGTTGATGGCCGTCTGCGGCGAGGCGCCGCGCCGCAGCTCCTCGCGCACCCGTTCGTTGATCAGCACGTTGGCGTCGATGGCCATGCCCAGCGCCAGCGCCATGGCGGCCATGCCGGGCAGCGTGAGCGTGGCCTGCAGCATGGACAGCACCGCGATCAGCATCAGCACGTTGAAGCCCAGCGCGATGGCCGAGAACACGCCGAACAGCATGTAGTAGACGCACATGAACACGGCCACCACCACGAAGCCCCAGGTCACGCTGTTGAAGCCCTTGGCGATGTTCTCGGCGCCCAGGCTGGGGCCGATGGTGCGTTCTTCGATGATTTCCATGGGCGCGGCGAGCGAGCCGGCGCGCAGCAGCAGCGCGGTGTCGTTGGCCTCCATGGTGGTCATGGCGCCCGAGATCTGCACCCGGCCGCCACCGATCTCGGTGCGGATCACGGGCGCTGTCACGACCTCGCCCTTGCCCTTCTCGAACAGGATGATGGCCATGCGCTTGCCCACGTTCTCGCGCGTGACGTCGCGGAAGATGCGCGAGCCCTTGCCGTCGAGGGTGAGGTGGACCGCGGCCTCGTGCGTCTGGCCGTCGAAGCCGGCCTGCGCGTCGGTGAGGTTCTCGCCGGTGAGCAGCACCTCGCGCTTGACGATCACGGCGCGGCCGCTGCGTTCGAGGTAGCGCTCGGAGCCGAAGGGCACGGGGCCGGTGCCGCGCTCGGCCGCCTGGCCGTCGGCGCTTTCGTCCACCAGGCGCACCTCGAGCGTGGCCGTGCGGCCCAGGATGTCCTTGGCCTTGGCGGTGTCCTGCACGCCGGGCAGCTGCACCACGATGCGGTCGGCGCCCTGCTGCTGAATCACCGGCTCGGCCACGCCGAGTTCGTTGATGCGGTTGTGCAGCGTGGTGATGTTCTGCTTGAGCGCCTGCTCCTGCACCGCCCGCGCGGCCTCGGGCCGCAGGGTGGCGGTGATGCGGATGTCGCCGCCGTCGGGCGCTTCGGCCAGCACGAGATCGGCGAACTGGGCGCGCACCAGATCGACCACCGCGTTGCGGGTGGCCTCGTCGCGCACCCGCAGCTCCACGGTCTGGCCGTTGCGCACGACGCCGCCGTGGCGGATGTTCTTTTCACGCAGCGCCGTGCGCAGGTCGCCGGCGTAGACGTCGGCGCGGCGCTCGAGCGCGGCGCGCATGTCGACCTGCAGCATGAAGTGCACGCCGCCGCGCAGGTCCAGGCCCAGGTACATGGGGCGCGCGCCCAGCGCGGCCAGCCAGGCGGGCGTGCGCGGCACCAGGTTCAGCGCCACCACGTGGCTGGGGTCGTTGCGGTCGGGGTTGAGCGCGCGGTCGATCGCGTCGCGCGCCTTGAGCTGGGTGTCGGTGTCTTCGAAGCGGGCCCGCACCGAGGTGCCTTCGAGCGTCAGGGCGCTGGGCTTGATGGCGGCGCTGCTGAGCGCCTGCTCCACACGCGTCACGGTGGAGGCATCGACCCGGACGGTGGCCTTGCCGGCCGACACCTGGACCGCGGGGGCCTCGCCGAAGAGGTTGGGCAGCGCGTAGATCGCGCCGATCAACAGGGCGACCACGATGATCGCGTACTTCCACAGCGGGTATCGGTTCATGTCGGCTTCTCGGCGCGCGAGGGTCTTCTGGGATCGGGAACGCGGCGGATCCGGCCGCATTGCCCCCTGAATGGGGGAACGGGCCGGCGTGAGCCGGCCCGAGCAAGGGTGAGCCTTACTTCACCGTGCCCTTGGGCAGCACCTGGATCACGGCGGAGCGCTGCATCTGGACTTCAACGCCGCTGGCAAGTTCCACGCCGATGTAGGTGTCGCCGATCTTGGCGACCTTGCCGAGCAGGCCGCCGGCGGTGACGATCTCGTCGCCCTTGGCCAGGGCTTCGACCATGGCCTTGTGCTCTTTCTGGCGCTTGAGCTGCGGGCGGATCATCACGAAATACAGCACCACGAACATCAGCACCAGCGGCAGCAGGCCGAGCAGGGTGGACTCGGTGCCACCGGCAGCGGCTTGGGCGTAGGCGGGGGAAATCAACACGGGCAGTCTCCAGCAGAGTCAAAAACAGCCCGGGATTGTATGCCGCGAGGGTGTCAGAGCCGCATCAGGCCGCCTGCCGCTGCGGGGCGGTCGCGCCGTCGCGCCAGCGCGCCCAGAGGGTGTCGCGCCGCGCCGCGGCGGTCTTGGCGTGGCGCTCCTTCACATGGCCATAGCCCTTGATGAGCTCCGGCACGCGCGCGATCTCCGTGGCCAGCGCGTGCCGATCGGCATCGAGTCCGGCCAGCAGGGTGTCGACATCGCTGCGGTACTGGGCGATCAGCGCGCGCTCCATGCGGCGTTCCTCGGTGCGGCCAAAGGGGTCGAGCGCGGTGCCGCGCAGGCCCTTGAACTTCGCGAGCCAGCGGAAGGCCGTGAACATGAACGGACCGTAGGGGCGCTTGACCAGTTCGCCGCGCTCGTTCTTCTTCGCGAGCATGGGCGGCGCCAGGTGCACCTTGAGCGAATAGTCGCCCTCGAAGCGGGCGGCGATCTGCTCGTGGAAGGCCGGATCGGTGTGCAGGCGCGCCACCTCGTACTCGTCCTTGTAGGCCATGAGCTTGAACAGGTTGCGCGCCACGGCCTCGGCCAGCGCGGTCTTGCCCAGCGGGGCCTCGGCCTCGCGCACGCGGGCCACGAAGGCGGTGTACTGCTGCGCGTAGGCCGCGTTCTGGTAGCCGGTGAGGAATTCGGCGCGGCGCGCCACGATCTCGTCCAGCGTCTCGCGCTTCTTGAACTGGATCACCTGGGCCGCGGGCTGGCCCAGGCCGCAGGCGGCGAGCACGGCGGGCAGGTCGTGCGCGGCGCGGCGGCCCCATTCGAAGGCGGCCTTGTTCTGTTCCACGGCCACGGCATTGAGCTCGATCGCGCGGACCAGCGCCGCATGGCCCAGCGGGATCCAGCCCTTCTGCCAGGCAAAGCCCAGCATCAGCGGGTTGGTGTACAGGCTGTCGCCGAGCAGCCGGGTCGCGATGGACTCGGCATCGATCACGCCAATGCCGCCCTGGCCCAGGTGGTTGGTCAGCGTGTCCACGCAGGCCTGCGCGGGGCTGAGCCAGTCGGGGTTCTTCACGAAAGCCGCGGTGGGCGTGGCGTTGCTGTTGAGCGCCACGTGCGAGCGGCCCGTGCGCAGACGCTGCCAGACCTCCTTGTGGGCTGCGACGATCGGGTCGCAGCCGATCACGAGATCGGCCGAGGCGGCGGCAACGCGCGTGGTGCGGATATGTTCCTGCGAGGCGCCGATGAGCACGTGGCTCCAGGTGGCGCCGCCTTTTTGCGCCAGGCCCGCCGCGTCCTGCGTGACGATGCCCTTGCCTTCGAGGTGCGCGGCCACGCCCAGCAACTGGCCGATGGTGATCACGCCCGTGCCGCCCACGCCCGCGACGATGATGCCCCAGGCCTCGGCGTTCAGCGCTGGCAGTGCGGGCTGGGGCACGGGCGAGCCGGTCCACGCAGCCTGGGCCGCGCCCTTCTTCTTGCGCAGCTGGCCACCCTCGACGGTGACGAAGCTCGGGCAGAAACCCTTCACGCAGGAGAAGTCCTTGTTGCAGGTGCTCTGGTTGATCTGGCGCTTGCGGCCGAACTCGGTTTCGAGCGGCTCGACCGACAGGCAGTTGGACTGCTCGCCGCAATCGCCGCAGCCTTCGCACACCAGCTCGTTGATGACCACGCGCTGGTTGGGTTCGGCCAGGGTGCCGCGCTTGCGGCGGCGGCGCTTTTCGGTGGCGCAGGTCTGGTCGTAAATGATGACCGTCGTGCCTTCGATCTCGCGGAATTCGCGCTGCACCGCGTCGAGCGTGTCGCGGTGCTGGATCGCAATGCCCTCGGGGATGCCCGTGACGCCCTGGTACTTCTCGGGCTCGTCGGTCACGATGGTGATCTTCTTCACCCCCTCGGCGCGCATGCTCTGCGCAATCTGCACCACGCTGTGGCCCTCGGGGCGCTCGCCCACCTGCTGGCCCCCGGTCATGGCGACCGCGTCGTTGTAGAGGATCTTGTAGGTGATGTTCACGCCCGCGGCGATGCTCTGGCGGATCGCCAGGATGCCGGAGTGGAAGTACGTGCCGTCGCCGAGGTTGGCGAACATGTGGCGGTCGTTGCTGAAGGGCTGCTGGCCCATCCAGGGCACGCCCTCGCCACCCATCTGGGTGAAGCCCACGGTGGCGCGGTCCATCCAGATGCTCATGAAGTGGCAGCCGATGCCGGCCATGGCGCGCGAGCCCTCGGGCACCTTGGTGCTGGTGTTGTGCGGACAGCCCGAGCAGAACCAGGGCTGGCGCTCGGCGCCGGGCACGCCCTGCGTGATCAGCGTCTGCAGGGAACGCTCCTGTGCGTCGAGGATGGCGAGCTGCGCGTCCATGCGCGCCATCACGTCCTCGGGGATCTGACCCAGCCTTTTCAGGCGGCGCGCGATCGCGCGCGCGATCAGCGCGGGGTTGAGGTCGGCCTTGGCGCGCAGCAGGGTGTTGGCGCTCGGGTTGGGACGCGACCATTCGCCGCCGCTGTAGTCGCCTTCGTCCTCCTCGAACTTGCCGAGCACGTTGGGGCGCACGTCGGGCCGCCAGTTGTAGAGCTCTTCCTTGATCTGGTATTCGATGACCTGGCGCTTTTCCTCCACCACGAGGATCTCGCGCAGGCCGGTCGCGAATTCGCGCGTGGTCTGCGCCTCCAGCGGCCACACCACCGACACCTTGTGCAGGCGCAGGCCGATGCGGCGGCAGGTGGCGTCGTCCAGCCCCAGATCGATCAGGGCCTGGCGGGTGTCGTTGTAGGCCTTGCCGCTGGCGATCACGCCGAAGCGGTCGTTGGGCCCCTCGATCACGTTGTGGTTGAGCCTGTTCGCGCGCACATAGGCGAGCGCCGCATACCACTTGTGGTCGAACAGGCGCGCCTCCTGGTCGAGGGCGTGATCGGGCCATCGGATGTGCACGCCGCCGGGCGGCATCTCGAATTCGGGCACCACGATCTGCACCCGCTCGGGGTCGATCAGCGCGGTGGCGCTCGACTCGACGATCTCCTGGATCGTCTTCATGCCGGTCCACACGCCCGAGAAACGGCTCATGGCGAAGGCGTGCAGGCCGAGGTCGAGGATCTCCTGCACGCTGGCCGGGAAGAACACCGGCAGACCGCAGGCCTTGAAGATGTGGTCGCTCTGGTGCACCGCGGTGGAGCTCTTGGCCACGTGGTCGTCACCGGCCACCGCGATCACGCCGCCCCAGGGGCTGGTGCCGGCCATGTTGGCGTGCTTGAACACGTCGGAGCAGCGGTCCACGCCCGGCCCCTTGCCGTACCAGATGCCGAACACACCGTCGAAGCGGTTGCTGCCCGCGGGCGCAAAACCGAGCTGCTGCGTGCCCCAGATCGCGGTGGCCGCAAGCTCTTCGTTCACGCCGGGCTGGAAAACGATGTTCTGCTGCCGCAGGTACGGCGCCGCCTTCTGCAGCGACTGGTCGTAGTTGCCCAGCGGCGAGCCGCGGTAGCCGCTGACGAAACCGGCCGTGTTCTTGCCCGCCAGGGCATCGCGCTGGCGCTGCAGCATGGGCAGCTTCACCAGGGCCTGTACACCGCTCATGAAGGCGCGGCCGTGTTCCAGGGCGTATTTGTCGTCGAGCGTGACGGTTTCGAGGGCCTGGCGGATGTGCTCGGGCAGCGGCGCATTCATCTTGTGTGTCTCCTGTGGGGTTGAGCACCGGGTGGGCGCCCGCGGCGGACCGGCCGGGTAGAGGTCCGGCCCCAGTCTGCCGCGCAGTGTATGCCCGGGCATCTGATAGGTGTTTGCGTTTCATGCCCGATTTCCCGATCATCGAGAAAGCTTCTTTCCTCTTCGGGGCATTCATGGAAACACTGGACAAATTCGACCTGGCGATCCTGCAAGAACTGCAGAGTGATGGCCGCCTCACGAACGCCGAACTCGCCCAGCGCGTGGGCCTGTCGGCGGCCCCGTGCTGGCGCCGCGTGCGCGCCCTCGAGGAGGCGGGCTACATCAAGGGCTACCGCGCGGTGCTCGACCGCGACAAGCTCGGTCTGGGGGTGCTGGCCTTCGTGCGCCTCGACGCCGACCGCAACAGCGGCGCGTTGACGCGCCAGATGGAGCAGGCCATCCGCGCCATCCCCGAGGTCGTGTCCTGCCACTACATCAGCGGTTCGGGCACGTTCGAGCTGCAGGTGGTCAGCCGCGACCTGCACCACTTCAGCGCCTTCGCGCGCGAGGTGCTGCTCAATCTGCCGAACGTGAAAGACCTGCACACCAGTTTTTCGCTGGGTGAGGTCAAGGACGCGGGGGCACTGCCCTTGCCCCACATGTTGGAAAAAAGCATTCGTTCGCCAGAGCCGGCCCGGCACTGAATCGGCGCCGTCAGGCCCCGAACGATTCCGCCCGTCTGTCCAAACGGACGACCCAAGCTACTGTTTTTGAAGGATTTTCCAGGCGGCGAGACCTCTTTACATTTCGGCGGGCCCGCGCTGGTACGGGCCCGAAGCCGTAATTCCAAAGTGTTCTTTTCGAGTCGCCCCCCTTCATGCCCGGTATCGCCCATGCGCCCACCCGCCGCAGCAGGCGCGGCCGTTCAGCCGCGCGCTCGGCACTGGGGGGCACCTTGGGAGCGCTCATGGGCCTGAGCGCCTGGGGCCAGGCGCCCCCCAACCCGGCCCCGGGCGGCGTGGTCGCGCAGATCCAGTCGCTCGACCGTTTCCAGGCCGAACAGGAACGCCTGCGCGACCAGATGCGCAACCGCCCCGCGGCCTACGACGACCAGTTCCTGCAAGCCGATGACGGGCCGGCGCCGAACGCGGACGGCCAGAACCCCGCCACCGAGCCACCGGGGCTGCGCTACTGGCTGGTGGAGACGCGGGCCGACTGGACCGCCCGCAAGCTGTCGGGGCAAGACGCGCAGCACCTCGCCGACGCGGGCCTTCGGCTGCAATACCAGCAGGAAACCCTGAACCACGGCGAATGGCACCTGTCCGCCGACCTGCGCCGCCAGAGCGGGGACGCCGCGCTGAGCGGCTATGGCCCCTACAGCTTCGCCGCCCGCTCACCGAGCGGTGAGCGCCTGACCGCGCGTGTGTTGGGCTTCCCCGTGTCCCCCCAGGCGTTCGCCGACCTCGGGCTCGGCGACATCGGCAGCGACGTGACCGATGGCCTGAGCCGCGGCCAACGCCTGAGCCTGGGCAGCAGCACGCTGCGCGGCGCCAGCCTGCGCCTGTTCACCGAAGACACCGATCTTCGCGCCGGCTGGGGCGAGCGCGGCCAGCTCGAAGGCGGTCCCTATGCGGGCTTCGAGCCCACCACCGGCCAGCTCGCCTGGCTGGGGCTGACGCAGCGCTTCGAGCGGCAGCGGTACGCCAGCGCGCAAGTCAACCGCCTGTCCGGCGCGCAGGGCTGGTCGGGCAGCGGCGTTCGCACGCCCCTGGACAGCACGGGCATCGCCGCCGCGATCGGGCAGGGCTACCTGGTGAGCGAAGAAGGGCAGCGGCGCGTGCGGCTCAGCTGGGTCGCCAGCAGCACGCAGATGGCCGACACGCCGCACAACGCGTCGGGCCTGTACCTAGAGGGCGCCACCCAATGGGGCAACTACCGCCACGAAGGCGGCGGGTACCGCCTGCAGCCGGGCCTGCGCTTTGGCGACCAGCTCCTGAGCCAGGGCGCCCAGGGCGCCTATTGGCGCATGGACGCCTACAGCACGCGGCTGTACTGGGGCATGGGCCTCGACCTCGAGCGCAGCGACGACGCGGCGCTCTTCGGGCTCCAAGGCCGCAGCAGCGCCGGCCTGTCGGCCAACTGGAACCAGCGCATCGACCGCCGCAGCAGTTGGGGCGGCTATCTGCAGGCGCTGCGCGTGCGCACGCCCTCGGGCGCGAGCGACCAGAACAGCAGCCATGCCAGCGCCTACTACCAGAACCGCTGGGTCGCCTGGGGCGACAGCCGCCTGCGCGCCACGCTGCAGCGCAACCAGCAACTGGTGGTCAATGCGCCCGCGGCCACCGGCCAGCAACTCGAGTGGGAGCAAGACTGGCTGCCGGCCGACGCGTCCGCGAGCACCACGGTGCGCACCACGCTGGGCTGGGCCCGCGACCAGAGCGCCGGCCAGACGGACACCTACCCCACCGCCGGTCTCGACCTGCGCACCAGCACCGACAGCGGTTGGGACCTGTCGGTGCTGGTGCGCTACACCTCGCGCAGCAGCAACCTGAGCACCTCGCGCGGCCTGGCCGGCACCGTGCAGGGCGAGAAGCAACTCACCCCGCACTGGCGGCTCGGCGCCTCGCTGCTGCTCAACCAGGCCAGCATCACGCTCGACCCGCAGGCGGCCTTGCCGGGCGCGGTCACGGTCAGCCGCAGCAACGAGCGCACGGCCATGGTCTACCTGCGCTATGAGGGCCAGAGCGGCCGCTCGTTCGACGACACACCCGGCGCCCGCCTGGGGGCCGGCGCGGGGCGCGTGCAGGGCGTGGTGTTCTTCGACGACAACCGCGACGGCATCCAGCAGGCCGAAGAAGAGGGCGTGCCCGGCGTCGAGGTGCAGCTCAACGGCCGGCAGTCGGTGATCACCGACAGCCGCGGCCACTTCGAATTTCCGCAGGTGCGCACCGGCGCCCAGCGCCTGGGCCTGCGGCCCGAATCCATTCCTCTGCCCTGGGGCGAAGCGCCCCAAAGCCGCGCCGTCGTCGAGGTGCCGCTGCGCGGCACGGCCATCGCCCCGCTGGGGGTGGTGCGCACCCGTCCCTGAATGCCCACGGAGACAGGTCTTCCCACCCCGAAGTTCACCTGAACCCCGCCAGCCCCGGGTTACCCACCCGGATCCCCGCCAGCACAACTGGCAC
Source organism: Hydrogenophaga crocea (assembly GCF_011388215.1). NCBI lineage: Bacteria > Pseudomonadati > Pseudomonadota > Betaproteobacteria > Burkholderiales > Comamonadaceae > Hydrogenophaga > Hydrogenophaga crocea. The sequence goes on from NZ_CP049989.1 coordinate 3,526,287, forward strand.
TTTTTTTCACCACCCTCAAGGAACCCCATGAAAGCCTCTCGCCAACTCCTCGCCCTCGCCGCCGCAGCGGCCGCCGTCTTCGGCACCTCGATCGCCAACGCCGAAAGCACCTACGGCTACAACACCACCGGCGCCGCCGTGAGCGCCACCGCCCGGGTCGCCGTCAACGTCACCGTGCCCAAGGTGATCATGCTGCGCGTGGGGTCGGACAACACCGCGGTCGACACCGTCGCGATCACGCTCACGCCCAACGGCGTGGGCGCCGAAGGCAATGCCCTGCCCTTCAGCTGGGACGGCTCGGCCCCGACCTTCACGGCATCGACCGCCCCCGGCCTGGCCGCCTACGCCTGGACCAACGTGACCGGCGCCACGCTCAACGGCGCCGTGACCACGCCCGACGCCGGCACCACCGGCCTGACCGCGGCGGCCATCGACGTCACGGCCTCCACCACCGGCACCAACCCGCTGCCCCACCCCGGCACCAACACCGGCACCTTCACGCCCGTGGCGCTGGCGCCCAACGTGGCGTACAGCGGCACCTGGACCTTCGGCCTGAACCCGACCGCTGCCGCTGCGGCCGCGGCCGGCACGTTCTCGCAAACCGTGACCTACACGGCCTCGGCGCTCTGATCGAGCACCGCCGGCGCGGCCCGTTCACCGCCGCGCCGGCATGCCGCCATGATCCCGCTGCCCGTTCGCCATCGCATGCGCGCGCTCTGCGGGCGCCACGGCCCCGCGCTGCTCGCCTGCGCCTGCGCTTGTGCCTGCGGTCCGGCCCAGGCGGTGTTCACCTTCTTTCCCCTGGACGTGCCCCGCACCATCCTGCTGCAGGTGGGCGCCAGCGGCGCCACGGTCAACACCGTGGGCTTCAACGTCACCGGGGCCCAAATCAGCCCCTCACCCACGCCCGTGCCCGGCGTGCCCGACGCCCTGACCCCGGGCACCTCTCCCGCAGGCGGGGTTCGTGTGCGCATGCGGGGCCAATGGGGCAGCGGCAACCAGAACCTCGTGCTGACCGTCAATTCGGCCGCCGGCCTGGCATGTGTGCCCGGGAGCGGTTGCGGCAGCACCGTGATTCCCTTCACCACCGTGGGCTGGATCGCCCACGACAAAGACAGCAACGCCGCGTCCGACATCCAGAGCGGCAGCTTCAGCGGCAGCGCGAGCCAGACATTGGTCAGCGTGCTCTGTTGCGGGCCGGGCAGTGCCTTCGGCAGCAGCTACCGGTCGGTCGAGATCGCCAACACCCTGGTGTTCACCTACAGCAACGCCACGCTCTACCCCGCGGGGCGCTACCGCGGCACGGTGACCTTCACCGCCACCCTGCAGTAAGGTGCGCGCCCTTCCCTGCGTTCTGCTCGCCTGCGCTTTGGCGGGCATCAGCGGCCTCGGTGCACCGGCCCGGGCCCAGGCCTGGCACCGGCTCGACAGCGCGGCCTCGGCCCGCCCTCAGGTGGCGGCCCTTCAGGTCACCGACGAGACCGGCCAGCCGTTCGGGCAGAACCCATTCGCGCAGCAGGCCCGCGCGCGCTTTGGCCGGGTGGAGTACCGCGTGGTCACGGCCCCCTACCTGCGACGGCGCGCGCGCATCGACCTCGTGCTGCCCCCGACCGTTGCCGGCCTGCTGCGGCCCCAGGGCCTGGTGTTCGAGTGGCGCGGCCTCGATGGCGCGCAAGACGGCCGGCTGACACCGGGCCAGCGCCAGCCCCTGTGGACGGGCGTCATCACCCAAGCGGTCACCCCGCTGGCCATCGAGCTCGAGATGCGGCTCGACCTCGGCGCCATGGGGCCCTGGAACGGCGGTCACTTCGGTGTCGAACCCGGGTTCGAACTGGTGCTGCTGCCATGAGGCTGCGCACCGCCTGCATCGTGGGATCGCTGGGGCTGGCGCTCGCGGGTGTGCAGGCCGAACAGACGCAGAGCCAGGGCAACGGCAGCCGCAGCACCACGGCCCGGCTGGATTTCGAGCTCCGGATCGAGCGCATGCTGTACCTGCGCATCGGCAGCGGGGGGGCGCACGCGGGCACGCCTGCGGGCACCGGGCCGGCGGCGAGCGCGGCAGTGAGCAGCGCCGACTTCACCCTCAGCCCGGCCGGTCTCCCCGACAACCCCGGTGGCAATGGGCCAACGAACGCCTGGGGCGGCGCGGCACCCGGCTTCGTCGCCAGCGCGGCGGTGGTGGTGCCCGTGGAGGTGCGCAGCAACGCCGGCCAGGTGAGCCTGGTGGCGCAAACGGCGGGCGGGCTGACCAGCCCGGGCGGCGGCTTCATTTCGCTGAACCAGCTCACCGTGAGCAGCGACAACAGCAGCCTGCCCGCGCCGCCACACCTGGCCAGGGGCACCGGCCCCTCGGTGAACGTGGCCACCGGCGGCAGCGGCACGGGCGCCGCGGGCACGCTGCTCACCTACCGCACCGCCCACTGGACCCTGCAGTTCACGCCGCCCGCCACGCCGCCGGCGGCCGGCACGTACAGCAGCCTCATCGTTTACACCGCTTCGTCGCCCTGATCGGACCCGCCATGCACACGCACCGCCGCCTCCTGGCCAGCCGCCCCCTCGCCCTGGGCCTCGTGGGCGCCCTGATCGGCGCCGCCGCGCCGGCCCAGACCGCCCCGGCCCCGTTCGAGGTGGCCGTGTCGCCCTCGCGCCTGGAGCTGCAGGCCAGACCGGGCCAGCGCGTGGGCCAGTCGCTGCGCATCTACAACGTGGGCACACAGGTCAACACACTGGCCTTCCGCACCCTGGACTGGTCGCTGTCCGAGGCCGGCGAGCTCGCGTTCCACGACGAGCTGCTGCCTGGCAGCTGCCGGCCCTGGGTGGCGCTCGAACGCCGCACGCGCCAGATCGGCGCGCGGGGCAACGAACCCTACCGCTTCCAGGTATCGGTGCCCGCCGATGCCCCGCGCGGCGAATGCCGCTTCATGATCGCCATCGAGGGCGTGGACCCGGCGCAGGTGGCGGCGATCAACAGCGGCGGCGCGAGCCTGAACATGCCGGTGAGCGGGCGCATCGCGGTCACGGTCTACCTCGCGGTGGCCGGCGCCAGGCCGCAATTGGAGCTGGTGCGCGTGGCCACCGACAGCGTGAAGAGCCAGCGCCGTCCGGTGCTCGTGGTGCGCAACAGCGGCGACGCCCACGGCCGCCTCGAAGGCAGCCTCAAGGCCACCGACGCCGATGGCCAGGTGTTCGAGCTGCAGGCCGAGAGCGCGCCGGTGCTGCCGGGCCACACGCGCACGCTGGGGCTGACGCTGGACGGCGGCAAGAAGGCTGAGGGACCGATCCGGTACCCGCTGCGGCTGTCCGGCACGCTGGACTGGGACGAGGGCGCTTTCAAGGTCGAGGCCACGCTGCCCTGATCCGACGGCCGTGCTCAAGTCGTTGGCCGATGGGCCGACAACCTGGGCATGGACACCGCCCACCTTTGCCGCCGTTGCCAGGGCCTGCTGGCGCTGGTCCTGCTGCTGCCCGGCCTTGGCCTGGCCGATGCCGCGATCGGGCACCACGGTGCCAGCGCCTCGGCCCACGTGAACATCCGCGTGGTGGTGGCGCCCGTGGTGCGCGTGCTCGAGAACACCCACCCCACGCAATTGCGCGAAGGCGATCGGCCCGGCGAGGCGACGCAGCGCATCGTGTTCCAGACCAATGTGCGCGCAGGGGCCTGCGTGGCATTGCGTGCCGGCACCGATGGCTTGCCGCACTGGGCCGTGCGCAGCGTCGGCGGCGACCCGGTGAGCATCGAGCCGCAGGGCGATGGCTACCGCCTGTGCAGCCGCGGCCCGGGTGTGCACACCTGGCGGCTCGAACACCGCTTCGACCCCGCCGCCGCAGGGCCCTGGCCGCTGCGCACCGAGCTCACGCTGCTCTGATCAGCGCGGCCACAGCACCCACAGCTGCAGCGGCTGCTTGAGCGTGGCCGCGAGGCGGTAGGTCTCGTCGTTCCAGCCGCCCCAGCCGGTGAACAGGTCGGCGCGCACCGCGCCCACGATGGCGCCGCCCGTGTCCTGCGCGAGCACCAGGCGCTGGGTGGTGAGCGCCGGCCCCTGCGTGGCCAGCCACACCGGCGTGCCATAGGGAATGCTCAGCGGGTCGACCGCGATCGAACGCCCCGGCGTGAGCGGCACGTTCTGCGCGCCGCGCGGGCCGAAGCGGGCGTCGAATTCGTTGAGCGGGTCTTCGCGGAAGAACACGGTGCGCGGGTTGGACCACAGCATCTCGTTGAGGCGCTGCGGGTTCTGGCGCGCCCAGGCGCGGATGCCGTCCCACGAGCCTTCGCGGATCGCGCCCTGGTCGAGCAGCCAGCGGCCCACGCTCTGGTAGGGGTGGCCGTTGTGGCCCGCGAAGGCCAGGCGCACGGGCACCACGCGGCCGTCGGGTTCGGTGATGTTCACGCGGCCCGAGCCCTGGATCTGCAACACCAGCGCATCGATCGGGTCGGCCAGCCAGGCGATGGCGCGGCCGCGCAGCGCGGCCTGGGCCTCGGGCAGGGTGTCGATCTCCTGGCGCGAGTACCAGCGCTGGCCGCTCGTGGCGGCGGGCAGGCCCGCGGGCGGCGCGTACAGCGGCACGCGCTGCGTGGCCGTGGGCAGACGCGAGGCGTCGAGGATGGGCTCGTAGTAGCCGGTGAGCAGGCCCTCGGGCGCGCGGCCGTCGGCCTCGGTCACGCGGTAGGGCTGCAGCCGGCGCTGCAGCCACGCCTGCTGCTCGGCGCTGCCCGCGATGGACAGCGGGCGCGCCTCCGCGCACACGGCCTCGAAGCCCGGCGCGGGTTTTTCGCAGCCGCGCAGCAGCGCGTTCCAGGCCTCGTGCAGGGCGTCCTGCCCCCAGCCGGGCAGATCGCGCCAGTCGACCGCGACCCAGCGGCTGCGCGCGCGCTGCTGCACCGCGGGCGCGGGGCCGGGCGCGGGGGCCGACACGCCCTCGTTCACCCGAGGCGCGGGCGGGGGCGCTGGCAGGGGCCGGCTCGCGCAGGCGAACAGGCTGCCTACAATGCCCGCGACCGCGAACCACCGCAGCGCGCGGCCCATTGCATCGCTACCCATGACATTGCTCTTGCTCGAAGCGCTCGGCGCGCTGGTACTCCTGGTGTTCATCGTGTGGTGGACCATGTTCTCCGGCCGCAAGAAGGGCGAACTGCCCGACGCGGTGGAACGCGAGAAGCAGGCCCCGGCCGAAGGCCCGGGGAAAGAGCCGCCGGCGCGCTGAGGGTTCCCGGCTCGGGGCTCACGCGAGCCCCCGCAGCAGATTGGCCAGCTCCACCGCCGACTTCACGCCCATCTTGTCGAACACGCGCGAGCGGTGCACCTCCACCGTGCGCACGCTGATCTGCAGCTGGTCGGCCACCAGCTTGTTGGGCAGGCCGGCCACCACCAGGTTCATCACCGCGCGCTCGCGCTCGGTGAGGCTGTCGCGGCGCTGCTGCAGTTCGCGCTGCACCGCGCGCTGCGCGAGTTCGCGCGCCGACTGGTGCAAGGCCTGTTCGACGCGGTCGACCAGGGCGTTGTCGGAAAAGGGCTTCTCGCAGAAGTCGAAGGCGCCACGCTTGACCGCGTCGACCGCGGTCGACACGTCGGCGTGGCCCGAGAGGAAGATGACCGGCATCGCCGCCTGCCAGGGCAGCAGGCGCAGCCGCTCGAACAGCGCCAGCCCGCTCATGCCGGGCATGCGCACGTCGAGCAGCACGCAGCAGGGGCCGTCGGGCTCGCGCCGCGCCACCGCGGCGTCTTCGAGGAAGGCCTCGGCGCTGTCGAAGCCGTCGCTGACCAGGCGGCGCGTGCGCAAGAGCCAGCCCAGCGCTTCGCGCACGCCGGCATCGTCATCGACGAGGTAGATCTTGGCGTCGGGAAACTCGGTCATGCGCGGATCATAGGAGGCCCGCGGCCGCGGGCAGGGTGAACGCGAAGCGCATGCCGCGCGGGGCCACGGGCTCGAACGACAGCGCGCCGCCGTGCTGTTCGACCACCGTGCGGCACAGGCTCAGGCCCAGGCCCATGCCCTCGGCCTTGGTGGTGAAGAAGGGCGTGAACACGCGCTCGGCGGCTTCGGGCGACAGGCCCTGGCCGTGGTCGATGACGTCGAAGCGCACCCAGCGCAGGCCGGCGGCGTCGCGGTCGGGCAGCGCCGGCGCGATGGCGATGCGCAGCACACGCAGGCCGCTGGCTGTGGGCGGATCGCCCAGGGGCATGGCCTGCATGCCGTTGCGCGCGAGGTTGAGCAGCACCTGCTCGACCATGGTGCGGTCGCAGTGCACGTCGGGCGTGCCGGGCGCGATCTCGACCGCCAGCCGGATGCTCTGCTTCTTGGCCTGCAGCGACAGCAGCGTGGCGATGCCATCGATCAGGCGCTGCGGCGCCACGTCCTCGCGCACCTGGTCGCGCCGGCGCACGAAATCGGCCACGCTGCGGATCACGCGGCCCGCGCGCTCGGCCTGCTCGGCGATGCGGCGGATCGCGCCGTGGAGGTCGGTGCGCTCGAGCGCGCCCTCGCCCTGTTCGAGCAGGTTGAGCGTGCCGCTGGCGTAACTCGCGATGGCCGCGAGCGGCTGGTTGAGCTCGTGGCTGATGAGCGAGGCCATCTCGCCCACCGTGGCCAGGCGCGCGGTGGCCTGCAGCTTGTCCTGCGAGGCGCGGTTGAGCTCTTCGACGCGGCGCTGTTCGGTGAGGTCGATGATCGCGCTCATGAAGCCGGTCTGAACGCCGCGTGCGTCGATCAGCGGGGCTTCGATGATGAGCACCGGAAAGCGCGTGCCGTCGCTGCGCTGGAACACCGATTCGTAGCCCTCGCGCGGCAGCGTCTGGCCGGCCAGGCGCACGTTCTGGCGCTGCTGGTATTCGTCGACCAGCTCGGGCGGCCACCAGGGCGCGGGCAGGCCGGTGCCCACCAACTGCTCGGCGCTCAGGCCCACCATCTGGCAGAAGGCCGGGTTCACGTAGGTGATGCGCCCGGCCATGTCGCGCGCGCGCAGGCCGGTCACGAGCGAGTCCTCCATGGCCTTGCGAAAGGCCAGCGCCTCGGCCGCGCGCTCTTCGGCGTGCTGGCGCCGGCGCGTGTCGCGCGCGAGCATGAACAGCACGCCCAGCAGCGCCAGCGACAAGGCGCCCACCACGCCGGTGAGCACGTTGGGGAACAGGCCGAGCGCGCGGCGCGGGCTCTCGAGCTGCAGCAGCAGGGTGTGGCCCGGCAGGTCGATCAGGGCCTGCGCGCGCAGGGTGCGCCGCTCGCCCGCGATCACGCTGTGCACGGCCAGGCGCGTGCCGTCGGCGTCGGCAAAGCTCAGGCCGCGCCCGCGCACCGCGGAGGCGTCGGCGAGCTCGGCCAGGATGCCCTTGAGCGTGTAGGTGGCCACGAGAAAGCCGCGCGGGTTGCCGGCCTCGGTGAGCGGCAGGCACAGCTCCATGAGCTCCATGCCGCGGCCGTCGCGCACCGGCCAGAAATAGCTGGGCGAATAGGCCGGACCCGAGAGGCGCCGGCCGGCCTCGCAGGCCTGACGCACCTCGGGCAGCGCCTGCTCGCGGCCGAGCGCGCCGAACACGTCGGCGGAGTAGGGCGACAGGCGCTGCGCGAGCGGACGCAGCGCGTTGTCGCGCCACTCCAGGCGCACCATCTCGCGCCGGCCCGAGAGCAGATCGGCCGCGGGTGTGTCCCAGCTCTGCGGCGTGGGCGCGAAGGCATTGAGCGCCTGCAGGCTCTGCACGTTGCGCAGCAGGTCGCTGCGGATGTCGCTCGCCACATCGAGCGCTTCCTGGTCGAGCGAGGCCTGGTCGCGGCCGACCTCGTACTCGGCGGCCAGGAACACCAGCACCGTGAGTAGCGCGCCCACCAGCAGCAGCAGCGCGCCCCACAGCGGCCAGCGCGGCGATTTCATGGGGATGTTCCGAAGCGCGTGCCTTGCCCAGAGATACCGCGGAACCGGCTTTGCCGGGCCGCTGGTATCGCCCCCTTGAGGGGGTCGCGCGCAGCGCGGCAGGGGTGGGTCATGCCAACACCCGGTGCTGCAGCGAGGGCAGCTGCTCGCGCACCTGACGCAGGCGCGCGGCGTCGAGCTCGGCGATCACCACGCCCGGGCCCTCGGCGTGCATCGCGAGCACCTGGCCCCAGGGGTCGATCACCATGCTGTGGCCCCAGGTGCGGCGGCCGTTTTCGTGCAGGCCGCCCTGCGCGCTGGCGATCACGTAGGCCTGGTTCTCGATCGCGCGGGCGCGCAGCAGCACCTCCCAGTGCGCCGAGCCCGTGGTGTGCGTGAACGCCGCGGGCACCAGCAGCACGTCGGCCGCGAGCGCGCGGTAGAGCTCGGCGAAGCGCAGGTCGTAGCACACGCTCTGGCCGATGCGCCAGGCCTGGCCGGCCTGGTCGAGCAGCTCGAAATGGGTCGGGGCCGTGCCCGCGGTGAGCACGGCGGATTCGTCGTAGCGCTCGCGGCCGTTGTCGTAGCGGAACAGGTGGATCTTGTCGTAGCGGCTCAGGCGCTGGCCGCGGGCGTCGTAGACCAGCGAGGCATTGGCCGCGTGCGCGGGGTCGTCGGTGGCCAGCGGCAGGGTGCCGCCCACCAGGGTCATGCGCAGGTCGCGCGCGGTGTCGCTGAGGAAGTCCTGCACCCGGCCCAGGCCCAGGGTCTCGGCGATCACGAGCTTGTCCTCGTCGCGCGCGCCCATGAAGCAGAAGTACTCGGGCAGCACCGCGAGCTCGGCGCCGGCCGCCGCGGCCAGGCGCAGCAGGCGCAGGGCCTCGCTGAGGTTGGCGTCCAGGCTGATGCCCGAGACCATTTGAATGGCGGCGACTTTCATGCGGGCTCCTGTGGCGGCGGGTGGGGCGGGCGTGACGCGGGCGAGCTTACTGCAGCGGCTGCGGCGGCGCGGCAGGCGCGGCGCTGCGCGCCACCTTCTGCACCTGCGGGTCGGCCCAGCTGCCGCTGACGCGGAATTCCTGCGTGGCCGCGCTCTGCATGGGCTGGCGCAGCAGGAACTGCGCGAGGAAGGTGCCCAGGCCCACCGCCGGGTTGATCGCGGTGGCGATCAGCGAGGCCGTGCCGGCGTTGATCTCGGGCACCACCACCACCTTGAGGTCCTGCGTTTCGCGCGCCACGTCGGCCGAACCTTCGAGCAGCGCGGCGGCGTTCACGCCCTTCATCTGCAGGTTGTTGGTGTGCACCACGCCGCGCTCGATGCGCGCGTCGCCGCGCACGAAATCGAAGGCGAAGCCGTCGGAGAAGACGTCGCGGAAATCGAGCACCAGGCGGCGCGGCAGCGCCTGCAGGCTCAGCACGCCGAGCAGGCGCGCCGCGCCCGGCTCGGCCTTGAGGAACTGGCCACGCTCCACGTCGAGGTGCAGCTGGCCCGACAGCGAGGGGTAGTCGGGCGCGAAGGGCGCGCCCTGCCAGCCCAGCGTGCCTTCGAGGCGGCCGCGGCCGCCGCGCACCAGGCCCTCGCGGCCGAAGCGCTCGAGCAGCGCGCCGCTGTCCTGCACGTCGAGGCGGAACTGCAGCGCCGTGCGGCGCGGGCCGCTGCCCTCGGCGCCCGCGCCCGACGCGGCCCAGTTGCCGCTGGCCGTGAGCCGCGCCTCGGGCACGCTCACGCGCAGCGCGTTGAGGCGCCACTCGGCCACGCGCAGCGGCCCGCCGCGGTTGACCGCCTCGACCTCGACGCGCCCGAGCGAGCGGCCGTCCCACTGCAGGTCTTCCACCGCGATGTCGAGCGCGGGCACGCTGTTGCCGGGCTGCTCGAGCAAGCGCTCGACCTCGCTCGGCGCCTGCCGCGGCAGGGTCAGGCGCGCCAGGCGGGCGTACACGCTGCCGGCCTGGGGCCCGCTCGCGGGCCGGAACTCCACGTAGCCGTTGAGCCCGTCGGCATCGACGTTGGCGCGCCACAGCGGGCCTTCGCGCGTGGCGCCCACCACCACGCGCTGGAAGCGCCGGCCATCCACCGCCACCGCATCGGCCTGCAGCGAGACGTGGCTGGGCAACCAGGCCATGGCGTCGCCGCCCGCGCCAGCGGCCGGCGCGCCGGCCGCCGCGGGCAGCAGCTTGCGCCACTGGTCGACGTCGAGTTCGGCCACGCGCGCCTGCACCGCGATGCCCTGCTCGGGCAGCGGCGCGCGCTCGCCCGCGGGCAGGCCCAGGGCGACGCTGGCGCGCGGCGCGCGCGGCGTGGGGCCGAGCTCGCGTTCGAGCTGCAGGTCGAGCACCGGCGCGGCCGCGGGCCCGAGCGCCACCGCCACGCGCTCGCGCGTGGCCTGGCCATCCTGCACCGCGCTCACGCTGCTGTCGTAGCGCAGCGGCCAGCTCGCTTCGGCGGGTTTGGCCAACGGCGCCGGCAGCTGGATCGCCATGCCCTGCAGGCTGCTGCTGATGCGCAGCTCGGGCTCGCCGGCGCGAAAGCCCAGTTGCACGGTGTAGGGCGCGCTGCCGCTGGCGTGCGCAAAGAGCGCGCCGACCGGGCCCAGCCCGCCCTCGCGCAGGCCGGCGGCGCTGGCCACGCCCTGGCCACGGAACTGCAGCTGCACCGGCGCACCGGGCTCGGCGCGCAGGCTGCCGTCGAACACGAGTTCACCACCCAGCACCTGGGCGCGCGCACCGTTGAAGGCGAAGCCGCGTTCGCTGAAGCTGAGCGTGCCGCGGGCGCGCGCCAGCAGGGGGGAAGCGGGCGTGATGCGCAGGTCGGTGCCGTCCAGGCGCACGCTGCCGCGCACGCGCGTGGCCTTGAGGTCTTCGAGCGGCAGTTCGAGCCGCAGCTCGGCCCCCGCCGGGCCGCTGGCCGTGGCGCGCGCCAGCGCCTGCTGCGTGTAGCGGTTGAGCGGCGTGCGCTGCACGTGGCCCAGCAGCGCCTCGCCCGGGCCGTTGGCGCGCAGCCGCACCTGCACCACCGGGCGGTGCGCGAGGTCGTCGACCACCACCGAGGCCTGGTCGATGCGCACCCCGGGCGCGCCGTCGAGGCCGCCTTCGATGCCGGTGATGCGCATGGCCATGCGGTCGAGCGCGAACTGCGCGCGCGCGCCACGCACGCCGGGCCAGGGCGGATCGCCCGCCGCCTGCAGCGCGGGCGGCAGGTGGTCGAAATCCACGCCCTCGAGCGCGGCCGTGATCTGGAAGGTGCCGGGCGTGTGCTGGGGCTCGTTGAAGGGCATGTCCCAGACCTCGCCCTGGAGGCGGAAATTCACCTGGCGCGACACGCCGGCCCTGACCGCGTCGCGCACGTAGTGCCGCGCGTTCTCGTTCACGCTCAGCGGCAGGTAGCGGTGCACCGCGGTGCCGTCGGCGCGCGTGAGCCGCGCCGTGAGGTCGAGCACACCGGGAAAGCGCGCGCGCGCCGGGCTGGTGGCCGGGTCGCCGGTGTGCCAGCGCACCCGCACCGTGCCCTCGGCGTGGGCGTTGGCGAAGCTGCCGTCGTCGAGGTCGACCTCGATGCGCTCGCCCTTGACGCGCCAGGCCAGCCGGGCGTCGAGGCGGTCGAAGGCGATGCGCGGCTCTTCGAACACGTCGGGGAAGTCGAGCGCGCCCTGGCGCAGCGCGAGCTGGGCGCGGCCGCCGTTCTGGTCGAGTTCGAAGCTCAGGTCGGCGTTGTCCACGCCCGGGCGGCCCGGCAGGGGAAAGCGCCCGCTGCGCGAGAGGCGGCCGCTGGGTTCGCCGGCCAGCGCGAGCCCGCTGAGCCGGCCCTTGGCGCGCAGCACCGCCTGGCCCGCGAGCGGCCCGCTGCCGCGCGCCTGCCAGGCGAGGTCGAGGTCGTCGAGGCGGCCGCGCGGCTGCAGGCGGCCGAGCCAGCCCCGCGCCTCGCCGGGCAGGGGCAGCCGCTCGGCCAGCGCGGTCAGCGTGGCCAGGTCGACCGCACGCGCCTGCACCTCGGTGCGCGCGCCCTGGCGCTCACGCGCGCGCTGGTGGGCCACGCGCACCGTGCCGCCACGCCATTCCTGGCCTTCGGCGGTGCGGAAGGCGAGCCGCTCGGTGCCCGCGGTCCACTGGGCCTCGGTCCAGGTGGCCTCGAGGCGGCCGTCGAGGCGTTCAAGCGCCAGCGCCGGCAGATCGGGCCCGAGCTGCAGGTCCACGCCGGTGAGCGCGGTGTCGAGCGTGAGCGCTTCGATGTCGCCGCGCTGCAGCCGGGCCCAGGCGCGCAGCGCGCCCTGGCCGCTGCGCACCTCGACGCCCCAGTCGCTGAGGTCGGCGTGGCGGCGCAGCAGTGCCACGTCGGCGCGGCTGAAGTCGGCATAGAGCTGGCCGCTCCAGTCGTCCCAGGGCTGGCGCGGCGCGCCGCCCAGGCCGGGCAGTCGCCACAGCGGCTCGCGCAGCCGCGCGCGCAGGCTGAAGCGATCGCCCCAGGCGGGCTCGGGGGTGGCGTCGAGCCGCAGGTCGTGCGAGCGGTGGCCGTTGCGGGCCACGAAATCGAGCTCGCGCAGCAGCACCGGCGGCTGGCCGCGACGCTCATCCGTCCAGCGCACCGTGCCGCCGCGGACCGCGAACTCGGTCTGGTCGAAGAACCACTCGGCGCCGCGGCCGTCGCCCGAGCCGCTGTCGGTGAAGGCCATGCCCGCGACCTCGATGCGGCCATCGGCAAGGCGACGCACGTCGAGCACCGGCCGCTCGATGAGGATCTGCTCGAAGCCGCCGCGCCACAGCGAGGCCACCGACACCGCGCCGCGCACCACGGGCAGCTCCAGCGCGCTGCGGCCGCTGCTGTCGAGCAGGCGCACGTCGCGCAATTCGAACGAAGGCACCAGGGGCGGCAGGCCGCCATCGGGGTTGCCGACGGAGCGGATGGCGCCGATGCGGACCTCGACCCCGACCGCGTGGCTCGCCCACCTTTCCAGGTCGGGGCGCCAGTTTTCGATCCGCGGCACAATCCACGCCTGCAAAACGATCCAGGTCAGCAGGAAGATGCCCCAGGCGCCCGCCACGAGCCACAACAACAGGCGCGTGGCCATGGCCCAAAGCCGCAGCAGACGGCCGGCCGTGACGGCGCCGTCGTCGCGCGCGGTGTTGGCCTGTTGGGATCGCATCATGTCCATCGCGAATTATGACGGGGCACTCCTGCCCGGGTTCCGACATCGGTGAGCGCTTCTTGTCAACGAATGTGAACTCCGCTTCCCCGTTCGGCGCCGCCGAACGCCGTGCCGACCATTCCCGCTTCGTGCAGCGTGTGCGGCGGCGCTACGCCGACGAACTCGCCTGCCTCGCACCCGGCGCACCCGACAAGGCGGCCATGCGCGCCTGCCTCGAACGCCTGGCCGGCGAGCGCGGCCTGGCCCGGCCCGCGGCGCTGCGCGTGCTGCGCCAGCTGGTGCTCGAACGCCTGGCCGTGATCGACGCCGAGCAGGGCGCGCCGCTGCAGGCCGTCACGCGCGCGGTCACCGAGCTCGCCGAGCTCGCGCTCGACGAGGCCTGCCGCCTGGCCTTCGCCGAACTCGACGCCGTGCATGGCGCGCCCCTGACCGCCAGCGGCGCGCGCGCCGAGCTCTGGGTGATCGGCATGGGCAAGCTCGGGGCGCGCGAGCTCAACGTTTCGAGCGACATCGACCTGATCTACGTCTACGACCACGACGGCGAGACCGCGGGCAACGCCGAGGGGCGCAACCGCCTGAGCAACCACGAGTACTTCGCCAAGGCGGTCAAGCACATCTACCAGACGGTGGGCGAAACCACCGAACACGGCTGCGTGTTCCGCGTCGATCTCGCGCTGCGGCCCAACGGCAACTCGGGGCCCAGCGTGGTGTCGCTCGGCGCGCTCGAGGAGTACTTCCTCGTGCAGGGCCGCGAATGGGAACGCTTCGCCTGGCTCAAGAGCCGCGTGATCGCGCCCGACGCGGTGCTGCGGACCGCGGGCATGCAGGCGCTGCGCGCCACCGTGCTGCCCTTCGTGTTCCGCCGCTACCTCGACTACGGCGTGTTCGAGTCGCTGCGCGTGCTGCACCGCCAGATCCGCGACCACGCGGCCAAGCGCGCCGCGGGCAACCCGGGCCGCGCCAACGACGTGAAGCTCTCGCGCGGCGGCATCCGCGAGATCGAGTTCACCGTGCAGCTGCTGCAGGTGGTGCGCGGCGGCCAGTTTCCCGAGCTGCGCACCCGGCCCACGCTGGACGCGCTGCAGCGCGTGGCCAAGGCCGGCCTCATGCCGGCCGACAAGGCCGAGGCGCTGGCGCGCGCCTACGAATTCCTGCGCCAGGTCGAGCACCGCATCCAGTACCTCGACGACCAGCAGACCCACGTCATGCCCGAGCGCGACGAGGACCTGAACTGGCTCGCCGCGAGCATGGGCTTCGCCAACACCTGCGCTTTCCTGCACGCACTCGATGCGCACCGCGAGGTGGTGGCCGAGGAGTTCGACATCCTGCTCGGCGGAGGCACGCAAGGCAGCTGCAAGGGCAAGGGCTGCAACGGCGCCGCACGCAGCGCCGACGAAGAGCTGGCCAGCGCGCTCGCCAGCCTGCCCCAGGCCTTCGCCGCGCGCGTGCAGCAGTGGCGCGAGCACCCGCGCGTGCAGGCCCTGCGCGAAGACACGCGCCAGCGCCTGGTGCGGCTGGTGCAGCGCACCGGCGCCTGGATCGACGAGGGCCGCGTGAGCGAACTCGCCGCGCTGCGCATGACCGACTGGATCGAGCCGCTGCTGCGCCGCGAGAGCTACCTCGCGCTGCTGCAGGAGCGGCCCTCGGTGCACGAGCGGCTGCTGCGCCTGCTGGGCGCGGCCAAGTGGCCCGCGCGCTACCTCATGCAGCACCCGGGCGTGATCGACGAGCTCGCGAGCCAGCAACTGCTGGCCGAACGCTTCGACGCCGAGGCCTTCGAGGCCGATTGCGAATCGCGCCGCGCCTCGCTGCGCACCACGGGCGAAGACGACGAAGAGGCCCTGCTCAACCTGCTGCGCCGCGCGCACCACGCCGAAACCTTCCGCACGCTGGCGCGCGACGTCGAGGGCACGCTCACCGTGGAGCAGGTGGCCGACGACCTCTCGGCGCTGGCCGACGCCGTGCTGCGCCTGACCGCGCGCTGGTGCTGGTCGCGGCTGAAGAACCGCCACCGCGAGACGCCGGCCTTCGGCATCGTGGGCTACGGCAAGCTCGGCGGCAAGGAGCTCGGTTACGGCAGCGACCTCGACATCGTGTTCGTCTACGAGGACGAGCACGAGAACGCGGGCGAGATCTACGCCGCCTTCGTGCGCAAGATGATCAACTGGCTCACGGTGAAGACCGGCGAGGGCGACCTGTTCGAGATCGACACCGCGCTGCGGCCCAACGGCAACTCGGGCCTGCTGGTGACGCGCTTCGAGGCCTACGAGAAGTACCAGACCCAGCGCGGCAGCAACACCGCCTGGACCTGGGAACACCAGGCCATGACGCGCGCGCGCTTCGTGCTCGGCAGCGCCAGCCTCACCGGCCGTTTCGACGCCGTGCGCGAGGCCGTGATCACCGCGCCGCGCGACCCCGCGGCGCTGGCGCAGGAGATCGTGGCCATGCGCGCCAAGGTGCGCGCGGCGCACCCGGTGCGCGGCGAGCGCTTCGACGTCAAGCACAGCGCGGGCGGCATGGTCGACGTGGAGTTCGTGGTGCAGTACCTGGTGCTGCTGCACTCGCAGGCGCACCCCGAGCTGCGCGCCAACAGCGGCAACATCACCCTGCTGCGGCGCGCGGAGGCGGCGGGCCTGCTGAGCCCGGGCCTGGGCGAGGCCAGCGGCCGCGCCTACCGCCGGCTGCGCCAGGTGCAGCACCGCGCGCGCCTGGACGAGGCACCGACGCAGGTGGACCCCGCCGAGCTGCAGGAAGAGGCCGCCACCGTGCGGCGGCTGTGGCAGGAGGTGCTGGGCCACGCGAGCGCCGCGTGACCCGGGGCGCCCGAGCTCAGGCCGCGGCGGGGGCCGGGCCGGCGCCGGTCGCCAGCGATTTGCGGAAGCGGTTGAGCTCCTGCACCGACTTGAAACTGCTGTCCATCAGCAGGCTCATGTTGTGCAGGATGCGTTCGACCACCTTGTTCTCCCACACCGCGTCGAACGCGATCTGCTTGTCCAGCCAGTGCTCGAGCCACTCGGGATTGGGCAGGCGGCTCTGGATGGTGTCGTTGGGAAACAGCGCCTTGTTCACGTGCAGGTTGGTCGGGTGCAGCGCCTGCGCGGTGCGGCGCGCGCTGGCCATGAGCACGCCGACCTTGGCGAAGGCCGAACGCGCCTCGTCGCCGAACTTGGCGATGGCGCGCTTCATGTAGCGCAGGTAGGCGCCGCCGTGGCGGGCCTCGTCCTGGCTCAGCGTGGTGTAGATGTGTTTGATGACCGGCTCGGTATGCCACTCGGCGGCGCGGCGGTACCAGTGGTTCAGGCGGATCTCGCCGCAGAAGTGCAGCATCAGCGTTTCGAGCGCGGGCGCGGGGTCGAACTCGAAGCGGATGTCGTGCAGCTCCTGCTCGGTCGGCGCGAGGTCGGGGCGGAAACGCTTGAGGTATTCCATGAGCACCAGCGAGTGCTTCTGCTCCTCGAAGAACCAGATCGACATGAAGGCCGAGAAATCGGAGTCGTCGCGGTTGTCGCGCAGGAACATCTCCGTGGCAGGCAGCGCCGCCCACTCGGTGATGGCGTTCATCTTGATGGTCTGCGCCTGCTCGTCACTGAGTTGCGTGCCATCGAATTGCGCCCAGGGGATGTCCTTCTCCATGTCCCAGCGGACGGACTCGAGTTGCTTGAAGAGTTCGGGATAGAGCATGGCGGTCTCGCGGTACGGGCGCCGGGGGGCGCAAAAGGGACGCAAAAAACGGGCGACATTGTAGGCGTGGGGGTATCCCGCCGCGCGAGAAGCCCGACGGCCGCGTGGCCGATTACGCGGTGCGGGCCGCAGCGGATGCGCGCTGCGCGGCCTCGGCGCGCCAGCGCGCGACCGCCACCGCGATGTCCTGCAGCCGCGGCAAGGGCCAGTGCGCGCGCGGAGCCAGGCGCGGCCGGCGGCCCGCCACGCCCCGCCCGCCGGCCCACAGCGCCACCTCGGGCGGCAACGCTTCGCGCAGGCGCGCGAGCTGGGTCTGCACCTCGCGCGCCGACTGCATGGCCGAAAAGCCCAGGGCCACCACGTCGGCGCGCGCGGCCACCGCCGCACGCGAGATGTCGACCAGCGGCGTCTGCACCCCCAGCGGCACCGTCTCGCAGCCTTCGAGCACCAGCAGGCATTCGGCCATCAGCAAGCCCAGGCTGTGCGGCTCGCCCGGCACGGTGGTGAGCAGCACACGCGGCGGCTGCGACGGGCGCGCCGCCATGGCCTGCGCCAGCGCCGGCCGCAGCACCTGCTGCACGGCCTCGGAAAACAGGTGCTCCTCGGGCACGGCGAGGCGGCCGTCGAGCCAGGCCAGGCCCACCTGCACGGACAGCGGGGCCACGGTGTCGGTCACGGTGCGCGCCAGGCCGCGCTCGGCCAGGGAACGCTGCAGCGCGTCGCGCAGGCCGGCGGCGTCCATGCGCTGCATGAGCGCGAGCCAGTCGGCGCCCTCGGGCCAGCCATTTTCCGCCGGCGCCTGCATCCGGCCGGCAGACGGCTGCGTATCCAGGGCCAGCAGCTGTGCCAGGGGCAAAGCCACCACACGACCGGGCCGATGCCCAGCGTCGAGCAGGCGGCGCACGTGGCGCAGCCGGGCCAGGTCGTCGTCGCTGTAGCGCCGTTCGCCCTGGGGGTCGCGCGCCGGGCTCGGAAAGCCGTAGCGGCGCTCCCAGACGCGCAAGGTGTCTTTGGCCAGGCCGGTGTCGCGCTCGACGTCGGCAATGCTGTGCCCGTGTGAGCCCGGCAGGGATGGATCGGTCATGTACTCGTGTTTCAGGAGCCTGGATTCTGCGCAAGACCGTGGCCAACGGCATACCCGAGCCGCCTGTCAGGGCAAAAATGACTTGACGGTTGTCGATTTATACCGAATAGTCACGTTTCAACCGATGAGTTCAAATCAAAGCCAATCGCTCCCATGCGCCCACCGTTTTCACCGCAATCTCCAGGGAACTTCCCCATGAAAGCCCTGCTCTCATCCTGCGGTTGCGCGAGGGAGTCGATCTGCAACCACCGTTTTTCGCTGCGAAGCCTTCCGGCCCGACAAGGTCCGGATGCAATCCCGGGGCGCTTCTCCTCCTCCTCCCTCCCTCCCTTGTTCGTTTCGGGGCGCTTCGCAGCATCTTGTCCAGCCCGCCGCCGGCCCGCCCCGGCCGGCCGCGGTTGAGGGGACCGGCATGTACCTGTCCCCCAACCCTTCCGCCTCCACCCTCCAGCGCCGCATCGCCGTGGTCGGCTCCGGCATTGCCGGCCTGGCCGCCGCCCACACGCTGCAGGGCCTGGCCGAGGTGACCCTGTTCGAAGCCGGCGAGTGGTTCGGCGGCCACACCCACACGGTGGACGTGACGCTGCCCGATGCGCGCGGCGAGCCCACCACCTTCGGCGTGGACACCGGCTTCCTCGTGCTCAACGAGCGCACCTACCCCAACCTGCTCGCGCTGTTCGCGCAGCTCGGCGTGCCGCTGGCCAAGTCCGACATGTCGTTCTCGGTGCAGGTGCCCGGCCAGGGCCCGCGCGGACAGTCGCTCGAATGGAGCGGCTCGGACCTGTCGACCGTGTTCGCGCAGCGCAGCAACCTCGTGAACCCGCGCTTCTGGCGCATGCTGCGCGACATCGTGCGCTTCAACGGCGTGTGCACCGCGCTCGCCGAACGCGGCGACGACCTGCGCCCCGACAGCCCGCTGCTGCAGCCCCTGGGCGACTTCCTGCGCGAGCAGGGGTTCAGCGACGAATTCCGCGACTGGTACTTCCTGCCCATGCTGGGCTGCATCTGGAGTTGCCCGACCGACCAGATGCTGCAGTTCCCGGTGGCCACCATGGTGCGCTTCTGCCACAACCACGGCCTGCTGCAGGTGGCCAACCGGCCCCAGTGGTTCACCGTGGCCGGCGGTGCGCGCCAGTACGTGCAGAAGATCGTGGCCGGCGTGCACGACGCGCGCCTGTCCACGCCGGTGCGCCACCTGGTGCGCGAGCCCGACGGCGTGCGCATCGCCACCGACCGCAGCGTGGAGCGCTTCGATGCGGTGGTGCTGGCCTGCCACTCCGACCAGGCGCTGCGCCTGCTCGGCGACGGCGCCAGCGCGCTCGAGCGCGAGCTGCTCGGCGCGATCCGCTACCAGGCCAACCGCGCGGTGCTGCACACCGACACCTCGGTGCTGCCCACGGCCACGCGCGCCTGGGCGGCCTGGAACTACGAGCGCGCGCCGCAGCGCGAGCAGGAGTCGGCGCGCGTGTGCCTGCACTACCTGCTCAACCGCCTGCAGCCGCTGCCGGTGCGCCAGCCGGTGGTGGTGTCGCTCAACCCGCAGCGCGAGATCGCGCCGCAGCACGTGCTGGGCGCCTGGGACTACGACCACCCGGTGTTCGACCTTGGCGCGATCCGGGCCCAGGCCCGCGTGCCGCTGATGCAGGGCCAGCAGCGCACCTGGTTCGCGGGCGCGTGGTGCGGCTACGGCTTCCACGAAGACGGCCTCAAGGCCGGTCTGCACGCGGCGCGCGGCCTCATGGACCACTTCGGCCTGGTGCCCAAGGCCGGCGCCGGCGAAGCGCGCCGCGCGGCGCTGCCCGGGGTGCTGGCGTGAACGAGCAGGCCCAGCTCGGCTTCGGCCAGGTGCGGCACACGCGCACCCGCCCGCGCCGCAACGCCTTCGCCTACCCCACGGCGTTTCTCATGCTGCCGCTGCGCAGCCTGCAGCGCAGCGGCCCGGGCGCACTGGCCCGCAACCGCGCGGCGCTGCTGAGCTTTCACGACCGCGACCACGGCGACGGCCGCGCCGACTGCCTGGCCTGGTTCGACGAGCTGCTGCGCGAGCAGGGCATCGGCGACGCCGACGGCGAGGTCTGGCTGCACACCTACCCGCGCGTCTGGGGCCATGCCTTCAAGCCCGTGAGCTTCTGGTACGGCCACCGCCGCGACGGCAGCCTGCGCGTGGTGCTGGCCGAGGTCAACAACACCTTCGGCGAGCGCCACGTGTACCTGCTCGATGCCCCGCGCTACGGCGTGCCCTGCGAGGCCGACAAGGTGTTTCACGTCTCGCCCTTCTGCCCGGTGCGCGGGCGCTACCGCTTCACCTTCATGCGCACCGCCGGCCAACGCGCGCGCACCGTGGTGCGCATCGACTACTTCGACGAGGCGCAGGCCGGCGCGCTGCTGCAGACCAGCGTGAGCGGCGAGCTGCAGGCGCTGACCGGCGCGAGCGTGCGCCGCGCGCTCTGGTCGCACCCGCTGCTGGGCCTGGCCATCGTCGCGCGCATCCACTGGCAGGCGCTGCGGCTGTGGCTGTTCAAGCGCGCGCCCTTTTTCCGGCAGCCCCCGGCGCCGGCCCGATTCGTCACCCCCGCGGTCCAGCGGACCACCCCCGATGCCCACCTGATGCCCATCGAGCGATGAACAGCACCACCGCCTCCCACCCCGCCACCGGTTTCGTGTTGCCGCGCAACGCCCCCGCCGCCGCGCGCACCGTGCTGCAACTGCTGCAGCGCCTGGCGCACGGCAGCCTCACCGTGACCCTGCCCGACGGCAGCGTGCAGCGCTTCGGCCGCGTCGACGGCCCGCACGCGAGCATCCGCCTGAACAACTGGAACGTGTGCGGCGCGGTACTCAAGTCGGGCGACATCGGCTTCGCCGAAACCTACATGGCCGGCGACTGGCACACGCCGCACCTGGTCGCGCTCATGGAGCTCATGCTGCTCAACCGCCGCGCGCTGGAAGACGTGATCCACGGCAGCTGGCTGGGCCGGCTGGCCTACCGCGTGCAGCACTTGCTCAACCACAACAGCAAGGCCAACAGCCGCAAGAACATCCACGCCCACTACGACCTGGGCAACGCCTTCTACGAGCGCTGGCTCGACCGCACGATGAACTACTCGTCGGCCTGGTTCCAGACGCCCGAGCTGTCGGAAGAAGAAGCCCAGCACGCCAAGGTGCGCCGCGCGCTGCAGCTGGCCGGTGTGCGCCCGGGCGACCGCGTGCTCGAGATCGGCTGCGGCTGGGGCGCGCTGGCCGAGAAGGCGACCACCGAATTCGGCGCTTCGGTGGTGGGCGTGACGCTCTCGACCGAGCAGCTCGATTTCGCGCGCGAGCGCATGCAGCGCATCGGCAGCGCCGAGCGCGCCGACCTGCGCCTGCAGGACTACCGCGACATCGCCGATGCGCCCTTCGACGCGATCTGCTCGATCGAGATGGTCGAGGCCGTGGGCCGCGCCTACTGGCCGACCTACTTCCGCACCGTCTCGCGCCTGCTCAAGCCGGGCGGCAAGGCCTGCATCCAGAGCATCGTGATCGCCGACCAGCACTTCGAGCGTTACATCCGCGGCACCGATTTCATCCAGCAGTACATCTTCCCGGGCGGCTGCCTGCCCTGCCCGAGCGCCTTCCGCGAGCAGGCCGCGCAGGCCGGCCTCGAGGTGGTCGACGAGTTCGCCTTCGGCCAGGACTACGCGCGCACGCTGCGCGGCTGGCGCGAGCGCTTCATGCACGAGCAGGAGGCGGTGCTGCAGCTCGGCTTCGACGAGCGTTTCATCCGCACCTGGGAGTTCTACCTCGCCTACTGCGAGGCCGCCTTCGCCGAGGGCAGCACCGACGTCGTGCAGTACACGCTGCGCAAACCCGGCTGACACCGCCGCGCCCGCCATGCACCGCGCCACCCTGTTGCTCGCCCTCGCGCTGTGCGCCGCCCCGGCGGTGCAGGCCCAGCCCGCGCCCGCGCTCGCCGACGCGCTGCAGGGCAAGAGCGTGCTGGGCCAGACGCGGCTGCGCGTGTGGGGCTTCAGCGTCTACGACGCCACGCTCTACGCGCGGCCCGGCTTCGACGCCCAGCGTTTCGGCGAGCAGCGATTCGCGCTCGAGCTCGCCTACCTGCGCGACTTCGACGGCGCCGACATCGCGCAGCGCTCGCTCGACGAGATGCGCGGCCTGGGCCCGGTCGACGAGGCCAGCGCCCAGCGCTGGCTCGCGGCCATGAAGGCCCTGTTCCCCAACGTGAAGGCGGGCGACCGCATCACCGGCGTGCACGTGCCCGAGGCCGGCGCGCGCTTTTACCTCAACGGCCGATGGCTCGGCGCGGTGGACGACCCCGCGTTCTCGCGCCAGTTCTTCGGCATCTGGCTGTCGCCGCGCACCTCGCAGCCCGCCATGCGCGCGGCGCTGCTGCAGGCCGCAGCGGCCCGCACCCCATGAGCCAGGCCGCCGCCCCGAGCGACCCCGCGGCCGCCTTCACCGCACCGGGCGGCTGGCGCCACGGCCTGGGCTATGGCCTGCTGGGCCTGCCGCTGGCCTTCGTGGCGCTGCCGCTCTACGTGCTGCTGCCCAACCACTACGCGCGCGAGTTCGCCGCGCCGCTGGCCGCGCTCGGCGGCGTGCTGCTCGCGGCGCGCGCCGTCGACGCGGTGCTCGACCCCCTGATCGGCCGCTGGTGCGACCGCCTCGCCGCGCGCTCGCAGCGCCGCCTGCTGCTGGCGGCGGCGCTGGCGGCCGTGCTGCTGGCGCTGGGCCTGTGGGCGCTGCTGTTTCCGCCCGCGGCCGTGCGCGCGCAGGGCGCCACGGCGCTGCTGGCCTGGGCCGGCGTGGGCATGGCGCTCACCTGCACCGCGTTCAGCGTGGTGTCGGTGGCGCACCAGGCCTGGGGCGCGCGGCTGGGCGGCAACGAGGCACAGCGCGGGCGCGTGGTGGCCTGGCGCGAAGCGCTCTCGCTGGTGGGCGTGCTGCTGGCCTCGGTGCTGCCCACGGTGGCCGGGTTGGGCGCCACGGTGGCGGCCTTCGCCCTGCTGCTGGCCCTGGGCTGGTGGGCCTGGGCGCGCAGCCTCGCGCCGCTGAACCCGGGCATCGCCATGCCGCACGCGGGCCGCTCGCCGCTGCGCCAGGGCGCGTTCCTGCGCCTGCTCGTGGTGTTCGTGGTGAACGGCACGGCCAGCGCGGTGCCCGCCACGCTGGTGCTGTTCTTCGTGCAGGACCGGCTGCAGGCGCCTGCGGCCTGGGAACCGCTCTTCCTGCTCACCTACTTCCTGAGCGCAGCGCTGGCGATCCCGCTGTGGCTGCGGCTGGTGCCGCGCCTGGGCCTGGCGCGCACCTGGCTCGTGGGCATGCTGCTCGCGGTGCTGGGCTTCGTCTGGGCCGCCACGCTGGGCGCGGGCGACACCCTGCCCTTCCTGCTCGTGTGCGCGATCACCGGCATCGCGGTGGGCACCGACCTCACGCTGCCCGGCGCGCTGCTTGCGGGACTGATCGGCCAGCTCGGCGAACGCGGCCACCGCGAAGGCGCGTACTTCGGCTGGTGGAACTTCGCCACCAAGTTCAACCTGGCGCTCGCCGCGGGCCTGGCGCTGCCGCTGCTCGGCTGGTTCGGCTACCAGCCCGGCGCACGCGACGCACAGGCCCTGCAGACCCTGAGCGCCGCGTATTGCCTGCTGCCCTGCGCGCTCAAGCTGATCGCGGCCGCCGCGCTGCACGGCCTGGTCATCCGCGGTCCGCAGCCCGCTGCGCTGCGCACCGCATCCCTCTGAGGTAACCCCATGCAAAGACGACTGCTGCTCACCGCCACCGTGGCCACCGGCGCCACCGCCCTCGCGGGCTGCGCCGGCCCGCAGGTCAAGGACTACGCCGGCCAGCAACCGGTGCTCGACCTGCGCGAATACTTCAACGGCGTGCTCGACGCCTACGGCGTGTTCACCGACCGCTCGGGCAAGGTGGTGCGCCGCTTCACCGTGGTGATGCGCTGCAGCTGGAACGGCGAGCAGGGCGTGCTCGACGAGGACTTCGTCTACTCCGACGGCGAGAAGCAAAAGCGCGTGTGGCGCCTGCGGCACCTGGGCGACGGCGCCTACGTGGGCACGGCCGACGACGTGAAAGGCGAGGCGCGCGGCCAGACCTCGGGCAACGCCTTCCGCTGGAACTACACGCTGCTGCTGCCCGTGGACGGCAAGACCTACGAGGTGCAGTTCGACGACTGGATGTACCTGATGGACCGCCACGTGATGCTCAACAAGGCCACCATGAGCAAGTTCGGCATCCGGCTCGGCGAGGTCACGCTGAGCTTCGTGAAGCGCGCGGCATGAGCACACCGCGCCTCACCCTTCGCGACGGCGGCGCCGCGCTCGAACCGGTGCACCGCCCGGGGCTGTTCGGCCCCATGAACCCGCCCATGACCGACTGGCGCGGCCGGCGCGTGTGGCTGGTGGGCGCGTCCAGCGGGATCGGCGCGGCCGTGGCGCACGCCTTGCACGCGCAGGGCGCGCAGGTGCTGGTGTCGGCGCGCAGCGCCGAGGCGCTGGAGCGCTTCGTGCACGACCACCCGGGCGCCCAGGCCTGGCCGCTCGACGTGACCGACGAGGCCGCCGTGGCGCGCACCGCGCGCGCCCTGCTGGGCCAGGGGCCGATCGACCTGGTGGTGTACTGCGCGGGCCACTACCACGGCATGCGCGCCACCGCGCTCGACCTGCCCGACCTCAAGCGCCACCTCGACATCAACTACCTGGGCGCTTTACACGTGGTGCATGCGCTCATGCCCGCGCTGCTCGCGCGCGGCAGCGGCCACATCAGCCTGATCAGCAGCGTGGCGGGTTTTCGCGGCCTGCCCAAGAGCCTGGCCTACGGCCCGACCAAGGCCGCGCTCACGCACCTGGCCGAAACGCTCTACCTCGACCTCGCGCCGCGCGGCCTGGGCGTGAGCGTGGTACACCCGGGCTTCGTGCAAACCCCGCTGACCGCGCAGAACGACTTCACCATGCCCGCGCTCATCACCCCCGACCAGGCCGCCGCGGCCATGCTCGACGGCTGGGCGCGGGGCCGCTTCGACATCCACTTCCCCAAGCGCTTCACGCGCGCCATGAAGCTGCTGCGCCTGCTGCCCTACCGGCCCTTCTTCGCGCTGGTCCGCCGCGCCACCGGCCTGTGAGCGCGCCGGCCGATCCGCGCGCGGCGGTGCAGCGCATCGCCGATTTCTACGAAACGCTCTCGCCCGCGGCGCTGGCGGACCTGGGCGCGTTCTACACCGACGACGCGCGCTTCAAGGACCCGTTCAACGAGGTGCAGGGCGTGCCCGCGATCCGCGGCATCTTCGAGCACATGTACGCGAACCTGCAAGCGCCGCGCTTCGTGGTCACGCAGCGCATGGTCGATGGCGACCAGTGCTTCCTGGTGTGGGAGTTCCGTTTCCGCTTCCGCCGTTTCGACACCGCCACCGAGCAGGTGGTGCGCGGCGGCTCGCACCTGCGGCTGGCGGCCGACGGCCGCATCAGCGAGCACCGCGACTACTGGGACGCGGCGGAGGAGCTGTACGAAAAGCTGCCGCTGGTGGGCGCCCTGATGCGCTGGCTCAAGCGCCGCGCGAACGGCTGAGACCCGGGCGCGGCGCGCCGGTCAGGCCGGCTTCGAATCGATGAAGCTCTGGCGCTGCGAAAGCTTGTCGCTCAGGCGGGCCAGGTTGGGGTAGTCGTCGCGCCAGTTGATCACCGGGAAGCGGAAATCGAGGTAACCGAGCGCGCAGCCCACGGCCACGTCGGACAGGCTGAAGTGGATGCCCGAGCAGAAGGCCTTGTCGCCCAGGCCCTGGCTCATGGACTTGAGCGCGCCGTGGATCTTGCCCATCTGGCGGTCGATCCAGGCCTGGCTGCGCTGCTCGGCGCTGCGGTGCGGCCAGGTGGCTTCGAGGCGCGCGAGGATGGCGGCGTCGAGCAGGCCGTCGGCCAGCGCTTCCCACGTCTTCACCTCGGCGCGTTCGCGCCCGCTCGGGGGAATGAGCTTGCCCACGGGCGACAGGCCGTCGAGGTATTCGACGATCACGCGCGAGTCGAACACCGCCTCGCCGCCTTCCATCACCAGGCAGGGCACCTTGCCCAGCGGGTTGGACGAGCCGATGGTGGTGTCGGCCGACCAGACGTCTTCCAGGATGAACTGGTAATCCAGTTTCTTCTCGGCCATGACGATGCGCACTTTGCGAACGTAGGGGCTGGTGATGGCACCGATGAGTTTCATGGTCTGTGGGCTTGGCGGGTCGGCCGGCGATTTTAGCCAGCGGCCCCGGGTCTTCGCCGGGCGCGCCCACGATGGGGCGGGCCCGGCGCGGGCCACTCCTACAATCGCGGGATGCGCCCGACCCCTGCCTCCCCCGCGCCCGCCGGCGCCGACCTCTCCCCCATCTCCGCCCTGTCGCCGCTCGACGGCCGCTATGCGGGCCGCCTCGCGCCGCTGCGCCCCTACATGAGCGAGCTGGGCTACATGCACCGCCGCGTGCAGGTCGAGATCGCCTGGTTCATCGCGCTGTCCGACGCCGGCTTCGACGAGTTCAAGCCGCTGTCGCCCGGCGCGCGCACCTACCTGCTGGGCCTGGTGAAGAACTTCAGCGAGGCCGATGGCGAGGCCATCAAGGCGATCGAGAAGACCACCAACCACGACGTGAAGGCGGTCGAGTACTGGATCAAGTCGAAGTTCGAGGCCCGCCCCGAGCTCGAGCGCGCGGCCGAGTTCGTGCACTTCGCCTGCACCAGCGAAGACATCAACAACACCAGCCACGCGCTGCAGCTCAAGGGCGCGCGCGAGCAGGTGCTGCTGCCCGCGCTCGACGCCGTGATCACCAAGCTGCGCGACATGGCGCACGCCATGGCCGAAGTGCCCATGCTCAGCCGCACCCATGGCCAGACCGCCAGCCCCACCACCGTGGGCAAGGAGATCGCCAACGTGGTGGTGCGCCTGGTGGCCGCGCGCGAACGCATCGCGGCCGTGAAGCTCATGGGCAAGATGAACGGCGCCGTGGGCAACTACAACGCGCACCTCGCGGCCTGGCCCGACTTCGACTGGGAAGGCTTCAGCCGCAAGGTGGTGGAAACCGCCGAACCGCTGGGCCTGGGCCTGAGCTTCCAGCCCTACAGCATCCAGATCGAGCCGCACGACTACATGGCCGAGCTGTTCGACGCGGTGGCGCGCACCAACACCATCCTGATCGACCTCGCGCGCGACATCTGGGGCTACGTGAGCCTGGGCTACTTCAAGCAAAAGCTCAAGGCCGGCGAGATCGGCTCGTCGACCATGCCGCACAAGGTCAACCCGATCGACTTCGAGAACGCCGAAGGCAACCTGGGCCTGGCCAACGCGCTGCTGCGCCACCTGAGCGAGAAGCTGCCCGTGAGCCGCTGGCAGCGCGACCTCACCGACTCCACCGTGCTGCGCAACATGGGCGTGGCCCTGGGCTACGCGGTGCTGGCCTACCACGCGCTGGGCGTGGGCCTGAACAAGCTCGAGCTCAACGAGGAAGCCACCGCGGCCGACCTCGACGCCTCGTGGGAAGTGCTGGCCGAGCCGATCCAGACCGTGATGCGCCGCTACGGCGTGCAGGGCGCCTACGAGAAGCTCAAGGAGGTCACGCGCGGCAAGACGGTGCGCGCCGAAGACCTGCACGGCCTGGTGCGCTCGCTCGACATTCCCGAGGCGGAGAAGCAGCGCCTGCTGGCCATGACGCCGGCCAGTTACACCGGCAAGGCCGCCGAACTCGCGCGCCGGTCCTGAGGCAGACCGGCCCGGGCGCTAGAGGGCGCGTTCCTTGTAGCGGTTGAAGCGCCAGGCGTCGCCTTCGAGCGTGATGCGGCGCCAGCTGGCGCGCTTTTCGCCGGGCGACATCTCGGTCCAGCGCTGCACTTCGTCGAAGGTGCGGCCGCAGCCCTTGCACAGGGGGTCGCCCTGGCTGGTGGAGCAGATCGCGATGCAGGGCGTGTCGGGCGTGGTCGCGTACCAGGCCAGCCAGGCCTCGCGCGCCTGGTCGGGCAGGCTGTTCTCGTCGGCCTCGGTCTCGTGGAAATAGACCATCAGCGCGTACACCTCGGCCAGCGCACGCGTGGCCGCGGGCAGCGAAACGCCGTCGGGCGAGGGCGATCGTTCGCGCCACCAGTTGATGGCCGCCTCGATGTCGGTGATGTGGATGCCAGCCATGGGGAGGGCGATGATAAGCGCCCCCTCCAGGCCCCGCGGGCGGGGCCGGCCCATGCCCCGCCGGGGCGCCGGGTCGCTCAGTCGGCGCTGGCCGGCGCGTTGCGGCGCTGCAGGTATTTGCCGGTGAGCACCACCAGCACGGCGCCCAGGGCGGCCGCGGCGTAGAAGCCCACCGAGTGGTGCGGCACCAGGGGCTCGATCATCTTGTCGGACACGATGGTTTCCGCGCCCACCCAGCCAATCAGGGCCGCGCCGAGCGTGACGATGGCCGGGAAGCGGCCCATGAGCTTGATCATCAGCGTGCTGCCGAAGACCACGATGGGGATGGCGATCAGCAGGCCGATCACCAGCAGCGTGAGGTTGCCGTTGGCCGCGGCGGCCACGCCGATCACGTTGTCCAGGCTCATCACCAGGTCGGCCACGAGGATGGTGCGGATCGCGGCGAGCAGGCCGCCCTTGGCCTCGCCCTTGTCGCTCTCGTCGTCGTCGCCGCCGTTGAGCAGTTGCACGCCGATCCACAACAGCAGCAGGCCGCCGATGAGCTGCAGCCAGGGCAGCTGCATGAGCTTGACCGCCACCACGGTGAGCACCACGCGCAGAACCACGGCAGCCGCCGTGCCCCAGAAGATCGCCTGCTTCTGGCGCTTGGGATCGAGGCCGCGCGCGGCCAGCGCGATCACGACCGCGTTGTCGCCCGAGAGGATGATGTTGATCCAGATGATCTGGCCCAGGCCCAGCCAGAACTGGGGACTCGAGAGCATTTCCATGGTGGTGCGCTGTGGGTGGGAGGGGGGGCGGATGGCCGAGCCGCGCAGTGTAGGCAGGGGCCGTCGCCGGGTCGTGCGTGGTAGTGCGTAGAAGGCCCGGCCGCGCGTCGCCTCGGCGACTTGCGGGAACCACGCATGTGGAACTTTTGTCCGCGCGCATACAATCCCGGCCTTCGCGGAAGGGGAGTAGCTCCCAGGCGCGGCGGCTGCTCCTTCCCCCCGGAGGGCCTGCTGCGCCCGTCAATGTGTCGTCAGGACGGCGTCGCCCAGCGGCGCCCGGCATGTTGGACCACGGCAACGTGGGGCCGGGCAAGACCTTCGGAGAACCATTCCCTTCTTTGGAGCCATTTCATGGAATTCATGTCCGCGGCGTGGTGGTCGGCCCTGCTCGCCATCATCCTCATCGACCTCGTGCTTGCCGGCGACAACGCGATCGTGATCGCGCTGGCCGCGCGCAACCTGCCCAAGGAGCACCAGAAAAAGGCGATCGTCTGGGGCACGGTCGGCGCAATCATCGTGCGCTCGGCCATGACGCTGGTCGTGGTGTGGCTGCTGAAGATCCCCGGCCTCATGGCCATCGGCGGCATTGCGCTGATGTGGATCGCCTACAAGCTGATCGCCGAAGACGAGGGTGACGGCGACGAGCACGGCCCGGCCGCCACCACCTTCTGGGGCGCGATGAAGACCATCATCATCGCGGATGCGGTGATGGGCATCGACAACGTGCTCGGCGTGGCCGGCGCGGCCCAGGGCTCGTTCGACCTCGTGGTCATCGGCCTGCTGATCAGCATCCCCATCGTGGTGTTCGGCAGCACGCTGATCCTCAAGCTGGTCGAGAAGTACCCCGCGATCATGTACATCGGCGCGGGCGTGCTGGCCTTCACCGCCGGCAAGATGGTCGTCAACGAGAAGCTGCTCGCGCCCTGGTTCAAGGGCCCCGAGTTCGCCCAGCAGGCCGCCTACTGGGGCTTCGTGGGCCTGACCATCGTCGCCATCCTGACGCTGGGCTACCTGCACAACCGCCGCGTGGCCCAGCGCACGGGCGGCGCCGGCAAGGCCTGAGGACCGCCCCATGAAGCTGCTCCTGCGCTGGTTGCTCGCGGCCTGTGCGCTGCTGCTGGTGGCCTACCTGTACGACGGGGTGCAGGTGCGCAGCTTCCCGTCCGCGCTCATCGCCGCCGCGGTGATCGGCCTGTTCTACCTGATCCTGCGGCCGGTGCTGGTGCTGCTCACGCTGCCGGTCACGCTGGTCACGCTCGGGCTGTTCCTGTTCGTGATCAACGCGCTGCTGTTCTGGGCCGCGGCCTCGGTGCTCGACGGCTTTCACGTGCGCGGCTTCGGGGCGGCCCTGCTGGGCTCGCTCATCTACTCGGCCCTCATGATCGTGGTCGATGCGGCACTGAGCCGCGTGCGCTGAACGACCGCGGCGTTCAGCGCTCCTTCTCTTCGCGCATCAGGTCCTTCAGGCGCTGCTCCACGTCGCGCCGGCGGCTGTCCACGATGGCCAGCTCGATCGGATCGGCGTTGCGCTGCGCCGGCGGCAGGGCCTGCGCGGCCTTGAAGCGCTCGAGCGCGCCGTCCCAGTCGTACTGCGCGGCACGCGCCTCGGCATCGGCGCGCACCGCGCGCAGCGTCTGGCCCTGGGCCTGCTGCACCCGCGACAGCAGCTGCCAGGCCAGGGCGTCGCGCGGGTGATCCACGACCCAGGTCTGCAGCCGGGAAGCCGCGCGCGGCGCCTGACCGGTGGCCAGGGCCGCCTGCGCGCCGAGCAGCACCATGGCACGCGCGTCCGCGGCCAGCGCGGCGTCGCGCAGCTCGGCGAGCAGCGCGGGATTGGGTGTGGCGCCGGGTGACAGCAGGATCTCCAGCGCCAGCGCGTCGGCAAAGCCGCGCGCATCGCTGCCCGCCGTGGCCTGGCGCAGCCGACCCACGAGTTCGGCGGCGCGCGCCGACTGGCCCAGGCGCTGCGCCGCCAGGGCCCCGGCGTACAGCGCGGGGGCGCTGGCGATGGCGGGCTGGGCCTGCTCGACCCAGGCGTTCCAGCGCGTGCTGTTGCGCTCGGCGAGCACGCGTGCGCGCGCGGCGGCCAGGGCGTGCAGGGCCGCCGACGGCAGCCCCGCGGCGGCGCGCTGCGGGGCGTCGGCACGCGGGCCCATGGCCCCCGGCCCGGCACTGGGCAGCCGGGCCTGCATGTCCGCGATGCGCTCGCTCGTGAGCGGGTGGCTGCGCAGGTAGGGAAACGCGCCGTCGTCGTTGAGGCGCGAGGCCTGCTGGAGCTTGTCGAACATGCCGACGAAACCCTGCCCGTCGAAGCCCGCGCCCGTGAGCACGCCGAAGCCGATGCGGTCGGCCTCGCGCTCCATGTCGCGCGAGAAATTGAGCGACTGCTGGGCGGCCGCGGCCGTGCTGCCCGCGATCGCGGCGCCGGCCGCATTGGGGTTGGAGCCCATGGCCAGCGCGCCCAGGATCATGCCGGCGATCATCCACGGCGCCATGCGCTGCTCGTTGGACATCATGCGGGCGATGTGGCGCTGCGAGACGTGGCTCAGTTCGTGGGCGAGCACCGACGCGAGCTCTTCGGGCCGCTCGGTCACGGCCAGCAGGCCCAGGTTCACGCCCAGGTAGCCGCCGGGCAGGGCAAAGGCGTTCACGCGCCGGTCGCGCGAGATCATCAGCTCCCAGGCCAGGCGCTCGAACAGCTCGGCGGGCACCTCGCCGCGCTGGCGCGCCGCGCCCAGCAGCGGCTGCCAGATCTGCTGCAGGTAGTCGCCCAGGGCCGGATCGTCGAGGTAGTCGGGGTCGCGGTAGATGCTGCGCGCGATGCGGTCGCCGAGCCGGCGCTCGGCCGAGACCGTGAGGCTCTCGCCATCGCCGAGGCTGGGCAGGTTGTGCGCATGGCCTGCGGCGTGTGGTGTGTTGTTCTGCGCCCGGGCCGCATCGGGCGCGGGCGCCCAGAGCGCCAGGGCGAGCGCCCCGACGGCCAGCCAGACCGCCCGCGGCGGCGAGAGAGGGAGGAAATCCATGCCCGTATGATGCCGCCAACCCCCACCAGTTCAGCCCATCGGCGCGTCAACCGCCGGTGAACCGCGGTTACACCATGTCAACTCCCGCCGCCCCCACGGGCTCCCCACTCACCCATTTCGACGCCCAGGGCCAGGCCCACATGGTCGATGTCGGCGCCAAGGCCAGCACGGACCGCGTCGCGGTGGCCGAAGGCCGCATCACCATGCAACCCGCCACCCTGGCGCTGATCGAGTCGGGCACGGCCAAGAAGGGCGACGTGCTCGGTGTGGCGCGCCTGGCCGGCATCATGGCCGCCAAGAAGACCAGCGACCTGATCCCCCTGTGCCACCCGATCGCGCTCACGCGCGTGGCGGTGGATTTCGAGGTCGACCGCGGCACGAACAGCGTGCTGTGCCGGGCCACCACGGCCTGCACCGGTCAGACCGGCGTGGAAATGGAAGCCCTGACCGCCGCTTCGGTGGCCTTGCTCACGGTCTACGACATGTGCAAGGCGGTGGATCGGGGGATGGTGGTGGAGGGGGTGCGGCTGGTGGAAAAACGGGGCGGCAAGAGTGGGGATTTCGTTATCACGGCGTGTTGAAATCTGAAACCGAGCAATCACCGCTTAAGAATATTTTCACTCCATCGTATTGGTTTAAGTCGTTGATCGGCCGCTGCCATTTCCTGCCATCGAATTCGCATAGGATCGCCAAACGGCGCAGGGTAAATGGTATTCGCGACATCCGCAGTTTCTTGCGCCTCTTTCAACATACCGCTTCTTGCTTGTATCGCAGCCAAATGGACCAGTGCGACAGGTGACGGCTGCAACATTACAGCAAATTTGAAGTCATCAAGTTCTTTTGAGTTGAGCGATCCAGCATCGCCACGCAAACCCACAAGCAATGCGCGAAACTGATTCAGCACAATTGTTTCTGGAACATCGTAAGGATGGTTGATGCCAATACGCGCCTGCTTAAACCGCCACGCGTAATATGAGGACTCAACCTTGAAATAATCAACAAACACTAGCCCCAGGCAAACTGACGCAGCAAGCAAGCCCAGTAAGAACGACTTCACCGGAAGATCAATGATTGGAAAACTCATCTGCGCTGTTACGTAACCAGCAAGCAGACAAGCCGGCAAGAGGAAGTAGGCGTAAGCCAAAGGTAGTTCGACCAAGCCGTGTAAACCTAACACCACCAGCCCAGCCAGGCAACAAGCCAGGTCCACAGACCATTGTGATCGGGCGACACGGTAAACCCACCAACCTAACAAAACCGCAGTCAACGCTCCGACCACAGGACCATACCATACCGCTAAATCCAATAAAGCGTTGTGTGTCCACTTGAAGTACATTGGCACATCATGACCGAGTTGCTGAGCAACCTTTTGGGCATAGATGGCCTGATCGAAGCCATATCCCCATAGCGGACCTTCTAGCGCCGCATCCAGGAAAGCCAAATACGTCACAAGGCGAATGTTTGCTAGATCACGCCCTAGCGCATGCGCCCTCACGTCGCCAATCGACGTGACCGAATCGGAAAAACTGTTCAACAGCAACACCGTCAGCCAAAAACCGACGAGTATCGCCCCGGCAGTCCTAGCCTCCAATCGCAGTTCTGACCTGCGAACGGCCGATCCAATCACGACGAGCAATAGCAGTGTCAGTGACAAAAACCCAATACGCGACCCACTGATCGCCACGCCAAACAGCAGATAGGCTGTTGCAAACATGGCAGGCCAGAAAGAAATATTACCCTTCTGCCTTAACCACCAAACAGCCACAAACCCAAGCAACAAGAGGCTCGCTGCGTTATTAGGTTGAATCAGATTGCCATACGGTCGACCGCCCACGGCCTCAGCAATCCAAACCGTTTCGAGATTGAGACCGAGCCATTGCACCAACATCAGACCCGCAGTAGCGACAGCCCCTACCAAGAATGCTGAAAACAAGAATATCAAGAACCTGTCTGGAGCCCAGCGAGCCCACATGCTCCCCAGCATCAAAGCAAGCGCACCGCCGATCCAATATAGTGCGCCAACAGAAGCGTGACCAAAGAACTCGATTTGACCCCCAACCCACTGCAACAACGTAAGCAGCGCCAAACCGAGCATGCACAACGACAGCGGGTCAAGCCGAGGATTCACGCGCGCATGGAATGCCTTCCAAGCTACAGGGATTGCGCATGCGAGCAACACGGACGCAGCCAGAGCATCCTTCTGAAATGCGACCCAGGGTGGATGCGCGTTGGGCAATAGCCAAGCCAAGGACAGAAGAGCCGTGGCAAGTGGGGTCCAAAGAGGTGTTCTTAGGTTACGCATGAAAAAAGGGCCCAAAGGGGCCCCTCTCTCTTTCTTGGCTAACGATTAGCGGCAAGAAGCCGGGCGGTATTTAGGCAGAATACCACCACCGCACGTCCAGATCACTTGGCCGGTGGCTGACTGGTAAACCCCAGTGAGCGTGATAGTATTGTTGGGTGCCGTCGAAATACGCGGATCACCCTGCGCCACTGCAGTGATGATGCCATTGCCGCCAGTGAGTTCGTAACGAACGCTAGCAACATAGGTAGACGCTTGGGTGTCAAAGGTAATACTCGCTTGTGCAGGCATTTCACCGAGCGTTTGCGCGGATTCACTAACTGCGGTCCGCGCCGCCGAAGCAGCCAGGATCACCTCCGATACCTTCGCACGCGTCGTGTAGTCCTGGTACGCCGGCAGCGCCACGGCGGCCAGGATACCGATGATGGCCACCACGATCATCAGTTCGATCAGGGTGAAACCTTTTTGGATTGCGCGCTTCATCTTCATGGAAACTCCTCAGCAGGGGTTGGGTTGGTACGCGATGCGTAGTGCAGGCGGCGTGCCAACCTGAGCGGGAGGATGAATGCGCGGTTTGCCGGGACAGCCGGTCGAACTGCGACGAAATGTGGCCTTTCGGTCCCGCGTCGAGCGACAAAAAACGTCGCCCCCCGCTCAAAAGACAAAATTTGTCACAGCTGAAAGACCTGCCCGGCGCTCAGCCAGCGGATGTCGCGGCGCGGCTGGGTGTCCATGCGGTGGAGCTCTTCGATGATCAGCGCCGTTTCCGCGGGCTTGGTGTGCGTGATGTGGATCAGGGGGCGCCGGCTGGGCGCGAGCTGCGCCAACTCCCCGGCCAGCAGCGAGGGCGCCAGGTGCAGGCTGCGCAGCGCAAGGTCGGTCTCCCGGTCGCTGAAAGCCGTTTCGATCACGAGGTGGGCCACGTCGAGCTGGTTCACGCGGGCCCAGAAGGCCGGATTGCGCCCGGTGTCGCCGCTGAAGACCCAGTGCGGGGCCGCCTCGCCCGCGGCCACCGCGAAGCCGACGGCGGGCACGGTGTGCACCGCGGGCAGCACCTCGATGCGCCGGTGGCCGATCGCCAGAACGTCGCCGATCTCGAAGGGCACGAAGCGCATCAGCGGCGAACCCGCGCTGGGTATCGCGGTGAAATCGGGCCAGATCGTGTCGTTGAACAGGTGGGCGCGCAGGGCCTCGATGGTGCCCGGCAGGGCGTGCACCTGCAGCGGCGGCACCCCGGCGGCGAGCCGGCCCGAGGCCACCGCGTCGATCATGAGCGGCAGGGCCGCGACGTGATCGAGGTGGGCGTGTGTGAGCAGCACATGGTCGATGCACAGCATCTCTTCCAGGCTGAGGTCGCCCACGCCGGTGCCGGCGTCGATCAGGGCGTTGTCGTCGAGCAGGAAGGCGGTGGTGCGGCAGCCCTGGGCGATGGCGCCAGAGCAGCCGAGAACACGGACGCGCAGGTGATGGGAAGGCGGCATGGACACAGGCCGCAGGGTACCCGGGGGCCGCGCCCCGGGCTGTGACATATTTCGCGCGCCGGCCCGCCGTATCGGGCCGTTACCGGCGGGCCGCGAAGAATCAGTCCTGAACGAACTGCATCTGGGTGCCGGCGAGCTCGAGCACGTCGCCGTGGCGCAGGTCCTTGCCGTCGGTGCCCAGCGGCGCCCCGTTGATGGTGGGCTTGACCGTGCCCTCGACCATGGCGACCACGTAACCGTGCGGGCGGCGCGTGATGGCGGCCACGGCCACGCCGGGTTTGCCGATGGTGGTCACGACCTTGGTCAGGGCGACCTCGCGGCCGGCGGCCGAGCCGCTGATGACCTTGATGGCCGCGGGCGCCAGCGGCGCCGCGTCGGCCGCGCCGACGACTGCGCCGGCGTTGATGACCATGGTCTTTTCGTAGGGATCGCTGCCGCCGGCGGCACCGCCGCCTTCGTGCACGAACTTGATCTTGTACTTGCCGATCTCGATCGAATCGCCACCCTGCAGCTGCTGCTTCTTGATCGCCTTGCCGTTGACGTAGGTGCCGTTGGTGCTGTTGAGGTCTTCCAGGAACACGTCGGAGCCCGACATCTGCAAGACGGCGTGCTCACCGCTGACGGCCAGGTTGTCGATCACGACATCGTTATAAGGACGGCGGCCCAGCGTGGTGCGGTCCTTGGTGAGCTGGACTTCCTTGATGACGACGCCATCGATGGAAACGATCATTTTCGGCATGGCCGACTCCTCTTGGGGTTCCTTGTGCGCGGATACGGGTGCTGGGCGGAACGGGATTATTGACCGAGCATTCGCGATAACAAGCCACGCCGCGTGGCTTTGGCGCGAGCAAATGCCAGTATCACCGAAATATTGTCACGGCCGCCGGCCGCGTTGGCGGCTTCCACCAGGGCCATGGCCTTTTCCTCGAGCGTGCCGGCGGTGACGAGCAGCGCTGCGATGCGCTCGTCGCTGAGCATGTCGTTGAGGCCGTCGGAGCAGAACAGGTAGAGGTCGCCGTCCTCGACGCGGTACTCGTTGACTTCCAGCAACACCGCGTCTTCCACGCCCAGCGCCCGCGTCACGAGGTTGCGGTGCGTGGCGTACTGGGCCTGCTCGAGCGAGATCAGTCCGGCGTCGATCTGCTCCTGCAGCAGCGAGTGGTCGCGCGTCATCTGCACGAACTCGCCCCGGCGCAGCCGGTAGCAGCGCGAATCGCCCACGTGACCGATCATCACGCGCCCGTCCAGGAACACCCCCATCACCAGGGTGGTGCCCATGCCCGCGTACTGCGGGTTGGCGTTGGCCGCGTTGAAGATCGATCGGTTGGCGTTGTCGATGCAGATCTCCATCGCCCGCTTGAGCTCGCGCGAGCTCGACTCGTGGCCGCCTTCGGCCAGCCAGCGTCCCAGCTCCGTCTTGATGAAGGTGGTGGCCATCGCGCTGGCCACCTCGCCCGCGTTGTAGCCACCCATGCCGTCGGCCAGCACGGCGATGCCGTTGTCGGTGTCCAGCGACACCGAGTCCTCGTTGTTGTCCCTGACCAGACCCGGATCGGTCAGGGCATGCAGCTCGAAATTCATGGGAGTGGATTTAAACCGGGATGGAGGGGTTGGTTCGCGCGTCCGCGGACGATTGAAGCACTTGCGTGGCCTCGAAGGCGACATCGGTCACGCTTCGGCCGAGCCGCTGCAGAACCGCGGCCACCTCGGCGCCGCTGGCGGGCCGGTCTTCGGCGCGTTTGGCCAGCAGCGCCCGCAACAGATCGGCCAGGTCGTCGGGGACATCCGGGCGCAGCGTGCGCACGTCGGGCGGCGCCACGTTGGCGATCTGGTACATCAGGGCCGAGAGCGATTCGCCCTTGAGCGGCAGCGCGCCCGTGAGCATCTGGAACAGCATCGCGCCGAGCGCGTACAGATCGGCCCGGCCGTCCACACGCTGGCCGGCGAGCTGCTCGGGCGCCATGAAACTGGGCGTGCCCAGCACCACCCCGGTCTTGGTGCGGCTGCTGTCGGTGATGCGGGCGATGCCGAAATCGGTCACTTTCACCTGGCCGGAGCCAGGGTCGAACATGACGTTGGCGGGCTTGATGTCCCGGTGCACCACGTTCTGGCGGTGCGCATGGTCCAGCGCCAGCGCCACCTGCTCACCCACGCTCAGCACCTGCGCCAGCGTCAGCAGGCTGCCCGGGCGGGTGTGTGCCTGCAGGTCGTGGCCCGGCAGGAATTCCATCGCGATGTAGGCCAGGTCGTGTTCCTCGCCGGCGTCGAAGATGGTGACGATGCCCGGATGCTGCAGGCGGCCGGCGGTTTCGGCCTCGCGGAAGAAGCGCTGGCGCACTTCCTCGAGCTCGTCGCCCTCGAACTCGGCGGCCAGCGCCAGGGTCTTGATGGCGACCGTGCGGCCGATCTTCGGATCGCGGCCCTGGTAGACCACGCCCATGGCGCCCTTGCCCAGTTCCTTTTCCACCCGGTAGCGGCCCAGCATGGGCTGCTCCACCCCGGCCTGGCCGAGCACCAGGGTGCCGCCCGGGTGGGCGGCCGCGCCGCCCCCGAGCACCACGGTCTTTGCCATCGACTGGGCGCGCAGGCGCTGGGTCTGCAGAGCGGGGTCGGTGCGATCGAGCTGCATCATGTGCTCGTAGACCGCCTCGGCCTTGTTGAACTGCCGCTTGCGCTCGAAGTCGAGCGCCAGGTGCTTGAGGTTGTCCATCAGGGCCATGCTGTACGGGACGCGGCGGTAGCGGTCGAACGCCATGTCGAGCTGCCCCTGGCCCTGCAGCGCCAGGCCCATCATGCGGTTGGTCTCGGCCGACTCCTGATCCGACGCGCGCTTGCGCGCCTCGGTGATGAGGAAGCGCCGCGTCGTGAGTGCGAGGTGCCCCGCGAGCAGCAGCACCGCGGGCAGCACCAGCGGCACCCAGAGGGCGGCACGCGAGAGCAGCAGGTATTCGGTGCTCAGCATGGCGAGCAGCACCACGCCGGTGACCCCCGCGCCCCAGGCCGCCGACAGCCGACCGAGCCCGAACGCCAGATACAGGCCGATCAGCAGGGCCATGCCCACCACCGCCAGGCCAGCCCAGGCCGGCTGCACGATGAAATGCCCGTTGAGCAGGCTCGCGGTGTTGTTTGCCACCAGATCGGCGGGCGACATCGCGGGCGACACCGGCGTGGTGAACAGCGTGCCCACGCCGGCGGCGGTGGCCCCGATGACCACGATGCGGTCGCGGAAGGTGTCGGGCGAAACCCGGCCGGCCAGCACGTCGTGAAAGGACACGGTCGCAAACGCGCTCTGGCCGTTGTGCGCGCGGTAGAACTGCGGCAGCAGCCGCGCCGCCGCGTCCGTGGGCACGAAGGCCGGACCGAGCCGCAGGCCGGCGCCCGGCAGCAGTTCGATGTCGCCGGGGCCGAGGTTCAGGCTGTGGGCGGCAATGGCCAGCGAGAGCGAGGGCACGGCCCAGCCATCAAAGCGCACCAGCAGGGGTTCGCGGCGCACCGAGCCGTCGGGATCGAGCCACTGGTTGAGGTGGCCCACGGCCGCGGCCGCCTCACCCAGTTCGGCCAAGGGCTGCAGCGAGCGCTGGGCCGGCAGGCCGAAGCCCGCTTCGTCGGGCACCGCGAGCCGGCGCGCAAAGGCCGGCAGCGGCGCATCCGGCCGCCCGCGGGCTTCACCGAGCTCGAACACCGAGGGCAGCACCACCCGCCGCGAGGCCATGACGCTGTTGGTGAGCTGGGCATCGCCATCGTGCTTGGCCTGCAGTTCCTGCAGGGCATCGATCAGCCGGTCGCGGGTGTCGGGGCTGAGGCCGATCGTGGCCAGATCGCCCCCTTCGAGGCGGCTGCGGAGTTCGCGCAGCGGGTGCAGCGCATGGTCGGACTCGGGCTCGAAGAAGAAGGCGGTGTGCGCGATGGTGCGCGCGCCGGCCGCTCGCAGGCGGTCGATCAGTTGGGCGTGCACCTCGCGATCCCAGGGCCAGCGGCCGATCGCGCTGACGCTCGCATCGTCGATCGCGACGATGGCGATGCGGTCGCCCGGCTGGCGTTCCGAGGCCGTGCTGGCGTGGTCGTAGAAGTGCCGCTCGAGCGAGGCCACGATGTCGGTGCCCGCGTGCAGCAATCCCACCACCACGAAGACGCCGGCGGCGGTCAGCGCGTCGGCAAGGAAGCGCCAACGCGATCGGCGCCGCGCGGGAAGGGAGGGGACGTCAGGGGTCACAGGGGCTTTCCAGGGCTCGCAAGACGGCGCGGGCCGACCCTTGGTCATCGGCTTCGCGGGAGCGCGATTGAGGACAACGGCGGTTGCCCAGCCGGAGTTGCATTTTGTTTCAACATCCGCGCGGCCCGCAAGCACCGCGGGTGACGGGCGTCACGGCGGACGCGACGGGCGCAATCGGCCATAAAAAAAGGCAACGCATGCGTTGCCTTTTTCACACCCGAGCCCGAGGCTCAGAGCAGCGACTTGAGCAGCTTGCCCATCTCGGACGGGTTGCGCGTGACCTTGAAGCCGCACTCCTCCATGATGGCGAGCTTGGCATCGGCGGTGTCGGCGCCGCCCGAGATCAGCGCGCCGGCATGGCCCATGCGCTTGCCGGGAGGCGCGGTGACGCCGGCGATGAAGCCGACCACGGGCTTCTTCATGTTCGCCTTGCACCACATCGCGGCCTCGGCCTCGTCGGGGCCGCCGATCTCGCCGATCATGATGACGGCGTCGGTGTCGGGATCGTCGTTGAAGGCCTTCATCACGTCGATGTGCTTGAGGCCGTTGATGGGGTCGCCGCCGATGCCCACGGCGCTGGACTGGCCCAGGCCGATTTCGGTCAGTTGCGCCACGGCTTCATAGGTCAGCGTGCCCGAGCGCGACACCACGCCGATGCGGCCCTTGCGGTGGATGTGGCCGGGCATGATGCCGATCTTGATCTCGTCGGGCGTGATCAGGCCGGGGCAGTTGGGGCCGAGCAGCAGGGTCTTCTTGCCGCCGGCGGCTTCCTTGGCCTTCATCTTGTTGCGCACCTCGAGCATGTCGCGCACGGGAATGCCTTCGGTGATGCAGATCGCCAGGTCGAGGTCGGCCTCGACGGCTTCCCAGATCGCGGCGGCAGCGCCCGCGGGCGGCACATAGATCACCGACACGGTGGCGCCGGTCTGCTGGGCGGCTTCCTTCACCGACGCGTAGATCGGGATGTTGAAGATCGACTCACCGGCCTTCTTGGGGTTCACGCCGGCGGCGAAGCAGTGCTTGCCGTTGGCGTATTCCTGGCACTTTTCGGTGTGGAACTGACCGGTCTTGCCCGTGATGCCCTGGGTGATGACCTTGGTGTCCTTGTTGATGTAGATCGACATGTGGTTTCTCCGGGGCTCAGGCTTTGACGGCGGCGACGACCTTCTGGGCCGCTTCGGCCATGGAGTCGGCGCTGATGATGGGCAGGCCCGATTCGGCCAGCATCTTCTTGCCCAGTTCCTCGTTGGTGCCCTTCATGCGCACCACGAGCGGCACGCTCAGGTTCACGGCGCGGCAGGCGGTGATCACGCCGGTGGCGATGGTGTCGCACTTCATGATGCCGCCGAAGATGTTGACCAGGATGGCCTTGACCTTGTCGTTCTTGAGCATGATCTTGAACGCTTCGGTGACCTTCTCGGGGGTGGCACCGCCGCCCACGTCGAGGAAGTTGGCGGGCTCGGCGCCGAACAGCTTGATGGTGTCCATGGTGGCCATGGCCAGGCCGGCACCGTTCACCAGGCAGCCGATGTTGCCGTCGAGGCTGATGTAGGCGAGGTCGAACTTGGAGGCCTCGATCTCGGCCGGGTCTTCTTCATCGAGGTCGCGCAGGGCCACGATCTCGGGATGGCGGAACAGCGCGTTCGAGTCGAAGTTGAACTTGGCGTCCAGGGCGATGATGTTGCCCTTGCTGTCGCGGTTGAGCGGGTTGATCTCGACCAGCGAAGCGTCGGTGTCCATGTAGCACTTGTAGAGCTTCTTGCACACGTCGGTGAACTGGGCTTCGGAATCGGCCGGCAGGTTGATGCCTTTGGCGAGTTCCTTGGCCTGCGCGTCGGTCAGGCCGGTGAGCGGATCGACGAACACCTTGATGATCTTCTCGGGCGTGGCGTGCGCCACTTCTTCGATGTCCATGCCGCCTTCGCTCGAGGCGATGAAGGCCACCTTCTGCGTGCCGCGGTCGGTCACGACGGACAGGTAGTACTCCTTCTGGATGTCGGCGCCGTCTTCGATGTAGAGGCGGCGGACCTTCTGGCCCTCGGGACCGGTCTGGTGCGTCTTGAGCTGCATGCCCAGGATCTGGCCGGCGAGTTCCTTGACCTGATCGATGCTCTTGGCAACCTTCACGCCACCGCCCTTGCCACGGCCACCGGCATGGATCTGCGCCTTGACGACCCACACGGGTCCGCCCAGCTTCTGCGCGGCTTCCACCGCTTCTTGCACCGTGAACGCGGGAATGCCGCGCGGCACGGGCACACCAAACTGGCGCAGGATTTCCTTGCCTTGGTATTCGTGAATCTTCATGAGGTCTCTCTCAGGGATGGGTCGTGTGTCCGGCGCGGCTGCGGTCGGTCGCCGGGAGACGTGCGTGCTCTGGGAACGAGCAACCGGGGACTGTATCATGGTGCAACGCACCAATTTGAAACGCGGCGGCGCACGCCCCTGGCGCCCCCGCACCACGAGCCCCGAGGACCGCGCATGGCCCACCAGATCTTCATCGACGGCGAAGCCGGCACCACCGGCCTTCAGATCCGCGAGCGGCTGCTGCAGGAGCCCGGCGTGCAACTGCTCAGCATCGCCCCAGAGCGCCGCAAGGATCCCGAAGCCAAACGCGAGCTCATGGCGCAGGCCGATCTCGTGGTGCTGTGCATGCACGACGATGCCGCGCGCGAATCGGTCGCCATGGTCGACGCCCTGCCCGGCCGCAAGCCGCGCATCATCGACGCCTCCACCGCGCACCGCATCGCCGCGGGCTGGGTCTACGGTTTCCCCGAACTCACGGCCACGCAGGCCCAGGCCGTGAAACAGGCCGACCGGGTGGCCAACCCGGGCTGTTACGCCACCGGTGCCATCGCGCTGCTGCGCCCCCTGGTCGACGCCGGCCTGATCCCCGCCGACTTCCCGCTCGCGCTGCCCTCGGTGAGCGGCTACTCGGGCGGCGGCCGCTCGATGATCGAGGCCTACGAGGCTGGCACCGCGCCGCTGTTCGAGGCCTACGCGCTGGGCCTGTCACACAAGCACCTGCCCGAGATCATGGCGCTCACGGGCCTCAAGCGCCGGCCCATTTTCATTCCCGCCGTGGGCAATTTCCGCCAGGGCATGCTGGTGCAGCTGCCGCTGCACCTCGACAGCCTGCCCGGCCAGCCCAAGGCCGCCGACCTGCACGACGCGCTCGTGAAGCACTACGCCGCGAGCGCGGCCGCGGGCGGTTTCGTGAAGGTGCTGCCGCCCACCGAGGACGGCAAGCTCGACGCCACCGCGCTCAACGACACCAACCTGATCGAGCTGCGCGTGTTCGCCAACGAGGCGCACCGCCACGCGGTGCTGATCGCGCGCCTGGACAACCTGGGCAAGGGCGCCAGCGGCGCCGCGGTGCAGAACCTCAAGCTGATGCTGGGGCTTTAAAGCCCGTCGGCCTCGTCGTCGGCCCCGGCCACCACGCGCCGGATGGCCTCGCCCCCGAAACCGCGCGCGGCCAGGAAACGCATCTGTTTCGCGCGTTCGGCGGCGTCGGCCGGGGCCCGTCCGAACTTCTTGCGCCACACCGAGCGCGCGCGCTCGGTCTCGCTGCCGCGCAAGGCCTCCACCGCCTGCGCGACCGCCTCGGCCGGCAAGCCCTTGGCCTGCAGTTCCTGGCGCACGCGCGAGGCGCCCAGGCGGGCCGCGCGGCGGTACACCACCGACTCGATCACGCGCTGCTCGTCGATGAAACCCTTGGCCTGGAGCTCGTCGAGCGCCTGCTTCAGTTCACCGGGGTTTTCCTCGTGCGGCGCGAGCTTGCGCTGCAGCTCGGCGCGCGAATGTTCGCGCTGCGCCAGCAGGCGCAGCGCGCGGCCCTTGAGGGAGGGCTTCTCGAAGCCCACGGCGCTCAGGCGTCCGTGGCGTCTTCGGCGTCGGCCTTGGCCTTGGTCTTGCGACCCTTGGCGGGCGCGGCCGCGGCCTCTTCGCCGTCGGCGAAGTCCGAGGGCAGCAGCGGCACACCCAGGGCTTCGCGCACCTTGTTCTCGATCTCGAAGCGCAGTTCGATGTTCTCCTTGAGGAACTCGCGCGCGTTGTCGCGGCCCTGGCCGATCTTCTCGCCGTTGTAGGCGTACCAGGCGCCCGACTTCTCGACCACGCGGTGCAGCACGCCGAGGTCGAGGATCTCGCCCTCGCGGCTGATGCCTTCGCCGAACAGGATGTCGAACTCGGCCGTCTTGAACGGGGGCGAGACCTTGTTCTTGACCACCTTGACCTTGGTTTCGTTGCCGATCGCGTCGTCGCCCTTCTTGATGGTGCCGGTGCGGCGGATGTCCAGGCGCACCGAGGCGTAGAACTTGAGCGCGTTGCCGCCGGTGGTGGTCTCGGGGCTGCCGAACATCACACCGATCTTCATGCGGATCTGGTTGATGAAGATCACCGTGCAGTTGGTCTTCTTGATGGTGGCGGTGAGCTTGCGCAGCGCCTGGCTCATCAGGCGCGCCTGCAGGCCGGGCAGCTGGTCGCCCATTTCGCCTTCGATCTCGGCCTTGGGCGTGAGCGCCGCCACCGAGTCGACCACCACCAGATCGACCGCGCCCGAGCGCACCAGCGAATCGACGATTTCGAGCGCCTGTTCACCGGTGTCGGGCTGGCTGATGAGCAGCTCGGGCAGGTTCACGCCGAGCTTCTGCGCGTACTGCACGTCGAGCGCGTGTTCGGCGTCGACGAAGGCGCAGGTGCCGTTGAGGCGCTGCATCTCGGCGATGACCTGCAGCGTGAGCGTGGTCTTGCCCGACGATTCCGGGCCGTAGATCTCGATCACCCGGCCTCGCGGCAGGCCGCCGACGCCCAGCGCGATGTCCAGGCCTAGCGAACCGGTGGACACCACCTGGATGTCCTCGATCTGCTCGCCTTCGCCGAGCTTCATGATCGTGCCCTTGCCGAACTGCTTTTCGATCTGGGCAAGCGCGGCCTGCAGGGCCTTGGCCTTTTCGCTGTTGAGGGCGGCGTTTTTGACGGGTGCGTCCATGGGGTGGCTCCTGAGCGGTGAGTGGGTGTTGACTTCACGACAGGTCTTTCGACCTGTTTCGGCATCCAGCACTGGATGCATGCCCAGGAGTGTAGCGGCGCATTGCCACGCCACAAGCCGATTTTTGGTCAGTTTGCCTTACGATCTGGCGCCATGGACACCACCCCCGACGACCGCTGGCGCGGTGGCCACCTGGGCCGCTGGCTGGGCGAATCGCTGCGCCGATTCGACGCGCGTGTGCTGC
The DNA here is from genome assembly GCF_011388215.1 of Hydrogenophaga crocea. Taxonomy (NCBI): domain Bacteria; kingdom Pseudomonadati; phylum Pseudomonadota; class Betaproteobacteria; order Burkholderiales; family Comamonadaceae; genus Hydrogenophaga; species Hydrogenophaga crocea. The sequence goes on from NZ_CP049989.1 coordinate 3,571,202, forward strand.
ACCTGATGGCCCACGACCCCGAGGTCCCGCTGGCGCTGTCCAACCTCGCCGCGCGCCAGCAGGTGGGCGCGGCGCACGTGCACATCACGCGCCACCTCTCGCTGCGCGGCTCGCGGCTGACCGAGCTCGCGCACAACGCGGGCATGAGCAAGCAGGCCATGGGCGATCTCGTGGCGCAGTGCGAGGCCTGGGGCCTGGTGCGGCGCGAGCCCGACCCGCGCGACGCGCGGGCCCGGCGCATCGCGTTCACGCCCGACGGCCTGCTCTGGCTCGACGCCTTCCGGCGCGCCGTGGCGCAGGCCGAGGCCGAGTTCGCGGCCCAGGTGGGCCCCGAGGTGGCCACCGTCGTCGTGCTCGGTCTGGAGGCGTATGCACAGACCTGAGCAGGCGGCCCGTTCTGTCAGCCTGGTCGAAGGGGGCAAACCTACAATGAACCCACACTTCGAGGAGACCTGCCATGCGCATCCTGATCGCCGAAGATGACCAGGTCCTGGCCGACGGCCTGCTGCGCAGCCTGCGATCGGCCGGCGCCGCCGTGGACCACGTGGCCAGCGGCACCGAAGCCGACGCGGCCCTGCTCACGAACAACGAGTTCGACCTGCTGATCCTGGACCTGGGCCTGCCCAAGCTGCACGGCCTGGAAGTGCTCAAACGGCTGCGATCGCGCGGCTCGGCGATGCCGGTGCTCATCCTCACGGCCGCCGACGGCGTGGAAGAGCGCGTCAAGGGCCTGGACCTCGGCGCCGACGACTACATGGCCAAGCCCTTCTCGCTGCAGGAGCTCGAGGCCCGGGTGCGCGCCCTCACGCGCCGCGGCATGGGCGGCAGCACCAACGTCATCCGCCACGGCCCGCTCGAATACGACCAGGCCGGCCGCGTGGCCACCATCGACGGCAAGATGGTCGAGCTCTCGGCGCGCGAACTCGGCCTGCTCGAGGTGCTGTTGCAGCGCGCGGGCCGCCTGGTGAGCAAGGACCAGCTCGTCGAGCGCCTGTGCGAGTGGGGCGAAGAGGTGAGCAACAACGCCATCGAGGTCTACATCCACCGCCTGCGCAAGAAGATCGAAAAGGGCCCGGTGCGCATTGCCACCGTGCGCGGCCTGGGCTACTGCCTGGAGAAGGTGTGACCCTTCCGGCGGCGCAGCCACGCAGCGGCGAGAGCGGCTCCGTGGCGCCGGCCGAGGCCGCACCACCCGCCGAACGCCGCGGCGGCGGGCCGGGCGGCTTCGGGCTGTTCCAGCGCGAGCAGCGCAGTCTGTTCGGCGAGATCCTCGACTGGATGCTCACGCCGCTGCTGTTGTTGTGGCCGCTGTCGCTCGCGCTCACCTGGATCGTGGCGCAGGGCATCGCCAACAAGCCCTTCGACCGCGCGCTCGAGTTCAACCTGCAGGCCTTGTCGCAGCTCGTGAACGTGCACGAGGGCCGGCCGCGCTTCGAGCTCAACCGCCAGGCGCGCGAGCTGCTGCGCGCCGACGACAGCGATTTCGTGTTCTACCAGGTGGTCGATGCGCGGGGCACGGTGCTCAGCGGCGAGGCCGACCTGCCCCGCCCGCCCACCGACGAAACCCCGGAGGTCGGCCGCGTGCGCCAGCGCGACGACGTGATGCGCGGCGACGCGGTGCGCGTGGCCTACACCTGGCTCGCGCGGCCCGACCCGGCACGCCCGGTGCTGCTGCAGGTGGCCGAAACCACGGGCCGGCGCTCGACGCTGGCCAACGAGATCATCAAGGGCGTGATGGTCCCGCAGTTCGTGATCCTGCCGCTCGCGGTGCTGCTGGTGTGGATGGCGCTGGTGCGTGGCATCCGGCCGCTGTCCGATCTGGAGCAGCGCATCCGTGCCCGCCGACCCGACGACCTGAGCCCGATCGAGGAGATGGACGTGCCGCAGGAGGTGGCGCCGCTGGTGTCCTCGATCAACGACCTGCTCGCGCGCCTGAAGACCTCGCTCAACACGCAGCGGCGCTTCCTGGCCGACGCGGCCCACCAGCTCAAGACGCCGCTCGCGGGCCTGCGCATGCAGGCCGAGCTCGCGCAGCGCGAGGCCGACCCCGCGGGCCTGCGCGCCTCGCTGCAGCAGATCGCACGCTCGACCGTGCGCGCCAACCACACGGTGAGCCAGCTGCTCGCGCTCGCGCGCGCCGAGACCACGGGCCGCGCGCTGCCCAACGCCCAGGTCGACCTCGCGCGCTTGCTCGCGGGCGTGGTGCAGGACTCGGTGCCGCGCGCGCTGGAGCACGGCGTGGACATCGGTCTCGAAGGCGTGAGCGAGGTCCCGCCCGAGATGCTGATCACCGGCAATCCCACGCTGCTGCAGGAGATGGTGCGCAACCTGCTCGACAACGCGATCGCCTACAGCGGCCAGGGCGGCGTGGTGACGGCGCGCGTGCTGGTCGACCGCTTCAGCGGCGTGCAGCTGGTTCAGGTGGAAGACAACGGGCCAGGCATTCCGGTGAACGAACGCGCACTGGTGCTGCAGCCGTTCTACCGCGCGCTCGGCACCAACGTCGACGGCTCGGGCCTAGGGCTGGCCATCGTGCAGGAGATCGCGCAGCAGCATGGCGCGAGCCTGTTGATGGAAGACGCGCACCCCGAGCGCTCACGGCCCGGGCTGCGGATCTCGGTGCGATTCACGCGCCCCGAGTGAGGCGCAGCGCGTGGGGGCTCAGGCCCCGCCGCCGGGCCGCCCCAAGGCGAGGCCGCGCCCCCTCGGGGGGCAGCGACCCGCGCAGCGGGGAGCGTGGGGGCTCAAGGCTTGTAGACGTTGAGCTCGAGGCGCTCGCGCTCGATCACCTTGGCCACCGCGGGCAGCGCCGCAAAGCGCTGCACCAGGGCCCAGGTCTGCGGCAGGGTCTGCGGATCGATGCCCGCGAAACCGCCCCAGCGCAGCAGCGTGAGCGCATAGGCATCGAGCACGCCCGGGTGCTCGCCGCCGAGCCAGGGCGAGGCCTTGGCGGCCAGGGCTTCGATCTCCTGCAGCAAGCCGCGGTAGCTCTCCACAGCGTGCGCCTTCACGGCCTTTTGCGCCGCTTCGTCGCTGGTGAACTTGTTGGGCATGAACACGTGCGTGAAGGTCGGGTGCAGGGTGTTGTTCATCCACGCCAGCACCTGCAGCGCGCGCGTGCGCGCCACGCCGCTGGCGGGCAGCAGGTGGGCCTGGGGAAACTTCGCGTCCAGGTGCAGCGCGATGGCGGTGATCTGCGTGATCACCTCGTCGCCATCGACCAGCACGGGCACCTGGCCGCGCGGGTTGATCGCCAGGTACTCGGGCGAGCGCTGCTCACCGCGGTGCAGCTTGATCGGGGCGGGTTCGAACGCGGCGCCCGCGAGTTCCAGGGCCGCGTGCGGCACGAAGGAACAGGCGCCCGAGGCGTAGTACAGCTTGAGGCTCATCGAACAGTCTCCTTGAGGGTTCTGGAAGGGTAATCAGCTCAGGTGGTCGCCCACCAGGCCTGCGATCTCGAACATGGTCACCGAGTCCTTGCCGAACACGGGGCGCAGCTTGGCATCGGCGTTGATGCGGCGCTTGTCCTTGGCGTCCTGCAGGCCGTTGGCCTTGATGTAGTCCCACAGCTTCTTGACCACCTCGGGGCGCGACACCACGCCCTCGCCGATCACCGCGGCCAGCGCCGCGCTGGGCTGCTTGCCGGTGGCGGCGGTGGTCTTGCGCGGGGCCTTCTTCTCGGCCGGCGCTTTCTTGGCGGCCGGGGCCTTCTTGGCCGCCGCTGCCTTCTTCGCGGGCGCCGCCTTGGCCGCGGGCCGCGCCGCGGTCTTGCGCGGCGGGTATTTGCTGTCGCGCGGCTCGAACTCGAAGTTCACCTTGCCGGCGGCGGCATCCCAGGCCAGGAAGGCCTTGAACGCGCGGCGCGTGCGCATGGACACGAACTTGTCGAGCAGGTCGGTCTTGCCGGTGGCGAGCAGCTTGGCCATCTGCTCGCGCGCCACCGGCTGCTGCAGGATGATCTTGCCGCTCTTGAAATCGCAACTCGGCGTCGGCTGCTGCGCCGTGGGCACCGAGCGCTCGCACACGTAGTTGGCGCCGTGCTCGTGCACCGCGCCGCCGCACTTGGGGCAGGCGCCCAGGCTCTCGCTGCCCGTGAAGTCCACGAGCTCGCCGGTCTCTTCGTCTTTGCGGTCGTCGCCGAAGTCGAATTCGAGCTTCCAGTTGCGGTCTTCTTCGCTGTGCTTGAGCACCAGCTCGGCCACGAAGGGCCAGCCGGCCTTGGAGCGGAAGCCCTCGAGCGGGCCGATGTGCTTGTCGCGCAGGAAGACCTCGGCCTCTGCGGTTTCGAAGGTGCGGCCGCCGGGCGATTTGGTGAACGAGAAGCCGCAGCCTTCGCTGTTGCCGTCGACACCGGTGCAGGCAAAGCGGCGGTAGTTCTCTTTCACCACGCCGCCGCAGTTGGGGCAGGGCGAAGACAGCGTGGCGTAGTCGCCGGGCACGGTGTCGCGGTCGTATTCCTTGGCCTTCTTCACGAGGCGCTCGGTCATGGCCGCGATCTCGGCCATGAAGGCATCGCGCGAGAGCTTGCCGTGCTCCATCTGCGAGAGCTTGTATTCCCACTCACCGGTGAGCTCGGGCTTGGAGAGTTCCTCCACCTCGAGGCCGCGCAGCAGCGTCATGAGCTGGAAGGCCTTGGCCGTGGGAATGAGCTCGCGGCCTTCGCGCAGCATGTACTTCTCGGCCAGCAGGCCTTCGATGATGGCCGCGCGTGTGGCCGGCGTGCCCAGGCCCTTCTCGCTCATGGCCTCGCGCAGCTCGTCGTCTTCCACCAGCTTGCCCGCGCCTTCCATGGCCGCGAGCAGCGTGGCTTCGCTGTAGCGCGCGGGCGGGCGGGTCTTCAGGCCTTTGTGCTCGACCGACTCGGTGCGCACGGTTTCGCCCTCGCGCACCGGCACCAGGTTCTGGCCCTTGTCGCCCGGCTGCGCGCCCTCGACCTCTTCGGCGGCCTCCTTGCCGTACACAGCCATCCAGCCCGGCTTCACCAGCACCTTGCCTTCGGTCTTGAAGTGGTGGTTGAGCACGGTGCTGATGCGCGTGGTGACCATGAACTCGGCGCTCGGGAAGAACACCGCGAGGAAGCGGCGCACCACCAGGTCGTAGAGCTTCTGCTCGGCCTCGCTCAGGCCGCTGGGCGCCTGCAGCGTGGGGATGATGGCGAAGTGGTCCGAGACCTTGCTGTTGTCGAAGACGCGCTTGGTGGGCTTGATGTAGCCGTTGTTGAGCGCGGTGAGCGCATGCGGCGCGAGGTGCTTCATGCCGCTGTCGGCGAGCATCTCGAAGGTCTGCTTCACGGTGCCCAGGTAGTCCTCGGGCAGCGCGCGCGAATCGGTTCGCGGGTAGGTGAGCGCCTTGTGGCGTTCGTACAGGCTTTGCGCGAGCTGCAGCGTGGTCTTGGCCGAGAAGCCGAAGCGGCCGTTGGCCTCGCGCTGCAGGCTGGTCAGGTCGTAGAGCAGTCCGCTGGCCTGGGTGGTGGGCTTGCTTTCTTCGGTGACGCTGGCCGCCTTGCCGCGCACGGCCTCGACGATGGCCTGCGCCTGCTTCAGATCCCACACGCGGTCGGCGCGCAGGTCGGCGTCGGCGTCTTCGCCCGTGGGTTTCTTGAAATTGGGGTCGAACCACTTGCCCGGGTACTCGCCGGCCTCGGCGAGGAAGCTCGCGTGGATCTCCCAGTAGTCGCGCGGGCGGTGGGCGCGGATCTTCTCTTCGCGCTCGACCACGATGGACAGCGTGGGCGTCTGCACGCGGCCCACGGTGGTGAGGAAGAAACCGCCGTCGCGCGAGTTGAACGCGGTCATGGCTCGCGTGCCGTTGATGCCCACGAGCCAGTCGGCCTCGGAGCGGCTGCGCGCCGCGTCGGCCAGGCCGCGCATCTGCGCGTCGCTGCGCAGGCGCTCGAAGCCTTCACGGATCGCGGCCGGCGTCATGGACTGCAGCCACAGCCGCTGCACCGGCTTGCCCAGGCCCTGGTACTGGCCGTTCTTGAGGCCGCCCGCGTACTGCTCGATCAGCCGGAAGATCAGCTCGCCCTCGCGGCCCGCGTCGCAGGCGTTGATGAGCTGGCCCACGTCCTTGCGCTTGGCCAGCTTCACCACCGCGTTCAGGCGCGACTTGGCCTTGTCGATGGGCTTGAGCTCGAAGTACGGCGGCAGCACCGGCAGGTGCGCGAAGCTCCATTTGCCGCGCTTGACGTCGAACTGCTCGGGCGCCGCGATCTCCACCAGGTGGCCCACGGCGGACGTGACCACGTAGCGCTCGTTCTCGAAGTGGTCTTCGTGCTTGTCGAACTTGCCCGCCACGGGCGTGAGCGCGCGCACGATGTCCTGCGCCACGGAAGGCTTCTCGGCAATGACCAGTGTTTTGGAAGAACCGTCGGTTTTCATCTCTACAATCCGCTCCCACGCGGGGGCGCGCCTGTGCACACGTGCGCGCGCTTGTCGTGCGCGCACCCACGCGCGCACCCGCACAAAACAACCTTACCAAAGAAATCCGACGTGACGAAAACCGCCCGGACGACGTCCACGCGCCCCGCCAAAGCCGTGAAAGCCCCCAAGGCCGGCGACGCACGCCGCATCCAGACCCGCCGCTCCGGCGTGCACGGCAAGGGCGTCTACGCGCTGGTGGACATCCCCGCGGGCGAAACGCTCATCGAGTACACGGGCGAGATCATCACCTGGGCCGAGGCGCTCGATCGCCACCCGCACGACCCGAACGACCCCAACCACACCTTCTACTTCCACATCGACGAAGACCACGTCATCGATGCCAAGTACGGGGGCAACTCGTCGCGCTGGATCAACCACAGTTGCAAGCCCAACTGCGAGGCCGACGTGGAAGACGGCCGCGTGTTCATCCGCAGCAAGCGCGACATCCAGGCCGGCGAAGAGCTGTTCTACGACTACGGCCTGGTCATCGACGAACCCCTGACGCCCAAACTCAAGGCCCAGTACCCGTGCTGGTGCGGCGCCAAGAAGTGCCGCGGCACGCTGCTGGCGCCGGCCAAGGGCGGGCGCGCCACCAAGCTGGGCTGAACATGCAGTCCGGCGGCAGGCCCGAGGGGGTGGCGGCCGCGGCCACGCTGGCCGCCAGCGCCGAAACCATCTGGCTCGCGGTCGCCCCCACGCTGCCGGGCTTCACGGTCGAGGTCGTGCCCGAGATCGACTCGACCAACTCCGAACTCATGCGGCGCGCGCGCGCCGCGCCGCTCGACCCCGTGCTGCTGGTGGCCGAGCAGCAGACCGCGGGCCGGGGCCGCCTGGGCCGCGGCTGGCACAGCCAGCCGGGCCACTCGCTCACCTTCTCGCTCGGCTTCACACTGCGCCCGCGCAGCTGGTCGGGCCTGTCGCTGGTGGTGGGCGTGAGCCTGGCCGAACGGCTGCATGCCGATGTGCGCCTGAAGTGGCCGAACGACCTCTGGCTGATGGAGCGCAAGCTCGGCGGCATCCTGGTGGAAACCGCGGGCCTGGCCGACGGGCCCGACGCCGCGCGCGCGGTGGTCATCGGCGTGGGCCTGAACGTGGCCCGGCCTGCCGAGGCCGCGGTGCAGCAGGTGCCGGGCGGGGCACTGCCGCCCATGCCCCCGGCGGGCCTGGCCGAGGTGGAAATGGGCGTGACCGCGCCCGAGTGGCTGGCGCGCCTGGTGCCAGCGCTGGTGGCCGACGTGAAGCACTTCGAAGCCGAGGGCTTCGCCCCCTTCGTGTCGCGCTTCGCGGCGCGCGACGCGCTGCGCGAGCGCGCCGTCACGCTCAGCGACGGCACCCGCGGCCAGGCCGCCGGCGTGGCCGACGACGGCGCCCTGATGGTGCGCGTGGACGGGCGGCTGCGGCGCGTGGACAGCGCCGAAGTGAGCGTGCGCCCATGCTGAGGTGGCTGGTGGTCGCCCTGCTCGCGGCCAACGCGGTGTATTACGCGGGTGTGCACGGCCACCTCGCCCCGCTGGGCTGGGTGCCCGCGCACGATCAGCGCGAGCCCCAGCGGCTCGAGCGCCAGGTCGAGCCGCAGCGCCTGCGGCTGCTCAACGGCGCGCGCGGCGCCGATCCCCTGACGCCCGCCACGGGCCAGAACCCGCCAGCGCCGGTCGCCGCTGCACCGGCCGTTGCGGCGGCTGTGCCCGCCGCCGTGCCTGCCCCGGCAGCGGCGCCGGCGCCCGAGCCCGCCGCGACCGCCACCACCGCGTGCTGGCAGGCCGCGGGTTTCAGCACCGAGCAGGCCGAGCTGCTGCGCGCCGAGCTGCGCCTGCTGGGCCTGGCCGACAACGCCTGGCAGCTCGGCGAGGTGCGCAGCGCGGGCCGCTGGATCGTCTACATGGGCCGCTACGACAACGCGGAGCAGGCGGCGCGCAAGAAGGCCGAACTGCGCGGCATGGGCCTGGACACGCGCGACGTGAATACGCCGGGCCTGGCGCCCGGCATCGCGCTCGGCACTTTTTCGAGCGCATCGGCGGCGCAGGAGGCGCTTCAGCAGGCCGAACGCCGCGGCGTGCGGACCGCGCGCGTGGTGCAGGAACGCGCCGAGAGCCTGAGCTACACCCTGCGGCTGCCGGCCATCACCGACGCGCTGCGCCAGCGCATCGACGGCCTCGGCCCGGCCACCGCCGGCCGCCCGCTGCAGCGCTGCGGTTGAGGCGCGATCGGTTCAGGCGCGCCTGCGCGCGCGGCGCAGGCCCAGACCGGTGGCGAGCAGCACCAGCCCGGTCATCCAGCCCACGGGGCCGCCGCCACCGCCGGTGGGTGCGGGCGCGGGCGGCGAGACGCCGCGCACGATGATGGCGTCGCTGCCGCTCACGCCGTTGTTGTCGGTCACGGTGAGGCGGAACACCCAGCGGCCCTCCACGGCAGGCAGCGTCAGGCTGGTGAGCGACGCGGTGTCGGCCGGAATCGCCACCGTGGGGCCGCTGTCCTGCGTCCAGCGGTAGGCCACCAGGTTGGAGCCGGGCAGCGCCACGCTGCCGCGGCCGTCCAGCGTGATGCTGGCGCCCGGCACGACCGTTCCCACGGGACGGATGACCGCCGCGGGGCGCGTGGCCAGCTGCAGCGACACCTGCGCGTCGAGCAGGCCCGCCCCGCAGGTGGTGGTGGTGCAGTTGCACACGCCGGCGCTGGTGCCGGCGCAGGTGGTGCCCACGGGGCTGAGGTGCGGGCGCGCACCGGCCTGCATGCGTTCGATGAGCGCACGGGGGGTGAGCGAGGGGTTGAGCGCGAGCATGAGGCTGGCCACCCCCGCCGCCTGCGGCGCCGCGAAGCTGGTGCCCTCTTCGTAGCCGTAGTTGTCGGCCGCCGGGGTGGTGGTCCCGCTGTTGGAGGTGCTGAGCAGCAGCCGGTCACCGCCGTTGAGGCCGGTGTACATGTAGCGCCGATCGCAGGTGGGCGCATCGCACGAGCCGCCGGGCGCCGAGAGGGCCACGTTGGGGCCGAAGCTCGAGTAGTCGGTCTTGGCGCCGTCGCGGCGCACCGAGGCCACGGCCATCACGCCATCGCAATCCGCCGGACGCGTGAGGCTGCGCGCGCGGTTGCCCGCGGCGACCACGAGCAGGGCGCCCGCGGCGTTCACGTCGTCGACCATGCTCTGGTAGGCCGGGCTGCAGGCGGCGCTGCCGCCGAAGCTCAGGTTGATGACCCGCGCGGGGTTGAGGTTGACCGGCGCGCCCGCCACGGGCAGGCCCGCGGCCCAGCGCACGCCGTCGATCAGATCGGACACCAGCGCGCCGCACTTGCCCGAGACCCGCACCGGCACGATCTGCGCGCGCCAGTTCAGGCCGGCCACGCCCTGGCCGTTGTCGGTTTCCGCCGCGATCTGGCCAGCAATGAAGGTGCCGTGCCAGGAGCTGTCGTCGATAAAACAGGACGCGAACAGCGGCTGGTTCGCCACATCGCTGGGCGAGACCCAGTCGCCGGGGTCGCTCGGGTCGGCATCGCGGCCGTCGCCGTCGTTGGCGACCAGCAGTTCGCTCACGAAGTCGTATCCCGGCAGGACCCGGCCCGCGAGGTCGGGGTGCGGGCGGATGCCGCTGTCGACCACGGCCACCACGGTGCTGGGCGAGCCCACGCTCAGGTCCCAGGCGTTCTCCATGTTCAGGCCCGCGGGCTCACCGAAGGCGCCCGGACCCTTGAGGTGCCACTGGCTGGCATAGAGAGCGTCGTTGGGAACGGCCTGCCGCTGCACCAGCACATTGGGCTCGACCCAGGCCACGTCGGGGTGCAGGCGCAGGCGGCGCATGGCGTCTTCGAGCGCACGGCCCTGGAGCGGCCGCTGGAAGCGCAGCAGTGCGGCGCGGCCGGCTTCGCCCGCGGCCTCGCCGCGGACCCCGGCCTCGCGCGCGACGCGCGCCGTGAGTTCGCGCGAGCGCAGCGCGGCGCGCATCCAGGCGGCCTGGGCGCGGGCGCGCCCGTCGGCCCAGGGACCGCGGTCGGTTTCCTCGCGCGACAGCGGGTTCACCGCGTCGCGGTAGCCCACGATCACGCCAAAGGCGGGCGCGTCGGGCGCGGCCGCAAAAAGGGGAAGGGCGACGATCAGGCTGAAGGCCAGCAGGCACAGCCGCAGCAGGGCTCGATACATGGGGGGGGGTTTTAGCACGCACCCCTTAACGGCGATCCCCGCAACAGCACCAACGCGTGGGATTTGCCCGCGGACGGAACGCCGTCCGACGCGCGCATCAGGCCGGCGACCGGACGGGCAGGGTGTCGAACCAGGCCAGGGCCTCGTTCCACAGCGGCTGGGCGCGCGGCCGGAAGTAGCCCATGTGCCCGATCGGCCCGAGACCGCTGCGCCGCGAATCGAGCGTGACGGCGCGCACCGGGGCGTTGCGGTAGCCGGCCATGAAGGCGTCGCGCGAGGCCGGCGGGGCCCAGGCGTCGTCGATCGCGTTCACCGCGACGATGGGAAAGCGCACGGCGTCGAAGCGCGAGGTCACCTCGCGCATCTGCGGGTCGTCGAAGAAGTAGCGCGGGAAGCGGCACCAGTGGCGCCACTGGCGGTACACGTCGATCGGCAGGTCTTCGCCCATGCCGAGCCGGCTCCAGGGCAGGTAACCGGCCACGCGCGTCATCACCGGGCCGAGCACGTTCCACATGAACTGCACGCGCAGGCGCTCGAGCGGCGGCATCCAGCCGTGCCAGCCTGCGCCGGTGGCGAAGGTGTAGGCGGCGTCCACCTGCTCGGGGTGGGGCAGCAGGCCCAGCGCATGGCCGCCATACGAATGGCCCACCAGCCACAGCGGCACGCCCGGCGCGCGCATGGCCGCCACGCCCGCGGCCAGGTCGAGCCGGCCCCAGTCGAGGTAGTTCATGCGAAAGCCCTTGAGCGTCTTGGGCGCCGAGCGGCCGATGCCGCGGTAGTCGAGCGTGAGCACGTCCACGCCCTGGGCCGCCACGTGCTGGGCGAAGCGCTTGTAGAAGCCCTGCGGCACGGCCGTGGCGCCGCCCACCACCAGGTGGGCGCGCGGCGGCGTGGGGCTGCGGTAGCGCAGCGCGGCCAGCGGGTAGCCGTCGGCGGCGTGCAGGGTGAGGGGTTCGGCGCGAATGGCGTCGGCGGCGGAGGCGGTCATGGCAGGGGCTCCTTCGGAGGGGCGGGGGACTCGGGCGCGGCCAGCAGGGCCAGCAGGGTGTCGGCGATGCGGTCGAGCGGTTCGGTGCTGTGCGCCACGCGCGCCTGCAGCAGGCCGCCCTCGTAGGCCGCGACCACCAGGGCCGCGATGCCTTCTGCACGGGGCGCCGGCATGCCCGCGCCGCGCAGGCCCTGGGCGATGCGCTCGCGGATGCGCGCGAAAGCCCGGGCGAGCGCGTCGCGCAGGGCCTGGTCGGCCGGGGTGGATTCGAGCGCCACGGTGGCCAGCGGGCAGCCGACCTCGAAGCCGCTCTCGCTGAGCCGGCCGGTGGCGCGCGACATCCACAGACGCAGGGCGTCGAGCGGGTCGGGCGTGGCCTGGAGCAGCCGGTCGAGGCCGTCGCTCATGCGCTCGACCACGGTGTCGATCGCGGCCACCGCGAGGGCGGTCTTGCCGCCCGGGAAGTGGTGGTACAGCACGCCCTTGGGCGCTTGCGCGGCCTGCAACAGCTCGGTCAGGCCGATGCCGTGCAGGCCGCGCCGGCGCAGGGCGTCGGTCATGGCGGCGATCAGGCGCTCGCGCGCGGGCTCGAAGGGCGGGGGAGCGGGCATGCGCGGCATTCTCTAGACCGATCGGTCTAGCGTCAAGCCGCGGCCCGGGGTGCGCTGTCGTGCCCGCGACGCGGGACGGCGGAGAATCGGCGGCCCGGGGGCACACGCCTTGCCCGCCACCCCAACACCTGCCCATGTCCGCCACCACCTACCTCTACCTGGGCATCGCCATCGTTGCCGAGGTGGCCGCCACCACCGCCCTCAAGGCCTCCGACGGCTTCACCCGCCTGCTGCCCAGCATCGGCGTGGTGATCGGCTACGCGATCGCCTTCTATTGCTTGGCGCTCACGCTGCGCACCTTGCCCGTGGGCGTGGCGTACGCGATCTGGTCGGGCGTGGGCATCGTGCTGGTGTCGCTGCTGGGCTGGCTGGTGTACCGGCAGACGCTGGACGCGGCCGCGCTGCTGGGCATGGGTCTGATCATCGCGGGCGTGCTGGTGATCAACCTGTTCTCGAAAACCGCCGGCCACTGAGGCGCGCCCACGAAAAAGGCGCCCGAAGGCGCCTTCCGTGCGGACCGGTGATGCGGCTTACTTCGCCACCACGCGCGCCATTTCCAGGCATTTGTTGGAGTAGCCCCACTCGTTGTCGTACCAGCTCACCACCTTGATGAAGGTGCCGTCGAGCGCGATGCCGGCGTCGGCGTCGAAGATCGAGGTGCGGGCGTCGCCGCGGAAGTCGGTCGCCACCACCTTGTCCTCGGTGTAGCCCAGCACGCCCTTGAGCGCGCCTTCGCTCTGGGCCTTCATCTCGGCGCAGATCTCGGCGTAGGTCGCGGGGTTGTTGAGCTCCACGGTCAGGTCGACCACCGACACGTCGCTGGTGGGCACGCGGAAGCTCATGCCCGTGAGCTTCTTGTTGAGCTGGGGAATCACCACGCCCACCGCCTTGGCCGCGCCGGTGCTGCTGGGGATGATGTTCTCGAGGATGCCGCGGCCGCCGCGCCAGTCCTTGTTGCTCGGGCCGTCCACGGTCTTTTGCGTGGCGGTGGCGGCGTGCACCGTGGTCATGAGGCCGCGCTTGATGCCCCACTTGTCGTTGAGCACCTTGGCCACCGGGGCCAGGCAGTTGGTGGTGCAGCTGGCGTTGCTGATGATGGCCTGGCCGGCGTAGGTGTCGTGGTTGACGCCGTAGACGAACATGGGCGTGTCGTCCTTGCTGGGCGCGGACATGATGACCTTCTTGGCGCCCGCGGCCAGGTGCTTCTCGGCGCCGGCCTTGTCCAGGAAGATGCCCGTGGCCTCGATCACCACGTCGGCGCCGACCTCGCCCCACTTGAGCTCGGCGGGGTCCTTCACCGCGGTCAGGCGGATCTTGTTGCCGTTGACGATCAGGTGGTTGCCCTCGACCTTCACGTCGCCGTCGAAGCGGCCGTGCACGCTGTCGTACTTGAGCATGTAGGCGAGGTAGTCGGGCTCGAGCAGGTCGTTGATCGCCACGACCTGGATGTCCTTGAAGTTGGCCACCGCGGCGCGGAAGACCATGCGCCCGATGCGCCCGAAACCGTTGATACCGACCTTGATCGTCATGCTGTCATCTCCAGGGTTTGAATCGAAAGGGAATCACTGCTGCGCGAGCACGGCGCGCACCGTGTCCGCCACGTTCTCGGGGGTGAAGCCGAAGTGCTTGAACAGCACCGGCGCCGGGGCCGACTCGCCGTAGGTGTCGATGCCCACGACGGCGGACACGCCGTACTTCCACCAGAAATCGCTCACGCCCATTTCCACCGCCACGCGCGGCAGGCCGGCGGGCAGCACGGCCTTCTTGTAGGCCGCGCTCTGGCGGTCGAAGCGGTTGGTGCCGGGCATGGAGACCACGCGCACCGCAATGCCGTGCGCCTTGGCGAGCAGTTCCTGCGCCTTGAGCGCGAGCTGCACCTCGGAGCCGGTGGCGATGATCACCGCCTGGGCCTTCTTCTTCAGGCCCACCTCGGCGGGCTCGGCCAGCACGTAGGCGCCCTTGGCGATGTCGCTCAGGTCTTTCTTGGGTGCGTAGGGCAGGTTCTGGCGCGACAGCAGCAGCGCGGTGGGCTTGTCGCGGTTCTCCAGCGCCACGGCCCAGGCCACCGCGGTCTCGGCGGTGTCGGCAGGGCGCCAGACGTCGAGGTTGGGGATCAGGCGCAGGCTCGCGGCGTGCTCGATCGACTGGTGCGTGGGGCCGTCTTCGCCCAGGCCGATGGAGTCGTGCGTGAACACGTGGATCACGCGCTGCTTCATCAGCGCGGCCATGCGGATGGCATTGCGCGAGTAGTCGCTGAAGGTCAGGAAGGTGCCGCCGTAGGGGATGTAGCCGCCGTGCAGCGCCACGCCGTTCATGATGGCGGCCATGCCGAACTCGCGCACGCCGTAGTTGATGTGGCGGCCCAGGCGGCCCTGCTCGTCGCGCACCACCTCGCCCGCGAGGTCCACGCGCAGCGCGGGCGTGGCCTTGGTGTTGGTGAGGTTGGAGCCGGTGAGGTCGGCGCTGCCGCCCAGCAGCTCGGGCAGCGCGGCGGTGAAGAGTTCGAGCGCGAGCTGGCTGGCCTTGCGGCTGGCCACGGTCTCGGCCTTGGTGTGGGCCTGCACCGCCGCGTCCACCGCCACCTGGGCGAAGTTCTTGGGCAGCTCGCCCTTCATGCGGCGCAGGAACTCGGCGGCGAGTTCGGGGTGCGCGGCGCGGTAGGCATCGAAGCGCGTGTTCCAGTCGGCCTCGGCGCTCAGGCCGGCGGCCTTGGCGTCCCAGCCGGCGTACACCTCGTCGGGGATCACGAAGGGCTCGTGCGACCAGCCCAGCGCTTCGCGCGTGAGCTTGATCTCGTCGGGGCCCAGCGGCTCGCCGTGCGCCTTGGCGGTGTTGGCGCGGTTCGGGCTGCCCTTGCCGATGTGGGTCTTGCAGATCACCAGGCTGGGCGCGTCGGCGTGGCGCTTGGCGTCGGCGATGGCGCGGTCCACCGCGTCCACGTCGTGGCCGTCGATGGGGCCGATGACGTTCCAGCCGCAGGCCGCGAAGCGCAGCGCGGTGTTGTCGATGAACCAGGGCGTGACCTTGCCATCGATCGAGATGCCGTTGTCGTCGTACAGCGCCACGAGCTTGTTGAGCTTCCAGGCGCCGGCCAGGGCCACGGCTTCGTGGCTGATGCCTTCCATGAGGCAGCCGTCACCCAGGAACACGTAGGTGTGGTGATCGACCACGGTGTGGCCGGGGCGGTTGAATTCGGCGGCCAGCAGCTTCTCGGCCAGCGCCATGCCCACCGCGTTGGTGATGCCCTGGCCCAGCGGACCGGTGGTGGTTTCCACGCCGGGGGTGATCCCGACCTCGGGGTGGCCCGCGGTCTTGCTGTGCAGCTGGCGGAAGTTCTTGAGCTCCTCGATCGGCAGCGCATAGCCCGTGAGGTGCAGCAGCGCGTAGATCAGCATCGAGCCGTGACCGTTGGACAGCACGAAGCGGTCGCGGTCGGCCCAGTGCGGGTTCACCGGGTTGTGCTTGAGGTGGCGGCCCCACAGCGCGACGGCCATGTCGGCCATGCCCATGGGCGCACCCGGGTGGCCGGAGTTGGCGGCCTGAACGGCGTCCATCGCGAGGGCGCGGATGGCGTTGGCCAGAACCAGGGGGGAAGCGGTGACGACGGCAGAGTCGCTCATGGAGACCTCGGGTGGGGACGCGGGCGCGGCGCAGACCGTCGTGCACGGCCCGGCCTGGGTAGAAACCCGGAATTTTAGCGGCTGGGCTCCGGTCCCCCGGTCTCGCGATACCCAACGGGGTGGGGGCCACCGCGTACAGCCGAGGCGCAACGCCGGCTACAGTGGGGGCTTCAACCATGGTCTCCACCGCCCAAGCCATCGTCCTTGCCGCCGGCCGCGGCAACCGCATGCGCCCGCTCACCGACCGCGTGCCCAAGCCCTTGCTCGCGGTGAAGGGCCGCTCCTTGCTGCGCTGGCACGTGGACGCGCTGGCCGATGCGGGCGTGGACCGGCTGGTGATCAACACCGCCTGGCTCGGCGAGCAGATTCCCGCGCATTTCGGGCCCCGCCCGCACAGCAGCGCCGGCCGGCCCGTGACCATCGCCTACTCGGCCGAGGGCGAGGACTTCGGCTACGCGCTCGAAACGGCGGGCGGCATCGCGCGCGCGCTGCCGCTGCTCGACACGCGGTTCTGGGTGGTGGCGGGCGACGTGTACGCGCCGGGCTTTCCCTTCGATCCCGCAGCGCTCGAGCGCTTCGCGCGCAGCGACCGCCTCGCGCATCTGTGGCTGGTCCCCAACCCGGCGCACAACCCGCGGGGCGATTTCGGACTCGGCGCCGACGGGCTGGCCGTCAACGGCGGGGCCGAGCGCTTCACGTACAGCACCATCGGGCTGTACCGGCGCGAGTTGTTCGAGCCGCCCTGGTGCGAGATCCACCCGGGCAACCCGCAGGGCACGGCCGAGCCGCTCGCGCCGCTGCTGCGCCGGGCCATGGACGCGGGCCGCGTGAGCGCCGAGCTCTACACCGGCCCCTGGACCGACGTGGGCACGCCCGAACGCCTGGCCGAACTGAATGCATAAACGGGAGAATGCCGCGATGGACGCCTCGACCCATTTCCGCCTTTATGCCGAGCGCCGCGCGCGCCTGGCCTCGCAACTCGGCCCCGGGGGCATTGCCATCGTGCCGACCGCGCTGGAACGCCCGCGCAACCGCGACACCGACTTCCTTTACCGCCACGACAGCTATTTCTATTACCTGAGCGGCTTCACCGAACCCCAGGCCTGGCTGCTGATCACGGCCGAAGGGCGCACGACGCTGTTCTGCCAGCCCAAGGACCTCGAGCGCGAGATCTGGGACGGCATCCGCCTCGGACCCGAGGCCGCGCCCGCCGCGCTCGGCGTGGACGAAGCGTTCGCGGTCACCGAGCTCGACCAGCGCCTGCCGCGCCTGCTCGAGAACCGCGCGGTGGTCTGGTTCCCGTTCGCCACCCACGCGGGCCTCGAAGGCCGCATCGACGGCTGGCTGCAGAAGGTGCGTGCGCGTGTGCGCTACGGCGCGCTGTGCCCCGAGACCCAGCGCGACCTGTGCACGCTGCTCGATGAAATGCGGCTCGTGAAGGACGCGCACGAACTCGACATCATGCGGCGCGCCTCGAAGATCAGCGCGCGCGCCCACATCCGCGCCATGCAGCGCAGCGCGGCCATGCTGCGCGCGGGCCAGGACGTGCGCGAGTACCACCTCGACGCCGAGCTGCTGCACGAGTTCCGCCAGGGCGGCTCGCAGTACCCGGCCTACGGCAGCATCGTCGCCGCAGGGGCGAACGCCTGCATCCTCCATTACCGCGCCGACGCCGCGCCGATCCGCGACGGCGAGCTGGTGCTGATCGACGCCGGCTGTGAGCTCGACGGCTACGCGAGCGACATCACGCGCACGTTTCCGGCCAACGGCCGCTTCACGGGGCCGCAGCGCGCCGTGTACGAGCTGGTGCTCGCGAGCCAGGACGCGGCAGTGGCGGCCACGCGGGCCGGCGCGCGCTTTGTCGACCCGCACGAAGCCACGGTCAGGGTGCTGTCGCAGGGCCTGCTCGACCTGGGTCTGCTCGACAAGACCAAGGTGGGCACGGTCGACGACGTGATCGCCAACCGCCATTACTTCCAGTTCTACATGCACCGCACCGGCCACTGGCTGGGCATGGACGTGCACGACTGCGGCAGTTACGTGGAGCCTTCGGAAGTGGGCAAGGTGAGCGAGCGCAAGGACCCGCTGTCGGGCGAGACCATCAAGGACCGGCCGAGCCGCGTGCTGCGGCCGGGCATGGTGCTCACGATCGAGCCCGGGCTCTACATCCGTCCCGCCGAAGGCGTGCCCGAGCGCTTCTGGAACATCGGCATCCGCATCGAGGACGATGCGGTGGTCACGGAAAGCGGCTGCGAACTGATCACGCGCGACGTGCCGGTGGACCCCGACGCGATCGAAGCGCTCATGCGCGGCTGAGGCTCATTGCAGCGTGCGGTGCTCGGGCATGGGCGTGAGGCCCGGCGACGGCGCCGCCGCGCTGCCGAGTTCGAGCAGCCAGCGCGCGCTCAGGCGGCCGAGCAGCAGCCGCATCGGTGCCGACAAGGCCGGGTGCTGCGACAGCTCGGTGAGGTTGCTCACGACCTTGCCCACCATCAGTTCGCGCTGCCGCACCGGCCCGGTGTGCTGCGCGCAACCCGTCATGAGCGCGAGCGTGCCGGCGAGCAGGGCCTCGGTCGGCGGCAGCGTGTACTCCTCATCGGACGGGCGCATCGGATCGGTTTTCATGGGTGCTCCAGCAGTGACTGGGGACCATCATATGAGAACAATTCTTATTTGCAAGCAAGCCACCCCGCGGCGGCCGTGGGCTTCGGCCCACAATGCCGCCTCCCCTCACCGCGAAAGGAGCAGCCATGAAAGGCGATGAAAAAGTCATTGCACACCTGCAAGCCCAGCTCAAGAACGAGCTGACGGCCATCAACCAGTACTTCCTGCACTACCGCATGCTCAAGCATTGGGGCCTGGACAAGCTGGCCAAGAAGGAATACGAGGAATCGATCGGCGAGATGAAGCACGCCGACCAGCTCATGGACCGCATCTTCATGCTCGACGGCCTGCCCAACCTGCAGGACCTGGGCAAGCTGCACATCGGCGAAGACGTGCCCGAACTGCTCAATTGCGACCTGCAGCTCGAGCGCGGTGCCCAGGCCACCATCAAGGACGGCATCGCCCACTGCGAATCCGTGCGCGACTACGTCTCGCGCGACATCCTGCAAGGCATCCTCGACGACACCGAGGAGCACATCGACTTCCTCGAAACCCAGATCGATCTGATCGGCAAGGTCGGCCTGCAGAACTACCTGCAGAGCCAGATGGGCTCCGTGAGCTGATCGCGATCGGACGCGGCACCGCCCGTCGGGCGGTGCCCTGGGGGCATTGCGCAATGAATACGAGCCATTATCATTTGCAGGCGTTTCATTCCGCTCAAGCCCATGATCGTCTGCGTCTGCCGCCGCGTCAGTGACAAAACCATCGCCCAATGCGCGCGCTCGGGCATGGCGTTCGACGACATCCAGCTCGAGCTGGGTGTGGCCACGCAATGCGGTCGCTGCGAGGGCTGCGCGCGCCAGGTGTTCACCGAGTGCGCCCCGGGCCACGCCGTCGCCCACCTGCAGTTGCAAACGCCCGAGCAGGCGCGCCTGGCCGCCACGGCCTGAGCCCCGGCCGCCGCGCGCGGCCCCCGATTCCCCCTGTTTTTCTCACAAGGCCTACACCCATCGGCCCGCTGGGCCATGGGCCGTCCGGGCGCAGGGCCACATTTAGAATGCGAATTCGCCTTTCGCATGGCAGAAAGCAACACGGCCGGAGACACGCATGACCGCATCCCACAGCCCCGAGAACAAGCGCGCCGAACTGCGCCAGGCCGCCCTGGACTACCACGAGCGCCCGGTGCCCGGCAAAGTGGCCATTGCCGCCACCAAGCCCTTGTCGAACCAGCGCGACCTGGCGCTGGCCTATTCGCCCGGCGTGGCCGCGCCCTGTGAAGAGATCGTGGCCGATCCGGCCAACGCCTTCCGCTACACCGCGCGCGGCAACCTCGTCGCCGTGATCACCAATGGCACCGCCGTGCTCGGACTGGGCGACATCGGCCCGCTGGCCGCCAAGCCGGTGATGGAAGGCAAGGGCGTGCTGTTCAAGAAGTTCTCCGGCATCGACGTCTTCGACATCGAGATCGCCGAGAAAGACCCGGACAAGCTGGTCGACATCATCGCCGCGCTCGAACCCACGTTCGGCGGCATCAACCTTGAAGACATCAAGGCCCCCGACTGCTTCTATGTCGAGCGCAAGCTGCGCGAGCGCATGAAGATCCCCGTCTTCCACGACGACCAGCACGGCACCGCGATCGTGGTCGGCGCGGCCATCCTCAACGGCCTGAAGGTGGTCGGCAAGGACATCAAGCAGGTCAAGCTCGTCACGTCGGGCGCGGGCGCCGCGGCGCTGGCCTGCCTGGGCCTGCTCGTGAAGCTGGGTTTGCCGCGCGAGAACATCTGGGTGACCGACCTCGCGGGCGTGGTCTACCAGGGCCGCACCGAACTCATGGACGAGGACAAGGTGCAGTTCGCCCAGAAGACCGACGCGCGCAAGCTCGCCGATGTCATTGCAGGCGCCGACATCTTCCTGGGCCTGTCGGCCGGCGGCGTGCTCAAGCCCGAGATGGTCAAGTCCATGGCCAGGCAGCCGCTGATCATGGCGCTGGCCAACCCCACGCCCGAGATCCTGCCCGAAGAGGTCAGGGCCGTGCGCGACGACGCCATCATGGCCACCGGCCGCACCGACTACCCGAACCAGGTCAACAACGTCCTGTGCTTCCCCTACATCTTCCGCGGCGCGCTCGACTCGGGCGCCACCACCATCACCGACGAGATGGAGATCGCCGCGGTGCACGCCATCGCCGAGCTCGCGCAGGCCGAGCAGAGCGAGGTGGTGGCCGCCGCCTACGCGGGTGAGAAGCTCGCCTTCGGCCCCGAGTACCTGATCCCCAAGCCCTTCGACCCGCGGCTGATGATGAAGATCGCGCCCGCGGTGGCCCAGGCCGCGGCCGACAGCGGCGTGGCCCTGCGTCCGATCGCCGACATGGCCGCCTACCGCGAAAAGCTGCAAGGCTTCGTATTCGCCTCGGGCACCGTGATGAAGCCCATCTTCACGGCCGCCAAGCTGGCCACGCGCAAGCGCGTGGCCTATTCGGAAGGCGAAGAGGAACGCGTGCTGCGCGCCTGCCAGATCGTGGTCGACGAGGGCCTGGCGCGCCCCACCCTGATCGGCCGCCCGGCCATCATCGCCCAGCGCATCGAGAAGTTCGGTCTGCGCCTCAAGCAGGACCTCGACTACGACGTGGTCAACGTCGAACAGGACGACCGCTACCGCGACTTCTGGCAGACCTACCACCGCATGACCGAGCGCAAAGGCGTCACGCAGCAGCTCGCCAAGATCGAGATGCGCCGCCGCCTGACCCTCATCGGCGCCATGCTGCTACACAAGAACGAGGTCGACGGCCTCATCTGCGGCACCTGGGGCAGCACCCAGGGCCACCTGCAGTACATCGACCAGGTCATCGGCAAGCGCGCCGGCGGCAGCCCCAGCACCGCCCAGGACGTGCGCATCTACGCGTGCATGAATGGCCTGATGCTGCCCAACCGCCAGGTCTTCCTGGTCGACACGCACGTCAACGTCGACCCGACGGCAGAGGAGCTGTGTGAGATCACCGTGATGGCCGCCGAGGAAATGCTGCGCTTCGGCATCCAGCCCAAGGCCGCGCTGCTGTCGCACTCCAACTTCGGCTCCTCCAACGAGGGCTCGGCCGTCAAGATGCGCCGCACCCTGGAGCTGCTGCGCGAGCAGGCGCCCTGGCTGGAGGTCGACGGCGAGATGCACGGCGACGTGGCGCTGGACGCCGAGGCCCGCCACCGCCTCATGCCCAATTCCACCCTCAAGGGCGCGGCCAACCTGCTGGTGCTGCCCAACATCGACGCCGCCAACATCGCCTACAACCTGCTCAAGACGGCGGCGGGCGGCAACATCGCCATCGGCCCCGTGCTCCTGGGCGCCGCCCAGCCGGTGCACATCCTCACGCCCAGCGCCACGGTGCGCCGCATCGTCAACATGACGGCCCTCACCGTCGCCGACGCAAACGTCGGTCGCTGAAGCCTTGCACCATAGCGGGCGCTAACTTATCAGCTTCTGCAGCACCCCTTGCCAGTGCCCATTTTTTGGGCATTGGCTTGCTTTTTGACCCGGGTTAGGGCACACTCCCGCGCTTGTATTTGAGGGTTAACCCCAGCGTCACGGACATGGGTTAACCCGCATCAGGAGCCATCCAAGCTCATGGATTTGCGGCGGATTCGCCAGCGTTGGGGCAAAGGGAAAGCCGGGTTGCTGGCGGCAGTGGTTGCCGCCGCGGTCAGCGCAACAGGCACCATTCTGGTGCAGGCGCGCGGGCCCGACCCATCGGCCCTTCCTGCCACCACGGCGGCCGTGTCGGTCACGGCCCTGCCTGTTCAGGGTCAGCAAGTCATGGGCCAGATCTCGGCAGGAGGCCCCTTCCGCTACGAAAAGGACGGCACCGTCTTTTTCAACCGCGAAGGCCTGCTGCCCCGTCAAAAGCGTGGCTACTACCGTGAATACACCGTGCCCACCCCAGGCCTAGGCCACCGGGGGGCCAGGCGGATCGTGTGCGGTGGTGAGCAACCCAGGGTGCCTGATGCCTGTTACTACACCGAGGACCACTACGCGAGCTTTCGCCGCATCGTGCAGTGAGCCTCACAAGAGCGTTCGGTTATTCAACTTTGACTGTGGAAAGAGACGCGGAGATGGACACGCCACTTCGTAATGTGCGACCCAACATCGTTCAGTCGATTCGCGCCTTCGGCGTGAAAGACCTGCAAGCGGCCGCGGAGCAACTGGGTCACCACTTCCTCTACGCCAACCTGGCCAAGGCCCAGAGCAAGCAGGACGTGCTCGAGCTGATCGCCGCCCAGTACACGTTGCCGCCGCACTTCGGCAAGAACTTCGACGCGCTCTACGACTGCATGACCGACATGGTCCACAAGTCGGGCCCGCAAACCGGCTTCATCGTCGTGCTCGAGCACATCCCGGCGCACAGCAAGTTCGACAAGGAAGCGCGCGAGCAACTGCTCGACATCTTCCGCGACACCGCCGAGTACTGGAGCGACCGCAAGGTGCCGTTCCGCTGCTTCTATTCGTTCTCGGTGGCCCGCACGCCCAAGGGCGAAGAGCCGATCGAGGTGCAGAGCGAAGAGCCCATGCCCACCGACAAGATCCTCGACGTGAGCCCGCAGGCGCTGCGCATGAGCAGCCCCTTCAACGCCGGCTACTGGCTCGCGGCAGCCTGAGCGGCCCCGCGCCCCGCCACCGGATGAGCCCCGACACCCGTCGGGGCTTTTTCATGCCTGCGTTCGCAGCGCCAGGCTGACGTACTCGCTCACAGCGACCTCTTCCGCACGGCGCTGCAGATCGAAGTCGCCCGAAGCATTGCGCGCCTCCAGCCACTGGCCCAGCGTGTGGCGCAGGATCTTGCGGCGCTGACTGAACGCGGTCTGCACCAGCGCGCTGAAGTGGGCCACGTCGATCCGCGGCGGATCGGCCAGCGGGGCCATACGCACCACCGCGCTGTCGACGCGGGGCGGCGGGTCGAAGGACCCGGGCGGCACGAACAGCACGTTCTCCATCGCGTAGCGCCACTGCAGCATCACCGACAGGCGCCCGTAGTCGGCCGTGGCGGGCGCGGCCACCATGCGGTCGATCACCTCTTTCTGCAGCATGAAGTGCTGGTCCTGCACCACGGCCACGTGGGCGAGCAGGTGAAAAAGAATGGGCGTGGAGATGTTGTAGGGCAGGTTGCCCACCACGCGCAGCGCGCCCGGCGCCGCGCCCGGCAGGGCCGAGAAATCCACCGTGAGCACGTCGGCCTCGGTGACGTCGAGCTGGCCGTGGCCGCGCAGGCGCGCGGCCAGGTCGCGGTCGAGTTCGATCACGCGCAGGCGGCCCAAGCGCTCCACCAGCGGCTGCGTGAGCGCGGCCAGGCCCGGGCCGATTTCGACCATGACCTGGCCGGGCCGCGGATCGATGGCGCGCACGATGGCGTCGATGACGCCGGTGTCGGTCAGGAAGTGCTGTCCGAAGCGCTTGCGCGCGATGTGCTTCACAGCTGCGGTTCTTCGCGGATCTCGACGTAGGCGCGCGCGCGCACGTCGCGGGCCCACAGGGCCAGGGCTTCTTCGAGCTTTTGCTCGCGCACCACGCCACGCACCCGCTCGCGACGCTCGCGCTCGTCGAGCGGCACGGTGCGGCGCTCGTCCACGCGGATCAGGTGCACGCCGAAGCGCGACACCACCGGCTCAGACACCTGGCCCGGCTGCAGGCCGTTCATGGCCTGCTCGAATTCGGGCACGAACATGCCCGGGGAGGCCCAGCCGAGCGCGCCACCGCCCGCGGCCGAGCCGTCCTGGCTGTTCTCGCGCGCCAACGCCTCGAAGCTGGCCTGCCCCGACGCGATGCGCTGGCGGAATTCGTTCAGGCGCGCCTGGGCGGCCTGCTGCGTGAGCTGCGGCCCGGGCCGCAGCAGGATGTGGCTCACGCGGGTCTGTGTGACCGTCATGTCGGGCAGGCCGCCGCCGCGTTTGTCGTTGAGCTTGAGCACGTGAAAGCCCGCGAGGCTGCGCACCGGCCCGGCGATCGCGCCGGGCGCGAGCGCGCGCGTGGAATTCACGAACAGATCGGGCAAGCGCGTGGCCTGGCGCCAGCCGAACTGGCCGCCGTTGACGCGCTCCGGCGCGTCGGAGAACTCGCGCGCCAGGGTGGCGAAGTCCTCGCCCGCGCGCGCGCGGTCGGCCACGCGCTGGGCCCGTGCCTGGCGCTCGGCCACCTGGGCTTCGCTGGCGTTCTCGGGCACGCTCACGAGCACATGGCTGAGGTTGAGCTCGAGGCTGGTGATGTCGTTGCCGTTCTGCTGCTCGCGGAGGTAGTCGTCGACGTCGGCGTCGCTCACGCGCAGCCGCGAATCGACCTCGCGCTCGCGCACGCGTTGCAGCAGCATCTGCTGGCGCAGCTCGGCGCGGAAGCGGTTGAGCTCGATGCCTTCGCTGGCCAGGCGGCGGCGGAACTCTTCGCGGCCGAGCTGGTTTTGCGCCGCGATGTTCTGCTCGGTCTGGTCGATGTCGCTCTCGCTCACGCGCACGCCGGATTCGGTGGCGAACTGGATCTGCGCGCGTTCGTTGATGAGCTGCTCGAGCACTTGCCGCGCGAGCTCGGCGCGCGGCGGCGCGTTGGCGATGTTGCGCTGCGCGATGTTCTGCTCGACCTGGCGCAGGCGCTGGCGCACGTCGTGGTTGGTGATCGGTTCGGAATTGACCAGCGCAACGATGAAGTCGGCCGTGCGGTTGCTGCTGGCGCTGCCCGTGCCCGCGGGCAGGCTCAGGCTGGGCGTTCGCGGCGTGGGGAAGGCGGTTTGCGCCGAGGCGGGCAGGGCCGACAGCGCGACCGCCAGGGCCAGGGAGGAGAGCAGGAAGCGGTCAGTCATGGCGTTCGAAGCGGCTCGGCGGGGTGATTTCTTCGCGCAGGTACTGGTAGCGCGGCACGTTGTCCCTGAGGGTCTGCAACGGGTTGGAGCCGATGCGCGAGAAGCCCGTGAATTCGAGCTGGAACAGGATGCGCTGGTTCGCGGAAGCCGCGCTGCGCTGCAGCCGCTCGAGCACGATGCGCCCGATCCAGCAGCCGGCATCGTACTCAAAGCCGGCGACCAGATCGACGATCTTGCGGTCGGGCACGCTGTAGTTGATGCGGCCCACGCTGTACCACTGGCCTTCGCCCAGCGCACGGCCGGGCACGGCAGCGGGCGCGGCGCCGAACAGGCCGCTGAGCGGCCATTGCCAGCCGAGGTCGAGCTGCTCGGAGTTGCCACGCTGGAAACGCCACGCAGCGCTCAGCGTGCGGAAGGGGCCGGGCATGTAGCGCGCGCTCAGCGTGGTGCGCACCGACTCCTGGCTCGTGGGGTTGTACTGGAAGTTCGTGTCGAACAGCCAGCGCGGGCTCCACTGCACGCGCGCGCCGATCAGCACGTCGCTGAACCGCTCGGTGACCGGGTCGCCGCCGGGCAGGCCGGCTGCGTTGGGCAGGGTCACGTCCTGGTCGCGCAGCAGGTAGCGCTGTGCGATGCCCAGGCGCACGATCTCGGCGCCGGTGCGCGGGTCGAGCAGGCGCGAACTCACGCCCAGCGTGAGCGCACGCGTGTCGGAGATGCGGTCGTTGCCCGTGAAGACGTTGTCCGAGTAGATGGTCGCGAAGTTGAAGTCGGTCGCGGCCGAGTCGTAGTTGGGCAGCAGGCTCTGGTCGCGGTAGGGCGTCCAGGTGAAGTAGGCACGCGGCTCCAGCGTCTGCGTGAAGGCGCGGCCGAAGTAGCTCGCGTCGCGCTCGAACACCAGGCCGCTGTCCAGGCTCAGGGTCGGCAGGGCACGAGACGCGCTGGTCTGGCCATTGGCCAGTGCGCTGTCGTAGCGGTACTGCGTGGCGTGCAGGCGCGCACGCGGCTCCACGAACCAGCCCGGCGCCTGCCAGCGGTGGCTGAACTGGGCGATGGCAAGCGCGCGTTCGCCATTGGGCTGGCCCGTGAGCAAGGGGTTCGACTCGAAGCGCGTGTAGCCGCCCGACAGCAGCAGCTGCGTGTCGCCCGGAATGCCCCAGCCCAGGTCGCCCCGCTGGTAGGACAGCGACAGCGCGGGCACGCGGTCGTAGGGCGGGATGATGGGCGCGTCGATGTCCTGCAGGGTCTGCCAGGTGTAGGCCCCGGCGACCAGCGACCAGGGCCCCTGCGTCCAGCTCACCTGCGCGTCGGCGGGCAGCAGGCGCTGCGTGAGCGTGGCGCCCGAGCGCGGGAAGTCGCGCCAGTAGTTGTCGTCGCTGACGCGGTTGATGTTGAGGTTGAGCGCCGTGCTGCCGCCGCCGCCGAGGCGGTTGATCGCGTCGGTGAGGGTCTGGTTGTGCTGGAAGGTGTAGCCCCAGCGGTCGTCGTTGCGCAGCCGGTCCGAGGGCATGAAGGAGCCGCGCAGCCGGCCGCTGTAGTCGGGCCGCAGGTAGCGGAACTCGCCCCCGAGGTCGATGCCGCGCTTGGTCATCACCGTGGGGTACAGGGTGAGGTCGTAGTTCGGCGCGAGGTTGAGGTAGTAGGGCTGCGTGTACTCGAAGCCGCTCAGGCTGTCGAGGTTGATGGATGGCGGCAGCAGGCCCGACTTGCGTTCGTCCGTGAGCGGAAAGGTGAAGTAGGGCGCGCCCAGGATGGGCACGCCCTTGAACTCGAGCACGCCGTTGGTGGCGGCGCCGGTCTGCTCCACGTTGTCGAAGTCGATGCGTTTGGCGCGCACCAGCCAGTCGGGCATCCAGTCGGCGCCGGGCACGCGCGGGCAGGTGCTGTAACGGGCCTGGTGGGCGCTGGCCTTGTCTTCGCCCAGGAAGTCCAGCCGCGCCGCGTCGCCGCGGCCGCCCGAGCGCAGGATCTCGAACTGGGGCTGCTCGAAGCTGCCGATGAAGGTGTCGGCGTTGAGCCGCAGCGAGGGGCCGCTGTAGCGGTCGCCGTTGCGGTTGATGAGCACGTTGCCCTGGGCCGTGGCCTCGCCCGTGTTCTCGTCGTAGGTCAGGCGATCGGCACGGATCACCATGTCGTGGCGGCGCACCTCGGCCTCGCCTTCGATGGTGGTGACGCCGCCGGTCTTGCCCTCGATGCGCTGGCCCGACACGAAGGCCGATGCGCCCTTCTGTGCCTCGGCGGGCAGGTTCTCCTGCAGCCGCAGGCTGGGCCGCAGTGCCAGGCCTTCGGACTGGGCCTGCGCCGCCAGTGCCGTGAGGCCGCCCACCACGGCCGCGGCCAGGGGGGCGAGCGCAAGGCGGGGCGCGGGGCGGGAAGGGGTCGGTCGGCGTTTCAAGGTCGGGCCCGGCGGCGGGCGGGCCGCGCACTGCGTCGAAGGGGCGTTTGTAGAATGCGCCGGATTATTCCATGGCCCCCCTGCGCCAAGGCCCCGGCGGCCCGCACGCGCACCCCCAGCCCACCCCCACCATGACCCCGTCACCGACGACCGTCGCGTGGGCCGACCCGCAGCGCGAGGCGGCTTTCCACGCCTGGCTGGCTCCGCTGGCCACGCAGCACCGCCTGCGCCCCGACAGCCTGCGCCCGGCCTCGGCCGATGCGAGCTTTCGCCGCTACCTGCGCCTGGACACGCACGACGGCGGCAGCGCGATCGTGATGGACGCGCCGCCCGACAAGGAAAACAGCGAGCCCTTCGTGCGCATCGCCGGCCTCATGCGCGACGCCGGCCTGCGCGTGCCGCAGGTGCTGGCCTGGGACGCGCCGCTGGGCTTCATGCTGCTCGACGACCTCGGCACGCAGACCCTGCTCGACGTGATCGACCCCGAGCGCCCGCAGGCCAACGCCGACCTGTACCGCGACGCGCTCGCCGCGCTGCTGCCCTGGCAGCAGGCCAGCCGCCCGGGCGTGCTGCCGCCCTACGACGAGGCGGTGCTGCGCCGCGAGCTGCAGCTCTTTCCCGACTGGTACCTCACGCAGCACAAGGGCCTGGCGCTGAGCAACAGCCAGCAACAGACCTTGCAGAAAACCTTCGACCTGATCGTGCAGCGCGTGCTCGCCATGCCCACGGTCTACGTGCACCGCGACTTCATGCCGCGCAACCTCATGGTGCTGCGCGAGCGCGGCGATACGCCAGCCACCCAGGTCGGCGTGCTCGACTTCCAGGACGCGCTCATGGGCCCGGTCACCTACGACATCGCCAGCCTCATGCGCGACGCCTTCCTGAGCTGGGAGGAAGACTTCGTGATCGACGTGACGGTGCGCTACTGGGAGCAGGCGCGCAAGCTCGGCCTGATGGACTTCGAAGACTGGCACGCCGACTTCGGCGCCTTCTACCGCGCGGTCGAGTGGATGGGCCTGCAGCGCCACCTCAAGGTCGCGGGCATCTTCGCCCGGCTCACGCTGCGCGACGGCAAGCCCAAATACCTGGCCGACGCGCCGCGCTTCATCGCCTACATCCGCGCCACCGCGCACCGATACCGCGAGCTCGCGCCGCTGCTGCGCCTGGTCGACGAGGTCGAGGGCCTGCAGGCGGCCAGCGG